>CABJFQ010000006.1:0-9969 GCA_902364975.1 Coriobacteriaceae bacterium | reverse complement strand
CTTCACGTCCAGCACATGGAAGATGGCCGCGGCCATGTCGCGCGTGAAGGTCAGGCGGCCCAGCTGGTCGTCCACGACGGTGACCTGCTCGAGCTTGTCCTCGGGGTCGGCTACGCGGTCGGACAGTCCCCTCATGGTCTTGACGAAGTTGCGGCCCTCGCCGATGACCCAGGAGCTGCGCATGATGTAGTGGCGCGGGCAGCCGGCCACGGCGATGTCGCCGGCGGCCTTGGTCTGGCCGTAGACGGACAGCGGGCTGAGGGGCTCGTCCTCGGTATGGACCTCGGCGGTGCCGTCGAAGACGTAGTCGCTGGACACGTGGACCAGGGTGATGCCGTGCCCGGCGCAGGTGCGGGCGAGAAGGGCCGGCCCGGTCGCGTTGGCCTTCCAGGCGGTCACGCGGCCCTCGGGGGTCTCCGCTTTATCCACGGCCGTGTAGGCGCCGCAGTTGATGACGGTGCCGTAGAGCGACCAGTCGTACTGATCGTAGGCCTCCGGGTCTGACATGTCGAAGGTGTCGATGTCGCAGAAGTCGAAGTCCTTGGCGACCCCGCGCTCCTCGGCCAGCGCGCGCACCGCGCGGCCCAGCTGGCCGTTGCAGCCGGTGACGAGCGTCCTCTTGGGCGCCATGGGGACGACGTCGGCGAGCATCGGGTGGTTGAGGTCCGCCTCGGAGACGGTGGCCTCGTCGAGCGGGATGGGCCACTGGATGGCGAGCTCGGGGTCGGCGAGGTTCACGAAGGTGTAGGTCCTCTTGAGCTCAAGGGACCAGTGGGCGTCCACCAGGTAGGTGTAGGCGGTGCCGTCCTCCAGGGCCTGGAAGGAGTTGCCCACGCCGCGCGGGACGTAGATGGCCTTGCTCGGGTCCAGCACGGTCGTGTAGACCTTCCCGTAGGTGGCGCTGCCCTCGCGCAGGTCCACCCATGCGCCGAAGACCGAGCCGCGGGCCACGGAGATGAACTTGTCCCAGGGTTCGGCGTGGATGCCGCGGGTGACGCCCCTCTTGTCGTTATAGGAGATGTTGTTCTGGACGACCCTGAGGTCGGGGATGCCCAGAGAGGTCATCTTGGCGCGCTGCCAGTTCTCCTTGAACCAGCCGCGCGAGTCGCCGTGGACGGCCAGGTCGACGACCTTCAGGCCCACGATGCCGGTCTCGGTGGCGGAGAGGTCCTTCTCGAATGCGATGTCTGCCATGTGGGAAAAGCTCCAATCGAAGAGGTTGGGTAACCGGGGGCGCCCGCGCGGGGACGCAGGATCATCCCCATGCCCTGCGGCCCCGCGCGGGCGCCCCGCGGTGCGGTTCGCCGGGATGCGGTCTACTGGCCCTGTGCGCGGTAGCGCGCCTCGGTGGCCTCCTTGGCCGGGCGCCACCAGGACTCGTTCTCGACGTACCAGTCGATGGTGGCCTTGAGGCCCTCGGCGAAGTCGGTGTGCGCCGGCCTCCAGCCGAGCTCGCGCTGGAGCTTCGTGGAGTCGATGGCGTAGCGGCGGTCGTGGCCGGGGCGGTCGGCGACCCAGTCGAAGTCCTCGGGGTCGCGGCCCATGGCCTCGAGGATCATGCGCAGGACGGTGATGTTGTTCTTCTCCCCATTGGCGCCGATGAGGTAGGTCTCCCCCATCCGGCCCTTGGTGAGGATGTCCCAGACGGCCGAGGAGTGGTCCTCGGTGTGGATCCAGTCGCGGACGTTCTCGCCCTTCCCGTAGAGCTTGGGGCGGACGCCGTCGATGATGTTGGTGATCTGCCTGGGGATGAACTTCTCCACGTGCTGGTAGGGGCCGTAGTTGTTGGAGCAGTTGGAGATCGTGGTGCGAAGCCCGTAGGTGCGGGTCCACGCGCGCACGAGCATGTCGGAGCTGGCCTTGGTGCTCGAGTACGGCGAGGACGGGTGGTACGGCGTCTCCTCGGTGAACTTCGCCGGGTCGTCGAGCGCCAGGTCGCCGTAGACCTCGTCGGTGGAGACGTGGTGGTAGCGGACGCCGTATTTGCGGACGGCCTCCAGCAGGCAGAAGGTGCCCTCGACGTTGGTGCGCAGGAAGGGCTCGGGGTCCGCGATGGAGTTGTCGTTGTGGGACTCCGCGGCGTAGTGCACGATGGCGTCGTGGCCCGGGACGATGCGGTCCAGCAGCTCGGCGTCGCAGATGTCGCCCACGACGAGCTCCACGCGGTCGGAGGGCAGGCCGGCGATGTTCTCGGGGTTGCCGGCGTAGGTCAGCTTGTCCAGGACGGTGACGTGCACGCTGGGGTGGTTATTGACCACGTAGTGCACGAAGTTGCTGCCGATGAAGCCGCAGCCGCCCGTGACGATGATATTCTTGGGTTCAAAGATCTCAGACATGAAAATCCAATCTGAAGCATGTACAGCTTCTTTAGTATGCCGCAGGAAGTGACGCCGCGGCACTATTCAACAAAACTATCGGACATTTCGGCATGCGATAAGAGCCATAACCTTCGCAGAATTACTTCCCCTACAAAACGCCTCCGGAATGCAGTCTTTGTCGTAACGGAAGACCGAATTCCCAGTTTTATCGCGTAAGTACTTATAGAAGAAGTCCTCCCAGCTTTTAAACTTCTCACTGTTTATAAAGGCTTCTGGGGTTTCCAAAACCGCCTTAACATCTAACCGTGAAATTACGCCGGAGCTCAGCAGAAGCCACTCGAATGACTCGGGAAGACAAACCGTAACAGTATCGCGGTGAATGTCTTGCAGCTTAAGGACGCGGTCCGCATAGCACCCAAATGCCGCTCCGTCCGCGACAACAAACACGCGATCGTCGAAATGCTGATCCAACCAGCCCAAAATCGCGCTGTTCGTCATGGCCGAAGCGCAGGTAAGCTCACTGTCAGCGAAATGCCGTTCAAAGAACTGGAAACCAGACTTACTGTCCTCGCATAGAAGGATAGAAAAGTCCTGTTTTGGCGCCGACCGGGAAATAGCATAACGATGATTTCCGCGATCTTGATAAACAGGGACGAAGGAATGGTATTTTCCGCTCGTCTTAATCTTGTAAATCTCATCCACGCTATACGGAAGATTGAGGAAATCAGCCCTTGAGATCAGCACGAAATAATTCGAGGAATACAGCACATGATGGGCAAACTCATCAGAATGGATCTCTTTTAAGCCCTCATCGACAAATACAATCGAGTCATGAACGGACGAAAGCTGGTTTCGCCAATCATAATCGGTCAGGGCGACACAGGGACAATCGCATTGCAAGGAGACACCCGACTGCTCGCCCGTTCGCATGTAGTCTGCGACCATGTCAAACAGTGTCGTCTTACCCGTGCCACTATCGCCACGCACAATAGTGATGTTCCGCTTGATGGTAAATGTGTACTTAGTTCCCCTGCGGCGGGAAATCTTAACGAGATGCGAACCGTTCATAAGCAGTACCTACAGATACGGAATCGACTCGTGAATCAATTCGGCCATGTTGTGAACGATTCGGCCGCTATTCACGACTTTAATTTTAAAATCCTCGCGACCAAAGTCCATCACATGATAGAGATTCACAACGAGCTTGCGGTCTTTCGCCATGTCAAGAATCCACTTGGCACAGTTGTCACCACAGGTAGAGGCGTTAAAAATATGCTTACGATCAAATCTCATAAGCAGCAGCGTTTTCACGCCACCAGAAAGCTGGAGTGGGGAGATGGATCCAAGCACGGGGCTTTCGATAACGTTTTCGGAGACAACATCCGATCGATCGACATCTTTAATTATCGAGACTGCATAGGGATCCGTAATCCAAGTAGACCGGTAAGAGTTTTTGAAATATGTCGCTGTGTTGTAAATCGCTTCTGGCATATCGCCAAAGTAGACGCTTAACACATCCACTCCCAATCATATTATCTTTATGGTCAACGTAATCATAACGAAAGGGGCCACCAGATAAACGGTGACCCCTAAAAGAAAACAAGCTGGCGCTAGTACTCGCGCGGGCTGTTGACGATCTCGCCGGCGGCGACCTTCTTCAGGTGCTGCCCGTAGACCGACTTGCCGTAGGCCTTGGCGGCCTCCTCGAGCTCAGCAGTGGTGATCCAGCCGTTCTCCCAGGCGATCTCCTCGGGGACGGACACGGGCAGGTCCTGGGAGTGCTCGACGGCGCGGACGAACTCCGCGGCCTCGTGCAGGCTCTCCATGGTGCCGGTGTCCAGCCACGCGTAGCCTCGGCCGAGGGTGACGACGGACAGCGTCCCCTCCTCCAGGTACATCTGGTTGAGCGTGGTGATCTCCAGCTCGCCGCGCGCGGACGGCTCCACCCTATGTGCCTTGGCGGCGACATCGCCCGGGTAGAAGTACAGGCCGGTAACGGCGTAGGAGCTCTTGGGCTGGGCGGGCTTCTCCTCGATGGAGACGGCCCTGCCCTCGCCGTCGAACTCCACGACGCCGAAGCGCTCGGGGTCGTCCACGTGGTAGCCGAAGACCGTGGCGCGGCCCGACTCGGCGTTCTGGACGGCGCGCGTCAGGTGGCGCGACAGGCCGTTGCCGTAGAAGATGTTGTCGCCGAGCACCAGGGCGCACGGCTCCCCGTCGATGAACTCCTCGCCGATGGTGAAGGCCTGGGCCAGGCCGTCCGGCGAGGGCTGCTCGGCGTAGGAAAGGTTCACGCCGTAGCGTGAGCCGTCCCCGAGCAGGCGCTCGAAGTTGGGCAGGTCGGTCGGCGTGGAGATGACCAGGATGTCGCGGATGCCCGCCAGCATGAGGGTGGACAGCGGGTAGTAGATCATGGGCTTGTCGTAGACCGGCAGCAGCTGCTTGGAGGTCACGAGCGTGAGCGGGTACAGGCGGGTGCCGGACCCGCCGGCGAGGATGATGCCTTTCATAAAAATCCTCTCGATTGACAATCGTTGAGCAAAAGCCGCTGATTACAGATGCATAGTTAATTAAATTATACGCACCGGCAGCAACCTCCCCGTCTTCTTATTTAAATCGGACAGCAGAAACACGCAACTCTTTCTGCATTTCTAGCGAGGCAACAAATGAAAAAGTACAATGGGCAGTGTCCAACAAACGAAAGGCAGACAATGCGAGTCGAAACAACCGGAGTATGCAGAGGAAACTGGAAAATCTACCAGCAGCTTATGATTGAAGGCATCCATAAAGGCTCCAGCGTAACAGCCCAAGCGGCTACAAACGACAACCGCTGCTTACCTTTATCCCTCCTAAAATTCCGGGACAATGGTTGTGACTCGAACTCATACGTCCTTGTACTCCCCGATCCCGATGCCCGCACCATCAAAATTGAGTTTTGCGAAATCGGCCAAGACGGTCGTACCCTGAGCAGCGACTCCCTTTCACTCAATTGCAAGAACATCAAATGGGAGTCGCGCCTTAACTACAAAATTAAACCTGACATGTGCAGTAAACTCCGAAACTACGATGACGTTTCAGAGTTTGACATGGCAACGATTGATTTCTGGCAGTGCATCGAAGATTCAAGCGACTACATCCTTAGGTGCACGGTGAGAACGCCGTATCGTAGCGACTCCCAAATCAAACTTCGCTGCCTCGATCGAACCCTCAATGAAGTTGATTTGAGCATCGTCAATTTCGGTTCGAATGTAACAAGCGTTGGATTTACGTCTGAGAAAAAGCAGCTTGAAACGCAGCTCTCAATTCGAATGCCAAAGGCGTTCGATCGTTACTACTTTATTATTGACGATCAAAATCACCCATCATTCAGTGCATTCGAATGCTTAACACCCGATAAGCTAGGCTTGCTTCTTGAGGAGACCAACTTTCTCTTTACCCATGCGCAGTTTGACCCTGAATACCCCGAATGGTTCACGGATCATAAGGCAACTATCGGCGCTCTGGAGAAGCAGAGAAAAATCGTCTTCAACAGCGCTCCGAAGTTCAGCATTATTGTCCCTCTATACAACACACCCATTTCGTTCTTTAACGATATGGCCGAATCCGTAAAAAACCAGTCTTATGCAAACTGGGAGCTCATCCTAGTTAATGCAAGTCCTGACAATCAGGAACTAAAGGCTCGCGTTGAGCAGGAGACGGCCCACGACAACAGAATTAAATCAATTAACCTTACCGAGAATAAGGGCATTTCCGAAAACACAAACGCCGGCGTTGCCATCGCTTCGGGTGATTTCGTTAGCTTCTTTGACCATGACGATATTCTTGAACCGGACTTGTTGTTCTCATATGCCGAGGCAATTGAAAACAATGATGACGTCGATCTTCTTTATTGTGATGAAGATAAACTCATGCCCGATGGAATGCTAGCGCAGCCGTTCTTTAAGCCGGATTTCAATATCGATCTGCTCAGAAACAATAACTATATCTGCCATATGCTTACCATCCGTAAGTCTCTGCTTGACACTCTAGAACCGAACACGAAAGAGTTCGATGGAGCACAGGATCATAATCTGACTCTCCACGCCGTGGAAAAGGCAAGGAAAGTTCATCATGTTGCAAAGGTTCTATATCACTGGCGCCTAAGCGAGACCTCCACCGCAGCAAATGCCGATAGCAAGCCGTATGCCACTATCGCAGGTATCAAAGCGGTCCAGAGTCATTTGGACAGGCTTGGGCTCAATGCGAAGGTCGAACAAGCGCGTCGTCCCTTTACATATAAAGTAACCTACGCTGTGCCAGATTCCCATCCACTCGTGTCAATTATCATTCCAACTAAAGACCACGCCAACATTCTGGACAACTGCATTAAGTCAATTGTTGAGAAATCAACGTACGACAATTTCGAGCTTGTCATAATCGAAAACAACAGCACAGAAAAGGAGACGTTCGATTATTACGATAAGTTGCAAGCAAAATATCCTGACATCGTTCGTCTTGTAACTTGGAAGCACGAATTCAATTTCTCCAAGCTCATGAACTTTGGCGTTGCTCACGCCAAGGGCGACTATCTCTTGCTGTTGAATAACGATACTGAGGTAATTACGCCCAATTGGATTGAGACTATGCTTGGCATCTGCGCACGTGAGGATGTTGGCGCAGTTGGTGCAAAACTCTACTATCCCGACAACACCATCCAGCACGCGGGCTTATGCGTCACTGGTGGCGTGGCAGGACATCTTTGCCAAAGCATGCCAAGGGATAACTGGGGCTACTTTGCACTCAACGATGCACAACAAGACTTCAGCGCCGTCACCGCAGCTTGCATAATGACCAAGCGTGATGAATATGAGAAAGTCGGAGGTTTCACGGAAGAGCTTCAAGTTGCATTTAATGACGTTGACTTTTGCTTAAAGCTACGCGAGATCAACGACCTAATTGTATACACACCCGAAGTCGAGCTCTATCACTACGAGTCGATTTCTAGAGGCGTTGAAAACAATACGGAGAAGCAGATTCGCTTCCACAAAGAGGTCGCGTACATGAATTATCGATGGGCTAAGTATTACGTCAAAGGCGATCCTTATATGAATCCAAACTTCACCGTCGGGGAACCCGCGAATCGTTATTATCATTTATAGATAATGAGTATTTACTCATTTGGGCGCTGTTGAATATCGCGAAACTGCGCCGTCGATATCGCGCTTGGGCACCGGGCCCGACATGGGCTCCGGTGCCGTTTTGCTACCTGCGGTCCGCCCCGCGGCACGGCCTCATGTTGGCCTCTCGCATGCCAACCCAGCGCTCGGTCAAAGTCTCTGCTTGGCTTGGAAAAGCATAGCTTTCGGGGACCCTGCGGCGTCCGAATCATCGCCTGTTATCTAAACTGTTAGATAGCAGAAAAAACCCGAGAGCATTACGCAAAGGCCTACACACAGGATGCAATACTAATAAAACGAATAAGATATAAACAATTCATCACGCACATGCCAAAAGAGACGACAGAAAGCGAAGATGAGTTGAATTTAAACAAGCGCGTTCTCGACCCAAACAACAAAGCTGGTAGAACAGGAAGAAAATATCGTCCTTGAACACCCTGTATTACATTCTCGTAATTGAACGTCCAGCCCAACCACATAGATACAATGGAACCAAGGGCAGCCAAAGCAAAA
Organism: Coriobacteriaceae bacterium; assembly: GCA_902364975.1. Taxonomy (GTDB): domain Bacteria; phylum Actinomycetota; class Coriobacteriia; order Coriobacteriales; family Coriobacteriaceae; genus Collinsella. The sequence continues at coordinate 1,982 of CABJFQ010000006.1, read as the reverse complement.
GCGATAATAAACAGAATGGAACAAATGGGGCTGAGAAAAGAGGGCTCATCTTCGGAATCCAAACAACAAATAAACCCAAACAACAAATAAGGAATCATAAAAAAGGCTGGAAACTGCAAGTTTTTCTGGAGCCATCCAAGCGAATAACCTAAGGTGGATCCCCAATAGAAATCTCCTAGGGAATCTAATGTCCTAAAAAAGACCTCGAAGCTATTCTTTGGATGCATGATGATGTCACTGAGCGTATAAAACCGCCCGATCTCTTGGCCACGAGAGGCATCTGAAGACTGAGACACCAATGTACTCATTGATGCTATGCGCAGCACTAGAACGGAGGCTATAACAGCAAAGATCAGTATGCACTTACCGATACGTCCGACTTTCACATCTTGGAACTGCGAAAGGGGCACAAGCAAACCAAGTAATATCATCCCAGAATAAACAACCTTACACGGAGCCAAAAACGCCGAAATAATTAAATAAATGACGATTTCTTTACAACCTATTGATTTCTGCTCTCCAAAAAAACCGCGCATTAGACAAGCGAATACTAAAAGCGAGTACGCAATAATTCCTGAATCATAAGAGTATGAAGCAGCCAAGTGAAGCGTCATAGGCAGAAGCGAAACAAAAACAATAACCGATTTGCCCTTAGGTGCAATCCTGTATGCCTGGAACGCACAAAAGCAAAAAACCAGAGCCGAACCAATGCGCCCCATATAGAACACAGGATAGGCACCAAGTCCGAAAAACAGACCGATTTGCAGCCCAACGATAGATCCTATTTTCGCAGAAACGTTCTCACTACTGACGCTAAATGAGAACTCATTGAATGGAGTCCACTTCCCATTCTCAAACAGAGCATAATTCTGAATAATCGAATCAAATGAAGAGGAGTCAATGGCGTTACTCTGGCGACCCTTATAAAGGGAAAGATCGATATCCCGTACTAGAAAACCACCATCATTTGTCACATGCGCATTGAATGGAAGACTATCAACCATCCAATAAGTTGAAAAAAAATGATGGCCTTCATCCGGAACCGTAAACGGAGGAAAGATAAAGATAAAAATAATTAGAAATGCTATAAGCAGCGCCAAGAATACCCATTCACTTTTAAGACGATGGTACACCTTAGCATATGCAGCGCAAAGGCCAAGAATTAGAATCAACGAGATGGTAATTGTAAGCAGTACAAGTAATCTCGGATTATTTAGATACCAATAGACTGAATAGAATGCGAAAAAAACGGCAAACAAAACAAATAAAGGCTTACATCTTATGGAACTTGTCATAAAAATCCTTATAATCGAGAAACTAATAGAACGCAATTAAAAATACTGGTATCAGTATACTAGCAAGCACATTGGCATCCAAAAAGAATGGCGGAATTCAATCTCATGGATCGCGCCGAAAATGTTGGTGCAAGGGTGACCCCTTAGTGCCCGTTTAACGAAAAACGGCCTTCGTCCCGGAACCAGAAATCACCACAACAACAGGTTCCGGGAAAGGACGAAGATCGCTATGTAAATCTTGTCAGACCCGGCGCCGGACATACTCGCCATGCCCCGTTTCAGCGACGGCGCCATCGACATGCGGGAGCTGCTCCCCAGACTCGCCAAACAGGTCGTGAACGCCGCGATGGACGCCGAGACCGACCAGCTGAGCGGTGGCGGGGCGAACAGCCGAAACGGCTACCGCGAGAGGTCGCTCGCACCTGCGCCGGCACGCTGACGCTGCGCATCCCGAAGCTCCGCTCCGGCAGCTTCTTCCCGGACGACGTGATCGAGCGCCACCGGCGCGTGGACCGCGCCCTCGTTGCCGCCGTCGCCGAGATGTACGCCACCGGCACGAGCACCCGCAAGGTGCAGAGGGTAGCCGAGAAGATAGGCGTCTCCAGGCTCTCGAAGGACCAGGTGAGCGCCATCGCCTCGAGCCTGGACCAGGCATTGTTAGCGCCGGAATAATTTAGCCAAATATAG
>CABJFQ010000005.1:75101-140493 GCA_902364975.1 Coriobacteriaceae bacterium | reverse complement strand
TGGGAGGTGTTCGGATAAAGTCGATAATCAAGGAAACTATTTCAGCAAGCGATATTTTAACAACAGCTATTGATTTATCTTAAAATTTTGTGTATAATAGGAATTGAAATTAAATTAGATGCTAAAAATTTGTAATTAAGAAGGAGGGATTCGTCATGTTGGTATTCCAAATGCGTAATGTAGATAAAACATCTACTGTTTTGAAACAGACTAAAAACAGTGATTACGCAGATAAATAAATACGTTAGATTAATTCCTACCAGTGACTAATCTTATGACTTTTTAAACAGATAACTAAAATTACAAACAAATCGTTTAACTTCTGTATTTATTTACTGATGTAATCACTTCAGGAGTGATTACATGAACAAAAATATAAAATATTCTCAAAACTTTTTAACGAGTGAAAAAGTACTCAACCAAATAATAAAACAATTGAATTTAAAAGAAACCGATACCGTTTACGAAATTGGAACAGGTAAAGGGCATTTAACGACGAAACTGGCTAAAATAAGTAAACAGGTAACGTCTATTGAATTAGACAGTCATCTATTCAACTTATCGTCAGAAAAATTAAAACTGAACACTCGTGTCACTTTAATTCACCAAGATATTCTACAGTTTCAATTCCCTAACAAACAGAGGTATAAAATTGTTGGGAGTATTCCTTACCATTTAAGCACACAAATTATTAAAAAAGTGGTTTTTGAAAGCCATGCGTCTGACATCTATCTGATTGTTGAAGAAGGATTCTACAAGCGTACCTTGGATATTCACCGAACACTAGGGTTGCTCTTGCACACTCAAGTCTCGATTCAGCAATTGCTTAAGCTGCCAGCGGAATGCTTTCATCCTAAACCAAAAGTAAACAGTGTCTTAATAAAACTTACCCGCCATACCACAGATGTTCCAGATAAATATTGGAAGCTATATACGTACTTTGTTTCAAAATGGGTCAATCGAGAATATCGTCAACTGTTTACTAAAAATCAGTTTCATCAAGCAATGAAACACGCCAAAGTAAACAATTTAAGTACCGTTACTTATGAGCAAGTATTGTCTATTTTTAATAGTTATCTATTATTTAACGGGAGGAAATAATTCTATGAGTCGCTTTTTTAAATTTGGAAAGTTACACGTTACTAAAGGGAATGGAGATAAATTATTAGATATACTACTGACAGCTTCCAAGAAGCTAAAGAGGTCCCTAGCGCCTACGGGGAATTTGTATCGATAAGGGGTACAAATTCCCACTAAGCGCTCGGGACCCCTTGTAGGAAAATGTCCTAAGTGTGGCAACAATATTGTATTAAAAAAATCGTTTTATGGTTGTTCAAATTATCCTGAATGTAAGTTTACTTTAGCTGAACATTTTTTTTAAAAATACAAGTAACTAGTCATTTAAGAACGTCCCCAATGACTACCTGTGGTAGGCCCATGCAAAAAGCTGTACGTCAGCATCCAAAGATGTCGAAAAATGTCGACTTTGGATGCTGACGTACATGTTTGTGCCGTATGGGTTTGTGCGTTGGGGCCGGCCGACCGCAATAGAACGCTAGAGCAGGTTCTTCTGTATCCACGCGATGATGTCGTTCGATTCGTAGAGTGGCGCGCCGTCAATGAACAGGCAGGGAACCTGGCGTTTTCCGCCGACGGCGATGAGTGTCCGCTCGGCATCGGAATCGGTCGAGATATTACGCTCGGGGATGGTCACGCCGTTATCGGCCAGGAAGCGCTTGACCTTTATGCAATACGGGCAGCCGGTCATAACGTAGAGCGCGAGCTCGTGATCAGTAGCCATAGGTCTCCAATCGGTTGAGGTTTCGATTGAAATACCCAAAGCCGCCGCGGTCTATGCACGCGTCAACGACGACTCGATTGCCTGTACCAGAAACGCCGTGGCTCCGGTGCCGCAGGGCTTGTCGTAGTAGTCAACAAAGCGCTGGTCGGCAAGATAACCATTGGCGAGGCCCAGGTATGCTTCGTCCTGGGGCTCGTGTCCCCAGTTAAGGCCAATCCATCGGCGGTGCATTGCGACAAGCTTGCGGGCTTCGCTACTCTTTGGATCGCCGTCGCCCATGGCAATCGAGAGCTGGCCCAGAATAGCGCGTTCAAGTTCCTTCATGTCGTTCCATGTCTCGGGATCCATGTCCAGCAACGCCTCGCTTGCCGCATCGATTGCCTCATCGCCATAGCGCGCCCGGGCTTCGGCGCCGTAGCGCTCTTCGTTTTCCTGCACGGTGCGCCAGCGCTCCAGTTGCGGCAGCACGGCGCCCATGAGCGAGACGGCCTCGTCGAGTGACATACCGGTGTTTTGCGCCAGACGCGGGGCGCAATCCTCGATCATCGCCTCCATCGTAGTCTCGTAGGTGTACTTGCCGCGGTCGTAGCACCACTTGCAGTAATGGTCGGTCGTGGCGCCCGCGGCATCGGTGCCGCAGTCGTCGGGCGTGAGTATCATGCCGCAGCTCTGGCAATAGTGCTCGGGCATTTCGAGCAGATGAGACAGAGGCTCGCCGGTCACGGCGGCAATGAGCTTCATCATGTCGATGCCCGGTGTGACCTCGCCGCGTTCCCAACGGCTGACGGCTTGGCGCGTGACGTAGAGCTTGGCGGCGAGCTGCTCTTGGGTGAGATTGTTGGCGCGACGGACGGCGATGAGCTTTTCTGCGAAGGCCATAACGGCTCCTTTCTGCTGGTTGATGGCTTAAGCATACGCGGCGGCAGGCACCCTTCCAAGCAACCGTTGGTTGCATGCAGATGGCGATGAGCGGGAATCGCGGCCCCTCGCCCGCGCACCAGTGCCGTACAATGACCGGCATGGAACCTATTGCACACATACATACCGACCTGCCGCAGAAGTTCGGCATTCCGCGCAACAGCTTTTTGGCGCCTCATCTTGAGGGACGCATCGTCTTTGAGCAGGAATTTGCCTTTAGCGCGGCAGTTGAGGGCCTGGACTCCTTCTCTCACCTATGGCTGCTCTGGCGCTTTGAAAACGGAACGCCCGGCGGCACGGCGGAAGACATCGCCGCCGATGCCAAGGCGCAGGACAGGTCCGGCACCAACGCCAAGTGGTCGAAGACCGTGCGTCCGCCGCGCCTGGGCGGGGCCGAGCGCGTGGGCGTGTTTGCCACACGCAGTCCGTTTCGCCCTAATCCTATCGGTCTCACCTGCGTCAAGCTCGACCGCGTGGAGCTTACCGACGACGGTCCCATCATTCATGTGCTGGGAGCCGATCTGCGCGACGGCACGCCCATCTACGACATTAAGCCCTACATTCCGTTTGCGGACTGCCACCCGGATGCAACGGGCGGCTGGATTGAGGATACGCCGTGGCAAGAGCTCGATATCGAGTTCCCACAAGCGCTGCAGGAGATGGTCCCGCCCACAAAGCTCCCCGGGTTGGTCGAGGTCCTTCGCCAGGATCCGCGCCGCGCGGGTAGCAAACACGAGCCAAACCGCGTCTACCATCTGGCTTACGCTGGGCTTGACATATCCTTTACGGTTGATGGAACCAGGTTGACGGTAGCCGCCGTCAACGACGCGCGGGATTAGCCGGCCATTCGCCGGCGCCCGCCAAATTCAACGCCAAACCCCATGCCAAAACCGCCCACGCTGGTGGACAATAACGCCTACCAAAACAATCCGCTTTGCACGGGAGCTCAGCATGAAATACGACTTTACTTCGCTTATCGACCGCCACGGCATGGACGCCATCGCCGTTGACTCCTGGGGCGAAATCCCCGGCATGGCTCCGAACGCACCCGACGAGGGCTTCGACCGCATCCCCATGTGGGTAGCGGACATGAACTTTGCCACGGTGCCCACGGTCCAGGAGTACATCATTCAGCGCGCCCAGCATCCCATGTTTGGCTATTTCGATCCGCGCCCCGAGTACTTCGACCGTATCATCGAATGGCAGAGCCGCCGTAATGGCGTCGAGGGTCTGCTCCCGGAACATATCGGCTACGAGAACGGCGTGCTGGGCGGTGTCGTGTCGACCCTGCGCGCGTATGTCCAGCCGGGCGATGCGGTGCTGGTCCACAGCCCTACCTACATCGGCTTTACCAAGTCCATCGAAGCGGCGGGCTATCGCATTGTCCACAGCCCACTCAAGCTCGACGACCAGGGCGTGTGGCGCATGGACTTTGAGGACATGGAACGCAAGCTCACCCAAAACCACGTTCATGCCGCGGTGTTCTGCTCGCCGCACAATCCCTGCGGGCGCGTATGGGAGCGCGACGAGATTGAACGCGCCATGGACATCTATCGCCAGCACGATTGCGTGGTGATCTCGGATGAGATCTGGTCCGACATCATCCTGCCGGGTCACAAGCATATCCCGACGCAGTCGGTGAGCGAGGATGCCCGCATGCGCACGGTCGCCCTCTATGCGCCGAGCAAGACGTTTAACCTTGCGGGCCTGGTCGGCAGCTACCACATCATCTATAACGAGACGCTGCGCGACCGCGTGTGCGCCGTGTCCAATAAGACCCACTACAACGAGATGAATGTCCTTTCGATGCATGCGCTTATCGGCGCCTACCAGCCGCAGGGCTACGAGTGGCTCGATGAGCTCAACGAGGTTATCGAGGGCAACATTGACTACTTCTGCGATTACGTGGACGAGCATTTTGAGGGCGTGTCCTATTCGCGCCCGCAGGGCACCTATATGGTGTTCCTGGACTGCACGGAGTGGTGCTGCGTGCATGGGCACGATATTCAGTGGCTGCTCGACGAGGGCGCACGTGTGGGCGTGGGCTATCAGGACGGCCGTCCGTTCCACGGACCCTGCCACATCCGCGTGAATCTGGCGCTGCCGCTTTCGCGCGTAAGGGAGGCGTGCGAGCGCCTGGACCGCTACGTTTTTAATGCGCAGTAAGTGGGCGCTGCATGCGGGGCTGTCTGTCAGGTTGGCTGGAAGGCCCCGCATGGGTAAAGCGTCTGTAACCATTGAGCGCGAGCGCGGCTTTGTCTGCTATTATCTTTGAACTTGAGTCTGTAAACAGGATTGTCTGGAGCTCGATGAAAAGACCTCGTCGCTCGGTCGCCATATCGTTGTTTGTTGCGCTTGCAGTGGTGGGCGCCTTTGTCGTGGCGATAGCTGGCTGTTTTGGATCGAATGATGGAACCTCGACGTCTGCAGTAGAAAGCCCAGCCGAAGACGTCAAAGATGACGGCCTTACGACGCTCAACGTCGGCAGCGACCTCTATCCGCCGTTTGTGTATAGCGACGAGTACGGCGATATCGTTGGCCTGGATGTCGAGATTTTGACCGAGGCTTTGGGCCGCATTGGTTACAAGCCAAAATACCAGCTGATCGACTGGGAAAAGAACAAAGAACTGCTGGCGAGCGGCGAGCTCGATTGCGTCATGGGCAGCTTTAGTATGACGGGCCGCGAAAACGAGTATCGTTGGGCCGGTCCATACCTCGCGAGCCGACAGGTGGTTGCTGTCGATCCCGAGAGCGATATCTACACGCTTGCCGATCTTAAGGACAAGGTCGTGGCGGTTCAGTCCACCACTAAGCCCGAATCGATTCTGCTCGATCGCACCAATGAAAACGTTCCGCAGATTAAGGAGCTCTACAGCTTCTCGGACCGCTCGTACCTGAACCCGGCGCTCGTCGAGGGCCTGGTCGATGCCATCGCCGCGCACGAGTCCTCGCTGCTCGCCTACGAAAAAGACTATGGCGTGACGTATCGCATTCTGGATGAGCCACTGCTAGAGGTTGGTTTGGGCACCGCCTTCGATATCAATGACGCGCGCGGCATCGACGTTAAGCTCGCCCATGCCTACCAAGAAATGCTTGCCGATGGCACCATGGAACGCCTGGTGTCAAAGTACGTTGATGACCCTTCGCCATTTTTGAATATGGAGGGCCTGTCGTGATTGATGTACCCGACCACACCGCAGACGAGCGGGACGATCGCTCGGTCCGGGTATGGGTCTTTGCCGCCCTGTTGGGGATAGCGCTCTCGGCTGTTGCCGGCGTGATGAGCTACAGCTACACGACAGCTCAGGCCGAGCAGCGCTTTGCCGACGCTGTCAACTACGTGGCGACACAGAGTCTTTCCTACGATGCGTTCAACAGCGCCTATGCGACCAAAAATCTGATTCGCGTTATGGAGATTGCCGGAGAGGCAGCGCGCGATATGAAGCGCGACGGCTCGGTGGATAACGCTACGTTGGAGCAATATGCTGGCCAGTTTAATGTGACAGCGCTGATCGTGACGGACGCATCGGGCAACTTGGTGTCCGAGTCCTCGACGGATAACGTGAGCTACGAGTCGCTCGCCGAGAATCTCAAAGAGGCGCCTGTGCTGGAGGTGGCAGCCCATCCGCTTAAGTCCTATACCGCTCGCATTACGCTTGCGGACGATTCGGTCGCAGACATTGGCTGCGTGGCCCGGCGGGACGGTGAGGGCATCGTTGTCGCGGTGAGGCACCAGAGCGCCAAGGCGGTCGCGAGCAATACGCTCAAATTGCAGAGCTTGCTCGATGGTTATGAGACCATCGATAGCGGCAATATCGTGATCGAAAACGATGGCAAGGTCGTTGCGACCAATGCCGTTGAACCCACCATATCGGGCGTGCTCGATTTGCCTGCGACGGATGCCATCATTGTTGACGGTATTAAGGAGCGTTGCCTGGCTGGTAAGGTCAGATTGGTCAATGCCAACGGAGAGTGGTATCTGGGCACATTTGGTAAAGCGTGCAATTTTTACGTGTACACCTATGCGTCCGCGCAGCGTTACTTCGGGGTCGTCGCCGTTGTTGTTGCCAGCGTGTCAGCGCTCTACGTCGGTGTTATAGCCACTGTCGTGTTGGCGCGCCGCCGCGCCGAGCGCCAACACTTGACCGACCTGTTGCTGCAGGAGCGCGGCTATGGCGACAAGCTGGCAAAGGCAGCGCGCGAAGCCTCGTCTGCCAACTCTGCAAAGACGGAGTTCCTGCGTCGCATGAGCCACGACCTGCGCACGCCCATCAACGGTATTCGCGGTATGGTCGAGGTGGGCAATGCCAACGCAGACGACTTGCAAAAGCAGACCGAGTGCCGCTCAAAGATTTGGACAGCATCGGGGCTGCTGCTCGACCTTGCGAACGAGGCACTCGATATGAGTCGCCTGGAGAGCGGGCAGATCAGCCTGGACCTCGTGCCCACAAATTTGGTGGCCCTCAACTATGAGGTGTGCGATATTCTGGAGCGCCAAGCCGAGGAGCGCCTGGTGACAATTATCTGCGACCAACGGACTCTTGATCATCCCTATGCCCGGGTGAGCGTGACGCACCTCAAGCGTCTGTTGCTCAATATTGCCGGTAATGCCGTCAAGTACAACCGCCAGGGCGGCTATGTTCGCCTGACATGCCGCGAGGTGGAGCCGGTGGACGGTGTCCCCGTCTATGAATACACGATCGCCGATAACGGCATTGGCATGAGCGAGGAGTTTCAACAGCACCTCTACGAGCCGTTCAGCCGCGAGGAACAACAGGTGGAAGGCGCTTCATCGGGAACTGGCCTGGGCGCGTCTATTGCCAAACAGTTGGTCGAGCTTATGGGCGGAACCATGAGCTTTACGAGCGCCTTGGGGCGGGGGACGACGTTTACCATTTGCCTGCCGTTTGAGAAGTGCAAGAGTTCCGAGATTCCCCAGGCAGTTCGCGTGGATGCAGGCGACAGCGACGTGCTCCAGGGCCTGCGTGTTTTGCTCGTAGAGGATAACGACCTGAATGCCGAGATCGCACAGTTTACGCTCGACCGCGCCGGTGCCGTCGTGACACATGTCAAAGATGGCGAGTCTGCCGTCGAGACGTTTGCCGCGAGTGCGCCGCACGAGTACGACGTGGTATTGATGGACATCATGATGCCCGGCATCGATGGCCTTGAGGCCACGCGTCAGATTCGAGCGCTCGATCGCGAGGACGCCGCGACCACGCCGATTATCGCCGTGAGCGCCAATGCCTTTGCCGACGACCGTAGGCTTTCGCGCGAGGCGGGCATGAACGCGCATCTGAGCAAACCCGTGAGTTCTCAGGATCTCGTTGAGGCGCTTGCGCACATAGCCGCCGACGCTTCATAAACAAATGGCTCGGTTCCAATACTGGTTGGAACCGAGCCATTTTGCTATTTGTAGGACCTGCCTTTAGGCTTACTTTTCATGGATCTGCTTGCCGCAAAGATGCTCAATCGAAATCTCGTAGAGTTGGACGCCCTTGATGTCTTTGGCGATTTCCTCCTCGACTTCTTCGGCAGAAGGGTAGTACTTAAGCGCTAACTGGCGGACTTTGTCCTCGATAAACGCGGGGGCCTCATCTACCAGGTGGCAACGGCCAAAGACCACGGCGCTCATAACGTAGGGAGCCCAGTCATCGTCCTTGTACCACTCGTTGCCGTAAACGGTAAAGCAGACTTTGTCATCACGCCTGAGTGAATCGACCTTGTGGCCAGCCTTGGCGCCATGGAAATAAATCTTGTCGTGCTCGGTGTCAAAGAAGTAGTTGACGGGAATGGCATAAGGGTAGCCATCATCGCCGTTAACGGCAAAGACGCCGCGCTTACAGGTGGCCAGCAGCTCGCGCGCCTCCTCGTCGGTGATGGCACGTTTCTTTCGGCGTAAGGGTCTAAACATCGTCGGCTTCCTTTCTAGCTGTGCATGACAGTTGGGCACAAACTATAGCGAAACAGTTCCGTTTTTCTTGATGCGGGCGAGGATGTTTTTGAGCTTGTTAAAGTCGAGCGGTTTGGGCAGATGGGCGTTCATGCCGGCATCGTGTGCCGCCTTGGCGTCCTCGGCAAAGGCATTGGCGGTGAGCGCGATGATGGGGATGTCGGCTGCATCGGCCTTCTCGCTCAGACGAATCGCGCGAGTTGCCTCGTAGCCATCCATACCCGGCATCATGATGTCCATCAGGATCGCATCGAAGCTGCCGGCGGGACGACTAGTGTATAGTTCGACCGCTTCTTTGCCGTCGGCGGCGCGAGTTACGACGATGCCTTCGCTTTCGAGCAGGGCCTGGGCAATTTCGGCATTGAGCTCGTTGTCTTCGGCCAAAAGAACGTTCATGCCGGCAAGCGAGCAGCTGATCGCCTGCTCGTCCGCACCTTCTCTTGCCTGAGGGTTCTTGTCGATATCGAGCGGAATCTGGACGTTGAACGTACTTCCCACGCCGACCTCGCTCGAAATCTCAATCGTGCCGCCCATCATGTCTATGAGCGATTTGACGATCGGCATGCCCATGCCAGTTCCCTGAAATTTACTGCGGGCATCGTTGCCCTCTTGGGCAAACGGTTCGTAGATGTGTTTAAGAAACTCGGGCGACATGCCGATGCCGGTGTCCGAGACGCTAAAGCAAAACACTGCGTGCTCGTCATCGAGCGGTTTGACAATCGACGAGAATGTGACGGTGCCACCGCGCTTGTTGTACTTGATGCTGTTGTCGAGCAGGTTGACGAGGATTTGTCGAATATGGGTGGGGCTGCCGATCATGTATTGGTCGACAGCGTAGGGCTCGCTGGTGTCGAGCATTGTTATGCCACGATCAGATGCGCGGAGCTTGCACAGCACGAGCGCATTGTCGCACAGCTCTTTGAGGTTGAATGATTCGTGCTCGAGCGTCACTTTGCACTCCTCGATCCTGCCCATCTCGAGGATGTCGTTAATCAACGACAGTAGGTGGTTGGCGGCAACACGCGCCTTGGCGCGGCTTTCCCTGGCGACCTGCATGTCGCCTTCTTTCAATTCCTCAATTTCGATAAGGCCCAGCATGCCGTTGAGCGGTGTGCGGATATCGTGGCTCATGCGCGTGAGGAAAGCGGTTTTGGCGGCGTTGGCGGCGTCGGCTTTCTGGCGTTCTTTCTGCGCGCGATGAAGCGACCAGATAAGGACGACGATGCCGGCGAGCAATACGCAGATGATAACGGTCGCAACGGCGATGCGGTTGCGGTAGATAAACCGGAACGTGTCCGATTCTTGCGCCGAGTACGATGTGGGGGAATAGCTGCTTGCAGAGAGCGATTCGCCTGCATTGATGATGCCCTTATTAATGATTCCCAACAGCTCGGGTTTGCCGCGCGAAATCAAGCACGATAGTTGCGCCGTGTTGGTGAGTTCCTGTGTTTCGAAGTCCTCGATGTCGTGGGCGTCAAGGATGGTTTGCAGACGCGTGCTGGGGACAATGATGCAACTTGCCGTCCCCTTATTGAGGGCTTTGAGCGCCTCGTCGGCATTCGGAAATTCGGTTACCGTTGCATCGGGGAATAAGCTCTCGAGCTCAAAACGGTTGACGATCGCGCCCTCTGTACAAGCGATATTCTTAAGGTCGCCGTCCAGGTTGTTGCTGCTGTGAATGGCGGTCAGGGAGACCGTTCCCATCGGGTTCGACTGGACGGCTCCCCCTTGCTCGGCAAGCCAGTAGTCGCGAAACAGCGGCAGCGCGACATCGATGGTTCCTTTGGAAAGGGCTTTGACCATTTGCTTGTTGCTCGAGAACGCGACTGTTTTAACCGTAATGCCAAACTTGTCGTGCAATGTCGTTGCAAGCGAGGCGAGCGACCCTTCCATCTCGCCGTCGTCGTTTTGCGTGCAGTAGGGAAGTTCGTTTTTAAGATAGCCGAGCGTAATGGTGTTGCCGTTTGCTTTGAGCCAGGAACGCTCGGGGCCAGTGAGTGATGATGAGCCGCTGTTTTGGGCCGAGTAGTTCGATTTGACTTCGTCGTTATAGCGCGGGTTGGTGCGGTTGATTGCCGCCATGGCCGAGTTGATGTCGTTCATCAGATCGGGGCGGCTTTTGGGGACGGCAAAATAGTAGTCGCTCGAGCCTACGTAGAACATGGGCGACGCGTCGGGCGACGAAATGGTGTCGTTCATGATAATGGCGTCGACCTCGCCGTCTGAAAGTGCCTCAAAGAGGGCGCTTCCGGTGTCGATTTCTTTATAAGTACAGGCGATGCCCTCGTTGGCGAGCCACTGCTGGCCGACGACGGTTTGCATAACGCCAGAATTGCAGCCGATGGTGAGGCCTTGAAGCGCTTGGGGGTCACCCTTGGTCAGATCGTCGCGATCGGGCCTGGCGTAGATGTAGTAGCGCTCGGTGCCCTCGGGGTTCGAGGAAAAGAGCAGCTTCTGCTCGCGCTCTGCCGAATACGAGATGTTGGGCATGAGGTCGATTTCGCCCGCCTCGAGCATGTCCAAAAGCTCGGTGAAAGTGCCAGGAACGTATTCGTATTGCCAACCCTTTGTGTAGTACGAGAGGGTCTGGAGGTACTCATAACCCCATCCCGAGAGGCGCTCGCCCGGCGTGCCTTCCTGGAAGCCTGCGTTGTTGACGAGCCAGCCGACGCGGACCGTCTTGACCTGCTGGTCGGAGTCGGCGGCAAAGGCCGGGGTGGGCATGACGGTGCTCAGTATGGCGAGCGCGGCAAGCGCGACGGCTAGGGTGCGATATAGAGCTAAGCGAAGGACGGCGGAAGGTTTCACATGCAATCCTATCGAGTCGAGACGGTACCGCATTAGGATACCAGCTCAGCTGGCCAGCTGCCGGACGCGCCGCTAAGTGGTCGCGCCCGGCACTGGCGACTAGTCATTGGGGACGTTCTTAAACGACTAGTCATCGGGGACGTTCTTGTTTGACTAGTCATTTAAGAACGTCCCCAATGACTACTTTCTGCCGGCACAAAAGGAACGTCCCCAAGTGCCGGATGTGGGACAATACCGAGCGAATGTGATTGGGCGTCTGGGAAAAGGGGTCGCGATGAACAAGTTGAGGACGCTTGCCGACGTGTTGCGACAGGCTGGCTTTGCACGCATCACGGGCCTGTTTCTTATCTTTTACCTGCTGTGCTCGACGGCTGTCTGGCTGTCCGAGCCCACGACCCTCACGTTTGGCGATGGTCTCTGGTTTAGCTTTGAGACGGTCTCGACCGTCGGCTTTGGCGATATCCCGGCCGAAACGCCGGTTGCCCGCGCCATCACCGTCATCCTGAGCGTCATCAGCATCTTCTACATCGCCATGCTCACGGGTGTGGCGGTGAACTACTGCAATACGCTCATTAAACTGCGCCAAAAGGACACCATGGCGCGATTTATGGATGATCTTGAGCATTTGGAAGAGCTCGATCGTGACGAGCTCGCTGACCTGTCGCGCCGCGTGCGCGAATATCGCCGACGCCAACGCTAGAACGGGCGCCGTGCGTCACGACGAGGGGGACTGAATATGAATATCACCGTGTATCTGGGCGCCAGCGTCGGCAATGACCCGGCGTTTCTGCCTGCGGTGCAAGAGCTGGGCAACTGGATTGGCTCCAACGGGCACGCGCTGGTATACGGCGGGTCCAAATCGGGCCTGATGGGCGCGCTTGCCGATAGCGTGCTCGATGCTGGCGGGCACGTGACGGGCGTTGAGCCGAGCTTTTTTATCGAGGCAGAGTTTCAGCACGAAGGTATTGACGACCTTATCGTGACGAGCGATATGGCTGAGCGCAAGGCCAAGATGATCGAGCTCGGCGATGCGTTTATCGCCTTTCCGGGTGGCACGGGCACGCTCGAGGAGATTGCCGAGGTCATGTCTGCGGTATCGTTGGGACACCTGAGTGCTCCGTGCATCCTGTATAACCTGGACGGTTACTACAACGACCTCAAGGCGCTGCTCGGGCACATGATTGATAAGGGGCTTTCGAGTCCGAGGCGCCAGCAAGGCATTTACTTTGCCGACGATTCGCGCGAGATTGCCTCGATTATCAACGGATAAGTCTTGAGCCTGCCCCACAATGGCTCCCAATGGTGCCGTTTGCAGCGCAGATGGTTGGCTCGTCTGGACAACGCTCGCCCTACAATAAAGCGTATCTATGTTGACTTTGACCACGGGAGGACCCGATGGGTAACCTTGCCAAACCCAAAAACCGTGCGCTGTTTTTAGTGAGCGTGGCTGTGACCGGTGCGTTTGCGGGCGCCGCGGTCTGGCTGTTCTTCTTTGCGATGGAGCATGGCATCGACTATCTATGGACCGAGATCCCGCATATGCTGGGTGTCGCTTCGCCCGAGCTCGCGAGTGGTCCGTTCGGTTTTTTGCCCTACCCGTTTTTCGTCTGCCTGTTGGGCGGCCTGCTGATCGGTCTGTACGAAAAGATGACGGGCACCAAGACCGATGACCTCAACCAGGTGATGGCCAAGGTAAAGCGCGACGGCCGCTACCCGTACGACAACCTGGGCAAGCTTTCGCTTGCGGCGTTGCTGCCGCTGCTGTTTGGCGGAAGCATTGGACCAGAAGCCGGCCTGACCGGCGTCATCGCGGGTCTGTGCAGCTGGGTCGGCGACCGCATGCGCCGCTTTGGCGCCGAGTTTAGGGAGCTCACGCTGTTGGGCACCCAGGCCGCCCTGACGGCGCTCTTTACCGCGCCCGTCTTTGGCTTAGTGGCGCCGCTCGCCGGTAGCGCCGACGGCCAGGGCGCCAACGGCGATGGGGACTCAGCGTCCGACGAGATCACCATCAAGCTTCCCAAGGCGCAAAAGACCGTGGTCTACGGCATTGCGATTGCCGGCGGTCTGGGTACCTACCTGCTGCTCGGCCAGCTTATGGGCGGCGGCATGGGCATGCCCAGGTTCGAGGCCGCCGTGGTGGGCAACCTGGAGCTTACCTGGCTCATTCCTCTGTCGTTGATCGGAACAATCTGCGGCTGGCTGTACTTTGTTTCTGAGCACGCGAGCGAGGCGTTGGCCCACGCCATAGGGGAGCGCCCTGTCGTCAAAGCCATGCTGGCCGGTCTGGCGCTCGCCATCTGCGGCACGGTTTTGCCCTACACCATGTTTGCCGGCGAGACACAAGCCGATGTGCTCATGGAGACCTATATGACCATTCCCGCTGGTGTGCTTATTGCAACCGGTCTTGTCAAGGCCATGCTGACGCCCGCCCTCATCAACATGGGCTGGCGCGGCGGCCACTTCTTCCCGGTTATCTTCTCGGGCGTGAGCCTGGGCTACGGTCTTGCCGTCCTCACCGGCGCTGATCCGGTCTTTTGCGTCGCTGTCTGCACCGCCTCGACGATGGGTGCGGTCATGCGTCAGCCAGTCATGGTCGTGGGCCTGCTGCTCATGTGCTTCCCACTCAAGGGTATCGTCTGCATGATCATCGCCGCCGTCATTGCGGCGGGCATTCCGCTGCCCAAGCCGCTGCGCAAGTAGCGCGGTGGCGCACGCCGGGGACATGCCGTTTGCCACGGATTTGCGGGGAGGGGACGACCGCGTCCTTCGTGGATCGAGGCTCGCGTGGCTACAGGTCGCGTGTTCGATAGACCTTGGTGCTGATGGTGCAGCTCATTGCAAAGAGCACGAGGGCCAGGACGGCAATTCCTGCGCACAAGCAGCCGAGGACGGCAGGATCGGGATTCGCTCCGGCAATCGACATGAGCCGGTTGCTGATGGGGTTGGAGGAGCTCAGCGTGGCCATGGTGCCGCAACCAAGCAGGGCAAACAGGCCAACGGATAGGCGCAACGCCTCCATGTGTCCAAAGCGAAAGAACAGCGGCTGCGCCAGAAATACCATCATGAGTGAGATGAGCATCGAGGCTGCCGAGGCGATTGCGATCTCAAAGACGGTTTGTCCTGTCGAGGTCACGCCCGCACTGTTGAAGAGCGGAAGGACGATGATGTTCAAAAGCACGGCGGCGCAGGCCATGATGGCCGAGAAGACAACGATGCACAGGTAGCGGGCACAAATAATGTCTTTGCGCGAGATGGGCAGCGTTGCCCGATAGCGCTCCCATCCGTTTTGATTGTCGAAGCCGGCCAGCGAGCTCATGACCATGATGGGCGACATGGCGCTGACTGCACAGGCGCCGGCACTCATGCCGGAATCTCCATCCGATGCGTTGGCGAGGGTCAACACGATGAATATAAATAAGCCGACGCCCGCAATACTCGGGATAAGCGTGCGAACGATGGCGAGCTCGGACATAAAGGCGCGTTTCATTTCGAAGCCCCTTTCAGCATGAGGCGAAGATAATCATCAATGGTTGCCCGATCGCAGGGAATCTCGGGGAAAGCCTCGAGCGTATCGCGACGGTTGGGCACGAGCACGTCCACGCTATAGGCGTGGCGGGCGGCACGGGCGCCTTCGACGCAAGCCGTAAGCTCGGCGGCCTGTGCTTGGGTACAGTGGGCGATGCCGGCGCGGTCGGTAATGTCCTCGCGCGGCAGGTCAAATACAATCGAGCCGTTATCGATGCAGATGACGCGGTCGGCGGTACGATCGAGGTCGGACGTAATGTGGCTCGAGAGCAGTACGCTGCGCTGGCCGTCGGAAACAAAGGCGAGCAGCTCATCGAGTAGTTCCTCGCGCGCCATGGGATCGAGGCCCGCGGTGGCTTCGTCCAAAACGAGCAGCTTGGCATTGTGGCTGAGCGCACAGGCGAGCTGCAGCTTCATGCCCATGCCGCGGGAGAGGTCTTTGACCTTGGCTTTGGGATCAAGGCCAAATCGGTCGATAAATCTGGCGAACGTTTCGCTACTCCACGTGGGGTACGCCGGGCCTACGAGCCTCTCGATCTGGCCTACCTTGAGCGTGGAGGGGAAGGGGCACGTGTCCAGGACAAGGCCTACGCGGGAGCGCAGGTGGCGCTGTGCCTCGCCGGGCGCATTGGCATCGCAGCGCTGGCCAAGCAGCTGCACCTCGCCGGCATCGAGCTTTATGAGCCCGAGCGCGGCGCGAATGGTCGTTGTCTTGCCGGCGCCGTTTGCGCCCACAAAGCCGACAATCTGGCCGGGCTCCACGGTGAGTGTGACATCGCGTAGCGAAAAGCGGTCGCTTACGCGGCGTGAAACGCCTTTGAGTTCTAGCAAGTTTTGCATGGTATAGCCTTTCTTGCAGATGGCTACTGCATGGTTTCGGGGGCTACAAGGTCGAGCATCTCGTGCAATTTGTCGCGCGTGACGCCCAGGGTTTCGGCCTGCGTAGCGGCCTGCGCAAGCAACTCTTCGATATGGCAGAGCTGGTTTTCGCGCAAGAGCTCCTGGTTTCCCTCGGCGACAAAGCAGCCCTTGCCCTGCACGGTGCAGATAAAGCCGAGCTGTTCCAGGTCGGCATAGGCACGCTTGGTGGTAATGACGCTCACACCGAGGTCGCTCGCGAGTGCACGGATGCTGGGGAGTTTGGCTCCCGCAGCGAGTGCGCCCGAAAGGATCTGAGCTTTGACCTGCGAGGAGATCTGCTCGTAGATGGGCTTGTCGCTCGAATTGGATAGGATGATGTCCACAGCGGCTCCTTAGCTGTTGGGCTACACGTGTATATAACCGGTAAGCACAGTATATATACACTATGTACAGTTACGCAAGAGACAAATTCGGATTGGGCCGGCAACCCAGGCCCCAACTGATGAATTTGTCCTGATAGGCGCCCTAGAGCGGGATTTCGCGGCTACAATAGTGCGGTTACATCGACGTAATGCACTCAATGCAAGAAAGGATCCGCATGGCAAGCCTGTCGGATGAAATCTCGTCGCGCCGCACATTCGCGATCATCAGCCACCCGGACGCCGGTAAGACCACGCTTACCGAGAAGCTGCTGCTCTATACCGGCAGCATCCAGACTGCCGGTTCGGTCAAGGGCAAGAGCTCGGCCAAGCACGCCGTCTCGGACTGGATGGACATCGAGAAGGAGCGCGGCATTTCCGTTACCTCCTCGGTGCTGCAGTTCACCTATAATGGCGCCTGCGTCAACATCCTCGATACCCCCGGCCACCAGGACTTCTCGGAGGATACCTACCGTACCCTTATGGCCGCCGACGCCGCAGTCATGGTCATCGACGGCGCCAAGGGCGTCGAGGCCCAGACCAAAAAGCTCTTTAAGGTCTGTACGCTGCGTCACATTCCCATCTTCACCTTTGTGAATAAGCTCGACCACGAGGCTCGCGATCCGTTTGAGCTCATGGAAGAGATCGAGAACGTCCTGGGTATCAATACGTATCCCATGAACTGGCCGATCGGCAGCGGCCGCAACTTCCGCGGCGTGTTCGACCGTCAGACCCGTCGCGTCATTGCCTTTGAGGGCGACGGCCACGCCAACGCCACCAAGAAGGTCGCCGAGGTCGAGGCCGAGCTGGGCGATCCTTCCATGGACGAGCTTATTGGCGAAGAGAACCATAAGAACCTGATGGACGACATCGAGCTGCTCGATGGCGCCGGCGACGAGCTCGACTTGGATGCCGTGGCCTGCGGCAAGCTGAGCCCGGCGTTCTTTGGCTCGGCGCTCACCAACTTTGGCGTGGAGCCCTTCCTCAAGGAGTTCCTGCGTCTGGCCCCGACGCCGCGCGCCTATACCGATACGCTCACCAGCGAACCGGTCGATCCCTGCCGCGATGACTTTAGCGGCTTTGTGTTTAAGATCCAGGCCAATATGGACAAGAACCACCGCGACCGCATCGCCTTTGTGCGCATTTGCTCGGGCAAGTTCGAGCGTGGCATGGACGCCTTCCACGTGCAGGGCAACCGCAAGCTCAAGCTTGCCACGGGCACGTCGATGATGGCCGATGACCGCGCCATCGTGGACGAGGCGTACGCGGGCGATATCGTGGGCCTGTTCGACCCGGGTATCTTTAGCATCGGCGACACCGTGTGCTCCGGCAAGCGCCACGTGCAGTATCCGCAGATCCCGACGTTTGCCCCCGAGATGTTCGCCCGCATTACGCAGGTCGACACGCTCAAGCGCAAGCAGTTTGTGAAGGGCATGGAGGAGCTTGCCCAGGAGGGTGCCATCCAGATCTTCCGCGAGCTGGGTGCCGGCATGGAGAGCGTCATCGTGGGCGTGGTCGGTGTGCTGCAGTTTGAGGTACTCGAGCGCCGCCTCAAGGCCGAGTATCGTGTTGAGGTCCGTCGCCAGCCGCTGCCCTATACGGACATCCGCTGGATTCAGAACGACCCCGATACCATTGATATCCCGGGCCTTTCGCTCACGCGTGACACGCTGCGCGTCGAGGACATGCGCGGCGGTAAGCTGCTGCTGTTCACGAGCCCGTGGAACGTGGATTGGGCAACCGATCACAACCCCGATCTTATCCTGTCGGAGTTTGGCAACGTAGCCTTTTAATGCATCGGCGCGGTGGCCCTGTGGGGCTGCCGCGCCGTTTGCTTGCCTGATGCCGTGTGAGCGGCTATTATACCCATCGTCGTCTCAAGCCCGTGACGTCCGAGCAGTTCGGGTCCGATATCCTGCTCGTTAAACCTAAAACCAAAGGAGTACATAATGATCAAGAAGGTCATGGAGGACTACAAGGTCCTGTTGCGGAGCATTCCCGCGGCAACGGTTTCGCTGTTTTTCGTGAGTGTCATCATGATGAACCTGCTGGCCAACAAAGAGCTTATCAGCCTGCCGTATCTGGCACTCGATTGCGGCTTTGTGGTGAGCTGGGTTTCGTTTTTGTGCCAGGACATGATCTGCAAGCGCTTTGGCGCCAAGGCATCCATCAAAATCTCTGTCCTCGCGCTGCTGGTCAACCTGGCCGTGAGCCTGTGCTTTTGGGCGTGCTCGCTCACGCCCGGCATGTGGGGCGCTTACTACGACACGGGCATGATCGAGGTCAACACTGCCCTTAACGCCACCATTGGCGGCACCTGGTACGTGGTGCTGGGCTCTTCGCTGGCAATGCTCGTTTCTGCCGTGGTTAATTCCACGCTCAACCAGTCGCTCGGCCGTATGCTCAAAAAGAATAACTTTGCGAGCTTTGCCTTCCGCTCCTATGTGTCCACGGGTGTTGGCCAGTTTATCGACAACTTGGTCTTTGCCATTGTGGTGAGCCACACGTTCTTTGGTTGGACTTGGGTGCAGGTCATTATGTGCTCGCTGACGGGCGCCGTCGCCGAGCTGCTGTGCGAGGTCTTCCTGAGCCCCGTGGGCTACAAGGTTGTGCGTGGCTGGGAGCGCGAGAACGTGGGCGCCGAGTACCTCGAGCGCCACGCAACCGCCTAAGGAGCAAGTATGCGGGTTTTGATCACGGGCGCTTCGGGCGGTATCGGAGCCGCGTGCGTGCAGCGCTTTTTGGACGAGGGTCACGAGGTCGTGGGCTTTGATCTGCTGCTGGCGGCGATCGAACACGAGCGCTACCGCCATCTGATCGTTGATGTCCGCGAGCCGGACTCGTTTCCGGGCAACCTTGAGCCTCAGGTAATCGTGAACGTTGCCGGTACGCAGGATTCGGCCGATGACATCGCCGCCAACCTGCGTGGCACCATCAACGTGACCGAGCGCTACGCCTTTGTGGGGGAGGGGCTTGCCGCCAAGCCGACGCCGGCTATCAAATCCGTGGTCAATGTGGGGTCGGCGAGCGGACATACGGGATCGGAGTTTCCCGCCTATGCCGCCAGCAAGGGCGGCGTTATCGCCTACACCAAGAACCTTGCAAACCGCCTAGCACCGCAGGCCATCGCCAACAGTGTGGACCCGGGCGGCGTTATCACGCCGCTCAACCGTTGCGTGATGGAAGACGAGCGCCTGTGGAACCAGATTATGGAGCTCACGCCGCTTAAACGCTGGGCCACCGCCCAAGAGATCGCCGAGTGGATCTACTTTGCGGGCGTGACCAACCGGTTTATGACCGGGCAGAGCCTGCTGATCGATGGCGGCGAGGCCGGCCGCACACAATTTATTTGGCCCGAATAGGAAACGCGCCCGATGGAAATCCGTCGGGCGCGTTTTTGATGTATTGATTTTTAGCCGAGGCAAGTCCAGTTGACGGGGGTCGAGCCGTGCTGTTCGAGTAGCCGATTGGCTGCCGAGAAGGGGCGCGACCCTATAAAGGCGGGGAGTTCTGCCGTGGCGCGGTTGGCCGAAAGCGGCGAGGGGTGCGTAGAAGCTAGGCAGAACTTGCCGGTTGCCTTGCCCGCGCCGATCGCGTCGAGCTTGCCCTCAACCATTTGCTGGGCAAAGCGGCCCCATGCCAAAAAGACGACCGGCTGGGGCAGCTGGCAGCAGCGCTCGATAACGTAGTCGGTAAGCGTGCTCCAGCCCAGCTTGGCATGCGAGTTCGCGGCATGCTCGCGCACGGTGAGCGTTGTGTTGAGGAGCAGGACGCCCTGTTGAGCCCAGGGGGTGAGGTCTCCCGTGGCGGGAATGGGGCAGTCCAGATCGGCTTTGAGCTCCTTATAGATGTTACGCAGGCTCGGCGGCAACTTGGTTTGCGTCGCGGGGACCGAAAACGACAGCCCCATGGCCTGGTTGGGCCCGTGATAGGGGTCTTGACCCAAGATGACGACCTTGACCTGGTCGGCCGGCGTGTAGGCGAGGGCATTGAGGATGTCGTCTTGTGCCGGGTAGATGGTCTGCTCGGCACGCAAAAGGGCGATGCGCTCGAGCAGCTGGTTCGTCGTGTCACGTACCGGCTGCGGCGCATCGCCCAACCAAGTTGCTATGTTGCGGTCGCGGGTTGCGGTGTCCATGGGGCTCCTTTATGGCAGATGCTCTGTTGGTATCTATTGTAAAGGCGCACCGGTTGCCTTTATGCCACGGCTGTATGAAGAGCGGAGTCTACGAGACGTGCTCGGGCGCTCCTGCCATATGAGCGTGTCCATGTGCGCGAAGGCGCGGAAGCTCGACGGTTGCCACCATGACGCCGGTGAGGATGAGGGCGGCGCCAAAGAAGGCGATGGAGCTCAGGACCTCGCCGACCAGGAAAAACGAGAAGACGGCGGAGCAGACCGGCTCGAGCGAGAAGGCGAAGCCAGTGGTTTCGGCAGGTACGTGGGGCTGCACGAGCGTCTGGGTGATAAAGCCGTAGGCAGAGCAGACGAGTGCGAGCGCAACGATAACGACGATCTCGCTCGGCGTGCTGGGAAGCGTGAAGCCGCCAAAGGTAAATGCGGCGATACCCGAGAACAAGCCGCCGAAGCCCAGCTGCCAAACGCCCAGAGCCAGTGGATCGACTTCTTCGACAAAGCGCTTGGCGATGATAATGTGGCCGGCATAGATAAAGGCCGAGAGCAGCATGATGATCGCGCCGGGATTCAGGCTGGTAAAGTCGGCGCCCGAGAGCAGCAACATGCCGCAGGTGACGATGGCTGTGCCGATGAGCACCTTGCGCTCGGGGGCGCGACGCAGCAGGGCCGCGTTGGCAAACGGCACGATCACGACCGTCAGGCTCTGCAAAAAGCCGGCGGTGGAGGCGGAGGTGAGGCTGGAGCCCAGGCACATGCAGGTGATCTCGGTTGCCATGATGGCGCCGATGATGGCGGCGCGGACCATCAGGTCACGGTTGATGCGCACCGCGTGCTTGTGGAAGAGCAGCAGGCAGGCCGCAAAGGCGATGATGCAGCGCAGCGCGACGATGCTCGTGGCGTTCATGCTGTCCATGCCGATCTTCATGAGGGGGTACGAAAAGCCCCATGCGACGGGAACGGAAAATGAGAGCGCGATTGCTTTTTTGCGATCCATGGGACTCCTTTTGTTACAGAACGGTTTCGCAAAAAGGATTCTGCTCCCAGATATGGATGTAGTAAAGAGAATGTATCTTCAGTATGATTAAGAAATACTAATGTTGGAAGAAAAAACCCTGGCAAAACGTTTTACGGCTACATCGAAGTGGAGGCACGATGGCATCGCGGTATCAGATTGTATGTATGGTGGTCGATTGCGGCAGCCTGAAACGTGCCGCCGACGCGCTGGGCTATACGCAAAGCGCGGTGAGCCAGGCCGTCAAGGCGCTCGAGCGCGAGCTGGGCACCACGATTATCGAGCGCGGCAAGCAGGGCGTCTCGCTTACGCGCGACGGCAAACAGTATCTGCCGTATCTGCGCCAGATCGTAACGGCCGAGGCCGAGCTCGAGGGCAAGCGTCAGGAGTTGCTGGGGCTTTCATCGACCGACATTCGCATTGCGACGTTTACCAACGTGAGCCGTACCGTGCTGCCGCGCGTGATCCGCGACTTTGGGGCCCTGCATCCGGGCGTGCGCTTTACCCTCAAGCAGGGCGATTACACGCGCAACGCCCAATGGGTGCACGATGGCGTGGTTGACTTTTGCTTTACGGCGCGTGGATTTACCACAGGGCTCGAGAAGCGCGTGGCCTATCATGACGAGCTGGTGGCGCTGTTGCCAGCCGCCCATCCGCTGGCGGCAAAGGAAAAGGTGACGCTCGCCGACCTCGCGTCCGAACCGTTTGTGCTGCTGGATGAGGGCGAGCAGAGCCTGGTGCTCGATGCATTCGCGGCGCACGGGCTGTCCCCGCACGTGACAAGTGAGGTTACCGACGACTACACCATTATGGCGATGGTGGAGGAGGGCCTCGGCGTGAGCATGCTCTACCGGCGTACGGTCGAGGGCATGCAGGCTGATATTTGCGTGCGTCCCATCGTGCACGCTCCCTCACGCGACGTCGTGGCAGCCTGGCGCAGCTGGGATACCATGCCGATCGCCACGAGGCGCTTTATCGACTACATGAGCTCACATATCGTGAGCTAGTTGCCGATGCGCCACCTTGTTGGATGTGTCTAGCGCGCCCCAGTCTTGGCTTGCGCCAGACGATAGGTGCGTGCCGGATGGCAGAGCAATACCGCCACGACCATAAAGAACGCTGTGGTGCCCAGGCTGATGGGGTAGACCATCATGATGTTCGCAAAGGTGCGGAAGTGCGGGAACACGCAGAACACCCAATAGAAGCGGATGCCGCAGACGCAAATCATGGTGATGAGGGCGGGCATGAGCGAGATGCCAAAGCCGCGCAGATAACCGGACATGTTTTCGTAGAACATGCTAAAGGCGTACGCCGGGAAGATCGAGCACACGCGGATATAGCCGATCGAGACGATGTTGGGATCGCTGTTAAAGAGCGCCAGGATCTCGCGCCCCAGACCGACGATGATGACGATGGTGGTGAGCGCGACGATGCCGCCTTCGACCAGGCAGACCTTGAGCGTCTTGGTGCAGCGGTCGATCTGGCGAGCGCCGTGGTTTTGCCCCACAAAGGTGGTGCAGGCCTGGCTAAAGCTGTTGAGCAGGTTGTAGCACACATACTCCAGGCTCATGGCGGCGCTCGATGCCGCCATGACCTCGGTGCCCAGGCTGTTGATGGCGGACTGGATGATGATGTTGGCGACGGCAAAGACGGCGCTTTGGATGCCGGCGGGCAGGCCAATCTTGACGATGCGCTTGAGGGCGACGGGGTCTAAGCCTAAGTCGCGTGGGGTGACGCGGACGACGGAGTCGGTCTTGAGCAGGCGGATAAAGAGCGTAGCGGCGCTGACGGTGTAGGCGATGGCGGTGGCGATGGCGACGCCCGCGACGCCCCAGTGGAGTACGGGGACAAAGACGAGGTCCAGGCCAATGTTGAGGACGGTGGACACGGCAAGCGCCTGCAGCGGCATGCGGGTGATGCCGACGGAGCGGAAGATCGCGGCCTCAAAGTTGTAAAGCAAAATCGAGGGCATGCTCAGCAAAAAGACGCGTAGGTAGAGCGATGCGAGCGGCATGGTTTCGTCAGGGACGTTGAGCGCGGCGAGCATGGGTTCGGCAAAGATCTCGCCCAGCGCGATGACGACAAAGCCCACGAGTGCCATCAGAATCGAGGTATGGACGGCGCGCTTGACCATGTTCTGATCGTTGCGGCCGATGGCGTTGGCGATGACCACGTTGGAGCCAAGCGACAGGCCAATAAACAGGTTGATCATAAGGCTGGTAAGGGGAACATTGGAGCCGACCGCCGCCATGGCGAGGGTTCCCTGGTCGCCCGAGAAGTTACCGATGATGACCGTGGCGATGAGGTTCGACAGCTGCTCAAGGATGCTCGTGGCGGCGACGGGAAAGGCGAACAGGGGAATATTGCGCCACAGCGAGCCGGTGGTCATGTCGATGTGCTTAGATGCGGTGTCTGCCATACGCTCTCAATCTCTAACATGCTCATTCGTGCTTATTTGCGCAGACGATGATACTCCTAAGCGCGGGTAGTCTTTTTGGGACGGGGCTGTTTTAGCTATCCCGGCAGGCAATCGGCCAAAACGTCCCCAATGACTAGGTGGGGGAGGCGTGCGACAATGGTGGGCGTTGTGTTGTTCGCGCTAAGGAGTTGCCATGTTGTTGTGTCCTGTTTGCCATGAGCCTTTGGTGGACGACGAGCGCGGTGCTGTGTGCGCGGGCGGACACCGGTTTGACCGTGCGCGCGAGGGCTATCTGTATCTGCTGCGCTCGTCCAAGAGCGGCGACTCCATGGGCGATCCCAAGTCGCAGGCGCGCAGCCGTCGTGACTTTCTGAACCGTGGATACTATGCGCCGTTGCGCGATGCGATGGTCGAGCTGGTGCGCGAGCGGGTGTCTGAACGTGCCGCGTCTACGAACGGCCCCATGACCTTGCTCGATATTTGCTGCGGCGAGGGCTACTACACCAGCGCCATGGGTGCGGTGCCGGGCGTGGATGCTTACGGTTTCGACCTGGGCAAAGAGATGGTGCGCCTGGCCGCCAAGCGCGGCGATGCGACCTACTTCGTGGCCAACATGAAGGACATCCCCGTGGCTGATGGCGCCTTTGATATGGTGACCGAACTCTTTGCTCCCTTTAACGAGCGTGAGTTTTCTCGCGTGCTGGCGCCCGAGGGCTCGCTCTACACCGTGGTGCCGGGTGCCCGTCATCTGTTTGGGCTCAAGGAGGTGCTCTACGACACGCCATATCTCAATGACGAGAAGCTGCCGAAGACTACCGAGCTCGAGTTGGTCGGAACGCAGCGGATATCTGCGAATATTACGCTCCAGACCCAGGCCGACATCGAGGCGGTGTTCCAGATGACACCGTACTACTACCGCACGCGCCCCGTCGACAAAGAGCGCCTGGCAAACTTGGACACTCTTCAGACCGACATCGACTTCATCATCGCCGAGTACCGCCACTAACCTACCAAAAAGGGACAGGTTTATTTTGGCAGGTTTTATCTGGGCAAACGTAAAGGGCTGACCGCGGAGATGCGCGATCGGCCCTTTTTAGTTGCTTGGCTGCAGAGGCTATGAGAAGCGAGCGCTTACAGGCGGTCCTTGTTCTCGGCCTTGATGGCGTGCGCCTGCTGAACAAAGAACAGGTCGTACACCACGATGACAAAGGCGCCAAAGTTGATGGCGTCGCCGCCAAACGCGGGAAGCGTGAGCACCGCCTGGGCAAGCGTGGCGACTGCAGCAACGATACCGAGCTTAAACGCGCCGTCAACCTGCGAAGGCTTGTTGGCACCCTTGATGCCCGCAACGCCCGCGGCAAGATCGATGAGGCCCTTGGCGATAATCACGGCCGCGGCGAGCATGGCGTTCGGTCCGTAGGTGGACTCGAACTTGCCGGTCGCGATGCCGGCGATTCCAATGACGAGACTGGCGATGCCCAGAACAAAATAAATCAGGGCAAGGATTTTGAGTGTCTTGCGAGTGAAGCTCATGGCTGGTCCTTTCGATACGAGTACGCCAACCTGGCGCACCCTATGTGCTGCACATATGGTGAAGCACATTGTAGTTCAACGGGGCGATGCATGCGTTTGAAAGCGTCTCTTGCCTGTACGGTTCAACCTTTCAAAAAGGAAAGCTGGGCGTAAGTCAAATCGATGGCAGCGTATGCGCGGCGCTGCGATGATGGGGCCATGGTAAGAGCTGGACCGAAGGAGGAGCCGTGATGTACGGAGCCAAGCAAGTGCGTGAGCCGCGTTCGTTAGGAAGGCGTATGGGCGATTCCGTGATCGCTGCCGTGTGCACGGGATTGATGGCGGTGCTTTGCATTGGGATGCTGTGGACCATGTCGCGTGTGGGACAATAGCGGACGGTTGGGTGCCAACTGAGGTGGCGCTCACGTATTCGTTTTGCTTGCTAAGGAGTGTCCATGGGCGTCGTCGATCCCTTTTCTGTTGCTCGGGCTGCTGGGCTCGAGCTCGTGCGGACGTCCGAGGGCCTTACGCTCACCGACGGCACGATGGAGTTGCGTGCCGATTTTGGCCGCATGCTTCCACGGCTCAAGCAGGGTCGTCTGCAGCAAGAGCTACTGGTGAAGGCTGCGCGCACAAAAGGCATCGAGCAACCATGGGCGATTGATGCCACAGCAGGCTTTGGCGAGGATTCGCTGCTGCTGGCTGCCGCGGGTTTTGCGGTCGATTTGTATGAGCAGGATTGCGTGATCGCGGCGCTCCTCCAGGATGCCCTGGATCGCGCGGCAGATGATCCGGCGCTTGCGGCCGCCGTGGCGCGCATGCACTTACATGCGGGCGAGGACAGCATTGCCGGTCTTCGCCATACGGCCGAGCTGATCGAGCGGGGCGAGCTCGCGGCTCCCGACGTGGTGTATCTGGACCCCATGTTTCCCGAGCGCACCAAGAGCGCGGCGGTGAAAAAGAAGTTTCAGCTCTTGCACCATCTGGAGCAGCCGTGCGCCGATGAGGAAACGCTGGTCGAAGCTGCGCTTGCGGTGCACCCGCGCAAGGTCGTTATCAAGCGACCGGTGAAGGGGCCGCTGCTTGCCGGCGTTAAGCCGAGCTATCAGCTTGCGGGCAAGGCCGTTCGTTACGATGTTTTGGTGCCGCCGCGCCCGTAGCTTGTGCACGATGGCTGGCGCTTCGCCAGCGCCGTGCCGATGCGGGGTCTATTTCCAAGGGTGCGACGTCAGGTGCCAGCCGCCGCAGTATTCGCATTTGTAGCAGGCCAAACCACGCCGTCCGCGGTTTTCGCAGTCGGCCATAACGGCCTCGGCTTCGGCGCGTGTGTCGTAACGGTTTTTGCGCTCGCACGACTTATAGCGCCAAGCCTCGTCGCGCTCGGCGTCCAGGGCGTCGCGGCGCTCGTCCTCGCGTGCAAACAGGTCGCTCATATCGCCGCCGGTGGCAGCGCCCAAAAACTCGCTTTTGGCTTTTGACCAGGCGGCTCGCTTTTTGCTCCCCATCTGCTTCGCGCTCCTCTCCAAACGTTGGTATCATTGCTCAATCAAAGTGATACCAATAAACGTGAGGTCGCCGCGTGATGATCAGAAAAACCCTCGATACCGACATTCCCGCCGTCATGGCTATCTATGACGCGGCCCGCGCCTTTATGCGCGCGCATGGTAACGCCACGCAGTGGCCCGAGGGCACGCCTTCGGCCGAGCAGCTGGCTGCCGATATTGTCGCTGGTGGCAGTTACGTGTGCGAAGTCGATGGCCGCGTGGTGGCGACGTTTGCCTTTTTGCCGGGTCCGGATGAGTGCTATGACATAATTGAGGACGGTCAATGGCGCAGCGACACTCCGTACGCCGTGCTGCACCGCGTGGCATCCGACGGCACCGTGCACGGTATCGCGGCGGCGATGTTTGCCTTTGCCAAGGAATGCGCCGACCATCTGCGTATTGACACGCACGAGGACAACTTGCCCATGCAGGGCGCCATCGCCAAGGCGGGGTTCGAGCGTGTCGGTATCGTCTATGTGTCCGACGGCACGGCGCGTGTCGCGTTTGATTGGCTGCGCGAGGCGTAGGAGCCAAGGCACGTATCATCACCCAGCTCAAATAAAAAATGGCCCCGAGTGGGGCCATTTTTGGTAAAACGCGTCGTTGTGGGACTCGCATTGTTACCGCCCCAGATGAACCCGGGCAGACAAAAAGGGGAGGTGCCGGCTTTCGCAAGGCGCGAACCTACGAAAATCGCCGCGCGGCAACGCGGGGCGATGAGCTCGGTCGGGGGATAGGGCCCGCTTCGCCCACCGGCCCGTAAATTGTATCATCCAGTGTGGAGCGTGAACGCCCGTTGCCGCGTGCGATGGGCTTGCAATAAGAGGAGAGCCATGTCGAAGCAAGCGGTCGTTGGAATCTTGGCGCATGTCGATGCCGGCAAGACCACGTTGGCCGAGGCCATACTGTTCAACGCGGGCCGCATTCGCAAGCGTGGCCGCGTGGACGATGGCGATTCGCATCTGGACACTAACACGATCGAGCGCGAGCGCGGCATCACGATTTTCTCGTCGCAGGCCGTGCTCGACCACGGCGATACCCACGTCATGCTCGTGGATGCTCCCGGCCATGTCGATTTTTCTGCCGAGGCGGAGCGCACACTGCGTGCCCTGGACTACGCGATTCTGGTGGTGGGCGCCAACGATGGCGTGCAGGGGCACACCGAAACCCTGTGGCGCCTGCTTGCACGCTATGACATCCCGACGTTCATCTTCATCAACAAGATCGATTTGGAGAATCCCGGCCGCGATGTTTTGCTGGCACAACTCGGGCAGCGTCTTTCCGAGGGCTGCCTGGATGCCAACGAGCTGCTGGCGGGCGGCGCCGTTCAGGAGGACGCTGCTGCGTTGGACGAAGCGGCGCTCGAGGAGTTTCTTGAAGCGGGTGAGCTTTCTGTCGCAACGCTGTCGCACATGGTTGCCGAGCGCAAGCTCTTTCCCTGCTTTGCCGGCTCGGCGCTCAAGGACCAAGGCGTTGACGAGCTACTGGATGGTATATGCGCGCTGATGCGTGAGCAGGCGTGGCTCCCGGAGTTTGCCGCGCGCGTCTATCGTGTCAGCCGCGGGGATCGTGGCGAGCGCTTGGCTTGGGTTAAAGTGACCGGCGGCACGCTGCGCGCAAAACTGATGATCAGCGGGCATTCCAGTGCCGAGGCGTGGGAACAGAAGGTCGATCAGGTGCGCATCTATAACGGCGAGAAGTATGAGCTTGCCCAAGAAGTTGCTGCTGGCAGTATTTGCGCCGTGACGGGTCTTGCGCACGTTCGCCCAGGGGACGCCCTGGGCACGGAGCCCGCGGGCGATGCGCCCGTCATCGCTCCGGTCCTCACCTATACGGTGCTGCCGGGCGAACACGACGTTCATGCGGTGTTTAAAGCGCTGAGTGAGTTGGCGGACGAAGATCCCATGCTCGGCGTAAGCTGGAATACGCATCTTGAGCAGATCCATTTGCAGTTGATGGGCGCCGTGCAACTCGAGGTCGTGCAGCGCGTGCTGGCCGATCGTTTTGGCCTTGCGGTCGAGTTTGAGCCCGGCGGCATTCTCTATAAGGAGACTATTTCGCGGCCGGTCGAGGGCGTGGGCCACTTTGAGCCGCTACGCCACTATGCCGAGGTGCATCTGCGCCTGGAGCCGTTGCCGGCGGGTTCGGGTGTGCAGTTTGGCACCGTGACCTCGACCGACGAGCTCGATCTTAACTGGCAGCGTTTGGCACTCACCAACGCTATGGAGCGCGACCACCTGGGCGTGCTGACGGGCTCGCCCATCACCGATGTGCGCATTACGCTCACGGGCGGCCGCGCGCATGCCAAACACACCGAGGGCGGCGATTTTCGCCAGGCCACGTATCGCGCGATTCGCCAGGGTTTGATGCAGGCGCGCGAGGTCGGCGCAGACGTGTTGCTGGAGCCGTGGTACCACTTTGAGCTCGAGGTGCCGGGGGAGTGCGTGGGCCGGGCGTTGTCAGATGCCACACGCATGGGTGCCGAGTACGAGCCGCCGACGATGGCGGGAGACCGAGCGAAGCTTGTGGGTCGCGTGCCGGCATCCGAGGTGCAGGATTACGCGCTGGAGGTGGCTGCCTACACGAGCGGGCGCGGTCATCTGTACCTGGAGTTCGCCGGTTATGCGGCTTGCCATGATGCCGAGCGCGTAATCGAGACGGCCGCCTATGAGCCCGAGGCCGATCTGCCCAACACGCCCGACTCGGTCTTTTGCTCTCACGGCGCCGGCTACACGGTCAAATGGTATGACGTGCCCGCCGCAGCGCACGTAAAGATCGATCCCGCCACCTTCCGTCCCTGGCGAGCAGCAGACGCCGAGTTTTTCGGCCACATGTGACAAAGGGACAGCCCCTTTGTCACATGCTATTGGTATAACTCGGTATAAGTTGGTATAACTATTAGCAGCGTTTGCCAATCCGAGGAGGCCGACATGAATCCAAATCCCTTTAAGCCAACGGCAGGTAAGCGGCCTCCGATACTCATTGACCGCGAGTCGGTCATCGAAGATTTTGAGGAAGGGCTCGATAACGGCGCCGGAGCGCCGGGCAGGCTCATGCTCATTACGGGAAACCGCGGTTGTGGCAAAACAGTTCTCCTGCGGGAGTTGCAATGTCTCGCCAGCGAGCGCGGATGGGCGGTTGTCTCCGATTCCGCCTCGCTTGGCTTGTGCGACCGCTTGGCCGACGCGCTTCGCTCGAATAAACCCGTTGTGACGTCAATGGAGTTCGGTCCGTCGTTTGGCCGGATGTCGGTCGAGGCGGCGCGAGCAAAGGGCGAGACGTTGCGAGGGCTGGTCGACGAGCGCCTCAAGAGGCTCGAGCCGGGAAAGGGCATACTGTTTGCGATTGACGAGGCGCAATCGGCGTCTATCGAGGAGCTGGCGGCTCTTGCCGTTCTCTATCAGCAGGTGCTCGGAGATCAGGATGTCACGGGCTTGTCCGATAGCGACCAGCGCGGTCTTGCGCTGGCGTTCGCTGGCTTGCCCTGTATGGTTGACGACCTGCTCGAAGAGCCGAGCGTGACGTTTTTGCGGCGTGCCCAGCAGCGTACGCTGGGGGCGATATCTTTGCCCAAGGTGCGCGATTCATATATCCAGACGGTTAAAGACGCTGGTCTTTACGTTGACGCGGAGACGGCGGACCTTGCGGCGCGCAAGAGTATGGGGCATCCCTATATGGTTCAGCTGGTGGGATATTACATGTGGCGCTCTGCTGTCCGGCGCAACTCGCAGGTCATTGAAAGGTGCGATGTCGAGGATGGCCATGCGGATGCCGTCTCCGAGTTCTACGAAGCGGTCGATGCGCCCCTGTATTACGGGCTGCGCAGTCCACAGCGCCTTTTTATCGAGGCCATGGCGGTTGACGAGGGCAAACCGACGCTCATGGCGGATATCATCGAGCGCTGCGACCGTACCCAGAGCTGGGCGAGTAAATATCGCGCAAGCCTGATTCGCGAGCGCGTCATCGAGGCCGCCGGATACGGCCTCGTCCGGTTTGCCGTGCCCATGCTGGGCGAGTACATCCGCGAACGCATTTTATGGCATGAGTAGGGTGATAAAAGTGACGGAACAGAAGATGAGCCCGCAGGCTATCGAGGTGCGTGGCGCGCGCGTCCATAACCTCAAGGACATCGATATCGATATTCCGCTGGGAAAGCTCGTGGGCATTGCCGGCGTGTCGGGTTCGGGCAAGAGTTCGCTGGCGCTGGGGGTTCTGTATGCCGAGGGCTCGCGTCGCTATCTGGAGGCGCTCAGCACCTATACCCGCCGACGGCTCACCCAGGCCGAGCACGCTCAGGTGGATGAAGTGCTGCACGTACCGGCGGCACTCGCGTTGCATCAGCGTCCCAGTGTGCCGGGCGTGCGCTCGACCTTTGGCACCATGACCGAGCTCAACAATAGCCTGCGTCTGCTCTTTAGCCGCTGCGCCCATCACGTGTGCCCGCATTGTGGGGCGCGTGTGGAGCCGAGCCTTAACGTGGCTGCGGGCCTGTCGCTCACGTGCCCCGCATGCGGCCGCGAGTTCTACGCGCCGAGTGCC
Organism: Coriobacteriaceae bacterium; assembly: GCA_902364975.1. Lineage (GTDB taxonomy): Bacteria > Actinomycetota > Coriobacteriia > Coriobacteriales > Coriobacteriaceae > Collinsella. The sequence goes on along the minus strand of CABJFQ010000005.1, from coordinate 109,047 downwards.
GAGGACCTTGCCTTTAACAGCGGCGGCGCGTGTCCCACCTGCGGCGGCACCGGTGTCATGCGCGAGGTGGACGAGACGAGCCTGGTGCCCGACGAGTCAAAGACCATCAACGAAGGCGCGGTGCTTCCCTGGGGCACGCTCATGTGGGACCTGATGAAGCAGGTGGCCGGCGAGATGGGCGTGCGTACCGATGTGCCGTTTAACCAGCTCACACCTCAAGAGCGCGACATTGTGTTTCACGGCCCGGCGGTTAAGAAGCATATTCTCTACGTTCCCAAAAACGGCGAGGGTGCCACGCCGCTCGACTTTACCTATTACAACGCCGTCTATACCGTCGAGAATGCGCTCGCCAAGGTTAAGGACGATAAGGGACTTAAGCGCGTGGCTCGCTTTTTGCGCGAGGGCCCGTGCCGTGACTGCGGCGGCACCCGTCTCTCCGAGGCTGCGCGTCAGCCCCAGGTGCGCGGTATCAATCTGGCGCAGGCAGCGGCCATGACGCTGGGCGAGGCAATTGAGTGGATGCGCGGCGTGCCTGCAGCGCTGCCAGCCGAGATGCAGCCCATGGCAACGGATATCTGCGATTCGTTTTTGAGCACCGCCCGTCGCTTGGTCGACCTGGGCCTCGATTACCTTTCGCTCGACCGCGCCGGTGCTACGCTCTCCACGGGTGAGCGCCAGCGTGTGCAGCTCGCCCGCGTGGTGCGCAACCGGTCGACGGGCGTGCTGTATGTGCTGGACGAGCCTTCGATCGGCCTGCATCCTGCCAATGTCGACGGCCTGGTAGGCGTGATGCGCGATCTGGTGGATGACGGCAACACCGTGGTTGTCGTTGATCACGATACACGCGTGCTGGCGGAAGCTGACTATCTGGTCGAGATGGGCCCCGTTGCCGGAGCAGGCGGCGGCCATGTAATCGCCGCCGGTACGGTGGACGAGGTCGAGCAGTTGCAGGACAGCCGCATCGCGCCGTTTTTGTGCTCGGACTCCAAGCGCCTGCGTCCGCAGGTGACTGACAACGAAATGTTCGACCAGGGCCACATCCGCATGGCGACCGATACCATCCATACCGTCAAGCCGCTCGAAGTCGATATCCCGCGCGGCCGTCTCGTCGCGGTGACGGGCGTTTCGGGTTCGGGCAAGACGACGTTGGTGCTCGAGACGCTTATCCCGGCACTCAAGGCGCAGGCAGCTGGCGAGCGCTTGCCGGGGCACGTGCGTTGGGTCGATGCCGAAGGCATTGCCCGTACAAATCTGATTGACGCCACACCCATCGGCGCCAACGTGCGCTCGACGGTGGCGACCTATGCCGATATTCATGATGAGCTGCGCCGCGCCTTCGCCCGTACGCCCGAGGCCAAGGCGGCAGGGTATAAGGCGGGTGCCTTTAGCTACAACACCGGCACCTTGCGCTGCCCTACGTGCGATGGCACGGGCTCGATATCGCTCGACGTGCAGTTTTTGCCCGATGTCGAGATCGTCTGTCCTGCATGCCGCGGCTCGCGTTACGCCGACGCGGCCTCGCATATCCATCGTGAGGGCAAGGATGGGAGCCTGCTTACGTTGCCGCAGATCATGGACATGAGTGTGGACGAGGCCCTCGACGCCACGATAGGACTCAAGAAAGTCCAGGCGCGCTTGCAGACCCTGCACGACCTGGGGCTGGGCTATCTCACGCTCGGCGAGCCCACGCCGGCGCTTTCGGGCGGCGAGGCTCAGCGGCTCAAGCTTGCGAGCGAGATGGGCCGCGTACAGGATGACGCCGTGTTTGTGTTCGACGAACCCACGATCGGTCTGCATCCGCTCGATGTTCAGGTGCTGCTGAGTGTGTTTGACGGCCTCGTTGCCAAGGGCGCCACGGTTATCGTGATCGAACACGACCTCGACCTTATCCGCAACGCCGATTACGTGATCGACATGGGCCCGGGCGGTGGCGACGCCGGCGGGCAAATCGTCTGCGCCGGTACGCCGGGCGACATCGCAGCCTGCTCCGCAGGCATTACCGGTCGCTACCTATAACCGAATGTGACAAAGGGACAGTCCCTTTGTCACATTCCCGGAAAGCCTGTCTGGCGCAGGGCTTCGTAGAGGACGATGGCGGCGCTGTTGGAGAGGTTGAGGGCGCTGATGCGGTAGTCGTCCGGATTGATGAAGTTGCCGCAGATATCCTGTCGAAGGATGGCTTCGTGGTCGTCCTCGGTATGCCCGAGCGATTCCTCGTGGGCTTCCCATGCCTCGGCGTTGTCAAGCGAATCGCAATCGCGCAGCATCGGGATGCGCTCGCAGCGCTCGGGCGCCGCGGCGAGCAGCTCCTCGGGAATGCCCGAGCTCTCGCTGCCAAAGACCAGGTAGTCGCCATCGCGGTAGGTACTCTGCGCATAGGTTCGGCGCGCCTTTTTGGTCAGCAGATGCAGGCGCTCGTCGGCGGGGGAGAGGCCGTTGCGCGCAAGGAAATCCTCCCAGCCGGCATAGGTCGTCACGTCCAAGTTTTGCCAGTAGCCCAGGCCGGCGCGACGTACCGTCTTGTCATCGAGCGAAAAGCCCAGTGGCTCCACCAGATGCAGATGGGCGCCGGTGACTACGCAGGTACGGCCGATATTGCCCGTATTGGCCGGAATCTCGGGTGCATACAGCACGATATTGAACATGAATCTCCTTGGCTCAGAACGAAAAACCACCACGAAGGGTACCTTCGTGGTGGTTAGGCGGTTACGTGGGCGGAAAAATGCCCGCTTGGATAAACCTAGGCGCGGTGCCAGTCGGTCAGGCAGGCATCGAGGGAGGCGATGAGCGCATCCTTGTCCATGTGACGGCCGATGATGCACAGGCTCGTCATGCGGTCGCCCGTCTCATCGTCCCAAATCTGCATGATCTCGGGGTTCTCGTCGATGATCTTCTGCTTCTCGCCCTCGGGCGCCGAATCGACAAACAGGCCGTTCTCCATCAGGCGCATCTGGTGGCCGGCCTGCTCAAACATGTAGCACATGTCCGGATCGCCGGTCTGCCACAGCGGGCCCTTGACGCGGATGACCTCGTCGGGCCACTCCTGCTCAACAAAATCGGTGAACTTCTGCAGGTCAAACGGCTTGCGGCGCGAGTACACAAAGGTCTCGATGTCGTACTCGAGCACCTCGGGGTCGTCGTGCTCCTCGGGATGCTCCATGGCCTCGATCCAGGCGGCGGAGTTGTAGGCGCGCATAAAGTCGAAGCGGTCGGTATCGAGCAGCTCCTCCATGGGGACCTCGCCGTTTTGGGCCTCGACAATTACGGCGTCTTTCTGCAGGCTGCGCACGATGGCCTTGAGCTCGGCGATCTGCTCAGGCGTGACGGTATCGGTCTTGTTGAGGATCAGCGTGGAGCAGAACTCGATCTGCTGGATGAGCAGGCTCTCGATGTCGTCCTCGTCGATATCCTCGGCCAGCAGGTCGCGACCGCCGTTGAACTCGTCGTACATGCGGGCGCAGTCGACCACAGCCACGATGTTGTCGAGCGCGAGCTTGGGCTCGCCGCCCACCTTAGCCTCGTCGCAGAAGCTCGAGATGGTGTAGGCGATGGGGATAGGCTCGCAAATGCCCGATGCCTCGATGATGATGTAGTCGAAGTTGCCCGAATCGGCGATGCCCTGCAGCTGGTTGGCCAGGTCATCCGAAAGCGTGCAGCAGATGCAGCCGTTGGTGAGCGGGATGAGGTCGTCGGTCTCGGAAAGGCCGCCGTCGGCGATGAGGCTGGCGTCGACGTTGATCTCGCCGATATCGTTGACGATCACGGCGGCGCGGATGCCGCCGTCGTTAGCGAGGATGTGGTTGAGCAGCGTGGTCTTGCCGGCACCGAGGTATCCGGTAAGCATGATGATCTTCACGGGTTTGTTGGGCATGTGCCCTCCTTTGTTAGACATGGCTTACAGTTGAATCATATGCCAAACGTCTGCTCTTATACCCACGGGCTGGCAAATAACACAGGCTACTCCCAGGCTCCCCATACATCGGGGCAATAACCGACGGTGGCCTTTTTGCCGTTGCGCACGATGGGCTCGGCTAGAACCTGCTGGTTCTCGAGCAGCTTGTCGAAGCGCTGGCTAGGGGTAAGGTGCTGGATGAGCGCGAGCGTCTCCTCGTCCTTGGCTTTGGGGTTGAGCAGTTTGTCGATACCGCCGACCGCCTGCATCACGCTCGTGAGCTCGCCCTTGCTCATCTCCTTTTCCTTAAGGTCGATAAACTGCACCTTAATGCGGCGCTCCTTAAAATAGCGCTGGGCCTTCTTGGTGTCGAACGACTTCTTAGTCCCGAAGATTTGAATATTCATGGCCCCGCCGCTCTATCGAATGAAGTTGGTCGTTGCGCGATCTGCCTCGGGCGCGTTGATACCGGCGGCTTGTCCCGCCTCGATGCAGCGCAGGAGCCAGGCCATGTTTTTGCCGATGTTTCGCATGGTGGCAAGGCCCTCGGCGTCCCCATCGGCGTCGCCGGGCACGCGGCCAAACACGTTGTTCCAGTAGGTGGAAGCAACCACGGGCATTTGCTTAATGGTGAAGTACTTGTTGAGCACATCGAACGTGGTCGACGTGCCGCCGCGACGAGCGACGGCGACTGCGGCGCCGGGTTTGTGCTCAAAGGCGTGCCCGCCTGCATAGAAGGCGCGATCGAGGGCCGAAAGGATGCGCCCGCTGGGGTGCGCATAGTAGACGGGCGAGCCAAAGACAAAGCCGTCGGCCTGCTCGGCGGCGGCAATGAGCTCGTTGACCGCGTCGTCGTCAAAGGTGCAGCGGCAATCGAGCTTGCCGCACTGACCACAGCCAATGCAGTCGCGAATGGGCTTGGCGCCCAGCTGGAACACCTCGGTATCGATACCCTCGGCACGCAATTGCTCGGCGACTTCGGCAAGCGCGCGAGCGGTGTTGCCGTTTGCCTTGGGGCTGCCGTTGACCAAAAGAACCTTCATCACAAACTCCCTCTGCTGTTGGTGACTTCTGCAGAGGATTATCGCACGAGCGGGCGGATGGCGTGGGGCGCGATGCCGGCCCCGAGGGCCCACGGCAGGCTCGCCCACCAGGTACGTGCGGGATACGGTCTAGAGGATGTTGGAGTGCGGGGCCTCGTGCGAGCAGATTGTAAGGGGTCTGGGCGGGCCGCCCTCGATGGCGAGCTTTGAGGTCTTGGAAGGCGGGCTGCTGCGGAGGCTATGATTAATACTAAGGCGGTTGCTATCGAGTAATTCACACTTGGTTTGATTCGATTGTGAACGCGCAGCTAGGACGGAAAGCAAAGGAAGTTCTATGGAAACAGAGGATGCTGTCTGCTTGATAACTTCGATTGCCCTGATTCTTCTTTCAATCCAATACAGAAGAGGAAGATGGCTCAGCTCAATTGCTGGATATGATGTCACAAAAAGGGAGAGCGGGATTGATATACGCCCTTACGCAAAGTTGATTTCTTCTGTGACGTTATGGATGGGGCTGCTGTTTTTCTTGTGGGCGGTAGAGGGCTGGGTGCGCGATTGGAATACCAGTGTTTTTGAAGTTTTGGTTCTACTTCTGTTCAGCTTGGCCTCTTTGTCGTTCGTGCGGCTCGTTAGGTTTGTGTTTATGAGGCGATAGCCAGCGGAAGCGGGATGGACGACAAAATGGACCAATACAGCCAATTGTCAAAAGAATTTGATAGGGTTGGCTTAACAGATTTACTCGAGGGCATATCCGTGGCGGGGGATAGGTTTTATGTTGTTGAGCACTTATTTGCATCGGGTGAAGGAAACCAAGAGTATCGAAAACGGTGCTCCCGGGCCCCGGGAGGGACTGCGGGGGCGTTCGGCTAACTGCGGGTACGACCTATTTGCTCAATGTGTTCGGTTGAGATCGGAAATTAACCATCATGCGCCCCACGACGCTAGTCCAGCTTGGTGCCCGGTACTTGCGGCGCCTCTTTAAGCAGCGCTTTGAGTTCGTTCAAAATGGAAACGGGCTGACGGTCGACGCCGTCCAGATGGAGCGTGGCCACGCGAATGGGCGGCTGATATTCAAGCGAGCCGATGAGCACGGGAGAACCCAAGAACCGTTCGATGTCGCTTGCGATCTCGTCGATTGCCTCGGGGCCGAGCTCATCGAAAAGCGCCACGAATGTCGGTCCTGTTGAGCGGAACAGGCGGCCCTTGCCGCGCGAACAATCCATGAGGCAGGCGGCGCTTTCGGCGAGCACGCGGTCGCCTGCGTCGAATCCAAAGCGGGCATTGACCTCGGCGATATCGTCGACCTTAATGGCAATAAAGCCAGCCTCGCGCGGCACGCGGCGCATCTCTCCAATAGCGTTGACCAGGGCGTGGACATCGCCCAGACCCGTTACCGAGTCGGTCGTATCTGCTAGGCTTCGGTTGATGATAGTGCCCACATACATGTTGGGCTCGGTATCGGTGCCGTCCAAGCGGTAGCCCGTGCAGTCGCAAAGCGCGTACGCTCCGGTAGCATCCATAACGCGGTACTGCATGTAGTGGAAGTGCCATGTGCCGTTTATCACCATGTCGAGCTCGGCGCGTACGTTGTCGCGGTCCTCGGGGTGGACGCGAGCAAGCCACATATCGACCGAGTTGAAAGGGTGCTGGGAGGGCAGGTCAAAATCGCGCACGGCGTTAACCGACCATTGCGATTCTCCCGTATCGAGGTTAAGGATAAACGGATAGCGCGTCTCGGAGCTCATGGAGATCGCTTGGAACACCCGGTCGTTGCAGGGAAGCTGATCGACGATTGGGTGTTGTGGCACGTCATTGTCTTTCGGTTGCTGCACGCGGTGCATGAGCTTGTAGCGATACATTTTGCGATCGGCATCCATTGTCATCTGGCGACGCGAATCGCCTGCAAGCGGGTCGACGTGCGAGCAACCAAAACTAAAACTGGCGATCATGGGCGCCTTGCCGTCCGATGTTGCCTCGACAAGATCGGTGCGTGTCCGCTCCAAGCGCTGCTCGAGCTCGGCTTCGCCTGTCGTGGGGGACACGAGTACAAATTCGTCTCCACCGATACGGAACAGCAGGTCATCGTGCTCCATGGTTTCGGTGAGCGCACGACAGATGCCCAGAATATAGCGGTTGCCCTCGGCGTGGCCAAACTTATCGTTGCAGTGCTTGAGGTGATCGATGTCAATATAGGCGCAGGTGAAGGGGGCGCCTTTGAGCCAGAGCTGATCGACATGGTGGTCGAGTCCACCGCGGTTGCCAAGATTGGTGAGCGAATCGATATAGGCGCTGCGCTCAAGCAGCTGGCGTTCTTGTTGCAAGACGGCGAGCGTTTTCTGCAGTTGCTCGCCGACGGCGCGCAACTCCGTGGGCAGCGCGTCAACGTCGAGCTCGGCGGTTGAGACCCCGTTCGCGAGTCGCTGAAGATGGGCAATGATTGATTGCTCGCCCAGGCGATACGACTCGTTCATGATGGATAACCTCCTTGGGTGACAGGATGCTCCGTATCATATCCCCAATTCGGTTTGAATTGGGGATATGAGTTAGCCAATGGGGACAAATGCTCCCCTAGACGGTGGTGTTTTGCGCGCGAGCGTATCAGTTGTTTTTGCCACCATCGAACAATGCCTCAAAATCCTCCACCGGCATGGGACGGTGGTAGAGGAACCCTTGTGCGTAGCGGGCGTCCATCTGGCGCAGCAGCTGTGCCTGCTCATTTGTCTCGATGCCTTCGACCACAACGGGCAGGTGCAACGATTGCGCCATCTCGAGCATAGACGACACGATCCGGGAGCTCCGGTTGTCGGTTTTCCCATCAGGCAAAAAGGTGCGGTCGAGCTTGATAACATCGACGTTGACGTTCTTGAGCATTGCGAGCGTGGACTGGCCGGTGCCAAAGTCGTCCATATAGGTCGAAAAGCCCTGATTATGCAGGTCTGCCGTCAGCTTGTCCACCGCCTCGGATTCTCCGGTATAGGCGGTTTCGGTGATTTCGATGCGCATGAGCTCGGGCGGCAGGTTGTACTGAGCAGCCAGTGCGCTCATGTGCTTGGCGACATCGCAGGCGATGATGTCGACACGCGACACGTTAAGGGAAATCGGAATTACGCGAAGCCCCTGGTCGATGCGCTTGCGCAGCCACGAGGCGACACCCTGCCAAATATACTTGTCGAGCGTCACCACAAAGCCGCTTTCCTCGAGCGCCGGGATAAAGGACGCGGGCGGAATTAACGATCCATCTTTGTCGATCCAGCGTGTGAGCGCCTCGGCGCCAATGATCTCGCCGGTTTCCATATCAACCAGTGGCTGCAGGTAGTAGGTGATGCGGTCGTTTGAGAGCGCATACTGGAACTCGGTGAGGGTGCGGTGAAACGCAACCTCGCGCTTGTATTCCTCGGGGCGAAAGACGGCAATGCGATCCTTAAAGTCGTTTTTCGCGCGCCGATTGGTAAACATGGCCTTGGCCTGTGCATCGATGGTGATTTCCTCGTTGGAGTCGATGGGGTAGACACCCATGGACGGCCAGAAACCTACGCCGTTATCATGCTTGGCCACGGCTTCGCGAACGCGGTTATAGATTTTATGGACGGTGTCGTGCTCAAAGGGGATGAGTACGCAAAAGTCATCTTGGCCCCAGTACCCTGCGACGCCCATGTCGGCATTCTCGATGTCCTTGAGGACCGTGCCCACATCGGCGAGTACGCGGTCGCCCTCGGCTTGGCCGTGCCATTCATTAAACAGGCGCATGTGGCCCATGTCGACCGTGGCGATGCACCAGGTGCCGTTGCGCCTTGCCTCGAGAAATGCGTTGGCGCGCCGCATAAACTCGCTGGGTCGATAGAGGCCCGTGAGCGAGTCGATACGTTCGGCTATGGCGCTTTTGCGCTCCGCCTCGGGTATGGGGAGGCTGTCGTTGGGAACAAGCCCGCCGGCCGTGCGAAGGCGACGGTCGAGTTCGCCTAAAACGGCGGTCGCTTGATGGGTTAAGTGCTCGTAAAAGGCCGGGACGACAAGGCAGACGGGAGTAATGGTGTCGCCTGCGATTCGAACAGGAGCGAAAACGGCCTCTTTAAGGTGGCGGGTCAGTTGCTCGAATGCCTTGTGGTCTAGGTCGTTGCTGAGCACGACGAACTGGACGCTTCGTGAACGGTAGACCCGGCTCCTGCCGCGGGTGATCGACAGCATGCGGCCAGCGTATTCGGCAAGCATGTTGTCGACAGCCTCGGCCCCGTAGAGCTCGTTGAGCTTTGTCGTGCCACGAACGCGCACCGCTATAAGCCCTGTCTCGCAACGATCGCGGCGGCAGGCGTCGATGGCGTTGGCCAGCATGCGCTGCGTTCCGAGGCCTGTGGCGGCGTCGACGGTTTCGGCAAGTGAGTGGTTGACGAGCTCGCCGACATAGAGCGAGGGGACATTTCCGTCGCCGTCGATACGAAACCCGCGAGCACGGCAAAGGACGTAGTCACCGACGGCGTTGCGCACACGATACTGCATGACGCGACGGTGCTTGGTGCCGTTGTAGACTTGGTCGATGTCGTTGATGCAGGCCTCAAGGTCGTCGGGATGGACGCGCGTTTTCCAGTAATCGCGACAGTTGTCTATGTGCTCCGAGGGAAGGCCAAGATCGCGCAAGGCACCTTGTGACCAAAGGGTGCGATGTTTGTCCAAGTTCTCGATAAAGAAATAACGGCCCTCGTTGAGCATCGAAAAGGCGTCGAAAATACGATCGCTTATTTCGAAGTCGTCGGCGTGGACTTGCGTGATATTGCGTCGATCGAGGTGCATGGCATGACGTAGCTTGTAGTCGTACATGCGATGGTCGGCATCGAGCGTCATGCGATTGGAAGCTTCGCCCAGGGCGGGGTCGGCATGTGACACTCCGTAGCTAAACGAGTGGGGCATCTCGGAATCGTTGTTTTTGAGCAGAACCGTTCGGCAGTGTTTCAGACGTTCGGCGAGGTCGTCCTCGGTTGCAATCGTAGATAGGATGGCAAACTCGTCGCCGCCTATGCGAAACGCCGCTTCGCCCACCTTCATATACAGCTTAAGATAGAGACTTACCTGCAAGATATAGCGGTTGCCCTCGTCATGCCCAAAGACGTCGTTGCAGTGCTTGAGATTGTCGATATCGATGAACGCCATGGTAACGGGGGCGTCCTGCTCCCAGAGCTCCTCGAGGGAACGGGCAAAGCCGCCACGGTTGCCAAGCCCGGTAAGCTGGTCGGTAAAGGCAGTCCTGATCAGATCCTCCTGCCGCTCGAGAAGGTCACGGACGGTCTTTTCGAGCGTTTCGGTGTAATTGCTGACAGTATCCATGTTCTAAGCGGCTTTCTGAGGTCGGGGCGGATTGCGTCGGGCGAGCTCGTTGTGTACATGCATCGTTGCTCAGCGCTTTGCATGTATCCAGGCCCCCGCCTTGCCGCGTTGTTGAGTTAATTTGCCGGCTAATGTTCGCTGTTGATAACAGCTGAGTAGTGTAAACAATAGTGCACAATTATATATGGGTGCACATGCTGTGGGCGGCTATTATTCGACAAGCGGTAGCGCGACGATGAGATGTTCGATAAAAATGCGACTGGGACGATATATGTTGACGGGTATACTTGTCCCGTTTTAAAACGCAGGAACGGAGATGGTCGCATGGCACAGTCAAATATGACGCGCACGGTGGGGCTGGCGCTCGAGGGAGGCGGCTACCGCGGTATGTATACGGCGGGCGTGCTCGATGTATGGATGGAGCACGGTTTGACCTGCGACCATATGGTGGGCGTCTCGGCGGGCGCGGCGTTTGGCTACAACTTTAAATCGCGCCAGATCGGCCGCGCCATTCGCTATAACAAGGCCTATTGCGCCGATAAGCGCTATGCGAGCGTGACCAGCTGGCTGCGAACCGGCGATATGTTCAATGCCGACTTTGCTTATCACGAGGTGCCTATCGAGCGCGATCCCATCGACCTGGAGGCATATCGCGCCTGCCCCATGCGATTTACGTGCGTGTGTACCGATATCGAGACGGGGCAGGCCGTCTACCATGACCTGCCCTATGGCGACGAGCGCGATATCGAGTGGATCCGGGCGTCGTCGGCGATTCCCGTGGCGACGCGTCCTGTCGCCATTGAGGGCCGCAAGTACCTGGATGGCGGCGTGGCCGATTCCATTCCCAGCGCTTGGCTGTTTGCGCAGGGGTATGACCGCAATATCGTGGTACTCACGCAGCCGGCGGGCTTTGTGAAGCAGCCCAACAGCGTGATGCCCATGCTACGGCGCGTGTTCCGTCACTATCCGGAGTTTGTCGCAGCGCTTGAGCATCGGCATGAGGTCTACAATGCCACGCTCGATGACCTGGCACGTCGCGAGGCTGCCGGCGAGATCTTTGTGGTGCGGCCGAGCGAATCGGTGAAGGTGCCGTCGCTGTGTCGCGAGCCCGATGAACTTGAGCGCATCTACCAGATCGGCCGTCGCGATGCGGAGGCGACGCTGCCCGCACTGGAGGCATATCTGGCAGGGTAGAGGCTGCTGCCGCCATCTCGGCGGAAAGCGCATCCCGGAATGGAGGTCCAAACTGGGATGCGCTTTCCATTGCTGAAGATGTGAGGCTGCGGATCGGCTGCTCGGCTTATGCCTATGCCTGCTGCCAGGTGTCGACGAGCTCCTTGGCCGCGGCGTAGGGGTCATCGGCGCTGCAGACGGCGCTCACCACGAAAAAGCCGTCGACGCCGGTTGCCTTGAGCTGTGGCAGGTCGGCCGTCTTGACGCCGCCGCCCACCACGATGGGCACGGGGCTTGCCGCATGGAGGGCGGTCAGGTCCTCAAAGCTCTTGGTGATGATAGAGCCGTCGGCCGCGCGTCCGCAGTCGCGCTTGGTCTCGGTCTCGTGGAGTGGGCCGATGCCCAGGTAGTCGACTAGGCTCATGTCGGCGGTCTTGACGTACTCGAGCATCTCCTCGCAGCGGGCCGAAAGGCCCACGATGGCGTCGGGCCCCAGCAGCTTGCGACAGACCTCGACGGGAATGTCGCTCTGACCCACGTGCACGCCGTCGACAGCAATGCCCTGCTCGCGCGCGGCGAGTACGCAGTCCAGGCGGTCGTCAATCAGCAAAGCGACCTGACCGGTCTTGCCAGCCTGTGCGATTGCCTGCGCGGCGTCGCCGGTCAGCGCAATGATCTCGCGGGCGCTTGCCACCTTGGAGCGCACCTGGATGCAGGTAAAGCCGGCGTCGAGTGCTTGGGCCACCACATCGCCCACGGGGCGCCCGAGCGTGTTTTCGGGGCCGAGTACCAGATAGGCCGAGATATCAAGGTTGTCGCGGATGTTCATCGTGCTTCCTCCTGCTTTTTGATCTGCGCTTCCATGCGCTCGAGTTTGCCGGTCATGGTGTCGGTAAATCCGGGTCGAATATCGGCTTTGAGCACGACTTCGGTGCGGATGCCCTTGCTCGCCAACACAAAGGTTGCGTCGCGCACGACCTGCATGACCTCGTCCCAGTCGCCCTCGATCTCGGTGAACATCGAGGTGGTGCGGCTGGGAAGGCCGCTCTCGCGAATGACGCGCACGACCTCGGCGACCTCGGCGGACAGCTCATCGCCGGTGCCGCACGGGGCGATGGCCACGGCGACGAGTGTGTTCATGCCGGGAGCGGTTGCGGGTTCGGACATGGCTTATGCCTCCTCGAGGTCGAGTCGGTTGTCGGCAATATCCTGGGCGGTCGCGCGGTAGAGCTCGTCGATAAAGGCGACCTTAAAGCTTGCCGGGGCATCGGTGACGGCGGCGGCACGCGTGCCGGCAACGTTGTAGACGGCGGTGCCGCAGACGGCTGCCGTAAACGGGTCGGCGGCGCAGGCGTACACGGCCAGCACGCCGCCCTGCGAGCAGCCGCAGCCGGTGATTTTGGACATGAGCGGGCTGCCGCCGTGGGACTTGGCCACGGTCGTGCCGTCGGTAATCAGGTCGACTTCGCCCGAGACCACTACGGCGCCGCCGGTGTAGCGGGCGAGCGCCACGGCGGCATCGCGGGCGGCGTCTACCGTGTCGGTGGTATCGACGCCGCGCACGCGGCTCAGATCGGCCGCTTCGCCCTCAAGGCCCCACAGGCCGGCGAGCGCAATGATCTCGGAGGCGTTGCCGCGCACGATGGCGGGCTTGTACTGCTTGAGTTCGTTTACCAGCTGGGTGCGCAGACTGCCGATGCCCAGGCCCACCGGATCGAGCACCCAGGGCTTGCCGGCGTCGTGTGCCGCCTTGGCCGCGCGGGGAATCGTCTCCTCGTAGATGGGGAAGAGCGTTCCCATGTTGAGATAGATGGCACCGCCGCCGGCAACGAGTGCCTCGCCCTCGTCGGGCAGATAGACCATGGCGGCCGAACCGCCCACGGCGAGCTGCGCGTTGGCGACAAAGTCAATCGTCACCGTGTTGGTGATGGAGCCTGCCATGGGATTGGTGGCACGAATCTCCTCCACGGCCTTGACCACGTGTTGCTTAAGCTGTTCCGAATCAATCACTGCACATGCCTCCTTGGCATAGAAAAGGGGCGCTGTGCATAGACAGCGCCCCTGTAAAGGCGGCATGCTCCCTACGCCAGCATTAACTGACAGGTTCAAAGGATTGGGCCCCATGCCCTCTCAGCCTTGTGGTTTGCACCGTCGGCACTCCCGCATCGAATCTGTTGTTCCCTATACTAGCGCATCGGTACAATGGTTACGATGAAAACGACTGGGGGACTCTATGATCAAACTTGTGCTGACCGATATGGACGATACACTGATTCCAGCCGGGCATGACGGCGCCAGCGACTACGCCATTGAGGGTATTCATGCCATGCAGGCGGCGGGTTTGCACTTTGGGCCGGTTTCGGGTCGTCAGCCGTCCGCGATGGGCTGGATGTTCAAAAACCGTTCCGGGTGTTATTCGACCGGTGCGTTCTGTAACGGCCAGGTGATGTTTGTTGACGGCGAAGTAGTCGCCTCGCGCGCAATCGACAACGATGCTCTGATGCGTTTGGCCGACTATCTGGAGCAAGAGACCGACGACACATTTCTAAAAGTCTACAGCCTGGGCGATGACTTTTGGGGCAACGATGCCCATTGTGTGACGAGTGACCCCGAGCGCGTTCGTCGCGCCATGGAGTCGGGCGGCAACGCGTGGCTCAAAGGCGAAGAGGCCCCATGTCGTCCCGTCGTCGATGACGCGTCGGTGTTTAAGGCGAATATCTGGAGTGCCCGTTCGCGTGAGGAGCTCGCGGAGCTACGTGAGCGCGTTGCCGCTGAGGTGCCGGAACTCTCGCTTGTGTTTCCCAACAACCGAGTGCGCCTGTTCGACATCCTTCCGGCTGGTTGGGACAAGGGCTGCGCTGCGCTGGAGCTGGCGCGCGCTTTGGGCTTGACGCCCGACGAGGTGGCCGTATTCGGCGATTCTGATAACGATTTGCCCATGATCGATGCCGTTCCTAACTCCGTTGCAGTCGCCAATGCCAACGAGGCCGTTACGGCTGCCGCACGCTGGCATATTGGCGCTGCGGCAGATGATGCGGTTGCCGGGGCTCTGCATCAGATTGCCGCCTGCGCCGCGACGGGGGAGATGCCGTCGTTTATGCGTCAAATGGACGCGGCAGGTTTTGGCGTCACGAACGTCTAGGGAGAAGGCTATGAAGCTTCAGCAGCTCAGATATGTTGTTAAGGTTGCCGAATGCGGTAGCATCACCGAGGCCTCGCGCCGGCTCTTTGTGTCGCAGCCCTCGATTACCGCGTCGATTCGCGATCTCGAAAACGAGATGGGTGTGCATATCTTTGAGCGCACCAACAAGGGCGTCATTGTGTCCGAGGAAGGCGAGACCTTCTTGGGCTACGCGCGCCAGGTGCTCGACCAGGCCGACCTGCTCGAGGGCAAGTACAAAGGCACGTCCGAGCAGGTGCCGCACTTTAGTGTGAGCTGCCAGCATTATTCCTTTGCCGTTAATGCGTTTGTCGATGTGATCCGCGAGTTCGATGCCGCGCGCTACGACTTTACCCTGCGCGAGGAGCAGACCCACGAAATTATCGAGGATGTCGCGCATATGAAAAGCGAACTCGGCATCCTGTATCTGTCGGAGCACAATCGCGAGGTCATCGAGCGCATGCTTGCCGCCAACGAGCTCGTGTTCGAAGGGCTCTTCTGCGCCACGCCGCATGTCTTCGTCTGCGCCGACCATCCGCTGGCGGGCCGCTCCAGCGTGACGCTCGAGGATCTGGAAGACTACCCGTTCCTGTCCTACGAGCAGGGCAGCTACAACTCGTTTTACTATTCCGAGGAGCTGACCTCGACGTTCGAGCGTCGCAAAAATATCCGCGTGCGCGACCGTGCGACGTTGTTCAATTTGGCCATGGGCCTCAACGGCTACACGGTATGCTCGGGCGTGATCAGCCACGAGCTCAACGGCCCCGGCATTATCTCGATTCCGCTCGACGTGGACGAGTACATGGAGATTGGCATCATCACGCGCAAGAACACGACGCTCACGCGCTACGGTCGGGCCTATATCGACGCGATTCGTCAGCATATCTAGGCTGCTGTGCTCCGCACGGTTCAAGTCTCTTTATGACAGTCCAGACTGATATAGGAAGCATCTATATCAAACTGTTATAAACGTATATTTTACGATGACCATATGAGCGCTCATACTCTGTCCCAGTAAAGCAACCAATGCAAAGGGAGATATCTATGAGCACTTCGATTCAACCGAACGCGCCGTTTCGCGCCGATATCGTCGGCAGCTTTCTTCGTCCACAGGCTGTTAAGAATGCACGTGCCGCCTATGCCGCGGGCACACTCGACGCCGACGGCCTTAAGGCCGTCGAGGACGATGCCATTCGCGATTTGGTGGCAAAGCAAAAGGCCGCCGGCCTGCAGGTCATCACCGATGGCGAGTTTCGCCGCAGCTACTGGCACCTCGATTTTATGTGGGGGCTGAACGGCGTCGAGCGTCGTACCTCGCGTGCGGGCTATATGTTCCACGACGAGGAGACCACGGCCGATACCGCCGTGGTGACCGGCCCCATCAGCGGAGAGAACCACCCCTTCGTCGAGCACTTTAAGTTTGTCAAGGCACTTGAGGGCGAGGGCCACGTTGCACGCCAGACCATCCCGGCACCGATCCAGACGTTCTCCGAAGTCACGCTCGACCGTTGCGATGGCCAGCAGGAGAGTCTGCGCGCCGTCTACAAGACCGACGAAGAGCTCGCCGATGCCATCGCGGCAGCATACCGCACCGTGATTGCCGACCTGTACGCAGCAGGCTGCCGCAATATCCAGTTTGATGACTGTACTTGGGGTATCTACTGCGACACCGATTTCGTGGCAAAGACCGGCATGAGCCCGGTCGACCTGCAAAAGGTAAGCGAGCTGGGCGTGGCGCTCAACAACGCCGCCATCGAGGGCAAGCCCGACGATCTGGTCATCAACACGCACGTGTGCCGCGGCAACTATCACTCCACGTATGCCTTCGAGGGTGGTTACGATCCCATTGCACCGTACCTGTTTGCGCACGAGGATGTCGACGCGTTCTACCTTGAGTTCGATACGCCGCGCGCCGGTGGCTTTGAGCCGCTCAAGTATGTTGCTCCCGGCAAGAAGGTCGTGCTGGGCCTGGTGACCACCAAGGCCGCTGAGCTCGAGGACGAGGATGCCATCGTCGAACGTATTCACGAGGCCGCAAAGTATGTGCCGCTCGTGAACCTGTACCTGTCGCCCCAGTGCGGCTTTGCCAGCTGTGAGATTGGCAACAAACTGACCGAGGACGAACAGTGGGCAAAGATCGCGCTGGTCAAGCGCATTTCCGAGCGCGTTTGGAAGTAACGCTACCGTTTGCAGGTGACGGCGCGTGCGAGACATGGCATATCACGTACAATGGTTCGGATCGTATCGTTCGGGCAGGTTATCCGATATGCCTGATCGCCCTTCCATCATGAAAGGACTTCCATGTCCCAATCCTCGACGCCCGCCGTCACCGATGCCATCTACGACGCATCGTCGCTCGGCCGCCCGCGCATGTTTGTGTTGGGTTTGCAACACATGTTTGCGATGTTCGGAGCCACGGTGCTGGTGCCCGTGCTCACCGGTCTCTCGGTTTCGGCGACGCTTTTGTTTGCCGGCTTGGGAACGCTGCTGTTCCACTTCCTGTCGCGCGGTAAGGTGCCGGCCTTCCTGGGCTCGTCGTTTGCCTTTATCGCTGGCTATGCCGCGATTGCGCCCAACGGCGAGGCCGAGCTTTTGCCCTACGCTTGCCTGGGCGTAGCCTGCGCCGGTCTGCTCTATCCGGTGCTGGCGGCGCTCTTCCGCGCGTTTGGCGCCAAGCGCGTCATGCGCTTCTTTCCGCCGGTAGTGACGGGCCCCATCGTCATTTCCATCGGCTTGATCCTGGCAAGCTCCGCTATTGCCAACTGCCAGACCAACTGGCTTGTGGCTGTTATTGCCGTTGCCGTTATCGTGATCTGCAACATTTGGGGCCGCGGCATGGTCAAGATCGTGCCGATTCTGCTGGGCGTTGTGGTGAGCTATGCCGTTGCGACTGCGCTCGGCGAGGTTGATTTCTCGGGCGTCGCAGCCGCTCCCTGGGTTGGCTTGCCCGTCGTGTGGGATAACACCGTGTTTGCACTCTTTGGGCCGCAGTTCGATAGCGGTCTTGCCACGACGGCCATCATCACCATCATGCCGCTGGCCTTCGCGACCATGATCGAGCATATCGGCGATATCTCTGCTATCGGTTCGACTTGCGAGCGCAACTACATTGCCGATCCCGGTCTGCATCGCACGCTGCTCGGCGACGGCCTTGCCACGATTCTGGCTTCGCTCTTTGGCGCTCCGGCCAACACTACGTATGGTGAGAACACCGGCGTGCTCGCCCTGACGCGCGTGTTCGACCCGCGCGTAATTCGAATTGCCGCGTGTTGCGCCATCGTGCTTTCGTTCTGCCCCAAGTTCGCGGCTGTCATTGCGGCCATGCCGGCGTGTGTGATCGGCGGTGTGTCGCTCGTGCTCTACGGCATGATCAGCGCTGTGGGCGTCCGCAACCTCATCGAGAACCAGGTCGATTTCCAGAACAACCGCAACGTGCTGGTTGCCGCGCTGGTGCTCGTGCTTTCGCTCGGCATCGCGTACAGCACCGCCGGCGCCATCGTGTTGGAGCTGGGCGGCGTGACCATTTCGCTGTCCGGCATTGCCGTGGGCTCACTGGTGGGCATTGTGCTCAACGCCATCCTGCCGGGTAACGACTTTGAGTTTGATGTCTCCGAGCTTGAGGAGGCTGCTGAGTAGCAGCTGCGTTCAGCTAAAACAAGATATGGTGCCCATGCGTATATGCGTGTGGGCACCATTTTTAATGTGTCAGTATCCAGTGGATGCCGCGGGCCATGCGTAAGTCGGTTTGGGCAAAGTGATTGCCGGGGTTGAGCTCCAGCGTTGTTGGAATGCCGCGCTCGACGAGCAACGCTTCCATCGCGCGTGTGTCGTCGAGTACATGCCGCATCATGCGGTTGGGCGTCTTGGTTTCCTTTTTGCCGAGTGACAGGTAGACGGCTTGCGGGCTGCCGGCAAAAGGGGCCGTGCTGGCACGGTCGACAAAGTCGGGAAACCATAGCGACCCCGATGCGCTCGCGGCGCGGTCAAAGGCGTCGGTTTGCCAGAGGGACCAGAGTGCGAAGAGGCCCGCGAGCGAGTAACCGGCAATGCCGCGCCAGGTGGGCGGCTGAGGAAGCGACGACTCGACCTGGGGGATTATCTGATTCAGCAGCTCATCAAGAAAATCGGCAGCTTGGCCGCCGAAAGGCTCGGCATCGCGTACGGTCCCGTCGCATGCCCAGGGGCTCAGCTCGCGATTCCAATCGAGTCCGCCAATGGTGACGAGGGCGAATGGAGGACAGTCGAGCTCTCGGCAACACTTATAAACCTCGCTGCCGTCGCCCACGACCACAGGAAGGTAGATGACAGGCGCGCTTTCCGTATGATTCGAATAAACGGTTATCTGCTTTTGATGCGCTTCCATGACGGGCTTCTCTCAGTGTTGTGATATCGGCAGCCCCCCATTGTCGCACGCCAGCGTATGCCGGTTGGGCTAGACCAAAGACAATCTCGTGCATCCCCTGCGGACGCATATGGAAAACGCCACCGCCGGAGGGGAGCTCGGCGGTGGCGTTGTTAAACGGTGCTGGGGCTCGGGGCCTTCGCGGGAGCTGCCATGTGCGCAGGGGCGTCTAAGAGCGCTTACGGCTCGCCATGGTGCCTGCGGCGATAGCGGCTGTTCCCGCAAGGACGGTTGCCACGATGGCCGCACCCGAGGTGTCGCCGGTTGCCGCGAGCACGCCGGTAGTCTTGGCTTTCGTGGTTGAAGCCGCAACGGCCTTGGTCGGCTTTGAGCCCTCAGACTTGGGGTTCTGCTTGGACTCCGCGGGCTTGCTTTCTGCGGGCTTGGGGTCTTCCGGCTTGGCTACCTCGGGAGGTGCGATGGTCGTGCTTTTGGCGACTGCTTTGATATAGAGGGAGTCGACCGTGGCGTCGCCCGTGCCGATGGCTTGGCCTGCCTCGTAGATGCCGTCACGGAGCTTGCGATAGTCAATGACCTTGCCGCCTTCGGGCGTCTGGATGGCGGCGTTCTCAATCTTGATGGTGCCGATTGTCTTGCCGTCAGCGCTCATGGCACGGGCAAAGATTGCCGCTGTATCTCCTTCGGCCGTTACCTTGCTGCGGATGATCGAGATGACTGCGGGTGTGACGCCCTCGCTGGTCTGGGCGATGATGCCGATGTTCTCGCCTTGGGGCTCGGGGCTCGTCTCACCATCTTGGTTTTCGCTGTAGGGGATGGGGCCGTCGCCGTTCTCGACATAGCGGGCTATGGCCTTGACAACGGAGTCGCTGATGTAGATGTGGCCACCCTCCTCGTTGGGTCGATCGTTTCTGGTGGAGAATGCAGCCGAAACCTCGCCTTCCGCAAACGCGTCCACGGTGGAGCCGTTCTTGACGACGATATCGTCTTGGTAGGTGAAGAGGGCAATGGCGCCACCGTATCTGCCTTTACTTGTGCGGACTGTCACGTTTGCATGATCGAGTGTGATGCCCTTGTGGGCATAGACGCCATATTCAACACCGTTTGCGTTGAGGGAGGCGTTTGTGGCTGCGAGGCTGCCCTTGGCCTCGACGGCGGCGTCTTTCTCGGAGCTCGCCTTGACCTGGCTGCCGTCCGAGATATTGATGTTGCCGCCGCTCCAAATGGCCTCACCATCGGCTGAGCTTGCCTCGACTGTGCCGCCACCCTTGATGGTGAGGTTCTTGTCGGTTCCGATACCCTTGTCCTTGGTAGCCCTGGCGGTGACGGCCCCGCTGTCGTCAATCGTGATATTGCCGTTTGCCCTGATGCCATCCGATACGCCCGTGGCGTTGACGTTGCCCGAACCTTTGATAGCGAGATCGCCCTCGGCGTCGATGGCATCAAACCGAGCGCTCGTGGCGTTGACGGATCCGGCTCCGTCGATGTTGATATTACCCGTGGAGAGGATAGCGTCCTCAGTAGATGTCACGCTGAGCGTGCTGCCCGCGTCGCCTTGGATATTGAGCTCGGCGTTCTCATTTTTGCCATGAGAAGCCTTGATGCCTTCGATCCAGTCGGCAGTGACGATGTTGTTTCCCGAGTATTTCACGTTGAGCTTGCCTGCGGCCTGGATCTCGCCGCCGTTATAGTTGTTGAGCTTCAAGTCGTCGGCGCCGTCCCACGACCAGGTGCCGGTCTCGTCGCCCGCCGCAGTGCCGGCGTTGTATTTGGTTTCGCCGACCTTGACCCATTCCGCCGCGAGCGAGACGCTCGGCATGAGCAGCGAGCTCACCGTGAGCGCGCACACGGCGCCTACGACGATGCGGCGCGTCACGCGGCGCCAGCTGCCGTGCGCGAGTCCTATGCGACGGCGAACGTCGGGTTCGGCAACATGGGTTCCGGCGGTAGTGTCATTGCGTTTGGGGGTCGTGAACAAGGCTGCCATGGTTGCTCCCGTTCTCATAGGGCCTATACGGCTAGATTCAGCGTATCTGCTGGATGTTGCCGGCGGTAGTGCCGTTTGGAGGGCAAAATGGCCAAAATGGGGGAGAAATAGGCCGCACGCCGGCGCAGGGACCGACGCTAAAAGAAAAGCGCGGGGCCGCATGGCGACTCCGCGCTTTATTGTTCAGCTTTTGCAGCCTTGCCCTTACGCTACGAAGAAGTAGACGGGGAAGGCAAGAGCCGCGATCCACCCGTCCTGTGCGAAAAAGTGTTTACGAGCGTTTGCGACTCGCCAGGGCGCCTGCGGCGATGGCGGCTGTTCCCGCAAGGGCGGCTGCCACGATGGCTGCGCTCGAGGCGTCGCCGGTTGCCGCGAGCTTACCGGTGGTCTTGGCTCCCGTGGCTGCAACTGCAACGGTCTTGGTCGTCTTCGTGCCCTCGGACTTGGAACCCTCGGGCTTGGTCTCGCCGGGCTTTTCCTCGGGCTTGGTCTCCTCGGGAGGCACGATGGCCGTGCTCTTGGCGACTGCTTCGTTATAGGGGGAGTCGATCACAGCGTCGCCCGTGCCGATGGTTTGACCCACCGCGTAGAAGATGCCGTCGTCGAGTTCTTCCTTGTTGCGATAGCCAATGATCTTGCCGCCTGTGGGCGTCTGGATGGGAGCTCCTTCGATCTCGATGGTGCCTATCGCCTCGCCGTCCGCGCTCATGGCAAGCGCGAAGATAGCCGCCGTGTCTCCCTCGGCCGTGACCTTACTGCGGACAATCGAGATGGTCGCGGGCGTGATGCCCTCCTTGGTCCGGGCAAAGATGCCGAAGTTCACGCCCCTGCGCTCAGGGGCGATCTCGCCATCCTGGTCTCCACTGTAGTGGTCGGGGCCGTCGCCGCCGGTCTCGGCATAGCGGGCTATGGCCTTGACAACGGAGTCGCTGATGTAGATATGGCCACCCGCTTCGCCGGAGTAGAAATTACTGGTGGAGATTGCAACCGAGAATCTGCCTTCTGCGAGCGCATCCACAGTCGAGCCGTTCTTGATGACGATGTCGTCCTCATCGGTGAAGAGTGCGCTGGCTTCCCCGCCATCTGAGCTTGCGCGGACCGTCACGGTCGCGCCATCGAGCGTGATGCCCTTGTAGACATAGATGCCATACCCAACGCCACTTGCGTTGAGGGAAGCGTTCGTGACCGTGAGGCTGTTTTTACCGTCGATGGCGGCGTCTTCCTCGGAGCTTACCTTGACCTGGCTGCCACCCGAGATCTCGATGTTGCCGTCGGCCCAAATCGCATTGTCTTTGATAGAGCTTGCCTCTACCTTGCCGCCGCCCTTTATGATGAGGTTCTCGTTAGCATCGATACCCTGATCCTCGGTGCCCTTGGCGGTGACGGTTCCGCTGTTGTCGATCGTGATGTTGCCGTCGGCCCTGATGCCATCCGAATCGCCCGTGGCGTTAACGTTTCCCGAGCCCTTGATGGTGACATCGCCCCCGGCATCGATGGCATCGTGCTCGGTGCTCGTGGCGTTGACAGTGCCAGCGCCGTCGATGTTGATGTTGCCGACGGAAGTGATGGCGTCACGAGAAGATGTCACGTTGAGCGTGCTGGACGCGTCGCCCTGAATATTAAGCTCGGCGTTCTCGTTCGCGCCATCCTTAACCTTGATGCCGCGGCCGTCGTCGTTAGTGACGGTGTTGTTGCCCTCGTAGCTCACGTTGAGCTTGCCCGCTGCCTCGATCGCGCCGCCGTTATAGCCGTTGAGCTTCATGTCGTCGGCGCCGTCCCAGGCCCAGGTGCCGGCGGCGTCTCCCGTGGGGCCCGCGGCCGCTTCGTGGCGGACGCCGCCAACGTCCACCCACTCGGCTGCGAGCGAGATGCTCGGCATGAGCAGCGAGCTTACCGTAAGCGCGCATACGGCGCCTACAACGATGCGGCGCGTCACGCGGCGCCAGCTGCCGTGTGCGAGCAGCGTGCGACGGCGCAGGTCGGGCTCGACAAAATGGGCTCCAGAGGTTTTGTCATTGCGCTTGGGGGTCGTGAACAAGGCGGCCATGGTTACTCCCATCCTCATAGGGCCTATGCGGTTATATCCAGCATATCTGCAGGATGTAGCCGTCGGTAGTGCCGTTTGGAGAGCAAAACGTCCAAAACTTGCGAAGCAATACATCGCGTGTCCGTGTGGTGCCTGGCTTTAAAAGCAAAGCGCGGAGCCGCTCGATGCGACTCCGCGCTTTGCTGTTTGGTATTGCGAATCTTGCGCCTACGCTACAAAGAAGTAGACGAGGAAGGCGAAGGCTGCGATCCACATGAGCGGCTTGATCTTGGAGGCCTCGCCCTTAAAGAGCGCGACGATCACGTAGGCGATAAAGCCCAGGCCAATGCCGGAGGAGATGGAGTAGGTGAAGGGCACGCCGGCGACAATCATGAACGCCGGGAAACCCTGCGACACGTCGGACCAGTCGATCTCGGAGGCCTCGCTCATCATGAGGTAACCGACGTAGACCAGAGCACCGCAGGTGGCGGCGCTGGAAACGATGGTGACGATGGGGGAGAAGAACGCGGCGAGAATGAACAGCACGCCGGTGGTGACGGAGGTGAGGCCCGTGCGGCCACCGTCGGCAGCGCCAGAGGTGGACTCGACGAAGGTGGTGATGGAGGAGACGCCCATAAAGCCACCGGCAGCAGCGGCCACGGAGTCGACGACCAGGATGGGACGGATGTCCTCGACATTGCCGTCCTCGGTCAAGAACTCGCCCTGCTTGGCGACGGCCATCGCGGTGCCCATGGTGTCGAAGAAGTCGCTCATGAGCAGCGAGAAGGCAACGACGAGCAGCATCGGGTCGGTCAGGACCTTCACGATGGCAAGGTTGCCGTCGGCAGTGCTGGCAAACGGGGCGCCGAAGGTCGAGAAGTCGAGCGGTGCGATGAGGCCCTCGGGCGCATGGGTGACGCCCAGCGGGATTCCGGCGATAACGGCGACGATGATGCCGATGAGCAGCGAGCCCGGCACGTTGCGGGAAGCCAGGGCAACCGTCACGACGATGGAGATGATGCCGACGATAAAGGTGGGGGAGGCGATGTCGCCCAGGCCGACGAGCGTACCGGCGCCAGCGGTGATGATGCCGGCGTCGCACAGGCCGATCATGGCGATAAACAGGCCCAGACCCACCGAGATGGCGTGGCGCAGGACCACGGGGATGGCGTCCATGATGGCCTCGCGCAGGCCGCACAGGACGAGCAGCAAGATGACGATACCCTCGAGGAAGATAACGCTCATGGCCACGTGCCAGTCGCCGCCGCACATGGTGGTGGCGATGCCCGCGATCATGGCGTTGATGCCCAGACCCGACGCGCAGGCGAGCGGGCGGTTGGCGAAGATGCCCATGCAGATGGTCATGATGCCGGCGCCCAGGCAGGTGGCGCAGGCGAGCGCTCCCGCATCAATGCCAGCGCCCGAGAGCACTGCGGGGTTGACGGCGATGATGTAGGCCATCGCCAGGAATGTTGTCAGTCCAGCGCGAAGTTCGGTCCCGATTGTGGACTTGCGCTCACTGACGTGAAAAAGTTCGTCCATGCATACCCTTTCCTTGTTCGGCCCCGAGTTTAGGCCGATTGACACGAACTCATTTACTATATCGCCTTTACAACCTTGCTGTTCCTCGCATGTTGATGTTCGGCGCTTTGTAACAGACGGACGGTATTTATCGCATGAAAATGTGTGGGTACCGTATACTTAAGCGGTTACAACGACCCCTATGGAGGAACGTATGATTAAAGAGCTTTGCCACGACGAGGCTATCCTGTCCCAGCGTTGCGAGGTTGCGACCGTCGAGGACGAGTCGGTTGCTCAGGACCTGATCGATACCATCAAGTCGCTCGATGATGCCGGCTGCTTGGCCGCCAACCAGATCGGCGTTACCAAGAAGGTCTGCGTCTACCTGGACGACGCCGGCGAGCCTCACGTGCTCTACAACCCCCGTCTGGTGTTTGGCCTGGGCGCCAGCAAGATGGAGGAGAGCTGCCTGACGCACGAGGAGGTCACCAAGTCCACGCGCTATATCAAGTGCAAGGTTGCCTTTGACCAGATCGTCGATGGCAAGATGCGCGAGCGCAAGCAGGACTTTGTGGGCTTCGAGGCGCAGATGGTCCAGCATATGATCGACCACTGTCTTGGAAAGTTGGTCTAAGGGGACCAAAGCACCGCACTTCGTCTCTTTTGGTCCGGGCGTGACATTGTTGTCATGTCCGGGCTTTTGTGTTTAGCGCCTTTTTGTTTGGTGACAATAACCTTAGCAGGACCGTAAAGCTAGGAGGCGCTATGTGCACGAGCATTCGATTTACCGATAATTCTGGCCACATGTATCTGGGCCGCAACCTCGACTGGAGCTTTGACTACGGCCAACAGGTTCGCGTGATGCCGCGCGGGTTCCACATTCCGTATTCGTTTATCGACGATGCGTCGGCGGCACACGCGGTAATCGGCATGTGCATCGATTACAAGAACTATCCCATGTTTTTCGACTGTGGTAACGATGCGGGTCTGGCTGTGGCGGGGCTCAACTTTCCCGGCTATGCCGAGTATGCCGAGGGCCCTGTCGACGGCAAGAACAATATCGCGGCCTATGAGTTTCCCCTGTGGGTGGCAGCGACGTTCTCGACGGTCGATGAGGTCGAGGCCGCGCTGCGCGACACGGTGATTGTCGCCAAATCTGCCGGAGAGGGGCTGGGCGTGTCGCTGCTCCATTGGATTATCGGCGACAGCCAGCGCAGCATCGTGGTCGAGATGATGGCTGACGGCCTGCATGTATACGACGATCCGGTCGACACCCTTGCCAACCAGCCGACCTTCCCGTGGCACATGGAAAACCTGCGCACCTATATCACCGCCACAAGCGATTTTCCGCAGACGGCGACATGGCGTGGCGCCGAGCTTAAGCCCTATGGAGCCGGTGCCGGCATGCGCGGCATTCCGGGCGATTGCTATTCGCCGAGCCGTTTTGTAAAGGCGGCGTACCTCAATGCCAATTACCCGCAAAAGGAGAGCGAGACCGAAAACGTCGTTCGCATGTTCCGCTCGCTCGAGGGCGTGGTGATGATTGAGGGGGCGTCCAGGATGGGCGATGGCAAGTTCGAGAAGACTATCTATACCGGATGCTTTAGCGCGCGCACGGGCAATTATTACTACGCGATGTATGGGGATCCGTCGATTCGTTACGTGAGCCTGATGGATGCCGAGGGCGCGAGCCCCGATAGGCTCGTGGTTCCCGAGCCGCGTCGTTCGTAGCTCACTGGTCCGTTGCGACATAAAACGGCCTCGCACCTCTTATGAGATGCGAGGCCGTTGTCGTCAATGGCTGGTGGCGTGTTAGAAGTTGGCGTCGTTGAACTGGGTGCTCTCGAGTCCGTCGAGTTGCTGTTCGGGCGTATCTGCGACGCTCTCGAGCAGCTCAGTGGGATCGACGTTCATATTCTTACCGGCTTCGTTGCCGTTGACCAGGTCGTCCGAGAAGATGTCGACTTCCATTTCTTCGGCCTCTTCGATCTGAACCTCGAGCGGCACTTGGGTGCGCACGAGCTTAACGGCCGGGCGCATGCGGGCAAACAGCGGCACGTACTCGATGATGATGGCCGAGTTCTCGAGACCGTACCAGCGTGCCGGGCTTCCGCAGGCGCGGCGGACGGCGTACTTGATGGCCATCACGCGGTGGTCATTGCGGTTGATGTCCGTTTCGGGGGCGAGCATCTTGCGCAGCATACAAAAACGGAAGTCGCCCACGTTGCCGCGCGTCTCGTAGATGGAGTAGGTGTGATGCTGCGGCGGCAGCTCACCCGATGCCATCAAGTCGCCAACGATTTGGCGCAGGTAGGCATTAACGCGCTGGTTGACCTTAAAGCCCAAGTCCAGGCGCACGCGGAACAAAAAGTCCGTGCCAAAGGTCTCGA
Organism: Coriobacteriaceae bacterium; assembly: GCA_902364975.1. GTDB lineage: Bacteria > Actinomycetota > Coriobacteriia > Coriobacteriales > Coriobacteriaceae > Collinsella. The sequence continues at coordinate 82,179 of CABJFQ010000005.1, read as the reverse complement.
CGGAATACTCGTGCGTATAGGGCTCGTCGGTAACGTGCACGTTGATGAACCAGTATGCCTTGGCGCGCTTGGGATGCTTATCCAAGATGGAATAGAGCACGTCGCGGTCGAGCGTGAGCGGGTCGGGGCTGTTGGTGAGGAACACCAGATTGTCGGCGAGCACGGGGTAGGTCTCGTCGTTGCGCAGGCGGTTGAGCTGGTCAATGTACTTGGAGACGGGCAGCAGGATCGTCTGCGTGCGCTCGATGGCGGTGCCGCGGCGCCACACGTACATAAGGCCAAACAGCAGCGAGGCCAAGAAGATCATTACGTAGCCGCCGTCAAAGAACATGGTGAGGCACGAGGCGAAGAAGCACAGCTCAATGGCACCGAAGAGCAGGGCGAAGACGCAGGCGCCCAGCTTGTGCTTGAGGATGCCGGCGATATAGCTCGTCAGCAGCGTGGTGGTCATAAGCATGGTCACGGTAATGGCGAGGCCATAGGCGCTCTCCATGCGCTCGGAGTTCTGGAACAGCAGCACAATGAAGATGCAGCCGACCCACATGATGTTGTTGACGAGTGGAATATAGAGCTGGCCCTTGGTGTCGCTGGGGTAGTGGATGCGCAGGTGCGGCATAAGGTTGAGGCGCGTTGCCTCGGATACCAGCGAGAACGAGCCGGTGATGAGCGCCTGTGAGGCGATGATGGCCGCCACGGCCGAAAGCACGATGGCAAAGGGGCGTAGGGGCTCGGGGAGCATCATATAGAACGGGTTGACGATATCCATCGCGAGCATCTGGGGGTTGGAGTTATTGGCGAGCAGCCAAGCTCCCTGACCCAGATAGTTGAGGATAAGGGCCGCCTTAACAAATGGCCAGGATGCATAGATGTTTGCCTTGCCCACGTGGCCCATGTCCGAGTAGAGTGCCTCGGCACCGGTTGTCGACAGGAAGACAAAGCCGAGCACCATAATGCCCGAATGGTTGATGGGCGAGAACAGGAACATAATGCCGCGGATGGGGTTGAGCGCGCGCAAGATGGACAGGTTGCCGAGCATGTTGAACAGACCGGCGCCTGCCAGGAACAGGAACCACAGCGTCATGAGCGGGCCGAACAGCTTGCCGATTGACGAGGTGCCGGCGCGCTGCATGGCAAATAGGCCGCAGATAATGATGATGGTGATGATGATGACGTTGGTCTGGCCGTCGCCCAGCAGCGCATGGCCCCATTCGATGGTGCGCAGACCCTCGATGGCTGTGGTGACCGTGACGGCGGGGGTGAGGATGCCGTCGGCGAGCAGCGCCGCGCCGCCGATCATGGCGGGCAGAATCAGCCATGGTGCCACCTTGCGTACGAGGCTGAACAGGGCGAAGATGCCGCCTTCGTTGTGGTTGTCGGCCTTCATGGCGATTACCACGTACTTGACCGTGGTCACGAGCGTCATGGTCCAGATGACGAGCGAAAGCGCGCCCAGGATCATGTCCTCGCTGACGGTACCGATGCCGCCGTTGTTGGCGACGATTGATTTCATGGTGTACATGGGGCTCGTGCCGATGTCGCCATAGACGACGCCGAGCGTTACGAGCAGCATGCCAGCGGAGAGGGGGATGGCTCCGTGCCCGCCTTGCCCGCGCTGGTCTTGGAGGTTTGCCTCCAGTTTGTTGTGTGCCACGAGGACTCCCTTAGACATCCGGTTATCTGTCTAGGACAAAAACTTTATGCCGTCTTTATACATAAGAGCAGTTTGGCACATCGGGTTATTTTAGACAATAATCCTCAGCTGGGGATTATTTATCTACGCAGGTAGCATTTCAAAGCAGGGGCTTTTAAGCACGTGCTGTCTGGGCGATGCCAGCCTTGGCGTTTGCGCGTTTGCCGGCGAGTTCGCAAAAAATCGCGCCGCCGATGATAAGCGCGGCGCCCATCAGGCGGACCGGTGTTATGGCTTCACCCAAAAGGGCGGCCGAGAACACGACCGCCGAAAGCGGCTCGAGGTAGCCGACGACGGCGACGGTCTGGACGGGCAGCTTGGCGACGGCGCTAAAGTAGAGCAGGCAACCAATGCCGGTGTTGACGACGCCGAGCATAGCGACGGCGCGCCAATCAATGCTGGCGGCGACGCCGGCGGACAGGAACGAGGGAGCGCCCTGCGTGATGAGCGTGAGGGCCAGTGCGGTCACAAAGGCGGCGCTCACTTGGAGTGCGGAGTTCTCGAGGCCCTCGATGTGCGGCGCACCCTTGCTGGCGATGACCATCAATGCATAGCAGAAGGCCGAGGCGATTCCACAGACGATGCCCGCAATGGGCATATTGCCGCCTAGACCTTGCGCTGCAATGAGAAAAGCACCGCAGGCGACGGCGACAAAGCCGGCGATTTTGCCGCCGGTCAGCTTTTCGCCAAAAATGAGCGGGGAGAGGGCCATAACGATGATGGGGCCACAGTAATACAACAGCGAGGAGATACCAACGCCGATCGTCTGATAGGCGCGGAACAGGAAAATCCAGCTGGCGCCCAGCGCGGCGCCCGAGACGATGAGCGCTGCGGCCTCGCGGGGGCGAGACGGAGCCTGCAGGTTATGGCGCTTGGTTATGAAGAGGATGGCGGCAAGGGTGAGAGCGCCCAAAAACGTGCGCAACAGTACGATATCGGAGCTCGGCAGCGCGATGGCAGCGGCGATGATGCCGTTGGAGCCAAACAATAGCAATGCTGCTAAGTACGTAAACAATCCGTTGTTCATGTGCTGACATCCCCTCTATATCCGAACATGTTCACTATGGGTGAGGTGGCTTTAGAAGAAAAGCGAATATAATGCATGGATAACATGACAAAAACTCATGTAAAGGTGGAGGGGTGCCGTGGAAACGAATATTCAAAAGATGCAGGTTCTGCTCGAGACCGTGCGGGCCGGCAGTTTTACGCGCGCCGCCGAGCGGCTGAGCTATTCGCAGTCGGGCGTGAGCCGCATGGTGGGCGACCTTGAGACCGATTGGGGTTTTAAGGTGCTCGACCGCAGCCGCGAGGGTGTGGTGCTTTCTGCCGATGGGCAGCAGATCATGCCGGCAGTCGAGGCGTTATGCGAAGAGTTTGGCCGCCTGCAGCGACGCGTGGACGAGATGCGGGGGCTCATGCGTGGCAAGATCTGTATCGGTACATTCTCGAGTGTGGCGACCCATGTACTGCCGCCGGTGATCGCGCGGTTTCGCGCTGATCACCCGGATGTCGATTACGAGCTGCTGATGGGTGATTACTCCGAGATTGAGCAATGGGTGGCGGAAGGCCGCTGCGACCTGGGCTTTATTCCGCGCGAGCCACGCGGCGCCGGCATGGCGTCGCGGCCGTTGGTGCAAGACGAGCTGATGGCCGTGGTGCCAGCGGACTCCTCGCTTGCCACCGCGGAGGTCGTTTCCCTTGCCGATTTGGCCAACGAGCAGTTTATTCTTCTGGAACGCGGTAGCGACGACGAGATTACGCCGCTGTTTCGCCGCGCGGGTCTGGCGGTGCGTTCTAAGCTATCGACCTGGGATGATTATGCGATTATGGCCATGGTCGAGGACGGTCTGGGCGTGAGTATTCTTCCGGCGCTCATCTTGCGCCGCTGTCAGTTCGATGTCGCCGTGCGTCCGCTCGAGGGACATCCCCATCGGCAGATCAACGCGATATATCGCACGGCTGACGTTTCGCTTGCCGCCGCTCGATTCCTTGAATATCTCTAAACGCGTGCGCGTCATTGTCCGCCTTGGGCAAATCTCGGAGTTCGGTACGTTTTCTTGTGAAATTGAACTTCCGAATAAGGTACGGCGCTATACTGCTGCCTAAATTGAACTTAGGTTCAATTCGTGTTCTATAAATTGAACTTTGCCAGCAAGGAGGTTCTAATGGCCCAAGAGACGTTTAGCGATCGCCTGCGACAGACCATGTCCGATCGCGACGTTCGCCAGTCGGACGTAATCCGCGCATCGGAGATGCTCGGAAAAAAACTCGGCAAGAGTCAGATGAGCCAATATGTGAGCGGCAAGACGATCCCGCGGCGCGATGTGGCAGAGCTGCTCGCTCGTATTTTGGAGGTCGATGTTTCCTGGCTGCTCGCCGGTGACGCCGATCAAGGCGAGGAATCATCGCCTCGCAACGTGCCCAAGCCCGAACCCCATCCCTCAGCTCAAATTCCAAGGAGCACCACCATGCGTACTTTTTCTAAATCCACCAAGCTCGATAACGTCCTGTATGACGTGCGCGGCCCCGTCGTCGACGAGGCCGCCCGTATGGAGGACGAGGGCGAGCGTATTCTCAAGCTCAACATCGGTAATCCGGCGCCCTTTGGTTTCCGCACGCCCGATGAGGTCATCAAGGACATGCGCCAGCAGCTGCCCGACTGCGAAGGCTATTCCAACTCGCGTGGCCTGTTCTCCGCGCGCAAGGCAATCATGCAGTACTCGCAGATCAAGGGCCTGCCCAATGTTCAGATGGAGCACATCTACACGGGCAACGGCGTGTCCGAACTCATTCAGCTTTCGATGAACGCGCTGCTCGACAATGGCGACGAGATTCTGATCCCCAGCCCCGACTATCCGCTCTGGACGGCGTGCGCAACCCTTGCCGGCGGTCATCCCGTTCACTATCTGTGTGATGAGCAAGCGGATTGGTATCCCGACCTGGAGGATATGGAGTCCAAGATCACGAGCGCGACCAAGGCCCTCGTCATCATCAACCCCAACAACCCCACGGGTTCGGTCTATCCGCGCGAGGTACTCGAGGGCATCGTTGAGATCGCGCGCAGGCACCAGCTCATGATTTTTGCCGATGAGATCTACGACCGCCTGTGCATGGACGGCTACGAGCACGTCTCGATTGCCTCGCTCGCTCCCGACCTGCCCTGCGTCACCTTTAGCGGCCTTTCCAAGTCGCACATGATCGCGGGCTATCGTATTGGCTGGATGGTGCTTTCGGGTAACCAGCGCTGCATGAGCGACTTTATTATGGGCATCAACATGCTCTCGAACATGCGCCTGTGCTCCAACGTGCCGGCTCAGTCAATCGTCCAGACGGCGCTCGGCGGCCATCAGTCTGTTAACAACTACATCCGCCCCGGCGGTCGTGTCTACGAGCAGCGCAACTTCGTGTATGAGGCACTCAACAAGATCGACGGCATCTCGGTGGTCAAGCCGCGTGCGGCGTTCTATATCTTCCCCAAGATGGATGTGAAGAAGTTCAACATCACTGACGACGAGCAGTTCGCCCTTGACCTGCTGCACGAGAAGAAGATCCTGATCACGCGCGGCGGCGGCTTTAACTGGGGTGAGCCCGACCACTTCCGCATCGTGTACCTGCCGCGCATGGAAGTGCTCAAAGAGTCGCTCGAAGACCTCGCCGACTTCTTCGATCATTACCGCCAGAGCTAATTAGTTCCGCCGTTCTACCGAACGGCGGACCACCTGACGCTGCGCGAGCCGCATTCACGCCAATCTGACGTTCAATTTCGAGGGCGCGACCAGAAGGTCAGCGCCCTCTCATTTCACGTCACCTTGGCGCAAATGCGGCTCGCTCGCTGTCGTGTGCTCAACCTGCATCGTTACCCTGGCTGTCTAAATAACAATCCCGTTGCAGTGGTCGATTTCGTGTTGGATGATCTCGGCGGTGTAGCCCGAGAAGTTTTTGATGCGGTGGACGAAATTCTCGTCCAAATACTCAACCTTAATGCGGCGATAGCGAGTACAGGGGCGCTCGCCGGAAAGCGAGAGACATCCTTCGCTCGTCTGATAGGAATTGACCTGCTCAAGAATTTGAGGGTTGTACATCAGCAGCGCCCTGTTGCCGTCCTTTACGCAGATGATGCGTTTGCGCACGCCGATCATGTTGGCGGCGAGACCCACGCACTCGTGCTCATGCTCATGGAGCGTATCCAGGAGGTCTTGTCCGATTACGGCGTCGTCGGGTCCCGCGTCTTCGGAAGGCAGGCGTAAAAAGAACTCGGATTTCATGATGGGCTTAATCATGGCGGGCTCCTTAAGGTGGACACGTTTGGTTCAGGTCATGATACCGCGACATGTCGCATTAATGTGTGCACATAGATTCTGCAGCTAGATTGGCGGGCGAGACCATAAACTAGTGGACGTTTTGCCGAGAGGCATGAATGTTTAAAGCGCAAAGAGTGCGCGACGGGCCCCGCGAATGGGGCGATGATGCCCGAGAGGGCCAAGAAGGAGTCTCATGTCCGAGAACGAAGAGATCATGAACGAGACCGAGAACGAGACCATGGCTGCCGAGGTCGAGGCAGTCGAGACCGTGGAGACCGAAGCTGCCGAGATTGAGGCTGCTGACGAGGTTTCCGCCGAGGAGGCCGAGGTTGTCGAGGCCACCGTTGATTACGATGACGAAGAGCTGATGGACAAGATGCAGAAGGCCGCCCGCCTGCTGCGTAGCCGTCGCTTTGCTATTTCCAAGGAGGAGGAGGCCAAGGCCGAGCGCATGGCAAACATCGAGCGCGCCATCAAGCTCCTTGACCTCAAGCCCAAGATGGAGCAGAAGGAGATGTCCGACCTGCTGGGCATGCGCCTTCGTGAGCTTGATGGCCTGATGGCCGAGGCCGAGGCTGCCGATCTGGTCGGCCGCATCGACGACGCCGAGGGCGATATGCGCAAGATCGTCGTCTTCGCTGCCGAGGATGCTGCTGAGGGCCTGGTCGAGCTTGCCAACAAGAAGGAGAAGCTCCTGCCCGAGCTTTCTTATGAGGAGGCCACCGAGCTGATGGCCGCCCTCGATAAGGTTATCGCTCCGCTTGTCGCCATGGGCTTGGACGAGGACCGCGGTCCTCGTGGCGGCCGTGACGAGCGCGGTGGCCGTGGCGGTGACCGTGGCGGTCGCGGCGGCTTTGGCGATCGCGGTGGCCGTGGCGGTGACCGCGGCGGTCGCGGCGGCGATCGCGGCGGCCGTGGCGGCTTTGGCGACCGTGGCGGCGACCGCGGCGGTCGCGGCGGCTTTGGCGGCAACCGTGGTGGCTTTGGCGACCGTGGCGGCAACCGTGGCGGCTTCGGCGGCAACCGTGGCGGCGACCGCGGCGGTCGCGGTGGTGATCGCGGCGGCCGCAACGGTGGCGGCTTCCGC
>CABJFQ010000005.1:0-75091 GCA_902364975.1 Coriobacteriaceae bacterium | reverse complement strand
CGCGGCGGCCGTGGCGGCTTTGGCGACCGTGGCGGCGACCGCGGCGGTCGCGGCGGCTTTGGCGGCAACCGTGGTGGCTTTGGCGACCGTGGCGGCAACCGTGGCGGCTTCGGCGGCAACCGTGGCGGCGACCGCGGCGGTCGCGGTGGTGATCGCGGCGGCCGCAACGGTGGCGGCTTCCGCGGCAACCGCTTCTAATTGGGTTGCGCGGTTTTACCAAACCGCGCAACTGCTCGACGCTGCGCGCCCACCAGAGCGACAACTTGTCATTCAAAGAGGACGGCATGACCAGAAGGTCTATGCCGTCCTCTTTTCATGCCAATTTGTTCGCTCTGGTGGGCGCTCGCTTTCGTTGCCGAAACATCGACATTGCCTTGGTCGAAACCTGCCAAAAAGGGACAGGTTTATTTTGGTCGGTTTTATCTGGGCAAACGTGGTCATCTATCGCAATGTAGTCGTTGGGGACGTTCTTGTTTGAGTAGTCGTTTAAGAACGTCCCCAACGACTACATAGTATGAGAGTGGATAATCTCCTGGTATGAGCCCATATTCATGCTCAAGGTGGGGGATTATCCACTCTCGTTTCTGTTCTTCCTACATTTGTAGGAGCAGTTCGTGGAGGCGGGTGTCTTCGTCGAGTTCGGGGTGGAAGGTTACGCCGAGCTGGTTGCCTTGGCGGGCGGCGACGATGCGCCCGTCGACTTTCGCTAAGGCCTTGGCGTCGCCGTGGACCTCGACGATGCGGGGCGCACGGATAAACGTCAGCGGCACCTCACCGTCGATGCCGGCTACCTGCCCCTTGGTTCGAAAGCTGCCGAGCTGTCTGCCGTAAGCATTGCGCTCAACGAGCACATCCATGGTTGCCAAGCGCGGCGTCCCCTTATCGTCGTGGGCGGCAAGATCGCGCGCCAACAGAATCAAGCCGGCGCAGGTGCCCAGGACGGGCATGCCCTCAACAATGCGGGTGCGAAGCTCATCGAGCATACCAAGCTCGGCAAGTAACTTGCCCTGAACGGTGGACTCGCCGCCGGGGAGGACCAGGCGGTCAAAGTTCTGCTGCAAATCGGCCGCCTGCCTCATCTCGATACAACGTGCGCCCAGCTCGGACAGTCTTGCCTCGTGCTCGGCAAAAGCGCCCTGGACCGCCAGCACGGCGACCGTTTGGTCTGCATAATCGCTCATGTGCGATCCTTTCTGCTGGACTAGCGCCCGCGCTCCTCCATGATGATCTCGATTTCGTCGGCGTTGATGCCCACCATGGCCTCGCCCAGGTCCTCCGAAAGCTCGGCGATGAGCTTGGCGTCGGTGAAGTTTGCCACGGCCTTGACGATGGCGGCGGCGCGCTTGGCGGGGTCGCCGCTCTTAAAGATGCCCGAGCCAACAAAGACGCCCTCGGCGCCCAGCTGCATCATCAGCGCGGCGTCGGCGGGGGTCGCGACTCCGCCGGCGGCAAAGTTTACGACGGGGAGCTTGCCCGTGGCATGGACCTCGCGCACCAGCTCGACCGGAACCTGCAGCTGCTTGGCTGCCTCAAAGAGCTCGTCGTCGCGCAGGGCAACAACGTCGCGGATCTGCTTTTGGATCTTGCGCATATGGCGCACGGCCTGAACGACGTCGCCCGTGCCCGGCTCGCCCTTGGTGCGAATCATCGTGGCGCCCTCGGCAACACGGCGCAGTGCCTCGCCCAGATCGCGGGCGCCGCAGACAAACGGCACGTCAAACTGGGTCTTGTCGATGTGGTAGACATCATCGGCGGGGGAGAGGACCTCGGATTCGTCGATGTAGTCGATTTCGATGGCCTGCAGGATCTGCGCCTCGACAATGTGGCCGATGCGGCACTTGGCCATAACAGGGATGGAGACGGCCTCCTGGATGCCCTTGATCATCTTGGGATCACTCATGCGCGAGACGCCGCCTGCGGCGCGGATGTCGGCCGGGATGCGCTCGAGCGCCATGACGGCGCAGGCGCCCGCCTCTTCGGCGATGCGTGCCTGCTCGGGCGTGGTGACGTCCATGATGACGCCGCCCTTGAGCATCTGCGCGAGCTCGCGGTTGAGTTTAACGCGATCGGCCTTGCTGGTCTGTTCTGCCATGGTTGCTCCCTTGGTTGGCATGTGCATTGCTTGACGGAACATCCTATCGGGGAGCTGGGTATGGCGAAATACTCAGTTTTCGAGATAATAACAAGGTCAGAGTAATATCAGATTGAATGACTCGATAAGGTCAGGTGACAAACTCATGCTTGACTATAATTTGGAAAACCGCGGCGAAGCATCGCTCTATGAGTATGTTTACCAGCAAATTCGAGATGATATCGTTGCTGGACGCATTGCGGCGGGGGAGCATCTTCCGTCTAAGCGCGCCTTTGCGAGTCATCTGGGTATCAGTGTCATTACCATCGAGAATGCATATAGCCAGTTACTCGCTGAGGGCTATATTTGCTCAATGCCACGTCGTGGCTACTACGCTTGCGAGCTTCCGGATGCACCGGTTTTGGCTTCGGCTGCGGAGGGCATCGACCGAGATGCCGTCTCTGTGGGCCCCATCGTGCATGATGTCAACGGACAGGTCGAGCGATTCGATGCGCTTTCTCCTTCTGCTTTGGAGGCGGCGCGGCTTTGGCAAAGCGCGCTACGGGCGACGCTGGCATCCGAAGATGAGCGCGAAATCTTTTCGCCCGCACCGGCGCAGGGCACTGCTCGGCTACGACGCGCAATTGCTCGCCATCTGCGCGGGATAAGGGGTATGAATGTCGACCCCAACAACATTGTTATCGGTGCGGGCGCCCAGCTGCTCGATACCATGTTGGTTCAGTTGCTTGGAGCCGACAAGGTGTATGCCGTTGAGGATCCGGGCTATTTGCGCCTGACGCGCATCTATCAGGCTATGGGCTGCCAAGTACGACATATCCCGTTGGATGACGACGGCGTGGACCTGAGCGCTCTGCAGAAAACCGGGGCGGATGTCCTTCACCTGATGCCGTCTCACCAATATCCGACCGGCCTTGTGACGAGCATTGCGCGTCGCTATGCCCTGCTGAGCTGGGCCGCCGAGCAGCCGGACCGGTATCTCATCGAAGATGACTTTGATTGTGAGTTTCGCCTTGCCGGCAAGCCGATTCCCGCGCTCGCGTCGATCGATGCCGCCCAATCGGTCATCTACACCAACACCTTTTCAAAAAGTCTGTCGTCGGCCCTGCGTTTGGCGTATATGGTCCTGCCTGATGAGCTGATGGAACGGTTTAGGCGCAACCTTGGTTTTTACGCCTCGTCGGTGAGTTCTGTTGACCAGGTCGCTTTGGCTCGCTTGCTGGAATCGGGTGATTACGAGCGACATGTGAACCGCGTGCGCGTTCGAGCTCGCGAGGCGCGTGATGGCCTGACGGCGCTTGTGCGAAAGGCGTTTCCGGCAGGGGAAGTCTCGATCGAGCATGCAGACGCGGGCCTTTACTGTATCGTGGTTGCGGAGCGTGGAATGGGCGGAAGCACTTTTGCACGGGCCCTCACGCGCTCGAGCATCCCTTTTATCGATATCGGTGACTGTTTTTGGTGTGCCGATGGCGCATCTGTCCCTGAAAACTCAACTCAAATTCTTGTTCAGTATGACGATCTGAGTCCAAAAGTACTAACTACCTTGGAATTGCAGCTAATGGGGGGCACTCTGCAACCTAAGTGAGTAGACTTTTAGCACTTTGGCGACCAGGCAGTTTTGTAGCAAGCTATCTACCTGCGATTTTGTGAAGCAGTTTAGTCGGTCTGCTCGGCGGGTCCTAAATAGTCTACTCACTTGCCGCGCAAGGCTTCCGCATGAGAAAAGAAGCGGGGTTTTCAACAACGCTCCGTCCAGCTCTCGGCAAGCTTTTGGCCAGTTGGGGAGGGCTGTTGAAAACTTGGCAGTCCGTTCGGCGCCATTTTTGGTGCGTTCGCGCCAATGCGTGACTGACTGGGTTGAAATTCGTGTTTTCCTGTGCCTATGAAGGATCTACTTTGTGACATATCAGCTTTTAGGTACTGGCGTTTGCCTCCTCAAGTCCGCGCTTTGTGTCCGCCGCTTCCACGACCGGAAGAAGACCGGCAGCGATATGATCTCGCCCGCAACCCGACGGCTGCGGTCGCGCTCGGTTTTCCGTTGTATACATTGGTTCGGACGAGAAACAAACGGACTTGTCCTGCCAGCATTAGGCAGCGGCTGTTTCTTGGTGAGCTTCCCAGGGAATCCGTGCTGGAAACGGAGCATGGGGTTTTGATTACGTCTCCTCTACTGACGGCATTCATCATGTTGCGGCATCTGACGGATCTTCAGCTTCTTTTGGTATTGGCGGAGATGTGTGGCTTGTTTGCGGTGTGTGCCCTGCCGGCGGCACTTGAGGCGGAGCTTTCGCGTGCAATTGATTCGGGCGCGATTTCGACAACGTTCGGTTGGGTGCGCTGCCCGTCGGAGGACGGCACCGCCTCAAATTTATGGCGTCGAGACGCTTTGGTTTTGGGCGGAGACCTTGACCGTTTTTGTTCAGATGTTTGCGGGATGCGTTACGGCAATAGATTTATAGCGGTATCGCAACTCGTTCCATTGGGCGCCGCGTCGCCTTTTGAGGTCGAGGCGTATTTGCTACTTGCACTGCCGCGATCCCTGGGAGGCGAAGGTTTTTGCGGCATAGAGCTCAATGTTGAAGTGATGCTAAGCACAAGTGCTCGAGCGATTGTGGGAAAGTCCCGTGTATATATCGACCTACTTCTTTCTTCGCTGGACGGCAGGCGACAGGTGGCCATTGAATGTCAGGGAAAGGCCTCGCACGGACGCGCAGGGGATGGCTTGCGTGACGCTGACCGCATGACGGCCCTTCAGGCCATGGGCTACGATGTACTTCTCCTGACACACAGACAGATATCCGATGAGGGTAGATTCCACGAGATCGTTAAGGCCGTATGCAGGATGCTCGATGCTGAATATCGTGATAAAAGCTCAGATGAGCAAAGGGCTGAGACATTACTCCGGTCTGAACTATTCGTTGACTGGACAAAATTGGGAGTAATTGACGGAAAGATGCCCGTTAGACACAAAGCAGCTCGATCGTGGACGGCTGCGGTTCTAAGTGAGTAGGCTTTTGGCACTTTGGCGACCAGGCCGTTTTGAAACAAGTCATTTACCTGCGACTTTATAAAGCAATACGGATGGTCTGCTCGGCAAGTTCCAAAAAGTCTACTCACTTAGTTTTTGACGAGAGACCGATGCCGAAGATAGCTCTATTTCAGGGCGTTAACGAGTCCTCGAGACACAAAAAGGCCCGAACCAATACGGTCCGGGCCTCATCGAGCTAGAGATTGTCTCTCAGGCGTCTGGCTTAGCCAAAGTAGCGCTTGAGCAGGCCGGCGAAAGCCTTGCCGTGGCGGGCCTCGTCGCGAGCCATCTCGTGCACGGTGTCGTGGATGGCATCGAGACCAGCGGCCTTGGCGCGCTTGGCAAGATCGGTCTTGCCGGCGGTGGCGCCGTTCTCGGCCTCAACGCGCATCTCGAGGTTCTTCTTGGTGGAGTCGGTCACGACCTCGCCCAGGAGCTCAGCGAACTTGGCGGCATGCTCGGCCTCCTCGTGGGCAGCCTTCTCCCAGTACAGACCGATCTCGGGATAGCCCTCGCGATGAGCGACGCGAGCCATGGCCAGGTACATACCGACCTCGGAGCACTCGCCCTCAAAGTTGGCGCGCAGGTCGGCAACGATGTCCTCGGAGACGCCCTCCATCTTGGCGACGCCCACGACGTGCTCAGCAGCCCACTCGAGCTGGCCCTCCTCCTGCTTCAGGAAACGAGAACCGGGAACGCCGCACTGGGGGCACTTAAAATCCTCGGGCAGCTGGTCGCCGTCGAACTCTTCCACATAACCGCAAACGGGGCAAACAAACTTCATGATTCGATCCTTTCGATCGATGGCGATTGCGCGCTCGTCCGGTCCCGTAAGGGCCCTCTCCGGACGTGCGTCTTGACGGGTTCTATTATCCATAAATGCAACCAAATGTGAAGCCTATTAGGAATGATTTTTAATAAAACAATTTTGAGATATGAAGATGTTGATTGATTAACGATTGCTAAACCTCGTGCGACCTCCGATGAGTACAATCGGTCGAGCAAATGTTGACCTATCAACAAATAAAGGAGTTTCCTTTATGCATCTAGCCCGTCGTGCCTGGTGTCGAACATATCAGACGGTTTTTCGCATTGCATTGCCGATCCTGCCCTATACCGAGCCGCGCATTTTGGAGCATGCCGAGGATGTGCCCGCGGTGCTTCAAAAGCGCTCGATCCAGAAGGTCCTTATCGTGACGGACCCTGGTATTGCACGTTTGGGGCTCACGGCATCACTCGAGCGTGCGCTTACGGCTCAGGGGGTTGGCGTTGCGGTCTATGCCGAAACGCGTGCGAACCCCACGGTCTCGAATGTGGAGGAGGCGGCGTCCCTGTATCGAGAGAGCGCCTGCCAGGCCATTATCGGTTTTGGCGGAGGATCGGCCATGGACTGCGCCAAGGGCGTGGGTGCACGCATCACGCAGCCAAGCAAGCCCATCAACAAGATGCGCGGCCTGCTGCGGATTCATCGTCGCCTGCCGCTGCTCATCGCCGTTCCCACCACGGCAGGCACGGGAAGCGAGGTCACGCTTGCGGCGGTAATTACCGATGACGAGACGCATTACAAGTACCCTATTAACGACTTTGTGCTTATCCCGCGCTTTGCGGTGCACGACCCCGAGTTTACGCGCGGTCTGCCCGCCTCCATTACGGGGCAGACGGGCATGGACGCCCTGACGCATGCCGTCGAGGCCTTTATCGGGCGAAGCACTACGCCCTATACGCGCAAGATGGCGCGACAGGCGGTGCAGCTCATCCATGACAATTTGCTCGAGGCCTATGAGCATGGTGATGACATGCGCGCTCGTCGCAATATGCTTTCGGCGGCGTATAAGGCGGGCGTTGCGTTTACCCGCTCCTATGTCGGATATGTGCATGCCATCGCGCACAGTCTGGGCGGCCGATACGGAGTTCCGCACGGTTTGGCCAACGCGATCATCCTGCCGCACATGCTTCGCGCTTATGGTGACGCCGCCGCCCCCAAGCTTGCCGATCTTGCTCGCATGGCGAGCATTGCGCCGGCTACCGCGCAGGACAGCCTGGCGGCCGAGGCCTTTATCGATTGGGTTGACCGCATGAACGAGGCCCTGGGAATCCCCAAATATGTCTCGGGTATTCGCCGCTCCGATATTCCGCAAATGGCGGCCCATGCCGATGCCGAGGCCAATCCGCTATACCCCGTTCCACTTTTGATGGACCGTTTGGAGCTCGAGCGTATGTACGAGGTCGTTGCGGGTGGTATGTTTGAGGACGAGAACTAGGAGGGTCCATGAACACCGAGGAAATTGCGCGCATCGTCGGCGACCAGCGCGCCTACTTTAAGACGCACGCCACGTTTGATGTCGATGCTCGGCGTCGTGCGCTCGTGAGTTTACGCGATGCGGTACGGGCCCACGAGGCCGATATTGCCCATGCGCTCAAGACCGATTTGGGAAAGTCACATGACGAGGCGTATATGTGCGAGATCGGCACCTCGCTTTCCGAGATTCGACATCAGATTGCGCATGTGGCTCGATGGAGTCGCCCGCGTCTGCGTCCGTGTGACCTCGCCAACGCCGTGAGCGTGTGCAAAACGCAAGCCGTGCCCTATGGCGTCACGCTGATCATGGCTCCTTGGAACTACCCGTTTTTGCTGACGCTCGAGCCACTCGCCGGCGCCCTTGCCGCGGGCAATACCGTGGTCATCAAGCCGAGCGCCTATGCTCCGGCATCGAGCGCGGTGCTCAGGCGGATTTGCGAGGAAGCATTTGATCCGTGCCTGGTGACGGTCGTCGAAGGCGGGCGCGCCGAGAATGAGGCGCTGCTCGACGAGTGCTGGGACAAGATCTTCTTTACCGGTAGCGTTCCGGTCGGCAAGCTCGTCATGGAGCGCGCGAGCAAAAACCTCACGCCCGTGACGCTTGAGCTGGGCGGAAAGAGTCCCTGCATCGTGGATGCGACGGCAAACTTGAAGGTCGCGGCACGACGTATCGCCTTTGGTAAATGGCTCAACGTGGGGCAGACCTGCGTGGCGCCCGACTACCTGCTGGTCGATACGCGCGTGCACGATGAGCTGTTGGGCCTCATCAAGGAGGAGGTCCGTCGCATGTTTGGCGAGCACCCGCTCGACAACGAGGACTACGGTCATATTGTCAACACCAAGCATTTCGCGCGCGTACGCGGGCTGATCGACCCCGATAAGGTTGTGCTGGGAGGAACGGCGCGCGAGTCGTCGCTCAAGATTGAGCCGACGATCCTAGACGGCGTGGCGCCTGAGGACGCCGTGATGCAGGAGGAGATTTTCGGCCCCATCTTGCCGGTGCTGACGTTTGAGAGCCTAGACGAGGCCGAGACGTTTATTACGGATCGTCCGACGCCGCTGGCCCTGTATATCTTTAGTCAGGATCGTGCGGTTCAGCAGCGCTTTGTGCGCTACGTGCCCTTTGGCGGCGGCTGCGTTAACGACACCATTATGCATTTGGCCACGAGCCATATGGGCTTTGGCGGCATGGGGGCGAGCGGTATGGGACAGTACCATGGACGTGAGAGCTTCGATACGTTTAGCCACAAGAAGAGCATCGTGAACAAGGCAACGTGGTTGGACGTGCCATTCCGCTATGCCCCTTATGCAAGCTGGAAGCACAAGTTCGTGCGCATGTTTGTGCATTAGAATCAGATGGTGTAGCGACAAACGGTCGAAAAGGCGCGGGTGGGGCGAATTTGTGTCCGCACGGGCCCGTAAGCTTCTCAGTACGGTTAAGCGCCGATTTATCCGGCTGTTAGAGGAGCTGCTATGTACGAGCCTTCACGTGTTCTTCTGTCATTTCACATTGCAGGATTTCAGTATGCTGATGGCGCCTTGGTCCTGGGCGATCTTAAAGCGGGCGATAAGCTGACGCTGTGTGCGGAGCGTGATAATCCCCATGACCCCGAGGCGGTTGCGATTTATTACGGCAACACCAAGCTTGGGTATGTTCCGGGAAACGAGGTCGGCCCGCTGTCCTTGATGATGTATTACGGCCACGAGGATGTGTTTGAGGCCCGCGTACAACAGGTTGCCCCCGAGCGCAGTCCGTGGCATCAGGTGCGCGTTGGCCTCTATGTGGTGGATGCTCGCTAGTCGGCAATGAAGGCTGCCATGTTTGATGACGATGATCTGTTCGATCTGACGGATGACCCGTTTGAGTGGGATATGCTACTCGATGACGATGGGTTGGAGCAGGACCGTAGGAAACGGCAGGACAAGAAAACTCAGGGTGACGCTTCGAAAAAGCAAGGCAAGCGCCGCCGAGGTCTGTTCGGCGGGCTCTTTGGATAACCGCCGCATCGCTGCGTCTGTATACTTAGCACGAGTTGAACGCGTTGCGAAATGAGGGCATAGACGATGATGTGGTTTACCGCCGACCTGCACCTGGGCGATACGAATATCTTGCACGACATGGATCGGCCGTTTGATTCGGTCGAGGAGATGAACCGCAAAGTCATCGATGCCATCAATGAGTGCGTGGCTGTGGACGACCGCCTCTATATCTTGGGAGACTTTACCTATCGTTTGCCCCTGGCGGAGGCGGTGCGCCTGCGCGAGCGCATCGAATGCCAGAATGTGACGCTCATCCGTGGTAACCATGACGGCGACTGGGAAGATCCAGCTGCGCCCCAAATCTGGGAAGACGTGCGTGATTACTTGGAGGTTGCTCCTGGCTATGCCAAGGGCCATCGTCTGGTTATGAGCCACTACCCCATGCTCAGCTGGAACGGCAAGGCACGTGGCGCCATCATGCTGCACGGGCATATCCACAGCAGGGGTGACCGCACCAACGCACGCAACCGCGATCGCGAACGTCCTATCTTTCGCTACGATGTCGGCCTCGACGCCAACGAGTACAAGCCCGTAAGCCGTGACCAAATCCTAGGCTTCTTTGGACTGTAGCTGTAAGTGCAGGTAGAATGAACGCGCCGCGCGGATGGTCTGTGCGGCGCGTTTCAGTAGGAGCGATGAATCCATGAGGGCTATCCAGCGCATTAACCATAACGCTGCCATCTGCGAAGACGGCGCGGGGCGTCAGCTTATCGCGCTGGGTCGTGGTATCGGCTTTGGCGATATGCCGCATGAGGTCGACCTGGATGTCATCACGCGTACCTTTTACGGCATTGATTCAAAGTACCTGGCGTTTATCGATGAGGTCGATCCCGAGGTGCTGGAGTTTTCTGCTCAGCTGGCCGATATCGCGACCGGACAGCTTTCGTACGAATTGAGTCCTAACCTTCCCATTACATTGGCAGACCATATTCAGTTTGCCATTAAGCGTGCCCGCGAACACATGGTGGTGTCGTTGCCGCTTGAGCGCGATCTTGAGCAGCTGCATCCCATCGAATACCGCTTGGGCGAGCTGGCTGTTCGCGGTATCCAGAAGAGCTTTCATGTGCGCATGCCCCGAAGCGAGGCCGCGGGCATTGCCATGTCGATTGTCAACGCATCGGTTAAGCCGAGCGAGCGGCGCGTGCTTGCCGAGCAGCACGAGGAGCGACTGCTCGATATGACGGTCGCGATTATTCAAGAAGAGTTGGGTGTGACGGTCGATCGCTCGTCGTTCGCCTTTGCCCGCTTTGCCACTCATGTGCGCTATCTGCTCGACCGCGTGGCAAAGAAAGAGCCGATCGATACCGAGAACTCCGGTCTTTACGACGTGCTCGTGGAGCAGTATCCGGCGGCATCGCGTTGCGCTCGCCGTGTCGACGATCTGATTCAAGAGACCTTTGGCGAGCCATTGGCCCAAGAGGAGCTCGTCTATCTGATCATGCATGTGAATCGCGTGGCTTCTGTCCACTCGGATAAATAGGCTCTCTGGTATTTCCTTTCCGTCATGGCGACCGTTCGCGGGTCGTTTGCTACCGTTCGTCGGTAATCTGAGCCGCAACGAACGCATCTGCCGCATATACTCGCCGTGTGTTGGGTGTTACTCACGGCGCAGCTCCGAGAGGCACTACCGATTCTGCCGAGGCCATAATTGGGTCTCTGTCGGTTGTGCGCGGGGCTTTTTCATGTCGATCCACCCGGGAATCACATGCAAATCAATCTCTTGCCAACTGATGTCGCGCGCTGCGCAGGCGCGAGCGGAATTGTGCGTCTTGGTGCCGTGAAGTCCCACGGCCTTTAGTTGGAAGAGAAGGGATTCGACATGGCTGTCGATAACAAGAAGATTGCCGAGGACGTGCTTGCTGCCGTCGGCGGCGCCTCCAATGTGACGAACGCGACGCACTGCATGACCCGCCTGCGTCTGAACCTCAAGGATCAGTCCATTCCCAATGACGATGAAGTAAAGAAGATCAAGGGCGTGCTGGGTGCACAGTGGTCTGGCGGCCAGTATCAGGTCATCATTGGCCAGAACGTGCCGAAGGTCTATGACGCCGCCATTGCGCTGGGCGTCAAGGGCGAAGGCTCCATTGACGAGAACCTCGATGACGGCATCAAGGAGCCACTGACGGTCAAGACTGCGGGCAAGAAGGCCCTTAACTACCTGTCCAAGACAATGTGCATGACGATCCCCATTATCATGGGCGCCGCCATGTTCCGCACACTTGCCGTACTTTGCGGCGACGGCATGCTCGGTATCTGGTCTGCTGATTCCGACATCTACAACTTCTTCTACAACTGGATTTACAACGCAGGCTATTATTTCCTCCCTGTTTATCTGGGTTGGGCTGCCGCAAAGCAGCTCGGCTGCAGCCAGCCGCTCGGCATGATGCTCGGCGGCGTGCTCATTGCCCCTGAGTTCATGACGCTGGTCAACGCTGCGGCGGATTCGGGTGCTACGACCACGATGGTTTACGGCGCGCTCCCGGCTCAGCTGAACAACTATTCTGCGACCGTGCTCCCCATGCTGCTGTCTATGCCGGTGCTGATGGTCGTCGAGAAGTTCATGAAGAAGATCATCCCCGACATGCTCTCCACGGTGTTTGTGCCCGTGTGCACCATGGCTGTGATGACCCCCGTTTCCCTGTGCGCCCTAGCTCCGATTGGTTCCATTCTGGGCGACCTGGTCGGCAACTTTATGTTCGGCCTCGGAAACGCTGGCGGCATCGTCACGATCCTCTCCCTCGTCGCCATTGCTGCGCTTTGGGAGTTCCTGGTTATGACCGGTATGCACCAGGTTCTGATTGCCCTCGGCATTGTGCAGGTGCTCACCTCAGGGTCTGACTCCTGCGTTATGGTCGCGGGTGCTATCGCTCAGTTCGCCACGTGGGGCATGGCCTTCGGTGCCTTCCTGCGCCTTAAGGAGGTCGACGAAAAGGGCGCTATGCTTGGTTTCTCGCTCTCCGGCATTGTCGGTGGCGTGACGGAGCCCGCGCTGTATGGCTGCGGCTTTAAGTATACTCGCTGCCTGGGTGCCATGGTCGCGGGCGGCGCTATCGGCGGCCTGATCGCGGCTCTCACTAATGTGACCACGTATGTTTTGGGCGCAACTAATATCCTTGGTATTACAGGTTATGTTGCAGGCGGAACTGCTAATCTCGTATGGGGCTGCGTTGCATCGGGCACTGCATTTGTTGCCGCCGCTGCCATCGCCTACTTCTTTGGCTTTACCAAGGAGCAGCTCGACGAAGACGCTGCTGCCGCCAAAGCCTAAAGCATCCGTTCGGTAGGACAATTATCTGGGGCACTTGGCTGCGCTTCAAGTGTCCCTTTCCGTAGATGGGGGTCAATATGAAGCAATTGCTCATTCGTGCCGACGATATCGGTTATTCGTATGCCGTTAACCTGGGGATTGCCCGCAGTATCAATGAGGGCCTGGTGCGCTCGGCGGGACTTATGCCCAATATGCCCGAGGCCGAGCGTGGCTGGTCGCTCGTGGCGGATGTCGGCATTGCGGTGGGTCAGCACACCAACGTGTGCCTGGGCAAGCCGTGTGCCGACCCGGCGCTCATTCCGAGCATGCTCAACGAGAACGGCGAGTTCCATAGCAGCCGTACCTTCCGCGATCATTTTAAGCGCGGCGAGGAGTTGATAGACTTCGACGAGGCCTGCATCGAGATCCGCGCGCAGCATGACCGCTTTGTCGAGATCGTGGGCCGCGAGCCCGATTACTTTGAGGCCCATGCCGTCATGAGCAAAAACCTTAACCGAGCGATCTCGGCGGTTGCTCAGGAGCTGGGCCTTAAGGAGCAAAAGGCGAGCTTCGACCCCGCGGCTGTGGTGCATTGCGGAGATACTGATCTGCGCATGGTGATGCGCTCGATGGAGCCGGGCTACGAGCCCAAAGAGGCAATCATGCAGACGGTTCGCGAGATGGTGGACGGCGAGACGGTCGTCTTTGTGTGCCATCCGGGCTATCTCGATCGTTTTATCCTGGAGAACAGCTCGCTCACGACCGACCGCACCAAGGAAGTCGATGCGCTGATCGACCCCGAGCTTCGCACTTGGCTTGAGTCTCAACCTGATCTTCGCCTGATCGACTACCGCGACCTGTAAGGACCCAAGTCACCACAAAGGGGACAGTCGCCTTTGTGGTGGTTCTGGCGCCGTTGCCATTATGGCGGCGGCGTCTTTTTTGTCCGTGCGGCGCGGTAGAGTGTAGGCGGTTGAAATTTGCGTCCATCGAGGAGCTGCCATGAACGAGATCAAGTGCCCGCATTGCGGCGAAGTGTTTAAGGTCGATGCGTCCGGCTATGCAGATATCGTCAAACAGGTGCGCGATGCCGAGTTCTCGCGCGATCTTGATGAGCGTGTGAAGGCGGTCCAGCGCGAGGGCGAGCAGGCACTGGAGCTTGAGCGCTCGCGCTCGACGGCTGCTTTGCAAAAGGCAGAGTCTCAGCGCGACGCTCAGCTTGTCGAGCAGAAGAACGCTGCAGCTCAGCAGCTGGCACAAGAGGTTGCCAAGCGCGACGCTGAGCTTGCCGAGCTGCGCGCCAAGCTCGAAGGCGCTGCCGCAGAGCGCGAGAGTGCAAGTCAGCGCGCGGCGGTTGAGGCCCGTTCCGATGCTCAAAAGGAGAATGCCGAGCTTCAGCGCGAGATCGACAATTTACGTGCGCAGTTGGAGCGCAAAGATGATGAAGCCAGGCTTGCCGAGGCGGCGGCACGCAATGCTGCTCAAAACGACCTGTCCGCGCGCGACGCTCAGATTGCCGAGCTGCAGGCCAGGATCGCCGCGGCGGACAAGGCCCAGGAGATGGCGCTTGCCGCTGCCGCGGCAGAGTCGCAGCGTGAGCTCGATGCCGCTCGCAGCGAGGCCGAGCGCGCGCTTACTGACTATCGCGCGAAGGTGCAAGAGAAGTTTTCCGCCGCAAAGGCTCAGTCCGAGCAAGAGGCCGAGGGCCTGCGTGCCCAGCTGCGCGAGCAGGAACTGATGGCAAAAATGAACCTGTCAGAGGCGGTCGCCGCGGCGGAGCGAGAGCGCGATGAGGCACGTGCCAAACTGACGAGCGAGCTGGCGGTGCGCGATTCTCGCGAGGAGCAAGCCAAGGCGGCACACGAGCTCGAGCTTGCGCAGGCCAAGCGCGCGAGCGATGACCTGATTCGCTACAAGGATGAAGAGATTGAGCGCCTTAAGGACATGAAGGTTCGCCTGTCCACCAAGATGGTGGGCGAGTCGCTCGAGCAGCACTGCGAGACCGAGTTTAACCGTCTGCGCATGACGGCGTTTCCCAATGCGTACTTCGAGAAAGATAACGATGCATCCGAGGGCACCAAGGGAGACTTCATTTTCCGTGAGTGCGACGCGAGCGGCAACGAGGTCATTTCGATTATGTTCGAGATGAAAAACGAGAACGACGAGACCGCGACCAAGCATAAAAACGAGGACTTCTTTAAGAAACTCGATCACGATCGTCGCCAGAAAGGCTGTGAGTACGCGGTGCTCTGCACACTGCTCGAGCCCGAGAGCGAGCTCTATAACGCAGGAATCGTGGACGTGAGCTACCGCTACGAGAAGATGTACGTGATCCGTCCGCAGTTTTTTATTCCCATGATTACGCTGCTGCGCAACGCCGCCATGGGTTCATTGCGCTATAAACAGGAGCTAGCGGAGTACAAGCAGCAGAACATTGACGTCACGAACTTCGAGGCCAAGATGGAGAAGTTCAAGAATGATTTCGGTCGCAACTACGAGATCGCGAGCCGCAAGTTCCAAACGGCGATTGATGAGATCGACAAGACGATTAGCCATCTGCAGAAAACCAAGGAGGCGTTGCTGTCCTCCGAGAACAATCTGCGCCTAGCCAACAAGAAAGCCGACGATCTTACCATTCGTAAGCTCACGTGGGGCAACAAGACCATGAAGGCGGCGTTTGACGAGGCGCGCGGGGCTGCGTCAGAGACAAACGATAAGCCGGCCGAGGCGGATTCGTATGAGGTCGAGGATGCCGAGTAAGGCATAGCGTATAGTGCAAAAGCGGGGCCGCTGGCGATATTGCCAACGGCCCCGCTTCGTTTCGTTCCAGTATGTTCGGCTAGTCCTCGAGCAGGTCCTCGATAAAGCCGACACGGTAGATCTTGAAGATGACCTCGCCGCCGTCCTGCGTGGCGTCCAGATCGACATCGCCCATGATGCCAAAGTCGTGGTCGCCATCCTCGTCGGCAAAGATCTGGTGCACGTGCCATACGTGCGTGGTCTTCTCGTCGGACTCGTCGATGGAAAACATCGCGGCGCTGCGGGCATCTCCGTCGGTGAGGATCTCCTCATGCTGCTCGTGGTAAGCGTCGAGCGCTTTTTGCCAGCGGATCTCGCTCATGCCCCAGTCGTCGTCGAGCTCGCCCAGGTCGCGAACGTGCTCGCGGGCGGCAAGGGTCACGCGGCGGAAGAGCGCGTTGCGCACCAGCAGCGTGCAGCCGCGGCGGTCCGCCACGACCTCGTCGATGCCCCGCGGCGGCGCAGCATCGAGGGCTGCCGGGTTGCCGGCGTTCTCCCACTCGTCCACCAGGCTCGAGTCCACCGAGCGCACCACAAAGCCCAGCCACGAGATAATGTCGCGCAGGCGCTCGTCGCGCTTCTCGATGGGCACGGTGCGGTCGAGTGAACGGTAAGCCTCTGCCAGGTAGCGCAGCAAAATGCCCTCGGAGCGGGCGATGCCGAGCTTTTGAATGTAGCCCTTAAAATCGCTCGCGCTTTCCAGCATATCGCGCAGAACGCTCTTGGGAGAGAGCTGATAGTCGTTTGCCCAGGGCACTTCCTGGCAGTACTTGTCGAAGGCGGCATCGAGCAAGTCCTCGAGCGGTTTTTCGTAGGTGACATCCTGGATGCGCTCCAGGCGTTCCTCATATTCGACGCCGTCAGCCTTCATTTCGGCCATCGCGCGGTCCCGCGCTGCGCGCTCCTGAGCGCGCAGCACCTGCTTGGGATCCTCGAGCGTTGCCTCGACCATCGAGATGAGGTCCATGGTATAGGTCTCGCTCTCGGGATCGAGCAACTCCAGCGCGGCAAGCAAAAACGGCGAGAGCGGCTGGTCGAGCGCGAAGTCCTCGGGCAGATCGACCGTCAGCGCATAGTCAATATCTGGTGCGGTGTCAGTCGGGGCATCGGGTGCGGGTGGCACCTCGGTGCGAACGACGACGCCGGAATCGATGAGCGTGGCGAAGATTTCGTCGGCGCGAACCTCGAGCTTGGCTTTTTCTTCGGGGGTCTGCAGGCTTGTCTCGATGAGGTCGTGCACGCGGGCGCGAGCGTCACCGCCCTGCTCGACCACGCTAATCACCATGGAGTGTGTGATGCGAAGGCGCGGCTTGAGCGTTTCGGG
Organism: Coriobacteriaceae bacterium; assembly: GCA_902364975.1. Classification (GTDB taxonomy): domain Bacteria; phylum Actinomycetota; class Coriobacteriia; order Coriobacteriales; family Coriobacteriaceae; genus Collinsella. The sequence goes on along the minus strand of CABJFQ010000005.1, from coordinate 58,265 downwards.
CTGCGTCTCGATCAGGCGCTCAAAGGTCTGCTTGTTCCAGGTGACAAAGCCCTCGGGGGCCTTCTTCTTTTTAATCTTGCGGAGTTTTTTGGGGTCGTCGCCCGCCTTGGCCATGAGCTTGGCGTTCTCGATCTCGTGCTCGGGTGCCTCGGCAATCACCATGCCCTCGGTATCGAAGCCCGAGCGGCCGGCGCGACCGGCAATCTGATGGAACTCGCGGGCGCGCAGGCGACGCATCTTGTAGCCGTCGAACTTTGTGAGCGCGGTGAGGACCACGGTGTGGATGGGCACGTTGATGCCGACGCCGAGTGTGTCGGTGCCGCAGATGACGGGCAGTAGGCCCTGCTGCGCCAGGCGCTCGACCAGCAGACGATAGCGCGGCAGCATACCGGCGTGGTGCACGCCGACGCCGCAGCCGAGCAAACGCTTGAGGATCTTGCCGAAGGCCGTCGAGAAGCTCGTTCCCTTTGCCGCTTCTTTGATGGCTTCGCGCTGCTCCTTGCTGGCGATGCCAAAATTGGCGAGCGACTGTGCCGTCGCAAGGGCGGCATCCTGGCTAAAGTGCACGATGTAGAGCGGGGCCTCGCCGCGGCGCATCGCGAGCTCGACGGTGCCCTCGAGGGAGGTCGTCACATAGTCGTAGCTCAGCGGCACAGGGCGTGGGGCATCGACGACCAAGTCGCAGGTAGCGCCGGTGTGTTCCTCGAGCGAGGCGGCAATCGCGGTGACATCGCCGAGCGTGGCGCTCATGAGCATGAATTGCGTGTGAGGCAGGGTGAGCAGCGGCACCTGCCAGGCCCAACCGCGATCAGGGTCGGCAAAGTAGTGGAACTCGTCCATGGCGACGCAGCCAACATCGGCATCTTCGCCCTCGCGCAGTGCGTCGTTGGCAAGGATCTCTGCCGTGCAGCAGATGACGGGCGCCTTGGTGTTGATATGCGTGTCGCCGGTGATCATACCGACGTTATCGCGGCCGAGCACCTGCACCAAGTCGAAAAACTTCTCGCTGACCAGAGCCTTGATAGGAGCTGTGTAGTAGCAGCGCTTGCCTTGCGCCATGCCCATAAAGAGCATACCTAGCGCGACAAGCGACTTGCCCGAGCCGGTCGGCGTGCCCAGAATGACGTGATCGCCGGCGGCTAGATCCATGAGGGCCTCTTCTTGGTGGTCCCACAGCTCAATACCGCGATTGCTCGTCCATTCAAAGAAGCGCTCGAAGGCCTGGTCGGGCGTGAGCCACGGTTCGGGCTCGCTGCCGTCCTCGGGCTCCCACCAGGTGGGGGAGAGCGCACCGAGTGAGCCGAATTCGGCTTCGGTTCCCGTGCCGCCCGAGAATGAGCTGGCGGCGCCGGCGCCAGAGACGGTGCTGGCGGCGGTATCTATCGTGGTCTGTGCCATGTGGGGGTACTTTCTCTCGCCGTTTGTCCGCCATCCATTATGGCGTAGCGGCGGTGCGGGGCGCCAGCGCGAAAGAAAATGCAGGAAATGGGCGTTCTGCTCAGCCGTTTGGTGCAGTTGTCAGCTAAGTGAGTAGACTTTTTGCAATATCGCGAGCACATGACTTTTGCGCAAGGGCTCTACCTGCGGTTTTATTTCTTCCTATGCGGGTTGTGCTTGGCTATTGCAAAAAAGTCTACTCACTTAGGTTTGAGGGTCGTTCATCGGTGCCTATTTGTGCTTGCTCGCTGGCGTAGCGACCGCCAAAAGCCCCTAGGACTCTTGCGGCAGGCGCTTCTTGCCTTTACGGGCGCGGTTTCTAAAGTTCTCGACGGCCTCTTCCATGCCGAGGGGCACGTAGGTGAGCTCATCGAGGTTATCGGGCAGGTAGCAAGCAAGACTTTGCTCCTGCATGCGACCCGCTGTGAGCTGTTCGTCGGTGGGCCGCGCGCCGGGTGTGGCGCAAATGCCATAGACGACGGCACCCATCTCGCGCGTGCGGCATTCGTATTCGGTCTCGGGATGCTCGGGATGGTCGCGGCGGACGTCGTCGCTTACCCAAAGCGTGTCGTAGCCGGCCGCGGCAATCTGCCCCAGGGCGTAGTCGCGCAGCGGTTTGCTGTCGGTGCGCAGCGTGACGGTGGCGCCGGCTGCAAAGAGCGGGCGGTAGAGCATCAGATGGTCGACATGGACGAGCCGTTTTTTGGCGTACTTGGCCTTGGGCTGCGGCGTGGGAAAGTTGATGGTTATGGCGTCGAGCTCGCCTGCGGCAAACAGCTGCGGCAACGTTGCGGCGCCTCGGGGCAGGACGAGTGCGTTGGATAGCTCCTGCTCGCAGATTTTCTGTGCGGCATAGGCGATGCAGATGGGCTCCTGGTCCATGCCGATAAAGAACGTGTTTGGCTCGCGGGCCGCGCGCTCTACAAGGTACGTTCCCTTGCCACAACCAAGATCCAGATGAAGGTATTCGAAAGGCTTGCTGCCTGCGGGCGCACAGGCCTCGCGCCAATCTCCGGCATAGGCCTCGGGGTTCGTCTCAATCGCATCGGCGTAGCGCTCCAAGCGCTCTTCGAGCACAAAGTTCTTAGGCGTGCGGACGTGGACGGCTCCCATGAGGCTCCTTGGTCATAAGTATGGAACGCATAGCTGCGCGTTCCGTCAATGGGTTGAAAAAAGGGTGGGCATGGTTTGCCCGAAAGACGCGGTGCGGCTCGACGGCGAGTCGCCGATGCCTACAGACGCTTGAGAATCACATAGCGGTTGAGCTCGCCGCTGCGACCGTCGGCATGGAAGCGCTCAAGCTCGCGCACGGGGACCTCGCCGCTCTTGTAGAACGTACGGACGCCGCGCACCAGGTCGGTGATCTGCTGATCGTCAAAGTGATGGCAATAGCGGTAGGCGTGGCGGTCGTTTTGCCAGCCAATGAGATGGTCGCCGGCTTCAAACTGCGCGGAATCGTAACCCTCAAACGGCGGGGTGAGCTCGGCGCGGGCCTCGGCACGAACGGCCTTGCACGCCATGCGCTCGTCGTTCATAAACTCCCAAAAGCTGATGGCGATGATGCCGCCTGGGCGCGTCTGGCGCACCAGGGCGTCGAGCACGCGTACGCGGTACTCGCACGACGGCACGTGGTGCATAAATCCAAAGCAGACCGAGATGTCGGCGAGCGGGGCGTCGAAAAGCACGTCGGGTGTCTTGGCGGGGTTGAGCTTCATGAGGGCGTCGAGCACATCGAGTTCCTGGAAGTGCAGGTTGGGAATGCGCAGGGCGTGGCCACGTGCATCGATGGCCAGGTCCTGGCATGAGTCGACGCCATAGAACTCAAACGGGCAGCTGGCGTCTGCCGAGGGGTTTGCGCCATCGACGCCCTTGGCGGCAAGTGCGCCGCCGGCGGCAAAGTTCTCGAATCGCATGTTTCCACAGGCAAGATCGAAGACGCGGACGGGATGCTCGATCGTGGCGACGTCGAGCTGCTCGAGCGCTATGTCCATAGTGCGCACCCAGCCGGGCCACGGTGCCTGGCGCGTATCGGAGAAGGAGGCGGAGTGCTCGCGATAGAACGTATTGTTGAGCTGAATGAGCGATGAGGCGAAATCGCGGTTCACGGCGCGGAACTCCCTCCGTTGGCGGTGCGGAATAAACAGTACGACCATACTACCGTTAACGCCGCAACGGGGACAACCGAGCTGCGGGTCATTGCTTTGTTTGGACACATTTCCGCAGCTCATATATGCCCGCAACCGCCGGTTGTCAAAAATCTCACTAGAATAGGTGGCATGCTTTTGGCGGTGGCGGATACATTTTTAACTGTGCAAGGCGCCTTAAGAACAAAAACGGTCCGGCGGCACGGCTGGCATCGCATAGGAGGAACCATGAATGTAGAAACTGCGCAGCGGCTCGCCGACCTTCGCCGCAGCAAGGGTTTTAGCCAAGAAGGGCTGGCGCGAAAGCTGGGGCTGTCGCGCCAGGCGGTCAGTAAATGGGAGCGCGCGGAGAGCTCGCCCGATACCGAGAACCTGATCTCGCTCGCCAAACTCTATGGCGTGAGCCTGGACGAGCTGCTCAATCCGAGCGATGAGATCGAGGACGATATCGAGTTTGAGAACGAGGACCGTGCCCGTCAGCGCGAGGCCGAGGCGGCAGAGCGCGCCCGTACCCATGAGGCGGCGGCACGCGCAACCGAGGCGGCAACACAGGCGAGTGACGCCGCCGCCAAGGCGGCGCAAGCGGCAAGCTGGAGTGCACAGGCCGCCAATGCCGCTACGGCGCAGGTGACGAGTGGCGGCGCAGTTGGCTCGACTCCGGTGAAGGGCCCGTTCCAGTCGTTCCCGTATTGGGCCGTGTGCTGGCTACTGTTCTTTTTGCTGATGTTCCTGTTTGGTGCCGGCCCCTTTGCCGCACTGATCTTCTTTACAATCCCCATCTATCACTGGGTGGCGCGTGCGCTTGATGGCGATTGGGCGCGTGGGGATATCCAGGTTGGTTCGGCGTCGGTGGCAGCTAGGGCTCAGAATGTTTCCGCTGCGGTTGACGCTGACGTGGCCACCGCGGCCACCGCTGAGCCGATTTCCAAAGAGGGTGATGAATGATGAAGCTTTCGCATGAATCCAAGGTGCGCTTGGGCGTTGGCGTCGGAGCGTTTGTGCTCATCATCGGGCTTGTCTTTGGCATTTCGCGGACATTGATTCATTTTGATGGTCCGTGGGATCTCGACGATGTTGTATCCGGCTTGTCCAGTATGGACGATGTGGTTGACGACGACGATTTTATGAACGATGGCGGTAAATATTCCGCTCAGCCTCAGCAGCTTTCGAGTGCGACCTTTGATGCCGATCAATTTCGCTACCTCGATTTCGATATCGCCGCGGCTACGGTGGACGTCAAGGTTGTTGATGACAACAAGGTCCGTGTTATCGAGCGGGGACGCGTTGCCAAGGGCGTGGATGCCTCCAAGGCCGCGACGCAAAACATCGCATCCGTTGAGGACTCGACGCTCAAGGTTTCCCGATCTGGAAGTGATGACGGTAAGGCAATTGACCGCTCGGTTACGGTTGAGCTGCCACGCCGTGTTGCCGAACATCTGAAGGGGATCAACGCACACGTGGGCTCGGGTGATCTGCAGATTGCCGGTGTCATCTGTGATGGTCTTGACCTTTTCCTGGGTGCGGGAGATGTAGAGTTTACGGGCAGCGTGACTGATGCGCTCAGTGCTGAGGTCGGTTCGGGCGATGTGACGTTCGAGCTCTACCAGGCCCCCGCGAAGTCGATGGACGTAAGCGTGGACTCGGGCGATGTGGAGATAACGGTTCCGAACTCTACGGGCTTTACGGCGAGCCTCACCGTGGGCAGCGGCGACTTCGAGAGCGGTTTCCTTCCGCTTGGCTACGATGGCGAGACCATATTGAATCTTGAATTCGACAACGGTGATAAGTCTGCCACGTATCGTTTTGAGGTTGGTTCGGGTGACATGTCGTTTGATCCGGAGTGACATGCGGTTTTCGGAGATTGGTGCATATAGGCATGCTCTTTGATGAAGGCGCCGAAGCCGAGATCGGCTCCGGCGCCTTTGCCTTTACAATGGGGGCATGGAACAGATTATCTTGAACATACTCGAGGCTCTGCGTCGCGGCGAGACCGTGGATGACAAAGCGCTCGTCAAACTGATACATGCCGAGGCGCGCCGTGAGGGTGCCGACAAACGTGATTTGGCCAAGCGCCGTCTGCTGCCGTTCTACCAGCGGGTTAAACGTGAGGAGCCGGCTCGGTGGGCTGCGTGGAATGTCGATTCCGATCTGGAACGCCAACTGCTGCAGGTGCTGCGCATGAAGCCGCGCCGCACGGCTTCGGGCGTGGCGACCATTACCGTCATCACCAAGCCCTGGCCATGCTCGGGCGATTGCCTATTTTGTCCCAACGATCTGCGCATGCCCAAGAGCTATCTGCACGCTGAGCCGGCGTGTGCCCGTGCGGAGCAAAACTGCTTCGATCCGTATCTGCAGGTGAGCGCTCGTCTGACCGCGCTTTCGCAGATGGGGCATGCGACCGACAAGATAGAGCTCATCGTGCTCGGTGGTACCTGGAGCGACTATCCGCAAGGGTATCAGGCATGGTTTATGTCGGAGCTCTTCCGTGCGCTCAATGACGATGCCGTCGCCGGCGTGGCGGCAAACCCCATGTTGGCGCGTCCGGGCATCAGCCGTGCCGAGGCAGGGCGCCTGCTCGATGATGCTCCCGCCGATGCCCTGCCGCCGGTGGTAACAGAGCGCCGCGAGCGCTATCGGGCTGCCGGCATTGCGACAGACGAGGCCAAGCTCGCTGCCGGCGTTGCCGACGAGCAGGGGCGTGTGGATGCTGCCGTGGGCGGCTATAACCGCGCGGTGCGTTGTCTGTACGGCCCCGGCACGCCGTGGGGCGAGGTCGCCGAGTGGCAGGCGGCAACGATGGAGGAGCTTGAGCAGCAGCAACGCATCAACGAGACGGCGAAGCATCGCGTGGTGGGACTCGTTATCGAGACGCGCCCCGATGCTGTAACGCCGCAGGCGCTCACGCTCATCCGTCGTCTGGGCTGTACCAAGATCCAGATGGGCATCCAGAGCCTCGACCAGCATCTGCTCGATATCAACGAGCGTCGCATTTCGGTGGCGCAGATCGAGCGCGCGTTTTCGCTTGCGCGCCTGTTTGGCTTTAAGATCCATGCGCATTTTATGCTCAACTTGCTGGGCGCCACGCCCGAGGGTGACAAGCGCGACTACGAGCGCTTTATGACCGAGGGCGCCTTTATGCCCGACGAGGTCAAGGTCTACCCGTGTGCGCTCATCGAGGGTTCGCGCCTGGTGGGCTGTTACGAGCGTGGCGAGTGGCGCCCCTATACCGAGGAAGAGCTGCTCGACGTACTGGCCGATGACATCGTGGTGACGCCGGCGTTCTGCCGCATCAGCCGCATGATTCGCGACTTTAGCTCCGACGACATTATGGTGGGCAACAAGAAGCCCAACCTGCGTCAGCTCGTTGAGAACCGCCTGGCTGCTCGGGGTGACGGTGCGACGGTGCGTGAGATTCGCTATCGCGAGATCAGCACGGCGGGTGCCGACCTGGGCGAGTTGACCCTTGACGAAGAAGTGACGTACGAGACGCCGGTGACGCACGAGCGCTTTTTGCAGTGGGTGACGCCGCAGGGCAAGATTGCGGGCTTTTTGCGGCTGTCGCTGCCCGATCGCGCATTTGTTGCCGCGCATGCGGACGAGTTGCCGACGACGCCGGACGAGGCGATGATTCGCGAGGTGCACGTGTATGGCATGGCGGCGCGCGTGGGGGATCAAGGCCAGGCAGCCCAGCACCATGGGTTGGGACGGTCGCTGGTGGAGTGTGCGTGCCATATTGCTCGGGACGCGGGCTATGCGCGCATCAACGTGATCAGCGCGATTGGTACGCGCGAGTACTATCGCCATTTGGGTTTTTACGATCATGGCCTTTATCTGCAAAAGGAGCTCTAAATGAACAAGCCGAGTGTTTCTGCTGGCGTCGTTGCCGGCGTTGCTCTGGGAGCCGCGGCGCTTGGTGCGGCCGCCGTCGCTGTTCGTGCTGCCTGTCTGCAGGTTGCGCGAACCCGCAATGGGTTGGCGCGTGTGAAACGCGTGCACGATGAGGGCGGCGATGAGATTCGCGTGTTGGTGCAAGGCGGCGTCTACCAAAGCGCAAGCTACGTTGGCGAACGTTGGGCGGAGCCCGTCTTTGCGTACTATCGTGCGTTTGACGACGTGTTTGAGGCCGAGGGCGCAATGCGTGACGCTTATGGTCATGGCATCGACCGCATGCTTATGCTGGGCGGCGGCGGGTTTGCCTATCCCAAGTTCGCGCTGATGTTGCATGAGAGTTTGCGCATGGACGTCATTGAGTACGATGCCGAGATTACACGTCTAGCGCGTCGTTGGTTCTACCTAGACGAGCTGGAGCGTACGGCGGGCGATCGCCTGCGGGTGATTACCGCCGAGGCGCGTTCGTACCTGGGCGTGACGAGCGTGGGGCATCGTCGCTACGACGTGGTCGTGAGCGATTGCTTTGGCGGTGCCGAGCCCGTACGCGAGCTGGCGACGGTTGAGGCGATGCGTTTGGTGCGGGGCAGCCTGAACCCCGGCGGTATCTATGCGGCCAATATCGTGAGCGCGAACGAGGGGAGCGACGTGACGTTCCTGCGCGATTGCGCAGCCACGGCGCTCGAGGTGTTCGCCCATGCCTGGGTGGTCCCGTGTGGCGATGCGGAGTTCGGTGGCGAGGAGAACTACCTGCTCATCGCCAGCGACGGCGACTACACCTTTGCCGAAGCCGTGCCCTTCGATGCTGACTTCCTCGGCGCGGCCCTCCACGACAAGTAAGTCTCCCCGTCCCAAAAAAAGACTGGTCCTAGGCGTGGTCGCACCAGCTGCGGACACGCTGCTTCATGCCCTCTATGTCGAGCACGCCTTCGGCAAAGCCCTTGCGCACGAGCTCTTCGGGAACAAACTCGTCGTAGCGGTCAAAGTAAGGCACCTCGCCAGGATAGACGAGCTCGATGGGATCGAAGTCCTTCTCGGCCTCGGCGGCGAGCACCTCAAAGAACGTCTCCTCGTCGGCCTTCATCTTAAACTGCATAAAGTACGGGCGTGACGAGTCGAGTCCGCGAAGGCCCAGCTCCGCGGCACATTTAATCTTGAGCATGCGCTCGAGCGCCAAAAAGGCGTAGCTGCCCAGCCAGGGGAAGAGCACCCAGGTATCGCCGCCCAGGTTGATGAGCGGCTTGGTTCCCGCACCCGAAATCTCGGCCGTATGACGAGCCTGTGCTAAGCGGGCCCGTGCGTTACCCATAAGGTACGGATATGCCGCGTGCTCGTTGAGCGCCTTGCGCATGCGCTCGAGTACGTGTGTATTGATGTCGCCGGGGCAGTCGCCAAAGTAGGCCGGCACCCGGCCCTTGACCTGCGTGGCAAAGACGGTGTGGCGCCTCCAGTCCACTTCCTCGACAATCCAGCAGTGTCCGGCGATGGCGATGCGCTCACCGGGCGGTGGCGGATTGACGATCGTGCCCAACTCGGCCGACTCGCTGCGAACGGTGAACTCCTCGTTTTCCTGGAATACGGCGTAGAACTTAAAGTTGTTAATGATGCGCTCACCCGCGAGACCCACGATGAGCCCACCGCCCTCGGTGACCTGGATATGGTCGATCTTAATGAGGTGACGTAGCAGCACACGGTAATCGTCTGCCGAGACACGGTGGAAATAGCTGAGCGTGAGCACGCGCTGGGCAAGTTCGGCCGGCGTGAGCTCTCCGGTGCTGGCGAGGGTCGACATGGTCTGGTGATAGAGCAGACTGTAGGGGAGACGATCGAGCTCGGGTGGCTCGACCCACTTTTCCTCGCGATAGAGTTGTACGAGCGCGATACCCTGCAGGAGCTTCCAGGGAATGGTTTCGGGCATCATCGCGCGCGGCTCGGGCTCTTCCTCGCGCATGACAAACCACATCTCGGGCGGAAGATCGCGACGGCCTGTGCGCCCCATGCGCTGCAAAAAGGAGCTGACGGTAAACGGCGCGTCAATCTGGAAGGCGCGCTCCAGGCGGCCGATATCGATACCGAGCTCCAACGTAGAGGTGGTGACGGTTGTCTGCGTCTGCTCCTCGTCGCGCATGAGCTCCTCGGCCGTCTCGCGTAGCGATGCCGAAAGATTGCCGTGATGGATGAGAAAACGGTCGGGCTCGTGCCGGCTCTCGCAGTAGCTGCGCAGCATGGAGCACACGGCCTCTGCCTCCTCGCGCGAGTTGGCAAAGACCAGGCATTTGCGGCCGCGCGTATGCTCAAAGATATAGCCCATGCCGGGGTCGGCGTTGTCGGGCGCCGTGTCGGTGGGGTTGAGAAGCGCCTGCTCGGTCGCTCGTGGGATGTCGACTTCGCCCTCGGGGGCCGAGGAAGTGCGACGGTCTTTGGGAGCGGCCTTGCCCCGCGCCTGCTCACGACGTTGACGGTGTTCTTCCTGTGTAAGCTGTCCGCTGTGGCACATGTCTTGTCCGGATGCGGGCAGCGCCGCGGGCGCCGCCGTCTCAATACGCTCGCAAGCAAGCACCTCGGCTTCTTGTGGACCTGTGCCTACGAATCCTCGTTGCTGAGCCTGGGGGCCCGAGTTGTAGAAGTGCTCCATGGAGATGCGCCACACGCGGCGCGGTTCCTCAAAGCGGGGGATAACGCAGTCGCGCCCCGTTCCCTGCGAGAGAAAGGCGCCCGTGCGCTCGGGGTCGCCGATGGTGGCCGAAAGGCCAATGCGGCGGGGCTGCACGCCTGCCATGCGTGAGAGGCGCTCGATAAGACAGAGCGTCTGCCCGCCGCGGTCGCCGCGCATGAGCGAATGGACTTCGTCGATAACCACATAGCGCAGGTCGCAAAACATACGAGGGATCGCCATGTGCTTATGGATCAGGAGCGCCTCGAGCGACTCGGGCGTAATCTGTAGGATGCCGCTCGGTTTTTTGATGAGTTTGGCCTTGTGTGATTGCGAGACATCGCCATGCCAGTGCCAGACGGGGATATCGGCTTCTTCGCACAGGTCGTTGAGGCGGACGAATTGGTCGTTGATGAGCGCCTTGAGGGGGCCAATGTAGAGGGCGCCCACGCTTGCGGGCGGGTTCTCCCAAAACTCGGTCAGGATGGGAAAGAAGGCTGCCTCGGTTTTGCCGGAAGCCGTGGATGCCGTCAGGAGCACATTGTCCTGTGTGTTGAAGATGGAATCTGCCGCCGCAACCTGGATAGAGCGCAAGCTCTCCCAATCGTGGGAGTAGATGAAGTCTTGGATAAACGGGGCGTAGCGGTCAAAGGCGTTCACGGGGCCTCCTTTCAACAACGAATCTCTCAACGCGGCTGGCAACGGCTTGCTGCATTACTGCTTCAACGTTCGCCCAGATAAAACCTACCAAAATAAACCTGTCCATTTTTGGCAGGTTAGATGGTGAACTCGGCGAAATTGCGGTCGCCGCCTGCGGTATCGGTGTCGCCTGTTGCGGTCGCCGGCGCTAGCGTGTCGCCGCCGACGCTTTGCAGCAGCTCGGCCACGTTGGCGTCGGGGTTTTGGCATAGGATGTCGAGCAACTCGATAAAGTCACGAATGACCTCGCGCGGCGTCAGGTGCGTGTCGGCTCCCACACGACCGAACTCAATCTTGAGGAAGTCAACCAAGTCGTTTTCGGTCAGCGTGGGCGTCCAGCCAAAGTAGCCGGCGTGAATTTGCATGAGTTTTTCGATCAGCACCAGCAACTCCTCGTAGGTGAGTGGTTGCAGGCGGATGATGGGCGCAAGCATGTCCTTAAGGTCCTCGCGCGCAAAGCGGCCCTGGGCGAGTCGGCTGCGTAGGGCCTCGTAGGAAAACACACCGCGGCGGCGGTCCTCGATGGAGGTCGGCGTGCCGCCCATGATCATGCCCAGGTACTGCGCCTTGCCCTGAAGTGTGTCGTTGTACATGGTCAGGATCTTCTCGTAGTTGTACTGGCGCGTGATGGCGTTGGGAATCTTATACAGATTCACGAGCTCGTCGATGAGCACCAGCATGCCCTTGTAGCCGCTGCAAACCAAAAAACGCGCGATGAGTTTGACGTAGTCGTACCAGTCATCGTCGCTGATGATGGTTGAGGACCCCAGTTCGGCGCGAGCCTCGCTCTTGGTGCGGTATTCGCCGCGGATCCATTTGGTCACGCGGCTCATGGCCTCTTCGTCGCCCTCGGATACGGCCGTGCGATAGCGGCGAAGCATGCGGGTGAAGTCGAAGCCGTGGACCATCTCCTCGAGCGGGGTCAGTTGGGCATTGACGACCGACTCGTCGACGTTGGCACACGAGGCGACCCAGCGATCCAGAATAAGGTTGAGCGCACCGCCCTCGGGGCGCGTCTTGGTCGATATATTGCGGATGAGCTCGCGGTAGGTGGCAAGGCCCTGCCCCTGACCGCCCTGCAGGCGTCGCTCGGGCGACAAGTCGGCATCGGCGACGACGAATCCCTCGCCCATGGCGTGCGTGCGGATGGTCTGGAGCAAAAAGCTCTTACCGGCGCCGTAGCGACCGACTAAAAAGCGGAAGCTCGCGCCGCCATCGGCGATGAGACTTAAATCGGTGAGCAGGGCGCGGATCTCGACCTCGCGCCCTACGGTGATGTAAGGAAGGCCGATGCGCGGGACCACGCCGCCCTTGAGCGAGTTGAGAATGACGGCAGCGACGCGCTTGGGCACGCGGGGTGCTGCGGATGCGGTATCACTCATGGTCTAGGTATCCTCTCACGTCTGCTTCGTAGTCCTCGATAATCTGCGGCCCTGCCGCGCCGAATTCGATAACGGTGTCTCCCACCAGGTCAAAGAGCGCCTCGTTGATGGTATCGACAAGCATGTCCTCACTCTTGCCCGACTGCGCCACCGCCGATGCCGTCTGCGCTGCGTTTTGCTCGAGTAGTGCTCGAAGATAGGCGTCTGCGGCGGGATCGAGTGCGGACGCGGTGTCAGCGGACGTGGGTGCTGGTGCGAGGAGCGGGGCCACGACGCCAAACTGCTCGGTGGAGATGGTCGGCTCGCTAGCCTCGTCCTGCTGCATGGTCGTCGCGACTGGTTCGGCGATCGTGCCGGCCACGGGCTTGGCTTCCCGTCGTTCGGCAACTGTCACCTCGGCATCCGCAAGCGTGCCGTCCTCGCGTTCCTCGTCGATCAAAAGCGCTTCGCGCGTTTGTGCGGCAGCGCTCCGAATGTGCCCCAGCTGGCTCAAATCGATATCGATCTTGACGGGCTGGTGTGCGGCGTCCCACGAAAGCCATGCCACAATCTCGTCATCGATAATCTTGGCCAGATATTTGGGGACCTTTTCTTCCTTAAGGGGATGGGCGGGGTCCAGCGCCAGGCGCAGGCGTTGGTCGCAGGCGCGCATCATTTCACCGAGCTTGCTGCTCTTTTGCCTGCTACCGTGAATCCGCATGCATTCCCAAAAACCGTTTTGGCAACGGTAGATATGGATGGGGTCCAGACGGTATTCGCAGTCCTCGTGGCGCTCGGGCGCAAAGAATACGGCCGAGGCAAACATGGTGTAGGGCATGGCCGTCTCCTCCCCAAATAAACTTGCCACGATGCCGGTCTTTCGGTGCGTGTCATAGTAGCGCGCCATGCGGACATACACGGCGCACGCCACGTGGCGCAGATCACGGTGGTGGCTGCGGTCGAGCCGCGAGCTACTTAGGTTGTACGTGGAGAGGGCGTTGATGGCGGCCATGAGTCGCTCCTCGCGCACCTCATCGGGCGGAAGGGGGAGCGTGGGCTCGGAGGTTTTGCGACGCTTAGGGGTCTGGCCGGACGGTGCCGGTACAAGGTCTCGTGCCGCGCGCCGCAGTTCGATAAGGGCGTTATCGAACATGACGGTTTTAGAGTCGCGAAGCAGCTTGGGGTCGAGCCCGTGGAACACGGCGTAATCTTGCAGCCACACGCGCGCAAACCGGTCGATGCCGGGCTCGAAGGCGCGATAGACATCCCAAAAAGCCTTGATCTTGTTAAAACCATCGAGTGGATTATCTACGCCAATGCCGCAGATCAGCTCATAGAGATACAGAAAGGCAAAGGACGTAGACGTTTCCTCGACGGTTCCGCGGCGCACTTGGGCACGCCAGGTAAAGTAGCCGCGCAGTTGCCGGTCGCTCATGGCGTTGTAGGTGGGAAAGTACGACTTAAAGGTGCCGTTGTAGGGACAGTCGTCCTCAAAGTCGGCCATCAGCAGGCCCTGGCGGTAAAAAAGCTCGGCTTCCGAAAGCCAGCGGCCCGCACCGCCCTTGGGGTCATCCTGCCAGCGCGATATCTCGCGCATTTTACGGTACTGGTCGGGGAGGAAATTCTGCATCTGTCGGCCGGTTTTGAGAATCGGCTCGTCTGCGTAGGTTTCGTTTGAGAAGCGGGCGGACTGATGGGTCCGGGCCTCGGCCATAATGCGCTCGATGAGCATCTTGATGTCCTGGTCGGCCACCGCTCCTCCTCTCGAACGCAGCTACGGTGACCTCATATCATAGCACAGCATCAAACAGATGTTCGAGATACCGCTGCGTTGCTAGATTTAGAACAGGAGGGCGTATATGACGGCGATGACGACGGAGGGAAGCATATTGGCCGTGCGGAAGGTCTGAGGACGGATGAGGTTGACGCCGACGCAGAAGATGAGCATGGAGCCTACGAGCGAAAGGCTGTTGAGGGCTGCTGTGGTCATGATGGGGGAGAGCGCGCCGGCAAACAACGTGATCGTCCCCTGGAACACGGCGACGGGCAGGGCGGAGAAGATGCAGCCGCGGCCAAGCGAGGCCGTCATGGTGCAGACGATGATGCAGTCCAGTGCGCCCTTGAGGGCAAGCGTTGACCAGTCGCCGAGCAGGCCGTCCTGGATCGATCCCACAATGGCCATGGCGCCGATGCACACGGTGAGTGAAGTCGAGACAAAAGCGTTGGTGAACTCGTTATCGCCCTCACTGCCAGTCTTGCGCTTGAGCCATTCGCCAAGGTTCTCGATGGCGGCCTCCAAGTTGATGGCCTCGCCGATGAGCGAACCGAGCGCAAATGAGACGATGAGCATGGTGGTACCGGTGGTCGCTAGCGCCTTTCCATCGATGATGAGCATCTTTTGCATGGTGCCGCCCAGGCCGATAAACAGGACGCACAGCCCCGATGCTTTCATGAGCGTGTCTTGGATGCGCGGTGTAATGAAGCGGCCGCCCGCTAATCCCAAAAGACCGCCCGCAACTAAAAGCGCAACGTTGATGATTGTTCCCAAGCCCGGCATGAGCCCTCCTGTATTGATGCCAACGTGGCAATCGTAGCAGAACGAAATGCGAGGCACATCGCGACTCATCTAATACGTTATATAAGTGGTATTAGGAATGATGCGCAGCATTTAAGCCTCAGGTGGTTGTCGGGACATAGGGGTAGTAGTCAAAGCGCAGTGTCATAAGCCGCTGCGGGGATTCAATAGCCGCGGCGATGATATTGGCATCGCGGGCACGATCAAACCCTTCGAGTTCGATCTGATACGAGACGTCTTGCATAATGTCCAGACGTCGCCAGGCTAGAAGTGTGTCGCCATCGAATTCCAAGGTCTTGCCTCCGTCTGGGGCAACGGCGTATAGACGCAGTTTAGCGGTGGTTGCAGGGTCGACAACCGTGACCTTTTTAATTTCGTTTCGAGTATTCTTGGCGCCCAACAAGGTGAGCAGTGTTGGGGCCACGACCTCGCCCGATGGCAAAAAGACGACTTCGATGGATTCGGGAAATGCGATGATGGCCGACTTGCGGACGGGCTGATTGGCGGCGGCAACTTCGATGTTTGCAGCATCGATGACCTCTGTGTGGTCGAGGGCGGCAAGCACGCAGCAGTTACCTTCATCGATCTCCTGAGGATCAGCAAGTCCCAGACTGTCCGCGAGCTCGGGATCGTTTGGATCGGTAGCGGGCTCATTCGGTGCTTCGAAAGAAGCTGGGACGCTGTTTGTCGGCGACGGCGTGTCGCCCGCACCTGCTTCTTTGTCCGTGCTCTCTTCTTGTATGGTTGCGTTGATGGGTTCGTCGTTTGAGGGGAGCGTCTTGGCGTCAAGCGCGGAGGGGACAATCCCGATGGCTCCGGATCCGTTCCACTCCATCTCGAGAAGCGCCGGGTCGGCAAGAATGCGTTGCCTGCCTAGCGTGTGGGTATCGATCGCAATAGGGCCTGCCTCCGTCCCGCGCGTAAGGCTGAGCGATCCGGCCGGCTTCTCGAAATGAATGTCTGTGTCTTCGGTACTGGCGGCGTAGAACAGCAGGGATGCTTCTCCCGCCGCGATGGCATCGGTGCCCGCCTTGGTCAGCCGCAGCGATGCCGTGAATGAGAGGGTGGGCTGCACATCGTCTGCATTCGCGGCGGCGCAGCCCAGACATATACCGCCTCCTTTCTCGAAAAACGCACCGTCGAAGGCGACCTTCGCTCCGTTCGCCGAGTCATCGACCGAAGCGATATCGATGCGCAACCCCAAATCGCACGGATCGCCATCTGCATCGAGCACAATCGAGCGCCATGTGCAGACGGCGCACCCCGCCTGGGAGCCGTTTGCCTTGTTCGAACGATTGATATCCACGACTATCGAGCCGTCCGTATTACGACGAAGGCATCCCGAGGTTGAGATTGCGGCCTGTGCGAACGAAAAACGCTTGCACGCAATGGCGCTCGACGGATTTGGTGCGGAGCTTAGGGCTGCTGGTAAGGAGTCTGCCATGACGGGAGTCGCCCAAGCGGCGACAGGCGTTCCGGTTGCGAGCGCGCCGCAGAGTGCGACGACGGGCAAAAGGTTCTTCGATGCCATGGGGTCTCCTTAGCTAATTTAGTGCGGCCTGTCCGTGTTTCGTTTCTGGCTGCGTTTGATGTGCAGACCGAGGCCGGCGGTTCCCGCACCTGCTGCCGTGGCGCCTGCTGCCAAGAGCCATCGTCTGTCGTCTGTCTGTGCCAACGGTTCCTTGCAGTTGCCGCGGTCGAGCTCCGAGAGGTCGACCGTCACTTGCGTGGCGGCCTGCGCCTGTTCTTGCTGGGCAAAGGCCATGGCTGGCCCAAACGCTAGGATACTGACGGCGGCCAGGGCGACGGCCTTATGCCGTGTGCGCACCGGGCTCGACCGTCCAGGTGATCGTTGCAACCTGATCGCCTTCGCCGGTTACGCGGAAGATGTCGCGCGTGACGCGGGCGACGTTTCCGCTTGTCTTGAGCTTAATTTTGTCCGTGCCGCCGGCAATGCCCTGGTAGCCCATGTCGAAGGCTGCATTCTTGGAAAGATCGAGGCCCGTCTCCTGCATTGCGGCGCTGGCGTTCTGGAGTGCGCCGTCGGGGCCGACCTTAAAGTCGATGGAATTCTGCGCGGTTCCGGCCTTGGCGTCGGCGGCAATGGTCCAGGTGTTCATGGCGTCGATCTTCATGTTGGTGACATGGATGCCGTAGGCCGAATGATTGTCGATGGTGGTCGCGTCTTCTGAGGGGCCCTGAAGCGTGCCGTCGGCCTTGGCGACGAAGGGAATAACCGTCGGAACTTTGAACTCTACGTTGTCGATCTCGGTCCTGACCATTACTTTCGTGGTTCCAACGCGCCCGGCTGCCAGAGCTGGCGTCGGGGCGGCGCCCATTGCGAGCGCGAGCGCGAGCCCTGCGCCCACGACGAGCGCTCTGGCTCCGTTCATGTTCCTGGTGATGTCCATGGTCGTTCCTTTCTATTCGCCGCGGGCCGTCCCCGCGATGATTGGACGAATGCTGGTGAATTGCGTGCGGTGTCGCGTCGGCCGAAAAAGCTAGTTCTCGGCTTGCTCAACCCGTACCTTGACACGTGTCGGATTGCCGTGGCTGTCGAGGGTCTTGGCATCGAGTGCCTGGATCTCGATGTATGCCTCGCCTTCTTTGATGTCGCCGGCGGGGCACGTCTCGATTGTCTTGCCGGTCTCGACCACACCGGATTCGTACATGGTCTCGTCGTTTTGGATGACGCGGAATCGCTGGGGAAATTTATTGTCTTGGACGTTTTGCACGTTGACGCGCAGCTTGCCGTCCTCCTGTAGCTGAGCGACCGGCGCGACCGAAATCGTCATCATGTTGTCGCGGACGATGGCATCGAGCTCATCTTGGATTTCTTGTCGCGATTTACCCTCTGCCGTCGTGACTGAGGCGCCCGCTTCGGGCACGGGCTGCGACTGCCAGGCGTATAGTCCTACGGCGACAAGGGCGCAGACGATAGCCAGACAGACAACGACGAGTTTCTTGCGACGCCCCAGTCCTGCGAGGCGGGGCGGCTTCTTCGCACTCATGCGGCGTCCTTGGTGGTGTAGACACGTGCGAACGTGGACGGGTCCGCTCCAAAGAGCATGTGAAGCATCAGGCGGCGCGAGTAGATGAGCTCGTCAAAGTCGTGAGGGAGCTCGATGTCGTGGATACGCGCGATGTGGTGGGCGAGCGCCGAGAACGACTCGGGGTCGCAGATAACATCGGTGGTGACGTGGTAGACCGCCGTATCGGGGAACGCCTCTTCGTCGAAAGGCAGGAGATAGGGATCGTCGTCGACCTCGATGGCGACGCCGTACTGGGGCCAGTAATATGCCATGGGAACCTCCCTGCTTCTGGGGCCAAAACTTCTATCGGTTTTGGCTGTCGACGCCGACCGTATCAGCCGCTACTTGACCAATTTCTGACCAAATGCTTGACGGATTGACATCTCCGCAGGTAAAAGGTGGAAAAAATTACTTCAACTTTTTTCGAGCGACAATCGAGCGGTCGGCGACGGCGGGGCGATATGTGTCAAAAGCATCGTCTGCCGAGGAAGCCTTGCCGTTCGCCGAATTGCACAAACGTAAAAATCGCCAATTATGGAGACGGTCTCGAACACGTCGACGAAACGATGCGGTAACATCTCCCTGCAAACACTGTAGTTAGCTAAAGGGGGAGTTCGCGTGTCTGCAACCATTAAACCCTTCACCGATGAGTTCGAAGAGTATGGCCGCGATGAATCTCGTGCATCGGGCGAAGCATCGAGCATCTCGTTTCCGACAACGGAAGACGAGGTCCGTGCCATTTTGGAAACGCTCCATGCCGAGCGTGTCCCGGTAACGGTTCAGGGCGCCCGAACCGGCCTTGCCGCCGGTGCCGTGCCCCACGGTGGGCATATCCTCAATACTTCCCGTATGAATCGCTACTTGGGCCTTCGCCGCGATGAACAAGGCCAATTTCTGCTGCGCGTGGAGCCGGGCGTTGTGCTCTCGGAGCTGCGTAAGCAGCTGAGCAAGAAGGTACTGCCGACCGCTGGTTGGGACCAGGCATCGCTTGAGGCCTACGAGGAGTTCCAAGAGTCCCCCGAGCAGTTCTTTCCCACCGATCCCACCGAGGCATCTGCCTGTCTGGGTGGCATGGCGGCATGCAACGCCTCCGGCGCCCGCAGCTACGCTTACGGCCCCATGCGCCCGCATATCACGGGACTCCACGTCGCGCTGGCTGATGGCGATTTGCTTGAGCTTCAGCGCGGCGAGGCTTTTGCCCAGGGCCGCCACCTGTCGCTCGTGACGGCAGAGGGCCGTACGCTCGAGCTCGATCTTCCCGGCTATACCATGCCCGAGACAAAAAATGCCTCAGGCTATTTCGTTGCGGACGATATGGACGCCATCGACCTCTTTATCGGCGCGTGCGGCACGCTCGGCGTTATCACCGAGCTCGAGATTGCCCTGCAGGCGGCGCCTGCGGTCGTTTGGGGTGTGAGTTGCTTTTTCGATAGCGAGGACAAGGCGGTGTCCTTTACCGATTCCGTGCGCCCTGTCCTGTCCCATGCGGCTGCCATCGAGTACTTCGATGCTGGCGCCCTGGATATTCTACGTCGCCAGCGCGAGCAGTCGACGGCGTTTGCCTCGCTGCCGGCGCTCGACGACGAGGCAAAGGTCTGTGTCTACGTGGAGCTCGATTGCGATGACGAGGCGCAGGCGACCGAGGAGCTGTACCACTTGGGATGGGTGCTGGAGCTTGCGGGCGGCCGCGACGATGCGACATGGGTCGCCCGCACCGAAGTCGATCGCGAGTGCCAGCGGTTCTTCCGCCACGCGGTGCCCGAGAGCGTCAACATGCTCATCGACGAGCGTCGCCGCACCGACCCCACCATTACCAAGCTGGGATCGGATATGTCGGTGCCCAATGCACGCCTTGCCGATGTCGTGGCCCTCTATCGCCGCACGCTGGCCGAAAGCGGGCTTGAGTCTGCTGCCTGGGGACACATCGGGAACAACCATCTGCATGTGAACATCCTGCCGCGCGATGCGCAAGACTACCGTCGTGGTGGAGAGCTCTTTGCCCAGTGGGCTTCCGAGGTCACGGCCATGGGCGGTGCCGTTTCTGCCGAACACGGCGTCGGCAAGATCAAGGCGGGCTTCTTGGAGACGATGTACGGCCACGAGGCCATGGTCGAGTCGGCGCGCCTCAAACTCCAGCTCGATCCTGCCGGCCAGCTGGGTCGCGGCAACCTGTTTACGGAGAAGCTCTTGGATGAACTCGTCCAGAAAGGGGGCGCGTGAAGATGAGTGATTTCCATATGGTGGTGTGCGTCAAGGCGGTGCCCGGAAGCACCGAGGTCAAGATGGACCCCAAGACCAATACTATCGTGCGTGATGGCAAGCAGGCGGTCATTAATCCCTTCGATGCAAGTGCTCTCGAATGTGCGCTAGCGCTGAAGGACGACTTTATCGGCTTTGGCATGGACGTGCGTGTGACGGTGGTGTCGATGGGCATCCCCGCGACCAAATCGCTGCTGCGCGACTGCATCGCCCGCGGTGCCGACGACGCGCTGCTGCTGACCGACCGAGCCTTTGCGGGCGCCGATACCCTAGCCACCACCTATGCCCTCAAATGCGGCATCGAGGCACTCGAGGAGGACTTTGACCTGATCATCTGCGGCAAGATGGCAGTGGACGGCGATACGGCCCAGATCGGCCCCGAGCTGGCCGGCGCCTTTGGGGTCCCCTGCGTGACCGACGTGAGCTGTGTGCAGAGCGCGGGATTTACGACGTGTGGCTCGCTGGCGCTCGTTCACGGCTGCGATGCCGGCGAGGAGACGGTGTGTCTTGAGATGCCGTGTGCGATGACGACTGCCAAGGAGATTGGCCAGCTGCGCATGCCGAGTATTGCCGGTATTCGCGCGGCCGAGGATGCAGACGTGCGCGTGGCCAGCGCTGCCGACGTAAACGCCGATCCTTCGCGTTGCGGCCTTGCCGGATCACCGACGCAGGTCGTGCACTCGTTTGTGCCCGACCGTGACCAAACGTGCGAGGCCGTTGAGGGAACGGCGTCCGAGCAGGCGGTAAAACTTGCCAAGATTATCGAGGGGATGGCATAGATGAGCGGGCTGATTATCGATAGCGAAGCCTGCATCGGCTGTGGTCGCTGCGTTCGCGCCTGCGCCTCGGGCGGCATTGTGGTGGAGGGTGAGCGCCCCAATCGCTGTGCCCGCGTAACCGACGGCTGTATCCTGTGCGGTGGGTGCGTCGACGCCTGCCCCGTCAACGCCATCTCGATTGAGCGCGACGAGGCCGCCGGCGCGGTAGACCTTGACGCATATCGAGACATTTGGGTCTTCGTGCAAACTGACAAGCACGATGCCGTGGCATCCGTGGCCTTCGAGCTCATGGGCAAGGGGCGCGAGCTTGCCGATGCACGCGGCTGTCGCCTGGTGGCGCTGATCGGCATAGGTTCCGAGGGCTCGCTCGAGGACCTCGAACACCTGGTTTGCGCGGGCGCCGACGAAGTCCTGGCCTGTCGCGACGAGCGCCTGCGTCAGAACGACGCGGAGGTCTACGCTCGCTTGATCTGCGATTTGGTAGCCGAGCGCAAGCCCGAGGCCATCCTGTACGGCGCGACCGCCTTTGGTCGCGAGCTGGCGCCCGGTGTGGCCGTGCGCTTGCAGACGGGCCTTACGGCCGATTGCACGGTGCTTTCGATGGATACGGAGACGGGTCTGCTGCAGCAGACGCGCCCGGCGTTTGGCGGCAACCTGATGGCCACCATTATCTGCCCCAACCACCGTCCTCAGATGGCAACGGTGCGCCCCGGCATCTTTAAGGCGCCCGAGTTTGACTATAGCCGCTCCGGCACGATTGCCCAGGTAGTGCTAGCGGATGACGTTAAGGCCCGTGTCGAGATCTCGATTCCCGCCGAGGAGTGGGGACAGCAGGCCTCAATTGCCGATGCCGAGCGTCTAGTCGTGGTGGGCCGCGGCATCGGCTCCAAGAAAAACCTACCGCTGATGCGAAAGCTTGCCGAGGCTCTGGGTGCCGAGCTTGGCTGCACGCGCCCCGTGGTGGAGGCCGGCTGGCTGGAGTATCGCCACCAAATTGGCCAGACGGGTGTATCGGTCTCGCCCAAGCTCCTCGTGAGCATCGGTGTCTCGGGCGCTATCCAGCATCTCGCCGGCATCGGTGGGGCGGAGTGCATTGTCGCCATCAATGAGGACCCGGATGCCTCCATCTTCGGTGCCGCCCGGTACAAGGTCGTCGGCGATGCCGTTGAGATCGTTGAGGAACTGCTGGCTCAGCTCGAGTGCTAAGCGCTTGCCAGCCAGCGGCGCAGCTCGTCCTTAAGGCGGCTCCAGGTTGCCTGCGCGGCGGGGTCGGTAAAGGGTCGCGTAATGCCAAAGGGCGCGTCGAGCAGGCGATAGATATCGCCTTGCTCGCGCGCCAGTGCACGGCTTGCCGGATGGACGAGCTCAAACATAAAGCAGATGAGCCCCACCAGGTAGTCCGCCGGCTCGTTGCGCTCTTCACGCGCGACGCAGCGATGCTCGTCAAAGGCGGTAAGCGCCGGTGTCGAGAAGTGGCTGGCGAGAAACGTGTCCTCATCCACCTTGAGGATGGTGTCGACGGTGCTGTCGGCGATGGTGCGCATAATGTCGATCTTGTCGCCATCGCGCACGATATCGCAGAAGCGCCGCGTGCGCTCGTCGAGCTGCGCGGGTAGACGGAAATCGCTGTGATAGGCAATGCTCGCTCGGATGAGCTCATCTTCTGCCGGGTCATCGATAAAGTCGCGGACGCTCGTCACGGCGGGTGCATCGGCGGGATTCTCGCCAAAGAGGACCTCGATGCCCAGCGCTGCATGGCCCATGCTCTCGGCGTCCTTAAAGGTGTCCCAGCGTCGCAGCTGCTCAAAGCGGCCTATATCGTGCAGCAGGCCGCAAAGCCATGCCAAGTCAATATCATCTGACGACCAGCCCTGCTCGCGCGCTACGGCATCGCATGCCTCGGCCACGTGGTACGTATGCTCGATTTTGAGCGCGATGCGTGGGTTGGTGGCGTCGTAGGCATCGGTGTAGCTTTTGAAGGCTGCGCGCGCCCGGTCTCGATCGATAGCTGTCATAATGACTTCCTAAAAAGTTGTGTCTTTCGATCCGGTGGCAATTGTAGGTGAACTCGGTTGCTGTCGGATGATGATTCTGCCGTATCGCTACATGCGGCTCGGAGACCTTGTCAGGATGAGAAGCGTATGGTGCTCAAAATCGTTAGAACCGTCTGGCCGGTGATGCTTACCTATGTTGCAATAGGCGCGCCGTGCGGAATGATCATGGGGCAGACGGGAATGGAACCCTGGATGGTCTTTGCCCTGAGCAGCACGTTTGTGACGGGCAGCGGCCAGTTTATGATCTGCAACCTGTGGCTGGCGGGCGTGCCTGCAGCATCGATCGTCGCGAGCGTTGCTGCCATCTCCTCGCGCTTTGCGCTTTACTCGGCATCGATCGCGCCGCATCTGACGGGTGCCTCGAAGCGTCAGACGCTGGCTGTTGCCGCGACACTTACCGAGGAGGCATATGGCATCTCGCTTGCCAAGTTGGTTGAAGGGGAGGATTGGGGCCCGCGCGAGTCCTTCGTGCTCAACGTGATTCTCATCGCAACATGGGGCGTTTCGTGTACGATGGGCGCCATCGTAGGCGCCGTTGTCGATGTTCCCACCGCCATTGCAGCCTTTGTCTGCACCTCGCTCTTTATCTGCCTGCTCTTTTCGCAGCGGCTGTCGCGCGGCAACGTTGTCGCGGCGGTTTCGGGCGCGGTGTCCGTCGCCGTATGCAAGTTCTTGGGCCTCACGAATATTGCCGTGCCGGCAAGCGTCGTGGCCGGCATTGCCATTGCGTTGGCGTGCGATGCTGTATTTGACGGAAGAGGTGCCCGCGATGCCCGTTAACGAGTTCTTGGTTCTGTGGCTGTCGTCGTGGGCTGCTATCGCGTTCTTTCGCATCGCGCCGGCGCTCGCCTTGCGCGGGCGGACCCTGTCGCCCCGCATTACCGAGGCCCTGGGCTATATCCCGCCCGCCGCCTTTGCCGCGCTGGTCGCCAACGACTTGGTGAGCCCCGGCGCGTTCGACGCGGGACTCTGGCCTGCCTTGGTTCCCTGGATTGCGGCCGCCGGCGTCGTGGTCGTGGCGGTCAAGACAAAATCGATGCTGTGGTGCTGCGTCTCGGGCATCGTACTCTATATTGTCTTGAGCCTTATATAGGGGTGGCGTCGCGGGCGCCGAATCTCGTTCCATCCCAACTCGTCGGATTTTTCACCGAGCTGGTCTATTTCTTCTGGTACCATGGTCAAACTTTACTGTAGCAAAGCGTGACGTGGGCTTTTGTACCCCGTCAGCGGAAATGGGGGTTTCATGGCACAGGAAGCGACCGCCAACGAGCAAAAGAAATTCAAGGTCCCGCGCATCCCGGGCGACATCATGATCTATCCGATGATCGTCGGTCTTTTGCTCAACACCTTCTGCCCGCAGGTTTTTGAGATCGGCGGCTTCTTTACGGCTGCCTGCCGCGGTGGCTCCAATACCATCGTCGCCGCGATCCTGCTGTTTGTGGGCGCCGGCATCAGCTTTAAGTCCACGCCGGGTGCCATCAAGACCGGTATCGTCGTGCTGATCCCCAAGCTGGTCGTCGCAGCGGCTCTCGGCCTGGGCGTGGCATATTTCTTTAACGACAACTTCCTGGGTCTGAGCTCCGTGTCTATCATCGGCGGCATCACGTTTTGCAACATGGCGCTCTATACGGGCATCATGGGCGAGTTCGGCGATGAGTCCGAGCAGGGCGCCGTCGGTATCCTGTTCTTTACGGCTGGCCCCGCCGTCACGATGATCATCCTCGGTGTTTCCGGCCTCGCCAACATTCCCATTGGCACCATTATCGGCTCCATCTTGCCACTCGTTATCGGCATGGTTCTGGGCAACCTGTTCCCGTTTATCAAGAACCTGCTGGTTCCCGGTGCCAATCCCGCGATTGCCGTCATCGGATTTCAGCTCGGTGCGTCCATGAGCCTGTCGAGCTTTATCACCGGCGGTATTTCCGGCATCTTGCTGGGCCTTGTCACGCTGTTTGTCGTCGGTCCCATCACCTTTGCGTTCGAGCGTCTGTGCGGCGGCAATGGCAAGGCCGCTGTGGCTTGCTCCACCATTGCCGGCACGGCTATGACCACGCCGGTTGCTCTTGCTGAGGTCGCGCCGCGCTATGCCGAGCTTGCGCCCACCGCGTATGCGCAGATCGCCACCGCCGTCATCATCACGGCCATCATGGCCCCGATTCTGACCGGCTGGGTCGATAAGAAGTTCTGCCACGGCGAAGAGGATCTGTCGGTCGAAGGCGTCGAGGCTATTGAGGAGGCCGTCGCGACCGACATCGACGGCGAGTAATCGTCGACGCGAGTCAATCAAGCCGGCGTGTGCAATTCGCGCCGTATGGGCGCCCGAACGAGAGCTGTCTTGCAGTGGCGTTCGGGCGCTCTGCTATTATTCCCTATACCCCTGCGGAGTAGGGGTGTTTATTGCCCAGGCACGAATCGGGCGATTCTGACCACTTGGATATTGAAGGGATGGCGTCTAGTGGTTAAGGCACTCAAGATTGAGATATTCGTGCTATGCATGATTGTTCTTATCGGGCTTGCCGTGCGAAGTCGTCGCTCCTTGTTCTCGAGTACCCAGCAGCTATTGTTTAGCATGCTTGGCTACACCTCTGCCGCGTACATATTATTCGATATGATCTGGACGCTTTCGGACGGTGTGGACGGCACGTTGGGCATTGCTGCCAACTGGATTTCCAACGCGGTTTCGTTTTCGCTCTTTGCTATCGCGTGTCTCATTTGGTTTATCTATTCCGAGACGGTGCAGGGTTCTCGCCTTTTGACCTCGCGCTATAGGGTGGTGCTTGTAGCGTTGCCTACGGCTCTGGTGGTCGTGCTGGCGTTTACCAGTTACTGGACGCATGCCCTGTTCTATATCGATTCGCAGGGCGTGTATCGTCGCGGTTTTGCCTATATGATCCAGCCCATCGTCAGCTACTGTTACGTTATACATACGTCCCTGCATGCATTTGTGCAATCTCGCAGGGTCGAGAGCCTGCAGACGAAGGCCATCTATCGAACCTTGGCATTTTTCGCCATTCCGGCCCTGGTGGGCGGTACCTTTCAGGTCGTATACTCGGTGCCCGGCCTTTGTGTCGGCATAATGATTAGCATGTTGCTGCTCTACATCATCTACCAGGAGCAGCTCATCTCGACCGACCCGTTGACTGGACTTAACAATCGCAACCGTTTTGAGACCTATATGCTGTCGCTCTTCTCAAATGTGGATCAGGCCGAAGATGTATATCTGCTTATGATGGACGCCGACGGCTTTAAGCAGATTAACGATCGCTATGGGCATGTGGAGGGCGACCACGCTCTTCAGGTCATATCCGCTGCGCTCAAAGAAGTCTGCTCGGCGTCTGGCGGCTTTATCGCACGTTATGGTGGCGATGAGTTCGTGGTGCTCCAAAAGGCAGTGGCGGAACAGGATATCATGCATCTGTGCGCGACAATCAACGATGAGCTCGCGCGCGCCGAGGTTCCGTATCTGTTGCGGATGTCCATCGGCTACGCACGGGTTGGTGATGGCGTCGATACCTGGCAAGACTTGCTTCGTGCTGCCGACGCGGAGCTCTACCGCGTAAAGCGCGAGAAGAAGAAAGCCGGCGTTCAGATACGCTAGGAAAAGGGGCACACGACCGTTGCGATGGTCGTGCGCTCCTTTTGCGTTTGTGGGGGCCACCGGTCATAATGCCCAGGCGCGGTGCGGCAAGACGGGCGTCTGCCGCCGCGACTCGGTGCGAAATCAACGAGAACCAGTGCATTCCATTAAGCTAAAGTGTGTGAAGGTTCTCCCTAAAAAGGTGAGCTCTCTAGGCTTTTTTGGGTTTGTTGACGATGATGATGCCGCTGCAGACCAAGAGCAGGGCAACGATGACAGTAACGGGGCTCGTGCCGGCGCCCTCGCCAAGCAGCAGTGCGCTCAGCAGTACGCCAAAGACCGGGTTCATAAATCCAAAGACCGAGACGCGGCTGACGGGGTTGACGGCAAGCAGGCGCGACCACAGCGAGTAGGCGACCGCGGAGATAAGCGCCATGTAGATGATGAGCACGATGGCGGGGACAATCGCTGTGGGGGAGAGCGCGCTACCCATCAAAAAGCCGATGGCGGTGAGGACCAGGCCGCCGACCAAGAACTGCCACCCGGCAAGCAAGACGCCGTCGTGCTTGCGCGAGAAGATGCCGATCAGGCAGGTCGAAAGAGCACCCGCGACAGTGGAGGCTAGGATAAAGCCCTCGCCATCGAGCCTGAAGCCAAAGGTGCCATCTGCGCCCGAGAGGTTGACGAGCGCGACGCCGGCAAAGCCCAGCGCACAGCCAAGCACCTTGGCCGTATTGAGCTTCTCGGTGTGAAATGCCAGGGCGGCAAAGAGGATTGCGAGGAAGTTGGCGCTGGCCTCGATGATGGAGCTCGACATGGCGCTGGCGCGCGAGAGTCCCAGGTAGAAAAAGAAGTACTGGCCGATAGTCTGGAAGAGCGACAACGTGAGGATGGGCTTGATGTCGCGCGCTTGCGGAACGAGCGGACGACGCTGGGCCACGCTCATGCCAACAATGACCAGCATGCCGGCAAGGGTGAAGCGTAGACCCGCGAAGAGCAGCTGCGAGGCGCTATCGTGCGCGGGGATGCCGAAGAGGCCGTAGCCGATCTTGATGCAGGGAAAGGCCGATCCCCAGAGCGCGCAGCAAACGAGGCAGCCCAGGATGAGTCCGGGCAGGGTGGCGAGATACGGCTTGCGGCTTTCCATGATGTCCTTCCTATGTGCGCGAAGCAAAAAAGAACCCGCCACCGGGAGTGCCGGTGGCGGGTGATGTTACCCGAGGGGATTGTACCCGATGGGATAGCTTTAAGCGAAGTAGGCCACGCCGCTTTCAAAGATCGGCATGAACTTATCGCCGGGGACATGCTCGGGCACGTTGCGGTACAGGTTGTCGCCGCGACGCTCGGCGTGGCCCATCTTGCCTAGGACGCGGCCGTCGGGGCTCGTGATGCCCTCGATGGCGAGTGCAGAGCCGTTGGGGTTGACGGAAAGATCCATGCTGGGCTTGCCGTCCTCGCCCACGTACTGCGTGGCGACCTGGCCGTTGGCGATAAGCTGGGCGAGCACCTCGTCGTTAGCGACGAAGCGGCCCTCGCCGTGACTGATGGCGACGGTGTAGGGGTCGTCCAGGCTGCACTGCGACAGCCACGGGGACAGGTTGGACGAGATGCGGGTGCGCACCAGGCGGCTCTGATGGCGACCGATGGTGTTGAACGTCAGCGTGGGCGCATCGGGCGTGGCGTCGACGATGTCGCCGTAGGGCACCAGGCCGAGCTTGACCAGAGCCTGGAAGCCGTTGCAGATGCCCAGCATCAGGCCGTCGCGGGCCTTGAGCAGGTCGCGGACCGCTTCGGTGACCTCGGGAGCGCGGAAGAACGCCGTGATGAACTTGGCGGAGCCGTCGGGCTCGTCGCCGCCCGAGAAGCCGCCGGGGATCATGACAATCTGGCTTGCACGGATGCGACGGGCAAGCTCGTGGGTGCTCTCGGCGACGGCCTCGGGCGTGAGGTTGTTGATCACGAAGGTGTCGGCTTCGGCACCGGCGGCACGGAAGGCGCGGGCGCTGTCGTACTCGCAGTTGTTGCCGGGGAACACGGGGATGATCACGCGCGGGCGGGCGATCTTGGCGCCGCCGTACACGTGGATGTCCTTGGCGCGGAAGTCGATGGTCTCGACCTCGGGGGTCTCGCCGGCGCTGCGGTAGGCGAAGACGCCCTCGATGCCGCTCTCCCAGGCCTCCTGGAGCTCGGCGAGCTCGATGACCTCGGAGCCGGTGTCGATGACATAGCCCTCGACGGTGGTACCCAGGGGCTCGACGACAACGCCGTCGGCGACCTCGGGCAGCTCGGCGTCATCGGCGAGCTCGACGATAAAGCTGCCGTAGAGCGGGGTGAAGAGGCTCTCCACGTCCACGTCCTCGGCTAGCTCGATGCCGATCTGGTTGCCGACGCACATCTTAAAGAGGCTCTCGGCGCCACAGCCGTAGCCGGGCGTGGAGACGGCCAGAGCGTTGCCGTTGGCGGTGAGCGCCTCGACGGCGTCAAACGCGGCGAGCAGCTGCTGAGCGTCGGGGCGGTAGTCCTCACCATAGGTGGCGGGGGCGATGCGCACGACGCGATGCGTCAGACCCTTGAACTCGGGCGAGACGGCACGGGCGGCCTTACCAACGGCAACAGCGAAGCTGATCAGGGTCGGCGGAACGTTGAGCTCACCGGCCTCGTCCTCAAACGAACCACTCATGGAGTCCTTGCCGCCGATGGCGCCGGCACCCAGGTCGACCTGAGCCATGAGGGCGCCCAGGACGGCTGCCGTGGGCTTGCCCCAGCGCTCGGCCTCGGTGCGCAGACGCTCGAAGTACTCCTGGAAGGAGAGGTAGGCGCGCTTGTGCTCAAAGCCGGCGGCAACGAGCTTGGCGATGGACTCGACCACGGACAGGTAGGCGCCGGCAAACTGGTCGGCTTCCATCAAGTAGGGGTTGAAGCCCCATGCCATGGCGCTTGCCGTGGTGGTCTCGCCGTCCACGGGGAACTTGGCGACCATGGCCGAGCTCGGGGTGAGCTGCGTCTTGCCGCCAAAGGGCATGAGCACGGTTGCGGCACCGATGGTGGAGTCGAAGCGCTCGGAAAGGCCCTTGTTAGAGGCGACGTTAAGATCGGTGACGAGCGAGGTCATGCGCTCGGCGAGCGTGGTGCCGGCCCAGCTGGGCTGCCACACGCTACGGGCGCACACGTGGGCGACCTGGTGCTTGGGCGCGCCGTTGGAGTTGAGGAACTCGCGGGACAGGTCGACGATGGCGACGCCGTTCCAGGCCATGCGCATGCGCGGCTCGGCGGTGACCTCGGCGATAACGGTCGCCTCGAGGTTCTCCTCGGCGGCGTAGCCCATGAACTCCTCGACGTCACCGTCGGCGACGGCGCAGGCCATGCGCTCCTGGGACTCGGAGATAGCGAGCTCGGTGCCGTCCAGGCCGTCGTACTTCTTGGTCACGGTGTCCAGGTCGACATACAGGCCGTCGGCAAGCTCACCCACGGCGACCGAGACGCCGCCGGCGCCAAAGTCGTTGCAGCGCTTGATCAGGCGGCAGGCGTCGCCGCGGCGGAACAGACGCTGCAGCTTGCGCTCGACCGGGGCGTTGCCCTTCTGGACCTCGGCGCCCGAGGTCTCGATGGACTCGGTGTTCTGGGTTTTGGATGAGCCGGTGGCACCGCCGATGCCGTCACGGCCGGTGCGGCCACCCAAAAGGATGATCTTGTCGGTGGGGGCGGGGCACTCGCGGCGTACGTGGTTTGCCGGGGTAGCGCCCACGACGGCACCGACCTCCATGCGCTTGGCCACGTAGCCGGGGTGATAGAGCTCGTTGACCTGGCCGGTGGCAAGGCCGATCTGGTTGCCGTAGCTGGAGTAGCCGGCGGCAGCGGTGGTTACGAGCTTGCGCTGCGGCAGCTTGCCCTCGAGCGTCTCGGACACGGGGACGGTGGGGTCGCCGGCGCCGGTGACACGCATGGCCTGGTACACGTAGCTGCGGCCCGAGAGCGGGTCGCGGATGGCGCCGCCCACGCAGGTGGCGGCACCGCCGAAGGGCTCGATCTCGGTCGGGTGGTTGTGGGTCTCGTTCTTAAAGAGGAACAGCCAGTCCTGGTCCTCGCCATCGACATCGACCTTCACCTTGACGGTGCAGGCGTTGATCTCCTCGGACTCGTCGACATCGGTCATGACGCCGGTCTTCTTAAGGTACTTGGCGCCGATGGTGCCCATGTCCATGAGGCAGACGGGCTTGGCGTCGCGACCGAGCTCGTGGCGCATTTCCATGTAGCGGTCGAAGGCCTGCTGCACCACGGCGTCGTCGATCGTCACGTCGTCCAGGACGGTGCCGAAGGTGGTGTGGCGGCAGTGATCGGACCAGTAGGTGTCGATCACGCGGATCTCGGTGATGGTGGGGTCGCGATCCTCATCGCGGAAGTACTGCTGGCAGAAGGCGATGTCCGCCTCGTCCATGGCAAGACCGCGCTCGGAGATAAAGGCGGCAAGGCCGGCCTCGTCGAGCTCGCGGAAGCCGTCGAGCACCTCGACGGGCGCAGGCTCGGGGGTCTCCATGTACAGTGTCTTGGGCAGGTCGAGCGAGGCGATGCGCGCCTCGACGGGGTTCACCACGTAGTGCTTGATGGCCTCGACGGCGGCTTCGTCCAGAGCGCCCGAGATCATATAGACCTTGGCGGAGCGCACGGCGGGGCGCTCGCCCTGGCTGATGAGCTGCACGCACTCGCTGGCGGAGTCGGCGCGCTGGTCAAACTGGCCAGGCAGGAATTCGACGGCAAAGACGGCGCCGTCGCTTGCGGGGAGCTCGTCGTAGGTCACATCGACCTGGGGCTCGCTAAAGACGGTCGGCACGCAGGAGCGGAAAAGCTCCTCGTCGATGCCCTCGACGTCGTAGCGGTTGATGATCCTCAGGGCCTCGATGCCCTTGATGCCGAGAATCTCGGTCAGCTCGCCCTTGAGCTGCTGGGCCTCGACGTCGAACCCGGGTTTCTTCTCCACGTAGATACGAGAGACCATTGGTTCCTGCCTTCCTGATCGGTTGGGCGTACGGTACGGTATGCGGCAGCGGTCGGTTTGCGGGGTCTGCCCTGCGGTCGCCTTGAGCCACATGTTTGTAAACCTCACTATGATACGACAGCTCGCGGCGCGTTGAGGACGGCGAGGGTGCTACAGTGAAGCGCAAACAAGAGAAAGGCATCACATGGCATTCGTTTCGCTCGCCATCATCGCACTCGTGGCCTTTGCGAGTCCTTTTATCGCCTCGGCGATTCCTGGAAAACCCGTTCCCGAGACGGTCTTTTTGCTCGTGCTCGGCGCGGTGCTGGGACCCCATATGCTCGGCGTCATCCATGTAGATGCCGAGGTCTCGCTCGTGTCCGAGCTCGGTCTGGCCTTTTTGTTCCTGCTTGCCGGCTTTGAGATCGACCCCAAGAGCATCACGGGCGTCGAGGGACGCTACGGTTTGGCGACGTGGGTCGTCACGCTTGGTATCGCCTGGCTCGCCGTGCGCTTTACCCCGTGGTTCTCGGTCAGCCATTTCGACGGTATCGCCGTGACGCTTGCCCTCACTTCGACGGCGCTCGGCACGCTCGTGCCCATCATGCGTGAGCGTTCGCTCGCCGGCACACGCGTGGGCGACTCGATTCTCGCGTATGGCACCTGGGGCGAACTTGGGCCCGTGCTTGCTATGTCGGTGCTGCTGTCTGCCCGCACTGGCATTCAAACGCTTGTAATCCTTGGCTTGTTTGCGGTGGTTTGCGTGTTGCTGGCCGTGGTCCCAAGCCGCTCCAAGCGCGTCGGCAGCCGCTTCTTTGCGTTTGTCGAGGAACGCGCCGATACCACGTCACAGACCTTCGTGCGCCTGACGGTGCTCATCCTGGTCACACTCGTGGCGTTCTCGGCCGTCTTTGATCTCGACATCGTGTTGGGTTCTTTTGCCGCCGGCTTTGTCTTGCGCTATATCATCCCCGAGGGCAACCATACGCTCGAGACCAAGCTTGACGGCCTGGCCTACGGCTTTTTGATTCCGGTGTTCTTTACCGTGTCGGGCGCAAAGATCGACCTGACGGCCGTGGCGTCGCGCCCGGGCTTGCTCGCGGGCTTTATCGTGGCGTTGTTGATCATTCGCGCGGTGCCCATTCTTATCTCTATGAGCATTTGTCCTGCGACGCGCGATGTGTCGGCGTACGGTCGCATTACCGTTGCCCTGTACTGCACCACGGCGCTGCCGATCATCGTTGCCGTGACGAGCGTTGCCGTCAACGCGGGTGCGCTGTCGCAAGACATCGCGTCGGTTATGGTTGCCGCCGGCGCCATCACGGTGTTCTTGATGCCGCTGCTCGCGCAGCTCTTCTACCGCGTGGTGGATGCTGCGCCGGTCGCCGCCGTGGCAGAGGTTGCCGAGCATCCATCCGATGCGCTCGACATCTTGCGCGCCCACCACGACCTAGCGAGCTTGCTCGCGCGCGAGCACGAGCTGCTGACCTCGCATGGCCATGGTCGCGTATTCGAGGGCCTGCCTACGCTCGATACGATTGCCGAGCGTCTTTCCGCCGAGGCAGCGAGCGGCCACATCGATGCCCGCATCGTGGACGCGGCGCACCTGCTTGCCGATAAGACCTATGGAGACGAGGTCGACCCGTCCGAGCTGACTCCGCGTGAGCGCCGCCGCCTGGAGCGCGCCAAGCTCGCTGTGCGCGAATACCGCCGTCGCATGCTGGAGCTCTATGCGCGCGAAGAAGCCGAAGACGACGACGGTAAGTAGTCGATACTTTCTCGGGGAAGCCGCGTCCCGCTTTGAAGGCTCGGAACGGGATGTGGTTTCCGAAACGGGGGCCGTTGGGAAGCTGTGTCCCGGAATGGGCGCTCAGAGTGGGATGCAGTTTCCGCAAGGAGGTCCTGGGGGAAACCGTGCCCCGTTCTGATCCGAAATACTGGGACATAGTTTCCCTTTCATAACAGGAGAAGGCGCGCTGTCTGCAGTTGATTCAGACGGCGCGCCTTTTTGGTTGAGCTATGTTGAAGCTTGAAGCCAAAGCTTGTGGCTCCTTAGGAGCGGGCGGCTCCGTCGACGGGGAGCACGGCGCCCGTGACATAGGAGGACATGTCGCTCGCCAGGAAAACAAAGGCGTTGGCGACATCCTCGGGCTCGCCCATGCGACCCAGCGGAATGGTGGCGATGATGGGCTTGATGACCTCTTCGGGCAGGTTGGCGACCATGTCGGTCTTAGTCACGCCGGGGGCGACGGCGTTGACGCGGATGCCCATGGGAGCGAGCTCGCGCGAGAGCGACTGGACCATACCGTTGACGGCAAACTTGGACGTGGGGTAACCGACGCCGGAGGGCTGGCCGTACTTGGCGACCATCGAGCTTGTGGTAGTGATGGTGCCGCCGTGGCCGGCCTCGGTCATGATCTTGGCGGCAGCCTGGTGGCCATTAAAGACGGCGACGACGTTAAGGTCCATGACCTTTGCGAACTCCTCGGCCGTGTAGTCCAAGAGGGGTGAACGCTGGGAGATACCGGCATTGTTGACGACCGTGTCCAAGCCGCCCATGTCGGCTGCAGTCTGCGTAAAGGCCTCAGTCACGGCCTCGAGCGAGGTGAGATCGCAGGAGCGACCCCAGACCTTGGCGTCGGGATAGGCGGCTGTCAGCTTCTCAACGGCCGTGTCGGCAGTCTCTTGGCGCGAGCCAAAGACGGTGACGGCAGCGCCTTCCTCGATAAAACGGCAGGCGATGGCATAGCCGATACCGCGTGTGCCTCCGGTGATGATTGCTTTCTTGCCCTCGAGCAACATGGTGCTTCCTCTCATCGCGGGCGGACATTCGCAACACAGCGTAGCCGTAACCGGAATCGGCCGTGTTTGCATATCGGTGAACGGTAGCCCGCGTTACCGATGAGCGGCTCGCGCAAATGTGCTCTGCCGTTGTGCTTAGGGCAGGAGACAAAAGGGCTCCCGTCCCACATCGGACGGGAGCCCTCAAAGCGTGTATTGCTAGGCGAGCGTTGAGTTAGTTGGCCATAACGCCTTCGATCCAGGCCTCGACGTCCTCGATGCGCAGGACGTTGGCGACCTCGGCCACGCAGTCGACGCTGGCAAGCTCGGCGGCGGCAGCCTGAACGTCCTTCTCGAGCGCGCGGTGCGTCAGGAAGATAACCGAGCAGGCATCGCTGACGCCCGACTTGCCGTCCTCGACCTGGTTGATGAGCGAGATCGAGATGTTGTGCTTGGCAAAGATGTCGACCGTCTCGGACAGGGCGCCCACGCGGTCGGCGACCTTCAGGCGCACATAGTACTTGGTCTGGAGCTCGTCCATGGGCTTAAAGGTGAGGTTGTGGCCATAGGGCTCAATCTCGGGCAGCGGAGCCACGCCGCGGCTGATCTGCTCGGAGAGCGACAGGATATCGCCCACGACGGCGCTCGCGGTGGGGAAGGAGCCTGCGCCCGCGCCGTAGAACATGGTCTCGCCCACGGCGTCGCCTACCACGTAGACGGCGTTCATGGCGCCGTTGACCTTGGCGAGCATATGGTCTGCGGGGATCAGCGTGGGATGCACGCGAACGTCGACGCCAGCGTCGGTGTTGCGGGCGATGCCGAGCAGTTTGATGGTGTAGCCGAGCTCGCGGGCCTGGGCGATGTCCTCGGCGCCGATGGTGCGGATACCCTGCTGGTACACATCATCGGTGGTAACGCGGGTGCCAAAGCCGATGGAGGCGAGGATGGCCGTCTTGCTGGCGGCATCGAAGCCGTCGACGTCGGCGGACGGGTCGGCCTCGGCATAGCCCTTAGCCTGTGCGTCGGCGAGCACGTCAGCGTAATCGGCGCCCTCGGCGTCCATGCGCGACAGGATGTAGTTGGTGGTGCCGTTGAGGATGCCGGCGATGGTCAGGATCTTGTTACCCACCAGGTCGTGCTCGAGTGTGCTGACAATGGGGATGCCGCCACCGCAGCTGGCCTCGCACTTAATCTGCACGCCGCACGCACGCGCCTTCTCGGCAAGCGTCTCGACATGGCGGCCCAGCAGGGCCTTGTTGGCGGAGACGACATGCTTGCCGTTCTCGAAGGCAGTGGTGAAGATCTCGGTTGCGGGATGCTCGCCACCAATCAGCTCGACGACGATGTCGACGGCGGGGTCGGTGACGACATCGTGCCAGTCGCTCGTAAAGGCCTCGCGCTCAATGCCTGCCGCCTCGGCCTGCTCCCAAGCAAGCGCGCAGGCGCGGGTCAGCTTAAGGTCGATGCCGTAGGCTGCCAGGTACTCATCGTGGTGGCTCTTGATCAGACGGGCCACGCCGCCGCCGACGGTTCCCAGACCGATCAGACCGACGTTCACGGTGCGCAGGGGTTCGCTCATAGATAACTCCTTCGTGCATCTTATGGATGGATAAACCGCTTAAAGGTTGAGTGCATTCTAGCGTGAACCGGGGGCGCGTGCTCGCCAGGCAACAGGAGCCGCACAAAACGGCACCCCCGAAACGCTGCGGAAACATTGGAAACACGCTCGCTACAAACGGACTTCCGTAACAAACTGTCAACGTTTGCGCCATAAGGTTTGCCCTGTACCGCAAGACGGCCGCACCGCGGCCAGCGAAAAAGGGGGACACCATGTTCAACATCAACAGCACGCTCAGCCGTAGGAACTTTCTCGCCGGCGCTGCGGCGCTCGGCAGCACCGCCGCACTCGCTGGTTGCTCGTCGGGTGGCTCGGACGGCGGCACCGCCGATGACGGCAAGACCTTCAAGATCGGTGTCATCGGCCCTCTGACCGGCGCCGCGGCAACCTATGGCGTTTCGGCCGAGAAGGGTGCCAAGCTTGCCGCCAAGGATTTCTCGACCAAGGACTTCAAACTCTCGCTTAAGTCCGAGGATGACGTCGCCGACGGCGAGAAGGCTATCAACGCCTTCAATACCCTGTGCGACTGGGGCATGCAGGCTCTCGTCGGCCCCGTCACGACTGGTGCCGCCGTCGCTGTCTCGGGCGAGATCGCCGACGATATGCTCATGGTCACGCCCTCTGCTTCGTCCCTCGACGTCACCAAGGACAAGACCACGATTTTCCAGGTTTGCTTTACCGACCCCACCATGGGCGCGAGTGCTGCCAAGTTTTTGGCCGAGAAGTATGCAGACGCCAAGATCGCCCTGTTCTACAACTCCGGCGATACGTACAGCTCGGGTGTTGCCGATGCCTTTGCCGAGCAGGCCAAGGAGTCCAAACTTGATATCGTCGATACCGAGACCTTTAAGGACGACTCCTCCACGAGCTTTACCAACCAGCTCACCAAGGCCAAGGAGGCCGGCGCCACGCTCATCTTTGCGCCGATCTACTACACGCCGGCGTCCGTTTTGCTCAAGAACGCCAAGGACATGGGATACGACATGACCCTCATGGGTACCGACGGCATGGACGGCCTGCTCTCCGTTGAGGGCTTCGACACCTCCCTTGCCGAGGGCGTGCTGCTCATGACCCCGTTCTCTGCCGACGATGAGAAGAACGCCGACTTTGTCAAGGCATATAAGGACGCCTACGACGAGACGCCCAACCAGTTTGCCGCCGATGCCTATGACTGCGTCCATGCGATTGTCGAGGCTATCGATAAGGCAGACATCGATATTACGGCCGACGGCGCCGACATTGCCGGCGATCTTGCCAAGGCCATGCGCAAGATCAAGATCGAGGGCCTGACGGGCGAGCTCACGTGGAACGACGAGGGCCAAGTCGAGAAGCCCGCTACAGCCTATGTGATCCAGGACGGCAAGTACATCGCCGCCTAAGTGCGTATAAAGCGCTACCGGTGAGGCCGTTTTAATCAGGGCAGGGAAGCTTGTAACAGAATGGAAACATTACTTTCACACAATAAAGTGGCTAAACTGCATAAACAAATAGAAATACGCATAATTATGGATAAACGGACAAAACAAAAGAATAGTTGAAATAATCGCCACTTTTCTCAACTAAAGCGTCTACTATTTTGCGAACGCCGAACACGGCGAAGGATGGCCTGTTGGGTAACCGAAACCCGACGAGATTTGAGAGGAGAGCCGCATGTCGAGCCTCACCGGTAAGTCATTGAACCCTGTTATGAATCGCAGGAGCGTTATCGCGAGCGCAGCAGGTCTGGGGGCGATGTCCATTCTAGCTGGCTGCTCCTCCAACGGCGGCGACAGCGGTTCCGCTTCGGGCGACGCTTCGTTTAAGATCGGCACCATCGGACCGCTGACCGGCGCCAACGCGTCCTACGGCAAGTCCGTTACCCAGGGTGTCGAGCTTGGCTGCAAGGATTTCTCGACCAAGGAGCTGCCGCTTGCCAGCAAGGCCGAGGATGACCAGGCCGACGGCGAGAAGGCCGTCAACGCCTTTAACACCCTGCTCGACTGGGGCATGCAGGCCCTCGTCGGCCCGACCACCACGGGTGCGTCGGTTGCCGTTGCCGCCGAGTGCGGTAACGACCCCAAGACGTTCATGATCACCCCGTCCGCGTCCTCCGAGGACGTCACCGACGGCAAGGATTGCGTCTTCCAGGTTTGCTTTACCGACCCCAACCAGGGCGTCAACGCTGCCAAGTTCCTGGCGCAGAAGTATGCGGACGAGAAGTTCGTACTGTTCTATAACTCCGGCGACGCCTATTCTTCGGGTATCGCAGATTCCTTTAAGGCCCAGGCCGCTGAGTCTAAGCTCGAGATTGTTGACGAGGAGACCTTTAAGGACGACTCTGCCACGAGCTTTACCAACCAGCTGACCAAGGCCAAGCAGGCCGGCGCCACCATGATCTTCGCGCCGATCTACTACACGCCGGCGTCCGTCCTGCTCAAGAACGCCAAGGACATGGGCTACGACGTCAAGATGATGGGCTGCGACGGCATGGACGGCATCCTGGGCGTTGAGGGCTTCGACACTTCTCTTGCCGAGGGCCTGCTGCTTATGACCCCGTTCTCCGCCGACGACGAGAAGAATGCCGACTTCGTCAACGCTTACAAGGATAAGTACGGCGATACCCCCGACCAGTTTGCCGCCGACGCCTACGATGGCGTGCACGCGGTGGCTGAGGCCCTCAAGGAGGCCGGTCTTGGTGTCGACGCCGATCCGACCGAGGTCGCCGAGAAGCTGCCCAAGGCTATGCTCAAGATTACCGTTGACGGTCTGACCGGCAAGCTCACCTGGAACGATAAGGGTCAGGTCCAGAAGGACCCCACGGCGTACGTTATCACCGATGGCAAGTACGTACAGGCCTAATAGACCGCCTTACATAGAGCGGTTTTGATCCCAAGCAGGGGAGGTTTTGGCCTTCCCTGCTTGCTTGGTATCTAGGGACAGTGTAACGTCCCTGTTTCATACATTAACTGGAAACCTATTCGAAAGGGGGATGTGGAACATGACGGTCTTTATCCAATACCTGGTCAACGGCCTGTCCATGGGCAGCGTCTACGCCATCATCGCGTTGGGCTACACCATGGTCTACGGTATCGCCAAGATGCTGAACTTCGCTCACGGCGACGTTATCATGGTCGGTGCCTATGTCTCGTTCTGTGCCACGTCGTATCTCGGCCTCCCGGGCTGGGCATCTGTAATTCTCTCTTGTGTGGTCTGCACCGTTCTCGGTGTTCTCATCGAGGGTCTGGCATACAAGCCGCTGCGTCAGGCGGGCCCGCTGGCCGTTCTGATCACGGCCATCGGCGTGTCTTACTTCCTGCAGAACGCCGCGCAGCTTCTGTGGGGCGCCACGCCCAAGAACTTCACTTCGCTCGTCACCTTCCAGGTGCCGGAGTTCTTGGCCAAGTTCAATGTAAGCGCCGTTTCGCTCGTCACCATCGTCGCCTGCCTGGTTATCATGGCCGGTCTGATGTTCTTTACAGGTAAGACCAAGATGGGCAAGGCCATGCGCGCCGTGTCCGAGGACAAGGCAGCCGCTCAGCTCATGGGCATCAACGTCAACCGTACCATCTCGATGACGTTTGCCATCGGCTCCGCCCTTGCCGCCATCGCCGGTGTGCTCCTGTGCTCCTACTCGCCGGTCCTGCAGCCCACCACGGGCGCCATGCCTGGCATCAAGGCCTTCGACGCCGCCGTCTTCGGCGGTATCGGCTCCATCCCCGGTGCCTTTGTCGGTGGCATTCTCATCGGCATCATCGAGGCGATGGCACAGGCTTACATTTCCACGAGCCTTGCCAACTCCATCGTCTTTGGTGTTTTGATCATCGTCCTGCTCGTCAAGCCTGCCGGCCTCTTGGGCAAGTACGTCCCCGAGAAGGTGTAGGTGAGCGTTATGAAGTTTCTTAAAGACAAGCAGACGCGTCACGACTTTGTTACGTACGCCATGTGCCTTGTGGCGTTCGCCATCGTGTTCTTTATGCAGTCCAACCATATGATTCCGCGCATGATCGCCGGTCAGCTGGTTCCCATCACGGCCTATATCGTCATGGCCATCTCCCTTAACCTCGTCGTCGGCATCGCGGGCGACTTGTCGCTGGGCCACGCGGGCTTTATGAGCGTCGGCGCCTATACGGGCATCGTTACCGCGGTCGCGCTGGAGAGCGCCGTTCCCTCCGATCCGGTGCGCCTTATCATCAGCATCGTGGTCGGTGCCATCGCTGCCGCCATCCTGGGCTTCTTGATCGGCATCCCGGTCCTTCGCCTGAGCGGCGATTACCTGGCTATCGTGACGCTGGCTTTTGGCGAGATCATCAAAGAGATCGTCACCTGCCTTATCGTGGGCGTCGACTCCCGCGGCCTGCATGTGATCTTTAACATCACAGGTAACTCCACGATCGACGACCTGCACCTGCTCGAGGACGGCACCGCCATCATCAAGGGCGCGCAGGGCGCATCGGGCGTGTCGACGTACTCGACCTTCCTCGCCGGTGCCATCCTGGTCATGGTCGCACTCGTGATCGTGCTCAACCTGGTTCGCAGCCGTACCGGCCGTGCCATTATGGCCGTGCGCGACAACAAGATCGCTGCCGAGTCCGTGGGCATCTCCGTCACCGAGTACCGCATGATCGCCTTCGTGGTTTCCGCCGCTCTCGCCGGCGCTGCCGGAGCCCTCTTCGGCGGTAACTTCTCGCAGCTTTCCGCCACCAAGTTCGACTTCAACACGTCCATCCTCATCCTGGTGTTCGTGGTCCTGGGCGGTCTGGGCAATATGCGCGGCTCCGTCATCGCGGCGGCGTTGCTCACGGTGCTTCCCGAGCTGCTCCGTCAGTTCTCGGACTACCGCATGCTCATCTACGCCATCGTGCTGATTCTGGTCATGATCTTTACCAACAACCCGCAGCTCAAGTCGTTCTTCGCACGCATTAAGGACCGCTTTGCTTCCAAGAAGGAGGTGGCAGCCGATGCCCAGTAAGTTTGAGTTCAACAAGGGCAAGATGGTCCCGTATCCTTCTGGCGCCATCGTTCCCGACCGCGACCTGGGCCAGCGCCCGGCGCTCGAGTGCATCCACTTGGGCATTGAATTTGGCGGCCTTAAGGCAGTCGACGACTTTAGCCTGACCATCGGTAAGACCGAGATCGCCGGTCTGATCGGTCCCAACGGTGCCGGTAAGACCACGGTCTTCAACCTGCTCACCAAGGTGTACCAGCCCACGCACGGTACTATCCTGCTCGACGGCGAGGACACCTCGGGCAAGTCGGTCTATCAGGTCAACCGTATGGGTATCGCCCGTACGTTCCAGAACATTCGCCTGTTCAACACCATGACGGTGGAGGACAACGTTAAGGTCGGCCTGCACAACCAGGAGCGCTACTCTGGTTTTGAGGGCGTGCTGCGTCTGCCGACGTACTGGAAGCACGAGAAGGCCGCCCACGAGCGCGCCATGGAGCTGCTGTCCATCTTTGATATGGAGCACCTGGCAAACGAGCAGGCCGGCTCGCTGCCTTACGGCGCCCAGCGTCGTCTGGAGATCGTCCGTGCGCTTGCCACCAACCCCAAACTGCTGCTGCTCGACGAGCCTGCCGCCGGCATGAACCCGTCCGAGACCGCGGAGCTCATGGAGAACATCGTCAAGATCCGCGACACCTTTGGCATCGCCATTATGCTTATCGAGCATGATATGTCGCTCGTCATGAACATCTGCGAGGGCATCTGCGTGCTCAACTTTGGTAAGGTCATCGCCAAGGGCACGGCCGAGGAGATCCAGAACAACGATGCCGTAATTGAGGCATATCTGGGCAAGCAGGATAAGGGGGAGAACTAAATGGCAGAGCCGATGCTTTCCGTCTACAACATCAACGTCTGGTACGGCGCTATCCACGCCATCAAGGACATCTCCTTTAACGTCAACGAGGGCGAGATCGTGGCCCTGATCGGCGCGAACGGCGCCGGTAAGTCCACGACGCTTAAAACCGTCTCGGGCCTGCTGCGTTCCAAGACCGGCTCCATCAAGTTTATGGGCGAGGACATTACCCATACGCCTGCCGATAAACTGGTGGGCAAGGGCCTGGCCCAGGTTCCCGAGGGCCGTCGCGCCTTTTTGCAGATGACGGTCGAGGAGAACCTGGAGATGGGCGCCTACACGCAGCCCAAGTCCACGGTGGCTCCGGGCCTTGAGCGCGTCTACGAGCAGTTCCCGCGCCTTAAGGAGCGCCGTCGCCAGGTCGCCGGCACCCTTTCGGGCGGCGAACAGCAGATGCTCGTTATGGGGCGCGCCCTTATGAGCAACCCCAAGCTGCTCATGCTCGATGAGCCTTCCATGGGTCTGGCGCCGATTCTGATTGAGCAGATCTTCCAGATTGTCGAGGACCTGCACAAGGCCGGTACCACGGTGCTTCTGGTCGAGCAGAACGCCCAGATGGCGCTTTCAATCGCCACGCGCGGCTACGTGCTCGAGACCGGCAAGATCACCATGACCGGCACCGGCCAAGAGCTCCTGCACGACGACAACGTCCGCAAGGCTTACCTGGGCGGCTAGGGACTTCCGCCGTTCTGCCGAACGGCGGACCGGCCGACGCTGCGCGGGCGCCCTGATCGACGTGCCGAAGCTCCTCACCCTTGGGGCTATGCCGCGGTACGAGGCCAGGTGGTCATGGTCCGGGAACCTCGCGATGTCGAATGACACCGCGAGGTTCGCCGCCGTCCTCGGCGGCCTCGACCCCCGAGTGGGCGATCCCCACGCGCTAACGCCTGCAAACAAGGGGATTGCCAAGACGCCGCCGGGCACCTCCGTCATAGACGTGGAAGTGCGGCCGCGCTGAAGCACTGCGCGGTGTCTGCTCGCTTATGTGCGCATCACGAAGGAAG
The DNA here is from genome assembly GCA_902364975.1 of Coriobacteriaceae bacterium. Classification (GTDB taxonomy): domain Bacteria; phylum Actinomycetota; class Coriobacteriia; order Coriobacteriales; family Coriobacteriaceae; genus Collinsella. The sequence goes on along the minus strand of CABJFQ010000005.1, from coordinate 15,595 downwards.
ACCAGATCGGTGAGCGGGATTGGCCCGAAGTCGAGAGATTCCCATCAGCCTCTCGTCGGTCGATGACCGGTTCACCACGCAGGAAGAGCGTGACGGAAGGTCTCGCAAAAAGGCTCCGAGCGCGGCGTGCTCATGCCCGTCGTGGTGCGCCCGAAGGGGGGGGACGGCTGCTACGAGCTCGATCATTTGCGAGGAGAAGACGAACCAGTCGTTGCAGATCCAATATGGATCTCGCCGACCTCGGCAAGCTGCTCGATGAGTGGAAGCCCTGTCGGGTCGTCTATTTCAACACCACCCAGAATGATGGTGTCATCGCGCAGGTCGATCTGCGTGTTGAGCACAGCGAGGTTAAAGCCGGAGGCCACAAATCCGATAGCAGCCAGGACGAGCCCCGTGGCAACAAGCCCACCCGCTACGGCAAGGTAAATCCTTTTTACGCTGGACATGTTTGCACTCCTTCCTATGCCGTGAGCGGCGCCGCTTCGGCGCCCATGCGGCTCTTATTGCCTCGATCTTTCCAGAAGGGCGAAACGGCTTTCTTCGCCCAAAGGGCAGAGAGGCGCGCGATCTGCTTGGACGCCGTCCAGGCGCCGGCTCCCGTGAGGAGCGCCACACCGATGGAAGCGAATCCCATTCCCATCGAGGCCAAAACGTACGGAACATGCCCGATAATGATGCCGTCCACGGCGAACAGGAGCCCTACCAGGCCCGCGCCCCCGAATGCCGCGGCCACGATCCACACGCAGAGCGCAAGAACCCAAATACAGATGTAGACTGCAGCGGCAACGGCGACGAACGCGAGCAGCAGCGGAATCCATACCGGAGAGCCCACGATGGCGAGCGCCCATAGAAGTGCCGTGCTCTTGCGCTTGGTCCTCGCGATCGCGCGCGGCACGGCGGGCAGTTCGTCGAGCGTTGCCTCGGCGACCTCACCGGGCGTGCCCATGGCGGCCACAGCCTCGGCCTCCGTCATGCCGTCCTCCATACGGTCGGCGATGGCCTCCGCGTAGAACTCCTGCGTTTCCTTTACCTGATCTGCCGGCAGGCAGGCCAGAAGCTCGCCCAGCCGGTTCAAGAACTCATCGCGCGTCATGGTGCGCCCCCTCCACGTAACGGTAGATCTCCTGCACGGATGGCCATTCGGCGAGGAACTCGGCGATACGCTCGCGCCCGGCGTCCGTGATGCGGTAGTACCTCCGCAGCCGCCCGTTGTGCTCGGCGGAGCGCGCGGTGATGCAGCCCGCCTTCTCCAGGCGCTTGAGCAACGGATAGAGCGTGGATTCCGTGAGCCCCATACTCGCGGGCACGTCCTTCACGATCTGATAGCCGTAGGATTCCTCGCCCGAGACGGCCGCGAGCACGCAGGCCTCGAGGAAGCCGCGCTTCATCTGTGCCTCCATCCGCACACCTCCTTTCGTAGTATACTGTGTAACACCTACTATATGACACATAGTATATGATGTCAACAGTTGTCGTATAGGGAGTCCGGTCTGTCTGTCCCCTGCGGGTACTCATTGGGGACGTACTTAAATGAGTACCCATCGCTCAAGGTGGCACCTGGGGACGTTCCTTATGTGCCGGCACTTTGGGACACTCCTTGTCAAGGTTTTGTTCCATCGTGCGGGTTGCTATTTAACGTGCGACAATGCCGTGTGGAAATCGAAATGTCTCCTGGGGGCTATCTATGCTGTACGAGTTTTGTGCCGAGAACTTTGAGCGTGTGCCGGCGGCTATCGATGCCGGTGCTAAGCGCATCGAGTTGTGCGACAACCTTGCCGTCGGTGGTACCACGCCCTCGGCCGGCGTTATCAGCACTACGGTCAGCTATGCTCACGAGCATGACGCGCGAGTGATGTGCATGATTCGCCCGCGTGGCGGTGACTTTCACTACAACCAGGACGAGCTGCGCATGATGGAGATGGACTTGGGTCTTGCCGTGAGCGCCGGCGTTGACGGCCTGGTCTTTGGCTGCTGCAAGCCCTGTGCCGGCGGCTGGGCGCTCGACGAGCTCACCCTCGGCGCCCTCGTGATGGCTACGGGCTGCGCGACCGAGGAGTGCAAGCGCGGGGCCATCGATATCACCTTCCACATGGCCTTTGACCAGCTCTCGCCCGAGGCTCAGCTGGACGCCATTGACACACTCGCCGACTGCGGCATCACGCGCATCCTGACGCATGGTGGTGCTGCCGGAACGCCGATCGAGGACAACCTGGAGCACCTGTCGCGTCTTGTCGAGTATGCGGGCGACCGCCTGACCATCCTTCCCGGCGGCGGCATTTCTACGGCCAACCGCGATACCGTGGCGGCGGCATTGAGCGTCTCCGAGCTCCATGGCACCAAGATCGTGCCGCTGGAGGCGTAACCCGTGGCGCTGGTATTTGACGTTCAGCAGGCGAACGGTAAGCCCGACGACAACCGGCGCCCTGGCACCGCGTGTCCCTTTTGCGATACCGAGGAACTTGCCGATATCATCCGGCGCGATGGTGACTGCATCTGGCTCGAGAATAAGTTCAAGACCCTGCGCGCCACCCGTCAAACCGTGCTGATCGAGTCGGCCGATCACGATGCCGACCTGGTGATCTATGAGCCGGATGAACTCCACCATGTGATGCGGTTTGCCCTGGGTTGCTGGCAGCAGATGATCGATTCACAGCAGTATCGCAGCGTTCTCATGTACAAGAACAAGGGTCCGCTCTCGGGCGGTAGTCTCGTTCATCCGCACATGCAGATTGTGGGTTTGGAGCAGGAAGACGGCTACACTTCGCTGACTTCCGCCAATTTCGAAGGCATCAATGTCTGGCAACAGGGGAGAATCTCGGTCAATATCTCAACCGAACCGATCATGGGGTTCTTTGAGATCAACGTTTCAGCCCCGCAGGGAATCGCCGCCAGCGATGACGCACGAGACCAAGCCGAGGCGGATCTCTTTGCCGATGCGATCCAGGTAGCTCTGCGCTATATCCTAAACGAGCACCACGGTGGTCGCGCAGAGTCGTACAACTTGTTCTTCTATCACCTGGGCGGTCGGACCATTGCCAAGGCGCTGCCGCGTTGGGTGGTTTCGCCCTACTTTGTCGGCTATCGTTTGGCCCAAGTCAATGCCGAGACGACGCTCGATATCGATGCTGAGCGTCTGCGTGCGCATCTGGAAACGCTCGTATAGCAAGACTAACACCCGCGTAATGCGGACAGCCTAGCGCGCCATGGCGTCGCGGCCGGCTTCGACCCGCTTGCGCTGTTTGGTGCGCTCCTCGCAGGTTAGGCACTCAAAGAGATGCCCGATAATCGAGGCCAGCACCTGCTGAAACAGCGTGCCGCACATGACGGGGAACACGACCTCGCCCGGAAAGTACTGCGTGGCGATGACGGCACCCGAAGAGATGTTGCGCATGCCGCAGGTAAAGCACATGGTAGTCGTCTCGCTATATGGCAGATGCAGCGCACGTGCGACCAGAAAACCGACGACAAAGCCGCTGATGGCGAAGACCAAAATAAAGAGGGCGACTTCCAGGCGCACCGCGTTTATGTGCAGCACGTACTCGCTCATAGCGGTGGAGTTGGACGCGATGACGCCCATCATCATGAACTTGCAGGCGGGCGAGAGCACGGGAGAGAGTTTCTCGTGGCCCCAGCCGCGCGTGAGTTCATTGATGGCAATACCGAGCACAGCGGGGATGGCGATCATAAAGGCCATGTTCTGCATCATGCTCGGCACGTCGATCGAGACGGTGGCGCCCAGCAGGAGCTTGAGCGTAAGCGGAATCGTCACAGGTGAGATGACCGAGGACGTCAGGATGATGGTGAGCGCGAGCGGGCCGTTGCCGCCGAACATGCTGATCCACATAAAAGCGGTGACGGCCACGGGCACGCTGTATTCGAGCACAATGCCGCAGACAAGGTTGGGGTTGGAGCCAAAGAAGAGTGACCCCATGGCATACGCCGCGATGGGAATAAGCACCGCCGAGACGAGCAGCGCCAAGACTAGGTGCAACGGACGGCGGAACACCTCGGTTACCTGGTGAAAGGTGTTGCTGAGCGCACCCTGAAACGTCATAAAGGCAAACAAGGTGGGAACGATGGGCTTGAGTACGCCAATCTGTTGGGGAAAGAGCACGCCGAGTGCCACGCAAATCGGAACGATGACCTGCATGTGCCCCGCGAGAAACTTGCCCAGTCCAACCCATTGCTTCATATGCGCTTGTGACTCCCTTTGCCCGTGAACCCGTTTTGAATGGATATGCTAGACGCTCGCATGCGTCCGTGCGTCAGAAACGCTCGAATATTTCGAGGCTATTACCGGCATCGTTTACCGAAACCGCGGCGTGCTGCGGCGATTTGCGTCTGCTCTGCACGGTATAATAAATCCGTTCAACAGATCTGCCTGCCGAAGCGGGCATACACAGAGGACTCATCGCTATGAACCGTGAGAGGTATCGCGGCGACCTGCCCCTATCGGGGGTGGGCGCCTATGTCATCGCTTAAGACGACGCATCGCTGGGCAGTCGCTCGGCAAAACCCCGAGCTCGAAAAGGAGTTTTCGGCTGGCCTGGGCATACCCGGGCTGGTGGCGCGCATTATGGTTGCGCACGGCATTACATCCATCGAAGAAGGCCAGCTGTTTTTGACGCCTTCGCTCGATCGCGACTGGGCCGACCCGCTCGTTATTCCGGGCATGGCGGTCGTCGCCGACCGCGTTGAGCGCGCTATTCGCAGCCACGAGCACATTGCGGTCTTTGGCGATTTTGATGTTGACGGTATTACGTCGACCTGCCTGTTGACCGAGGCATTGCGCACGTTTGGCGCCGATGTCACGCCGTTTATTCCGCATCGCTTTGACGAGGGCTACGGCCTGTCGCGTGCGGCGCTCGACCGCGTCAACGAGCTCGCCCAACCCAACCTGATTGTGACCGTCGATAACGGTATTGCCGCCAAGGAAGAGGTTTCCTATCTGGAGAGCCTGGGGATCGATTTGGTGGTCACGGACCATCACGAGCCCTCCGACCAGGTGCCGCAGGGCGTGCCCCTGACCGACCCCAAGCTCGAGGACGAGGGTCCCTCGCGCGAGCTTGCCGGTGCCGGCGTGGCGCTCAAGCTGGTGCAGGTCCTGGGCGAGCGTTTGGGCAAGCCGTCGTATTGGCGTTCGCTGATAGAGGTCGCAGCGCTGGGCACCGTGTCCGACATGATGCCGCTCACGCCCGAGAATCGCGCACTGGTCGCCGAGGGCATCCAGCAGATGCGCGTGACGGCCCGCCCCGGCTATATCGCGCTTGCCGCACTTGCCAAGGCCGACCTTTCTACCATTACGGCCGACGGCCTGTCGTTTTCGCTCATCCCTCGTCTGAATGCTGCCGGCCGCATGGCTGATCCCAAGCTGGCGCTCGACCTGCTGCTTGCCCGCGACCCCATCGAAGCGAGCACTCTTGCCGCCGAGCTCGAGGAAATCAATCGCCAACGCCGCGAGATCGAGGCCGAGCTTACGCGCGATGCCATGGCGAAGGTCGAGGAGACTTATGACGGCGGGCGCGCAATCGTCGTGGGTGGCGAGGGCTGGCACGAGGGCGTCAAGGGCATCGTGGCAAGCCGTCTGACCAACCGCTATCACGTGCCGGCGCTACTGTTCTCGATCGAGGACGGTATCGCGCGCGGCTCTGGTCGCTCGGTGGGCAAAGTTAACCTGTTTGACGCCGTCGAGCGCTGTTCCGACCTGCTGATTCGTCGCGGCGGACATGCCGGTGCGGTGGGTGTGACCATCGAGGCATCCAAGCTCGATGAGTTCCGCCGCCGCCTTTCCGCCGTGCTATCGGAGCTTCCCGCCGAGGACTTTGAAGACACCGACGAGGTCGCCGCCACCGTCGACCTTTCCGAGCTGAATATCGAGACCATCGAGCAGATCTCCCGTCTTGAGCCGTTTGGCCAGGGCAACAAGGTGCCGCTGCTGGCTGCCGAGGGCGTGACGATGTGCGACCGCGCCGTGGTGGGCAAAACCGGCGAGCACATGCGCTTTGTGGCGACCGATGGCGCCGCGAGTGTGCCGGCCATTATGTTCCGCGTGCCGCAGATCGATAAGCTCATCAATTGCGATAGCGCCGTCGACTTGGTGTTCGAGGCCGTGGCCGAGCATTGGCAAGGTCGCGTAAAGCCAAAGCTCATGATCAAGGATGTTCTGGTTCGCGATACCACGCTGCCCAGCGTCGATGATCCGGCGTGCGAGCTTCGCCGCGGCGTGCAGCCGGCGGATTCTGGCCTGCGCCTGGAGTCGCGTAAACGCGAGACGCTCGCCCAGCTTTCCTATACCGAGCTCACGCGCTCGCTTATCCATAGCTTTATCGGATCGAACCAGCCGCACCGCGCGCAGGTTGAGGCGCTCGATGCCTTGGCCGACCACCAGAGCGTCTTGGCCGTTATGGGAACGGGCCGCGGCAAGTCTCTCATCTTCCATGTACATGCTGCGCGCGAGGCTGTCCTTCGCGGACGTGCGAGCATCTTTGTCTATCCGCTGCGCGCGCTTGTTGCCGACCAGGCCTATCACCTCTCGTCGACGATGGCAGCGCTTGGCATTGGCGTTGGCGTGCTGACCGGCGAGACCGTGGAGGCCGCACGCGATGATGTGTTCGCCGGCCTAGCTTCGGGCCGCACCGGTATCGTGCTCACGACGCCCGAGTTCCTATCTATCCACCGTGACCGCTTCGCGCGTTCGGGCCGCATCGGCTTTGTCGTTATCGATGAGGCGCACCACGCCGGCCTTGCCAAGGGCGGCGACCGCAGCGCCTATCTCGACATGCCCGATATCCTCAAAGCCCTGGGCGACCCGGTTGTTATGGCTGCGACGGCCACCGCGACGGCTCCGGTCGTGGCCGAGCTTGCCCGCATGCTGCCGATTACTCGCACGGTGGTCGACGAGACGGTGCGCGAGAACCTGCAGCTCGAGGACGACCGCGACCTTGCGAGCCGCGAGAACCGTTTGGTGTCGATCGTGGCGACGGGGGAGAAGACCGTCATTTACGTCAATTCGCGCGACCAGTCCGTGGCGCTCGCCAAGACGTTGCGCAAGCGTGTGCCCGATTGCGCAACCCATATCGCGTTCTATAACGCGGGGCTTGCGCGCTCCGATCGCCGCCGCGTGGAGGAAGCATTCCGAGACGGAAGCCTCAGCTGCATCGTCTCGACCTCTGCCTTTGGCGAGGGTGTCAATCTGCCCGATATCCGCCATGTCGTGCTGTACCACATGCCGTTTGGCGCCATTGAGTTCAACCAGATGAGCGGGCGTGCCGGTCGTGACGGACAGCCCGCCGTGATCCACCTGCTCTATTCGTCGCGCGACGCCCGCATCAACGAGCGCCTGCTCGACTGCTACGCACCCGAGCGCGACGAACTCGTCACACTCTATCGTGCGTTGCAGACCATGTGGCGCTCCAACCGCGGTAAGACCGGGGATGATTCATTCTGCGCAAGCGATATCGACATCGCGCAGATGTGCCTTGCCATCGATGCTCGCACGCCGGTCGACGAGCGCTCGGTGGAAAGTGGCCTGGGAATCTTCGAAGAGCTTGGTTTCTGTCGCATTTCGGGGTTTGACGACACCCGTCGCATCGCGATGGCCGAAAACCCCGGCCGTGTGCAATTGAGCAGGTCAATTCGCTATTTGGAGGGCTTGCGCTCGCGCATGGAGTTCTCGGCTTTCCGGAGTTGGGCGCTCGATTCGTGCGCTTCTGATATGCTAGCCAAAGTTAACCGCCCGATCGTACCGCGGGCCTAGGGGAAGGGGACCTCGATGGATGCCGCAGCCCGTACCGCCCATGATTCCACCCTCCAGCCGTTCTCGGAGATGGAGCACTATAAGCATGCCGATGAGCTGCCGCCCGAGATTATGGCGGACAGCTACGACAAACTGGAGCGCCTGTGCCTCAAATATATGAATGAGGACGACTTTTCTAAGGTGGAGCAGGCCTATTGCTTTGCTGCCGAGAAGCACTGCAACCAAAAGCGCCGCTCGGGTGAGATGTACATCAACCATCCCGTCGAGGTGGCCATCATTTTGGCCGATCTCAAGATGGACTGCGATGTAGTGTGCGCCGCGCTGCTGCACGATACCGTCGAGGATACCGAGACCTCGCTTGCCGATGTTTCCGGCCTGTTTGGCGATACGGTGGCCGAGCTCGTCGATGGCGTGACCAAGCTCACCAACATCGAAGTCGACAGTATGGACGAGAAACAGGCGCTCACGCTGCGAAAGATGTTCCTCGCCATGTCCAAGGACATCCGCGTCATCATCGTTAAGCTTGCCGACCGTCTGCACAACATGCGCACCCTTGCAGCCCTGCGTGAGGACCGTCGCCTGTTTAAGGCTCGCGAGACCATGGACGTGTATGCGCCCCTGGCCGACCGTCTGGGCATGAGCTCCATTAAATGGGAGCTCGAGGACCTGTCCTTCTTCTACCTGGAGCCCGATGCCTACCAGCGCATCGCACGCATGGTGGCGGAGTCGCGCGAGGTCCGTGAGCGCTATCTGGCCGAGACCATCAAGACGCTCACCGACGAGCTCAACCGCATTGGCCTGGAAGACTTCCAGATCAACGGCCGTTCCAAGCACTATTGGTCCATCTACCAAAAGATGAAGCGCAAGGGCAAGGAATTCTCCGAGATCTACGACCTGGTGGCACTGCGCGTCATCACGCATTCGGTGCGCGATTGCTACTCCACGCTCGGCGCGGTGCACACGCTGTGGCACCCCATGCCCGGCCGCTTTAAAGACTATATCGCCATGCCCAAGGTCAATAACTACCAGTCGCTCCACACGACGGTCATCGGCCCCACGGCTCGCCCGCTCGAGATTCAGATTCGAACCTATGAGATGCATGAGCAGGCCGAGTACGGCATTGCCGCCCACTGGCTATATAAGAAGTCGGGCGGATCGTCTGCTTCCAAGACCAATGACGCTCAACGTTTGGACGACCAGATCAACTGGCTCAAGCATTCGCTCGATTGGGCGGCTTCCGACGAGATCACCGATGCCAAGGAATACCTGCATTCGCTGAAGGTCGACCTCTTCGATCAGGAGATCTTTGTCTTTACGCCCAAGGGCGAGGTCATGGCGCTTCGTGCCGGCTCCACGCCGCTCGACTTTGCCTACGCCGTTCACACCGAGGTGGGAAACCATTGCGTCGGCGCCAAAATCAACGGTGCGGTGGCTCCGCTCACGCACGAGATTAAGACGGGTGACCGTGTCGAGATTCTGACTAACAAGAGTTCCAAGCCGTCGCGTGATTGGCTCAAGATCGTTAAGACACCTTCCGCCAAGTCAAAGATCCGCCGCTATTTTGCCGCTGCGACCAAGGACGACGACGCTGCTGCTGGTCGCGATATGCTGGCTAAGGACCTGCGTAAGCGTGGCTATGGCATTTCTACGCCGCGTTCGACGCGTGCGCTCAACGCCGTGGCGGAGCAGTTTAACTTCAAGCAGCTCGAGGACCTGTTTGCCGCCGTCGGCGCCGGCAAGGTTGCCCCGCGCGCTGTGGGCAATAAGGTCGAGCAAATCTTGGACCCCAAGCCCGAGGAACAGCTCACCAAGGCCGAGGCTATCGCCGAGGTCGTGAAGCAGCCTGCTCGCGGCTCCAACCGCAAGCCGCAAAAGCGCGGCAAGAGCGCCAGTAACGGCATTATCGTCAAGGGCGAGAGCAACAGCGGCCTACTGGTCCGTCTGGCTCATTGCTGCAACCCCGTGACGGGCGACGACATCGTCGGCTTCATCACGCGCGGTCGTGGCGTTTCGGTGCATCGCGCCAACTGTCCCAACGTCAAGGGTCTTATGGAGCATCCCGAGCGCATGATCGAAGTGGAGTGGGACGGCGCTGCCGACACCCTCTTCCAGGTCGAGATCGTGGTCGAGTGCCTGGACCGCATGGGCCTGCTCAAGGATGTCACCATTGCCATTGGCGATGCGGGCGGCAATATCCTTTCTGCCGCCACGTCGACCAACCGCGAGGGTATTGCAACCCTGCGCTTTATGGTCGAGATCTCGGACGCGAGTGGTCTGGATCCGCTGCTGGCCTCCATCAGCAGCGTTGACTCGGTCTACGACGCGCGCCGCCTGATGCCCGGTGAGGGTGGAGCCCAGCTTAAGCGCCGCGTTTAGTCGCGACGAACGTGTCACATTATCGATATTCGCTACACTCGAGGCATCGTTTGATGCCTCGAGTTCTATAGAGAGGAGAGGGACATGAGTGCTGTGTCCTTGGATTTAACTCCCAAGGGATCGGTCGAGATCGAGACGCTCGTAAACGGTCCCATTCAGACCAATAGCTATGCTGTTATTTCGGACAATGAGTGCGTGATTATCGATCCCGCATGGGAAGGCGAACGCCTGGTGGAGCATATTCGAGCCGAGCATCCCGGCGTACGCGTGTTTGGCGCCGTATGCACTCATGGCCATGCCGATCATGTTGGTGGTGTTGCAGGCGTGCGAACCACCGTTGGCGAGGGCTGCCAGTATGAGCTGTGTGCTAAGGATGTGGCGGTGCCGCATGCGAACATCGAGGAACAGCGAGCTATGTGGGGCATTGAGACGCCTGACCCCGGGGAGCCGACGCACCTGCTCGCCGAGGGAGATGCTATCAAGGTGGGCGATATCTACCTGCAGGTGATCGAGACGCCAGGGCATACGCCGGGCGGGATCGTCTTGTTTGCTGCCACCGAGCAGGGGAACATTGCCTTTGTGGGCGACACCCTGTTTCCGGGTGGGCACGGCCGCACCGATCTTTCTGGAGGAGACGAGGCGGCGATTCTGCGCTCGCTCTCCAAGCTCGCCCGGCTTCTCCCGCCCGATACCGTTTGCCTAACCGGTCATGGCGATTCGACCACCATGGCACGCGAGCTCATGCAGAACCCTTTCATGCAGATTTAGCTTAATAGTCGGCTTTTGAAGCACGAGAAGCGTCCAAACGTCAAGCTATTTTTCCCCAACGGGTCGATTTCGTAGGGCAAACGGTCAAAAAAGTCTGTTTGGACGATATTCGTGAACAAACGAACGTTTATGCTCGGGTGCGCCGTGGTAAAATCTCAGGCGTTATCGGAGCAACCTTACAGGAGGTTTCTTTTATGCTCGTCAACGCAGCAGACATGCTCAAGAAGGCCGAGGCCGGCAAGTACGGTCTTGGTGCCTTCAACACCAACAACCTCGAGTGGACCCTGGCTATTCTCCAGGCCGCCGAGGAGGCCAAGTCTCCGCTGATCCTTCAGTGCACCGCTGGTGCCGCTAAGTGGATGGGCGGTTTCAAGGTCTGCGCCGACATGGTCAAGGCTGCCGTCGAGGCCACGGGCGTTACCGTTCCCGTCGCCCTTCACCTCGATCACGGTTCTTACGAGGACTGCTTCAAGTGCATCGAGGCCGGCTTCACGTCCATCATGTATGACGGCTCTCACGAGGAGACCTTCCAGCTTAACCTCGACCGCACCAAGGAGCTCGTTGAGCTTGCTCACTCCAAGGGCATGTCCATCGAGGCCGAGGTCGGCGGCATCGGCGGCACCGAGGACGGCGTGACCTCCAGCGGCGAGCTCGCTGATCCTGCTGAGTGCAAGCAGATCGCTGACCTGGGTGTCGACTTCCTCGCCTGCGGCATCGGCAACATCCACGGCGTGTACCCCGCCGACTGGGCTGGTCTTTCCTTCGAGCGTCTGGGCGAGATTAAGGCCCAGACCGGTGACCTGCCCCTCGTTCTGCACGGTGGCACCGGCATCCCCGAGGATCAGATCAAGAAGGCCATCTCCCTGGGCATCTCCAAGATCAACGTCAACACCGACCTGCAGCTCGTCTTCGCCAAGGGCGTCCGCGAGTACATCGAGGCTGGCAAGGATCAGCAGGGCAAGGGCTTTGACCCCCGCAAGCTCCTCAAGCCTGGTCGCGACAACATCGTTGCCCGCACCAAGGAGCTCATGGAGGAGTTTGGCTCCGTCAACAAGGCGTAAGCGTCGCTAAACTTCCCGCCGGAAGCCCCGTCCCCCTACACTGTTTCCTTTGCGCTCACCTGGCTTTGCCAGAAGTCGCGCCAAGAAAACAGCTCCGGGGGACGGGGCTTCCTTCGTTTAACGCCGCAGGGTTACGAGTCTGAATTAAGATGGCTACTGGCTTTGCCAGAAGTCGCGCGACGGAATCAGCTCCGGGGAAACGGGGCCTCCTTTGTTAACTTGCTACAGGGTTACTGGTCTGATTTTAGTTATATGGTTACCGTTCAGCGGTGTTGATGGCTCCCTTGTTGGGGCTTTCTTTTTATCTCGCTACAATGGGCTTCAAGCGTTCTAGTGACTTGGAGTTTTGGTATGGCTGTTATTAATGTGCTGCCTTCGGATGGGAAGGTTATTGACGAGGGTCCAGTTGGTTGCTCTGCTGATGTTTGCTGTGATGACTTTCGTCATCTCGATGTTGGACTGCCGCCCGAGATTCTTCGTCTTATGGATGCCGGGTATTTGACGCAGGCTGTTGCTGCCTGCGATCGCCTTTTGGAGCAGAACTCCGAGCCTTCGCTGGCTGCTTGTGTTCGTGCCGAGCGGTATCGCATGCTCGAGACGCCGCTTCATTTTTCGGTGTCGCGCGACCAGGCTATTGCGATGATTCGCGAGGAGTGGCCAGAGTTTACCGAAGAGCAGTTTGATGACCTGATTAATCGTAAGCGTATTGACTGGCGCTTTATCGATGGCGAACTGTTCGTTCTCGACAACTTCCTCGATTCGCTTCGCGTATATCCCAAAGAGGTTCCCGGCATGCGGCCCGATTCTACGGACGGAATAGCACTGCGCAACGAGATGCTCAAGGAGATGGAGTCACAAAACGGATTGGCTCGCGTCATTACGCTTAAAGCGTCCGTGTCTGTCCCCGGCGCTCTGGAAAGGGAGACCGTTCGCGCGTGGCTACCCGTTGCCGCCGCCTGTCGTCAACAGTCTCATATCGAGGTTCTCGATATGACGCCGGAGGGTGCTGTTGCCCCCGCGAATGCTTCGGCGCGTACCGCCTCGTGGTCTTCTTCGAGTGAGCGCTCATTCTCGGTGACCTATCGCTATCAAATTGATGCCGCTTATCGTGATGTCTATGGGGGTGCGCTTCCGGTGCATCCTTGCATGGACACGCCACTGCCCGTGGACACCTCCGAGGACCGTCCGCACATTGCATTCACGCCGTATCTACAGCAGCTGACAGCCCGTGTCATTGACGGGCTCGAGGATCCGCTCGATCGCGCCCGTGCTATCTATGATTACCTGACGCAGTACATCGACTATCGCTATCAGCCGCCGTACTTGCTTTTGGGATCTATTGCCGATGACTGCGCGCATTCGCTCCGCGGCGATTGCGGCGTTATGGCGCTCACGTTTATCACCATGTGCCGTATCGCGGGCGTGCCTGCCCGTTGGCAGAGCGGCCTGTATGTTGCGCCCGATTCGGTGGGGTCGCACGACTGGGCAGAGTTCTATACGCCGCAGACCGGATGGCTCAACGCCGACGTGTCATTTGGATCTTCTGCTCGCAGGATGGGGGAGGAGTGGCGCCGCCGTCACTACTTTGGCAATCTCGACCCGTGGCGTATGGTGGCCAACAATCGATTCCAGGCAGAGTTTGAGCCCTCTTTCGACGGCATGCGCGAGGACCCTTACGATAACCAGATGGGTGAGGCTTCGGTCGACGGTCGCGGATGCCGTCGGCGCGAGATGCTCCGCACGGTCGAACTCATCGAAATGCTCGAAGTTCCATTTTCGGACTAATCGGTAGAAAGCTGTGATAAACTAACTCACGCATTGCGTGCCCGAGTGGCGGAATTGGCAGACGCAGTGGACTCAAAATCCACCGTTGGCAACAACGTGCGAGTTCGAGTCTCGCCTCGGGCACCATACATGCAAGTGAGCGTTCAAGGGGGTTGCGGCCCCCTTTTTCGTGCCGAACTCGCGTGAGCGCGCGAAGCGTTAAGCAAACAGGCCTGTGGCCTGTTTGTAGCGGAGCGTGGCGAGGGCGCCACGCGCCCGAAGCCCGGGGCTTCGCGAAGCGAAGGCCCTTCGAGTCTCGCCTCGAGCACCATACATGCAAGCGAGCGTTCAAGGGGGTCAAGGTCCCTTTTTCGTGTACGTAATGTGATAACGCGCTGTACGTGTTATTATTCGCAAGGCGTTGTTCCCGCAATGCCCTAAAGAGGAACCTGAGGGTTCCCACCTTTTGGCGCCAATGAGCAGCTGACTGGTCATACAACTTAGATTCCCTTCCTCAAATCGAGGAAGTCTATGTGTACGACCTGGTTGCTGAGAAGCGCCGGGTTATTTTTTTATGAATGGAGGTAGGGAAAATAGCTAAGTCTGATGACACCCGCATCAACGACGAGATCACTGCATCTTCGTGTCGTTTGATTGGCGTCGATGGCTCTCAGCTCGGCCTGTTCGCCATCCGCGATGCCCAGCGCGTCGCCGACGATCAGGGTCTCGACCTGGTCGAGATCGCTCCCAACGCGGAGCCGCCGGTCTGCAAGGTCATGGACTACGGTAAGTTCAAGTACCAGCAGGCCATGAAGGCCAAGGCTGCTCGTAAGAACCAGTCCAAGGTCGAGGTCAAGGAAATGAAGTTCCGACCCAAGATCGACGTTGGCGACTACGAGACCAAGAAGGGCCACGTTCTGCGTTTCCTCAAGAAGGGCGCACGCGTTAAGATCACCATCATGTTCCGCGGCCGTGAGATGGCTCACCCGGAGCAGGGCCTTAACGTTCTCGAGCGTCTCGCCGAGGATCTCAAGCCTTACGCTACGGTCGAGTCCAAGCCTAAGATGGAAGGCCGTAACATGCTTATGCTGCTCGCCCCGATTAAGGGCGCCTTCGATGAGGATAAAGCGGCAAGCGATAGCAAGTAACTAGTGTTCTGTAACCGATTAAGGAGTATTTCATGCCTAAGATGAAGTCCCACAGCGGCACCAAGAAGCGTTTCCGCAAGACTGGTACCGGCAAGCTTATGCGCGCCAAGGCTTTCAAGAGCCACATCCTGAGCAAGAAGTCCACCAAGCGTAAGCGTGGCTTCCGTCAGGAGACCGAGATCGCCGCTGCCGACCGCAAGGTCATCAAGTCGCGTCTCGCCTAAGTTCGCGTTCCCGTTTTTCGTTTTACCGTCTAGGAGTTGATAGAACATGGCACGTATTAAGCGCGCTGTTGCCGCCAAGAAGAAGCGCCGTACCGTTATGCACCGTGCGAAGGGTTACTACGGTGCCGCTTCGCGTACTTACAAGCATGCTAAAGAGCAGGTCCAGCACTCCCTGCAGTATCAGTATCGTGATCGCCGCAACAAGAAGCGCGAGATCCGTTCTCTCTGGATCACCCGTATCAACGCTGCTGCTCGCCTGAACGACATCTCTTACTCTCAGTTCATGCACGGCCTGAAGGTTGCCGGCATCGAGCTCGACCGCAAGGTCCTGGCTCAGATGGCTTACGAGGACATCGAGTCCTTCAACGAGCTGGCTGCCATTGCCAAGAAGGCTCTCGAGGCCTAATAGATTCTCTTGAATCGCTAGGGGAGTGTCGCGTTGTGCGCGGCGCTCCCTCTTTTTTTAAAGGCTTTAGCCTGTGCGGGGCGCGCAGCGCG
>CABJFQ010000004.1 GCA_902364975.1 Coriobacteriaceae bacterium | reverse complement strand
GGGGAGGCCTCGCGGCCTCCCCCTTTTTTGCGTTTACCGGGCATAAATGATTCATTTACGCCAGACGATTTAATTCTTTTTGGTATTGAGCTTTTATTTAAAGAAAATAAAACGAATAACAAGGGCAATTGCTATGGCTGCAATGATCAAAAGCAGGATTGTCAGTCGATGCTGCTTGCGTCGTTTACTTGATGAAACGAAGATTGATTTTCCCTGTTTTGGCGTTTCGAGATAGCGAGCCGAATGCGTCAAGGTTTGCTTTGGTCGAGGACCTCTTTGTTGATGAGCGGCGGATGCTTTCATCGGCTCATCACTAGCTGCGCTGTTTTTAGATAATGGTGCGTCTTTCAGATATACAGGGTCTCCCGAGGCGACGCCCATATGTTTGCGTCCCGTTTGGGCATCCTCGAGCGTTTGATATCGATTTCTCGTCACATACTCTGGCTCAGGATCATTAATGGGCTCTTGCGAGATGTGGGGGCGATGGAACCGTGGCGGCTGCGTGGAAGTTTCTTCCCCCTGCGTCTGCATAAACATTTTGTTCTGGTTTTGGTCGTCCATGATGCCCTTTAGCTCGTTACCAACAACGTGTACGCGCTCATTGTAAGCCCCTTGTTATTTGTAGCTGCGAACATACTCGTTATTTAAGCTCTGGTTCAAAGAACCTTAACCTTACTAAAACCTGAGTCAATTACACTTAGATATGCTTATAGTACTTGACTCAAAAAACTTTATAGCCAATGTATATATAAGCACTGTGTGGGCATATATATGAGCGTCAAAAGAAGTCCCAGTCACCTAGAAGATGGCTCGGCAGTCCTAAAAGGAGTGGTAAACATGGCAAGCATGGTTCCTTATCGTTCGGTTTTTGGCGTTCGTCCTTCTGCTAGCTCGCTGTTCGATCTGTTTGATGATATGACCGATCTTGCAAACAACTCGATTGCTTCCAAGGCGTTCCCCGTTGACGTTGAGGACAAGGGCGATGGTTATGAGGTCAAGGCCTATCTGACCGGCGTCGCTAAGGATGATATCGACGTTGAGCTTAACGAGGGCCGCCTGTCGATTAGCGTGAACGTTGTGGAGGACGAGGAGAACGAGGGCAAGAACTTCCTGCAGAAGGAGTTTAGCTCGTACAGCGCGACGCGCGGCGTGTATCTAAAGGACGCTTCGAGCGAGGGCCTCTCGGCTAAGTACGCTGACGGCATCCTGACCGTTACGGTTCCCAAGATCGTCGAGAAGAAGAACGTTACGAAGATCTCCATCGACTAACTTCGTTGGTGTTCTGCGCTATTAAAAGACAGCAAAAGGGGCTGGGAAGCGATTCTCGGCCCCTTTTGCTGTCTAGGACAGTCTATTGAATGGTTGCCGGCTGATACTGACTCGCAGGGCGTATCGAGAGTTTTCGCGATCCTTGGAGAAGGGTTGCGGAGCTGCCGACCTCGTCATCCAGGGTTGCGGCCAGAGCTTTGGCATAGCTTTTAACGGTAAGGCTCGGACGATTGTTATCTTGGCTGATATGCATGGCAATGAGCTGTTCGGTGCGATCGGTAACAAGTTCGCGCGCGGCTTCGGCGGCTTGACCATTGGAGAGGTGTCCCCTTGCAGACAGGATGCGCTCCTGAAGAAAGCGGGGATATTCTCCCTCGCGCAGCATGGCCACATCGTGGTTGCTTTCGAGCGCGAGGACTCGACAATCTTTGAGGGTGTTCATGGCTTGGCTCGATAGCTCTCCGGTGTCGGTGGCAAACCCAATGGAATCATCGAGAGCATTGAATCGATAGCCGACCGGATTGATGACATCGTGTGATGTTGAGTAGGTTTGCACGTGGATGCCGGCAATGGATAGGGCGTCACCGGGATCGAATTCCTCGACAAGCAAATGCGAAAGATTTTCTTTGCTCGAAAGAGTGCCCCTGCTGGCAAAGAGGGGGCCGTGCCAGTGCTTGCACCAGACATCGAGGCCCTTGATGTGATCGCTATGCTCATGAGTAATGAGAAGAGCCGAGACGTTGTCTGCCGAGAGCCCCAGTTCTGCCATGCGCTTTAATGTCTCGCGGCGAGACAGTCCGTCATCGACCATAATGAGCCCCTGCGGGCCCTCGATGAGTGCGCAGTTGCCTTTAGAGCCACTGCCGAGGATATGAAGGTGCAGGCGAGACATAAGATTCCAAAGGATACAATGGGTGCGAACGAATAGAGGAGGAAGCAAATGCCAACGGTATCTCAGCATTATGGACACCATGCTGCATCGTGGGCTGATGATAAAGCCTTGGCAACGCGGCAGACGGCTGCCCCCGTGGTGCTCATGGTATCAGGTGGTGCGGACTCGACGGCTTTGCTCCTTATGGCGTGCACATCAAAGTTGGATATTCTGGATGGGCGTGGTGTGGCCCCCATCGCGCGCGAGCGACTGCACGTGCTGCATGTGAACCATCATCTGCGCGGGGAGGCATCCGATGGCGACGAGGCCTTCGTGCGTGAGCTCTGCGCGCAATATGGTCTACCGCTGTGTGTTGAGCATGCCTATTTTGATGATGAATCGGGCAATATCGAGGCGGCTGCCCGCGAGGTGCGCTATGCCGCGGCGCGAAGGTATGTTCGCGAGCTCTGCGCCCAGACGGGGGCACCGCGAACGGCGGCTCGTATCTGCACCGCGCACACGTCTTCGGATCGCGCGGAAACGTTTTTGATGAACGCGATTAAGGGTTCGGGGCCCGCTGGTCTATCGAGCATACCTCGCCGGAGGAATATCGTGGTGCGTCCCTTGCTCGACCTGACTCATGATGAGCTCGTAGGCTATCTGCAGGTGCATGGTCAACCGTGGCGTGAAGATGAAAGCAACGAGGACGTTTCGTACTTGCGCAACTATGTGCGCCATCGGGTGATGCCGGTGGTGGCGCAGCGCAACGCGAGCGTCTGTAAGACGATTGGCGCCGCCTGCGAGATCTTAGGCGATGAGGATGCCTTTCTTTCCCAGCTTTCCGCACAGGCGTTCCGAAGCTGCCTGCGTAAGGAGGCGGCGGGTGCACTGGTCCTTGACGCTCGTCGACTGGCCGCGGCTGAGGTGGTAATCGCGCGGCGCATCGTGAGACTGGCGATTAAACGCATCGATCCGGACGCTCGTCCAGAGATGCGACATGTGGAGCGAGTCCTTTCCTGCGTTGCCGAGGGCGCCGGCTCGGTCACGCTTCCGGCGGGGATTGACGCACGCATTGAGTTTGGCATGCTGGCGTTTAAGGCGCCGGTGGCTCGCGAGGGCCTGGTCGCGGACTGGGTTACCGTACCCGGTCGTTTGCCGTTGGGCGGGGGACGTGTGCTGGTCGCAGAGCCGATGGCCGTTGAACCGGGATGCGATATCGTGCGCCGCGCCCGTGAGCTTGCGGCTGCCGGGGAAGTGACAGCTTTGGTAGACGCGGCTGCCCTGGGTTTTGCCGACAGCGATAGTGAGCGGATCCTGGCGGGCTCGCGTGGCGAGATCCCTGCCGAGGCGCGATTGGCGCGCCTGTGGGTGGACGGTCCCGCACCGGGAGATGTGATGTGCCCGTTGGGGATGAACGGCCGAAGCAAGAAAGTGTCAGACCTGCTGAACGAGGCTCGTATTCCCGTTTCTGAGCGCGCAGGCGTTCCTGTGGTGAGAACGGCTCCGGGAGGTGCCGTGGTATGGGTCGCCGGAGTTCGCGCGGACGAGCGTTTTAAGTGCACGGCCGCAACGCGCGTGGCATATCTGCTCCGCGTGGTCGATGCGGAATAGCGTCCCACGCCAGCTATTCTGTGCGACGTTGACGGTATTCCCGCGCTGATGGCGTACGGGCTGGAAAATATACCCCGTGCGCTGCTAGAATGTGAAGTTCGCGTCCATACGGCGGTGTGTGGGCGATAAGCACAAGAAAGGGTTGTCATGGCTTCTCAACATCCGGATATCGAGAAGGTTCTGTTTACGCAGGAGGATATCGACGGTATCGTCTCTCGCCTAGGCGAGCAGATTACTCGCGACTACGCGGGTAAGGATCTGGTGCTGATTGCGGTCCTGCGCGGCGCCGTGGTCTTTATGGGCGACCTGATGCGCAAGATCGAGCTGCCGACCAACATCGATTTCATGGCCGTTTCGAGCTATGGCGACGGTGTGAAGTCCTCGGGCATCGTGCGTATCATTAAGGACCTGGATATCGACATCCGCGGTCGCGACGTGCTGATCGTCGAGGACATTCTGGACTCGGGCCTGACGCTCAAGTATCTGATGAAGAACCTCGAGAGCCGCAAGCCCGCTTCGCTGGAGGTTGCCGCCTTCCTGTGGAAGGACGTTGAGGACCGTACCTCGGCCGTCACGCCCAAGTATGTTGGAACCCATTGCCCCGATGCCTTTGTGGTGGGCTACGGCCTCGACTATGCCGAGCGCTATCGTAACCTTCCGTATCTGGGCATTTTGAAACCGGAGGTTTATTCGTAAGATGCCCGACGACCGTAACGATAACAATTCCCAGACTCCCCGGGAGCCTAAGATCCCGGGGATGCCCGGAGGCAAGAAGCCCACGCGTACGGGCTGGCTGTATTTTATTTTGGCTTGCGCGCTTCTGGGCTACGCCTTCTTTAACATGGGCTCCGGCTTTGCCAATTCCAGCAATACCGTAAAGCTCGCGACGAGCGAGATGGTTAACGCCATTAAGCAGGATCGCGTCGAAGATTTGACCTATACGGTTCAAGACGGAAGCGTGGCGGGTCATTACTGGAAGACGAAAAAGGACAAGGGTGACACGAGCGAGCTCAAGAGCTTCTCCTCGACCTATGTCGGCTCCGATTCGCTTGCCGAGCTTATGGCGGAGCACCCCGATACCAAGTACATCGTCAACACCAATGACCCCGATTTTTGGGGCGACTTGGCGATGAGCGTGCTTCCGACGATCGCCCTGATCGCCATCATGTTCTACTTTATGCGCCAGATGATGGGCGCCAACAACAGGAACATGCAGTTTGGCAAGACCAACGCCAAGACCAACGAGGCAACGCGCCCCAAGGTCAAGTTTGAGGATGCTGCCGGTGTGGACGAGGCAGTCGAGGAGCTCGAGGAGATTCGCGACTTTTTGAGCGATCCGGACCGCTATCGCAAGCTGGGCGCCAAGATTCCGCGCGGCGTGTTGCTGGTTGGCCCTCCGGGTACCGGTAAAACCCTGCTGGCCAAGGCCGTCGCCGGCGAGGCGGGCGTGCCGTTCTTTAGCATCTCGGGTTCCGACTTTGTCGAGATGTTCGTGGGTGTCGGCGCCAGCCGCGTGCGCGACCTTTTTAAGGAGGCCAAGTCTCAGGCTCCGTCAATCATCTTTATTGACGAGATCGATGCCGTGGGACGTCAGCGCGGAGCTGGCTTGGGCGGCGGTCACGACGAGCGCGAGCAGACGCTCAACCAGCTGCTGGTCGAGATGGACGGTTTTGAGGAAAGCGAGTCGGTCATCCTGATCGCCGCGACCAACCGTCCCGATATCCTGGATCCGGCATTGCTGCGTCCCGGTCGTTTTGACCGTCAGGTTACGGTCGACCGTCCGGATGTGAAGGGCCGCGAGCAGATCTTGCGCGTGCATGCCGAGAACAAGCCGATGGACGAGGACGTGAAGTTTGAGAAGCTCGCCCAGATGACCGTTGGCTTCACCGGCGCCGATCTGGCAAATCTGCTCAACGAGTCTGCGCTGCTGGCTGCCCGCCGCCATCGTTCCGTGATCTCGATGGACGAGGTCGAGGAGTCGATGGAGCGCGTGATTGCCGGTCCGCAGCGCAAGGGTCGCGTGATGACCGAGGCCGAGCGCACCACGATTGCCTACCACGAGAGCGGTCACGCCCTGGTGGGCCACATCCTGGAGCATTCCGATCCGGTTCATAAGATTTCGATTGTCAGCCGCGGCCAGGCTCTGGGCTACACGCTGCAGCTTCCGCAGGAGGATCACTTCCTCAAGACCAAGAACGAGATGCTCGACGAGCTCGCCGTGTTCTTGGGCGGTCGCGTTGCCGAGGAGCTCATGTGCGACGACATCACGTCGGGCGCGAGCAACGATCTGGAGCGCGCAACCAAGATGGCGCGCGAGATGGTCACGCGCCTGGGCATGAGCGAGGAGCTGGGCACGCAAGTGTTTGGCGAGGCGCAACATCAGGTGTTCCTGGGCCGCGATTACGCCGATCACCAGGATTACTCCGAGGAGACGGCGCGCCGCATCGATATCGAGGTTCAGCGCATCATGCGCGAGGCCCATCGCCGTGCGGTCGAGATTTTGGATGCCCGTCGTGATCAGCTCGATCTGATGGCGAAGGTGCTGCTTGAGCGCGAGACCGTCGAAGGCGACGCCGTGAACGCCCTGCTCGACAACGGGTGGGATGCCTACCTTGAGCGCGAGGGCGATATCCTGGCGGCCAAGGAGGAGCGCAATGCCAAGGCGGCCGGCATGCCGACCAAGAAGCGCACGCCTCGCATGAGCGAGGAGGAGCTGGCGGCCGATGCCGCGGCTTTTGCGCAGGCGGCCATGCAGGAGGATGCCGAAGCCGCATCCGATGATGCTGGCGATGGCGATGCCGTCAACGCTGATGGCAACACCGACGCCGACAAATAGTTCTTGCAGTGAAAGCCTCCGCGGGGAAACCCGCGGAGGCTTTTTCTTCATCGATTGGGGACAGACTTAAATGAGCGTTTTCACGCATTTAAGTCTGTCCCCAATCAACATTGCTGCGGCACTTCGCCCGACTAAAGCGTACAATACCGCCTATGCGAAAGGGGAACAGATGATCAACGAAACTATGTTTGCTCGCGGTGCGGAAAGTTCCATCATCCGCGAGATCTTTAGCTATGGCCTTGAGCGCAAGGCGCAAATCGGCGCGGAAAACGTGTTCGATTTCTCGCTGGGCAACCCGAGCGTTCCTGCTCCCGCTGCCGTCGCGGAGTCCATCAAAAAGGCGCTTGAACTGCCGAGTGACCAGCTGCACGGTTATACGCCCGCTCCGGGCCTGCCGCAGTGCCGTACCGCCGTGGCTGAGTCTCTTAACCGTCGCTTCGGTACGAGCTATGAGGGCAAGGATGTCTTTATGACCGTGGGCGCGGCGGCTTCGCTCACCTGCACGCTCAATGCCGTTACGAACCCGGGTGACGAGGTCATTGTTATCGCCCCGTACTTCCCGGAGTATCGCGTGTGGATTGAGAAGGCCGGCTGTACGTGTGTCGAGGCGCTCGCCGATGAAGATACGTTCCAGCTGAGCGTGGATAACGTGCTCAAGGCGATTACCGACAAGACGGCAGCTGTCATCATCGACTCACCGAATAACCCGACGGGCGCCGTGTATACGCGCGATACCCTGACGCGACTGGCCAATGTTTTACGCGAGGTCAACGCCAGGCGCGATCCCGAGAATCCGATCATGCTTATCTCGGATGAGCCGTATCGCGAGATTGTCTATGGCGCCGAGGTGCCTTGGGTGCCTTCGATCTACGAGCACACCATCGTGTGCTACTCGTATTCCAAGTCGCTTTCGCTACCGGGCGAGCGCGTCGGGTGGATCCTGGTTCCCAATACGAATCCTCAGGCAGCTCGTCTAATGCCCGCCGTTGCCGGTGCCGCCCGTACGCTGGGCTTCGTGTGCGCTCCGGCGCTCTTCCAGCGCGTGATTATTGATTGCATCGATGAGCCGAGTGACGTTGAGGCCTATGCACGCAACCGCACGGCGCTTACCGATGCGCTGGCGGAGTACGGCTACACCTATGTTGAGCCGGATGGTGCATTCTACCTGTGGGTGAAGGCGCTGGAGCCCGATGCGAACGCTTTCTGCGAGCGCGCGAAGAAGTATGAGCTGCTCGCGGTGCCTTCGGATAGCTTTGGCATGCCGGGCTGGTTCCGCATTGGCTACTGTGTGAGCTACGAGACCATCGTCAATTCGTTGTCTGCCTGGAAGCAACTGGCCGACGAATATCGTCGAAAGTAAAGCGCTCTGCTTGCAATGTTTTACGTGAAACGGGGTTTGGTGCTAAGCCAGACCCCGTTGTTTATGCCGTTGTGTGATTGGGATGAAGCAGTTTTACGACTGCCGAAAGCTATGCGTACAATGAATATACGCGACGGCCATACTGGACAAGGAGACCCGATGCCCTACCTTCTTTCTTGTGATATTCATACTCATACGATGTTCTCTGCGCATGCGTACTCAACCATCGAGGAGAACATCTATTGGGCGGCAGAGCGCGGCCTTCAGGTGCTCGGTTCAGCCGATCATTTAAGCTCGATGGTTACGCCTTGTCCCAATGACCTGCGCAGTTTCCAATTCTTTATTAACCAGGATATCTGGCCGCGCATTTGGAGCGGCGTGCTGGTGCTTCGCGGCGCCGAGGCCGATATCGTTTCACTGGACGGCAGCTTGTTTGGCGAGGACATTCCCGTTTCGCTCGATATCGCCGGCGATTCGTATAGTCGTGAGCATTCGCTGTTCGATTTGGTGACGCGTAATTTGGATTATTTGGTGGCAAGCGTGCATAACCCGCAGTTTGCCGAAGGCGCGACGCTCGCCCAGACAACCGAGATGTACATCAATGCCCTGGAGCACCCCAAAGTGTTTATGCTGGGCCACACGGGTCGCTCGGGTGTTTCCTTTGATATCGATGAGGTGTTGTTGGCGGCAAAGGCCAAGCACAAGATTATCGAGATTAACAACCATAGTCTTGAGCATGGTACCGATGCCGAGCATTGGGGCGCTTGTCGCAAGATTGCCGAGCGCTGCGCCGAACTGGGCGTGGGG
Source organism: Coriobacteriaceae bacterium (assembly GCA_902364975.1). Lineage (GTDB taxonomy): Bacteria > Actinomycetota > Coriobacteriia > Coriobacteriales > Coriobacteriaceae > Collinsella. The sequence goes on along the minus strand of CABJFQ010000004.1, from coordinate 150,558 downwards.
ATTGGCGTCTCGACCGACGCGCACATTGGTATGGCAATTGGCAAGCTCGACCAGGCGCGCAAGATGCTCGATGAGATTCACTTCCCGCTGGATCTGATCGTGACGCGCGACCGCGAGACGCTGCTGCGCGAGATGGCGGCAGCCGGCGTGTGTGACCTGCGCAAGAGCATGTAACGGGCTCATATATTCAACGAAAGGGGGCGGTCCAGACGGGCCGCCCCCTTTCTTGTGCCGGTAGATTTTAAGGCATGTCCCAAAAATCTACTGGGGTGGGTTAGCGGCGCTCGAGGACCGCGACGGTCTCGGTGTGGTCGGTATGGGGGAACATGTCGACTGGCGTGATCTTGAGCAGGCGATAGCCTCCGTCGAGGAGCTGGTGCAGGTCGCGCTCTTGGGTCACGGGGTTGCAGCTGATATAGGTGATGCGGCGCGGCTTGAGCGCGCAGGCGGCCTCGAGGAACTCGGGGGTGGAGCCGGCGCGCGGCGGGTCGATGGAGAGAACGTCAACGCGCTCGTTGTTATCGGCGGCGTCCAGGATGTAATCGGTGGCGTCGTCGGCCATAAACCAAGCGCTGCGGGTGAGGCCGTTGAGCTCGGCATTGCGACGTGCGTCGGCAATGCCCGCCGGGTTGCGCTCCACGCCGAGCAGCATAATGCCAACACCCCTGTTCTGGGCATCCTTCGCGGCGCACAGGCCGATGGTGCCGCTGCCGCAGTAAGCGTCCATGAGAATGTCGCCCTGCTGCAGGTCCATGCCGTCAATCGCGAGCTGATAGAGCAGCTCGGTCTGCTGCGGATTGGTCTGATAGAACGCGGTAGGGGAGATATCGAATTCGCAACCGAGCAGCTGGTCGCGCATGCACTCGGCGCCATAGACGATACGAGTCTCCTCACCCAAGATGGCGTTACCGGGACGGCCGTTGATATTTTGGGCGACGGTGACGATATGCGGATCGAGCGCCGCGACGGCCTCAAAGAACTCCTGCGCATGCGGTAAGTCACGCTGGGCGGTCACGAGCGTAACCATGACTTGGTCGGTACGCCAGCCGCAGCGGACGACGGCATAGCGAAGCAAACCAAGATGCTTGTCCTCATTAAAGGCGGGAATATGCAGCCGCTCAGCTTCGCGCGCGATGCCGTTGAGAATCTGACGGGCACCCGGCGCCTCGACAGGACACTCGGGTACGGCGACGATTTTGTGCGTGCCGCGCTCAAAAAAGCCACAGCGGACAGTGCCCTCCTTACCGGGTGCAAACGGAGTGGCAGCTTTATGACGAAAGCCACGCGGCGCAGGATATTTACCCGGGTCGCCCAGGGTGACGCCCATACCGCGAATAGGATCAACGGCGATACCCTCACGCTCGCAGAGCTCAGCAAACAGCTCCTCCATAGCAGCCTGCTTGGTCGCCAATTGCTTCTTATAAGGACGATTGAGCGCCGTGCACCCACCACAAGCCCGCATGATGGAACAAGGCGACTTGGGATCCCCGATCTTTCGCGCAGGCTGAGCCGAATCCTTGCGTGAGTCCTTGGAACGAACGTGAGACGCTTTATCCCCGCCGTGACGAGAGCCAGAACGCTTGGTCTTAACCTTGCCTTTGGCCGACTTACCCTTCGCATCCTGAGATGGCTTGGATTTCTTAGAAGATTTTTTCTCCTCCGACCCCTCAGCCGCCTCGATCAAAGCACGACGAGCCTTACGCTCCGCACGAGATTCTGCCATCAATAACTCCACTAATTCATGAATTTAAGCTGCAAGTATTGTACCGTTCCAAGCCAGCAGACGATATGCAAGCGGTTTATTCGTGTTAGTGATAAGCCCAACGACGTTTGCCCGCCGGGTGCCGGGGCAGGGGTTAAGTTTGTCGCGAGTTCCGCACGAACAGGAGAGCACTTAATGTGCTCTCCGTCGTGAGCAGGACTGTAGAGCAGCAAACTTAACCCCTGCCCCGGCACCCGGCGGGCAAGCCCTCCCTTGTACTCCATCTCACTAAAGTGTATGATTCTGAACGTTACATGACTCACTTTACCTAACTAAAGTGCCATCAAGGGGGAATACCATGAATACCGATATGTCTCGTCGTCAATTTGTTGGTCTAGCCGGTTCGCTTGCCACGGTGCTTGGCCTCGGCCTGGTAGGCTGCGGCGGTGGTGCCGGCAAGGGCTCCGCTGCTGGCTCTGCCGCGGCCAAGGATGTGAAGGGCGCTGCGGAGTCCAAGAAGCTCGTGGTGGGCTTTGACAAGTCCTACCCTCCGTACGGCTTTGTGGGCGACGATGGCGAGTACACCGGGTTTGACCTCGATCTGGCTAAGGCCGTTGCCGATAAGCAGGGCTGGGATGTCGATTACGAGGCCATCGATTGGGATGCCAAGGACACGCTGCTCAACTCCGGCGCCATCAACTGCATCTGGAATGGCTTTACCATGGAGGGTCGCGAGGACGACTACACGTTTTCCGAGCCTTACATGCTCAACGAGCAGGTGCTCGTGGTCAAGAAGGACGCGGGTATCAAGAGCTGGGACGATCTTGCCGGCAAGACCGTGATTACCCAGACTGATTCCGCCGCACAGGATGTGCTCGAGGGCGACCAGAAGGATCTGGCCGCGACGTTTGCCACGCTCGATACCATCGGTGAGTACAACACGGCGTTTATGCAGCTCGAGAGTGGCGCAGTCGATGCCGTTGCCTGTGACCTCTCGATCGCTCAGTATCAGCTTGCCGCCAAGCCCGATGCCTATACGCAGCTCGACAAGCCGCTGTCCAGCGAACATTACGCCGTTGGCTTCAAGAAGGGCGACACCAAGTCCGCCGATGCCGTGACCGAGTCGCTCAAGGCGCTCTACGAGGACGGCACGGTCAAGGACCTGTGCGATAAATATGCAAGCTATGGTCTTTCCTTCGACAACTGGGTGCTCAAATAGCGGCTTTCCCAGGCACCCGATTTTGCCGTTCAAACCGTCGCTTGCGTACATTTAGTACGCGGCGCTCCTCTTTCACGGCAAACTCGGGCACCTGGAAAACCCGCTTTAGCATTGGGTTCGCTGTTCCGTTACTGTGAAAGAGAGCTTGGGTTGTCTATTCAGGTCATGATGCAGATGCTTGGCCAGGGATTCTTGGTCAGCTTGCAGCTGTTTGTGCTGACGCTGCTCGGGTCGATTCCACTGGGAATCCCCGTGGCGTTCATGCGCATGAGCAAAATTGCGCCGCTCCGCTGGATTGCGCGCATCTATATTTCGGTGATGCGCGGTACGCCGCTCATGCTACAGATGTTTGCCATCTACTTTGCCCCGTACTACGTGTTTGGCATCTCGCTCACGCCCGATTCCAAATGGACGGCGTGTGTCGTGGCGTTCATCATCAACTACGCCGGCTATTTTGCCGAGATCTATCGATCGGGCCTGCAGTCCATTCCGCGCGGCCAATACGAGGCCGCCGAGGTGCTGGGCTACTCGCGCCTGCAGACGTTTTTGTACATTGTGATGCCGCAGGTCGCCAAGCGCATTTTGCCGGCGATGGGCAACGAGATTATCACGCTGGTCAAAGACACGTCGCTGGCGTTTGCCATCGGCGTGGGGGAGATGTTCTCGACGGCCAAGGCGCTGGTTGCCTCGCAAGTGAGCATGGTGCCGTTTGCGATTGCGGCGCTGATCTACTGGGTCTTTAACTTTGTGGTCGAGATGCTGCTGGGCGCCGCCGAAAAGAGGCTGGACTATTATCATGACTAACTCGGTGATGAAAATTGAAAGCGCGCGCAAGGCGTTTGGCGGCAATGAGGTGCTCAAGGATATCTCGCTCGAGGTCAAGCGCGGCGAGGTCGTGGCGATTATCGGGCCTTCGGGCGGCGGTAAGTCCACGCTGCTGCGCTGTGCCACGCTGCTCGAGACGCTCGACGGCGGCTCGCTCTCGTTTGGCGACCTTGCCGTCGCGACGGATGCGGGTTCGGGCGCGATGTACGCAAAGGGCGATGTACCTAAACAGGCGCGCTCGCGGTTCGGTCTGGTGTTTCAGAACTACAATCTGTTCCCGCACTATACCGTGATGAAAAACATCACCGATGCACCGATCCGCGTGCTTAGGCGTCCGCGCGAGCAGGCGGAGGCCCGCGCACGCGAGCTTATTGCACAGATGGGGCTTACGGGTAACGAGAACAAGGTACCCTGCGAGCTTTCGGGCGGTCAGCAGCAGCGCGTGAGTATTGCCCGCGCCCTGGCGCTCGACCCGGAAATCTTGTTCTTTGATGAGCCGACCTCGGCGCTCGATCCAGAGCTGACGGCTGAGGTGCTGCGCGTCATCAAGGATTTGGCCGCGCAGAATATGACGATGGTGATCGTGACGCACGCGATGCAGTTTGCCCGCGACGTTGCCGACCGCGTGGTCTTTATGGATGGCGGTCGTATTGTCGAGGAGGGTCCTGCCGAGCAGGTTATCGATCATCCGCGCGAGCAGCGTACACGCGAGTTCTTGAGCCGTATCGAGGGATAGGCTCAGCTATTTGCTCAACTATTTATTGAGGTGAAACCGCCGCAGGTCTTATGATCTGTGGCGGTTTTTTGCATCCGCGGGGTTCAATAATCGCCTCGCAAGCTCGCTCTCTCCTCTCGCCGCCCGTATCCATACGCGTGCCGAAAGGTCTGCATGGACAGGCGACTGCAAGGGTAGGGTGGTGGCATAGGACATTTGGAGGGTGAGTCGGCTCGGCTGCCGACCATGCTGCTCCCGGGACGGCACCGACCGCGAACTCTCCCCGTTGGCGTCGCGCATCGCGCGCGACCCTGCAAGGAGGTCATCATGGGTGCTCCCAAGACCGGCAATGTAAGGAACGTGGTGCTCGTAGGCCAAGGCGGGGTGGGCAAGACTTCACTCGCCGAGGCCATGCTCCACCTTTCCGGTAAGACCGCCCGCCTGGGCGGCCACGACGGCACCAAGCCCACGCTCGACTATGACCCCGAAGAGGTCAAGCGTGCATTCTCCATCTCGACGACCATCGCGCCGATCGACTGGAAGGGCGCGCGCATCAATGTGCTCGATGCCCCGTGCTACCCCGATTTTATCGGCGACGCCTTTGCCGCGATGAGCGTCTGCGAGACGGCTCTGTTTGTGGTTGACGCCGAGGCCGGCCCGCAGCCTACGACGGTTAAGCTCTGGTATGCCGCCGAGGACCTGCGTCTGGCACGTGCGGTATTCGTAAACCGCCTGTCGCGCTCCGAGGCCAGCTTTGCGACCACAATGGACCTGCTGCAGGAGCGCTTTGGCACGCGCCTGGGCGCCGTGACCCTTCCCTGGGGCGAGGGCGAGGACTTTGACGGCATCATCGACCTGGTGCGCATGAAGGCGCGCCATTGCAACGGCATCGAAGCTGTTGAGTCGGAGATTCCCGAGGAGTATCGTGCCCAGGCCGAGGAGGCCCATGACCATCTGTGCGAGTTGGTGGCCGAGGCCGACGATGAGCTGATGATGAAGTACCTGGAAGGCGAGGAGACGCTGACGCAGGAGGAGCTTGAAGGCCTGCTGTCGAAGGCGATCGCCGAGCGCATCTTTGTGCCGGTCTTTGCGGGCGATTGCATTAAGGAGCAGGGCGTCAACTCGCTGATGGACGACATTGCCACGTACTTCCCGGCGCCGACCGACTACGGCGAGATGCCGCTTATCGACGGCGATTCGCTTAAGATCTCGAGTGACGATGATCGTCCGGTGGCGTTTGTGTTTAAGACGCTGGCCGATCCGCAGCAGGGTCGCATCAGCTTTATCAAGGTGCTGACGGGCACGCTTGAGCCGGGCCTTGAGCTGATCAACGCGCGTACCCGCAAGAGCGATCGTCTGGCTCACCTGTATGTGATGTGCGGCCGCGATATGACCGAGGTCGGTCACGCCTATGCCGGCGACATTATCGTGGCGCCCAAGTTGGCGGCCGAGACGGGTGACACGCTCTCCATTACCGGCAAGGTCGAGGCTGCGGCGTTTAAGTTCCCCAACTCGCAGTATCGCATTGCCATCGAGGCCGAGAACCGCGGCGACGAGGAGAAGCTCTACACGTTTATCGAGAAGGCCTGCAAGGCAGACCCGACCATGAGCATCGACCGCGACGAGGAGACTGGCCAGACCATTATCTCCGCCGTTGGCGAGGCGCAGGTTTCGGTGCTGCTCAACCGTCTGGAGGATCGCACCAAGGTTGCTGCCAAGAGTGTGCCGATCCGCATTCCGTATCGCGAGACCATTCGCCGTACGGCAAGTGCCCAGGGCCGCCATAAGAAGCAGACCGGCGGCGCCGGTCAGTACGGCGACTGCTGGCTGCGCGTGGAGCCGCTCATTGGGCCCGACGGCACGAGCGATGGCTATGAGTTTGTGGACGAGGTCGTGGGCGGCCGCATTCCGCGCTCGCTGATTCCCGCCGTGGACAAGGGCGTCCAGGAGACCATGAAGGACGGCATCATTGCCGGCTACCCGCTCACGGGCATTCGCGTGGCTGTGTACGACGGCTCGTATCACAGCGTCGACTCCAACGAGATGGCGTTCCGCGCGGCGGCCCGCATCGGCCTGCGCAAGGCATGCGCCGATGCCGACCCGGTGGTGCTGGAGCCCATCGAGGAAATCACGGTGACAATCCCCGAGAGCTACGCCGGTGCCGTGATGGGCGACATCTCGGCCTCGCGCGGTCGCGTGACGGGCATGGAGACCGATGAGCGCGGCGATACCGTGGTCATTGCCCAGGCCCCGTTGGCCGAGCTGACGGATTACTCGACGCGCCTGCGCTCCATCACGCGCGGCACGGGCGACTTTACCATGAAGCCCGCTGGCTACGAGCAGGTGCCCTATGACGTTCAGGCCAAGCTGGTCGAGCGCTATGAGGAGGGCCGCGCTAAGTAACGTGTGGCTTTGTCTGCGCCACGCATGTCGATGCAAGGGCCGCTCTGGGTGATCCGGAGCGGCCCTTTTTGATCCCTGGGGGATTGCAAATCGGTTCTTGTTGTGGCTCGGGGCTAATCCCCCGAGGTCTGGTTGCGGCCGGTGGCGTAGTCGATTTGCACATGCGGTTGCAGGTTGTAGCAGTACACGTGGAAGCACAACGTCTTGCCGTGATCCTCGACCGACTGCGCCTCGAGGCGGACACCGCGGCAGACGAGTTCCTCTTCGTTATACATGGGCGTGACGCGGTAGAGCACGTGGTTGCCCGTGTCGCGGATATAGCCGAGGATTTGCTCCTCAAACGGCAACATGCCCGTTTCGTTGAGATAGCGCGTGCCGGTGAGGAGATTCTTGCGGTTGGCGTTTTCGCCGCAGAGCGACCAGGCGATGAGGTGACAGCGGTTGTAGAGGCTCTGGCCTGGAATAAAGTCGTAGCGCTGCTGGTGCCAACCGGCAGGATGGATACGCGAGATATCGCCGCGCTTTCCCTGTCCGAGTGACTCGGGGCCTATGCAGGCGAGTGCTTTGCGGGTACGGCCCAGGCTGTCGAGCTTTGAGAACTTCTTAAAGCATCCTTCTTCGGTGGCCCGCTCGTATTCATCGAGCGTGAACGACGGTGTGCCGAGCGGGTGCGTGCCATCGGCGCGAAGGGCAACGTAGGGGTTGCCGGCGTAGTCGGGAATGCTGGTGAGGTATACGCCGCGCGCGCGGTCGAGATCGGGGTTTTCGACTTCGTCGATGGGGGTGGCAGTGCTATCTGCGGAAGTGTCGTCGCCGGTGCCGGTTGTGGTGGATTCGGAGCCATCGTCGGTGCTTTGGCCGCCTTCGGAATCCGTGGAGCTTGCCGTTCCTGATTCGAGGCGGGCGACCAGGTCAGCCTCGTCCTCGGTGCGGCTGGGGCTCTCGTTTTGCTTCTCGGCCAGGGCCGCCGCCTGCTCATCGCTTTGCGGCGACAACAGTTTGGGTGCCCCGTCGAGAGATCCTGTAAACAGCGCAAATCCCAGCACCACGGCGGTGCCGATGGAAAGTACTTGCTTGTAGGCGGACTTGCGCGACATGGGGGCTCCTGGATGGACGGTTGGGAATCTACCAGTCTAGCAGGAGCCGGCAGGGGCCGTTCTGCCGAACAAATACTTAAGATTTGGGACAAACACTCCTGATTAATTTGTCCCGCGGTCTAGATCGAGGTGGAGTCGAGCCAGTTGAGCTTGCACTCGAGAATGCGCTGCTCGCCGGGTTCGCTGCTGCCGTCAAGTAGGGCGAGCAACATCTCGGCTGCTTCGCGACCTTCCTGGTCGACGGGCTCGATGATGGTGGAGACGGTCGGTGTGGTGAGATTAGTCCAGTCTTCGCAGTTGAGTCCCAAAAGGCCGATTTGCTGCGGAAGCAGATGGGCCATGGGCTGAAGTGCCTTGTAGACGCGGGGGAGCGCCCATTGGTTTTGGACAAAGATGAGCGCACGCTTGGCGGGATTAAACTTGAATTTAAAGTACTCGGTAAGCTCGTTGATTGACGGCTTGTTGTGGTCGATGGGGATGGCTTTGTAGAGCTGCCCATTCGCGGCTAATGCCTCGGCATATCCCTGAAAACGTTCCATGCGGGTGCGCATTTCGGTCATATTGGCGGCAATGGAGAAAAAGTCCTCGTAGCCGGCATCGAGAAGCGCCTGCGTGGCATTGTACACGCCGTCGTAGAGGTTGGTTTTGATCCAGCTGGTGCCTGGGCTGTAGATGGCCGCATCGAAAAAGACGACCGGCTTGCCGGCGCGTCTAATGCGGTCGTGCACGGCTTTGAAGTTTGCCGTGGGCTGGATGATAAAGCCATCGACGCCCAGCGAGAGCATCTTGTCGACGTACATGAGCTCGGTCTCGGGGTTAAAGTTGCTCGTGCAAACGACCGTCTGGTAGCCCGCGGGGAGCATGACCTGCTCCATGCCATTGAGAACGAGCCCCGCCCATTTGTTGGTGTTATCCAAAATGATGATGGCAATGACGTGGGTTTGCTTGCCGGTGAGCGTCTGCGCTTGGGCGTTGGGAACGTATCCGAGTTCCTTAATGACGCGCGCGATTTTGTTCTGCGTCTTTTCGCTAAGCTTTTCTCGTTTGTCGTTGAGGTAATACGAGACGCTTGCCGTCGAGGTTCCCGCCTCTCGAGCGACGTCTGCGATCGTAACGCGCTGTTTTGCCACAGCGACTCCTTCCGACAGATGAGCATTTTCCAACATGATGACTTTGAGTCTTGGTGAGGGATACGCTTCGGTGAGCGACCTTTTCCTTTCATATGAGTATGCAACAAATGCGGTATACGGGTGGGGTCGAAATTTGTGACCGGCATGCGCATCTGCCGTCTACCGAGAAAATCAAATACTTCTTGACTTTTGAAATCGAGGGTAAAATCGCAGGATTCATTTTTGGTTAAACGCATAACTAAATAGCGTAACCAACGCTCTGACCTGCGCGTTTACCGAAATAAACTGGCATTAAGAAAAACGAGCACCTATATTGGTCTTGTCGAAAAGACAGCAAGTCCAAACGGCAGGGGATGCTCCGGAGGCCTCCGCAAACGGTGTCTTGCGCACGCAACTCTATGAAAAGAGGGAAGCAATGAAGATCGTAGGCGTTGCCGCCTGTACCGTGGGTATCGCCCACACGTATATGGCCCAGAAGGCGATTCAGGATGAATGCGCCGCTCGTGGCATCGAGTGCAAAGTCGAGGCTCAGGGTGGTCTGGGTATCGAGAATGAGCTCACGCAGGAAGACGTTGATTGCGCCGACCTGGTGCTCGAGTCCGTCGACGTGGGTGTCGAGAACGAGGACCGTTTTGAGCAGAAGATGGCCGAGGGCAAGTTCCTCAAGGTCGGCACCTCGGATGTAATCGCCGATCCGGTAAAGATTATCGACCAGGCTGTCGAGATCATCAAGGCGACGGGCGGTGCCGTTGACGCGTCCAAGGCCGAGGCCAAGGCAGAGAAGAAGGCCGTCTCCGCTGCCCCGCAGGCCCCGACACCGGCGTCCAAGCAGTCCATCTTTGCCGACCCTGGCAAGACGCTGCTCAATGCATTCAATACCGGTGTTTCCTATTTTATCCCCATCGTCGTTATCGGTGGCGTGTTCCTCGCCTTCTCGTTGGCATCCGGTACTGCCGGTGCTAGCGGCATGGAGGTCACCAACCCGTTGATGGTGAGCCTTAACACTATCGGCATGGCCGGCATCTCTATGATGATTCCGGTGCTTGCGGCATACATCGCCTACTCGATGGCCGGTAAGCCCGCACTTGCCCCCGGCTTCGTCCTGGGCTACTTGGTTAACAACGCCGTCGTCACCCCGAGCGGCAACAGCGTTTCGACCGGCTTCTTGGGCGCCATGATCATGGCTGTCATCTGCGGTTACTTTGTCCGCTGGATGAAGACCTGGAAGGTCAACAACACCATCCAGACCATCATGCCCATTCTGATCATCCCGATTCTGACCTCGCTCGTCCTGGGCATGGCTTACATCTACATCCTGGCCACGCCGCTTGGCTTTGTGATGGATTGGCTCACCAGCGTGCTCGGCAGCCTGCAGGGCGGCTCCGCCGTCGTCCTGGGCCTGGTCATTGGCGTTATGACCGCTTTCGATATGGGTGGCCCCATCAACAAGACCGCTTCGACCTTTACCATGGCCATCATGGCCTCCGGCATCTACGGCCCCAACGGTATGTTCCGCGTCGCCGTCGCCATTCCCCCGATTGCTTGCGGCCTCGCTGCGCTCATCGCCAAGAACAAGTTCGATGACGCTGACCGTCAGATGGGCATCTCTGCGCTGTTCATGGGCTGCATCGGTATTACCGAGGGCGCTATTCCCTTCGCGGTCAAGGATCTTGGCCACACCCTGCCCGGCATTTGCATCGGCTCTGCCGTGGGCGCGGCGCTTGCCGCCTTCCAGGGCATCGACTGCTATGTTCCGCATGGTGGCTTTATTGTCGCCCTGGCCACCAACAACGTCGCGCTGTTCTGCCTGGACATCGTGATTGGCTCCTTGGTCGCCGCTGCAATCCTGATTGCCATGAAGCCCACGCTCGATAAGCAGGCCAAGTAAACCTTTAAGGACTCCGGCTGTGCGGAGGGATGGATTTGACTCCGCACAACCGCCCCTACACAACAAAATCCATCCGCACTGATAGGGCCCACATCTGGGTCCCAGGGAACTTTTGTCAAAAATCCTCTGGAGAAGGAGAACAAAATGTCCAACCTCACCATCCGCCAGGCCGTTCAGGGCATGCTCAAGCTGCAGGACAGCGGCGATCACGCAACCATGGTCGGCATTGGCCCCATGAGCCCCAACCTGATTCAGGCCGTGTTCGAGCTTGCCAAGGACGAGGATTTCCCGCCCATGTTTATCGCTAGCCGCAACCAGGTCGATATGGACGAGATGGGCGCCGGCTACGTCAACGGTTGGGACCAGACGCGCTTTGCCGCCGACATTAAGAAGGTTGCCGACGAGGTGGGCTATACCGGTCCGTACTACCTGTGCCGCGATCACGGCGGTCCGTGGCAGCGCGACGAGGAGCGTAACGCCCACCTGCCCGAGGACGAGGCCATGGAGCTCGCCCGCAAGTCCTTTGTCGCCGACATGGAGGCAGGCTTTGACCTGCTGATGGTCGACCCCACCAAGGACCCCTATCAGATCGGCAAGGTTATTCCGCTCGACGTGGTGCTTCGCCGCACGATCGATCTTATCGACTATCTTGAGCAGTACCGTCGCGAGCATAACCTGCCCGAGGTTGCCTATGAGGTCGGTACCGAGGAGACCAATGGCGGCCTGACCTCCACCGACAAGTACGAGGAGTTCATTTCTCAGCTGCAGCCCGAGCTCGAGAAGCGCGGCTGCCCCATGCCCACCTTTATCGTCGGCCAGACCGGTACGCTCACCCGTTGGACCGAGCAGGTCGGTCATTACAACTTTAAGAATGCCCGCGAGCTCGCCGACATGGCCAAGCGCTACGGCGTGGGCCTGAAGGAGCACAACGCCGACTACCTGGACGACGCGACGCTGCTCGAGCACATCCCGGCACACGTGACCGCTTCCAATGTCGCCCCTCAGTACGGCACCGAGGAGACCCGCGCTTACCTCAAGCTCTGCGCTACCGAGCAGATTCTGGTCGACAACGGCCTGTGCGACGATCCCTCCGATCTGTATCACACGCTGCTGGTCAAGGCCATCAAGACCGAGCGCTGGCGCAAGTGGATGACCGGCGACGATGTCAACCTGCAGGTTGACGACATTCTGGCCGACGACGAGCTCAGCCTGAAGATTCTGGATGTCTCCGGCCACTACGCGTTCAACGATCCCGAGGTCAAGGAGCAGGTCGAGAAGCTCTATCGCAACCTCGCTGCCCAGGACATTGACGGCAAGCGCTTTGTGATCGAGCACATCAAGCGCCCGATCAAGCAGTACGTCGTCGGTCTTAACCTCAAGGGCGTCACGAGCCGCATCGAGAAGGCTCTCTAAGTAGCTTTTCCTACACGACGCCGGGCCTGGGGCATGTCCCAGCTGCAGGCCCGGCACATAGGACAAAGGGACATCCCCTTTGTCCTATTTTTTGAGTTTTGGATTCCTTAGAAGGAGTTTGCACCATGAAGTTCTTTATCGATACCGCCAACCTTGACGAGATCGCCGAGGCCAAGAGCTGGGGCTGCCTTGCCGGCGTCACCACCAACCCGTCCCTGTACGCCAAGACCGGCGGCAAGCTCGCCGACTTTGAGCCCCATATGCTCAAGATTGCCGAGCTCTGCGAGGGCCTGCCCGTGTCTGCTGAGTCCACCGCGACCACTGCCGAGGGCATGATCGAGGAGGGCAAGCGTCTTGCCGCCCTGGCTCCCAACATCGTGGTCAAGCTTCCCGTGTGCGAGGCCGGCCTCGCCGCCTGCCGCGCCCTGGCCGATGCGGGCGTGCGCGTCAACATGACGCTTGTTTTCTCGCCGACGCAGGCCCTCATGGCCGCCAACGCCGGTGCCCGCTACATCAGCCCGTTTGTCGGCCGCTTTGACGACATCGCCGAGGACGGCATCTCGCAGCTCGACAATGTCGTGACATGCATCAAGAACTATGACTGGACCGGCAAGAACGTCGACGACACCGTCGAGATCATCACCGCTTCGGTCCGCACGCCCAACCACGTGACCCAGGCGGCTCTTCTTGGTGCCGACATCGCGACCGTGCCCATGGCCGCTCTCAAGAAGTGCCTGCATCACCCGCTGACCGACCAGGGCCTCGCCTCTTTTGAGGCTGACTGGCAGAAGGTCGTCGCTCAGGCTTAACGACCGGGTTGCCCTCGGCATCGCGCCATCCGGTGCCGGGGTTGTTCTCAAGAGAGGAATTCGTATGACCAACCAGGAGCTGGCGAAGGTCGCCAATGAGGTCAGGAAGGGTGTCGTGACTGCGGTTCACGCGGCCAAGTCGGGACATCCGGGTGGATCGCTCGGTGCAGCCGACATCATGACGTATCTGTACTTTGAGGAAATGAATATCGATCCTGCCGACCCTCACAAGGCCGATCGCGACCGCTTTGTGCTCTCCAAGGGTCACGCGGCGCCGGGCCTGTATTCGGTGTTGGCAAATCGCGGCTATTTTCCCGTCGAAGAGCTCGAGACGCTCCGCCATATTGGCAGCCGACTGCAGGGCCATCCCAACATGAACGATACCCCAGGCATCGATATGTCCACCGGATCGCTCGGTCAGGGTATCTCCGCCGCGGTTGGAATGGCGCTCGCCGCAAAGCACTGGGGTGACAGCTACCGCGTCTACACGCTGTTGGGCGACGGCGAGTGCGAGGAGGGCCAGGTGTGGGAGGCGGCCATGTTCGCCGGCAACCACGACCTGGATAACCTCGTCGCTATCGTCGATCATAATGGCCTGCAAATTGACGGCAGTATCGACGAAGTTAACTCGGCTATGCCACTTGCCGACAAGTTCCGCGCTTTTAAGTGGCATGTGATCGAGCTCGCCGACGGTAACGACATGGCGCAGATTGCCGCCGCCTTTGCCGAGGCTCGCAAAGTGAGCGTCTCGCCTGTGGCCATTATCGCCGAGACGGTGAAGGGCAAGGGCGTCTCCTTTATGGAAAACCAGGTGGGCTGGCACGGCAAGGCGCCCAACGATGAACAGTTTGAGCAGGCCATGGCCGAGCTCGCAGCAGCAGGGGAGGAGCTCTAATGGCAGACGTCAAGAAGGTCGCCACGCGCGTTAGCTACGGCGAGGCACTTGTCGAGCTGGGCAATGAGCGCGATGACTTTGTAGTGCTCGATGCCGACCTGGCCGCCGCCACACAGACCGGTAAGTTTAAGGCCGCTCACCCTGAGCGCTTCTACGACGCCGGCATTGCCGAGAGCAACTTGATGGGGCTTGCCGCCGGCATTGCGACCACGGGTCGCGTCGCCTTTGCGAGCACCTTTGCCATGTTCGCCGCCGGTCGTGCGTATGAGCAAGTGCGTAACTCCATCGGCTATCCGCACCTCAACGTCAAAATTGGCGCTACGCATGCGGGCATCTCGGTCGGTGAAGACGGCGCTACGCATCAGTGCTGCGAGGATATCGCGCTCATGCGCACGATTCCGGGCATGACGGTGATCGTCCCCGCCGATGACATCGAGGCTCGCGCTTGCGTGCGCGCCGCCTATGAGTTTGAGGGGCCGGTCTACATGCGCTTCGGCCGCCTGGCAACACCGGTTATCAACGACCGCGAGGACTATGAGTTCAAGATTGGTCGCGGCGTGGTCGTGCGCGAGGGGTCCGATGTGACCATCGTCGCTTGTGGCCTCATGGTCGCCGAGGCGCTTGAGGCTGCCGAGGCGCTCGCTGCCGATGGTATCGACGCCGAGGTCATCAACATGCACACGATCAAGCCGCTTGATGAGCGCCTGGTGGTTGCCAGCGCCAAGAAGACTGGTCGCGTGGTCACCGCCGAGGAGCATTCGATTATCGGCGGTCTTGGCGAGGCCGTGGCCTCGGTGCTCGCGGAACAGCATCCGGTGCCGATGCGACGCGTCGGCGTGCGCGATGTATATGGCGAGTCCGGCCCTGCGGTCGATTTGCTGCACAAGTACGGTTTGGACGCCGACGGCATCGAAGCCGCGGTCAGGTCCGTGTTGTAAGGAAGGTTTTCCATGGGGTTTGTATCTGCCAACCAAGTGACGATTGGCTACGCCGCCGCCTCGCGCGAGGACGCGCTGCATTATCTGTCCGAGCAGGCTGTTGAGCTTGGTTTTGCCGATGACGCATCTGCTGTAGAGGCGGCTTTTATTGCTCGCGAAAACGAGGCCGAGACTGGCCTCGTCGCCGGTTTTGCCGTTCCGCATGCCAAGAGCGACGCGATCCATACGCCGGGCGTTGCCGTGCTCAAACTGGCCGAGCCCGTCGAGTGGCCGAGTTTCGATGGGGTGCCCGTCGATGTTGCGCTCGCACTGTACGTGCCCGCCGGCGAAGCTGGAACTACGCACCTGCGTCTGCTCTCCAAGGCTGCCGTGATGCTGATGGATGCCGACTTCCGTGACAAGGTGCGCGAAAGCACCGATCCCGTTGAGATTGCGGAGCTCATCAATAGCGGACTCGAAGACTAGAACGGTCATCCCGTTCAATCAATCGATCCTTCTCCAAGGAAAAGGGCCGCGACGCCATATAGGTGTCGCGGCCCTGTTTGCGTTTCCCCAGATAAAACCTGCCAAAATAAACCTGTCCCTTTTTGGCAGGTTACGTCATAAGGCTTCTGTCTATGTAACGAAAGTACAATATGATATATACGTTATATACAAGTTTGTGACGTGCAGTAGATTTGCGGTAACGCAAGCCGATGAAGGGGCCGATATGATCAAGGCTGTTATTTTTGACATGGACGGAACGCTGATCGATACCGAGCGTTTGGACATGAGGGCATGGAGGGTGGGCGCCGCTGAGCTGGGGATCGCGATTGATGATGCGTTAATCCATCAGTTTATCGGCCGTTCGAATGCCGATGTTAAGGACATCCTTGAGGCGCATTACGGCAAGGGCGAAACCGCCGACGCGATTTTTGCCCGCAACATTGAGCTACACACCGAGATGGCCAAGACCGACCTGGAGCTTAAGGCCGGCGCCGCCGAGTGTCTCGACGAGCTGCTGGCTGCGGGCTATCACGTGGGCCTTGCGACGTCGTCGCGCCGCGTTGCGGCCGAGCGCAACCTTAAGACGGTCGGCCTCTTTGACAAGTTTGAAACGGTGACCTTCGGCGAGGACGTCGCATATGGCAAGCCCGACCCCGCAATTTACCTGCTCGCTTGCGAGCGCGCGGGCTTTGCTCCCGAAGAGTGCGCCGTGGTCGAGGATTCTCGCAACGGCTGCGTCTCGGGTATCACGGCCGGCTGCCATGTCTTTGCTGTGCCCGATATTGTGCCGCTGCCGCAGGACGTGGCGGATGGCTGCGAGGCCGTTCTCGATACGCTGTTCGATCTGAAAGCGGCGGTCAAGGCCGTGCGCTAAAGGTGCGCGCCGAGGTCGATGACGGTGGCTTCGACGCAGCTGCTTGCCTGGGTGCTGGCGCGCTCGGCGATCTGGGCGCCGATGCCGTAGCTGTCGGCTGCGGTGTTCCATTCATTAGAGGGGTCGCGCTCGTCTCTCTAAATGTCTCTCTAAAGATAAAGTCGGTTAGAGAGACAGCCTTAGGTAATCTAGCAGCGAATTCGTTATATCTCTCTAAAGGTCTCTCTAAAACAAAGTGCTTATCTCTCTAAAGTTAGAGAGATAAATCTATTGGTTTAGAGAGACGGAATGCCAATGCTGCCGGATAAAGGACTCATTGAAGTAATGGGTTCATCGACGAGCTGTAACCGCCGCTATCGGAAAAAGTAGGTGCGGCCGAGACGCCTCTCAAGTGCCTCTCGAAGTTAGAGGGGTGCTAGAGAGGCAGTTGTCTTGCGACATTTTCCCAGATAAAACCTGCCAAAATAAACCTGTCCCTTTTTGGCAGGTCTGCGGGTCAATGCCCATCAAACGAAGTTGCGGTGGAATAGTTCCTGTTTGGGCCCGATAGGCCGCAAAACAGGAACTATTCCACCGCAACTTATTTGGGATGCGCTATTGATTCATGTTGCCGTGGATGTAGGGGGTGACCTCGGGGGAGATATGACCGCAGCCTAGGTTGCGCAGGGCAGATTCGATGGCGGCAGGAAGCGGGGCCTTGCCCCCGTCGTTGACCGCGGTGTTGCCGAGGGCGGCAATCTTGGAAACGTCTGCCGGCGCGGCCTCGATATGCATGCAGCCGCCGACCAAGCGCGCGCGGACCTGGTCCAGGCCAAGGTCGTGCAGGTAGTCCTCGCAGGCGCGAATCACATCGACCTTCTCGCGTGTGAGCTCCTCGCCCGTGGGGACGCGCGTGGCCAGACAGGCTCCTGCCGGCAGGTTCCAGACGGGATAGCCCCAGGCGCGCAGCAGCTCGCGCTCTTCGTCCTTGGTAAAGCCGACCTCCATAAGCGGCGAGCGCACGCCGAGCTCCTGGGCGGCGCGCATGCCGGGGCGGTAGTCGCTGCGGTCGCTTGCGTTGCTGCCGTCGATGACGGTGGGAAAGCCCAGCGACCTGGCGTGGTTGACGATGGCGGTAAAGCCGGCGCGCTTGCAGTGGTAGCAGCGGTCGGCGTCGTTGCAGGCTACCTGGGGGAGCTGCAGTTGATCGACCGAGAGGTTGAGCACGGGGAGCTTAAAATGCGGCCCCTCATCGGCCTGCCCGTCAATCGCCCGCTCAAACGAAGCCTGCTCGGGCGTGCCGATGAGCGGCGTGGTGAGGTGAACGAGAAGCGTGCTGGCGGGCATGATGCGGGCGCAGACTGCGGCCAAAAAGCTGCTGTCGACGCCACCGGAAAAGCCGATGGCGACGCGTCCGTATGCCAAAAGCAGCTGCTCGAGCGCTGTGAGTTTGTCCTGAAGCCCCTCTGCAGGTGCGGTGGTGTCTGAAAGCATGAATCGATCCTTGCCGTTGAGTACTCGGTCGAAAACTATAATCCTACCGAGCCGCTTGTCATAAGACTTCTATCTATGTAACGAAAGTGCAATATGCTATATACGTTATATACAAGTTTACAGGTGCGGTAAAGTTGCGGGAGTACAGCAGCGCGAAGAGATGGGGGACCGATATGATCAAGGCCGTTATTTTTGACATGGACGGAACGCTGGTCGACACCGAGCGTTTGGGTATCAAGGCGTGGAAGGCGGGCGCGGCCGAGCTGGGATTCGCGATTGATGATGCGCTGATCCATCAGTTTATCGGTCGTACGCTGCCCGATGTCATGCGCATCCTTGAGGAGCATTACGACAGCAGCGAAACCGCTGAGGCAATCTATCGTCGCCATAAGGAGATTCGCGACGAGATGGTCAAGACCGATCTGGAGCTTAAGGCTGGCGCTGCCGAGTGCCTAGGCGAGCTGCTGGCTGCGGGCTATCACGTGGGCCTCGCGACGTCGTCGCGCCACGTTACCGCCGAGCGCAACCTTAAGACGGTTGGCCTCTTTGACAAGTTTGAGACGGTGACCTGCGGCGAGGACGTCGCGCACGGCAAGCCCGACCCCGAGATGTACCTGCTCGCCTGCGAGCGCGCGGGCTTTGCTCCCGAGGAGTGCGCCGTGGTCGAGGATTCGCGCAACGGCTGCGTCTCGGGTATCACGGCCGGCTGCCACGTCTTTGCCGTTCCCGACATCGTGCCGCTGCCGCAGGACGTGGTGGATGGCTGCGAGGCTGTGCTCGATACGCTGTTCGATCTGACGGCGGCGGTCAAGGCCGTGTGTTAGCGTTCGCACGCAAGTCGCCATGCCCCGCGCCCGATCTCGCAGGACGGTGGCGGCAACGGCGCCTGCGTGAAGGCGCTGACGCAGTCAGCCCCTCTTATCACGCCAAGATTGCTGTTTTGGCCGATAAGAGGGGCATTGTGCTTTAAGCGACTGGGGCTGCGGCCTTGGTAAGGAGCTGGCGGAGGGTTATGACGTTACAAGTTACTCCAGGAGCCAGTCGATCACGTTGCGCTTGCGGACTCCTTCGTAGTTCGCGTCCGCAAACAGCGTGTCGAGCGTAAGAAGCGTCTTGGGGTAGTTGTCTCGGACTTTCTTAAAGGGGGCCAACTCTCGATTGAGGGTAGTTTCGTCGAGCGTTGTGGCTGAAACCTGAAAATAGGCTGTCTCGTCTGACTTTAGGGCAACAAAATCGATTTCCCCGCCGTCGATATCGCCCACGTAGACGTCGTATCCACGGCGTAGGAGCTCGAGATAAACAACATTTTCGAGGATATGACCGATATCGCTGCTTTGGGTTTTGACGAGAGCGCCTCTAAGTCCAAGGTCAACGGCGTAGTATTTGCCGTTTGTTGAAAGAAGCTGCCGACCGCGCACGTTATAGCGCGGAGCAAAGTACAGCACAAGGCTGTCTGTTAAGCCTTTGAGGTATTTGGCTACGGTTTTCTGGTCGGTTTTGTTGCCGTTGGACGAGAGCGTGTCGGAGATTTTTTTAATCGAGATCCGGTTTCCAATGCTATGGAGTAGGAACTTGGTGATATCGCGCAGGGTCGGGACGTCCGAGACCTTCAGGCGTTCGATAACGTCGCGTATGACGATGGTATCGTAGAGGCTCATAAGATAATCGCGCGCCTGGGGTCCCTGAATACCCGTCTCGGCGATAAAGGGAAAAGAGCCCCTGGTTATGTACTCGTCAAACAACTGCGCGGGAGCCTTTCCGTCATTGGTTTTTGCCGAGCAAAACTCTTTAAAGGATAGGGGCAGCATCTTGAGCTCTACGTAGCGGCCGGAGAGTAAAGTTGCCAGCTCGCTCGAGAGCAGATAAGCGTTGGAACCGGTTATGTAGAGGTCGACATTGTCCTTGATAAAAAGACTGTCGACGGCTTTTTCGAAATGCTCGACGTGCTGTATCTCGTCCAGAAAAACGTAGTTCATCTTATCGGGGACGAGTCTGGCGGAAATGTAGTCGTAGAGTGCTCTATACGACGTAAGCGACTCGAACTCCAGGTCTTCAAAGTTGAGGGATATAACCTGGTCGCCTGTGATTCCATGATCGCGCAGGTAGCTACGGTAGATTTCGAATAGCTTTGATTTGCCGGACCTTCGCACGCCCGAAACGACCTTGATGACGTGTGAGTCTTTCCACGAAATGAGCCAGTCGAGGTACTGTTTGCGATCAATCAGATTCATGAAACCCCTTTCTTGGCGAAAAAAACTGGAGCAAAATCAATACTTATAGGAAATATCTAAAAATATGGAATTGAGTCTATTTTAACAAAAAAGTTAATGAAAAATGGATTACATTCCATAAATATCTGTAGCCGCAGGTCCGGCTAAACGGAGAAGGCCCGTGGGGCCAGCAAAAACGCCGCAGCGGGACTGTTCCCGTTGCGGCGTTTTTTGTTACAGGTAGGCGCCCAGGTTGATGTCGGTTATTGGGGCCGCGGATGGGCCCGTCGGGTGCTGCTCGGCCTTTTGGGTGCTCACACGTTCGAGCAAGAAGGGGCGCACGAGCTCCTGACGGTTAATGTCCTCGGTGGCCGTGGCCGTGGTGACGGTACGCGCGGCGGAGCCGATGCGGACTCGTTTGGTCTTGGCGGCAGGTTTATCCTCGATTTGCTCCATGAGCAATTGAACGCCCTTGCGGCCAATTTCGTAGCCCGGCGGCGCCACGGTGGTAAGGGGAACCGACCCGCTCCATGCTAGGGGGTTGCCGTCGCAGCCGGCCACGCGGACCTGCTCGGGGACGGAGATGCCTTTGTCGACCAGCGCCGAGATAACGCCCGAGGCTAATACGTCGGTCAGACCGATGACAAAATCGGGGCGCTCGTCAGCAGGGCGCTCGGCAATCTGGGCACCGATACTGTAGCCGTCGGCTGCGGTATTCCATTCGCCGGCGTCGATGACTTCGATCTTGATATCGGGGTGTAGAGCGAGCGCTTTATGAATGCCAAGGACGCGCAGGGTGAGTTGCATAAATGCTGCTCGGCCGACGACGACAATATGGTGCGCTCCACGGGCGATGGCGAGTTCGGCAATGATGCGACCCTGGGCCTCGTTGTCGGCCGCTACATAGTAGCCGGGCTCGGAGCAATGGATGTCCAGGTGGACGATCGGCACGGGCATCTTGGCCATGACGGGATGCCAGTCGGGGGATGTCATGGGCTGAACCATGACGCCGGACATCTGGGTGCCCATAAAGTATCGCAGGTAATGGTCCTCGAGAATGTCGTCGTTATCGGCATTGGCGATGAGCAAGTCATAGCCGTGCTTGCGTGCCTCGTTGTGGGCACCGCTGGCAATCTGGAGCGAAAAGCCGTGATCGAGACGGGGGAGCACCAGGCCAAAGGACTTGGTGGCGCCGCCCGCGAGCTGACGGGCGCTTTGGTTGGGCAGGTAGCCAAGGCGATTGATGGTCTCGTTGATGAGCTTGAGGGTCTCGGGGCGCAGCTTTTCGGGGTGGTTGAGCGCGTTGGAAACCGTGCCCAACGAAACCCCAGCCTCGCGCGCGACGTCGCTGATTTTTACCTTTGCCATAGCGGCCCCTTTGATGCGTTTCAAGTACAAGGCAGATTGTAGCATCCCAAACCTACCAAAAAGGGACAGGTTTATTTTGGCAGGTTTTATCTGGGGAAACGCCGTTGCCAGCGCGACCACCACAAAGGTGCCTGTCCCCATTGTGGTGGTTTGGACCGGCTGGGCATGTGTGCATCGGGTGGTATCTAAGTTGAGATACCACTTCTGGTATATCAGCTTGCGCTTGCGTGAGTACAATACTCGAACGTTATACGTCTCAGCGCCCCCTGTGCGTGGACGTCTTGCAGTCACGCGAACGAAGGGATTTATCCTATGTGCGGAATCGTCGGCTACACCGGCTCTGATATTGCAAAGAACATCCTGGTCACGGGCCTCAAGCGTATGGAGTATCGCGGCTATGACTCCTCGGGCGTTGCGCTCGAGGTGGGCGAGGGTGCCGCGGCGCACCTCGACGTCATCCGCCGCGTGGGCAAGGTCGCGGGCCTGGAGAGCGAGCTTTCCAACATCGACAGCGACGCTACCTGCGGTATCGGTCACACCCGTTGGGCCACCCACGGCAAGCCCTCCGTCGTTAACGCCCATCCCCACACCAGCTGCGACGGTCGCATCGCCATCGTCCACAACGGCATCATCGAGAACTTCGCCGAGCTGCGCGAAGAGCTGGAGGGCCGCGGCCACCACTTTAAGAGCGAGACCGATACCGAGGTCTTCGCGCATCTGATCGAAGAGGCTTATGCCGAGACGCACGACCTGATGGCCTCCGTGCGCGAGGCTTGCACCCACGTGGTCGGTGCCTATGGTCTGGCCGCCGTGTGCGCTGACGAGCCCGGCGTGATCGCCGTGGCCCGCAAGGATTCCCCGATCGTGGTCGGCGCGGGCGAGACCGGCGCCTATGTCGCCTCCGATGTCATCGCGCTCATCGACGCCACCCGCGATGTCGTGGTGCTCGAGGACGGTCAGTTTGCCAAGCTCACGCCCGCAGGCGTCGAGTACACCGACGAGGCCGGCAACGTTATCGAGCCCAAGGTCACCCACATCGACTGGGACCTGGACATGGCCGAAAAGGGCGGTTATCCCGACTTTATGCTCAAGGAAATCCACGAGCAGCCGCGCGTCGTGCGCGATACCCTGGTGGGCCGCATGACCCCTGCCGGTGAGCTTGATATCGATGAGCTGGGCCTTTCGCTCGAGGAGCTCAACGATATCGACCGCGTCTACGTGATCGCTTGCGGAACCAGCTATCACGCTGGCCTCATTGCCAAGAATCTCATTGAGGGCTGGGCTCGCATCCCCACCGAGGTGGAGGCGGCCAGCGAGTTCCGTTATCGCAACCCCATCATTACGCCGACGACGCTTGTCGTTGCCGTGTCCCAGTCGGGCGAGACGGCCGATACCCTTGCCGCCATTCGCGACGCGCGCATCAAAGGTGCCAAGGTCTTCGGCATCACCAACGTGGTGGGCAGCCCCGTGGCGCGTGAGAGCGACGGCGTCATCTACACCAAGGCCAACAAGGAGATCGCGGTCGCCTCGACCAAGAGCTTCATCGGCCAGGTCGTGAGCCTGACGCTGCTGGCTCTGCTGCTAGCGCAGGTCAAGTACCGCTTGACCACTAAGCAGGCGCGCATGCTGTTCCGCGAGCTTTCCGATACGGCCGAGCAGATCCAGTGGATTTTGGATACCCAGACCGAGGCTGTGCATGAGGCCGCCCTGCTGTGCAAGGACGCGCAGTCGGCGCTGTTCGTGGGCCGTGGCATGGGTGCCGCTATTTCCTACGAGGGCGCGCTCAAGCTCAAAGAGGTCAGCTACCTGCACGCCGAGGCCTACGCCGCCGGCGAGATGAAGCACGGCCCCATTGCCCTGATCGACCCGGGCTTCCCCGTCATCGCTGTGGCCACCAAGAGCGCCACCTACGACAAGACCGTGTCGAACCTCATGGAGTGCAAGGCGCGCGGCGCCAAGGTCATCGTCGTTGCCACCGAGGGCGACGAGGAGATCGACAAGATCGCCGACTGCATCATCCGCGTGCCGGCAGTCCGCGACGTGTTCAGCCCCATCACGGCGAGCGTCCCGCTGCAGTTGCTCGCTCGCGAGGTGGCCATCCTGCGCGGTTGCGACGTTGACCAGCCTCGCAACCTGGCAAAGAGTGTCACAGTCGAGTAGCGGATGTTCCGCCGTTCTAACGACCAAGGGCCGGCTCCGCGTCATCAGACGGAGCCGGGCCTTTTTGTACGGAGAAACCACCACAAAGGTGCCTGTCCCCTTTGTGGTGGTTTTGGCAGGTTAGCGGAGCTTACTGGTCTCGAAGTACTCGGGGAACTGGTCCAGAACCTCGGTCTGGTTGCGGAACATCATATGCAGGTGTTTGCTGACCAAAAAGCTCGCCTCGATGGGGTCGCGACCGGCGATAGCGCGGCGAATCTGCTTGTGCTCGTTCACGATGTCCTGATTGTCGAGAACCTGCGTGGCGGCGCGCAGCCAGCGGAAGCGCTCCAGGTCGGCATTGGTTTCTTCGAGCCACGACCAAACGGTGCTGCGACATGCGATGCTAAAAATCATGTGATGCATGAGGTTGTCGCTCAAAAAGAAGCCGATGCGATCCTCTTCGGCCATGGCCTTTTCCTGCAGCACGATGGCGCGGTCGAGCTGCTCGATGCCGGCCGACGTGGCTCGCGCACAGCACTCCACGATCACCTGCTTTTCCAGATGTTCGCGGATGTAGCAGGCACTCTCGGCAAGGGTGAGGTTGATGGGCGAGACATAGGTGCCGCTCTGGGGCACGGTGCGCACCAGGCCTTCCTGCGCCAAGCGAACCAAAGCCTCGCGCACGGGCGTGCGCCCCATATCCAGGTCGTCGCAAAGTTGCTTGACGCCCAGCTTTTCGCCCGGCTTGTAGTCCAGGTAGACGATTTTGCGTCGAATGGTGTGGTAGGACTGGTCCTGTAGGCTCGTTTCCTGCTCGCCGACGTGCATCGATTCTTCCATAGCGCCTCGCAACTGTTCTATCAAACTCATATGTCAGTTGTTAATTATGCCGCGAATCAGCTCTCCGCGGTGGGTAATTCGGCTGTTGCCTGAGAACTATTGCGGCATCTTAGTCTGTGTTTGCGCAAGGCTGCGCTCAATGTTGCCGTATCATAAGCCGTCGCAAACGTGAAATAGAAAGAAGGAATCCCATATGCAACTGGCAAATATCGTACGCGAGCGCTGGAAAGGCGTTTTGTTCTGCCTGATCATCGCCATTCCCGCGACGTTGCTCGGCAAACAAATTGAGGTGGTTGGCGGTCCGGTATTCGCCATCCTCTTTGGCATGGTCCTGGCGCTCGTCTTTCCCAAGAATCGTCGCGAACAGCTCGCCGCCGGCGTCACCTATACGTCCAAAAAAGTCTTGCAGTACGCGGTTATCCTGCTTGGCTTTGGCATGAACCTCTCCCAGATTCTGTCCAAGGGCGCCCAGTCGCTGCCGATTATCGTGGCGACAATCTCGACCTCGCTTGTCATCGCCTTTGTGCTCTGCCGCGTTATGAACGTGCCGGGTAAGATCGCGACGCTTGTGGGTGTGGGTTCGTCGATTTGCGGCGGTTCTGCTATCGCCGCGACCGCACCCGTCATCGATGCCGACGATCGCGAGATTGCCCAGGCCATTTCGGTCATCTTCCTGTTTAACGTTATCGCGGCGCTCGTGTTTCCAACGCTCGGCGGTATGCTCGGGCTGACAGACGAGGGCTTTGGCCTGTTTGCCGGCACCGCCATCAACGACACCTCGTCCGTAACGGCTGCGGCGAGCGCCTGGGACAGCATGCATCCCGGCGCCAATGTGCTCGAGAGCGCCACGGTGGTCAAGCTCACCAGAACGCTGGCCATTATTCCCATCACGTTGGTCCTCGCATGTTGGCAGATGCATCTGGCGCGCAAGGCCGGCGGCGACGCTAAAAGCACGTTCTCGCTTAAACGCGCGTTTCCCATGTTTGTGCTGTTCTTTGTGCTGGCGAGCGTAATCACCACGGTGCTTCAGCTTCCCGCGTCCATTACGGCGCCCATCAAGGAGCTGTCGAAGTTCTTTATCGTGATGGCCATGGCGGCTATTGGCTTTAATACCGATATCGTCGAACTTGTCAAAAAGGGCGGCAAGCCCATCGCGCTGGGCTTTTGCTGCTGGATTGGCATTGCGTGCATGAGTTTGGGGATGCAGCACGTGCTGGGAATCTGGTAGAGAAGTAGCTTATTTGCGTGCTGCGTGCTGCGTGCTGGTGAGCGCATTCTCACGGTGGAGCGATAGGAGCTCTTGCGGGTATGGCTTGTCCGCAGGTTTATAAGTCCCGAAGAGCTCTTATCGCCCCGCCAGGATGGCGATGCGGGGCAACACCTATACTCGCAGGTCGGCGCTTTCTGCCCTATAGTGTTTGGTGAGCAATATCGTTCAATTTTGAAACACTCGGTCGTGCGACCGTCGGCGGCTGCACGTCGCCGCGGACAGGGGCAAATTATGGATAGCGATGCCAAGCTGAACATCTTGACCGAGGCCCTGGCTGCTGCCGGGGCCTCGGCATTGGCAATCGATGTGCGTGGGGACGTCGCGATTTCGACCATGAATGACGCGGCGCTTGAGCGGGATGTGGCGGCTTTTGTCGCTGAGCGCCTCGACCGTATAGGAGACGGCGCGCGTCTGGTTATGGGACGTGCAGGTACGCGCCTGAGTCTGACCGTTCGCCCCACCGACAAAGAGGGTGGGGGCCTTTGGGTCGTCGTGGTCCGCGAGGTGCGCGGCGCCGCGGCACATGCGGGCATCGAGTGGCTCAACGCCGACGAAGTTGAGGCCCGCTACGAATCGAGCGCGTACGGCATCGTTGAGGGGGCGGCCTCGGTAGCTGCGCCGGTCGCCGAGAGCTACGCGCGCGGTGTGCCCCTTATGCTCGAGGGCGAGCTGGGAGCGGGTCAGATCGAGATCGCCAAGCGCCTCTATCTGGACGGTCCTTTTGCCGATCAACCCTTTGTTGCCGTTGCGCTCGATGAGCTTACCGATCGCGGTTGGCGCCACGTGCTCAAAAGCGCCGAATCGCCGTTGTTCCAAACGGGGCTGACACTTTGCATTGCGGGCTGGAATGCGGTTGGCCCCCAGCGCCTTCGCGAGCTCGTTTCCACGATGGCCGACACCGCGTTGGCGACGCGCTGCCATGTGGTGCTGACGGCGAATGACATGCCGGGCGGCAGCGAAAGTGATCAAGCCGCCTTTGTGACCGAGCGCTTCGCCTGTGCGGTGAGCGTGGCGCCGGCAATCGTCGAGCAGGGAGCCGCGTCGACGAAGGTTGCGCGCTATTTGGAATATCTCGCTGGTGCATTTGGGACGGCAGCGCCCATGCTGTCTGCCGCGGCGACGAAGGCGCTCGATGCTTACCGCTGGCCGCGCAACTATCTGCAGCTCCGCGAGGTCTCGGAACGACTGTATATATTGGTGGGGACGGGCACGGTGGATCGCGCTGTGGCGGAGGAAGTGCTAGCCCAAGAGGACGTGATTAAGACCGCAACCTTTGGCGCCCCGACACTCGAAAGCGACCTGTATATCCTGCGACCGTTGGCCGATACCGAGCGAGATATCGCGCATCTGGTTGTAGATCATCTCCACGGCAACCGAACCCGTGCGGCGGAGGTGCTGGGCATAAGCCGAACAACGCTGTGGCGCTTGCTGAAGGACGATGACCGTTGAGCGAGGCGCCCGTGACCGCGCGCGACGCGTGTGCTACAGTCCAAAGCGTTATTGTTTCGATTTGGTTACGGCGTGCGGGGGCGTATGGCTGAGACTACAAAACCGAGCCGCAGAAGGCGGAGCGCCGCACCGGTCAACCGACGCACGACATCGGTGACGTGGGGCAAACACGCCTCGGGGTTTGATGGTTCGTTCAAGCGCACTAAATACGGCTATCCTTCGGCAAGCGCCCGCTTGGCCATGCAGGCAGAGTCCTCGTTGTGGGGCCGCAAGTGCGTGGTGGGCTCAAAGCTCAAGCACGACGGCACGCTCGGTTACATCAGCCGCGGGGCGGCTCGTCGCAGCGGACTCAATCCGGCTGGTTGGCATCGTTATGTTCCGATCGCGGTCGTCGTTGCAGTGATCGTCATCGCACTCGCTGCGCTTGGCTACGCCGGCGGCGGTGCCAACTTGGACGCGATGTTTAAATCGCCCGAGCTCGCGCATGCAGGCACAGAAATTGTCGAGGGCGCTCAGACCCAGACGGGCGTCGCGCCCCAGCGCGGTATCGTTGCGGCGGCCTCTACCATCGCCGACGCTCAAAAGGACGAGGGCGAACAAGGCGACGGCGCCGAAACGACCCACACGAACGAAACGACGACAACTCCATCGGCAAGATAAGTTGCGAGTGGGGTGGCTAAAATAGCCTCGTCCCAAATTAGCTACCCCTATGACGCTCTTGGGTTACCTTACGTAGACGACGTTGTCGCGGCGGGGTTTGGGCTCGGGTAGCGTGTCCTCGGCATAGCCCAGAATGCAGTGACCGACACCGCGCAGGCTGCCGTCGGCGGGCAGGCTCCAGCTGGCCAGCAGCTCCAGGCCCTCGGGCGAGTCAAAGACCTCATGCGCGCGGTGAATCCAGCATGAATCGACACCCAGTGCATAGGCGGCGTTGAGCAAGTTGCCCATGGCGAGCGAGCCGTCTTCCAGATGCGTGGGCACGTTGCGGTCGACCAGTACCACCACAACCGTTTTGGCTCCGTAGAAGGGGTCGCCGTTGCTACCCATGACTTGGGCGTTAAGCTGCGAGAGACGCTCGACGGTCGCGGGATCGGTGACGGCGACAAACGTCACCGGCTGGCGGCCCATGCCGCTCGGTGCATATTGGCCGGCTTCGATAATACGTGCAAGCTTTTCGGCCTCGACGGGACGATCGCTGTATTTGCGGCAGCTGCGGCGGTGAATGAGCGCTTTGATAGTCTCCATGGTGCCTCCTTGTAGTGGCGTTGCAGATGCCCCGTTCATACCCGTCGGGCTCAAACGATAGACGGTCAATTGCCCGGCCAAAAGGATAGATTCCAATTGGGAAAGTAGGTTTGCATAAAAGTACCTTCAGAATGTGACAAACAAATGGGATGGTTAAACGTTTTATCCCGTCTACCCTGCGGTTTTTTACCACTTGCCTAAATGACGAACGTATAACCTCTGATAAAGGTTTTACTAAAGGAGTACCAACGTTTATCAATGCGCCGTGGTGGCGCCGGGCCAGGAGGTAACTATCATGTTCCAGGCTGGAGATGTCGTCGAGACCGATTTCGAAGGATTTCTGAAGCTGCTGCGTTCCAAGACGCGCGCTTTCGTGTCGATTAACGATCACGAGTACTACATCACGCACACCGATGGCTATTGGCGTGTTCAGGATTGCGAGGCCCTCAACGATAAGGGCCACTTTACTGACTGCTCCGAGCTGGTCAACACGGTCTGCGAGGTCGTCGAGCTGCCTTGGATCTGCGGCAAGAGCCTGCATGATAGCTTCTCGGGCGCTACGGTCTACGAGGCTGTCGCCGCCTAGCAGCAAATAATCGATTTCCTCTCATGACCGCCGGCGCTGCCCCCGCGCCGGCGGTCTTTTTTATCGATATGTTGTATAGCTTGCGCGCTGCGAATGAAGCCCTTGACGATAGTCAAAACTCGGACTAATCTGAAATCTCAATTAGTCAAAATTCGGACTATCGAATGGTGGGAGAGATGGATTGCGCGGTTACGTCGGTCGATTTTGACCGGATGCTCAACGGGCTCGACCGTATTTACTCAGAGTTCGCGCGTGCCTGCGGCCTTTCGGATTGCGCCTATTGGATGCTCGTCGATATCAGCACGGCGGACGAAGACGTTGCCGTGAGCCAACTCACGAGCGAATGGTTCTATAGCAAGCAGGCCATTAACTCGGCAATTAAAACCTTGACGGCGCGAGGGCTTGCGACGCTGGAATTTGCCGAAGGCAGCCGCAAGAATAAGGTCGTTTGTTTGACCGATGAGGGCCGGCGGTTCGCCGAGCACCATGCGTTGCCGGCGGTTAAAGCCGAGCAGCGTGCCTTTGGCGCGCTCGAACCCTGGGAACAGCGTGAGATTATGCGTCTGGTCGGCAAGTTTTCCCACGCGCTCAACGAGGAGTGCGAGGCGTTTAAACAGCAGATAGCCGCTGAGAGCCAAGTGGAAAAACAAGAAGAGGGGGAGACGTGCGACTCTTAATGAGGTTTATGAGGCCGTATCGCGGGCTGATTGCGGTGACACTGTTTGTGCTGCTGATAGATAACGTCGGCACGCTGCTGGTGCCTACGATGTTGGCGAATATGGTCAATACCGGCATCACGACGGGTGATGTCGACTACATCCTGCGCAACGGCCTGTACATGCTTATCGCGACTGGCATGGCCAGCGGTGGCGCGGTGCTGGGCTGTTATCTTTCGGCTCGCCTGGCGGCCAACGTGGCCTGCGACATTCGCAACGCCGTCTACGACAAGTCACTCGAGCTGTCTGCCAGCGACTTTGAGCGCTTTGGCACCGGCTCGATGATCACACGCTCGCTCAACGACATCAACGTGATCCAGCAGGCGATTCTGCAGACGATTCAGCTGGTGCTGCCGGTGCCGTTTTTGGCCGTGGCGGGCATCATCTTTGCCTGGCATATCGATCCCGCCATGGGTACGCTGCTGGGTGCAGTCGTGGCGATTGTGCTGGTGGCGGCAGTCTTTACGGTCGCCAACGCAGCGCCGATTTTTATGCGCCTGCAGAGTTTTATCGACCGTATGAACGTGGTGCTGCGCGAGAACATCGTGGGCGTGCGCGTCATTCGCGCGTTTAACAAGGAGCGCCATGAGGAGCAGCGCCTAGACGAGGTGTTTAGTGATTACGCGGCCAACGCCATCAAGGTCAACCACCTGTTTGTGGGTCTCGATAGCTCCTGCTTCTTTCTGATGAATATCGCCGAGGTGGCGGTGCTGTGGGTGGGAGGCAATCGCGTAGGCGTCCACGCCATGCAAATTGGCAGCATCTCGGCCGTGTTGGAATACGCGCTGCTGATTCTGTTCTTTGTGATGATGGCGCAGATGGTGATCCTGACGTTGCCGCGTGCCGCGGCGTGCCTCAACCGTGCACAACAGGTGCTTCAGATTGAGCCGAGCATCGTCGATGGCGAGCGAACGCTCGACGCGGGCGCGTCCGACTCAAAGGACGGAGCAGACGCGGTCGCCATGTTCGACCATATGTCGTTCCGTTTTGACGATGCCGACGAGGACACCCTGTGCGACCTGAGCTTTGCCTGTCGTCGTGGCCAGACCACGGCGATTGTGGGCTCGACGGGATCGGGCAAATCGACGGTGGCCAAGCTCTTGTTGCGTTTCCACGATGCCTCGAAGGGCGCCATTCGCCTGGACGGCGTTGATCTGCGCGACCTTTCGCAAGATGAGATTCGCGGGCATATCGCTTACGTGCCGCAGAAGGCGTGGCTGTTCTCGGGCACGGTGGCGAGCAACCTGCGCTATGGCAACGAGGATGCGACCGAGGCCGACATGCTTCACGCGCTGCAGGTTGCCCAGAGCACCTTTGTGCTCGACCAGCCGCAGGGACTCGATACCCCGGTGGCGCAGGGCGGTACGAACTTCTCGGGCGGTCAGCGTCAGCGCCTGGCCATCGCCCGTGCGCTCATGAAGCACGCTGATTTGTATATCTTCGACGATAGCTTTTCGGCCCTGGACTTTAAGACCGATGCCGCCCTGCGCCATGCGCTGCAGGACGAGACGCGCGATGCCGCGGTACTCATCATCGCGCAGCGTATCTCGACCATTCTGCATGCCGACCAGATCGTGGTGCTCAAGGATGGCGAGGTCGTGGGCTTGGGCACGCACGACGAGTTGATGGAGACTTGCGAGGTGTACCGCGCCATTGCGGAATCGCAGATGAAGGGAGGTGAGTAGCATGACCGAGGGGCTCAAGAAGCAGGGCGTCGTTGATGACGCCGTGGCAGCGGGGACGGCTGAGGAGACGGCGGTCGCGCCCGGTCTGGACGATGCCGCCAAGGCTGCAGCCGAGCGCGAGGCTCGCCGCCAAGCGCTCTACGAGGAAAACGAACGCGCCGAGGACGAGCGCGCCCGTGCCGAGGCAGAGCGCATGCGCGATGTGGACGACGAGGACGAGGACGAGAAGCCCCGCGACACCTGGGCGACGGTGCGCCGTCTGTGGAGCGAGGCCGCCGGCGATCACTGGCGCTTTTACCTCGTGTTCGCGAGCATCGTGTTCTACGTCATCTTTAACACCGCGGCGCCGGCGTACAGCGCCCGCGTCATCGATGAGCTGTGGGGACACGTGAAGCTGGCGTTTGCCAACGACACCACCTTCAGTATCACCTGGGAGAACTGCGGCAGGACCATCTTTATCTACTTTATGATCTGGACGGCCGCCGCCTCGTTCTACGCGCTCCAGAGCTTTTTGATGTCGAGCGTGGCCGAACGCCTCAACCTGCGTCTGCGTAACCGTATCGCTCAAAAGCTCAACCGTCTGCCGCTTGCCTACTTTGACGCGCATCGCCCCGGCGAGGTCGTCAGCCGCGCGACCAACGACCTGGACAAGATGTCCGAAAGCATGCAGCGCGGACTGCTGCAGCTGCTGGTGTCGATCGGCACTGTGGTGGGCGCCGTGGGCGTGATGTTCGTGTTTAGCGTGCCGCTCACGCTGGTCTTTTTGTTCTTTACGGCGTTGTCGCTGCTGGTGACCAAAGTGGTCTCGCGCCGCACACATGACGTGACCGGCGAGCGCCAGGAGTGGGTGTCCAAGATTACGAGCGCGGTCGAGGAAGGCTACTCGGGCCGTCTGGTGATTCGCGCGTTCAATCGCGAGCGTCAGAGCTCTGCCGAAGTGCATGAGGCCTCGAGGGAGCTAGCGCGCGTGAGTACCAAGGCCGACTTTATGATCAATGCCGTCGGCCCTGCGGTGCGCTTTATCGGCCGTTTGGCGCAGATCGTGATTGCGCTGGTTGGCTGCAGCATGCTGGTCGCCGGTCACATGACCGTCGGCGTGTTCCAGGCGTTCTTCCAGTTTATCTACGAGGCGTCCGAACCCATGACGCAGCTGTCGTTTACCTTTAACTCGCTGCAGAGCGCGCTAGCGAGTGCGGAGCGCGTGTTCGACCTGCTCGACGAGCCCGAGATGGAGGCCGATCCGCTGCCGGACGAGGCTGCCAAGCTGCCGGGTCGCGTTGAGGGCCGCGTCGCTTTTGAGCACGTGCACTTTGGCTATTCGCCCGACAAGCCGCTTATGCGCGACGTGTCGTTTACCGCCGAGCCGGGTCAGAAGATCGCCGTGGTGGGAACCACGGGCGCGGGCAAGACCACGCTCATCAACTTGCTCATGCGCTTTTACGAGATTGACGGCGGGCGCATTACGCTCGACGGCGTGGATACGAGCCGCATGGATCGTGGCGAGCTGCGCCAACAGTTTGGCATGGTGCTGCAGGACGCCTGGCTGTTCGATGGCACGATTGCACAGAACATCGCCTATGGCTGTCCCGAGGCAACGCGCGAGGAGATTGTGGCGGCCGCACGCGCCGCGCAGGTCGACTTCTTTGTGCGCACCATGCCGCAGGGTTATGACACGCGGGTGGCCAACGATGCCGAGAGCATTAGCCAGGGCCAGCGCCAGCTGCTGACCATTGCGCGCGTGCTGCTCAACAACCCGGCGATTCTGATCCTGGACGAGGCGACCTCAAGCGTGGACACGCGCACTGAGCTTGCCATCGGCCGCGCCATGGACGCGCTCATGAGCGGGCGCACCAGCTTTGTGATCGCGCACCGCCTGTCGACGATCGTCGATGCCGACCTCATCCTGGTCATGGATCACGGCAATATCATCGAGCAGGGTACGCACAAGGAGCTGCTGGCTGCCGAGGGCGCCTACGCCGACCTCTACCTAAGCCAGTTCGCATAATGCGACATAGGGACGGCCCCTTTGTCGCATCGGAAATAAGGCGCGCCGGGGATGGATTCCCTGGTGCGCCTTTTGTGTCGGTGCCGATGTCATCTTGTGCTGCTTGCGTTCCTAGCGCTCGTCCACGAGCTTGGCGACGAGGGCCTTGAGCTCGGCCACCTCTTTCTCGAGCTCTTTGACGCGGCGGGCGTTCTCGGTGATGCCTTGACGGTTGAGCGCGGACTGCTCGGCGGCGTCGTCGGGCATGTACTCGCGATGCTGCTTGGCGTCGAAGCTCTCCTCGAATACGCGGCAGCCGTTGCGCTTGATGATGCGGCCTGGCACGCCCACGACGGTGCAGTTGTCGGGCACGTCCTTGACGACAACCGAGTTGCCGCCGATCTTGACGTTGTTGCCGATGCGAATGTTGCCGAGCACCTTGGCGCCCGTGCCTACGGTGACGTTATTGCCCAGGGTGGGGTGGCGCTTGCCGGTCTCGTTGCCGGTACCGCCGAGCGTGACGCCCTGGTAGAGCACGCAGTTGTCGCCCACGATGGTGGTTTCGCCGATGACGACGCCCATGGCGTGGTCGATAAAGAAGTGCTTGCCAATCTGCGCGGCAGGGTGAATCTCGACGCCGGTGATGTGGCGAGTGACTTGCGAGAGCACACGGGCGAGCGAGCGATGACCGTGCTCCCACAGCCAGTGCTCGGGCACGTGGTTCCACTTGGCGTGCAGGCCAGGATAGGAAAGGAAGATGACTAGACCGTTTTGCGCGGCGGGGTCCTGCGCCTGGACGGTCTTGATGTCCTCGCGAATGGTATTGATAAAGCTCACCGGCCGCCCTCCCTTAGCGCCATGGCAATGCGGTTCAATAAAGTATAGCGATTCGCTAGGGATTAGGAAGGACAATCTTGATGGCATTGCGCAACAGGTGTCAGTTATGCAAACTTGCTGGTAATGGAGTCATGCTTTTGTGGGGTTGCGCACGAGGGGGCGCCGCAACCGTATACTGGTCAACTTGGACGTATCCGCGCCCACAACTGAGAGGTTTTACTTCATGGGTTTCATCAATTTTATCGCCGAGCTGCTCAAAGACCCGCGCACCGCGATTGCCAGCTGGATCGCCGCCGGCCCGCTTATGGCCTACGGCTGCGTGTTCCTGATCATCTTTATCGAGACGGGCGTGGTGTTCTTCCCGTTCCTTCCCGGCGATTCGCTGCTGTTCGCCTCGGGTTTCTTTGCCCACAACGGCGGCTTTAACATCGTGGCGCTTCTGGCCACCGCATGGGCGGCTGCCATTTTGGGTGATCAGTGCAACTTTATGATCGGTCACTTCTTTGGCAAAAAGATCATCGCTTCGGGCAAGGTCAAGGCCATGACGCCCGAGCGCATCAAAAAGTCCGAGGACTTCTTGGACAAGTGGGGCCACCTGGCCATCTTCCTGGGCCGCTTCTTCCCGTTTATTCGCACCTTTGTGCCCTTTATCGCCGGCATGGGCGGCATGCACTGGCGTAACTTCGTTATCTTTAACGTGCTGGGCGGCATTACCTGGTCGACGCTCTTTACACTGCTGGGCTACTTCTTTGGCGGTATCCCCTTTGTGCAGGAGCACTTTGAGCTGCTGATCGTCGGCATCGTTGCCGTGTCGATCATCCCGACCGTGGTCGGTCTGGTTAAGGCCAAGCTGGGCAAATAGAACGCATAGCTCGAGGCAGCGCACAAACTGTGCCGTTGAGCCCCGTCACCGTTTACGGTGACGGGGCTCTTTAGTTTCGGTTGAATGAAAATACTTTAGTTAGTTAAAGAAAAACGTTTTATCCGACGCGTGCGGGGAGTACAATCTCGTGCATGCGAATCGACGTGTCATCGGCTTTGATGCTGCCCGCGTGTCCTGCCCGGCTCTACGCTCCGGGTATGCGACGTTGCGACGCGGCCGGCTTCGGTCCTTGCGTGCGGGTTCGCGAGTATGCAACTGTGTATGTAAGGAGCGACATATGACTGTCGAGAAGAAGGATATCGATTGGGGTAGCCTCGGCTTTGGCTACATGAAGACCGATTACAGCTACGAGGCTCATTGGAAGGATGGCGAGTGGGACGAGGGCGGCCTGACCACCGACCACACCCTGCATGTCTCCGAGTGCGGCGGCATCTTCCATTACTGTCAGGAGGTCTTTGAGGGCCTGAAGGCCTACACCGCCGAGGACGGCAGCATCGTCTGCTTCCGTCCCGATATGAACGCCGAGCGCATGTATAACTCTGCCCAGCGCCTCGAGATGCCCCCGTTCCCCAAGGACAAGTTCGTTGAGGCCGTCAAGCAGGTCGTTTCTGCCAACGCCGCCTGGGTTCCGCCCTTCGGTTCCGGCGCGACCCTGTACGTGCGTCCGTTTATGATCGGCTCCGGTGACGTGATTGGCGTGGCTCCCGCTCCTGAGTACACGTTCCGCATTCTCGTGACCCCGGTCGGTCCGTACTTTAAGGGTGGCCTCAAGCCCGTCAAGCTGCGCGTTTCCGAGTATGACCGTGCCGCACCGCACGGCACCGGCAACATCAAGGCCGGCCTGAACTACGCCATGTCCCTTAAGCCCACGATGGAGGCCCATCGCGAGGGCTATGCCGAGAACCTGTATCTCGACTCCGAGTCCCGCACCTATGTCGAGGAGACCGGTGGCGCCAACGTCCTGTTCGTGAAGGAGGATGGCACCCTCGTCGTTCCTCAGTCGCACACCGACTCCATCCTGCCTTCTATCACCCGTCGTTCGCTCGTTCAGGTTGCTCAGGACCTGGGCATGACCGTTGACCAGCGCCCCGTCGAGTGGGCCGAGGTCAAGGCCGGTACCTTTGTGGAGTGCGGCCTGTGCGGCACCGCTGCCGTCATCTCCCCGGTTGGCGAGATCGACAACAAGGTCTATGGTGCCGATGAGACCGTGACCTTCCCGGCTGGCTACACCGAGATCGGTCCCGTGATGAAGAAGCTTCGCGAGACCCTGACTGGTATCCAGTCCGGTGCTGTCGAGGACAAGCACAACTGGGTTTACACCGTCGCGTAAGCTGTCTTAGCTGTCCGGCCCGAGGGCGGCCTTCCTTTCCGGCGCGTCCTCGGACATGAAAGAACCTCCGCTGCGCACTTCGTGCGGCGGAGGTTCTTTCGTCCTGCGGAGTGCGCCGGAAAGGAAGGCCGCGCTTTTGTTTTGGTTCGCGCCATGTGGGGGTGGTGGCGACGTGCATTTTTGCGAGTATTCTGCAATCGAAGGCCCCTGCATACCGACCTCGGGCAAAAAATCGGGATTTCTCGATGTTTTCTACGGATGATGGGCGGGGTTATGGGCTGACAGCGTTTGATTTGCAGGGATATTCGCAGTCTTTGGCATTTATCGTAGTGCCCGAAGCCCTTGGTTATGTTGAATACTCCTAAAAATGCACGGCGCTTAGAGGGGGACCTTCGCGAAAAAGGAAACCGCCCCGTCGAAGTATGCATTCGACGGGGCGGTTTATACATTTGGCCGATTAAGGATGCGCTGTCAAACTACTAGAACTTGACGGTAGGGGCCTGGCGGGCTGCTTCGGCGGCCTCGAAGCCCTGGCGCTCCTTAAACTGGAAGATGCCGGCAAAGATGACAGCCGGGAACGTCTGAATGGCGTTGTTGTAGCTGAGCACGCAATCGTTGTAGCTCTGGCGTGCATAGCTAATCTTGTTCTCGGTATCCTCGAGCGATGCCTGCAGCTGCGTAAAGTTGGTGTTTGCCTTAAGATCGGGATAGGCCTCGGCTACGGCGAAGAGCTGGCGCAGCGCACCGGTCAGCACGTTGTCGGCTTCCATCTTGGCCTCGGGCGTGGTGGCCTTGACGGCGGTGTTGCGCGCGCTGATCACGGCGGAGAGCGTCTCCTGCTCGTGCTTGGCGTAGCCCTTGACGGTCTCGACCAGGTTGGGGATCAGGTCGTTGCGACGCTGCAGCTGCGTATCGATGTTCTGCCAGGCGTTATCGATGCGGTTACGCTTGGTGACCATGTTGTTGTAGATGCCGGCGATGGCGCAGACAATCACAATGACAACAACGATGCCGATGATGACGGTAATCATGATGTCTCCGTTTCGAATGGCCGCGGCGGCATGCGCCAGCTGCCGTTGGTATAACGCTACTAGTATACCCGCAACGTTTTGCCGTGCCGAACTTTCCGGTAAGCGTTATGTTTTCGGTGGGGTTGGTACCGGGACAAAGCGCACGAGGTACAGGTGTAAGATATGCGACAGATTGACGAACGTTGTCTTTGCCCTGAGGATGGCGATACCAGTGGACCTTCGCATTAAGAAAACCTACCGCGCCCTGTTCGATGCCTTCACCGAACTTCTCGAGGAGCATCGTTTTGAGGACCTGACGGTTGCCATGCTGTGTGACCGCGCCATGATTCGCCGCACGACGTTCTACAAGCACTTTCGCGACAAGAACGATTACTTTGCCTTTTATATCGATGAGCTTATGTCGGGCTTGCCGCAAAAACAGCCCGATGAGGCCGGCGCAGTGTCTGCCGAGGACGTGCGCGCGCTTCGACACGCGATTTTGGACGATGCCATGGATTTGATTTTGGCGCACGAGCAGCTCATGGATAACATTTTGGCAAGCAGCATGTCGGGCATGTTGACCAACGTTATTTGCGACCGCATTGCCCGCTCCATCCGCGAGCGTGTGATGAACGTGCTTGCCGAGAATGCCCTGGCCCCCGTGTCGCTCGAGACGACGTCTGAGTTTATCGCCGGCGGTATTATTCGACTTTTCACGATATGGTGGGAATCGGGCCACGATCTTGAGCGTCGACCTGAGATAGCCGACGTGGTCGATGCACTGTTTGAGCGGACCATGACACCGGTGAATCACTAAAGTGGCGGAGAGAGGGGGATTCGAACCCCCGGAACGCTCTCGCGCTCAACGGTTTTCAAGACCGCCGCATTCAACCGCTCTGCCATCTCTCCGTGAGTCGTAATGATAGCATCGTTTTGAATTTGCAACAGGGAAGGCGAACGATGACGAGCACCGAAATCGACGAGAAGTTCATGCGCGAGGCGTTGGTGGAGGCGCGCGCCGCCGCGGCGGTGGGCGAGGTGCCCATTGGCGCTGTGGTGGTGCGCGCGGGTGAGATTGTCGCGCAGGCGCATAATCGTCGCGAGCTCGATCAGGACCCTTCGGCGCATGCAGAGTTCGCGGCCCTGTGCGCTGCCGCTCGGTCGCTCGGTCGCTGGCGCCTTTCCGACTGTACGGTCTACGTGACGCTCGAGCCCTGCTGCATGTGTGCGGGGCTTATGGTTAACGCGCGCGTAGGACGCTGCGTGTATGGCGCGGCTGATGCCAAGGCGGGCGCTCTGGGTTCGCTGTATGACCTGAATGCCGATTCGCGCCTGAATCATCGGTTTAACGTGACCGCCGGCGTGCTGGCGGAGGAGTGTCGTGAGGTGTTGAGCGACTATTTTAGTGGGCTGCGTGACGCCGATGGTGCTGGCTGCGGTTGCGGGGCCGATCTTGAGGCGCATGCCGCTCATGCTGAGGCGCTCGCGTGTGCCGAAGAGGATGCTGGCACGGCGGTTGACTTTGGCCCCGCGTGCCGCCGGCCCCGCCGCGTGCTGCTGGCGATCGACTCCTTTAAGGGCAGCGTTTCGAGCGCGCGGGCGGAGGCGACGGTTGCCGAAGGCGTGCGCCGCGTGTGGCCCGATGCCGAGGTGTGCGCTTTGCCGCTGGCAGATGGTGGCGAGGGAACGCTCGATGCCGTTGCCGCGTGCGGCGGTGAGATTGTGGCCTGCGAGGTGGCAGGTCCCTTGGGCAAGCGCGCGTCTGCCCGGATGCTGGTTGATGTCGAGCGCGAGTCCGCGGTCATCGAGATGGCCGAGGCGGCCGGCATTGGGTACTCGCCTTGCACGGAGTCGTCGGCGCTGGTTGCTACAACCTATGGCGTGGGCGAGCTCATGCTTCGCGCGGTTCGCACGGGCGCAAAGACACTCTATATTGGTCTGGGCGGCAGTGCCACTAACGACGGTGGCGCCGGCATGCTGCAGGCGCTGGGCGCGCGTCTTGTCGATGACCGTGGCTGCGATATCGCGCCGGGGCTCGCGGGCCTTGAACACGTGGCGAGTATCGATTTGGCACCGGCGCTACGGGCACTGAATGGCGCGCGTGTCGTGGTGCTTTCGGATGTCGAGAACCCACTCGTGGGGCGTCGCGGCGCGCTTGCGGTGTTCGGCGGACAGAAGGGTCTGCCGGCTGATGATGCCGAGGCGCTGAGCAGGTGCGACAGCTGGATGGTCGGCTACGGTCGCTTGCTCGACGCTGCGATTGCCGGAGCTCGAGCCCAGGGGTTGTTGCGCACACCTGAGGGCGCACGGACATTTGGCTCGGTGCTCGGCGTGCCCGGCGCGGGCGCTGCCGGTGGCTTGGGCGCGGCGTTGCTGGCGCTCGGTGCCGAGTTGCGTTCGGGTGTGGAGACGGTGCTCGATCTCGTGGGGTTTGATGAGCGCGTGTGCGATGTCGACCTGGTCATAACGGGCGAGGGCAATATGGATGAGCAGTCCGCCGCCGGTAAGGCGCCGGTGGGCGTGGCCCGTCGTGCGAAGCGATATGGCAAGCCGGTGGTTGCCGTCGTGGGCGGTCGCGCCGTCAAGCTGGACACGGTGTATGGGCAGGGCATCGACTTGGTGCTTCCGATCTGCCGCAGGCCCATGCCCCTCGACCAGGCGCTCGATCCGCACGAGGCCAAGACGAACCTCATCTGCGCCGGCGAGGCAGCTGCCCAAGCCTATGACCTCGCTCGCCTCTAAAACCCATCCCCTCGATAAGTTGCGGTGGAATACGGAGTGTTTTTGCCTTTAAGGGGCCAATTCAGTCCGTATTCCACCGCAACATCGAGAATGGCCAACCGAGGCTGGTCGCCATGGGTCTCTAGTCGGACCGTTTGCCACGAAATGCGGCCATCTACTACATTAAACCGGCCACCCTCGACCATCCTGGAATTTGCAAAAACAAAACCGCAGGTAGAAAGCTTGCCGATTTTCGAAAAAGCCGGCTATGGTTGACTCCTGCGGCTTAAACGTAGTAGATAGGCCCCTTTCGTGACACAGCGTCAGACCAGTCTTTTTAGGACGGGCTTATTTTGACTACATGCCGATCTGATTGCCCAAGTAGTCAAAAAGCCTCGTCCCAAATTAGCTACTTTGTGGGTTGTGGGGGATAAAGATTGCCGGTCGATTTGTCCTACTGGGGTATGTCGATGGCGCGAGTGGTTCGATTTTGAGCCTGAGTGGCAACCCGAGGCGAAATTTCGGGTCACCCAAATTGCTACAATTTTAAGCATATAGCGATGTCCTGCCTTGCGTTTCTGCGCGGGGGGGGGGCGTATATTTGCATCGATGGGGACGACGACACATATATAATGAGCCGCTTCTTGCCGTCCTCATGGATTGGGGAGGCCTTCATGAATCGCGCGTGTGCGAGAGCTCGAGAAATGCTAAAGCCTTTTGGCAAGAAAACCAATACCGCCAAGCGTGCCCTGAGGGTTTTGGCCGTCCCGCTGGCGGCGTGTGCGCTCATGTTTGGTGCGACGAGTGCGTCGGCCGATCAGGCGGTTCCTTTTGGCAACCATACCGTGCAGACGGTGAATCCCACCGGCACTACGGTCAATTTGTTCGACTATTGGGTCGTCGATGGCGACAACGATAGCTCGGCAAACATCAATAACGACAACGGCAATAACAACACTGGCATCAATAAGGGTCGTCAGCTCAAGTTCAATGGTGGTGCCGGCACGGGCATTAACAAGTGGACGGGAAAAAGTGATATTGGCGGCTTTGGACGTCTTTCGTTTGTGAAGAACACGCTGGTAAATGGCTATCCGTCGATCATTGCCGGCACCTACACCTCCTATAACACGAGTGGTGCGTACACCGACGAGTCGCTGGCCTATCTCTTTAATAGCGACAGCCAGGCAAATGGCAAGCAGAATGGTAAGGCCGTCTACAACAACGTGAAGGGTCTCTTCCAGCTTAAGGGCGGCTATTACGTTTACGACTCGTATGGTTCTAACGGCAACTATGCCGTATATAACCACACGACCAACTCTTTTGACGTCTACGATAAGGCTGGCGTATATAAGGACAGCGTGTCAGATGCGAATCGGGGTCAGTTCTTCCCCTTTGACTCGGCTGCCAAGGTTTTTAAAGAGAATGACGGTCAGCTCTCTCCTATAGGAATAACGGACGGAACGAACGATAAGCTCAACCACCACTTTGGCATGTCCATGACCACGGAGTTCGTCCAGCCTGCGGGCGGCAAGACCACCGATAACAATGACATGGTCTTTAAGTTCTCGGGTGACGATGACGTCTGGGTCTATATCGACGGCGTGCTCGTGGGCGATCTGGGTGGTATCCACGAGAAGGCGACGCTTGATATTAACTTCGCTACTGGTGTGGTGCGCGTTGGACATATTGATGGCGCGAATGGTTCACCAAAGTATTTTCCGGATACTACCATCAAAGCAATGTTCAAAGCCGCCGGCGCAGATACCACCAACTTCCGCGACAACACCTTCCGCGACAGCACTAAGCACACGCTGAGCTTCTTTTATCTGGAGCGCGGCGCGGGCGCATCGAACATGTCGCTCAAGTTCAACCTCACCACCCTGCCGTCCTCTGAGCTCGAAAAGGTCGACCAGAACGGTGAGGCAGTTCAGGGTGCCACGTTTGCCCTGTATCGGTCAGATCCCAACTGGAACGCGCAGGGTGAGGCCATCGCCCGGGGCACGACGGACGCCAATGGCCAGCTGGTGCTTCTGAACTCAGATGGTTCGGTCCTTTCGTTCGACAACCAGCATTCCGAGGGACATGATTACTTTGTGCTCAAAGAGGTTGGCCTGCCCCCGGGATACCGCTCGAGCCTGACCTCGTCGACCACCGCAAAGCGAGGCGAGCTGCATCTGCAGTACAAGCCGGCTGCTGCAAGCGGTACGGGTGGCGTGGTGGTTGCGCCGCAAACAACGGTCACAACAGCCGATGACAACCAATGGACGGGCAGCCGCATGTGGCTGAACGGTGGCTATCTGGCCGCCAAGGAGACCATCTCCCTCCCTGAAGATACACGGGATAACAAGGGTAAAGCCATCCGCTCGGGCACGACCTTTGCCGTCGTGCTCAAGCGCACCGATAAAAGCATGGGTGACACGGACGAAAGCGCGTGGACGGCAGTTACGGGCAACCCGCTTAGCGGATATACCCTGTGCTCCACGCACGGCATCGCCGGCGCTGTCGAAGCTGCCAAATCAGCGGACACCAATGTCTTTGCCGTCAACACCAAGGGTGACTACGAGGTGTCGGTCAGCTCTCTGCCTGGCGATATCGAGACATACGCCGCCATGCTGCAAGACAAGAGTCAAGCCGACTATACCGTAGCGGTCTACCACACCACGGCATCGTCTCTGGCGGAGGCAACCATCGACAACACCTCTATGGTCCAATATCAAACGATAAACAGGCAGTTTTCTACGGTGATCCACCTCACCAACGTTCAGAACCGTCTGTTTGTGCAGAAGGTTGACGACCTGGGCAAGCCCGTGAACGGCGCGACGTTTGAGCTGTACCAGGCCAAGGACGTTACCGGCGATAGTCCCAGCACGTATGCCATCAAGTCCGGTGCCACGCCGTATGACACCGTGCAGGCAAACGGCATGACCTATCCGTATGACATTGAGGGCGCTGCATGCTTCCCACTCGATTCGGCAAATAATGCACCCCTTGTCAAGGGTGCGTACTACCTGCGTGAGTCTAAAAGCCCGGATGGCTATGAGATTAACAGCACGATTACCAAGGTGATTGTGGATGATTCGGGCGTGTATGTGGATGCCGGCGATGTGGACGACGGTGTGCGTAGTATGAGTGGCCCGGGTTCGCTGATTGCCTCCTTGGCGCAGTTCGGCTCCCCCGATGCTATCGATAACACCCT
The DNA here is from genome assembly GCA_902364975.1 of Coriobacteriaceae bacterium. Taxonomy (GTDB): domain Bacteria; phylum Actinomycetota; class Coriobacteriia; order Coriobacteriales; family Coriobacteriaceae; genus Collinsella. Next base: position 107,219 of record CABJFQ010000004.1, on the reverse strand, counting down.
TACGCATATCAAGGGCAAGTTGCAGAGTGCGACCGTCGACGCCAGCGGTGGTCTGACGTGGGGTCAAGTGAGCACCGCCGAGGGCGTGACGCCCTCTCTTGCAGACAACTTGATGCACATGCGCTACGACAAGACGACGCAGGGAACCAGGTCGGTCTTGCGCTATGTCGAGGACGGTGGCGCGCGCAACGGTCAGCTGGCAATTATCTATACCGACACGGGCATCAACCGCATGGCCCTGTACCAGGAAGATGACTCGGCATATATAGACGATGCCTCCAAGACCCGTACCGACCTGGGCACGCTTCAGCTCAACCATTTGTTTACCACGGGTACGGCCGTGCAGTATGCCGACCGTCGCGTGGCGCGCCTGCAGGTGACTAAGACCGTGACGGCAGATGACGGGCTTACTGCACCCACTAAGGATGCGGACGGCAAAGATCTGACGTTTACGTTTAAGTTCACCCTGCCTGAGTCCCAGAAGGGCTATGAGGCGCATGTATTTGATGCGAACGGCAACGCTGTGGGCAAATCTTTCACGCTTAAGAGCGGCGACACCCACTCCATCAAGGCCGGCGAGACCATCCGCGTATACGACCTTAAGCAGGGCGACAAGTATAGCGTGAGCGAGCTCACCACCAAGGGCGAGGAGTCCAGCGGCAACGTGCTGGCGAGTATCGTTAACACTGTTACCGGCTCTGCCGACGAGTCGGTGCTTCCGGCTGGCTTTAGCCTCGTGAACCGCAAAGCCGGTGGCGAGGAGCAGTCGGGAACTGGCAACACCATCGAGGGCAAGATTGTCGCGCTTGCGGGCGGACAGATTCCCGCCGATAACACGCTTGAGTTCACCAACAACTACAGCGCCAGCCGCGTAACACTTGAGGCCAAAAACGGTCTGAGCGCCAAGAAGGTGCTCGAAGGTCGCGATTGGGCCGATGGCGATTCCTTTACCGTGCAGCTTACGGCCGACGACGGCGTTCCCATGCCCGGCGGTGCCAAGAGCAAGGTGGCTACGGTTGAGCTTACCAACGACCAGCCGGCGACGTTTGGCGACATCACCTATAAAAAGCCGGGTACCTACACCTATACCATCAAGGAGGTTATCCCCGGCTCCGATGCCAGGGCGGATGGCATAAGCTACTCTGCCGCCTCCTATACCGCGACGGTCGTGGTGGAGGACAACCAGGCTGGCGCTCTTGTCATTAAGAGTGTGAGGATGGTGCAGGAGTGCGACGACGCGGGTGCCGACACCAAGACGGATGTTGCCGGTAAGGTTGCAACCTTCACCAACCACTACGATACACACGAAGCGAAGATCACCATCCATGCTCAAAAGATCCTGACCGACAACGCCGGGAGTTTCCCGCTTTCCCAGAACGCCTTTAGCTTTACGCTCGAGGGCGTTGGCGGCTATGCGGACGTCAACGCTGTGTTCAGTCCCAATACGGTCGATGCGAGCGTGACGGCTCCCATGCCCGAGGGTGCCGAGGACAATACCGTAACCGTGGGCAACAACGCTGACGGTACGGTGGCATGGCCGGCGATCTCCTATACCGCCAAGGCGGATGCGGGACGCGCCTACGTGTACAAGTTCGCTGAGAATCTCGGTAGCATTACGGGCATGACCTACGACGGGTCGGTCTATTATGCCTTGGTGCGCAACGCCAAGAAGGGTGCCGGCATCCAGACTTCGATCGAGTACTACAAGGTTGCAGAGGACGGCTCGGTAAAGCAGCTGGACAAGGATGCCACACCTTCCTTTACCAATATATATAGCGTGGAGCCCACGAGCGTGACCCTGCAGGGCCAAAAGACTGTGAGCGGTCGCGACTGGAACCAGGGCGAACGCTATACCTTTAACCTCACCGCTGCTGCGGACGATGCCAACGCAACTGGTTTGAGCAAAACCACTGCACAGGCGGTGAAGGATGGGGTTGTTGCCGTTAACGCCAACCAGGCAGTCGCCAGCACGCCCGAGTCGGGACGCGTGGCCTCGTTCTCCTTTGTTGGCACCGAAGCCGCCCCGACCGTGACGTTCAACCGCGCAGGCACCTTTAGCTTCAACATCACCGAGAAAGCTGCGCAGGATGGCCAGGCGGGCATGTCCATGGACAAGCACACCGCACGCGCGACCGTCGTGGTGACCGATCTGGACGAGTCGGGCAACCACACGGGCAAGCTGCGCGTGTCGAGCGTGACCTACGCCAACACCGGCGCCTCCGATGCGGACAAGGCCGTAACCGACAAGGCCGCCTTTACCAACGCATACCATGCGTCGGGCACCTTTGATGGCGTGACGGTCAGCAAGACCCTTGAGGGTCGCGCTTCTGCCGCGGGCCAGTTTACCTTTGCCGTGACGGGCCTTTGGTACAACGGCGTTCAGACATCGGTCGACGGCGCCGAGGCTAGCCTATCCAATACGGCTGCGGGGGCCGGCGTGCCCGGTGCCGTGGTGGGCGCAAGCGGGCAAGAGAAGCTTTTTGCCCGTGAGCTCACGGAACAGGACCTGGGGCGTACGTTTGCCTATCGCATCCACGAGAACCAGCCTGCGGCTGCCGGCTACGCCTATGACACCGGCTACACGGGCGATGCCATCGTGCTCGTCAAGGTTCTAGCACGCAAGGACGACCCCGCTAAGCTCTATACCGTGACGACCGTGCTCAAGGGTGCGGGTGTGACGGAGTTGCTGGGCGATGGCACCGATGCGAGCGCGTTGACGGACGAAAAGATCGTCGAACTCAAGCAAAAACCGAATACCTACGTGCAGCAGTACGATGCAAGTGAGGTCGGCGCCGCGCCTGCCGTCTCGTTTGTGAACCGTTACACGGCAAGTCTCGACTATGGCGCCGCTGGCGGTTTGCAGATCGAGAAGACGTTGACGTATCCCAAGGACGCGACGGTGTTCGGCTCGCCCAAGAGCACGTTCCGTTATATCGTCAAGCCTGCTGATGAGACATCTGCCAGCAAGGTTGGCATTTCCACGGACGGCAAGGTCTTTGAGACCGCAAATGTCGAGGCTGACGCCCCCAAGACCGTGAGTTTGATACCTGCGGGTGGGTTGACCTTCACTCAGGATGATGCCGGCAAGACGTTCACCTATACGGTGAGTGAGATTGACGACAAGGCGACGGGCTATACGTACGACAAGACGGTCCATACGGTTAAGGCTGTCGTGGCGGATAACGGCGACGGTACGCTTAGAGTCACGACAGCGGTAAGCAAGCAGGTCGATGGCAAGGACGAGCTCGAGGGCCAGTGGATCTATCCGTCGGGTGCAACGTCCACCGGTGTCGCGACGGTCAAATTCAAGAACACCTATACGGTCACCGAGGCGGCAACCTACACTCCGTCCGTGACAAAGGTGGTTGTCGGTGCCGATGCTCCGGACAAGTTCACCTTTGCCATGACCGCGGCTGACGATGCTACCAAGGCTGCCATCAGCGGCAATCTCATTACCGGCTCTTCGATGAGTGCGGACAACGGCTACGTTGAGAAGGCACAAACGAAGGAGGGCCTCAAGGACGGGGAGCACTATAAGCTCGATTTCTCGAAGCTCACCTTTAACAAGCCAGGCACGTATAAGTTTGCTATTAACGAGCTGGCCCCGAATGGCGGTCTCGGCGAGTGGACGTATGACGCGCACACCCATAACCTGACCATCACTGTAACCGATGAGGGCGGCAAGCTTGTGGCCCGCGCCGATGGTACGACCGGCTCGGAAGGCTTCATCTTCACCAATAGTTACCAAACTTCAACGAGCTACGAGCTCCAGGGTGGTCTGGAGATCGTCAAGACGCTCAATGGGCATGACCTGCATGCCGGCATGTTTGGCTTCACGGTGACAGGCGAGGGCGATGCTTCAATCGAAAAGCTCAACAAGCTGCTGCGCGCGGATGAGGGCAAGCTCACCGTGACAAACGATGAGCCGCAGGCCGATGGCACGTCCCACACCGGTATTTTGGGCGGCCTGACCTTCGCGACGGAAGATGCCGGCAAGACGTTCGTCTACAAGGTTGTCGAGAATGGCGGCGGCAAGGGCGGCTATACATACGACTCCACCTATTGGATGGTAGAGATTGCGGTTAATAATCGCCGCGATGGTTCGCTCTATACCGTGACCACGGTCAAGCACTATGACGCCAAGAAGGTCGAGCTTTCTGAGGATGAAAAGACCTTTAGCTCCGAGAATGGTGCTGCCAAGGCTCAGGTATTCTTTACCAACAGCTACGCTGCGACTGGAACATTCGATGGCCTCCATGCCCAAAAGGTAATGGACTCCGGCGACAAGATCGAGGCGGGCCAGTATACGTTTGACCTGTATGCCGAGAAGGTCAACGGCTCGCTCGAAAAGATGGATGAGGGTAAAACCAAGACGGGTGAGAACGGCACCGCTACGGTCGACTTTGGTAAGGTTTACTTTAAGCTTGGCAATGCTGCTGGCGAATCCAATGAGCTGACGATTGACCTTGCCGACGCCGTCAACGATGGCATTGCCACCAAGCGTCACAATGCCGACCACACCACCACCTACAGCTTTAACCTGGTGGCAAAGGAGCGCATGGCCAACCTGCCCGAGGGTGTGCGTCCCGTGGATACGTCTGCGACGTGCCGAGTGCTGCTCGAGGTGACCGACCACAACGATGGCAGTCTGACGCCCAAGGTGACCTATCGCGATGGTGCCGAGAAGGGCAAGATCGTCTTCCACAACACACGCGATAAGGTCAAGACGATCGGCACGGTCGCGAAGCCCGATGTGGGCATCGACGGGCAGCTGCTCTCTGTGGGCGACTCCTACGTCTATACCATCAACTGGGTCAATACCGAGGCCGATGCTGACGGCAACCTGGTCTCCGCCGACGTGACCGTGACCGACGAGCTGCCCACGGGCGTTGTGTTCGAGTCATTTGAGGGCGAGTTTGCCGATAAGGGCGCCGCGAGCGGCCAGGTGCTCACCTGGAACCTGGGTGACCAGCCTGCGGGCAGCCACGGTTCGGTGCGCGTGCGCGTCAAGATTACCGAGGACGCTGTGAAGGATGCCCAGGGTGCGGTCGGCACCGTTGAGAACAAAGCTACCGTAACGGTTGACAACAAGAGCTATACCGGCACCACAACCAACTACGTGCCCAAGAAGTCCGAGAGCGATGTTCAGGATTCGACGGGGTCGGGTGTGGCGCTGGGCGATGAGCTCACCTACACCATCGGCTACAAGAACACTGAGGGCGCGTCTGCCACGGTGACGATCACCGATGCCGTTCCCGCGGGAACCGAGTTCGTGGAGTTCGCCGGCGACCATAAGGACGCCGGCTCCAAGGACAATGACGGCAACCTCACTTGGACATTGAAGGACGTTCCCGCCGGCAAGGAGGGCACGGTTCAGTTTAAGGTCCGCGTGACCGAGGACGCGTTTAAGAGCGGTGGCGCTTCGGGCGACATCTCCAACCAGGCGTCGGTGACGGTCGGCAACAACCCCGCCGTCAAGACCAACACCACCACCGATCAGGTTTCTGACGGGCGCCTGACGTTGAGCAAGACGGTCACGGCCGCCGAAGGCATCACCGCGCCCAACAAGGCATTTACCTTTAAGGTGCTGCTCTACCAGGCCGATGGCACAACGCCTCTGGCCGGCACCTTTGCGTTCGCCGGTCGCCCCGGCGGCACCAATGGCACTTATGTAAGCGGACAGATCAAGAGCGGTGACACCATCACGCTTAAGGCCGGCGGCTCCGTGACGGTTACCGTGCCCGTGGGCGCTCGCTACGAGGTGCAGGAGCTTGACTCCAAGGGCAACCTCATGACGAGTGAGGACGGATTTGCAATTACCGACAAGGCGAACCCCCAGAAGGGTACCGTCAGACAGGCGACGCAAGCGAGCTTCACCAACGTCTACAGCGTGGAGTCCACAAAAGTGGAAAACGCTTTTAAGGTGCAAAAGAAGATCTCCGGACGCAACTGGATAACATCGGATGCCTTTACCATGACGCTGACTGCCCAGGGTGAGGCGCCCATGCCCAAGGGCGCCAAGGACGGCGTGTCGGCGATTGAGTTGCACAAGGATGCCCAGGTTGGCAACTTCGGTACCATCGAGTACACCAAGCCCGGTACCTATACCTATGTGATTACCGAGCAGTCGGGTGACGAGGCGGCACTCACGTTCTCGAAGGCCACCTATCGTGCCACCGTCACGGTGACCGACAACGGCGCCGGTGAGCTGCTTGCCAAGACCAAGATTGCACAGCTGACCGACGACGCAGGCGACGTTGCTGAGCGCACGGTCGAGGCGGCGATCTTTACCAACACCGCCAAGACCGGCAGCCTCACCGTCAAGAAGACGGTCGTCGGCGGCGACAGCCAGCGCGAGTTCGGCTTTGCGGTCGCGCTGACCGACGGGGACGGCGAGCCCGTCTCCGGCACCTTCGGCAAGGGCGAGCACGCCGTGACGTTCGCGGACGGCAAGGCGACCTTCACGCTCAGGGACGGCGGGGAGAAGACCATCGCCGGCCTGCCCGTGGGCGCGCGCTACACCGTGACCGAGGACGCCGCCGAGGGATATGCGACCACGGTCAACGGGGCTGACGGCTCCAAGGTCGAGGGCGCCGTGACCGAGGACGGCGCGACCGCGGCGTTCACCAACACGTACGGTACGGCCACCGAGGGCAGGGACGTCTCCACCGTGGGGCTCTTCACCAAGACGCTCGAGGGCCGCGACTGGGCGGAGGGCGATAGCTTCCAGTTCACGCTCACGGGCGAGGGCGGCGCTCCCATGCCCGAGGGATCTGCCGACGGCTCCAAGACCGTCAGCGTGACGGCCGCCGGCACCAAGGCGGGCGATAGGGTCGCCTTCGACTTCGGCCCCATCCGCTACACGCTCAATGACATCAAGGACGCCGGGTTCGCCGAGGTCGGCGGCAAGCGCGTGCGCGCCAAGACCTTCACCTACACGGTGCGCGAGGTCAGGCCCGATGACGGCTCCGCCATCGCCGGCGTGGCCTACGACGGCCACGTCGCCACGATGACGGTGACCGTGGCCGACGACGGCTCCGGCAACCTCACGGCCACGACGCCCGCGATCGCGCAGGCGAGCGGCGGCGACTTCGTCAACACCTACACGACCGAGCTCGACTACTCGGCCCGCGCGGGAGTGCGCCTGTCCAAGACGCTCTCCGGCCGCGCCATGGAGGCGGGGCAGTTCGCCTTCACCGTGACCGCGGACGCCGAGACGGCCGCCAAGCTCGGCCTCAAGACCGACGGGGACGCCTATACCGTTTCCGCGGCCGATGACGGTGCGGCCGACCTGGTCGACCTCATCGGCGGGACCGCGGAGGGCGACGTGAAGTTTACCGACGCCGACGCGGACAAGACCTACAGCTTCACCGTCACCGAGACCAAGCTCGGCGGCGAGGGCAACGTGGCCATCAACGCCACCAAGACGCTGACGGGCCGCGCCGCGGCGGCGGGCGAGTTCTCGTTCTCCGTCCGCGATGCCCAGGGCAATGTGGTCGCGACCGCGACCAACCGGGCCTCCGGCGACGGCGAGGCCGTGGGACTTTCGTTCTCGCCCATCTCCTACACCACCGACGCTCTCGAGCAGATGGTGGCGGACGGCATCGCCACCAGGGCCGCCGACGGCTCCTGGGTCATTCCCTATACCGTTTCCGAGGACGGTACGGACCGGCTGCCCGCGGGCGTGACGGCGGCCGTGTCGAGCTTCGGCATTACGGTCAAGGTGACCGATAACGGTAAGGGCGGGCTGGATGTGGCCGTGGTCTACCCCGAGGGCTCCGACGGCACGCTGTCGTTTGTGAACGGCTATAGCGCCGGCGAGGCGACGGTCGACATCGCGGGTGCCAAGACGCTGGCGCTCGGCCAGGCCGGACTCGGCCTCACGCAGGCTGACATCGCGGGCAGGTACGCCTTTAAGATTGAGCCGCTGGACGGCGCGCCCGCACTGGTCGACGCCTCCGGCAAGACGGTGACCGAGGCGACCAACGACGCCGCCGGCAACGTCGAGCTGGGCCATGTCACGTTTAAGCAGCCGAGCGATCTCGATGGCGTCGAGATCGACGGTGACGGCCTGCGCACCAAGACGTTTGCCTACCGGGTGAGCGAGTCCGGTTCGGTCGACGGCGTGGTCAATGACGCGACGGCGAGCAGGATCTTCACGGTCAAGGTGGTCGAGGACACCAATGCGGGCACGCTCGCCGCGGAGGTCCTGCCCGCAGAGGGCACGCCCGAGGGCAGGGGTGCGTTCGAGTTCACCAACACCTACGGCGTGAACCCGACGCCGAGCTCCGTCACCGACCAGATCAAGGTGAACAAGAAGCTTAAGGGCCGTGACCTGGCCGAGGGCGAGTTCGAGTTCCAGCTGATCGAGATTGCCGCCGACGGCAGCGAGAGCGTCGCGGCGACGGGCAAGAACGCCGCCGACGGAACGGTCGCGCTCGGCCCCGTCACCTACACCGCGCCCGGCGCGCACAGCTACGAGCTGCGCGAAGTCGCCGGCACGGCGGGCGGCGTGACATACGACAGGGCGACGTACCGAGTGCGCACGACGGTCACCGATGCCGGCAACGGCACGCTCGCCGTCAAGCACGAGCTCATGGATGCCGAGGGCAATGCCGCGAACGACACCTCGGTGACCTTCACCAACGGCTACGAGGCCGCACCCGTCACCCTCAAGCTGGGCGCCGCCAAGGTGATCGAGGGCGCCGAGCTCAAGGCTGGCCAGTTTAGCTTTGAGCTCAAGGGCCGGGACGGCAAGGTCATGTCGACCGCCAAGAATGCCGCCGACGGCAGCGTCGCGTTCGATGCGCTGACGTTCAAGCGGGCCGGCACCTACACCTTCACGGTGAGCGAGGTCGACGACGGTCAGGCGCACGTGACCTACGACACGGCGGCGCACAAGATCGTCGTCACGGTGAGCGACGAGGCGGCAGACGGCACCAAGACGGGCTATCTGTCGGCGAAGGTCTCCTACGAGGGCGACGCCAACGTGCCGCCAGTCTTCACCAACAGCTACGCCGAGGAGCCCGGCACCCCCGAGAACCCCGGCACGCCGGGCGGCGGCTCGGGCGGCGGTTCAGATAACGGCTCCGGCAGCGGCTCCAGCGGCGACGGCTCCAAGGGCGGCATGCCCGACACCGGCGACCGCAGCCTGCCGGTCGAGGCGCTCGCGGCCATGGCCGGCATCGGCGCGCTGACCGCAGCGGGCGGCGCGGTCCTGTACCGTAGGCGCCGCTAGCGATATGGACGAGTGGGGCGAATCCATCCGATGGGTTCGCCCCACTTGCCGTGACGGGCGGGAGCAGGTAAGATATACCGAGCGCCTAGCGCGTTCGATGGGTTCGGATGACGACATGTTCCGAATCTGGTCAGGTCCGGAAGGAAGCAGCCATAAGGAGCCTCTGTCGGGCATCCGAATCCATCGAGCGCACGGGCTTTCTTTTTGCGCGGTTTTACCAAACCGCGCAATGCTCGACGCTGCGCGCCATCCAGAGCGACAATTTGTCATTCAAAAGGCAGGGCATGACCAGAAGGTCTATGCCTTGCCTTTTTCATGCCAACTTGTTCGCTCTGGATGGCGCTCGCTGACTGCGCCAAGACATCAATGGCTACGTGGTTCAAGAGACGGCGGCGTTGCCATCTGTTTTTACAAGTAAAGAGGCCCGTTTCCCTGGTTTTGGTTGGGGAAACGGGCCTCTTTTTTTCTCTGGGCTTGTAGATTGGCGAAGGCGATATGCTCTGTCGGCTATTTTGAGTTCTTGAGGCGGCGTGTGGCTGCGGTGGTTATTCCGAGTCCTGCGGCGGCGATTCCTGCGAGTGCGATTGCGCTCGGTGCTGTGTCGCCCGTGTTTGCGAGCTTGCCGGCGGTCGTATTTGCTTGCTTGGTGGAGCTCGATGGAGCGTATTTGCCGGTCGCGGGCGAGCTGGCGGGCTGGGCCGTTTCGGCCGGCTGCGCTGAGCTGGAGGGTTTTGTCGTCTCGGCGGGTTTCGCTATCTCGGGCGAGGTGGCCTTGTCTGCCGCGGCCTTTGCCTCTTCGTATGCCTTGCAGGCGTCGTCATAGGCCGCTTGCGCCTTTTCCAAATCGCTAAGGAGCGCATTTCGCTTGGCTATGTCCTCGTCGATGTGGGCTTTAGCTTCCTTTGCCTCACTTTCGAAATACTGAACCTGTTTTTCCTGGCTTTCGAGCCGGCGTTGGTAGCGGTGAAGATCATCTTCACAAGATTCTTCTCGCCTTTCTGCCGCCATGATCTCACTGCGCAACTGCTTAATATGCTCCTCAATGGCTGTGCTGGGCGCCTCGTCGCCGAGCTCCTTGAGTACCTTATCTAATTCTGCCTGAAGGCCGCTTGTCCGGTTGTGGGCCTCATCGTATTTGGCTTGGGCTGCATCGACGTTCGCTTGCATGGCGGGAAGGGGTTCCCTCCGTTTGGCGGCTTCCGTCACCACCATGTCGTGGATCTCTTGAAAACTGGCAATGTCATCATCGATTTCCGCAAGTTTCTCGGGACTTGCGGCGTCTTTCGCGGCTTCGAGGTTTTTGAGCGCTTCCTGCATGGCTGCATACGCTTTTTCCTTTGCGGCGGCCGCGTCTTCCGTCTGCAAGGCAACTGCACCGGTGGGGGAACTGGTTTCTGCCGCGATCGCCGTTGCGGGGGCGATTCCCGCGACAAGTGCCGCGGAAAGGGCGATGCCCACAGTTGCTCGTCTTGCTCTTCTTGCGAGAATGTCGTGTAAGTATACCAAGTGGTCGACCCGCCACTGGCTGGGTGTGCGCGTATGCCCCTCTGAAAACTGAATCCCGTTAGAAATGACGAGTTGTTTACGCTTCTTTTGGGGTGGCGGTACTATCATGGTTCGAATTGAATGTGGATGATGATAGGGAGCGCCTTTTTATGATTGAGCTGCTCAGGCGTTTTGGTGGCAAGTTTCGCCGGTATATGGTGATTGGCCCGGCGTGCAAGTTGATCGAAGTGATCTTTGACCTGCTTACGCCGCTGGTGATTGCCCAGATGATCGATAAAGGTATCGGTGCGCACGACGTGAGTGCCGTCGTCCACTACGGTATGCTGCTTGGCGCCATGGCTGTGATCGGTATCTCGTTTACGCTCGTCTGCCAAAAGATGGCGGCGCTCACCTCGCAGGGCATGGGCACCGACATTCGCGGCGCGCTCTACGAGCACATCAATAAGCTGAGCTATGCCGAGCTCGATCGCTTTGGCACGCCGTCGCTCATCACGCGCATTACCAACGATGTCAACCAGGTGCAGCTCGCTGTGGCGCTCGGTGTGCGTATGCTCATCCGTTGGCCCTTCCTAGCCGTGGGATCCATGTGCGCGGCCCTTGCCATCGACCTTAAGCTCGGCATGATCTTTTTGATTTGCACGCCCGCCATCGGCCTGGTGTTCTGGTTTGTCATGGCGCGCTGCATTCCGTACTACAAGCAGCTGCAGGCAAAGCTCGACCGCATCGCGCTCATTTGCCGCGAGGGCCTTTCGGGCGCCCGCGTGGTTCGCGCCTTTGTACGCGAAGATCACGAGCGTGAGCGTTTTGCCCAAGCCGCCGATGACCAGGCCAATACTGCCATCGCGGTGGGCAAGCTCTCGTCGGTGCTCAACCCCGTCACGTTTCTTGTGATGAACCTGGGCGTGTGCGCCATCCTGTGGGTGGGTGGCATCCAGGTCAACGTGGGCGAGCTTACGCAGGGCCAGGTTATGGCGTTTGTGAACTACATGACGCAGACCCTGACCTCCATCGTGTACGTTGCCAACCTGGTCGTGGTCTTTACCAAGGCGAGCGCCAGCGCGTCGCGTATCAACGAGGTGCTCAATTGCGTGCCGAGCATCACCGACGAGGACAACGAGCCGGTCGCGCTGCCCGAGCCGAGCGCGACGGGCAATGCCGCCCTGGCCCCCGCGCTGAGCTTTGACCATGCGAGCTTCTCGTTTGGCGCCGGTGCTGCCAACGCCGTCAACGATGTGACGCTGGAGCTGCCGCTGGGCAAGACGCTCGGCATTATCGGCGGTACAGGCAGCGGTAAGTCCACGCTCGTCTCGCTTATCCCGCGCCTGTACGATGCGGGCACCGGCAGTGTGAACGTGATGGGCTCCGATGTGCGCGCTTGGCCGCTCGACCAACTGCGCCACGTGGTCGCGACCGTTCCGCAGCGCGCGTCGCTGGTGAGCGGCACCATCCGCAGCAACCTGACCTGGCGCGACGAGGCGGCAACCGACGAGGAGCTCTGGGCGGCGCTCGACATGGCACAGGCGAGCGAGTTCGTGCGCAACAAGCCGCAGGGGCTCGATGCCCCGGTCGAGGCGGGCGGCAAGAACTTTAGCGGTGGCCAGCGCCAGCGCCTGACCATTGCGCGTGCTCTGGTGGGCTCGCCGCAGATCCTGATTATGGACGACTCCGCCTCGGCGCTCGACTTTAAGACCGATGCGGCGCTTCGCCACGCCATTCGCGAGCGCAGTGGTCGCGCCGCCGCCGAGGGCGGGCTGCCGCTGACGACCGTCATCGTAAGCCAGCGCGTCTCGACCGTGCGCGACGCCGACATGATCTGCGTACTCGACCACGGCTCGGTCGCGGGTCTGGGTACGCACGACGGGCTGTACGCAAGCTGCCAGCTCTATCGCGAGATTTGCCAGTCGCAGCTTCGTCGCGAGGAGCTCGAGGGTCAGCAGGGGAGTGCGGCGTCCGAGTCCACCCCAGGTGTCGTGTCCGCTCCGACTGCCTCCGCATCCGTCTGCGCAAAGGAGGGCTGCTAAATGAACCCGTATACTTCTTCCGGTTCGGTCGCCACGATGACGGCTAACGTGTCCGGCAACGATAGCCTCAACGACTTGGGTGACGGCCCGCGTCAGCCCGGCGACCCCGAGCGCTACCCCGTGGGCGCGGTGACCCGCCGCCTGCTGGGCTACGTCCGTCCGCATCGCATTTCGTTTGCGGCGTCGTTTGTGAGCGCCGCCATCTCCGTGATTTTGCAGCTCTACACACCTATTCTCATCGGCGAGGGCATCGACCTGATCGTTGCCGCCGGGCAGGTGGACTTTGACGAGCTGTTGCCGCTCGTCACCAAACTCGCGATTGTCGTGGTGGGCGCGGCGGCCTTTCAGTGGCTGCAGGGCTACTGCGTTAACCGTCTGTCCTACGAGACGGTGCGCGACATGCGCGTGGGGGCGAGCGACAAGCTCAGCCGCATGCCGCTCAGCTTTATCGACGGCCATGCCCACGGCGACCTCATGAGCCGCGTGGTCAACGACGTCGATCAGGTGGGTGACGGCCTGCTGCAGGGCTTTACGCAGCTCTTCACCGGTGTTATTACCATCGTGGGTACGCTCGCGTTTATGCTTTCCATCAACCTGACCATGACGCTCGTGGTGGTACTCGTCACGCCGCTTTCCATTTTTGCAGCCGGTGCTATCGCCAAGCTTTCCAACAAAAGCTTTACGGCACAGCAGCGTATTCAAGGGCAGCTCGGTGGTCATATCGAGGAATACGTAGGCGAGCAGAAACTTGTCGACGCCTTTGCCTATGGTCCCAACGCTCAGCAGCGCTTCGATGCCCTCAACGCCGAGCTCTATGCGGCAGGTGAGCGCGCGCGGTTTATGGGTTCGCTCTCCAACCCCGGCACGCGCTTTATCAATAACATCATCTATGCCGTGGTGGCCGTGATTGGCTGCGTGGGCGTGATCACGGGCGTGCCCGCGGCACTCACGGTGGGCGGCGTGCAGATCTTCCTGTCCTACGCCAACCAGTACACCAAGCCGTTCAACGAGGTCACCAACGTCATTACGCAGATCCAGACGGCGTACGCCTCGGCACGCCGCATGTTTGCGCTGCTCGACGCGCGCGAGCAGGAGCCCGATGCGACGGGCGCCGTGGAACTTGCCGCCCCGCGTGGCGAGGTGACCTTTGAGCACGTGGACTTTAGTTATGTGCCCGATCGCAAGCTGCTGCAGGATATCTGCATCGAGGCCAAACCCGGCATGCGCTTTGCCCTGGTCGGCCCCACGGGCTGCGGCAAGACAACGCTCATCAACCTGCTGCTGCGTTTTTACGATATCGATGCTGGACGCATCATGGTCGATGGCCGGTCTTCGCGTGACTACACGCGCGCAAGCCTGCGCCGCGCCTTTGGCATGGTGCTGCAGGATACGTGGCTGTTCGAGGGCACGGTGGCGGAAAACATCGCCTACGGCTGTCCCGACGCCACGCGCGGGCAGGTTATCGAAGCCGCCAAGCGTGCTCATGCGCATAAGTTTATCGTGCAGCTGCCGAAAGGCTACGATACGGTGATCGGCGAGGACGGCGGCACGTTTAGCCAGGGCCAAAAACAGCTGCTGTGCATCGCTCGCGTCATGCTCACCGACCCGGCGATCTTGCTGCTGGACGAGGCGACGTCGAGCATCGATACCCGCACCGAGCTGCAGGTTCAGGCGGCATTCGACGAGCTCATGGCAGGTCGCACAAGCTTTGTCGTGGCGCACCGCCTGAGCACCATCCGCAACGCCGATTGCATCCTGGTAATGCGCGACGGCGAGATTATCGAGCGCGGCACGCACGATGAACTGCTCGCGGCAGGCGGCTTTTACGCCGAGCTCTACCGCAGCCAGTTCGCCCAGTAAGCAAGACGTGGGGCTAATGAATCGGGTTTGTTCGTCCCACGTCTTAAGTATTTGGGGGCTTGCGCTGCGGACGTTTTGCCCCCATCGGTGTTGCCCATGTCGCCAATCGGCAGAAGGTGGTTTACATCTGTCACGTTAGTACTAAGATATTCATCTAATAAATTGCATTAGTGGCTTTAGTTTTGGGGGAAACGAGCAACGTGACTATGACATGCTCTTTGGTGGTCAACAGCAAGAGCGGTAATACCAGGATGGTTTCGGGCGCGATTAAGCGCGCTCTGCAGGCTGCGGGCGTTGAGTTTGTCCATGCCGCGGCGTTGAGCGACGATGCGGATGCAGATCAGGTTGCGCTCGAGGCGCAGGGCGCCTGCGCGGCCGACACAGTGCTCGTCGGTTTTTGGTGCGACAAGGGCGCGTGCACGCCTTCGGTCGCGGCGTTGCTCTCCGCCTTGCACGGCAAGCGCGTGTTCCTGTTTGGCACCTGCGGCTTTGGCGCCGACCAGAGCTATTATCAGCAGATTATCGACCGCGTAACTTCCAATTTGGCTGGGGATGCCGAGCTTGCGGGCTGGGCGATGTGCCAGGGCAAGATGGGCCCCGCGGTCAAGCAGCGCTACGAGGCCATGCTCGAGCAAGATCCCGATAACACCCGATTTAAGATGCTGCTCGACAACTGGGTTGCCGCGAAGGATCACCCCACCAAGGAAGACCTGGACAACATGGCTGCAGCCGCCAAGAAGGCCGTGCTGGGAGAGTAGCTTCGCCGTTCGCGGTCCTTCGTGCAAAACAATACAAATGTGAAAGCCTCGAAGTTCTCGAGGCTTTTTTCTTGACACTCGTGGGCGCCCCTTTATTGATGGAAGGCCTAATAAGCTGATTGTTCTATGCCCGGATGTGTGCGGAGTGGGATGGGATTTCCGGATGGGTGGGGTTGCGGAAGCTGCGTCCCGGAATTTGCCTTTGGAATGGGATGCGGTTTCCCGTTGAGGGTCTTGGCGGAAAGTGCGACCCGGAATTTGTGATCGGAGTGGGATGTGGTTTCCCAACGGGGCCACAAGCGGAAGCCGCATCCCACTCCGGACGGGAATTCTGGGACACAGTTCTCAGAGGATTATGGGCTGCGAACTACATGGGGCCGTCATAAAACTCCGGTAAAAGGGGGTCGGAAATAAATGGCACTTCCAGCAGTTTGTTTTAATGTGGGGGGGGGTACCATTATTTTACTTTCGCAAAAAATCGATCCCTCTATGGGGAAGTTGCGTAGGTGGTCAGTCACAGATATTGGATAAAACAGACTAATTTGGGGATAAATGACCACTTACGCCAAAATAGGTAGCATTTGGCGACAAAACATTGAAAAATTTGTAGCATATCGCTATGTTTTTATTACGAAAAGATTCCAAATTGGCTTATTTCGGACTCACTTTTCAATCGCCTTGCGGTTCCTGTTGAAACTTGCTGACCTTTGGATGGGTCGAATAAGGCCTCGATGGGGATGAATTATCACTTTGACGGCGCGTAGACTCAAACGATTTATTGCACTTTTGAGTAGCTTGGCGATTGCGCTCGTCATGGCTCTTGCCGTCGTTTCTTTTGTCCCTCGTGCATTTGGATACACGCCCTATACAGTGCTTTCGGGTTCTATGGAGCCCGAGCTACCCGTTGGCTCCATGGTGTTTGTTCACCAAGTTGATCCAACGGATATTGCCGTGGGCGACAATGCAACCTTTTACCGATCGGACGGCGCCGTGGTGACGCACCAGGTGTACGAGATCGACCCTGCGGCGCAGATGATCGGCACGCAGGGAATCGCAAACAAAAATGCAGATGGAAGCATCATGCACGACGCCGAGCAGACGCCTTTTTCACGCGTGATCGGTGTCGTTTCTTTTTGTGTCCCTTACCTGGGCTTCGTTGACGCATATTGCACGACGATGCCCGGTTTGCTTGTTGTGGTGGCCGTTCTGGCGCTGCTAGTCGCGGCGTCGATAGTGCTCGATCGGATGGTTCCCGACGAGCCTGCGGGCAAGCATACCCGCGTGCATGCGAGGGAGCGGCGTTCATAGCGGCAGGGAAAAGCGTCGGCGGCGGTAGGGGCCGTTGGCGGGGAAAACGATTCTCGAAAGGAAGAGAACGATGGAAAACAAGAAGAAAAAGCGCTACGGCATCATTGCCGCCCTGCTGCTGTTGGTGCTGGCCGCCGGCGTTGGCACCTATGCATGGCTGTCGGCAACCGACTCCGAGACGAACGAGTTCACGGTTGGCAGCATCGACAAGCCCGAAGTGAAGCCCGACCCTGATCATCCGAACAAGCCCGGCGACAAGCCCACGGACCCCTCAGTGGATGGTTATCTGTTCGAGACCCTGTGGAAGAAAGATTCCAAGATGATTCCCGACACCAATATTGCCAAGAACCCCAACGTTGGTATCGGCAAGGACTCTGATGAGTCCTATGTGTTCATCTACGTGAAGAACGCCATTGTGAAGAAAGATGCCACTGACGCTCTTGCTAAGACCCCGTACTTCACGCTTAACGATAACTGGAAGCCGGTTGCGGATACCACCGTGGGTGCTAAGAACAACGGTAACCCTAACCAGTACGTGAGCGGTCTGTTCATGTATACCGCTGGTAACACCGACACCCCTGCCAAGCTTGCTCCTACTCCAAAGACTGAGACTACCGAGGCAAAGGCTGCTTACACCGGTGAGCTGTTCAGCACCGTGCATATCCCGGCTGCCATGAACAACACGGATGTTGTTCAGAGTCCCGCCAAGCCCACTATGACAGTCTCCTGCTACATCTTCGGCGCTGACCAGGGCGATGCCGAGAACGCCATCGCGCAGGCCAAGGAATGGGCTAAGACTCAGGCTTAATCCCCCCTCCACCGAGATCCCGGCCCGCTCCCCATCCCCATTTTCGGGCCGGGATCTCGGTCCCCCCTTATCGACGATTGGCGAACGTAATGCTCAACAATCTTTCTGACAATCAGAAACGCACCTTGGCGCTTACCGCGATGGCGCTGTTGGCCCTGGCGTGCCTGTGCGGCACGCTGGCTTTTACCGTTGATATGGTTCCGGTGAACAACGTTCTCTCGTTTGGCAGCGTGAAGGTACGAGTCTGCGAATACACCCTCAACGAGCATGGCGAGGAGATTCCGTTTGAGCCCAACGAGCACGGGGACTATCCCGACACCAAGGCCGGGGGCTCTGACATCAGCCGCATTGTGCGCGTGGAGAACGTCGGCGCGCAGCCTGAGTACGTTCGCGCTCGTCTGCACATGACGTCGGTGGCGCCCGACGGTTCGAGCGCGGATGCTTCGGGCAGCGTTGCGTTTCATGTGAACGCGGGCGAGGGATCCCCGTGGATCGATGGCGGCGATGGGTGGTACTACTACCGCGGCTTGGCCGGACGTGGCGGCATGCTCGACCCCGGCGCCATGACGGAAAGCCTCATGGACTCGCTGCGCTTTGTGGGCGACTACCACGATGCCGCGCGCGGCGGCTCATTCAGGCTCGATATCGATGTGCAGGCCGTGCAGGCCAAAAACCAGCAGGAAAGCGATACCGTCCTCGACGTTCTCGACGTCGCGGGTTGGCCGGAGGCGAACTAGCCTATGAAGATCAAGAACATGAACCGGGGCGTGCTTAGCAGGCTAGTTGCCGTCGCGGCGATTGCCCTTTGCTGCGTTATGGCGCTGCCGATGGCGGTACATGCCGAGACTGCGCCCGAGGCCAAAACCGAATTCCACATCAAAAACGAGGCTGACTTTTTGTCGTGTGTGGCGCTGTCGCGCGAGCGCGATACGTCCGGCTGGCACGTTTATCTCGATAACGACATTGAGCTCGACAGCGACGACATGAAAGACATCGTTGCAAACACCGTTAAGCATCTGTCGTTTGGCAACAAGGAGCATCCGTTTAAGGGCGTGTTCGATGGTCAAAACCACACCGTTGAGGGCCTGAACTACGATAAAGACGCTTTTGACCCCGAGCGCGATACGGGATTTTTTGCCGAGACCAACGGTGCCACCATCAAAAACTTCTTGGTCAAGGACGCCAACGTGTGGGCGGACTTCCGCGGTGGCATTATCGTGGGCAAGGCCGTCAATACGCGCTTCGAAAACGTTATGGTCATGGAGAGCACGCTGCACGTGACCTGCGCCAACAATGCTCTCAACCTCATTACCAACGCAGGCTTTGAGGGCGGTCTCATCGCCGGCGAGCTCGACGGCTGCACCCTCTACAACTGCGAGGTCCGTGGCGGCCGTGCCGTCAACAATACGACCTCGGGCGTGCAGGCGCTCGGCGGTGAGGGTCTGTATATGGCGGCGTTTGCCGGCTACGTTAAGAAATCGACTATCGAGTACTGCCGCGTGACGCCGACGCGTAAGGACGACGGCTCGATTGCCGAGAAGGGCATGACCGACGTCACCAATAAGTACGACGTGGCCATTGGCGCCCTGGGCGGCAACAACGTGTACGCCTCGGGTTTTGTGGGCTGCATGGCGGGCGAGGCCAAGATTATCGACTGCTTCTCGACGGCGCAGTGCTACAGCTATGCCGCGTCGTACGTGGGCGTCGTCGCCGTGACGCGCGCGTGGACGGGTGGCTTGGCGGGTCGTATTCTAACCGAAAAGGGCAACGAGCTCGTTCGAAGCCATTTTGCGGGTGACTTGAGCTCGCGTCAGTACAATCCCATCGCCGTGATCCCCATCATTCAAAACGATGTGAACCTGGGCGGCATTGCCGCGCGTGCCAACAAGGATGATGCCACGGTCACCGAGTGCTACTTTAAGCCGAGCGTGAGCCTAAACGGCAGCAGCCAGGGTACCGCGGCTAAGAAGAAGATCCCCTCTTTTGGCGGCGACGGTACCACCAAGGGCGACGGCTACGGCCCGTGGGACGACGGGCGCTACGCCACGCGCGAGCTGTGGGAGGAGCACGACTACGACTTCTGTGCCGGCACCATGCGCTCGACCGCTAACGATGAGGCCCTGGGCGGTTCGCATGCCAACGAGTGGGCGATGGACTACAGACTGAATATCCCCGTGCATGGCCAGAGCGTTAAGGCGACGATCGATTTTCCCGGTGCGGGCACCGCGACAATCGAGGCGACCAAACTCGGTATTGATCAGAAGACCTCGGATCCGTACGCCTTTGCCGTGAGCGCCGTGCTGGCGGGAACGGCCCAGGGCTTGGCCCAGGGCGATACGTCGGTAACGTTCAGGCAGGAAACCTCCGCAAAGCCCGCGGGGCTGAGCGAGGCGAACGGCGGCTACCGCTTTATGGGCTGGTTCCACGAGTCCGGAGTCAATGTGAACCGCATCGATGCCGATAACGCCTGGTTTAACGGCAAGACCGATGCTGCTGCTGTCGCTGCTGACAAGCGCGTCGAGGAGAACACGGACCACGATAAGGCTTCGACCTACACCGCCAACAACGGAAGCGGCGTCGATGAAAAATTCGGCTTCAAGGGTAACGACCTCTTTATCGCTTCATACGAGGCGCAGGTGCTGTTCTATAACGTTAAGGGCAAGACGCTTGATTGGAAAACCGGTGCCGCGCACGACAAGTCCACTGATTGGTATCGCTACGGCGTGGGTTTGACGCCCGCGGCTCCCGAAGACCGCGAGGGGCTTTCCGCTACCGCGACATTTATCGGCTGGACCACGCAGCCTAGCAGCGAGGAAGGTATGAACGGCGCCTATGCCGCCATCACTTCGGATAAGTTAGCCGAGCTTAAAAATCAGGGAGCTTTTTATCCTGCGGGTAGCGAGATCACTGTTGTCCGTCCAGCCGACTTCTATCCCGTGTACAGCGACTACGTGTCGAACATCATAACTGTGTTCGAGGGTAATGAGCAGGACGCGCTCAATGATGTGAGCCAGCGCGTTGGCGTGGGCAAAACCAAAGTCGACGTCAAGACTGCCGGGGGCGGCACTAGCGTCTACACGGTACAGGTGTGCAACACGGACGGTACGCCCCTGTCCGATGGCGGCAAGCTGCCCGACGGCTATTGCTTCCTGGGCTGGTACGAAAACAAGGGAACCGAGGATGCTCCGCTCGAGGTGCGCGTAAGCCGCGATCCCAGCTATACGCTCCCCGCAGATGTCGATTTAACCGTGCCGCATACCTACATCGCCCGCTTTGAGTACCGCGTGGACTATTACGTCAAGTCGATGACGAACGATGCCTATAAGGATTCTAGACTCCTCTGCTCTGTGTGGAACGGGTACCAAACTTCGTTTAACGAGCAGGTCGGTTCGAGCTACGTGCGAGAGAATATCGTGCACTGGGGTTCCGAGCACGTCTATCACGGACTGAAGGAAAACTATAAGGACGAATGCAATGAGGGGCGCTTTGGGGCAGAGACGCTCATCGTTGCGCCTTTGAAAGCGTATTCGCATACGGTCAAAAACGATACAGGTGTGGATACCCGGAAAAATGTCATTGCCGATACGGATTTCCCGGGTTCGGGCACACTGGATGACGAGTGGGTCGCAGGAGCGCTGAAGTTTTACTTTAGGCCGGCGAGCAAGCGATACCATTTAAATTTCTGGACCCTCGAGCGCCAAGGCGGGTGCTGGACTTGCGTGGGCAACCCCGTTCAGAGCGAGATTGGCATCGATTCGGAGTATTACATGCGTGCCATGGTGACGACAAGCGTCAGCTTTTATGGCAAGGACGATGTCTCGGTTAAGAGCGTCACGCGACGTTATGAGGCTCCGTTGCTGCTGGACTCCGATAGCACCTACACCTATAAATATCCGTTTATCCATACCGAACAGACGGTAGACAACACGCCCGAGCACGGAAAGGAGGGTGACGTCAATCCCAACCTGACACTCGAAGCCTCTCCGACCGATGCGGAGATGGCGGTGCCGGGCTATAAGTTCCTGGGCTGGATTTCAACCGCCGAGGTTCAGAAGGATTCCGACGTCTGGAAGTATATCTACGACGTCGCCGGCGACCCCTATGTGACGAGTGATCCGGATAAGGCAGAGCCGTATCTGGCGACCGACGAGTCCAAGGTCACCCAGTGGCAGGATGCCTATCCCGTCTACGCAAAGTACGACGTCAGCTACACCACCAACCTGCATCGCGCAGGTTTTGAGGGTACGGACAAGGTCAATGTGCCTAGCTACAACATCGCTCCCGTTATCAACGCGGACACCAATCCTGCTACGGCAACGGTGACCCCTGACGTTACGACGCCGGTTTATAAAGCAGGCGGTGAGCTGTATAAGTTGCAGAAGGTTGAGATCGAGCTTCCGAACGGCGAGATCAAGACGCTTCCCTACGATGTGGAGCATGGTACTTGCTCTTATCCGGTGGAACCTGGCGGAGCCTATACATTCGTGGCGTACTATTCGCCGTTGGCGGTTGTGTACCACCTCAATGCCACGGATGTGGACGGCAAAGTTGCTCAGCAAGACGATATGCTCGGCAACCTTAATGGCGGCATCCCGAAGCCTACTTATGACGTCAGCACTATCGATGCGGATACAGGCGAGTTCAACGTCTTCGTGGGCTGGACGGAAGCCGAGCCGGCACCTGGCAAGGGCTATGTCGCTTGGTCAGAGGGCATCCGTATGGTGAGTGCTTCTACCGTGGTCAAGGCCCCCATGGAGCTGTACCCGGTCTACCGTCCCAGCCTGGTTACCGTTCAATCGAACATTGACTCTGAACTTGCGAATCCCGATCTTGTCCGTAGCCTCGGCCGCACTGATTCCGGCGACCAGATTTCTCTTGAGGTCAAGGCCGCCGAGGAGGTTGAGGGCACTGACGGCACCAAGTACGACTTTGTCGGCTGGTCGCGCGATTATGTCAATGACGGGCAGTACACCCTGATGACTGACGATGAGAAGTATCCCCTCGAGGGCAGCGAGCCCTTTGAGAGCGTGACCTACACTGCGGTGTACAAGAAGACGCCGCTTAAAGTGCGCTATCACGACACCGAAGGCAACGTCATCTACACCGCTACGGTAGACCCGAACGATACGAGTGTTCTGCGTGGCCAGGATGGCAATGCCGGCTTTGTTCAGACAGTTAAGGTGCCCAAGATGGACGAGAACGGCAACCCGTTCTATGACGACAAGGGTGAACCCGTCATGGAGCCAAAGGAAGTGGCCTACGATCCCGAAGCCTACTCCGCAATCGTCGCATTCCTGGGCGAGCGAGCGGATAGCAGCTTGAAGGAGTTGTTCTTGGAGTGGCAGTGGGTTAATGGCGACAAAGCTGTGGCGTGGAGCGACTTCAAGGGTAAACCGGTTACAGCCAACATGGATTTGTATCCGGTGACGTATAAGGTCGTCGCTAACGACACATCGGACGATGCGAGCCCTAAGAATGTGACCGGGCAGCTCAAGTGGTTGCTTGATCCCAATGCCGCGAACACGATAGATGACAAGAGCGATAAGGCGCCGTTCAAGGCTTGCTTTGCAAAGCCCTTCATGGGCACGCAATTGACGGTGCACGTTGACCGCGTGGGCTATGGTCTTCCTGGCCAGACTCCTGCGCCTGTCAACGGGAAGTATGTCTCGCTTTACAGTTCGGGTTCAGGCGAGGGCTCGTTTGAGCTGACGAATCGTTTGGACTACAAGCTCACGGGCGACGGCACTCAGAGCGATGGCAATGCGGTGTTCGATTTCGCCGCTACGCATACGCTCAAGATCGTCAAGCAAACCCAGGATAGCTGGGCGAAGGGCAAGACGTTCCGCTTCAAGGTTTCCCGGGCCGGCATGGACGGCAACGCCTTGGAGGAGCGCACGGTTGAGGTAACGGTGTCATCGGATGCGCAGCTGAAGGACGGTTCCGCCTGGTACTCCGGCGCTATCGAGCTTGCGGTCCCGGCGGGTATCTACACCGTCGAGGAGGACTCAGCGTGGGCATGGCGCTACAGCAACCAAATCGGCGTCCCTGGCAAGCAGCCGGGCGATAAGGCGCAGGCGACTATCTCCGCTGCATCGAGCGCGAACGATGCCACGTTCACCTGCACGAACACGCGTGTGAACGACAAATGGATCGACGGCAGCAATCGTGCCCATAACGTTTGGAGCAACGGCATCGTAGCAAAGAAGGAGGATTAGCATGTCCAAGCGCAAGCGCATCATCGCCTTGCTGGTGGGGGTTATCCTCCTGGCCGGTACGGCAGGCACGCTGGCCTGGCTTTCGGTTACGGGCGTGCTGGTCAACCAGTTCGGCATCGGGTCGGTGACGCCATCGGTTCAGGAAACGCTCAACGGCAAAGTGAAAAGCGATGTCAAGGCGAAGAACACGGGTACTGCGCCCGCCTATATTCGTGCTGCAGTGGATATCTACTGGCAGGACCAGGATGGCGCACGCCTGTGGGATGAGCCGAAGGAGGAGCCGAAGGGTGAGGCGGATTACGAGATTGCGTGGAGCGTGGCTGATGCCTCGAGCGCGAACTCGGCTTATAACTGGGTTAAGGCGAGCGACGGGTTCTATTACTGGACGTCGCCCGTCGCTCCCGGCGCGGAAACCGGCGTGCTCATTAATAGGGTTACCGAGCTCAAGGCAACCGAAGGTCGCAATCTTGTCGTGGATATCTCCACTCAGGCGGTCCAGGCGACGCCCGATGAGGCCGTGCGCGACGCATGGGGTTGCTCGGTCGAGGATGGCGTGCTGGTGCCGCCGTATGGAGGTGCGTAAGTATGGCGTTCTCGATTCGCAAAGGTGTTGCGCGCTCCTTGCGTTGCGTGGTCGCGGCTATTCTCTGCATGGTCACGCTCGCCGTTCCTGCCCGTGCGTTTGCCGATACTCCCGCGATTGCCTATGACGGAAATGCGCGCCAGCTGACGGTCTCGGGGGCGACGGGCTCCTCGGGGGAGCCCGATCTGTTTCCCGCCTTTAAAGGTCTAATGCCCGGCGATGTGCGCGAGCAGCAGATTGAGGTTCGTGCCACTGGTGTAAAGTCCCAGGTACGCGTGTTTGTGCGGGCCGTTGTCGATCACGAGACGGCACACCTGCTGTCGCCCATTACCTTAACGGCGTCGGCGGGCGATGCGTCTGCAGGTTGGCTCCAGACGGGAACTCTGGGCAGTGTGTTCGCCTATCCCACGCAGGTCGCAACGTTTACGAGCGATGGCAGCACGGTGCTCAATTTGCAACTAAGTGTCCCGACGTCGGTGGGCAATGAGCTTGCCGACGCAAGCAAGACCATCCGCTGGGAAATCACCGCCGAGGACGATGGCGAGAAGATTCCCGTACAACCTGCTGACAGTAAGAGCCCCGGTCTGTTTGGCCTGGCGGCAACCGGCGACAGCACGCTCGCATGGCTTTTGATGCTGCTGACGCTTGCAATCATCGCTTTTATGGCCGCGCTGCTTTTGTCCCGGAGGGATAAGTACTAGGTCCATCCTCTAAACGCAACGCCCTCCCGGGCGGCGGGCACGAAGTTCCCTGCTCTACAGTCCTGCGCAAGACGAAGGCCACATTAAGTGGCCTTCTTTGCGTGCGGAACTCGCGATGAACTTCGTGCCCGCCGCCCGGGAGGGTGTCTCTTTATTGATAGAAGGCCTAATAAGCTGATGATTTCATGCCTGGATGTATACGGAGTGGGACGGGCTTTCCGGATGGGCGGGGTCTCGGAAAGCTCATCCCGGAATTCGCCTTTGGAATGGGATGCACTTTCCGATTGAGGGACTCAGCGGAAAATGCATCCCAGTATTCGGCTGAGAAATGGGACACGGTTTCCGGTTGAAGCCTTGGCGGAAAATGTGACCCGGAATTTGTGATCGGAATGGGATGCGGTTTCCCAACGGGGCCACAAACGGAAACCGCATCCCATTCCGGACGTGAATTCCGGGACAAGCTTTCCGCGATGCGCATGCCAGGCCACGCTTCTGCTACGAGGCGAGCGCAGCTTCTCATCAGCCCACTCAACTCGCAACGGGTGAGGGGCGGCGGCAGGCGGAGGCGCGGGAAGGGTCTGTCGCGAGTTCCGCACGCAAAGGGGGCCACTTAATGTGGCCCCCGTCTTGCGCAGGACTGTCTGAGCAGGGAACCTTATATGCCTCCGCCCGGACAGACGTTTCAGTTATGAACTCGCAGATAGTCGCTATTTGATCTTGGTCGTACCCGGTGCCAGGTTGGGGTCGGTCTCGTTGGCCTCGGTCTGGAAGTGCTCGGTATACACGTTCTTGCCGTCGCGGAACATCTCGTAGTACTGCATCTTGGCGTAATCCTCGCGTGCCTTGGTGGCGGCCGCGGCAGCGGCGTCGTCACCGGTGACGTTGGAGGAGAGCGCCCAGCGCAGGCTGGCGTCCTCGTAGCCGACCGAGTTGATGGCGGGCAGCGACTCGCGCAGTGTCATGTGCGCCTTCTGGTAGTCGGTCAGCGGTGCGCCGATCAGCTGCATGAGCTGGGTGGACAGGTAGTTGGTGGACAGGTCGTCGACCTCGCTCGTCTGGTCACAACCGGCAACGTCGTAGTTAGCCCAAATGATGTAGTCGGTCTGCCACAGGCGCTCCTGATGCGTAGCGTCGTCCTCGCCGGTAAACCACTTGTCATTGAACTTGGACGGGAAGAACGGCTGATGGTCGCCCCAGAACACCACGACCACCTTGCGGTCGAGCTTGCTCAAGGCGTTGAGGAAGTAGCGCAGCGCCTGATCGGACTGCTCGATGCACGAGACATACTCGTCGACATCGGAGAGCGTGCCGTCCTCGACGGTCTTGGCGTCCAGGTCGGTCGTGTCGATGTTCAGGTGCATCTGCTTGTCGACCGGCAGCAGGCCCGTGTCGTAGCCCGAGTGGTTCTGCATGGTCACGTCGAAGATGAACTGCGGATCGGCGTTCTGGTCGAGCAGCTCAAGAATCTTGTCGTAGGTAGCTTGGTCGGTCACCATGCCGCGCAGGGTATCGGCGCCCTGGAAGTCGTTGATGGACAGGAACTGGTCAAAGCCAAAGTCCTTGTAGACGTTCTCGCGGTTCCAGTTGGTCGCGTGGTTGGGGTGCATGGCCGTGGTGGAATATCCGAGCGACTTGAACTGCTCTGCTAGGTTCCCAGTCGTTTCCATGTTGTAGATGGTGTAGGGGTACACGCCCGAGCCCAGGTTGGCCATGGAGTTGCCGGTCATAAATTCAAACTCGGTATTGGCGGTACCGCCGCCGTAGGCGCTCACATAGAGCTTGCCGCGGCTGAGGCAGTTGGACAGGCTCTTAAAGTACTGCGGGCCCTCGTAGCCGGCGCGCATGTTCTGGTAGATTGACAGATCCGAGAAGGTCTCGTTCATGATGGCGATGACCGTGGGCTTCTCGCTGTCGAACTGCTCCTGGGCGGCGGCGCGCTCGTCGCTCTTGGCCGCGTCGGACTTGTCGTAGGCCTTGGCGTACTTTTTGAGCGTGGCCTTGGCATCGTCGACGGAGTAGTCGGCGGGTTTGGGCGGCTTGATGGACTGTGCCGCACTAATAAAGGCGGGCAGGTAGCCCTCGCGCCAGTAGCTCTCGAGCGGGCGCCAGGTGTAGACGGTGATGCCGAGGGTGTTGTAGTAGTCGATGAGCGTGACATGCGCGGTCACGCCGCCCAGGCACAGCACCGCCACGAGCAGGTTGGTGAGCAGCATGCGCTTGGCGTTGGCGGCACCCTTCTGACGGTGCGGTGCCACCAGGCCGGCGTACTCGCACAGCAGCATGGCGATGGCGGTAAAGCCCATGGACAGCACGCAGAACAGCGAGATCGAGAAGGTGTAGCCGTTGCCGGCGACTGCGGCGGCAGTGGAGATGGCCGAAAGGTCGCCCGGCTGGATGGGCATGGATTTAAACGTGATGACGAAGAACTCGGCAATGCCCAGGACAAAGAGGGCAAAGGCCAAGACGGCGGGAGCTGCGCCGTGGCGCTGGAATAGGAAGAACAAGCCGGTCATGAGCACGGTGATGATGGCCCACTCGAGCAGGATGCACAGGGGGTAGACCCAGGTAAAGTCGTGGTTGGACGAGACCTCCATGCCCAGCAGCGCAAAGACGCCGGCGAGCAGCAGGCACAGGACGGCGGCGACGAGCGGTTTGCCCACAAAGGCGCCGCGCAGGCGGGCGAGCTTGCCAGTGGGGGCGGGAGCGTCGGCCGAGGCGAACGCAAAGACGCGCGGTGCGATGCGGTCGCGGGCGATGCTGGCCCAAGCGCATCCGGTGAGAATGGCGTTGGTCAGGATGAGCATCACAAAGGCGAGCGGCTCGTTTTGAGCGACGAGGCCAATGGCGCCCCAAATGGTCAAAAAGAGCTGGAACAGGCCGAAGGCGACGCTCCACCCAAGAGCGCTTTTGGCAACGGTGCCCGACTTTGCGCAAATGGCCTTGGCCTCGCGCAAGACAAGGTAGACGGTCGCCGCAAGACCGACGAGCGAGATGGCGGCAGCGAACATGCTGAGACTCCTCACAAACTAAAACCTACGAAAGCGGGGATTTACCCGATTGTTACCAAGATATGCGCAGCAATTGGTGGCTGCGCACAACAACCAGCCATATTAACGCGCGCGTGTGGCGGTGTGGCGCAATGTAGTGGCGACCTGCGCGATAATGGACGGGAATTACACGGAAACGTAATGGCTTCTTAAAGAAATGGCAGGGATGGGGCAATGGGCGAGCAGGTTTGTGCGGCGGCTTTGGATACGAACGGCTATTCGGTCGAGACCACGGGCAACGCGGTATTGGACACGCTGGAACACCGTTCTTCCACGCGTGCCTTTGCGCGCGATGACGACGGCCGTCCCGTGGCGGTGACCGACGAGCAGCGGGCGGCGATTCTGCATGCGGCGAGCCGTGCGCCGTCGGCAGGCGCCATGATGATGTACTCCATCGTGAGCATTCGCGAGCAGGCTACGCTCGATCGCTTGGCCGATCTGTGCGACCACCAGCCGATGATCGCCAAGGCGCCCTGGGCATTAATATTTGTAGTCGACTATGCCAAGTGGATCGATCTGTTTGAGCATGTGGGTTGCTTTGAGCCCGAGTTTGTAGAGCGCACGGGCAAGTCGCCCCGTCGTGCTCCGGGCCTGGGCGACTTTGCCATCGCGGCGCAGGATGCCGTGATCGCTGCTCAAAACGCCGTGGTTGCCGCCGAGGCCCTGGGGCTGGGGAGCTGCTATATCGGAGATATCGTCGAGAACGCCGAGGAGGTTGCCGCACTGCTGGATTTGCCTGCCCATACCATGCCGCTGTCGATGCTCATCATCGGCACACCCCGCAAGGAGCGCCCGGCAATCGCGCATCCCGTGGTGAACCTGGTGCACGAGGAGCACTACCGCCGCGCCGACGCCGCGACGATGGACACGCAGGTGGCCGAGATGGACGCGATGTTTCGCCCGCATGCCCGCGAGGTGGGTGAGCGCGTCGTCGACATCTACACCCGTAAGCACACGAGTCCCTTTATGGCCGAGATGAGCCGCTCCATGGAGTGGTGGTTCAAAAACTGGCTCGGAAAATGACGAATGTGACAAAGGGGGGGTGTCCCTTTGTCACATTCCATATCGCCGCGGTGGCCTAAAGGCCGCATAAATGTTTATCTAGCTGGGAAAACGGTGCCATTAAAATATGGGCTGATTACATATAATCCCGTCGAACGTTAAAATTGGGAGGAAACCGGCTTATGGAACAAAAGGCAAAGGAAGTAGCCTCGCACGCTGCGATTCCTGTGAGCATCTCGGCGATGCTCGTCACGCTGGGCGTGGTGTATGGCGATATCGGCACCAGCCCCATGTATGTAACCAAGGCGCTCGTTGCCGGCAACGGCGGCATCGGAAGCGTCACGCAGGAGTTCGTGCTCGGCGCGCTCTCCCTTGTCGTGTGGACGGTCACGCTGCTGACGACCGTCAAGTACGTGCTGATCTCGCTGCGCGCCGACAACCACGGCGAGGGCGGCATCTTTGCCCTGTACAGCCTGGTCAAGCGCTGCGGCAAGTGGCTCATCATCCCCGCCATGCTGGGCGGCGCGGCGCTCCTCGCCGACGGCATCCTGACGCCTGCCGTTACCGTCACCACGGCCATCGAGGGCCTGCGCACCATCCCGGCGGTCCATGCCGTGCTCGGTGACGACCAGGGTCGTGTCGTCGCCATCACGCTTGCCATCATCATCGCGCTCTTCTTGGTGCAGCGCATCGGCACGGCCAAGATCGGTCACGCCTTCGGCCCCATCATGACGCTGTGGTTTTTGTTCCTGGGCGGCACGGGCCTGTTCTTTGTCTGCCAGTATCCCGCGGTGCTGCTGTGCCTCAACCCGTTGCGTGGCATCGCTTTTCTGCTGAGCCCCAACAACCACGCGGGCATCATGATTCTGGGCAGCTGCTTCCTTGCCACCACCGGTGCCGAGGCGCTCTACTCCGACATGGGCCATGTGGGCCGCGGCAACATCTACGCCACCTGGCCGTTCGTTAAGTGCTGCCTGCTGCTGTCCTACATGGGCCAGGGCGCGTGGCTTATCAACAACGCCGGCAACCCGGAGCTCATGGGTATCGCCGACCTCAACCCCTTCTACCAGATGCTTGCCCCGGGTCTGCGCCCCTTTGCCGTCGGCCTTTCCACCGTCGCGGCCATCATCGCCTCGCAGGCGCTCATCACTGGCGCATTCTCGCTGGTGTCCGAGGCCAGCCGCCTGGACCTCATGCCGCATATGCAGGTCTTCTATCCTGCCGAGACCAAGGGCCAGCTCTACATCCCCATGGTCAACAACGTCATGCTCGTGGGCTGCGTCGTCGTGGTGCTGCTGTTCCAGAACTCGGCGCACATGGAGGCCGCGTACGGCCTGGCCATTACCCTGACCATGATGTGCACGACAATGCTGCTCTTCTTCTATCTGCACGTGGAGCGCAATCTCAAGGTCGCGCCGTGGATCTTTGCCGCCTTCTTCCTTATGCTCGAGGGCTTCTTCTTTGTGAGCTCGCTCACCAAGTTCTTCCACGGCGGCTATTTCACCATCCTTATGGCCGCGCTCATCATGGGCATCATGGTGTGCTGGTACAACGGTACGGCGGTCGAGCAACGTCAGTTTACGCTGCTGCCGCTGCGCAGCTATCTGCCGCAGCTCAAACGCCTGCGCGACGACGATCGCTACGAGCTCATGAGCGACAACATCGTGTACCTGACCAAGGACACCAACACCGACTATATCGACCGCGATATCGTCTACTCGATTTTGGATAAGCACCCCAAGCGCGCTCGCGCCTGGTGGTTCGTGAATGTCGAGACCATGGAGGAGCCGCATACCTTTGCCTACTCGGTCGAGACGTTCGGCACCGACTACGTGTTCCGCGTGCATCTGTACCTGGGCTATAAGATCAACCAGCGCGTCAATGCTTACCTGCGCCAGGTTGTTCAGGACCTGGCTGCCAGCGGCGAGCTGCCGGCGCAGACGCATGACTACTCGGTCTACAAGGACCCGGGCAACATCGGTACGTTTAAGTTCGTCATGATCCGCAAGCTGCTGGCGCCCGAAAGCGACGTGGAGCCCAGCGAGCGTACGGCCATCACGCTCAAGTACATCATCCGCCGCGCCGCCGGCACGCCTGCGCGCTGGTACGGCCTGGAGAACTCCAACGTGAGCTTTGAGTACGTGCCGCTGTTCACCAAGTTTAAGGCCGTGAGCAAGATGCAGCGCCTGGCTCCCGACGAGCGTCCGTAGTCGACGTCTGCTGTTTGTCTAGCGACCGCAGGCTGCAAAGGCTATACACTTGAAACCACCACAAGGAGGCCACCACCGCAAAGGTGCCAGTCCCCTTTGTGGTGGTTTTTGTTTTTGAGAGAGGGGCGGGGCGCTGATGGACGTCCGTGCGGACGGCGATATTGCCGAGAACTTTTGGTGGCGGCGTACAACGCTGACGCGTCGCAGTCCTCTGTATGACGCCTGCGTATCGGCGGGGCTGCTGGCCGCGGCGACGATTGTGGGCGCGCTGCTCGACCATCCGGGGCTCGCGCCGAGCATCATGATCGTCTATGTGTTTGCCGTGCAGCTGTGCGCTTTCTTTACCTGGAGCCGCCTGTACTGCCTGCTGAGCTCGGCTGCCGCCGTGGCGCTCTACAACTTCTTGTTTGTCGACCCGCGCTACGCGCTGTCGTTTATCGACCGCGTCTATCCCGGCATGTTCTTTATCATGTTTGCGGTCTCGCTCGTATCGAGCTCGATCGCGCTGGCCCTGCGCCGCGCCTTGGCGCAGGCCGCCGCCAGCGACCGTCGCACGCAGATGGTGCTCGAGACCAACCGCATGCTGCAGCGGTGTGGCGATCAGCAACAGATTGTGCACGCTATGGCAACGCAGCTGGCGCGTCTTTCGGACTGTCCGGTCGTGTGGTATAGCGCCGATGCCGATAACGATGACCTGCTGCCGCGCACGACGTACACGGCCGTGGGCGATGCCGCGCCGGTACACCAGCTGGCGCCGCAGATGCCGCCGCGGCTCTCGGCGTCCGCCTATGTGGGAACGCCGCTCGATGCCACCTATGGCGCCTCGGCGTTCTACGGCATATACCTGACCGTGCGCTCGGGCGACACCATGGTGCGCGCGGGCGATCCCGCCTCGGTGGTGGGGGTGTTCGCCATTGTCGCCGAGCCCGATGCGCTGACGCCCGAGGAGCGGACGCTTGCCGATGCCATCGTGAGCGAAGGCGAGCTGGCGCTCGATCGCGCCCGCGCCATGGAGGCCCGCGAGGAAGCGGCGGTGCTTGCTAAAAACGAGCAGCTGCGCGCCAACTTGCTGCGCTCCATCTCGCACGACCTGCGTACGCCGCTCACCAGTATTTCGGGTAATGCCGACGTGTTGCTCGACCAGGGCTCGACCGGCACGGCCGTGCTCGACGACCAGACACGCCGCGGCATGCTCCTATCCATTCGCTCGGACGCGCAATGGCTCAACGCCACTGTCGAGAATCTGCTCGCCATCACCAAGCTCGAGGGTGGCGGTATGCGCCTGTCGACCACGCTCGAGCTCATGGACGATATCGTCGAGGAGGCGCTGCGCCACGTAAGTCCGGCCGTGCGCGAGCACGACCTTAAGGTGGTGGCGTGCGATGAGCCGGCGCTCGTCAACGTCGATGCACGCCTGATGGTGCAGCTGGTGGTCAATCTGGTGAACAACGCCATCACCTATACGCCGGCGGGCTCGCATATCATGATTTCGATTAGCGTCGACGATGGGCGCGTGGCGTGCTCGGTGGCCGATGATGGTCCGGGCATCGCACCCGAGGATCGCGAGCGGATCTTCGAGTCGTTCTATACCGCCAACCATGGTCTGGCCGACAGCCACCGCAGCGTTGGCCTGGGTCTTTCGCTCTGCCGTTCCATTGCGTTGGCACATGGCGGTAGCATAGAGGTTGCCGCGGCGGACCCGCACGGTTCGGTCTTTACGATTGAACTTCCCGCCGCCGACGTTTCGTTTGATAAGGAGTAGCGCTGTGCCGAACTCTGCCGTAAAACCGCTCATCTTGGTCGTTGAGGACGACCCCGCCGTTCGCAATCTTATTGTTGCCGCGCTCGAGACGCACGGCTTGCGCCATATGGCTGTGGAGACCGCCCATGCCGCCATCGCCGCCGCCTCATCGCAGGCGCCGAGCGTTGTGCTGCTCGATCTGGGCCTGCCCGATATGGACGGCGTCAAGGTGGTGGAGTCGGTGCGCGCATGGTCGGGCATGCCGATTATCGTGGTCTCGGCGCGCAGCGAGGATGCGGACAAAATCCGCGCGCTCGATGCCGGCGCCGACGACTATCTGACCAAGCCGTTTTCGGTCGAGGAACTGCTCGCGCGCATTCGCACGACGCTCAGGCGCCTTTCGTATGCGCAGACGGGCGGCGTTGTCTCCGAGGGCTCGTTCGATACCGGTGAGCTGCATATCGATTTTGATGCCGGCATCGCCACGATGGATGGCGAGGAACTGCATCTGACGCCGATCGAGTATAAGCTCTTGTGCTTGCTGGCGCACAACGCCGACAAGGTGCTCACGCACCAGTTTATCCTGCATGAGATCTGGGGCACGGCGACCAAGAGCGACCTGGCGAGCCTGCGTGTCTTTATGGGCACGTTGCGTAAGAAGATCGAGTCCGACCCCGCGCATCCGCGCTATATCCAGACGCACGTGGGTATTGGTTACCGATTGGTCATCCAGGGATAGGTCGGCATCCACCATCCCAATATGAGTTGCGGTGAAATACGGCCTAACTTTGCCTCATTCTAGGCAAAACAGTCCGTATTCCACCGCAACTTTGTTTACTTGTCCTTGGGCTTGCTGGCGTAGAACTTTTTCTTTTTAGGTTTGCCGGCGGGGGAGGGTTTGCCGGCAAAGTTGGACTTGCCGTTGCCGGCCTGCGCGTGCGCGGGCGCTGTTGCGCGAGGCTTACGGGCCTCGGGGTTGCGCAGCTCCTCGGTTCGCTCGGCAATCTCCTCAGCGCTAAAGCCGACTTCGGCCATGGCGTCCTCGATGGGCAGGCGGCGCACGATATAGCAATGGTGCACCTTCTGGTTGCGCGCGAAATCCTCGGGGATGGTCTGCGCCGTAATGTCCTCCAGCACGACGCCCGCTCGCGCGAGCTTGCGCGTCTCGGGGCGGAAGCCGCGCAGGTTGCAGCTAAAGATGGCGTGCCCGCCCTGTGCGAGCAGGCGCGATACGCCGGCCAAAAGCTCAACATGGTCGCGCTGGACATCCCAGGTACGGCGGCCCATCTTGGACGAGTTCGAGAACGTGGGCGGGTCGACAAAGATCAGGTCCCAGCGGTTGCGCGTCTGGCGCTGGTCGCGAATCCAGGCGAGCACGTCGTCGCGCACAAAATGATGCTGCGGGCCAACAAAGCCGTTCTGGCGCATGTTGCGCTCGGCCCAGTCCAGATAGGTGTTGGAAAGGTCGACCGTCACGGTCTCCTCGACGCCGCCATCGGCCGCGTAGCAGGTGGCAGTGCCGGTGTAGGCAAACAGGTTGAGGAAGCGGCGCGCCTGCTTGGCGTGCTCGCGCACCAGGTTGCGCGTGACGCGATGATCCAGGAAGATGCCCACATCCAAATAGTCGTCAAAGTTGACGGCAAAGGTGAGTCCGCCCTCTTCGATGAGCGGGAGGCGACGGCGCGCGATGTTGGCGCGCTCGCCCGGGCCGCCCTTGCCGGCGCCCTGCTTGCCGTACTGCGAGCCGCCGCGCGAACGCATGCGGGCCTTAGCGTGCACGTGCTCGGCCGGAACATCCAGGATGCGCGGCGCGATGGCCAAGATGTCGAGCATGCGGGCCTGGGCCAGCGCAGGATCGATGGTCTTGGGTGCGGCGTACTCGGCGATGACGAGCCAGCGACCCGGCGTCTGCGGGCAGCCCTCGTACAGATCGATGGCGGCGGAGTAATCGGGCAGGTCGGCATCATAGACGCGGTAGCAGCTCACGCCCTCGCGCTTGGCCCACTTGCGGCGCAGACGGGCATTCTTGCGCAGGCGGTTGGCGAACTGCTCGGACTCCGGGATGAGCACGGGCAGCGGCTTGCCATCGCCCAAGTCGAGCGTGGCGGCAGGTTCGGACATGGGGGTGTTGGCGGCTTCGTCTTCGGCGTCCGCGGTCTGCTCCTCGGCATCTGCGCTGGTCGCAGCTTCAAACGCCGCGGCAGCATGATCGAGCGAGGGCCAAACCTCAATAGTCGCCTCTTCGTTGTTGGGCATGACGGCGATGGAGCGCGCGGGCTCGGCATGGAGCGCACGGGCCATAAGGCCATCGCGGGTGAGTGCGGCGACCGGTGCCGAAGCGAGCTCGGGCGCGCGGCGCAGCTCGCCGACCAGCGTCATGGCGTCGTGCATGAGCGAAAGCGGGGTCTCGGTGGTGTCTGCGACCACGGCGGCACCGGCGACGGCGCCCGCATGGTCCAGCACGGTGGCGGGCTTGGCGGCACAAAAGTTGACAAAACGCTTGTAGCCGGCGCACTTGACCATGCGCTCGGCAGTCTTGCGGGCGGCGGGGTCGATGTCTACGGCCACGATGCGCGCCTGGCGCTCGCGCGCTGCCGCTTCGCGCTCGCGCGCCTCGGCAAGCAGCTGCTCCCACAGGGCGGCGTCGTGCAGCTGCCAGCCCTCAAAGCCCCGGCGCTCGCGTGTGGCGCCCGGGGCGCGGTCGGTCAGAATGTTCACGGCTTCCAGCAACAGGCCGCCGCCGGCGCACGAGGCATCGATTAGCGTGGGAAGGGCTTCATCCTCGTAATCATCGGCCGTCAGCTCGCGCTCGCACAGTGCGGTCCAGCCGACCTGCGCCAGCACCAGGGCGGCGTAGTCGGGGCGCAGCACGTGCGCGCCCTCGCCGGCGCGGGTCGCTGCGGGCGGCAGGCGTTTGAACAGCGGGTCGCCCGAAAGGTCCAGGCTTATGCTCGCGCGGCGCTGACGCAGCGAAAGCAGCAGGTGAACGTCGGGATCGGCGGCATTGACGTCGGCGCGGCGACCCGTGGCCTCGGCCAGGCGGTCACACAGCGCGTCCTTGGCGCGCAGAGCCGAGAAGCGCGTGTTGCGCAGCTGCTCGGTCACGCCGCGGGCGGTGATGGCGATGGTGGCGCCGGGGCGGACGATGTTCTCCCAGGCGATGTCGTAAACGCCGTCGTACAACTCATCGGCGTCCTGTGCCTCAAAGCGCCCAAGCACCACAAACACGCGGCTGGTCAGGCGCGACCACAGACAGGCGCGGTAGCCTTCTTCGAGCTCGCCCTCAAACGTAGCGCGGCCCTTCAGGCGGCGGACATGCGAAAGCCCGAGCCGTTTAAGCTCGTCGGCGAGTGCGGACTCAAAGCCCTCGGGGCAGCTTGCGTAAAATTCCATGGGTGACCTCTCTGATTGCGTCGCTCCATTATATGATGGATGCTTCGTTTGCCATCGCCCCCGAAAGGAACCCATATGATTGATGCGTGCCCCTTGATTCCCATTTTCATTGCAACAGCCTCAGGACTCGGGGCCTCGCACAGGCTCCCGCCGCCTTACAGAACTGAAAGCTGGGCGTAGGGCAAATCCATGGCACGTGACCTGCGATTGCTCGGCCATAGATGGCGTAATCGAGGCTAAGGGAGGGCATCATGCGCAAGGGAAACGAGAGCTGGTTCTGGCACGCGAACGACATGGTGGTGGCGGGCGACATGAACCCCGTGGTCCGCGTCCTGTGGGCCGCGCTCATCGTAGGCATCGGCGTCGCGACGATGGCCACGCTCTGGATCGTCACGAGGTAGCGCGCCACGAACGGATGACGAGGCACGCGGCGCATGCCACGCTGGCGGAACCCTAGCCTCGCTGCTGGACAATCTGTTCGATGAGCTTCGCGACGGAGTCCTCGGCTGCGTTCCCGATCAGGTGATGGGCCGCGGCCTTCGCCTCTGGCATCGCGCCCGCGACTGCGTAGGAGTTCGGCACCTTATCGAGGAGCGTCACGTCGTTTTCCGAGTCTCCGATAAAAGCGACCTCGTCCAGCGTGACCCCAAGGCTGCCGAGAAGCGCGTCGAGTCCGTTTACCTTGCTCCAGCCAGCCGGAACAACATCGAGGAAGAATGGGACGGGCGAGGGGAAATCAAGTTCTGGGCAGGCTTCCTTGCATCGACTCCGAACGACTTCCGTCGGGGCGGAGCTGACATTGACGAAGATGCCGGCGGTTATGACGTCACGGTTCGTGGGCACGTCTCCGAGCGCCATGTCTCTTCCGGAGTCCTTAACGACTTCCAAGGCGAATTCGTCGCCAGGCTCGACGGCGCAGAGGAACTGCTCGCAGCGCTTGCCTGTCTCATCGACATCGGCGACTAGCCAGAGTGACGTCCCCGCGTAGGGGCGTACAGCGCTATCGAGCTTGACGAGGGCCTCCGTCGAGAGCGTCTTTTTGAACACGA
Source organism: Coriobacteriaceae bacterium (assembly GCA_902364975.1). Taxonomy (GTDB): domain Bacteria; phylum Actinomycetota; class Coriobacteriia; order Coriobacteriales; family Coriobacteriaceae; genus Collinsella. Next base: position 69,779 of record CABJFQ010000004.1, on the reverse strand, counting down.
GTTCGCCGCTGGAGAAGACCTTCTTTCCGTTGGCCATGATGCCGGTCGAGAAACAGCGCGCGTCGCCGTCAAAGGCATCGGCCAGGTCGGCGTAGTCGCGCCCGCTTGCGGGGCCGAACGCGATGCCCGCATCGAGCGCCGAAAGAATCGCGCTGTGCGTGCGCTCCGATACGACCCTTGAGCCAAACGGCAACAGGGTCCCATCCATGTCTGCGAGGATGAGCTTTATCAAGGGGTCCTCCCGTTTCGGTCTGGGCATCGGTGCGTCGGCGTGCGTCGTCCTAGCTGTATTGCTTGTCTCCCATGAGATTCTTCGAGATGATCCTGTTAAACTCTACCGGGTCATCCCAGCAAGAGGTCAGGAAGAGGAACAGCAGCTCGATGACGAAGTTGATCGAGCTGTGCGAGAAGGCGATCTCGGTTCCGGTGATGGCCTGATCTCGCGAGATGGCTCGGATGATATGCGTGGCACGCTTCGCGAGCGGCGTATCCGGGTTGTCTGTGATCATGATGATGGGGGTGTTCGAATCCTCGGCAGAGTCGAATATGTTGACGAGGCGCTTCGAGTATCCGGACGTCGAAATGACGAGCAGAACGTCATTCTCCTTGAGGCTGGTTGCGACGGAGACCATGGCTTCGGTGGTACTGGGGCAAAACGCTCTGACTCCAACCTGCGAGAGCTTGAACGCCGCGTTTACGCCCATGTTAATCGAGTTGCCGACGCCCGCGATCAGGACGAGGTTGGCGTTGTGGAGCAGATTGACGACTGCCGAAAAGTCATCGGAGTCAATGAGCGAGGCGGTTTGGGAGAGCTCCTTGACCTTGTGAGACAGGACGTACTTGATGGAGCCCTCGACGTCGTCCAGAGTAATCCTGCCGTCCGTGGCCTTTTCTTCGCCGGATGCCCTGCTGATGGATATGCCGAGCGCCAGACGCATGTCCGAATAGGTTCGGTAGTCAAGCGTCCTTGCGAATCTCGAAACAGACGCCGGTGACGTACCGGTTTCTGCGGCGAGTTCGCGGACGGTCATCGTTGCGACATCCGACGGGTGGTCGAGCACATACGTTGCGATTGCCTTCTCCGAGGGGGATAGGCTGCTCATGACCGCGCAGATGTGGCTGAGCACATCCCCTGTCTTATCCATGGTTACTCCTTGGTCCTAGCTTGCTTTGTATCTTAGGTCAAGAGAGGTGAAAATTAAGCAAAATGTTTCATCAGCGGTGAAATAGCGTTTCACCGCTGATTTCCTACCGTTCGCGGTAAATCGGTACTTCCTCGGCGCAATCTCAGCTTGAGCTGCTATCTTATGAGTCGTGAAACAACGGCACGAAAACGATGAAACAACAGAACATTGTTTCAACGCCTCGCAACTCCGTTTCACGCTAGATGGTGGATCACTTCGAAGCCCAGACAGGCACCCGGCGAGCAAGAAGGGAGAAGCACGATGCACAACGCCAGGACAAACGCAAGCATGACTTCGCTGTTCTTCGCGAACGTACTCTACTGGGTCTGCGCGGGCGTGTACTCGCCGTTTCTCTCCGCTCACTACACGAGCCTCGGCCTCAGCGCGGCCCAGACCGGCATCCTCCTCGCGGCGACCCCGGTGTGTGCGCTCGCCATCCAGCCGCTCTGGTCGACGATCGCCGACAAGCTCGGGCGCCGCCGCGCGGTCATCGTGGCCCTCTGCCTTGCGGCGGCGGTACTCGCTCCGCTGTATTACCTGGCGTCGACGTTCGTCCCGGTCCTTCTCGTAACCTTTGCATTCTCGGCGTTTTTCTCGGGGCTCCTGCCCCTGAGCGACTCCCTCGTCATCGAGCTCGCGGATCGCTCTGGCCTGGACTTTTCTCGCATTCGCATGGGTGGCACCATCGGCTACGCCATCGTCGTCCTGATCGTCGGCTGGCTGCTTGACGTGGCTCCTCAAATCCAGTTCGCGGTGGTCTCCGCCGCGCTGGTGACCTTCGCGGCTCACATGTGGCGCCTCCCCGAGGCGGGAGTTCGCGCCAATGCTGCGGACGATCCCAAGGTCTCCCACGGAAAGGGCCTCCTCTCGCTGTTCACCAGCAACGAGATCGCATTCGTCTTGGTCTTCGCCTTCATCAGCTCGGCCGCGATTGGCTTCATCGGGGCGTTCTTGGGCCGCTACGCGGTCGAGCTTGGCGAGGGTCAGAACCTCGTGGGCGTCCTGAGCGCGGTCTCCGCTGCGAGCGAGATCCCCATCCTGCTCGTCTCCTCCAAGCTGGTCAGGCGCTTCGGCGAGATGAACCTCCTGATCTTTTCCTGCTTCATGGCGGCTCTCAGGCTCGTGCTCGTGGGCACCGGCATCGTCCCGGTCATGATCTGCGGACAGCTGCTGCAGAGCGTGAGTTACATGACCGTTTACTACTCCTGCGTTACCTACATTGCCAACCACACCTACGAGGATTGTCGCGCTCGAGGTCAGAGCGCCTTCGCGATGGTCCAGAGCGGTCTGTCCGTCGTGGTTGCGAACTTGTTTGGCGGTTGGGCGTGCGACGCGCTCGGCACGCACGCGGGTTTCCTGGCCTTCGCCCTCGTTTCAACGATTGCTGCGGTCGTTGCTCTTGTGACGTACGTGCTGTGGCGTAGAAGCGCGGCGCCACAGCCTGAGGAGGCGGCCGCATAGGCTCCACCGCGCTTCGCAAGCGCCTGCCTGCCTCGCGCTTCGCTTCGTGTTCAACCAGCTGACGAGCTGAGAACTGTCCGATCCAATGATTATCCAGGTGAAAGGAAGATAAAGATGTCTCTCATCAAGGTCAACGAGCTTCTTCAACATGCGACCGAGCACCACTATGGCGTGTCCGCGATCAACGTCATCAACACGGAGACCATCCGTTATGCGATCCAGGCCGCCGAGGATGAGCACATGCCCATCATCATCCAGTATTGGCCCGGCTTCGAGGACCACTGCGCCCTCGACATCATCGCCTTCGCCGCCCGCTATTACGCCGAGCGCGCGAGTGTGCCCGTCGCCGTCCACCAGGATCACTCCGCTGGTTACGAGATCGCCGTCAAGGGCGTCAAGGCCGGCTTCCCCTCCGTCATGGTCGACGGTTCCTCACTTCCCTATGAGGAGAACTTCCAGCTCACGAAGGACGTCGTCCAGGTCGCCAAGATCTTCGACGTCGACATCGAGGCCGAGCTCGGCCATGTCGGTAACGGCTCCGACGCCAACGATTTCGTGAACAGCGACCACTACACCGACCCGAACCTCGCCGAGGAGTTCGTCGAGGGCACCGGTTGCGGCTCGCTCGCCATCGCCGTCGGCAATGCCCACGGCCCCTACGTCAAGGTCCCGAACCTCGACATGGAGCGCATCAAGGCCTGCAGGGAGGCCGTCAGCGTTCCCCTTGTCATGCACGGATGTTCCGACATCCCCGACGAGCAGCTCCAGGAGGCCGTGAACCTCGGCATGAGTAAGTTCAACATCGCCACGGAGTACTTCCGTTCCATGTACCGCGCCTTCGAGAAGGACATCAACTCCGGTAAGAACGACGGCAACGGCGTTGGCCTCCTGATGGACGCCGCCCCCGACATGCGCGCGTTCGTCGCCAGTAAGATCCAGCTTCTGAACCCCAACCACTATTCGCTCTAGGAGAGACTCGATGAAGAAGGTTCTTGTCGCGTCGCACGGCCACCTCGCAAGCGGAATCAGGAGCTCGATCGAGATTCTGACCGGCATGGCGGACATGGTGGAGGCAGTTGACTGCTACGTGGACGATTCCGATTTCACCCCTCGCATCCAGGCCTTTATTGACTCGGTGGGCCCTGAGGACGAGGCCGTCATCTTCACCGACATCTACGGTGGCTCCGTCTTCCAGAAAGTCGTCCTCATGGAGCCGGAGAAGCGCGGAATCGTCCACGTCACCGGTATGAACCTCGGCCTCGTGATCGAGACGCTCCTCGGCGCCGAGCCGGTCACGGCAGATTCGATCAAGCAGAGCGTCAAGCTGGCGAGGGCGACGATGCAGGTCGTCGAGCCTCCGAGCAAGGCCGCGGACAACGAGGAGTCCGAGGGAGACTTCTTTGATTAGAGAGTACTAACAAGCAGGGAGAGAGGAAACAATGATTGTACAGGTTCGAGTCGATGACCGTCTGATTCACGGACAGGTCGCCCTGGTGTGGACCAAGGAGCTCAACACCACCAGGATCATCGTCGCCAACAAGCACGCCGTGGAGAGCGATGCCCTTCGCATGACGCTTTCCATGGGTACGCCGGCGGGCCAGAAGCTCCTCGTCAAGGATGTTCCGGATGCCTGTCGCATCGCGAACGATCCGCGTGCGGACTCCATGCGCATCTTCGCGCTCACCAACTGCGTGCGTGACGTGCTTGAGCTCGTTAAGGGCGCACCGGGCAAGATCGAGGGCGTGAACGTTGCCAATGTCGGCCGCTTCGACAAGTCCGATCCGGATAGCAAGGTCGCCCTCAACTCCACGATCATGCTCAACCCGGATGAGCTCGAGGCCGCGAAGGAGCTTTGCGAGCAGGGTATTCCGGTTTTCCATCAGCTTATCCCATCCAATCCCAAGACTCCTCTCAAGAGTCTGATCGAGGCGGCGGGGAAATAAGGGGATTTGGCCAGGCGGCCAAATGAAATGAAAGAAAGGAAGTCAAATGATTGGGTTGGCATTAATGGCCTGGTTGACCGTGCTGATTTGCTACGGCGGCAACTGGGTTCTCGGTCAGTGCATGATCGAGCGTCCTCTCGTGGTGGGCCTCGTTGCGGGCCTCCTGATGGGCGACGTCAAGACCGGTGTTATCATCGGTGCCTCTCTCGAGGCGATCTTCATGGGCGCGGTTAACATCGGTGGCGCTATCTCCGCCGAGCCCGTTACTGCGACCGCCCTCGCCGTCGCCTTCACCGTTGGCGCCGGCATCGACCAGGGTGCCGCTATCACGCTGGCCGTTCCCGTGGGTGTCGTCACCGCGTTCCTCTCGATCTTCATGAACAACGTGTTCCTTGCGTTCTTCGCCGCCACCTTTGACAAGATGGCCGCCGAGGGCAACGAGAAGGGCCTCGCGCTTCAGCACTTCGTTCTCTGGTTCGTTAAGTACGCTGCCTTTGGCCTCATCGCCTTCCTCGGCGTTTACCTCGGCGCTGAGCCCGTTGCCGCCATCGTTAACCAGATTCCGGCCAATGTCATGAACGGCCTCAACGCCGTGGGCGCCCTCCTGCCCGCCGTTGGTATGGCGCTCCTGCTCCAGATGCTGTGGAGCACCGAGCTTAGCATCTACTTCTTCCTGGGCTTCACGCTCTACCAGTACCTCGGTCTCCCGATGATCGCCATCGCGGTTCTCGGTGTCATCATCGCGGTGGCCTCCGCCCTCCGCGACAAGGAGATCTTAGATCTCACCAAGAAGGGCATAGCCGCCCAGGCCGTTTCCGGCGACTCTGCAACCAGCGACGAGGAGGATTTCTTCGCATGAGCAACCTGACCAAGAATGTGAGCCCTGAAGACAAGAAGATGCTCAACAGCATTTTCCTGCGCTCCTTCTCCGTGTTCGCCTCCTGCGCCGGCGGTTCCGTCAAGGCTGGCGCCGACGGCTGGCTGTACTCCGTCCAGCCCGCGCTTAACCGCTACTACGCCGATGACCCCGAGGCCCGTGCCGACGCCATGAAGCGTCACACGACTTGGTACAACATTACCCAGAACGTCGGCACGTTCGCCATGGGCCTCGTCGCCTCCATGGAGAGGGAGAACTCGCGGCACGAAGACTTCGACACCGAGTCCATCGACGGTATCAAGGTCTCCCTGATGGGCCCGATGTCCGGCATCGGCGACGCAATCTTCTGGGGCGTCTTGCGTGTTATCGCCGCCGGCATCGGAATCAACCTCGCCATGAGCGGCTCGCCCCTCGGCGCGATCATGTTCCTGCTGATCTACAACATCCCGTCGATCCTCTGCCGATACTTCATGACCTACCTCGGCTTCAGCATGGGCACCAACTTCATCTCCGAGATGTACGAGGGTGGCCTCATGAAGCTCATCACCAAGGCGACCTCCACGATCGGCCTCGTGATGATCGGCGCCATGACTGCGGCGAACGTCCAATTCAACACGATCCTGTCCATTCCGGTTCAAGACTCCGACCCCGTCATGATCCAGACCTACCTCGACTCGATCTTCAAGGGCATCGTGCCCCTGGGACTTACTCTCGTCGTCCTCTGGCTCCTGCGCAAGAAGAACGTGAACGTCAACATCATCCTGGTCGGCATCATGGTTCTGGCGCTCGTCCTCGGCCTCGTGGGCATCGTATAAGGCGGTTTCCGGATCATTCGAAGCCTGTTCAAGGCAATTCCTGGCGGCACGCGATCGAGGACATTCGACGCGTGCCGCCCCATTAGAAGGAGAGAATATGCGCTACACGCACCTCAAGAACTCCGACGTTGACGTCTCCCAGCTCGCCGTGGGCACCTGGGCGATCGGCGGCGACTCCTTTGGTGAGAACGATGACGCCGCCAGCATGTCCGCCATCCGCACCATGCTCGATCACGGCGTCAACCTCATTGACACCGCGCCGTGCTATGGCAACGGCACGTCCGAGAAGGTCGTCGGCAACGCGCTCAGGGGCATCGACCGAGAGAGCTACCTGCTCTCGACTAAGGTTGGCCTGATCACCAGCGCCGCCGGCTATGACCGCGACTCCTCGTTCAAGAACATCATGAGGGAGGTCGAGAGCTCGCTGCGCAACCTCCGCACCGACTACATCGATTTCTACTTCGTGCACTGGCCCGACGCTAAGACCCCGTTCTCCGAGACGATGTGCGCCCTCCAGCTCCTCAAGGAGCAGGGCAAGATTCGCCACATCGGCGTCTCCAACTTCACGACCGAGATGATCGAGGAGTGCGAGAAGGTCGCTCAGATTGATGTCCAGCAGCCGCCCTACTCTATGGTTGACCGCTCCTCCGAGGACCTCATCAAGTGGGGCTACGAGCGTGGCATCGACTCCTTCACCTATGGCTCCCTTGGCGCAGGCATCCTGTCGGGCAAGTTCCGCGCGCTGCCGAAGTTCGAGGAGGGCGACGTCCGCGCCGGCTTCTACGACTACTTCCAGGAGCCCAAGTTCTCTCGCGTCCAGGAGCTGCTCAAGGTCATGGACGAGATAGCCGAGGCTCACGACAAACCCGTGGCACAGGTCGCCGTGAACTGGAGCACCCAGAAGGAGTACGTTGGCACCGCGCTCGTTGGCGTGCGCACGGACGCCCACGCGGTTCAGAACTGCGAGACGTTCGAGTGGGAGCTTTCCGCCGATGAGATGGCCAAGCTTGATGCCAAGCTTGACGAGCTGAAGATCGGCTAGCCATGGGCGCCGAGGAGAGAAAGTACCCCACTTCCGAGCTTGAAGTCCTTGAGCGTGGAGCTAGGGAGGTCGTCGAGCCTAATGGGCTGAAGCTCCTACTGAAGCCCGTGCCGGGAGATGAGCGCGAGCACGTGCTCGATCCGCGCGTCTATGCGCGCGCCCACGCGAAGCTCGCTGCTGGTCCGGCGCCGGCGGGGCCGGTGGACGTGATCGCGTGGCGCTCCGCGCCCAACAAGGAGACCCATGTCGTGAGGGGCGCGGGTGTTGCCAAGAAGACCGTCGTCATGAATTTTGGCGACAGGGGCATTCCCCTGCACGTCTTCACGCCCGAGAGCCACGAGAGCGGTTCTGCCGCGCTCGTGTTCATCCATGGCGGCGGCTTTATGGTTGGCAACATCGGCCAGTACGAGAACTGCCTGCGCGACATCGCGGAGCGAACGGGTTGTGTTGCGGTCTACCCCGAGTACCGCCTGTCTCCCGAAACGATGTTTCCCGGTGGCGTCGAGGACTGCGTGAAGACGCTCGGCTGGCTTGTCGAGCATGCGGATGAGCTGGGTGTTGACGCGACGCGGATCGCCGTGGCTGGCGACTCCGCGGGCGGAAGCCTGACCAACGCCGTCGTCCTCGACGGGTCCCATGTGGACAGGATCAAGCTCGTGGCCGAGCTGTATCCGCTCGTCGACGGCGGCCCCGTTCCGGAGGAATGGTCCTATGACCTCTATGAGATTGTGAACGACCAGAGGATCGAGGCTTTGAGCAGGGTGGATCGCATTCGCAATGCCAATGATGACCTGCCGCTGATGTACACCAACGGCAATGCGGAGGAGATGCTCGACCCGAGGGTGTCTGCCCTGTTCGCGGAGGACGTGAGCGCGTTCCCCCGCACGGTCATCATCTCTTCCGAGTATGACTACCTGCGCTATCAGGATGAGCTGTTCGCGAAGAGGCTGCAGGATGCGGGCGTTGATGTCACCGCGATTCGCTATCGCGGCTGCGACCACGGCTTCTTCGAGATGTACGGCGTGATGCCTCAGGCTGAGGACGTCTGCCGCGTCATCTCCGAGGAGCTTGCGAAGATCTAGAGGTTCGTCGCGGTGGCCTCCTGGACGAGTGACGGTCCGGCGGGATGCTAGGTGCGTCCCGCCGGACCTTTGCGTTGGCGGGCACGTGTGGGGTTTGCCTCGGCGGTGCCGGATTGACTGGGAGACGCGTTTACCGCCGAGCTTCCAAGCGAGCCCAGCAAGCAAACCGCGAGCTGAGCCCCAAGGGCATCGACAAGGGCGTGGGCGTGGCGCGAGCGCTGGCGTATCTGGGCCGCGAGGGAAATGCGCGCACTTTTGGCTTCGGCGATTCGGGCAACGACCTGGGCATGCTCGCCGCCGTCGAGACGGCTGTTGCCATGGGCAACGCCATGCCCGAGGTCAAGGCGGTCGCCAACTACGTGACCGACGACGTCGCACACGACGGTACCGTTACCGCCATGCGCCACTTTGGGTTGATCTAATAAATGGCCGGGTCGCCTGCAGTGGGGGGGCGACCCGGCCATTTGAGCTATTTTTCAATATAGAGCTTGGGATGGCTGCGACTGCTCTCGATCGCCGCCGTCATGATGCCCTCGTCGTCTCCATCAACGATGATGCCATCGAGGTCATCGATCTGCGCGGACTGATAAAAACTGGTCTTGTTGAACTTTCCCTGGTCAACCATCATGTAGCCCTGGTTTGAGTTGGTTAGGTACAAATGCTTGATCATGGCCGAGAAGTCGTGCTCGACGGTAAAACCGTGGTCGGGGTGGAATCCGTCGGCACTGACAAACGCCTTATCGGCATGTAGTTTGCTCATGCAGTCGAGCGTTAGTGCGCCCGCGAGATAGAGGTGGCCCTTACGCACGGAGCCGCCCAGCAGCACTACTGAAGCATTGGGGAGATTGAAGCTGGCGTAGTTCGCGATTGCAAGATCGCCGGTGATAATGGTGATCTCACGCTTGTCCATGAGGGCCTTAGCGAAGTAAAAGCCTGTGGTGCCGATATCAATTACCAGAACATCGCCATCATCAACAAGAGTTGCTGCGGTTGCGGCGATGGCCTCCTTGGCCTCGACTTGGACATTGATGCGCTCCTCGGGATACGAGATTGCGTTGGAGCGAGAAAGCGACACCGCTCCGCCGCGTACGCGACGCAGCTTGCCTTCGGATTCCAGCGAGACGAGGTCGTGTCGCGCGGTGACTTCCGAAACCGAAAAACGGCGAACGATGTCGGATACCGAGATATTTGGCTTTTCGGCCAGCCAATTCATGATAAATCTCTGACGCTCGGCCGGTGAAAGGTCTGAAGTAGATGCCATATACCGCTCCTTTTGAACAAAAGGCAAAAGATGCGCCTTTCGTAATCGAAATATAACGTATCGATATGAAAAGAACAAGGCAAAATCGAATGAATCAAATGAACGGAATGACATGCCCCAAATTCATGTATAGCAGATAGTTCACACGTAGACGGGCTATAAAGAGTCTCATTCTGAAGGTGCCGCCCAAAAGAAGTACGTTTACACCCGATATTCGACCGTTCACGGAAAGTTGACAATTGAGCTTTCGATAGCTTTTGAAATGGTTTATAAAAGAAAACCGAAAAGCTTTTGAAACAAAGAAGAAGGCTTTCGATAGCAATAGTGCTAGATGAGAAAGGACCGAACATGGCGATTAAGGTGTTTGCCGACGGCGCTAACCTCGAAGGCATGCTTGACATGCATGACAATGGCAACGTTCAGGGCTTCACGACCAATCCTTCCCTTATGAAGGCCGGTGGCGTGACTGACTATCGCGCTTTTGCCAAGACGGTTCTTGAGCACATTACCGATGTGTCGGTTTCTTTTGAGGTGTTCGCCGACGACGAGGCTGGTATGGAAGCCGAGGCTCGCGAGATTGCAACCTGGGCAGACAACGTCTACGTTAAGATCCCGGCGCTCAACACCAAGGGCGAGTCCACTGCCGCGCTGGTCAAGCGCCTTTCTGCCGACGGCATCAAGGTGAATGTCACCACGATCTTCACGCCCGAGCAGGTCGACGAGTTTGTCGATGCCGTCTCTGCCGAGACCCCCTCTATTCTGTCCATCTTCGCCGGTCGCATTGCCGATACCGGCGTCGATCCGCTGCCCCTCATGGCGGAGTCCGTAAAGAAGGCTGCCGTTAAGCCTGCTGCCGAGGTTCTCTGGGCGTCTACGCGCGAGGTCCTCAATATCTTCCAGGCGGAGTCCGTTGGATGCCAGATCATTACGGTCCCCAATGCCCTTCTTGCCAAGCGCAAGAATTTCGGGAAAGATTTGCTTGAGTACTCGCTTGATACGGTCAAGGGCTTTGCCCGCGACATTCAGGCGCTTGGTTTTCATATCCTGCCCGAGGAGTAGGGGACGAGCATGCTGACCGATCTTCTTAAGCCCGAGCTTGTTGCCTGCCACGTCGAGGCCTCCGACTGGGAGGAAGCGATCAAGGCATGCGGTAAGTTGCTCGTAGACGCTGGCAAATGCGACCAGAGCTATGTTGACGCCATGATTTCATCGGTTCACAAATTCGGCCCCTATATGGTCTTGGAAGAGGGCATCGCCATGCCCCACGCTCAGGCAGATGGCAATGTGAGTGAAGCGGGGATCTGTATCGTCACGCTTGACCCTGCCATTGCGTTTGGACACGAGGATTTCGATCCGGTTCACGTGCTCGTGGGTATTTGCGCACCCGACCCCAAGGCTCATCTTGGCTGCTTGGCGGAGCTTTCGCAGATGTTCGAGGACGAGGACTGCGTTGCCAAGCTCAGCGCATGCGATACGCCCGAGCAGGTTTTGGAGACCATGCGTTCATTCTTTTAGGCCTTAATGGCACGGCGATGCGTCGCCGCTTTTGGATAGACGGAAAACCGTCACGTGTAGGAGAGGAAGGTTGCCATGCATATCATCACCGTATGCGGAAACGGCATCGGGTCCAGCCTGATGCTCGCTGGCAAAGTCGAGGAGCTTTGCGAGGAGGAGGGCATCAAGGCCGACGTTGAGTCTATGGACCTGAACGGTGCTTCTTCCGCAAATCCGGATCTGTTCATCACCGTTAAGGAACTCGCCCCCGAGCTCCACGGCAACGTCGTGATCGTTCGCAGCTATGTGAACAAGAAGAAGATCCGCGAAGACGCCCTCGAGGCAATCAAGGCGGCCGCCGCTAACGCCTAAAGCGGCACAAAAAAGGGCGGTTCCCTGTGGAAGAGGGAAACGCGCCCACGTTAGAGAGAAAGGAAGCGCAGATGCAAGCCATCCTTCCCATACTTGAGTTTATCCAATCGATTCTGACCAAGCCAGCGTGGATTATGGGTCTATTTGCCTTTGTGGGCCTTGTCGCGCTTAAGCGTCCTGCCCACAAGGTGATGACGGGCACCCTGAAGCCCATTCTTGGTTACATCATGCTGTCCGCCGGCGCCGCTGTTGTTCAGGAGAACCTTGCTCCGCTGGGTACCTTCATCGAGACCGGTTTCCACATCACCGGCGTCGTGCCCAACAACGAGGTCGTCGTTTCGATGGCTCAGAGCGTCCTCGGCGTTCAGACCATGATGATCCTGATTCTCGGCTATGTCGTGAACATTATCATTGCCCGCTTTACCAAGTTTAAGTACATCTTCCTGACGGGCCATCACAGCATGTTTATGGCCTGCCTGCTGTCTGCCGTTCTGCAGGCATCTGGCTTCCAGGATGTCCAGCTTGTCATCGTGGGCGGCATGTTCCTGGGCCTCGTGAGCGCTATGCTTCCCGCCGTTGGTCAGCGTTTCACCGAGAAGGTTACCGATGGCGATGAAATCGCCATGGGCCACTTCGGTTCACTCGCCTATTACATCTCCGCTGCAGTCGGTACGCTTTTTGCTAAGGACGCCGAGGAGAACAGCACCGAGAAGATCGAGGTTCCCGAGAAGTTCGCCTTCCTGCGCGACACTACCATCTCCACGGCTCTTACCATGGCCTTCTTCTACCTGGTTACCGCTTTCGCCGCTTACATCGCAGATCCTGCGGTCGTTACCAAGACCGCTGGCGGCGACAACGTGATTGTCTATGCCCTGACCTGTGCCCTGTCCTTTGCCGTTGGTGTCACCATCGTCTATAACGGCGTTCGTATGATCCTTGCCGACCTGGTCCCGGCTTTCCAGGGCATCTCCAACAAGCTGATCCCCGGTGCCATCCCCGCCGTCGACTGCGCCGTCTTCTTCCCCTATGCTCCCACCGCCGTCATCCTCGGCTTTGTCGCATCCTTCATCGGTGGCGTGGTCGGTATGTTCATCGTGGGCGCTACCCTGGGCATCTTCATCATCCCGGGCATGGTTCCCCACTTCTTCTGCGGTGCTACCGCAGGCATCTACGGCAATGCTACCGGCGGTCGCAAGGGCGCAGCTCTTGGCGCTTTCGTCAACGGCCTGCTCATCACCTTCGCCCCGGCCCTGCTCCTGCCCGTTCTTGACGTCTTTGGCTTCAAGAACACTACGTTCGGCGACTTCGATTTCTCCGTCATTGGTATTACGCTTGGCCGCGCTGCCGAGGCCTTCGGTACCACCGGTGTCTACGCGATTCTTGCTGTCCTTCTGATCGTCGCCTTCGTCCCCAACTTCATCCACACCAAGGGTGCTGTGATCAATCACGTTGAGGAAGAGTAATCCAGGCATACGTTAAGCCCTAATCGGGCGGAGCTCCGATAACCGGCTCCTACACGGAAGCGGTGACGTCTCAAATGAGGCGTCACCGCTTTTTGCTTTGGAGCGATTGTGAATATGAGCCGGCGAGGCGCTGCTTCTGTTCCGTGAACGGAATCAAACGCAATGAGCGGCAAAAACGTTTTGCCGCTGGGGCGTCGATATAAAAATGGTAAAACTGCAAAACCGTTCGCCGAGAAGATAAAAAAACCGCAGTTCACGCCCTGATAAACGTAGATAAAGTGTTTAGCAGTCAACGCCCGTATGCAAACGGAAGGAATCAGGCAGATGGCAATCAAGGTGTTCGCTGACGGTGCAAACCTCGAGGGCATGCTCGACATGTACGAGAACGGCAACGTTCAGGGTTTCACGACCAATCCGTCCCTTATGAAGAAGGGCGGCGTGACGGATTACCGCGCGTTTGCCAAGGAGGTCCTGGCCCACATCACCGATGTGTCCGTTTCGTTTGAGGTCTTTGCCGACGACGTCGAGACCATGGAGGCCGAGGCCCGCGAGATCGCTACCTGGGCCGAGAACGTCTACGTTAAGATCCCGTGCGTGACCACCAAAGGCGAGTCCACCGCCGAGTCGGTGCGTAAGCTTTCCGCCGACGGCATCAAGGTCAACGTCACCACCATCTTTACGCCTACGCAGGTCGATGAGATGGTCGAGGCCGTTGACACCGAGACGCCGTCCATCATTTCGCTCTTTGCCGGTCGCATCGCCGATACCGGCGTCGACCCCATTCCGTTTATGACGGAGTCGGTCAAGAAGGCCGCCGCCAAGCCCAACTGCGAGGTCCTGTGGGCGTCCACGCGCGAGCTCATCAACATTTACCAGGCGGAGGCCTGTGGCTGCCAGATCATCACGGTGCCCAACAGCATCCTGGCCAAGCGCAAGAACATCGGTCGTGACCCGTACGAGGTCTCGCTCGACACCGTGCGCGGCTTTGCCAAGGATATCGCCGCTTTGGGCTTCCATATCCTGCCGTAACGCGAACGCTGACTACGCCGCGGGCTGCTCGCCCCGGCTTTCCTTTCCCTATCGCTCACGCGCTTCGCGAGGGTCGCGCTAGGCAAAGAAAAGGCCGGGGCTGCCGACACGAACTTGCCGGCAAGTTAGCACTCGGCTTCCATATCCTGCCGTAGGCAAAGGTACCCCCGCCTGCGACGTGCAAAATTGAGAGTATTCAGCAAGGTAAAGGCTTTTACCAGTTAACCGAAGCATGGGACAGCCCCCGTTTTGGCTCTGACGACGCTAAAACGGGGGCTGTTTTTGACTTTATTGCCTCTGAGGGGCGTTTGGAGCGGCGGAAATTGCAGAATACTCGCGATTTTGCACATCGCGAGAGGGGGTACCTTTGCTTTGGCGGTTACTTCCCCTGCACCATAGTGAGCGAAATCTTTTTGCGATCGCGATCAACCTTCTCGACCCACACCTTGACCGTATCGCCGACGCGCACCACGTCGCTCGGGTGCTTGACAAAGCGGTTGGCCAGCTTGGAGATATGTACGAGGCCGTCCTGGTGCACGCCCACGTCGACGAAGGCGCCAAAGTCGACGACGTTGCGCACCGTGCCCTTGAGTTCCATGCCGGGCTCCAGGTCGTCGATGGAAAGCGCCGAGCGGCTAAAGACCACCTCGGGCGCGTCGTCGCGCGGATCGCGGCCGGGCTTCTTGAGCTCGTTGACGATGTCGATGAGCGTCAGGGTACCGCAGTTCAGGTCGCTTGCCAGCGCCGAGATGCTGCCCAAGCGGCGCTCGATATCGGGCACGCCGCCGCGGCTGAGCTCGCTTGCCGCAACGCCTGCGCGCTCCAGGACGGACGTGGCAACCTCGTAGCTCTCGGGGTGGACGCTTGTCGCGTCGAGCGGGTTCTTGCCGCCGCTGATGCGCAGGAAGCCCGCGGCGTTGAGATATGCCTTGGGTCCCAGCTTGGGGACCTTCTTGAGCTGACGGCGATCGGTAAAGGCGCCGTTTTCCTCGCGGTAGGCCACGATGTTTTTGGCCACGCTCGGCGTAATACCCGATACGTATCCCAGCAGACTTGCGCTCGCGGTGTTTACGTCGACGCCCACACGGTTGACGACGTCCTCCACCACATGGCCTAGGGTGCGCGAAAGCTCGGCCTGGTCAAGGTCGTGCTGGTACTGGCCCACGCCGATGGACTGAGGAGGTATCTTGACGAGCTCTGCCAACGGGTCTTGCAGGCGGCGGCCCAGGCTCATGGCGCCACGCACGGTGACGTCCAGGTCGGGATACTCCTGGCTGGCGAGCTCGGAGGCGGAGTACACCGATGCGCCGGCCTCGTTGACGATGGTGTAGCGAAGGTTGGACGCCTGCTCGGCGATGAACTCCGAAACGACTTCCTCGGTCTCGCGGCTGGCGGTGCCGTTGCCGATGACGATGGTGTTGACGCTGTCCTTCTTGACGAGGCGGGCGAGCTCGCGCTTGGTGCCGGCGACGTCGTGGCGCGGCTTGGTGGGGTAGACCACGCCGTGGTCGAGCAGCTTGCCGGTCTCGTCCATGACGGCGACCTTGCAGCCGGTGCGGTAGCCCGGATCAAGCGCGAGCACGCGGGCGCCACGGACGGGGCGTGCCGAGAGCAGGCCCTCGAGATTCTTGGCAAAGACGTTGATAGCCTCGGTCTGCGCACGGACGGTGAGTTTGGCGCGGGCCTCGCGCTCCAGCGAGGGGGCCATGAGGCGCTTGTAGCCGTCGGCGATGGCGGCGTCAAAGACGGGCGCGAAGACGCCCTGGCGACGGGGCCAACGGCTGCCGAGGCGTGCCGTGGCGGCAACGCCGTCGACGTTCACGCGCACGCGGAGCTTGCCCTCGCGCTCACCGCGGTCGATAGCCAGCACACGGTGGTTGGGGATGCGGCGCAGCGGCTCATCATAGCTGTAGTACGGCTCGTAGGGGGTCTTCTCGGCGGGGTCGGTGGCCTCGACGATGATGTCGGCGGTGTTTTGCGTAAAGGCGCGCAGGTCGGCGACGTTCTCGGGGTCTTCGGCCACCGTCTCGGCCACGATGTCCGCCGCGCCGGCGAGCGCCTTTTCGGGCGTGTCGAAGCCGGCCTCCTCGTTGACGTAGGCCGCGGCGGCGTCGAGTGCGCTGCCCTTGGCCGAGGCCTGCATGATGATCATGTTGGCAAGCGGCTCCAGGCCTGCCTCGCGGGCCTTCTGCGCGCGGGTCATGCGCTTTTTGCGGTAGGGCTTGTAGAGGTCCTCGACACGCTGGAGCTGCGTGGCCTCGCGAATCTGCTGCTCGAGCTCGGGCGTGAGTTTGCCCTGGGCGTCGATGAGCAGAATGACGTCCTCTTTGCGCTGCTCAAGATTGCGCAGGTAGGACAGGCGCTCGTCGAGTGCGCGCAGGGCGACGTCGTCCATGCCGCCCGTGGCCTCCTTGCGGTAGCGCGAGATAAAGGGGATGGTGTTGCCCTCGTCGATGAGCTTGACGGCCGCCTCGATGTTAGCGGCCTTAAGGTTGAGCTCGCGGGCGAGCTGGGCGATAAGATCCATGGGACTCCTTGCGTTTAGGGTGCGTTTGCAGCACAGGGCTACCAAGGATACCACCCGCCACTCCACCCAAGTAGTCATTTTGGGACGGGGCTCTTTTAGCTACTTTTGGCGTCCGGCCTACCCGATGATTTTTCTGGGACGGGGATTTAATAATCATTGTGTACCTGATGATTATTAAATCCCCGTCCCAGAAAAATCATCCTCAAAGTAGCCCAAAAAGCCCCGCGGGCAGGAGGCTGCTCGCGGGGCAAAGAAGAGGGGCTTGTTGAGGGCGGACCGAGGGACTCGGTAGGGGGTTTGCCGCAATCCGCCCTGGGGCGTTACAGCTCGACGAGCTGGCCGGTCTCGGCGGCCTCCTTGATGGCGTTGAGAAGCGTGAGCGTCTTGACGTTATCGGCGGGGGTCACGACGGGCTCGATCTCGCGGCGGACGACCTTCACAAAGTGCTTGAGCTGCATCTTGTGCGGCAGCGCCGGATCGACGGCCGGAATCTCCATCTGCAGCGGCTTGTGCCAGTTGGAGGCACCGTCGTAGGAGAACTGGTGCAGGCGGGGCAGCGACAGGGCGCCCTTAGTGCCGCCGATAAAGTAGGCGTCGGCGTCGAAGGGGCGGTACTGCGGGTCCTCGCGGGCGGTCGCCTCCCAGTTCCAGGGGCTGGCGGTGGCGTCGGAGATGGTCATGCTCGCGAGCGCGCCGTCGGCAAAGCGAACGTTGACCACGGCGGAGTCCTCGGTCTCAAAGCCGCGGGCGGCGCTGGACTGCATGCCCTGGACGGCGACGGGCTCGCCCAGCAGGTAGCGGAGCAGGTCGACGTCGTGCACCAGGTTGACCAGGATCGGGCCGGCACCCTTCTTGCGGCGCCACTCGACATCGAAATACTCGTCGTTCTTATAGATCATGTAGTGGAAGCTCGACACGGTGAGCTTGCCCAGCTCGCCAGACTCGATGATCTCCTTGGCCTTGTTGACAAAGGGGTTGTGGCGACGGTGCTGACCCACGAGCACGGGCACGCCGGCGGTCTCGGCCTCGGCGGCAAAGGCCTGGGCATCCTCGAGGTCGTTGGAGATCGGCTTCTCGACCAGCGGCACAATATTGCGCTTCACGGCCTCGCGGGCAACGCCCAGGTGCAGGTCGTTGGGGGTGGCGATAATGACGGCCTCGGGCTTGACCTCGTCCATCATCTGGGCGGGATCGGTAAAGAACGGCACGCCGGCGGCCTCGGCCGTGGCGCGGGCGCCCTCAAAGGCGTCGGCGATGGCGACGAGCTCGGCCTCGGGCTCCTCGGTGACAAAGCGGATGTGGTTGCGGCCCATGGCGCCGGCGCCGATGACGGCAATGCGGACGGGATTGAGCTCAGACATTTCGACTCCTTAATACTGGTGACCGGTGGGATGCGACAAAGGGGCTGTCCCTTCGTCGCATCGGTAAAACTAGGCGGACTTCTTCTTGCTGTCGGAGACCATCATGTAGACGGTGAGCACGACGGCGATGGCGGCGATCACAATGGCGCCGTAGAAGGACTGCTGGTAGGCGGCGCTGCCGGCCTCGGCGTGATACAGCACGGCGGTGATGGGCTGGCTGATCCAGGTGGAAGCGGCATAACCCAAAAACATGATGCCGTAGTTGACGCCGATGTTGCTGGTACCAAAGGCGCCACCGGTGAGCGGCGGGTAGATGACGAGCAGGGCGCCAAAGCTAAAGCCGAGCAGGGCGAGTGCCACAAAGAACATGCTCTGCGTAAAGCTCATCGACATGATGACGAGCGCGACGATGGTGACGACAAGGCTGATAAGCAGCGACTTGTAGGCGCCGAGCTTGTCGATGATCTGACCAAAGGACAGGCGGCCAACCAGGTTGGCGCAGGTGTTGACGGAGACCACCACACCGCCGAGGGCGACGGCTGCGGCGCTCGTGGGGTCGGCGAAGAGCTGGACGGCGGCGATGGAGGCAACCTTGCCCACGAGCAGGGTACCCGCGGTGGCGGCAAAGGCGAAGGTGACGATGAGGACCCAGAAGCGCGGGGTCTTGACCATCTCGCCCGGGGTGAGGTCGCCGAAGGTGCCGGCATGTGCGCCACCCTTGGGGGCCTCGAAGCCCTCGGGCAGCCAACCGGCCTCGGGGGCCTTCAGGAACAGGGCGGAGGCGGCGATCATCACAAAGAAGATAACGCCGAGCGCCTTAAGGGCGCCAAAGATTCCCAGGCTTGGGATGAGCAGCGAGGCGAGCACCGGGGACAGCACAGCGGGGCCGGCGGTCGAAGCGGCCAGGGTGATGCCGGAGGCGAGACCCTTCTTGTCGATGAACCACTTTTGGCCGGTGGTGAGCGCCGGGTTGTAGCCCAGACCGTTGCCGACGGCGGCAACGAGCGAGAACCACAGGTAGAACTGCCACGGCTCGGTGACGGTGCCGGACATGAACCAGCCCAGGCCGTAGCACACGGCGGCGGCGATAACGACGTTGCGCGGGCCGATCTTGTCGGAGATGCGGCCGGCGAAGATACCCGTCACGGCCATGATGGTCTGAAAGACCGGGAAAGCCCAGGTAAGGGCGCTGGACCACTCGGGGTAGACGGCGAGCAGGTTCTTGCTCACGACGGAATACAGCGCGATGGAGCTGATGAAGAACATAGTGACGCACGCGGCGGAAAGCACGACGGCGCGACCCTTGTTGGAGTTGGTGGAAGCCATTGGACTCTTTCTAATCGATGCGCAGGGAGGGGCGGACACGTCCGCGGGGCCTCCCTATCGGGCTGGTTTACTGGTCGGTCGGCTTTGCGACGCCGGACTCGTCGGACCAAAGCTCGACGCCCTTGTTCTTGAGATAGTTGTCGGCGTATGCGCGACGGCCGCCGGGCTTGGCGGTGAGGTCGCCCATCATATTGGAGAAGCCGCCGTCGACCTTGATGGCGTCGCCGGTGGTAAAGTCCGAGCGCTTGGACGCCAGGAACATGACGGCGTTGGCGATATCGCTGACCTCGCCGATGCGACGCGTGGCGATCAGGCGGCTGCGGCTCTTTTCGACCTCGGGGTCGGCATAAAAGCTTGCTGACATGGGGGTTTTGACAAAGCAGGGCTCGACGCAGTTGGAGCGGACGCCGTAGGGGCCCCACTCGGCGGCGAGCATCTTGAACATCATGTTGACGCCGGCCTTGGTGGAGCTGTACACACCCGAGAACGTCTCGGGGGAGTGGCTGGCAACGGTCGAGATGTGCACCAGGCGGCCCTGGCCGGCCTTGATCATCTCGCGACCAAAGCGCTGCGAGGTGATGAAGTAGCCGGTGAGGTTGACGTTGAGCACCTGCTCCCAGTCGCTCAGCGGCAGGTCCTCCATGGCGGCGAAGCGCAGGATGCCGGCGGTGTTGACGAGAGCGTCGACGCGGCCGAAGTCGGCGATGGTGGCGTCGACGGCGGCCTGAACCTCGGCCTCGTCGGTGGCGTTCATCTTGTAGCCCTCGGCGTGGATGCCAAACTCGGCGGCGAGGTCGGCAGCTGCGGCCTTGACCTTCTCCTCGTCCAAGTCGAGCAGGACGACGTTGGCGCCGTTGCGGGCGAACTCGCGGCAGATCTCGACGCCCATGCCGCCGAGCGCGCCGGTCACAGCGCAGACATCGCCCTCGAGCTTAAGCCAGTTGCTCATAGGAACTTCCCTTCTTGTACCTCCCTGTGGGCCGCTCCCATTACTCGACCCACGTGGTTTTCGCTGGTTATCGTATGCTTTGAATTTGCGCAGGTGAATTGCATATTTGTTAGAATGGCGTTAACCGTAGGTTTACAACGTGCGATGCAGTTTATTCTCAATTGAGCGCGTGACCTGCGAAAACAACCCCCTGTGACACCATGCGGTCACGGGCGCGAAAACGGGAGATTGACGTGTACGATCGACGACTTGAGGCCATATCGGCCGCTGCGGAGCTGGGAAGCTTCTCGCGTGCGGCGGCAAAATTGCGCGTGTCGACCCCGGCGCTCGTCAAGCAGGTGTCGGGCTTCGAGGCCGAGTTTGGCATCACGTTGTTCGAGCGCTCGCACTCGGGCGTCAAGGTGACGCCGGCGGGTGCTCTGCTGGTGGACGACGCGCGCTCGATCATGCGCCAGTCCGAGGACGCCCTGCGCCGTGCCCGACGCGCGGCGGGCGATGGCGGTGCCGTGCGCCTGGGTGTGTCGATGATGTGCCCGGGGCGCCAGACGCTGTCGATGTGGACGGACGTGCACGAGCTTGAGCCGTCGTTGCGCTTTGAGATTGTGCCGGTGAGCGACCTCTATGACGAGCGTGAAACCGTCATGCGCAGCCTGGGGCGCGAGGTGGATGTGGTGCAGTCGAGTTTTTCGACCCCGCGCTGGGGCGACGCCTGCCAAAAGCTCCGCATCGTCAACGTGCCGTTTTATATTGATGTGCCCCGCACAAGCCGCCTCGCGCGCAAGACGCGCATCACGGTCGCCGACCTGGAGGGCATGCGCCTGCGCGTGCTTCGCCACGGCAACGACGCCATGGACAGTCTGCGCATCGATCTTTTGGCCGACGGCGGCGTGGACGTGATCGACGTGGACAGCTTTGACTTTGCGCTCTTTAACGAGGCGGAGGAAAAGGGCGACGCGGTGCTCACCTGCGGGGCGTGGTCGGGGGTGCACCCGGCCTTTGTGGGCGTGCCGTTCCTGTGCGGCCGTGAGGTGCCGGTCTTTCTGCACTACCCGCTCGAGCCCACCCTCCAAGTCCAAAAATTCGTCAACGCCATGGCCCAACTTCTCACCTAGCTCACCTGGGACGGGGCTCTTTTAGTTACTTCGAGGATGATTTTTCTGGGACGGGGATTAAATAATCATTCGGTACACAATGATTATTTAATCCCCGTCCCAGAAAAATCATCCTTACAAAATGAGGCTCTGGCCAAATGGCCAGGGCCTCGCAAACTTTTATTCCGTTCTAAACGACGGGCTGATTGCGCGCAGGAGGGTGCCCCGGGGCGGCGGGGTATTTCCTCCGCGCGCAGTTTCGCAGCGAAGCGAGAATGTTTGAGCACGGAGGAATTACCCCGACGCCCCGGGGCACCCTCCGTCAGTAACCGTTCCTACTCCAGCTCAAACGCTCCCGTGTACAGCTGGTAGTAATATCCGCGCTTGGCGATCAGCTCGTCGTGGTTGCCGCGCTCGATGATGCGGCCGTGGTCCAGGCAGATGATCGCGTCGGAGTTGCGCACGGTGGACAGGCGGTGCGCGATGACAAACGTCGTGCGGCCCTCCATGAGCTTGTCCATGCCCGCCTGCACGATAGCCTCGGTGCGGGTGTCAATGCTCGACGTGGCCTCGTCCAGAATCATCGCCGGCGGATCGGCGACGGCAGCGCGGGCGATCGAGATCAGCTGGCGCTGGCCCTGCGACAGCTGGGCGCCGTTGCCGGTGAGCATGGTGTCATAGCCGTCAGGCAGGCGGGTGATAAAGTCGTCCGCGCCGGCGAGCTTGGCCGCCGCGATGCACTCCTCGTCGGTGGCATCCAGGTTGCCGTAGCGGATGTTGTCCATCACGGTGCCGGTGAACAGGTTCACGTCCTGCAGCACCACGCCCAGCGAGCGGCGCAGGTCGGCCTTGCGGATCTTGTTGACGTTGATGCCGTCGTAGCGGATCTTGCCGTCGGCGATGTCGTAGAAGCGGTTGATGAGGTTGGTGATGGTCGTCTTACCGGCACCGGTGGCGCCGACAAACGCGACCTTCTGGCCCGGCTTGGCAAACACGGACACGCCGTGCAGCACCTCGTGGTCGGGCGTGTAGCCAAAGTCCACGTTGTCCATGACCAGGTCACCGCGCAGCGGCACGTACTCGATCTCGCCGGTTGCGCGGTGCGGATGTTTCCATGCCCACATGCCGGTGTGGTGGTCAGCCTCCTCGAACTCCCAAGTCTCGGGGTTCACCTGTGCGTTGACGAGCGTCACGTAGCCTTCGTCGGCCTCGGGCTCCTCATCGATGAGCTCAAAGATGCGGTCGGCGCCGGCCAGACCCATGACCACGGCGTTGATCTGCTGCGAGATCTGACCGATCTGTCCGCAGAACTGCTTGGTCATGTTGAGGAACGGCACCACGACGGCGATGGACAGCGCCATGCCCGAGATGCTCAGGTTGGGCACGCCCAGCGCCAGGAAAATGCCGCCGGCAAGGGCCACCAGCACGTAGAGCAAGTTGCCCAGGTTCATAAGGATGGGCATGAGGATGTTGGCGTACATGTTGGCCTTCTGCGAGACCTCGAAGAGCTTTTCGTTGCGCTCGTCAAAATCGGCCTCGGCGGCAGACTCGTGGCAGAATGCCTTGACGACCTTCTGGCCGTTCATGACTTCCTCGATATGACCCTCGACCACGCCGAGCTCGGTTTGCTGCGCAATAAAGAAGCGCGCGGAGTTGGAGCCGAGCAGCTTGGTCATAAAGGTCATAAAGGCGACGCCTGCCACAATGACCAGACACATCCACACGCTGTAATACAGCATGATAAAGAACACCGTGACGATGATGATGATCGTCATGAGCAGGTTGGGCAGCGACTGACTGATCATCTGACGCAGCGTGTCGATGTCGTTGGTGTAGTGGCTCATGATATCGCCGCGCTGGTGCGTGTCGAAGTAGCGGATCGGCAGGTCCTGCATGCGGTTGAACATCATCTCGCGCAGCTTCTCCAGCGAGCCCTGCGTGACGATAGCCATGGCGCGGTTCCAGAAGAGCGAGGACAGGACACCGACGCCGTAGATGCAGGCGAGGGTGGTCACGAGCTGCAGAATCTTGGGCTGTGCGGCTTCCCAATCGCCCGACTGCCACGATTCGCTAATAATCTGCAGGGCGCTCTGCAGGAAGGTCGCGCCGATGGAGTTGATGATGGCGCAGAGCACCACGCCGGCGACGACAAGGGGCAAAAGCACGGGATAGAAGCCAAAGAGCGTCTTGATGAGGCGCGACATGGTGCCGCCCTTACGGTTGAGCGCGCGCTCGGCCGTCGTTGCCTTACTCATGTGCCTCGCCTCCTTCCTGGGTCTGAGCTTGCGTTGCGGATGCCTCGGTGTCGGCCTCGACGGCCCCTTCGCCCTCGGCAGACATCTTGTTTTGCGAGGTAAAGGTCTCGCGGTAGATCTCGCTCGTCTTGAGTAGCTCGTCATGGTTGCCGATCTGCGCGATACGGCCGCCCTCCATGACGATGATGCGGTCTGCGTCCTGCACGGAGCTGATGCGCTGGGCGATGATGAGCTTGGTCGTGTTGGGCAGATAGCTTGCCAGCCCTGCGCGGATCTTGGCGTCGGTCTTGGTGTCGACGGCGCTGGTGGAGTCGTCCAGGATCAAGATCTTGGGGCGACGCAGCAGGGCGCGTGCAATGCACAGGCGCTGCTTCTGACCGCCCGAAACATTAGAGCCGCCCTGTTCGATCCAGGTGTCGTAGCCCTTGGGGAAACCGTCGACAAACTCGTCGGCGCAGGCCAGATGCGCTGCCTCGCGGACTTCCTCGTCGGTGGCGTTCGGGTCGCCCCAACGCAGGTTCTCGGCGACGGTGCCGCTAAACAGCACGTTTTTCTGCAGCACCATGGCGACCTGGTGACGCAGCGCGTCCAGGTCGTAGTCGCGCACGTCCACGCCGCCCACGCGCACAGCGCCTTCGGTGGTGTCGTACAGGCGGGCGATGAGGTTAACGAGCGTGGACTTGGCCGAGCCGGTGCCGCCGATGATGCCGATGGTCTCGCCGCTCGTAATGTGCAGGTCGATATCGTCGAGCGCCTGGCGCTTCGCATGCTTGGAATACTTAAAGCTCACGTGGTCAAAGTCGATGGAACCGTCGGCAACCTCGAGCACGGGCTCGGCGGGATCGGCGATCGTGGGCTCGGCGGCCAGCACCTCGGCAATGCGGTGTGCCGATTCGTCGGCCATGGTCACCATGACAAAGATCATCGACAGCTGCATCAGGCTCATGAGAATCTGGAAACCATAGGTAAAGGTCGAGGAGAGCTGGCCCACGTCGAACAGCGTGCCCTGGCTCGTGATGATGAGCTTGGAGCCCAGGTAGATGATGACGACAAACGCGCCGTTGACGCAGATGTTCATCATGGGGTTGTTAAAGGCGAGCAGCTTCTCGGCGCGGGTGAAGTCCATCTGGACGTCGCGCGCGGCGGTCGCGAACTTCTCCTTCTCAAAGTCTTCGCGCACATAGCTCTTGACCACGCGCATGCCGGTGACGTTTTCCTCGACGGACTCGTTAAGGGCGTCGTACTTGTGGAAGACGCGCGAGAAGATGGGGCGCACCTTAAAGATGATAAAGAACAGTCCAAAGCCCAGCAGCGGAATGATGACCAGGTAGACCATGGCGACGCTGCCGCCCATGATAAACGCCATGGTAAAGGCGAAGATCAATACCAGCGGCGCGCGCACGGCGATACGGATGATCATCATAAAGGCCTGCTGCACGTTGTTGATATCGGTGGTCAGGCGCGTGACGAGCGAGGAGCTCGAGAACTCATCGATGTTGGCAAAGCTGAACGTCTGGATCTTGTAGAACAGGTCGTGACGCAGGTTCTTGGCGAACCCGCAGCTCGCATGGCTGCAGGTGACGCCGGCAGCGGCACCAAAAGCAAGCGACGTCAGCGCGATGAGCACCAAAAAGCCTGCGGTGGGAAGCATCTCGGCTACGGTGGCGCCGTCTTTGATAGCGTCGATCAGGTTGGCGGTGATAAATGGAATCAGCATCTCGCAGAGCACCTCGCCAAGCACGAGCAACGGCGTGGCAACGGTGACTTTCATATAGTCGCGGATGCTTCCCATGAGGGTTTTAATCATCCAGTTCCTCCCAGGTTACGCGGATTTTATCGAGCATTTCGGCGAGGTCCTCGCGCTCGTCGTGGGTGAGCGCGCTAAAGGCCTGTTTTCTAAAGCGGATGCGGGCCGCCTGGTCGATGCGGGCGTTTTCCCGGCCGGTTTCGGTCAGGCGAATGGTGAGTTGCCGTCGATCCTTGGGGTTACGGCTGCGCTCGATGAGGCCGTTGAGCTCGAGCTTGGACAGGATCTCGGAAAGCGATCCCGGCTTGAGGTCAAAGTGCATGCCGAGCTCCTGCTGCGACATCTCGCCGCCGGGCTGTTTGGCCAGCAGGCAGATGATGGGCGCCTTGCCGGACACGCCTCCGCCATGAAAATGCATGTAATGGCCGCAAAAGCCCAGGCCATTGAGGATGCGCTTGGCAAGTGCATCCGATTGCGATTGCGCCTCGGGCGAATCTGCAGGCTCGATGGGGTCGCCGCCCGGCGTATGGGGGCAGAGGTCGATGCATTCGTCGCACATGGTGTTGCTCCTTTCTTTAGTTAGGTAGTGCAATTGTTTTGTGCCTAACTAATTTAGGAGTGCAAGAAATAAATGTCAAGGTACCAAACTTATTAAGTTACGGCGTTTTACCAAACGCCGTAACCGCTCGACGCTGCAAACGCTCCTAAGCGGCAATCTGGCGTTCAATCGTCGGGCATGGCCACAAGGCCTATGCCCTCCTCTTTCACGCCACCTTGCTCGCTTAGGAGCGTTTTCGCTGTCCGTCCTCAACATGTGATTCCGCCACGGTCCGCTTCGGTGCATGTGATCCCTTGGGGACGGAGGAAAAGGGATTACTTTGGGCCGCGATGATGCCTTTCGAAGCGGCCTTGCCAAAAACTATGCCTAATTACTACGATGAATCCAGCATCGCTGACCACAACAGCTGTTTCTGAAAAAACGCAAGCTATCTACCTGCGGTTTTGTTGGAGAGAAATTCGTTGTGGTTAGAGGCGGGCGGTTAAACGTAGTAAATAGGCATAGTTTTTGGCAAGGCCGCTATATGAGTAGCATTAACTAGGCCGCCATGGAGCAAACAGCCCCCATTTCCGAAACCTTTCCGCAACAATTTGCACTTCGCACCGCTCGCCTCCGCTCACAACGTTCCCTGCGCTACACTTGGTTGCACTGTGGTGCCGTCGCGCCATGCCCGACCCAAGGGGGACATTCATGAAGAACACTCAGCTGCTGCTGATTAACGATATGTGCGGCTACGGCAAGGTCGCGCTTTCCGCCATGCTGCCGGTGCTGTCGCACATGGGCTACCGTATCCATAACTTGCCGACGGCGCTCGTTTCCGACACGCTCAACTACCCCAAGTTCTACATCCACGACACCACCGAGTACGTGCGTCAAAGCCTCGCTATCTGGGAGGAGCTCGGCTTTGAGTTCGACGCCATCTCGACCGGCTTTATCGTGACCGAGGAAGAGACGCGCATCATCTCGGACTTTTGCCACCGCCGTGCGCAAAAGGGCACCAAGGTGTTCGTCGATCCCATCATGGGTGACAACGGCAAGCTCTATGCCGGCGTGCCCGAGTCCACGATTGGCCTCATGCGGCACCTGCTGGAGTGCGCAGACTACGCGGTGCCCAACTACACCGAGGCCTGTCTGCTCGCCGATACGCCTATTGCAGAGCAGATCACGCCCGATGAGGCCCGCGCCCTTGTGGACGCCGTGCGCGAGTTGGGTGCCAAGTCGGTGGTCATTACGAGCGCCGTGGTCAATGGCACGAACGCGGTTATCGGTTACGACCATGTAGCGGGGGAGTACTTCACGATTCCCTTTGAGCTCATTCCGGTCTATTTCCCGGGTACGGGCGACACGTTCTCGGCAGTGCTCGTCGGCCGCGTTATGGCAGGTTGGAGTCTGCAGCGCGCGACGTCCGATGCCATGCGCGTGGTGGCTGAGCTTATCGAGCGCAATGCCGATCAAGAGGACAAGTCGGCCGGCCTGCCCATCGAGGCCTGCTTGGACGTGATCGACCATGAGTAATGCTGGCGAGGGCGGCGTCAAGCCTGCGGGCGAGAACAAGCCGCTCGGCGCGCCGCGTGGCAAGCGTCCGCGTATCCGCGTGAGCTGCGTGGACCAGCTAGGTGCGTGCCGCTGCCACCATGGTCACAAGCCGGGCGACGTTTTTGACTTCGACCGAGACCGCGGCAAGATGTGCGCCATGGCCTGCCATGTGGGCTTTCCCTATATCGATATCCTGCGCTATGGCGGAACCGTGCCCGGCAACGAGCCCGGTACGGCAAAGTTCTGCTGCCCCGAGGTTGATACGCTGAACGTTTGGCTTGCTGAGATCGTCGAAGAGTAGGCGAGCGAGGTTTTTCTCCCACCGAGATAATGAGCGTGGATTTTCTCCCGTTTTAAGCGCGCTTGAACGCTCAAAGTGGGAGAAAGTCCACGCTCGATTTGTATGCGGGAATCCCGACCTCGCTTACGCCTAGGCCTTATCGTCTATATTCTATATGCGAGTAAGGTCAAATTTCTGCATTTCATCCGATTTAGGCGCTAAAAATCTCTGCATTTCATCGATAATAGTCGATATAAATATCTGCATTTCATTTATCGGGGCGATGGGAGAGCTTATGTTGCGCAGGAAAATCGCTGATGAGCTTGATTGTTGGCAGAGATCCATTGAACGAAAGGCGTTGTTCGTCACGGGTTCTCGCCAAATCGGTAAGAGCTACTCGATTCGCGAGTTCGGTAAGTCAAACTACGCAACCTATATCGAGCTCAATCTCGCGGAAAACCGCCAGGCAAAAGACGCCCTTCTCGGGGCGAGGGATGCTGATGACTTCATCAGCAGGGTGACGCTTCTCACGGGCAAGTCGATAGCGCCGGGCAAAACTCTCGTATTTATCGATGAGGTGCAGGAGGCGCCGGACATCATGACGATGGCCAAGTTCCTTGTCGAGGACGGCCGTTGTCGCTGGGCATTCTCGGGGTCCATGCTTGGGACCCAATTCAAGGGTGTCAGGTCTTATCCCGTGGGGTACGTCCATGAGCTCAGGATGTTCCCGCTGGATTTTGAGGAGTTCAGCTGGGCGATTGGGGTGAGCGAAGAGGCGAGGCGCTCGATTCGCGATGCGTGCCGCAACGAGACGCCGGTTCCTGGTTATATTCACGACGCAATGATGGCAAACTTTAGGACCTATATCGTCGTTGGCGGTATGCCGGAGGTCGTGCAGCGATTCCTCGACACACAGGGTGACCTGGCGTCCGTCCGCCAGCTCCAGTCCGAGCTGAACGGGCAATACCGTCGGGATATCTCAAAATACGCAAACGGACGCGCGCTCCAGGTGCAGAGCATTTTCGACCAGCTGCCCGTCATGCTGGAGGGCGAGAACAAGCGTTTCGTGCTCAACTCCATAGATCCCAAGGCGCATTACGAGAAATACCAGCGAGATTTTGTCTGGCTTGTCGATGCCGGCGTCGCTCTCAAGACCGACATCGTGACCGAGCCCAAGTCCCCACTGCTTAAGACGGCACGGCCGTCCCAGTTCAAGCTGTACCAGTCCGATACCGGGATGCTGATGGCCCGTTATCCTATCGGGGTCGCCCAGGCGGCGTACCTCGACAGCAAGGAGCCCAACCTCGGCGGCGTGTACGAAAACGTGGTGGCTCAGCAGCTGGCTGCCCAAAATCGCCAGCTTTACTACTATCAGACAAAAAAGCGCGGTGAAGTGGACTTTGTGGTTGACGGACCGGATGGAACGGCTGTTCCGATCGAGGTTAAATCGGGCTCCTATTATCATGCGCACGCCGCACTCGGCCATGTGCTTGAAACGGCCGAGTATGGCGTAAAGCGCGGGATTGTTTTCTCGAGAGGCAACGTTGAGCGCGACGGCGCCGTTCTCTATCTGCCTCTGTATGCGACTTGGGCCCTTTCGGATGTTTTGGGCGACTCCCGTGCCGAGGGGATAAAGCTGGAGGTCAAACCCGTCTAGGGCCAGTTCCGAATGCGACAAGGGGACAGTCCCTTTGTCACACTGAGATCGTCGACGAGTAGCCGAGCGAGGATTTTCTCCCTCCGCGATAATGAGCGTGGATTTTCTTCCGTTTAGAGCGCACTTGAACGCTCAAAGTGGGAGAAAAACCACGCTCGATTTGTATATGGGAATTCCGACTTCGCTTATGCCTATGCTTAGACGTTGTCGTCGTTGTGCTGTGCGCGAGTAAGGTCAAATTTCTACATTTCATCCGATTTATGGCTCTAAAAACTCTGCATTTCATCGATTACAGCTGCTCGAGCATAGCAGTGCAACCGTCGAGTACGTCGCGGTAGGTGGCATCGAAGTTGCCGGTGTACCAGGGATCGGCCACGTCGCCGGGGCGCTCGGTCCAATCGAGCAAGCGCGTAATCTTGTCGTCGGGGTCGTCGCCAAAGATGCGACGCAGGCCCCGCGCGTTCTCGGCATCCATATAGACAATGCGATCCCAGTCGCCATACTCTGCGCGACGCACCTGGCGCGCGCGGTGGGCAACGACGGGAATCCCGACCTCGCGCAGCTTGGCAACGGTACCGTGGTGCGGCGGGTTGCCGATCTCCTCGGTTGAGGTCGCGGCGGAATCGATGACAAACTCCGCCTCGCGCCCGGCGCGGCGCACGAGCTCGGTAAACACCGACTCAGCCATCGTCGAGCGGCAGATATTGCCGTGACAGATAAACAGTACGCGTTGCATAGGACGATACCTTTCATATAGAGGGCTGCTAAAGAGTCGAAGCCGGGCGCATACAGAGTTTTATTTCTTGGCCAGTTTGAAGTAGCGCTCAAATATCAATTCGAAAACGTAATAGAACATCAATCGACTGTCGAGGTCCATGCTGCCCAAGCGGATTTCTTTTTGCACGGTGTAGATAGGGTAGTCGGCTAGTTTCGAGAGAGAATTTCGAGAAAAGCCGGTGAGTGTGACGACCTTGCATCCGCGCGTTTTGGCTATCGATGTAGCGTCAATAGACACCTGCGTCTCGCCGCTTACGGAAACGCTGAAGACCAGGTCGTTTTTGCCGAGGAGTTCTGCGTAATGCCTCATGACGTGGCGTTCACTAAGCGTGTCGGTATTCTTGCCCATTATTTTGAGCTTTTCAGCCATCTCGAGGCACGGGTATTTCGAAAAGCCCGAGCAGAAGAACACGATATGCGAGGCGTCCTGGATAAGGCTTACAACCGAGTCGATGACCCGGTCGTTAATCAGGTCTTTTGTTTGTACGAGCTGGGTGTCGAGCGGAAGTGTCTCGATTGTGAATCGATTGCGGTCGAGCGAGGCGGAATACGATTGTTTGAGCTCCGTAAACCCCGAGAAGCCAAGCTTATGAGCAAGCCTGACGATTGTATTGGGAGCGACGAAGAACCGTTCAGCAACGCTCTTAAGCGTGACATCGTCAATATCATCACGCAGCTCGATGATGTAGCGCATGATCTCGCTTTCGAGATCGTTGAGCTTGCTCTCGCCAGCCCGCACATGATCATAAAAAGATGCTTGATCTTTCATAAGATGTTCCAGCCCCTCGCACCTCGTCGTACATATGGTACCGCTTTGTGTAGCCAGGTGAGAAATCGGTAATCGGTCAAGATCGCCAATTGCCCATGAACTGGGTAAACGTGCGTGTCTGCCTACACATATCTGTGTCGTGAGCGAAATCATGTGTCCCCGTTTCGCATTGGCTCACACGGGGACTCGCAAATGACCTTATGTCGCAAAATATCAATCGAAACGAAGCAAGCCGAGGACAACCGCGGAGCCCAAGGTCTTCGAGAACACCGATCAGCCAACCCTGGAGGGACGGAACATGAAGGATAAGCTCAATATTGTGATCGTTGGCGGCGGCTCCACGTGGTGCCCTGGCATTCTTAAAGCCCTGACCAAGCACATGGACATTCTGCCGCTGAACCGCGTGATGCTCTATGACATCGATGCCGAGCGTCAGCGTCCGATTGGCGAGTTTGGCAAGATCCTCTTCGCCGAGGAGGAGCCCGGTGTGGAGTTTGGTTACACCACCGATAAGGACGAGGCTTACACCGACGTCGACTTTGTGCTCTGCCAGATTCGTACCGGCGGCTACGAGATGCGTAGCAAGGACGAGAAGATTCCGCTGCATATGGGAATCATCGGCCAGGAAACGGTGGGCCCCGGCGGCATGGCTTACGGTATGCGCTCCATGCATGACATGGTTGAGATCGTCAACGACGTTCGCGCTCATAGCCCGGAGGCGTGGATTATCAACTACACCAACCCGGCTGCTATTGTGGCATATGGTCTCGAGCGCGTCCTGCCCGATGAGCATCGCGTCCTCAACATCTGCGACCAGCCTGTCAACCTCATGCGCTCTTACGGTCGCCTGCTCGGTCGCGATATGAGCAAGACGGAGCCCGTGTACTTCGGCCTCAATCACTTCGGTTGGTTCAAGCACATCTACGATGAAGAGGGTCATGACCTCGTCCCGCAGATTAAGGAGTACGCGGAGAAGAACGGCTTCCTTCCTGCCGATGCCGAGCAGCGTGACCAGTCCTGGCTTGATACCTACGCCATGGTCAAGGACATGCTCGAGGACTTCCCCGACTATCTGCCCAACACTTATCTGCAGTACTATCTGTATCCCGAGTACAAGGTCGCTCACCTCGACCCCGACTACACTCGCTCCGACGAGGTTATCAACGGTCGTGAGAAGCGCGTGTTCGCCGAGTGCGAGCGTGTTGCCAAAGTCGGCACCGCAAAGAACTCCTCGGTTGTGCAAAACGACGCTCATGGCGATATGATCGTGGAAATCACCTCGGCCATTTATCGCAACACCAACAAGACCTTCATTGTCATCGTGCCCAACAACGGCATTATCGAGGGTATGCCCGATGACGCCATGGTCGAGGTCGCGGCAAGCGTGGGCGCCAATGGCCCGCAGCCCTATGCTGTTGGCAAGATCGGTACCTTCTATCGTGGCCTTATGGAGAACCAGTACGCCTATGAGCGCCTGACTGTTGAGGCTTGGATGGAGGGTTCCTACGAGAAGGCTCTGCAGGCACTCACGCTTAATCGTCTGGTCGGTGACGCCAAGAAGGCTCGCAAAGTGCTCGACAAGCTCATCGAGGCCAATAAGGATTACTGGCCGGAGCTTAAGTAGCTAGTTCCATAGCGCTTGATAACTGTTATGGGGCGTGTGGGCTGTAGAGCTGCACGCCCCGTTTCTTTAAGAGGGGTATCCCATGAACAAAGATGAGCTGCTGGCAAAGTTCCAGCGCCTGGGCAAAGTCCTCATGACGCCTGTCTTGATCCTGCCAATCGCCGGCATCCTTCAGGGCTTTGGCAATGCCTTTACCAGCCCCACCCTTACGGCAGCTGTTCCCTGGCTTGCTGCTCCGGGCTTTGCGATTTTCTTTTCGATTCTCAAGGCCGCTGCCAGCATCGTTATGAACAACATCCCGGTTATCTTCTCGATTTGTCTCGCCTATGGCTTCGCCAAGTCCGAGAAGGCTACCGCGGCGCTTTGTGGCTTTTTGGGCTACATGTGCATGAATTCCGTGATGGGCACGTTCCTTACGGCGACTGGCGTTATCGATCCCGCGAATCTTACGACGGGCCAGAGCACGATCCTCGGCATCACCACGCTCGACACTGGTGTTATCGGCGGTCTTCTGGTGGGTGCAATCGTCGCATGGTTGCATAACCGTTACTACAAGATTGAGCTGCCTGCCGTGTTCTCCATCTTCAACGGCACGCGCTTTATCCCGGCGGTGACGCTGCTCTCATGCAGCATCCTCGCATTGGTCATGTCCTTTGTTTTCCCGTTTATTCAGAACGCTCTCGGCGCGCTGTCCGAGTTCATCAAGACTACGGGTGCCTTTGGTGCATTTGTCTACGGCGCCGGCGAGCGCATGCTCCTGCCTTTTGGCCTGCATCACTTTGTCTATTTGCCGTTCTTCTTCACGTCGCTCGGTGGCGTCGAGACCATCGACGGCCAGACTGTTCAGGGCGCTATCAATATCTACAACGCGATCCTGGGCTCTCCCAGCACGCCGTTTAACATCGAGGTCAGCCGTTTTGTCATGAACGGCAAGGTTATCTTCGCCATGTTCGGCCTGCCCGGCGCTGCACTCGCCTTCTACAAGACGGCGCTTCCCAAGAACAAGAAGAAGGCCGCGGCGCTCATGATTGCCATTGTGGTGCCTTGCATCCTCTCCGGCATTACCGAGCCGCTCGAGTACTCCTTCCTGTTTATCGCGCCCATCCTCTACGTGTTCCACGCTCTCATGGCTGGTCTTGCTTATGCGCTGACCTATATCCTGCAGTTCAACGTGGCCGGTTCCGCATCCTTTGGCGGCCCGCTCTTGTCGTTGATCTTTAACGGCATTATGGGTGCAGCCAAGGGCTCCAACTGGCAGGTTATCCTGTTCCTCGGCCCCATCTACTTCGTGGTGTACTACTTCGTCTTCAAGTTCATCATCCTTAAGAAGGACCTTAAGACCCCCGGCCGCGAGGAAGAGTCCGACGATGAGGCCGCAAAGGCTCCCAAGACTGTGATCAGCGACCTCATTCCCGCCATCGTTGAGGCAGTGGGCGGCGACAACAATATTAAGTCTGTCGAGGCCTGCTTCACCCGTCTGCGCATTCAGCTCAATGACTGTGACAAGGTGGTTGATGACGCCGAGTTTACCGAAAAGCTCGAAGCGCGTGGCATCGTGCATGTCAACGGCGGCGTGCAGATTGTCTACGGTAACATGGCTTCTAACTACGCAACCCAGATGCGCGAGCTGCTGGGCATGGAGTAAACGACCCACATATCTATAAAATCCGCGATAAAAGGCGGCGGCAGACAATGCGTCTGCCGCCGCCTTTGAGTTGCTCCACGCGCATTTCGTGTATTTGAAATACACGAAATCGTAGAAAAGCGTGTATCTGAAATACACGAAATTGTACTGCCGGAGCTTGCAGGCGGATAAACACTACTAGTATGGGACGGTTTTCACTGGTTGCTCGCCACCTTGGGCTGTGTTCGTCCCTATGCCTGCATCCGGGGCTGTGCTGATTGACGACGGCGCTCCCAACGGGCGAGCTTAATCGTCACCAGCGTAAGCGCCCAGGCCACAAGCGAGAACGCGGCGCCCACGGCGCCCACGTGTGCAATGCCAATGCTGCTCACCACGGCTCCGCCTACCGCGGTGCCAAACGAAATGCCGACGTTAAACGCCATGGGTTCAACCGAACTTGCGAGTACCATCGACTTGGGATGGCGGCTGCGTGCCACGTCCATAAAGTGCGTGATGCACGACACCGAGAACAGGTACATGAGCAGTGCCAAGCTAAAAACAAAGACCAGCGCGAGCGGCATGGTGCCGCCCACAGCAAACAGCCCGAGTAACGCCGCGGCCTGCAGCACAAACGTCACAAGCAGCGCCTTCATGCCAAAGCGCGCATCGATCCATCCGCCCAGGATGTTCGAGATCAGGCAGAACACGCCGTAGGCCATAAGCGTGGTGCTCGCCTGAACGGTTCCCATACCCAGCACCTGCTCAAGATAAGGCGTAACGTAGCCGTAGAATACATAGACCGAGCCCACGCCAAACAAAAAGATAAGCATGCCGGTGATGATGCTCGGTTCGCGTAGCAGACCCGCCTGCTCGCGGAAGGTAGCGGGTTCGTCGGTCTGTCCGGCGCGCGGCATAAACGCCACGAGCGCTCCGCAGATCAAAACGGCAAAGGTCAGCGTACCGTACATGGCCACGTGCCAATCGAGCGTGTCGGCCACGAACTTGCCGATCGAAGTGACAAAGACCATCGCCACGGAAAACGCGCCGTACACGACCGAGATGGCAAGCGAAGTTTGCTGCGGGGACAGCAGCTCGGGGATGTACGTCACGCCCACGGCGAGCAGCGCGCCCGAGACGGATCCCAGGACAATGCGCGAGATAAAGAGCACCTGGAAGTTGGGCGCCAACGCCATGACCAGGTTGCCGAGCACAAAGACGATGCTGTAGTACACGAGCAACTGGTAGCGGCGGAATCGCCCCGTGCTGAGCGCAAGCACCGGCGTGGCGATGGCGTAGACGAGCGCGAACACGCTGATGAGCTGGCCCGCAGTGGCAAGTGATACGCCGAGTTCCGTTGCCAAGTCGCTTTCGATGCCGATGACCACGAACTCTGAGCAGCCGAGCGAGAATCCCAACAGCACGAGCAGCGCCAGGCAGAGCTTGGTGCGCGCGGGGGAGAGCGCGGCGGCGGTTGACTTACTTTTAGACGTGGTTGCGGCGGTCAAGGTTGTCACTCCAATGTCGCATGAATAAGCGGGATTCAATCCCTGCAACTCTAACAGAATGTGCCAGGTGCCTGCCCCCTTTGTCGCAGGCTGTGCTTGCCTGTATAGTCGCAATACAGGTGAAAATGGTCTCAGGTACATTGCGGGCGACAGGAGATCCCATGGGTATGCACACGACAAAGGTTGCAGCAGGCGAGGGCAAGTTTGCGCTCGAGGCCCAGTTGACGGTGACGCCGCGAGGCATGGCGGTGTACGCCTGCTCGCCGGAGTTCGCGCACCTGGGCGCCACGGCGCAGGCCATTCCGCGTCCCGAGCCCGGCCGCACGGCGACAGTGAGCATCCTGGCTGTTCCGTGCCATCGAGACGAAATTCCGGCGCACGATATCGCGGCGGCGCTGGCCACGCGCTTTGGCGTGCCGGTCGTTGCGAGCACGGGCTTTCATGTTGAACAGGCGAGCGGGGGCGACCTGCAGCGCGTGCTCGACACCACCAAGGAGCTCATCGCCGCGCTCGAGGAGGCCGCAGCCCGCATTCTGCGCGCCGGCTGGGATGAGGGCGGCGCGGGCGCCGAGGTCGTGGCGGTCAATGCCGCGACCGGCGAGACGCTTGGCCCCGTCGACCGCATCGATGCCCATGCCGGTGAGGGCATTCTGCATCAGGCATTTCTGACGCTTCTGGTCGAGGGCCAGGGCGAAGACGCACGCCTGCTGCTCTGTCGTCGCAGTCCGCTCAAACGCCTGTGGGGCGGGGTGCTGGCCGATAGCTGTGCCGGCCATCCGCTCCCCGGGGAGGACGTTGTCGCCGCGACGGCGCGCCGCATCAACGAAGAGCTCGGCATCACGCGCGATCCCGATCAGCTCAAGTACCTCGGACGCGTGGTGTACCGCGAGGACCACGGCGACGGCCGCTGCGAGTGCGAGTGGTGCGAGGTGTTCGCAGCCCATGTTGAGCCGGGCGAGCTGCACATCAACCAAGAGGAGATCTCGGAGGTACGACGCGTGACCCCATCCGAGCTCGGCGGCTACCTGCAGGGTCGCCCCGAGCAGCTGGCACCCTGGCTCCGCGAGGCCCTGGAGGTCCCCTCCATCCGCGCAGCCCTCGCTATGTGAAAAAAGACAGTCCCTTTGCCACATCCAAACCGTCACAACATTTGATGAAAATCTCGAAAACGAGGAAAAGCGTCGAATGTTGTGACGCTTTTTGTCCAGAGGATCGCTTCTCATCCAAAAATCCCGCTTGACTGTATTGCCACAACACAGCGCAACGTAAGGGGTGTCCGATAACGGGCGCCCCTTTTTAAGTGGCAACGTGGCCGCGAATCCGGAGCGCCCCCAACAAGAAAGGTGGGGAGATGGAAGCGGAAAAGAAGGCGTTTAAGATCACCAAGCGCGAAATTGGCTTTGTGCTGGGTATCGTTGTCTTTTTGCTGGTGAAGTTTCTTCCTTTGGCGGAGCTGAGCTCGACGGTCGAGCTTACGGTCGGCGGTCAGACCTGTCTGGCGTTGACGCTCGCCACGGTGGTGTTCTGGACGTGTGGCGTGGCACAGCCGGGCTTTGTGGGCCTGCTCTATTGCGCGCTGCTCGTTCTGTTCAAGGTGTGCGTGGACGACACGGGTGCCGCGAGCATCTCGGCGACGGTCGCCTCCACGTTTAGCTCGTGGACCAAAGCCACCATGTGGCTCGTCATCGGCGCCTACCTCATCGCCAGCGCGGTCAAGGAGTCGGGCCTGGGCGAGCGCATCGCCTATGCGTTTATGCTCAAGTTCGTGCGCGATGCCAAGTCGCTTATCATCTCAATCTTCGCGCTCACCTTTGTGCTGTCGCTGCTGATCCCGCATCCGTTCCCCCGCGCCTTCCTCATTCTCGCCGTCGTCTCGGTCATTGCCGAGTCCGCCGGCTACGGTGACGACGACCGCGGCAAGCTCGGCTTCCTCGTGTTTGCCGCTGCTGCCCCGGGCTCCATGTTCTTCCTGACGGGCGACTCCACGCTCAACCCGCTTGTCGCGCAGTACAGCGCCGAGGCCGGCGGCATGAGCCCGTCCTTTGTCGACTGGTTCCTGTACATGAGCGTGCCTATGCTGGTCGCGCTGCTGTGCACCCTGTTCTTGGGCCTCTTCCTCTTTAAGCCCAGCAAGGAGCTCGTCTACGATCGCGAGCAGATCGTGGCCAAGCAGGCCGCGCTCGGCAAGCTCTCCGTCAAGGAGATCCGCACCATCGTGTGGCTTGTCATCGCCATCGCGCTGTAGCTCACCGTCTCGGGCGACTATATCGGCTGGGTCACCCTGGCCATTGGCGTCGCACTCGCCATGCCCATCATCGGCGAGGTCCTCACTCCTGCCAGCTGGAACGCTGTCGACATCAAGTCCCTCATGTTCCTGACGGCCGCCTTGCCCGTGGGTTCCGTGGGCGGCGCCACCGGCATGAACGCCTGGATCGCCGACGTCGTACTCCCCAGCTCCGTGCCCGAGAACATCTTCCTGTTCGCCCTGCTTGTCGCCGCGCTCTCCATGGTCATCCACATGTTCATGGGCTCGGTCATGGCCGTGCTCGGCGTGTGCGTGCCGGCGTTCATCAGCTTCGCGGCCGGCTCCAGCGTGAGCCCGCTCGCCGTGGCGCTCATCGTCTTCACGTCCATCAACATCCACTACATCCTGCCGTTCCACAACCTGCCGATCCTTATCGGCGAGGGCAAGGACGCCGGCGGCTACACCTCCAAAGAGGCCATGCGCATGGGCATTCCCCTCACCGCGGTCGTCTTTGTCGTCGTGCTGGTCGAGGCCGCCTGGTTCCACCTCTTTGGCCTGATGTAAACGGTCGAGCGCCTCATCTATGAGCGCCGCGGCCCCACTACGTTACCCAGCCCGGCGGCATCCCCGCCGCCGGGCACTCTCCCGAAAGGAGCATGCTATGTCCACTACCGATGCTTCCCAGATCCACGACCTGCGCTCCGTACTCGACTTTTTGCGCGAGATGCCGGGCCAGCTGCTCGAGACCGACACCCAGGTCGACCCGGACGCCGAGGTCTCGGGCGTCTATCGCCACGTCGGTGCCGGCGGCACCGTTATGCGTCCGACCAAAGAGGGTCCGGCGATGGTCTTCAACAACGTCAAGGGCTTTGACGATGCCAAGGTCTGCATCGGCATGCTTGCCAGCCGCAAGCGCGTTGCCGCCCTGCTCGACCTGGACGAGGAGCACCTGGGCCTCGAGATCGGCAAGCGCTTCGAGAACCTGATCGCGCCCGAGCAGATCGCCGAGGGTGCGCACGTCGACTGCCAGGAGGTCGTGTACAAGGCGAGCGACGAGGGCTTTGACCTGCGCAAGATCGTTCCCGCTCCCACCAACACGCCCGTCGACGGCGGCCCCTACATCACCATGGGTCTCGCCTATGGCACGAGCCCCGACGGCTCCCAGTCCGACGTGACCATCCACCGCTTCTCCTGCGTCGACAAGGACAAGCTCGCCATGTGGATTACCCCCGGCAGCCGTCACCTGGGCGCGTTCTTTGACGAGTACTGCCAGCGCGGCGAGGACATGCCCATTTCCATCTCCATCGGCCTGGACCCCGCTGTGTACATGTGCTGCGGCTTCGAGGCTCCCACCACGCCGCTCGGCTTCAACGAGCTGCAGATCGCCGGCGCCCTGCGCGGCCACGCCGTCGAGCTTGCCGACTGCGTCACCGTTCCGCAGAAGTGCATCGCCAATGCCGAGTACGTGCTCGAGGGCTACCTCATGCACGACGAGACCATCAACGAGGACGTCAACGGCCACGGCTACGCCATGCCCGAGTTCCCCGGCTACACCGGCGGCGCCAAGGTCTGTCCGGTGATCAAGATCACCGCCGTCACCACGCGTGTCAACCCCATTATGGAGAGCTGCATCGGCCCTTCGCACGAGCACGTGTCCATGGCCGGTATCCCCACCGAGGCTTCCATCTACAAGATGGTCGAGACCGCTATCCCGGGCCGCCTGCTCAACGTCCACGCTGCACCCTGCGGCGGCGGCAAGTTCGTTGCCATCATGCAGTTTAAGAAGTCGAGCAAAAATGACGAGGGCCGTCAGCGCAACGCCGCCATGCTCGCCTTCTCGGCATTCTCCGAGCTCAAGCATGTGATCTTGGTTGACGAGGATGTCGACATCTTTGATATGAGCGACGTGATGTGGGCCATGACCACGCGCTTCCAGGCCGACGTCGACCTCATCACCATCCCCGGCTGCCACTGCCACGTGCTCGACCCGTCCAACGACCCTGCGTTCGACCCCACGATTCGCGAGCACGGCATCGCCTGCAAGGCCATCTTCGACTGCACGGTTCCGTTCGACCTCAAGAAGAATTTCATTCGCTCGCAGTTCATGGAGATCGACAAGGACAAGTGGGCCAAGGAGATTGCTTTCTAGTAAGTAGCCCTACCAAGTAGTCAAGGAGTTGTCATGCCTGAGTCTTCTGTCCGTCCCCGTCGCATCGTCGTTGGCGTTTCGGGCGCCAGCGGTGCCGCGCTGGGCCTTGAGTGCCTCAAATGTCTGCGTCAGGCAGGTGCCGAGTCGGCGCTTGTCGTCACGCGCGGGGGAGAGATCACCATCGAGCAGGAGCTCGGCATGACGCTCGACGAGTATGCCACGCATGCCGATGTGGTCTACGACAACAAGAATATCGGCGCCGCCATCGCAAGCGGCACCTATCCGGTCGATGGCATGATCGTGGCACCCTGCTCCATGAAGACGCTCGCCGGCATTGCGAGCGGCTACAGCGAAAACCTGTTGTTGCGCGCGGCCGACGTGCAGATGAAAGAGCAGCGCCGCCTGGTGCTCATGGTGCGCGAGACGCCCTTCAGCGCCATTCACGTCGATAACATGGCGCGCCTGGCGCGCGTGCCCGGCATCATGCTCATGCCGCCCATGCTCACGTTTTACAACGGCCCCGCCACGCTCGACGACGCGGTGCATCACATCGCCGCCAAGGCGCTCGAGGCCGTCGGCGTGTCATGCGCAAACTATAAGCGCTGGTCATGGGCGTCTTTAGGGTAGGATACGAGTAGTGTTTGAGCCCGCTGCCCCTGTGGGCGGCGGGCTTTGTGCGCTAAAAGGATGTGTCGGGAGGACTTATGCAGACGGGCATGTATGCGATTAGCGAGATGGCGAGCTTGTTTAACGTTTCGCGCCAAACGCTCATCTACTACGACAAGATCGGCCTGTTTAAGCCCGCCGTGGTGAACGAAAAGGGCTACCGTTTCTATTCGCCTACGCAGATCCCGCTCATGCGTCTGATCTGCATGCTGCGCGACCTGGGGCTCGAACTCGACGAGATTGACCGCCCGACCTCGACGTTCGACATTGGCGAGATGACCGATCACCTGCGCTCGCGGGTGCAGGCGCTCGACAAGCAGATTGCCGGGCTCAAGGCTGAGCGCGCGAGTGTGCAGGAACGCCTGAGCTTTTACGACGAGGCAGTCTACTGGCGCGAGCGCGAGGGCAGTCCGGAACTCAAGCAATTCGAGCGCCGCTACGTGGTCTTTGAGGAGTTTCCGGGCGATATCGAGCGCGGTCGCTCGATGCTTCACCCCACGCTCATGCGGGCAATCCTGCGCATGC
Source organism: Coriobacteriaceae bacterium (assembly GCA_902364975.1). GTDB lineage: Bacteria > Actinomycetota > Coriobacteriia > Coriobacteriales > Coriobacteriaceae > Collinsella. The sequence continues at coordinate 28,584 of CABJFQ010000004.1, read as the reverse complement.
GCACGCTGACGGGCACGCGCCCCATGCGCGGTTGGGGCGCCATGCTGCGTCGCGAGGCGCTGCATTCCGACGATCCCATCGCCGGTGCCGGCTCCTTTGCCGTACTGCCGCGCGGTGCCGAGGAGCTGCTGCCGAGCGACGCTGCCGAGCTGGCAGAGATCGGCATCGAAGTGCTGCCCGAGGGCACATACCTGTGCATGAGCCGCTGGGGCATGCCGTACGAGCCCGAAGGCATCCGCGCCATCGTGGCCTGCATGGACGAGCACGCGCTCCAGCCCATCGGCAACGCCTTCGACTTTTGCTACCTCGATACCACGAGCTACGACGAGTCCCACCAAGAGGACTTCTGCTGCATCCAAATCCCCGTCGCCCTCCAGATGTGACAAGGGGACTGCTCCTTCGTCGCATTCGTGGTGTGGCTGCTGCCTAAACCGTCACAACATTCGGCGAAAATCTCGAAAACGAGGAAAAGCGTCGAATGTTGTGACGGTTTTCCTGTCTGTGCCGGCGAGCTCCCGTGTCATCTGGGGGTATAAGGCTAGCAAGTGTTTATTTGCGAGGCTTAAGGGGCGCCCCGTATGGATATCGATAACTTTGAATGGTGGTATAGCGAGGGCGAGGCTCCGGACGAAGAGTGGGACGAGCCCGCGCCGTGTGACGTGTCGAGCGACGAGGACGAGACCGGCAACGATGCCGGTGTCGAGCCTGAAGCCGCCTCCGATGCCGCCGAGCCCCTGACCTTTGAGCAAGCTTGGGCCCAGGCCGAGGCCGATGAAGCTAAGGCCGATGCCACGGCCACACTCGGTGAGCCGGCGGACATGTCCATCTCGCCGGCCAAGATCCCACAGCCGCGCCATACCATCGACCCCGGCAGCACGGCATCCTTCAGCATACTCGACGTGCCCGCGCAGGGTGCCCAGGCGCCCGCCCCCACTCATCGCCCCAACCTGGCTCGCGAGGAAGACGCGGGCCGTCGCTCTCCGCTCGGCCCCATTCTCATCGCCTTTATGGCCGGCGTCATCGCTTGCTCGGCGATCGGAAATGTCTGGAGTCACGTGGAGCAACAGCGCAAAGACGCCGCCAAGGTCGAGATGTCTGTCGAGCAATCGCTCAGCCGTACGCGCTCGGTGCATGTGTCGGTCGAGGTCAAGGACGGTGCGACATGGGACACCGCCCGCGGCGACAGCCAGATGCTCATCCATATCGTGGGCCGCACGCTCAAGGGACAAGCAATCGACGAGTACCAATACGTCAATTCCGAAGGTGACGGCATCGAGCTCAAGCCCGGCGACTACGAGCTCACGGTCGATGAGCCGCCCGTCGCCACCGACGGCACGCGTTACCGTGCCTCAAAGCGCATGGTTCCGGTGAGTTTTAATTCACAGGCGCCCGATACGGTCGATAGCACGCCGCAGGGCGGGTTTGACCTTTACGCTATTGCTCAATAACTGCACCTGTCGCTCAACCCCGCCGCCAAGAGTGGGACAATAGCCCTCGACACTGTTGTTTACTTTTGGAGGAAGTAGCATGTCCACCGTCACCACCATCAAGCGCGGCGGCCTTACCGCGGCCATCGATTCCATGGGAGCCCAGCTCACGAGCCTTGCCCTCAACGGCAACGAGTATCTGTGGCAGGGCGACCCGGCCTTTTGGGGCAAGCATGCGCCTATCCTGTTCCCCATCGTGGGATCGCTGCGCAACAACATGGCGACATCTGCGGCCGGCACCTGCGAGATGCCGCGCCATGGACTCGCTCGCATCGTCGAGCACAAGTTGGTCGAGGTTTCGGAGGATGGCTCCTCGGTAACGTACGAGATCACTGACACGCCCGAGTTGCTCAAGGCGTTCCCGTTCCACTTTAAGCTCAACATGACCTATGCCCTGACCGGCGACGCCACGCTCACGCAGACCTTTGCCGTCACCAACACCGGCGACGTGGCCCTGCCGTTCTCGGTGGGCGGCCACCCCGCATTTAACGTGCCCGCCCCCGGTGCCGAAGACGAGGCGTTCGAGGATTACGAGCTGGCGTTTACCGAGGCTTGGACTAACGAGGCCCCCATCATCACGCCCGACGGTCTTATGACGTTCGAGGGCAGCTACAAGGCTCCCGATAACTCGGACGTGCTGCCCATCACGCACCGCAGCTTCGATAACGATGCCATCATGTTCACCGATGTCCCGGGTTCCACGCTCACGCTGCGCGGCCGCAAGTCGGGCCACGGCGTCAAGATCGACTTTGAGGGCTTTAAGTACATCGGCGTGTGGTCTGCCGCCAACGACGCCCCGTTTGTGGCGCTCGAGCCCTGGACCGGCCACACCACCATGGACACCGAGGACGACGTCTTTGAGCACAAGGTCAACACCATTACCTTGGCACCGGGTGAGACGGACGTTCGCAGCTTTAGCGTTACCCTGCTCTAGAGGTTCCGCCGTTCTAACGAACGACGGACCGGTCGACGCTGCGCGCCACCCAGAGCGACAATTTGTCATTCAAAAGGCAAGGCATGACCAGAAGGTCTATGCCTTGCCTTTTTCATGCCAAGTGGTACATGGGGCAGGCTGCTTTGCGCCAATCGTCCTCGTGTGTCTATTAATTTTTCGCGCACATGCCGCGCTGCTGGTCGCGGGCGTATATCCTGTCTTATTGTCAGCAAAACGAAATTGGGAAGGCACCAGATGCAATCTCGACAACAGCGCGACGCGCATCCACAGCCGGTATGCAGCCGTCGCATCTTTTTGGGTAGCGCTCTCGCTGCGAGCGCTTCTGTCGTCGCCGGCGCACTTGCCGGCTGCCAGCGTCCCTCCACGCTGGAAGTAGTTCAGTCCACGACGGGCGGCGGTCGCGACGACCTGTCCGATTCTGTGATCGGCAAGGATAAGATCCGCATCGGCATGGAGGCGGCCTACGCCCCGTACAACTGGCAGGTTTCCGAGGCCAGCGAGTTCACGATCCCCATCGACAACGTGCAGGGCGCCTATGCCGATGGCTACGACGTGCAGATCGCCAAGATCGTCTGCAAGGCTCTCGGCGGCGAGCCCGTTGCCGTCAAGCAGAGCTTCTCGGGCCTTATCGACTCGCTCAACAACGGCCAGATTGACCTCATCATCGCCGGCATGAGCGCCACGCCCGAGCGCGAGGAGTCCGTCGGCTTTTCCGACCCGTACTTCATTGGCTACTTTGGCCTGTTCGTAAAAGAGGGCTCGCCCTACCAAAACGCCACCAAGCTCAGCGACTTCAGCGGTGCCACGGTGCTCGGCCAAAAGGACACCATGCTCGATACCGTCATCGACGAGATTCCGGGCGTTGTGCACAAGAACCCGGTCGATTCGGTCCCCACGGTGTTCTCGAATCTGCTGCAGGGCACGTGCGACGCCGTGACCTACAACACTGAGAACGAAAAGGGCTATATGGCCCAAAATCCGGGTATCGTGCCGATTCAATTTGCCGAGGGCGAGGGTTTCAAGCAGGAGGTCACGGCAAACGTCGGCTGCCGCAAGGGCTCGGACAAGCTGCTTAAACTCATCGACAAGACACTCAAGGGCATTAGCCAAGAGGAGCGCGACCAAATGTGGGACGCGTGCCTCGACCGTCAGCCGGCATAGGGAGGCAGCATGAAAACCATCAATCACCTGGCCTCCTTTATCAAGGCAGACCACCGCTATGTGTACCTGGGCACGAGCGTTATCGCGGCGCTCGGCCTGGCGTTTAGCCAGCGCAACCCCACGCCGCTGAGCTTCTTGGCGCCTACGGGCGTGTTCCAAGACTGCCTCTGGGCAATTCTTTGGGCCTGGATTATCGTGTCGGCGGCGGCGCTCGTCACCAAGCTCATGCATTGGAGCGACTATCGCGAAAAGTCGTCGTTTGCATCCGAGCGTTGCCGTCGCGGCGCGCGCCTGGGCAGCTATGTCGTGGTTGCCATCGCGGCGATCTTCTTTATCGACCGCTGCGTCATGTCGTTTATCGACCTGGTGCAGGTGAGCATTGTCTCGGACTCCAACCCCAGCGACTTTCTGTCGAGCTTGGTCTACATGACCTACAAGAGCGGCGACTTCTTTATCCGCGGCATCGAGATCACCATCGCGCTTGCCACCTTCGGCACCGTCATCGCCTTCTTCTTGGCGCTGCTCTTTGTGTTCTTGCGCACCCAGACCTTCGACCGCGTCGACAACGACCTGGTGCGTTTCTTTAAGAGCATTGGCCGCGGGTTTGCGACCGTCTATTCCACCGTCGTGCGCGGCACGCCCATGATGGTCCAGGGTCTGCTCATCTATTACGCGGGCTTTACCGTTCTGCGCGGCATGGGCTTCGAGACCGCCCAGGCCAACCAGATCTGGAGCACCTTTACCGCGGGCCTCGTCACCATTTCGCTCAACTCTACCGCCTACATGATGGAGGTCCTGCGCGGCGGCATCGAGTCGATCGACCCCGGTCAGGCCGAGGCGGCGCGCTCGCTGGGTCTGTCGCAATGGCAGGCCATGCGCAAGGTCGTGTTCCCCCAGGGCATTAAAAACGCGATCCCGGCGCTCACCAACGAGCTCATCATCAACATCAAGGACTCGTCGGTGCTTTCGGTCATCGGCGTGTTCGACCTCATGTACGCCACCACCACCGTCGCCGGCGTGTACTATCGCCAGATGGAAGTCTACTGCGTGGCGCTCGTGGTCTACCTGATCCTGACGCTCGTGGCGAGCCGCCTGCTCGAGGCCTTTGGCAAAAAGCTCGGTGCCGAGGCTCCGGCCACGCTGCCCAGCTCCAACTAGGCGCAAGACGAGGAGATTCATCATGGCAGATACCGTTACTACCGGCGCTGCGGCCGCGCAAACCAAAGAGCCGCTCATCCGCGTTGAGGGCCTGCGCAAGAGCTTTGGCTCGCTCGAGGTGCTCAAGGGCATCGACCTGGCCGTTAGCCCCGGCGAGGTCGTCACCATCATCGGCGCCTCGGGCTCGGGCAAGTCGACCTTCCTGCGCTGCCTCAACCTGCTCGAGACCCCGGACGCAGGCCACATCTGGTTCCACGGCCAGGACCTCACGGCCGAGCGCTGCAACATCAACAAGCTGCGCGAGGACATCGGCATGGTGTTCCAGGGCTTTAACCTGTTCAACAACATGGATGTGCTCGACAACTGCACGCTCGCGCCCGTCACGCTCAAAAAGATGAGCAAGGCCGAGGCTGAAAAAATTGCGATGGAGCATCTGACGAGTGTGGGACTCGAAAAATTCGCGCACGCCGCCGTGGGTCGCCTGTCCGGTGGTCAAAAGCAGCGCGTGGCCATCGCTCGTGCTCTATGCATGAACCCGCAGATCATGCTGTTTGACGAGCCGACCTCAGCGCTCGACCCCGAGATCGTGGGCGAGGTGCTCGAGGTCATGCGCAAGCTCGCTGCCGACGGCATGACCATGGTCGTCGTCACGCACGAGATGGCCTTTGCCCGCACGGTGTCCGACCGCGTGGTCTTCATGGACAAGGGCGTGGTGCTCGAGGATGCCGCGCCGGCCGAGCTCTTTGGCAACCCCAAACACCAGCGTACCCGCGAGTTCCTCTCGCGTTATCTCGAGGACAAATAACCGACCGCAAACGCGTACGTGGCAGGGCCGCTCCGGTGGGGCGGCCCTCGTCATCACAATCGAAAGGATGTCATGGCCGAGGTTTGGCGCTTCTTTGCGCATGAGGATGATTTTGCCGATTTGGACAAGGCCGGCGCATGCGAGCGCCTGGGCCGTGTGCTGTCGTTTCCGACCATTTCGAGTATGGATGCCGAGGCGGTGGACTGGCAGGCGTTTGCCGACCTGCGCGCCTATATGCAGCAGGCCTGGCCGCGCGTGTTTGCGGCGGGCGAGGTCGAGCTCATCGACCATTCGCTGCTCGTGACGCTTGCCGGCATCGACCCCGCCCTCAAGCCGGTCATGCTCATGGGCCACATGGACGTGGTTCCCGTGGTGCCGGGCACCGAGACAGACTGGACGCACAATCCCTTTAGCGGGCACGTGGACGACACCTACATTTGGGGCCGCGGCGCTATCGACATGAAGGATCAGGTCGCAGGCATTCTCGAGGCGGTTGAGTATGCATTGGCGCACGGTTGGGAGCACAAGCGTTCGCTGTTGCTCGCCTTTGGCCAGGACGAGGAAACCACGCAGTACGGCGCTGGAGCTATCGGCCGCGTGCTCGAGGAGCGCGGTGTTGAGCTCGAGTTCCTGATCGACGAGGGCGACTACCGCATCGTTCCGGCTGCCGAGTACGGCGCGGGCGAGGGCTGGCTCATGCACGCCGACCTGGCTGAGAAGGGTTATGCCGACATTGTGCTCAAGACAAAGAGCGCGGGTGGGCATTCTTCCAACCCCTACGGCGGCACGTCGCTCGAGGTGTTGAGCCGTGCCATCACCGCAATCTGCGATATCGAGTGGCCGACGCGCGTCACGGACCTGCTTGCCGCACAGCTCGTCGAGCTGGAGCTCTACACGGCCGACGAGATTGCTTCCAACAAGGACGCCATCGTGCGCGAGTGCCTCGCCAGCAAGAAGCTCTATCCGCTCGTGACCACCACCTGTGCACCGACCCAAATCGAGGGCGGTAGCACCGGTGCTAACGTGATGCCGCAGGATATGTGGGCCAATATCAATTTCCGCATGCTCGAGGGCACGAGTGTGGCCGATGTCGTGGCCTGCTGCCGCGTCGCCGTTGCCGAGGCGGGGCTCGCCGACCGTGTCGAGATCGAGCTCGGTCCTGGCAGCTCCGAACCCTCGCCGTCTCCGCGCATCGGCGGACCGGGACTCGAGACCGTCCGCGCCATCGCCGCCCGCTATTTCCGTGATCCAGAGGGGACGGAGGAAAACGGATCATCAGCGGCGGGCGGAGCTCCTATCGGTATCGTTCCCTCGACCGTGATTGGCGCGACCGATGCTGCCAACTACCAGCGCATTTGCCCCGAGTGCATTCGCTTCTCGGCCTTTGTGGTAGACGATGACGAGTGCGAGCGCGGTGTCCACGGCACCAACGAGCGCATCACCCGCCGCGCCTACCTCCAGGGCGTACGCTTTTTCATCGCTCTGCTTCAAACGCTCTAGAATGTGACAAAGCGACAGTCCCTTTGTTAGCCGTTGGGGACGCTCTTAAACGACTAGCCGTTAAGGAACGTCCCCAACGGCTACGTCCACTCATTCCGTGCGGGTTATATGCAGGTTTGCCTGCGCACGCTATCATGTATGGGTTAGACCGCAACTATGTACCCCATACGCGAAGGGATGCGCATGTATCTGAAGATCGACATGTTCTAGCCGGGCTTACCCCCGCAGTGGCGCCGTGCGCCCCATCAGCTCTGCCGATTTTCACCTTCACGCATATAAAGGAGTCCCGCCATGCGCGACAAGCTCGAAAAGATTATCAAGGCCTACGAGGAGCTCGAGAAGAAGCTTTCCGACCCGGCCGTCGCCTCCGATATCAAGGAGTTCACGCGTCTCAACAAGGAGTACGCGCACCAGTCCGACCTCATCGCCGCCTCGCGCGAGTACATCGGCGCGCTCGATGACATCGAGGCTGCCAAGGAAATGCTCCACGATACTACCGATGCCGATGAGAAGGAGATGCTCCAGATGGACATCTCCGAAAACGAGGCCAAGCTTCCCCAGCTCGAGGAAGACATTAAGTACATGCTCATCCCGAGCGACCCCAACGACGACAAGAACACCATCGTCGAGATTCGCTCCGCCGCCGGTGGCGACGAGGCGGCCATCTTCGCCGGCGACCTGTACAAGATGTATCAGCGCTTCTGCGAGTCGCGCGGCTGGAAGACCACCGTGCTCGACTCCAGCCCCAGCGAGGCCGGCGGCTTTAAGTCCATTGAGTTCAAGGTCGAGGGCGACCGCGTCTACTCCGTCATGAAGTTCGAGTCCGGCGTGCACCGCGTCCAGCGCGTTCCCAAGACCGAGTCCCAGGGCCGTATCCAGACCTCCACGGCAACTGTCGCCGTGCTTCCCGAGGCCGAGGAGATCGACGTCCAGATCAACCAGTCCGACCTGCGCATCGACACCTACTGCGCCTCCGGCCCTGGCGGTCAGTGCGTTAACACCACTTATTCCGCCGTGCGCATCACCCACCTTCCCACCAACACCGTGGTGCAGTCGCAGGAACAGCGCTCCCAGATCCAGAACCGCGAGGTCTGCATGCAGATGCTGCGCGCCCGCCTGTACGAGATGGAGCTCGAGAAGCAGCAGGCAGAGCTCGGTGCCGAGCGCCAGAGCCAGATCGGCCACGGCAACCGTTCCGAGAAGATCCGTACCTACAACCAGCCCCAGGACCGCGTGACCGATCACCGCATCGGCTTCAACTCCACCTACAACGGCGTCCTCCTGGGCGACCAGCTCGGCACGGTCATCGAGGCACTCGCCGCCGCCGAGCGAGCCGAGAAGCTGGCACAGGCAGTCTAAGTTCCGCCGTTCTACCGAACGGCGGACCAGCCGACGCTGCGCGCCGTCCAGAGCGACAATTTGTCATTCAAAAGGCAAGGCATGACCAGAAGGTCTATGCCTTGCCTTTTTCATGCCAACTTGTTCGCTCTGGACGTCGCTCGCTGACATTGCCAAAACATCGGCGTTTCCTTGGTTGTCAAATGATTCGTAGGGAGTCATTGGTGACATTGCCTTGATATTTTATTCAGTCGGCTGTGATGTCATTTGAGCTGCTTACCTGCTTAAGGTAATTGACGGCATAAGTCCGCTATCGAAAATATTGCTCAAAATATCGTTCAAGAAGTCGCGGAGCGATTTTTGATGGGTCGTGCGTCAAGCGATGTGGCAAGTTCTTGGTTAGATATTGGTCAGTTTTGGGGCAACCTTGCCAAAAGCTTGACGAATGCAAATTTAGACGTCAGCGAATGAACACTTTGAGCGAGCTCGGTGCAAAATTCTGGGCTGATTCTCGATAATCGCCTTCAATCGCCCCTTGCCAAGCGCTGGCCTCGCTTACAATCTGCTCCGACATTCGCGCGCCGTCCGGCGCTTAAGAGGGGAGGGCCCCATGGCAAACGAGATTTGGACCATCAAGCGTTGTCTCGAGTGGACCAAGGAGTACCTGGCCGAGCGCGGCGAGGAGCACCCCCGTCTTTCTGCCGAGTGGCTGCTGTGCGCCGCCACGGGCCTGGCGCGCATTGACCTATATATGCGTATGGACGAGACGCTTAACGCGGCCCAGCTCGAGACCATGCATGCGGCCGTTGTCCGCCGCGCTAAGGGCGAGCCGCTGCAATACATCACGGGCAGCACGCAGTTTCGCATGATCGACGTCGCGTGCGCCCCCGGTGTGCTCATTCCGCGCCCCGAGACCGAGATGCTCGTCGAGGAAGTCCTCAATTATCTGGATGCCGAGGTACTGAGCCCCGAGGCCGCTGCCCGTCAGCGTGTTGAGCTGCCTTGGAACGATGAGGTCGAGCAGGCCCGCAAAGCTGAGGCGGCGCTGGCCGACGAACGCGCGACCGCCGAGCGCCGTGCTGCCAACCTGACGGCCGCCGATGAGGCTGCGCTGGGTAGCGACGTGCTCGGTAGCCGCGCCTATGCCGAGGAGCTTGCCGATCGCGAGGCCGAGGAAGCCGCCGCGCAAGCAGCAGAAGCCGAAGCCGCAAAAGCCGCCGAGCCCGAGCTCGACGAATACGACATCGCCATCGAGGGCGCCGACCAGGAGACGGTTTCAGCTCAGGATGCCGCTGCGCCTGCTCCAGCCGAGCCCCGCACTGCCCGCGTTCTCGAGGTCGGCTGCGGCACGGGCTGTATCTCGCTCTCGATCGCCTGGGAGCGTCGCGGCCACGTCACCTGCACTGCTACCGATATCGAGCCGCGCGCCATCGACCTTGCTACCAAAAACCGCGATGCGCTTGGCCTCACGTCCGACGAGGTCGCCTTCAGCCTCACGAACCTGGTGAGCTCCATTCCCCGTGAAGAGTGGGGCACCTTTGACGTACTCGTCTCCAACCCGCCCTACATCCCCACCGATGTCATGCGCTCGCTGCCGCACGAGGTCAAGGACTTCGAGCCCGACCTAGCGCTCGAGGGCGGCGTCGATGGCCTGGACATCTTCCGCCGCCTGCTCAATGCGGCACCCTATATGCTGCGTGCCGGCGGACTCTTTGCCTGCGAGCTCTACGAGGGCGCGCTCGACGCTGCGGCCGAGCTCTGCCGCCAAGCGGGTCTGTCGGACGTGCGCATCGTCCACGACCTCACCGATCGCCCCCGCATTGTCCGAGCCATCGTCACCGAGCCCAAGCAACGCCAGTAATATTTATTAACTGGTTAGCAAAAATTATAAAGTAGTTTATAATTAGGACGGCTGAAAGAGGTCGGCCCATGCAACCTCCTACCTTTCGGGAAATCATTGCCCTACTCAAGCACGATGGATTCGTGAAGGTCGCGCAAGTCGGTAGTCATGCTAAGTATGTTTCTGGTGACCGCGTTGTCACCGTGAACGGCTCTGGTGGTGATCGACCAAAGAAGGGCACGTGGGCAAGTATTCGTCGCCAAGCTGGATGGTAGTTGGAGGCAAAATGAGGCAGCGATTTACCTATGACTGCGTTCTCATAAAAGAAGACGATGGTTACTGCGCTAGCTTCCCGCAGATTCCCGGCGCCTTTGCCGATGGCGATACGCGCGAAGAAGCGATTGCCCATGCCACCGAGGCACTGATGGCGTTTTTGGCCGACGACCTCAACAACGGTTTGACTCCGGCAGGGTACGAACGCTCGGCCGAGGTCGTGACCCTTTCAGTCGAAATCGACCACGAGGACGCTCGGGAAGCGGCGTGCCGAACATTTAAAGACGCAGCGCTGGACCTCAAAGTCTCCGCTCCGCGGATTACCGCGCTGGTCAAAGCCGGAAAGCTCGATGTTGAACTCGTCGACGGCCGTCGGATGATAACGATAGGCAGCATCGAGCGCTACGCCGCCCAAGAACGCCACGCCGGCAGGCCAAAGAAGTTCGTCGCAGTCCAATAACCCCCTCACTTTCACCGACTACTAGAGCCGCTCACCAAACCAACATGCGCTCTGGGCAAATAGGTTGAACGTTTCGTGCGAGAATGCCCCACAGTAAACAAACTTGCACCAGAGCGTAAGGGGCTGGCATACACATGCAGACGGTCTATCGGGTATACGAGGGAGCGCGCGAGCCGCATCGGCTCGCCGTTGAGCGCACGGCAGAGGTGCTCGGCCGCGGCGGCCTGGCACTGATTCCGACCGAGACCGTCTACGGCGTCGCCGTGGCAGTCAATGCCTTCTCTGATGCCGTCCCCCAAGATACAAGCGAGTTCCCGTCGTGGTCATGCGACCCGCAAGCCACCGTCAACGGCGCCGCAGTCCCTGCGCTCGGCACCGGCTATCGACGTATCTTCACTCTCAAGCAACGTGAACTCACGCAAACTGTGGCTTGGCTGGTCGATGGCGTCGAAGCACTCGACCGCTATGGCGTGGATATCCCGGAAGATGCCCGCGTACTCGCGCGACGATGCTGGCCGGGAGCCCTGACTATCGTGATTAAGGCAGCCCCCTGCGTGCCGACCTTTATGCGCGCTGCCGACGACACCGTGGCCCTGCGCGCTTCGGCCTCTCCCGTGGTCCAAGCGCTCATCCGCGCCTGCGGCAGTCCCCTTGCCTGCACGAGCGCCAACACGCACGGTGCGCCCTCGCCGGCAAGCTTTGCCGCCGTCGAGGGTCGCATCCTGGAGGGTGTCGATGTTGCCGTCGACGCCGGTGAGACCCCGTGTCGCGACGCCTCGACCATCGTGTCGTTCCAGCACGGCGGGCTCCAGATCCTGCGCCAAGGCGCACTTCCCGCATCAGAGATCGAACGGGTCCTGTCCGACCCGATGCAATAGAAAGGTGTAAGCGATGTCGTTGAATCTGGGCAGCCTGGGCATGGAAGATGCCTCGTTTGACTTTGGCGGTTCCTACATCATGGCGCTCGACTGCGGCACCACCTCGGTACTTGCGACCATCGTCGACGAGTACGGATGCATCGTCGCGCAGGCACGTCGCAGCGTCAAAACCAGTTTTCCGCGTCCCGGTTGGGTAGAGCAAGACCCCATGGCGGTCCTTGCCAGTCAAATCGCCGTCATGATGGAAGTCCAGTTTAAGAGCGGTATCCACTCCGACCGCATTGCCGCCATCGGCATCTCCAACCAGCGCGAGACCACGGTTGTGTGGGACCGCATAAGCGGCCAACCCATCTATAACGCCATCGTGTGGCAATGCCGTCGCACCGCACCTCTGATCGACGAGCTGGTCGAGCAGGGCGCAGAAGAGCTGGTGCGCTCCCGCACGGGACTCACGCTCGACCCGTATTTCTCGGCCTCCAAGGTGCAGTGGATTCTCGACAACGTCGACGGCGCACGCGAGAGCGCGGCGGCGGGCGACCTCATGTTTGGCACCATCGACACTTGGCTCATCTACAACCTCACTGGCGGCCAGGTCTTTGCCACCGACTACACCAATGCCAGCCGCACGGCGCTCTTTAATATCCATACGCTCGATTGGGACGACGACCTGCTGGCGCTCTTTGACGTTCCACGTTCCATGATGCCCGAGGTTCGCTGGAGCTCGGGTGACTACGGCCGCGTCGCGAGCGACATCATGACCAACATGCCGCCCATCATGGGCGTGGCGGGCGACCAGCAGGCGTCGCTGTTCGGCCACTGCTGTTTCCGTCCCGGCCAGACCAAAAACACCTATGGCACGGGTTGCTTTATGCTCATGAACACCGGCGACGAGATCGTCGAATCCAAGAACGGCTTGGTTTCCACCATCGGTATCGCTGCGAACGGGAAGATCAGCTATGCACTCGAGGGCTCCATCTTTGCTGCCGGCTCCACCATGAACTGGCTTCGCAACAACATGGGCATCATCTCGAGCGTGAGCGAGTCGGCACAACTTGCCGCTTCGATTAACGACAACGAGGGCTGCTACTTCGTTCCCGCCTTTGCGGGTTTGGGCGCTCCCTGGTGGGACCCGCATGCCCGCGGTATCGTGTGCGGTCTGACCGGCGCCTCGAGCCGTGCGACCATCGTACGCGCCGCCTGCGAATCCATGGCATATCAGAGCTACGACGTGCTGCGCGCCATGGAGCAGGACGTGGGGCTTTCGATCGAGCGCCTGTCTGTCGATGGCGGTGCCTCGCGCAACGAGTTCATCATGCAATTCCAGGCCGACCTGCTGGATATCCCCGTGCTGCAATGTGAGACGGTGGAGACCACGGCAATCGGTGCCGCGTACTTGGCGGGTCTTGCCGTCGGCTATTGGGAAGATCTGGAAGAGCTGGAGCAAAATGCCCAGATCGTTAGGACCTTCCTTCCCCACATGTCCGCCGCGCGCCGCGAGCAAAACCTTACGGGCTGGCGTGATGCAGTCAAGCGCTCGCTCAGTACTGCACAGTAGAGCCGCGATGGGCTGCTCGATACAACAAACCGCTAAACTAATGCATGGCGTGCGGTGGCGACATTGCTGCGCGCCTTGTCAGCAAGGCCGTTTTGCGGCCGCAACGAAAGGGGCAATCAACCCATGACCGTCACCTATGATGCGTCCCGTGTGACGCTTGTCGATCACCCGCTCGTTCAGCACAAGCTGTCGATCCTGCGCGATAAAAACACCGGCACCAACCAGTTCCGCCAGCTCGTGCGCGAGCTTGCGCTCTTTGACGGCTACGAGGCCATGCGCGACCTGCCTATGGAAGACGTCGAAGTCGAGACCCCCATCACCACCGCCACGTTTAAGCAGCTTGCCGGCAAGAAGCTCGCCATCGTTCCCATCCTGCGTGCGGGTCTTGGCATGGTCGACGGCATCCTCGACCTGGTACCCTCTGCCCGCGTGGGCCACATCGGCATGGAGCGCGACGAGGTCACCCACGAGCCGCATGAGTATTACTGCAAGATGCCCAAGGATATCGACCAGCGTATCTGCCTGGTTGTCGACCCCATGCTCGCCACGGGCGGTTCGGCCGAGATGGCTATCAGCTACCTGCGCGAGCGCGGTGTCAAGGACATCCGCATGCTGTGCATCGTCGCCGCGCCCGAGGGCCTCAAGTCGCTGACCGAGAAGGATCCTGACGTACATATTTATACGTGCGCCATCGATGACCATCTCAACGAGGCCGCCTACATCGTTCCCGGCCTGGGCGACGCCGGCGACCGCATCTACGGCACGCTCTAGTCGTCGGGCCTTGTCGGCTACGGTCACAAATACGAAGAAATGGTGCGCGCGGGCGAGCAAAAGACGTCCACGCGCACTCCTGTTAACGGACGTTTAGCCCAGAGGGGTTCGAGAAAAACGTATTACCTACCTGCGGCATAAAGAAGGTCTTAAGAAAACGAACAGGTGCGTATTAACCGATGCTTTTTCGGTTGTACTTTAGCGATTGGCTCGTACAATAGTCACCAATGTTTGGCGGGAACTGTTCTGGGAAGCGTTAAAAAAGGAAAGTGAGGACGCCAGTGTTTCAGATAGCCGATCTGCTCGCTATCGTTGCAGGCGCCATTGCGGGCGCGATTGCCTTTCTTCCCTTTGTCTTTACGCTCAAGCCGGTTCTTGACGATAAACAGAATGCGGACATGCTCAAGGGTATGGTGAGTCTGGCGGTCTCGGCAATCGCCCTGCTCGTCTTTACCTTGGTTGTGTTTGTGTTGTTCGGAGAGGCATTTCGCATGTTCCTCCTGGGCGAGGCGATCGGCTTCGTGGCCTTTATGGCCGCCTGCACGGTTCGCGTCGCCAAGGCGCTGCGAGATCCTCATGAGGTCGAAAGGTAAGTCGTGGAAATTTTTGAAAAGCTGCCTGATGAGATTAATCATCTGGTCAGCGAGTTCAGCTCCACCCCTGTCGTGGGCGATCTGAGCTGCGGCATCACGCAGTACTCGTTTTGGCTGATCGTCTCCACGATCGTGCTCCTGATCGTCCTGGCCGTGTTCAAGAAGAAGCAGACCCTGGTTCCCAAGGGCTTCTTCGTCAACGGTTTCGAGTACATCATCGAGTACGTCGAGAACGATATCGGCAAGGGCGTCGTGGGTGAGAACTGGAAGAAGCACTTCCCGTTCCTGTGCTCGCTTTTCCTGTTCATCCTGATCAATAACATGATCGGCCTGATCCCGGGAATGAAGCCCGGCACCGGCGCAATCGGCTCCACCGCCGCGCTCGCCATCTTCGCCTTCGTGTACTTCATCTACTACGGATGCAAGGCTCACGGCGTGATCGGCTACATCAAGAGCCTCGCCCCGCAGGGCGTGAGCTTCCCGATGAACGTGCTCGTGTGGGTCGTCGAGCTCTTCTCGACCTTCCTGCGCCTCATCACGCTCGCCGTCCGTCTGTTCTGCAACATGTTCGCAGGACACGTGGTCATGGGTTCGTTCGCCATCATGGCGAGCATGTTCATGCAGCCGCTGCTTCAGCAGGTTTCCGCGGCCCACGCCGTCGGCGCCCTGCCTTCGCTGGCCTGGCTTGCCATCCTCATCCTGATCTATGCGATCGAGCTTGTGGTCGGCGCCATCCAGGCTTACGTCTTCACGGTCCTTACCGCCGTGTATGTCTCCGAGGCAGAGGAGGTCGCGGAGGAGGAGTAGTCTTCCGCTCGCGCCTTAAAGGTAAGCAATTCGTTAAACCGCCGGTGCCCGTACCCATGGAGCCCGGCAGTTATAAAAAGGTTATCCTGCGTGAAATAAGACACGCACGACAAAGGAGGAATCGTGGGAGTTATCGGTTACGGTCTCGGTGTTATCGGCGCTGGTCTTGCTATCGGCCTGTCTGCTCTGGGTGCTACGGGTGCTATGGCCCGTCAGCCTGAGGTCCAGGGCCGCGTGTTCACCGTCTTCATCATGGGCTCCGCCTTCGGCGAGGCTCTGGCTCTGATCGGCTTCGTTGTCGCGCTGATCGTTAAATAGCACGGAGCGTCAAGTATGAATCTTTCATCCCAGAAGAGCGCGATCGCACTCTCCGCGTCCGCGGCCGCGCTGCTCATGCCGGTTTCCGCGTTCGCCGAGGACGGCGCTGCCGGTGCGGACATCCTCATCCCTAAGATGGCGGAGTTCATCCCGGCGCTTATCGCCTTCCTGATTATCTGGATCGTGCTGGCCAAGGTCGCCCTGCCGGGCATCATGAAAACCATGGAGGAGCGCGGCAAGAAGATCGAGGAGAGCCTCGACGAGGCCGAGAAGACCAAGCAGGAGGCTATCGCCAAGCGCGCTGAGTCCGACTCGATCGTCACCGACGCCCGTCGTCAGGCTGCCGACATCGTTCTCGAGGCCCGTAAGGACGCCGAGTCCGAGCGCGCCCGTATCATCGAGGCTGCTCACAAGGAGGCCGAGGAGATCATCGCCAAGGCCCATACGACCGTCGAGGACGAGCGCAAGTCCATCTACGCCGGTGCCGCGAGCTCCATCGCCGACCTGTCCGTTGCCGTCGCCACCAAGATCGTGGGCGAGGCACTCGAGGACGATGCCGAGCAGAAGAAGCTCATCGAGCGCTACATCCAGGAAGCAGGTAGCCTGAATGCCGACTAGCCGCTATCAGGACAAGGTGCTCGAGACCTACGCGCGCTCCCTTCTGGAAGCCGCTAAGGCCGAGAACCATGTGTTCGAGGACCTCGAGATGATCGAGCGCCTGGCTAGCGCCAGCCCCGAGATCATCGCCGTGCTCGACACCATGTCCAAGCGCGACCAGCTCGACCTTCTTCCCAAGGTGGCAGCTGCCTTTAAGTATGTTGCCGAGGAAGACGAGGATGTAGTGGGCGTGACCGTCACCACGGCGATCCCGCTCGACGACGAGCTGCGTCAAACCATCACTAAGAAATGCGAGCAGGACTTCGGCCGCAAGGTATTCCTTATCGAGCAGGTTGACCCGTCTATCGTGGGCGGCCTGGTGCTCGAGGCCCGCGGCGAGCGTCGTGACATTTCCGTCAAGACGCAGCTGCGCATCGCGCAGGAGACCCTCGCAAACTCTGCTAATTCGTACGGAGGTGAAGCCTAATGTCCGAAACCCTCAATGCCCAGGATATCGCCAAGAAACTGCAGGAGCAGCTCACGAGCCTCTCCGCGACGGTCGATACGCATGAGGTTTCAACGGTCGACGAGGTAGGCGACGGCATCGCGCGCGTCTCCGGCCTCAAGAGCGCCATGGCAGGCGAGCTTCTGGAGTTCAAGAGCTCCGATACCGGTGAGACCGTCTTCGGCCTTGCCCAGAACCTTGACCGTGACGAGGTCGGCGCCGTTCTGTTCGGTGCCGTCGACTCCATCAAGGAAGGCGACGAGTGCCGCACCACTGGCCGCATTATGGATATCCCCGTGAGCCGTGCCATGCTCGGCCGCGTCGTCAATCCGCTCGGCCAGCCCATCGACGGCCTGGGCGACATCGTCGCCACGCACCGTCGCCCCATCGAGTTCAAGGCTCCCGGCGTCATCGATCGTACCCCGGTGTGCGAGCCGGTTCAGACCGGTCTGCTCGCTATCGACTCCATGGTGCCTATTGGCCGCGGTCAGCGTGAGCTCATCATCGGCGACCGTAAGACCGGTAAGACCGCCATCGCCATCGACGCTATCCTCAACCAGCGCGGCAAGGGCATGGTCTGCATCTATGTCGCCATCGGCCAGAAGGCCTCCACGGTTGCCAACATCCGCGAGACCCTCGCTCAGCACGGTGCGCTCGACTACACCATCATCGTTTCGGCCACCGCTGCCGATTCCGCCCCTATGCAGTACATCGCGCCTATGGCCGGTGCCGCTATCGGCGAGTTCTTCATGTACAACGGCGAGGACGGCAAGCCCGCCAGCGAGACCAACCCCGGCGGCCACGTGCTCGTCATCTACGACGACCTGTCCAAGCAGGCTGTGGCCTACCGTCAGATGTCGCTGACGCTGCATCGTCCGCCCGGACGCGAGGCCTATCCTGGCGACATCTTCTACCTGCACTCTCGTCTGCTCGAGCGTGCCGTCAAGATGTCCAAGAAGAACGGTTACGGCTCCATGACGGCACTGCCGATCATCGAGACCCAGGACGGCGACGTCTCGGCCTACATTCCGACCAACGTCATTTCCATTACCGATGGTCAGATCTACCTGCAGTCCGAGCTCTTCTTCCAGGGTCAGCGCCCGGCAGTCGACGTGGGCATCTCCGTGTCCCGCGTCGGTGGCGATGCGCAGACCAAGGCTATGAAGCAGGTTGCCGGCAACCTTCGCCTGGACCTCGCTTCGTACCAGGAGCTCGCTGGCTTTACGCAGTTCGGCTCCGACCTCGACGAGGCTACTCAGAAGCAGCTGACCCATGGTGCTCGCATGACCGAGCTCCTGAAGCAGCCGCGTTACAAGCCGTTTGAGGTTGGCGAGCAGATCGTTACGCTGTTCGCTGGCAACGAGGGCTTCCTGGATGACCTGGAGATCGCCGACGTGCTGCCCTTCCGTGCCGAGCTCATCGAGTACATGGACAATGGCTTTGGTTCGCTGCTCGACAAGGTTCGCGTCAAGAAGATCGATGATGACACCAAGGCTGAGCTCTTGCGCGTCATCGGCGACTTCAAGCAGCAGTTCATGGCCAAGCACCATTCGGATGTTTCTGGATCAGAGGAGAACTAAGCCCCATGGCCAACCTTCGCGACATTAAGAAGCGAATCTCCTCGGTTACCACGACCAAGCAGATCACGCGCACGATGGAGATGGTCTCTACGGCCAAGATCCGTCGTGCCCTCGATCGCTCCAAGCAGGCCGAGCCCTATAAGGAGGCGCTGACCGACGTCATGTTGACGGTCGCCGGCGACGCCTCCTGTTCGGGCACCGATCCCATGCTGCAGAAGCATGAGAGCGTCAAGCATGGCCTGATTGTCGTTATTGCCTCGGACCGCGGCCTTGCCGGCGGTTTCAATACGACGGTGGAGCGCACGGCCGAAAAGCTCGCCGCTTCTTGGGCGAACGACGGCATCGAGTGCGAGATCATCGCGTGCGGGCGTAAGCCGGCCACGTATTTCCGTGACCGCGCAAACGTCGTCATGCACTTTGAGGGCAACTCCTCTGAGCCCGATTTCAATCAGGCCCGCATGATCTCCTCTCATATCTGCGATGCGTATCGTGCCGGTGAGCTTGACCGTGTCGAGCTTGTCTACCACCACGCCAAGAACCGCGTGGATCAGGAGCTTCGCGTCGAGCATCTGTTGCCGCTCGACCCCGAGATGATCGCTATGGCCCACGGTCCGCGTAAGAACGAGACCGACGCCCCTAAGCGCATCTCGTCCACGTTCGAGTTCGTGCCCTCTCCCGAGCATGTTCTCGGCAAGCTTGTGCCGTCTTATATCCTGACGGTCATCTACCAGGCCCTGATCGATTCGGCGGCTGCCGAGCAGGGTGCACGCCGCAAGGCCATGCACTCCGCGACGGAAAACGCCACCGCGATCATCTCGACCCTTACCCGCACGTATAGTCGCGTGCGCCAGGCTTCGATCACGACCGAGATTAACGAGATCGTCGGCGGAGCCTCAGCATTGGAGGAACAGTAATGGCTAATAACACCGTAAAGCTTGCGGTCGAGGAAGCCACCAAGAAGACGACTGCCGGTGATGGTCGCATCGTGCGAATCATCGGCCCTGTCGTCGACGTCAAGTTTGACGGCGCGGTGCCCCCGATCTACAACGCGCTCACGGTCGAGGCCGAGACCCCGATCGGTCATCTGAGCACGATCCTCGAGGTCGAGAGCCAGCTTCCGGGCGGCGTCGTCCGCACGGTCGCCATGTCCTCGACCGACGGCCTGCAGCGCGGCCTCATCGCCACCGATACCGGTGAGCCCATGAAGATGCCCGTTGGCCCCAAGACGCTCGGCCGCATTTGGAACGTCATGGGCAAGCCCGTTGACGGCAAGCCCATGCCCGAGGTGGAGGAGTTCTACCCCATCCACCATGCAGCGCCCCGTTTCGACGAGCTCACCACCAAGACCGAGATCTTCGAGACCGGCATCAAGGCCGTCGACCTGCTCGAGCCCTACATCCGTGGCGGCAAGACCGGCCTGTTCGGCGGCGCCGGCGTCGGCAAGACCGTTCTGATTCAGGAGCTCATCAACAACCTCGCCCAGGAGCACGGCGGCACCTCGGTGTTCACCGGCGTCGGCGAGCGTACCCGCGAGGGCACCGACCTGTTCCTCGAGATGAGCGAGTCTGGCGTTATCGACAAGACCTGCTTGGTCTATGGTCAGATGAACGAGCCGCCTGGAGCGCGTCTGCGCATCGGTCTGGCCGGCCTTACCACCGCTGAGTACTTCCGCGATCGCGGCCAGGACGTTCTGCTGTTCATCGACAACATCTTCCGCTTCTCCCAGGCGGGTTCCGAGGTTTCCGCACTGCTGGGCCGTATGCCGTCCGCCGTTGGTTACCAGCCCACGCTGGCAACCGAGATGGGCGACCTCCAGGAGCGCATTACCTCGACCAAGACGGGCTCCATTACCTCCGTCCAGGCTGTCTACGTCCCCGCAGACGACCTGACCGACCCGGCGCCTGCCACGACGTTTACGCACCTCGACGCCACCACGGTTCTTTCGCGTAGCATTTCGTCGCTCGGCCTGTTCCCGGCTATCGACCCGCTCGCGTCTTCCTCCGACGCTCTCGATCCCTCGATCGTCGGCGAGGAGCACTACCGTGTTGCCGTCAAGGTCCAGGAGCTCCTGCAGGAGTACTCCGACCTTCAGGACATCATCGCCATTCTGGGTATGGACGAGCTGTCCGAGGAGCAGCGCCTTACGGTCAACCGTGCTCGTAAGATTCAGCAGTTCCTCTCGCAGTCCTTCCACGTCGCCGAGAAGTTCACCGGTAACCCCGGTGTCTACGTCCGCGTCGAGGATACCGTCCGCTCTTTCGCCGAGATTGTCGACGGCAAGGCCGATGACCTGCCCGAGCAGGCTTTCCGCTATGCTTCCACGATTGAGGACGTGCGCGAGCGCGCCCGCAAGATGGGGGAGAAGTAGGTTATGCGTATCCGCATCGTGTGCCCCGTGAGCTGCGCCTATGAGGGCGACGCTGCGTTTGTGTCGATTCCGTCCACGGATGGCGAGTTTGGCGTCCTGCCTGCTCACTCCAGCGAGATTTGCACGATCGACCGCGGTTACGTTCGCGTTTCCGATAAGGCCATGGGCACTGTCGACCACACGTTTGCCGTGGCCGGCGGCTATGCCCAGGTTGCGGACGATGTCGTGACCGTTCTCGCCGAGCGCGCTTGCGATTTGGCGACCGTCGATGCCGACAAGCTTAAAGCTGATATTCAAGGTTTTGAAGAGAAGCTGGGTAATTTGTCGGAGGATGATGCACGCCGCGCCTACCTCTATAATGAAATCGCATGGTGTAAGCTCAAGCTTGCCCAATAGTCAAACGATTTAGCGTTCGACCATTTGCGAACACATCATGCCCGGGATGGCCCAGCCACCCCGGGCATGCTTTTTGAAAGGGTAGACCTTGGATATTATCCGCGTTGAGGGTGGCCACGCCATCGGAGGCTCCGTGCCCGTCTCGGGCGCCAAGAACTCCGCGCTCAAACTCATGGCGGCAACGCTTCTGGCGCCGGGCAAGACGACGCTGCAGAACGTGCCCGATATTTCCGATGTCCACGTGATGGGCAAGGTGCTCAAGGGCATGGGCGCTACGATCGATGTTCTCGACGAGCACACGCTCGAGATTGATACCTCTCAGGTCGATTCATGGGAGGCCCCCTACGAGCTCGTTGCCAAGATGCGCGCTTCCACCGCCGTCATGGGGCCCCTGCTGGGCCGCTTCCATCGCGCCAAAATTGCCATGCCGGGCGGCTGCAACCTGGGTGCTCGTAAGATCGATATGCACATTCTTGGTCTTGAGGCCCTGGGCGTTGAGTTCGATACCGCCCACGGTTACATCAACGCTAATGCGCCCCAAGGTCTGCGCGGTACCACCGTCACGCTCGAGTTCGCCAGCGTCGGTGCGACCGAGAATCTCATCATGGCCTCTGTGCGCGCACAGGGCACCACGGTTATCGACAATGCCGCCCGCGAGCCCGAGATCGTCGATCTCGCCAACATGCTCAACGAGATGGGCGCCAAGATTGTTGGCGCCGGTACGCCCGTCGTGACTATCGAAGGCGTGGAAGAGCTCCATCCCGTTATCCATCGCGTGGTGGGCGACCGCATCGAGGCCGGTACCTTTATCGTCGCCGGTGCGTTGATGGCGGACGATCGCGGTGTCGATGTCACGGGCTTTTGCCCCATTCATTTGGGCATGGTGCTCAAGAAGATGGAGCTCATGGGTATCGACTGCGAGCGCGTCGAGGATGGCGTCCATGTGAACCGTGCCGAGCGTATCAAGCCGGTCGACATCCAGACGCTTCCGTTCCCCGGTTTCCCGACCGACATGCAGGCGCAGATTATGGTGCTCTCCGCCCTTGCCGACGGCAGTTCCGTTATTACCGAGAACATCTTCGAGAATCGCTTTATGTTTGCCTCTGAGCTGGTGCGCATGGGTGCCGACATTCGTATCGAGAGCCATCATGCCATGATTCATGGCGTCAAGGGCTTCTCGGGTGCACAGGTTACCTCGCCCGATTTGCGCGGCGGAGCGGCCCTCGTCGTAGCGGGCTTGATCGCCGACGGGACGACCGAGGTTTCGGCTATCCATCACATCAAGCGCGGCTACGAGCAGTTTGTCGAAAAGCTGCAGGCGCTCGGCGCGCATGTCGAGCATGCTACCGTCCCCGATCCCGTCATCTACTAATACAGGTTGCCTATGTTTAATAAAAAGCCCCTCGCGGATACCACCACCCGAAGACCCTCAACTGGTGCGCAGGCCAAGATCTACAGTCGCGATAACGTGGCTCGCTATTCCGAGCGC
Organism: Coriobacteriaceae bacterium; assembly: GCA_902364975.1. Lineage (GTDB taxonomy): Bacteria > Actinomycetota > Coriobacteriia > Coriobacteriales > Coriobacteriaceae > Collinsella. Next base: position 5,750 of record CABJFQ010000004.1, on the reverse strand, counting down.
GCTCGTCAACGCCGCCGTAGCCACACGATTCGTCACGTCGCGCTCATTGTCGTGCTTGGCGTGCTGCTGAGTGCCACTACCGCTGCCGGCCTGTGGTTTGCCACCATTATGGGCAAGCTCGGCGATTCTAATGTCATTACTGACAATCTGCGTCGGGTTCTGGTTGACACCGATGAGGCAAAGGATCCGTTCTACGTGCTGCTTCTTGGCACCGACGGCCGTCCGGGCGAGGATACGTATCGTGCCGACTCGATTATCCTGGCACGCATCGACCCCACGCAAAAGCAGGCGACGCTCATTTCCGTTCCGCGCGACACCAAGGTCGAGTACAAGGGCGAGACCATGAAGATCAACGCCTGCCATACCGTTGGCGGCGCCGAGGCCATGGTCGAGGCGGTCAACGAGCTGTGCGGTGTTCAGATTTCCCACTATGCCGAGGTCAGCTTCGACGGTATGCAGGCGCTGATTGATTCGGTTGGCGGTATCGACATTAACGCAACCGATGATGTTGACGACCCCGAGCACCTGGATATTAAGATTACCGCTGGCCAGCAGCATATGGACGGTGCCACCGCCCTTACCTATGCCCGCTGCCGCTACACCTATGCCGACGGCGATTACACGCGCATGCGCCACCAGCGTCAGGTGCTTGGCGCCCTTGCCAACCAGATTCTCAATAACTTCGATGCCACGAAGATCTTTGGCCTGGTTAATTCGCTGTCCGATATGCTTGTAACCGATATGAGCGTTCAGGATATCGTGGCTACGGTCAACGCCATGCGCGGTATGGATGTCGACGGTATCTACTCGGCCAACCTGCCCTCGTACGCCGACGACAGCACCATGATCGACGGTGTGAGCTACGTCTTTGTCTACGAGGACGAGCTCAAGGAAATGATGGAGCGCGTCGATGCCGGCAAGGATCCCAAGGGTCCCAACACCATGGGTCTTTCCGACGGTTCCAGCTCTACGATCGGTGACCTCAGCAACAACACGTCTGACGACTACGCAAACGGTACCGCAACCTCATCGGTCAGCTCTGACGATTCTGATGACTCAAGCGATTCGAGCGACAGTTCCGATTACTATGAAGAGCCCACGGGCGACGGCAACGGCTACGAAGCCAACTACTAAGTTACGGCGTTTTACCAAACGCCGTAACGACTCGACGCTGCGCGCCGCCCAAGGCGACAATTTGTCATTCAAAAGGCAGGGCATGACCAGAAGGTCAATGCCCTGCCTTTTTCATGCCAACTTGTTCGCCTTGGACGTCGCTCGCTGACGTTGGCTCAACCTGCGATGTTGACTACTCCCCTTGTATCAAAAACCGCCCCGTTCTCTGTAGAGGACGGGGCGATTCGTCTTTTGGGCTTATGCAGCCAGGCTTATGCGAAACGGGCGACGAGCTCCTGCAGGACGTCGGTCATCTTGACGAGCGAACTGACCGGGACAAACTCGTTGACGCCGTGGTAGCAATAGCCGCCGGTGGAAAGGTTGGGGCAGGGCAGACCGCGGAACGACAGCTGCGCGCCGTCGGTGCCGCCGCGAATCGGCAGCACTTGGGGCTCAACGCCGCAGGCAAGGTAGGCTTCCTTGGCAACATCAATAAGCTCGGGAAAGTCACAAACGATCTCGGCCATATTTCGATATTGCTGCTTAATCTCGACCGTCACGCGCTCCTCACCCAGACGCTGGTTGAGCATCGAGGCGGCGGCATCAATAAGGTCGAGTTTCTGCTGGAACATGGCGGCGTCATGGTCGCGGACGATGTAGCGCGCCGTGGCGTGGTCGACGGTTGCAGATACACCCTCAAGGTGATAAAAGCCCTCGTAGCCTTCCGTATACTCCGGGCGCTGCACGTAGGGGAGCAACGCGTTGAAGTCGCAGAACAGATTGCCTGCGTTGACCATACGGCCCTTGGCGTCGCCCGGGTGGATGGACTGGCCCTCAAAGCGGATGGTCGCCTCGGCGGCGTTAAAGCACTCCCACTCCAGCTCGCCGATGGGGCCGCCGTCGACCGTGTAGGCGTACTTGCAGCCAAAGGTATCGATATCCAACAGCTCGGCTCCGTGACCGATCTCCTCGTCAGGGCAGAAGCAAATGCCGAGTGCGGGATGGGGCAGAGAGGGGTCCTGAGCGATACGCGCGACAAGCGACATGATCTCGGCGACGCCTGCCTTGTCGTCCGCGCCCAGCAGCGTGGTGCCATCGCTGCAGACCAGGTCCTCACCCGCGAGGTCGTTCAGGGCGGGAAGCTTGGCGGTACTCATGGCAACGGGCTTACCGTCAACCGTGCCGCAGACCAGGTCGCCGCCTTCGTAGTGTACGATGTGCGGCTTCACGCCGGCGCCCGGTGCAACTTCGGTGGTGTCGAGATGGGCGATCAGGCCAAGGGCGGGCTTGTCCTCAGCGCCCGCACTTGCGGGGATATGCGCGCAGACATAGGCATGCTCGGTCACGTGGGCATCTTCCGCACCAAGCTCGCGCAGCTCTTCAGCCAGCACGTTGGCAAGGTCAAACTGAACGACGCTCGAGGGTACCTGGTCGCAGTTTTCATCCTCGGACTGCGTGTTGATCTGGACGTAGCGCAAAAAGCGCTCGAGGACATCGGGGTTCGTGGTGGTGTTTTCCATAAAGACCGCTCCAATCTTGGTCGTCGTGTGCAACAAGAACTCTAGCACGGTATGCCACGGCATACCGCGACGCTTGGATGGGGTAGAATCAGCCATTGAATGCAGAAGGGACGGAAGATCATGGATACGACAAATAGCTCGCGCGAACTACATCTGACGGTGGCGAACGAAGACTACTTGGAGTGCATGGTTCGCATTGAAAGCGAAGAGGGGGAAACCAACGGCGTGCGATCGGTCGACATCGCGCAGCGCCTTGGCGTCTCCAAGGCATCGGTCAATAAAGCGGTTTCGGCGCTCAAGGCATCCGAGCTTGTCGAGCAATCGCACTACGGCAAGGTAGTCCTGACCGATCGCGGCCGCGAGGTTGGCACGGCTATCTGGTACCGTCATCGCCTCGTCCGCACGTTTTTGGTTCAGGAGCTCGGTGTCGAATTTGAGCGAGCCGATTCCGAGGCCTGCATGATGGAGCATGCGCTATCCGAGGACACGATGAACCGCTGGCTCGCCTATCTCGAAAAGCAGGGAATCAGCGTCGAGGAATAGCGGGATATATATGGATACGAGTTATTACAATCGCTTTGGTGCCGAGGAACTTACGCGCCGCTTGTCGAGCGAGACCTTGTTGGCGCAGGGCCCCATGGGCAGTGTTCTGTTGAGTGAGTACGACGCCGCCGATATTCCACCGGCGTTTTGGAATCTGGCAGAGCCGCAGACCGTTTCTCGTATCCATCGCTTGTATGTCGCCGCCGGCGCGCAGGTACTCATTACCAATACCTTTCAGGCATCAAGCTATGCCCTCAAGCACGACCAGATTGCGCCGTCCGTGGCGGAGGTCAATCGCGGGGCCGTCGACGATGCCCGCCAGGCGCACCCTCAGCTGCTGCTGGGCTCGATGGGTCCGATCGGTATTGAGTGGTTTGCCGAGGACTCGGCCGAGTTTCGTGAGATCCGAGGCATTGCGCGCGAACAGGCGCACGCCTTGCTCAATGCTGGTGTTGACGGTCTGCTGATCGAGACGGTGACGTCTATCCGTAATTTGCAGCCCATGCTTGCCGGCGCCCGAGATGCCGCCGACGGCATGCCTGTTCTGGTGAGTTTTGTCGTTGACGATAAGGGCGACCTGTTGGGCGATGGCCTCAACATCGAGGCAGCCGTTTTGTACGCCGAAAAACACGGCGCAAACTCGGTTGGTGTTAATTGCTGTTCGCTTGCGGCCGCGAACGCGGCGGTGCCCAGGATGGTTGCATCGGCGACTACTCCCGTCACGGTGCGTCCCAACGTGGGCGATCCGGTCCAGACTCAGGATGGCCCCGTATGGCACGAGAACCCCGAAGCTTTCGCGCGCGCATGCATCGAATGGAGACATGCCGGTGCCGCAATGGTGGGCAGTTGCTGTGGAACCACGGCAATCACTACGGCAGCGATGGCCGAGGCGCTCGATATATAAAGGGCAAAACCGCTCCATACGGGGCGGTTTTTTTATTGCCTGCATGTCCTCGGCAGCATTTGCCCAAATGGTGAATGCTGGTGCCGGCAGGTTGCCGAGCGTGTATCGCGGGTATACCTCATGCGTACCATGATCCAAACACTGTGAGGTGTCTGCGCGTGTGCGCGATAATTCATTTTGGAACTGACGGTTGGCGCGCTCGCGTCGATGAGGACTTCACTGCCGATAACGTTGCCCGTATCGCCGATGCCGTCGGCGAGTTGTGGCAAAAGACCAATCCGGGCAAAACGGTATATATAGGGTTCGACACTCGGCCCCTGGCGCGCGAGTTCGCTGAGCTTGCGGCGGGTGTGCTAGCAGCGCACGGGCTAGACGCCGTGCTCGCTTCGCGACCTGTTCCGACCCCTGCCCTTACGTGGGCGGCGGCTTATGACGGTGAGGCGTGCGGCGCGCTCATGGTGACGGGGTCCCATCATCCGCAGGGTTATCTGTGCCTTAAGCTGCGCATGGGAGATGGCTCGACGGCCAATCAGGATGTCATCGAAGAGCTCGAAGAGACTATGGCCCCCGAGCCGATGGGGATCGAGGAACGCTATCGCACCGCGGATATTATTCCTGACTATATGCAGGCGGTGGCATCGTTTGTCGATGCCGAGGCCATTCGAGCCGCTCACCTGCGTGTGGTAGTTGACCCCATGGGCGGCGCGGCCCAGGGATATCTTGCCGACCTGCTGCGGGAGCTAGGCGTCGAGGTGCACGAGATTCATGCCGGACAGTCGTCCGATCAAGAGGACATTTGCCCCGACCCTGTTGAGCCGTGGGTGGACGCTTGCGAGCGTGCGGTTGTCGAGGACGGGGCGTGCGCAGGCCTGGTGACCGACGGCGATGCCGACCGTATCGGTGCGGTCGACGAACGCGGTAGATATATTCATCCGCATCAAATCATGGCGCTTGTTTTGGGCGACCTCGTTCAATTCCGCAATTTGGAGGGGCGTGTCGTCGTCAATCTCTCGTGCTCGACGCTAGTGCGTCGCATTGCCGAGGCGCTTGGCTGTCGTGTGGCCGTTAAGCCGGTCGGTTTCAAATATATAGCTGCAGAGATGAAGAAGGGCGGCGTCCTCATGGGAGGCGAGGAGGCCGGCGGTATCGGCATCGCCGCGCATATGCCTGAGCGTGATGGAATCCTTGCTTGTCTGATTCTGTGTGAGCTTATGGCAAAGACGGGCGCGCCTTTGGGCGTTTTGGTCGATCAGCTCGAGGCCAGTTTTGGTAAGACGAGCTATGGGCGTCGCGATTTGCGCCTTGAGGCCGAAGACGCCGAATCGCTGCGAACGCTGCTTCCTGGCATGAATCCTAAATCGATTTGCGGCAAGGCGCCGCAGGCTGTAAGCCATATGGATGGTTTACGTTTGGCATTCGAGGATGACACCTGGCTGCTGATCCGCCCCAGCGGGACCGAACCGGTGGTTCGCGTATACGCCGAGGGGTTCTCGGTGGAGGAGCGCGATGAGTTGCTCGATGCCGGCTGTGCCTTGGCTAAGGGAGCCTATCAGCTTTAGCCATATGACGCTTCACTATAAAGAGGCCCTCGGTGAGCGGTAGAGAACGGCTGGCAAACGTAAGCAGGGTTTTAATATGTGTAGGAAATGTGTACGCCCAGATTCCCGCCC
>CABJFQ010000003.1:176282-178253 GCA_902364975.1 Coriobacteriaceae bacterium | reverse complement strand
CGGCGCGTTCTTCGGCGTGCTGGCGTAAGGGCCCGGCTGCATAGATTTTCGTTGCAACCTGGAAAGGGGATGGAGCAGGCCTATGCCCTCCATCCCCTATTTGTATAGAAGGAGTTCGTATGTTCGCGAAGGATCGCGAAGCAATGCGCCTGACGCCGGCGGAGGTCAGGCTGATTCTTATTGAGTCCCTGCAGTGGTGCGCCAACAACGCGGTCTACTTTTTGGGGCTTATCGGTGCGGCCACGTATGATCTGGCCGGCACGGCCTTTTTGGTTGCCGCCATTACGCTCGTGCGCAATCTTATGACGTCGGCGGGCAATATGGTGTCGGGTTCGGTCATCGATCGCTTTGGACCGCGCCGGACGTCATTTGTGACGTGCGTGATTACGGCTGTGCTATCGCTTGGCGTGGGGTTGGCGCCGCTGTCTGTCCCCGGGCTTGTGTTTGCCGCGTGCGTCTTGGGGCTTGCGGGCGGCTTTATCAACACCTGCACGCATGCGTTTCCGGGATACCTGGAGTCGACCACCGAGGGCCGTACCCGCGTGAACGGTCTCATGGTGTTCTACAGCAATATCGCCTATACCGCTGGCCCGCTGCTCGGCGGTGCCATCGTGAGCTGTTTTGCCACGCAATCGGTCTATCTGCTCATGGCGGGCATGATGGGCGTGGCGGCCGTGCTCTCCTTGGGCTGTCACGAGTGCGTTGTTCCCGCAAAAGGGGAAAAGCCGAAGGGCGGTATTCTGGGCGGCATGGCCGAGGGTGCGCGACTTACGTTTCGCGACCACGACCTGCGCCTCATCTTTATCTCGGGCTTTTTGGGATTCTTTGCGTTTGGCGCGTTTGATTCGCTTGAGTCGTTGTTCTACCGTGATGTGCTCAACGTGGATATCGTCTGGCTGGGCTGGCTGTCCTCGGTCGTGGGCCTCACTTCCTCGGTGGGCGCGTTCATCCTGACCAAGCTTTCTGCTCGCCATGTCAACCTACGATTGCTGCTCGGCGCGCTCATGGCCGTGGGCATTGGGTCCATGGTGTACGTGGGCACCGATATGCTGGGGGTCGCGATTGTCGGTCAGGCGATTAACGGTCTGGCCTGGGGGTTCCTGGAGCCGCTGCAGATGATCTTGATTCAGGAGCGCGCCGACATCAAATACCTGGGTCGCATTACCGGCTTTGTGCGCTTTGGCCTGATGAGCGCCGGCGTGGTGCCGCTGCTGGCGGCTCCGTTTTTGGCGGAGGCTTTGGGCGTCCAGACGGTACTGTTTGGAGCATCGACCATTATTGCGCTGGTAGGAACGCTGTTCTTTGTCACACAAGGGAGACGCCGGGGGCGTTAGCTATACATCAAAGTCTAATTTAATACCACTCACCAGAGAATTTCGACCGTTCACCGAGGATTGGAACAGATTGAAAAGTGGTATTAAAAACACGTTGGGTGTATGTCTATAATTGGTATCGAAAAGAAACGCGATATATAGATTCGCGTGCAGGACAGAAAGGAAAAGCCATGAAGGAAACCGAGAAGATCGAGATCATGCACTTTAGCCAGGAGGGCTACGTCGAGGACGGCAAGAACGTCTACGAGGCCGGCAAGAAGATGACCGCGCTCGCCGACAAGGTCGCCGACGAGGGCTACGACGCCGTGTTCCTGATGGGCGTCGGCGGCACCTGGGACGAGCTCATGCAGCTCGAGTACCTCATGAACAAGTTCGGCGACCGCGACCTCGAGGTCTACCTGATCCACGCCGCCGAGTGGAACGCCATGGGCCACAAGCGCATGACCGAGAAGTCCGTCGTGCTCACCGCCTCCGAGTCCGGCACCACCCCCGAGGTCCTCGAGGCCGTCAAGAAGATGAAGGGCATGGGTGTGCGCGTCTACGCCATGACCAAGCCCGAGGGCCTCATCGGCCAGGCTGTCGGCGCCGAGAATTGCGTCAAGATGGCTTCCGATCATGGTAACGGTGGCTGCGAGAT
>CABJFQ010000003.1:0-176272 GCA_902364975.1 Coriobacteriaceae bacterium | reverse complement strand
ACGAGCTCATGCAGCTCGAGTACCTCATGAACAAGTTCGGCGACCGCGACCTCGAGGTCTACCTGATCCACGCCGCCGAGTGGAACGCCATGGGCCACAAGCGCATGACCGAGAAGTCCGTCGTGCTCACCGCCTCCGAGTCCGGCACCACCCCCGAGGTCCTCGAGGCCGTCAAGAAGATGAAGGACATGGGTGTGCGCGTCTACGCCATGACCAAGCCCGAGGGCCTCATCGGCCAGGCTGTCGGCGCCGAGAATTGCGTCAAGATGGCTTCCGATCATGGTAACGGTGGCTGCGAGATGGGCTACTACCTCGCCGACTGCTTCGGCCTGCGCCTGCTCAACCGCCGTGGCTGCTTCCCGCAGTTCGATAAGTTCATCGAGCAGACCAAGGACGTTTGGACCCACCTGGTCGACATCCGCAAGAGCTTCGAGCCGCGCGCCGAGGAGCTCGCCAAGAAGTACGCCCTGGCCCCCTACACCATGTTCATCGGCTCCGGCGCCCTGTGGGGCGAGACGATCCTGTTCTCGATGTGCATCCTCGAGGAGATGCAGTGGAAGCGCACCCGCTACATCACCTCGGCCGACTTCTTCCACGGCACCCTCGAGCTCGTGGAGCCCGGCGTCCCGGTCTTCCTGTTCATGGGCGAGGACGAGAACCGCAAGCTCGACGAGCGCGTCCGCGCGTTCCTGACCCGCGGCGTGACCGGCGACACCGACGTCAACGTCATCGACACCGCCGAGTTCGCGATCCCCGGCCTTGACGACGAGTTCCGCGTCATCGTGTCTCCGTGGATCCTCTCCTCGCTGATCACCGATCGCCTTGCCGCTTACTACGAGACGGTCACCAAGCACAACCTCAACTACCGTCGTTACTATCACCAGTTCGACTACTAAGAGCAGATAACGTTTGTGTAATTGGGCCTCGCTCCTATATGGAACGGGGCCTCGTTTGGGTTGGAGAGTAATTTTGAGCTATCCACAGCTTGCCGTCATGAATATCAGCCATCGCTATTTTGACCTTGAGGAATTCTTTTCCTCGGCAGCGGCCTCGGGCTACACGTGTTGCGAGCTTTGGACCGGGGCGATGCATCTGTATGTCGATTGCCATGGATACGATTCGCTCGAGCAGGTGCGGGAGCTGTCGCAGCGGTATGGAGTTCGGATTGTGGGACTTTGTCCCGAGCAGAACAACCCCAAGCCGTGGAATATCGCGGCGCGTGGGAATGAGGCGCGTGCCCGCACGCTCGCGTACTTTAAGAACGTTGTGGATATCGCGGCGGAACTTGGAGCCGAGCAGGTCATGGTCTCGAGCGGCTGGGCATTTTTGAACGAGCCGATCGAGGACGCGTGGGGTCGCAGCGCCTCGATGCTGCGTGCGATTGCCGAGCATGCGGGAGAACGCGGCGTGCGACTGGTGCTCGAAGCCCTACAGCCGGTTGAGTCGATGATCGTGAACTCGGCGGCCGATACGAAGCACATGATCGAGGCAGTTGATCATCCGGCACTTAAGGCGTGTCTGGATATGGGCGCCATGGCGGTGGCGGGGGATACCATCGACGATTACTTCGATCTGCTTGGCGATGATGTCGCCCACGTGCATTTTGTCGATGTTGCGGCAGATGGCACGACGCATCTTGCCTGGGGTGACGGCGACCGCGATATGCGCGCTGACCTGGATAGGCTGGTGGCGCGCGGCTATCGCGGAGTTGTTTCGGCCGAGACCTATGACGGGCGCTATTTTGCCGACCCCGCAGCTGCCGATGCGCAGGTAATGGCAGAGTATCGTCGTGCGATTGGCGCCTAGGTGGGGTTGGGCTGCGGCAATCTGCCCCATGTTTCCAAATGAATACGGTGTGAGCGGCTGCGACGGATTTCCCCCGCAAACACTCTAGTATGCTAAAGTACCCAGAAGACCGGCGGAGCTATGCCGGTCTTCTGTTCTATACGAAGCACAGCATGAGGAGGCTCACCAGATGACGGCCACACCGTGGGGATTCCGGGACATATTGCCCGAGGAGGCTCAGGCACGCGAGGAGATCGCATGTACGGTGAAGGGCTGCTTTAGGGAGCATCATTATCTGCCGGTTGAAACGCCGCTGCTCGAGGACAAGGGTTCGCTCGAGGAAGGTGGCCGCATTGCGGACACGCCGTTTAAGCTCTTTGACGATGATGGGCGTTTGCTGGTGGTCCGTCCCGACAACACGTTGCCGATCGTGCGCTTGGTTTCGACCCGCATGCGCGCGGCCGACCTGCCCCTGCGCCTGCGCTACGAGGCGCCGGTGGTTCGCGAGTGCCAGCGCAATGCCGGCGGCTCGCGTCAGTTTACGCAGCTGGGCTTTGAGCTCATCGCCGCGGGCGACGCCGCGGGCGATGTCGAGATTGTCTCGCTGGTAGCCGAGGCCGTGCGCAAGCTGGCGTTGCCCGATGCGCGCATTATCGCAGGTAGCGTGCGTCCGTTTAAGGAGCTGCTTGCGGCATGTGAGGATCGCGAGCTGGCTGTCGAGGCCCTGCGCTGCGTGCACGCCAATGACTTTGTGGGCCTCGATGCCCGCGTGGCGGCAAGCACCGAGTCCGATGCCGTCAAGGCCGCCATTAGCGAGCTGCCGCGCCTGCACGGTGGCCCCGAAGTGCTCGACCGCGTGGACGCGCTGCTGGAGGCCGCCGGTATCGTCGCGCCGCTCACGCGCGAGCTGCGTGCCCTGGTCGAGGGTCTGGCTCCCGAGGACGCCCAGGTGCTGTCCTTCGACTTCTCCATCATGAACTCGTTTGATTACTACACGGGCCTGGTCTTTAAGGCCTATGCCGGCGGCCTGCCCGATCCTGTTGGCTCGGGCGGACGCTACGACTCCATCTTTACCGGCGCGTTCGGCGATGGCATCGAGGTACCGGCGGCGGGATTTGCCTTTTCGCTCGAGCGTCTGGAGGCCGCGCGCACTTCGGCTGAGGACGCCGCTTCCGACGGCGACCACGCCGCGGGCCGTGGTGCCGAGGGTCCGCTGCGCATCGCCGTTCCCAAGGGCTCGCTTAAGGCCGACACGCTCGACGTGCTCGAGGCCGCGGGCCTGGACGTCTCCGAGCTACGCGACCCCGGCCGTCACCTGATCGTGCGCGGTCGCGATACGCGTGCCGGCGAGGGCGCGGTCGGAGATATCGAGTTTGTCATTGTGCGCCCCAGCGATGCGCCCGCCTTTGTGGGCTGCGGTGGTGCCGATTGCGGCATCTGCGGCTGGGATTCGCTTATCGAGGCCGACCTCAACCTGCTGCAGTTGGTCGATCTGGGCTACGGCCTGTGCACCTTTATTGAGGCTGAGCCCGCTTGGCGCGCCGGTCAGGCCGAGCGCAACTATGCCCGCCGCGGTTCGCTTCGCGTGGCCACCAAGTACCCGCGCATTGCGAGTGCCTGGTATGCCGAGCGCGGCGTGAACGCCGATATCGTCTCACTGCACGGTAACATCGAGCTGGGCCCCATTGTCGGCATGACCGATCGCATCGTGGACATCACCGCCACGGGCGCCACGCTGCGCGACAACGACCTGGTCATCACCGGCCGCATCATGGACTGCACGGCCCGCTTCTTTGTCAATCCGGGTGCTGCGCGCCTGGATCCGCGCGTACGCAATCTGGCAGATCGCTTGGCCGCGGCCGTTAAGGACAAGCATTTTGAGCCCGTCGCGGGCTCGGCACAATAGCGCGACCGCGCACGGGCGCCCCAACGTACGGGCTGCGGGCCGATTGGCGCCGCCGCCCGGCCTCTCGTTTTTCGAACACAACCTCGACCGATAGGGGATACCGATATGAAGACCATCAAGCTTGCTCCCGGTGAGCGCCTCGTTACCAACCAGCTCAACCGCAAGGGCGTGCTGCCGCAAAACATCATCGACGCCGCCCGCGATATCGTGGCCAACGTGCGTGCCAACGGGGATGCCGCGGTGCGCGATTACTGTCAGCGTTTTGACGGCGTTGAGCTGCAGAGCTTCCGCTTGCCGCAGGAGCAGATCGATGCCGCGCTCGAAGGCCTTGACCCGGCCTTTGTCGCCGCGCTTGAGAAGGCCGCGCGCCAGATTCGCGAGTTCCACCAGCGCGAGGTCGAGCAGAGCTGGTTTACCACGCGTGTGGACGGCACGATGCTCGGCGTTAAGGTGACCCCGCTCGCGGCGGCCGGCATCTATGTACCGGGCGGTCGCGCGCAATATCCCTCCACCGTGCTCATGAACGCCATTCCCGCCAAGGTCGCCGGCGTCAAGCGCGTGGTTATGGTGACCCCGCCGCAAAAAGACGGCCTGATCAGTCCCTACACGCTCGCCGCGGCAAAGCTCGGTGGCGTGGACGAGATCTATATGGTGGGCGGCGCCCAGGCCGTGGCCGCGCTGGCGTACGGCACCGAGACCATTCCGCGCGTCGACAAGATCACCGGCCCGGGCAACGCCTTTGTCGCCGCGGCCAAGCAGATTGTCTCGGGCGACGTGGGTATCGACATGGTCGCCGGCCCCTCCGAGGTCTGCGTACTGGCCGATGCCACGGCCAAGCCCATGGTGGTCGCGGCCGACCTTATGGCCCAGGCCGAGCACGATCCGCTTGCAGCCTGCTATCTGGTGACCTGCGACGAGCAGTTTGCGCGCGAGGTCGAGGCTGGTATCGACATTCTGGTAGCGCAGTCGCCACGCGCCGAAATCACGCGTGCTTCGCTCGACAATGAGGGCACCATCGTGGTGGCCGCCGACATGGCTGCCGCCGTCGAGGCCGTGAACACCGTGGCGCCCGAGCACCTTGAGCTGCACTGCAAGGACGCGATGGGCCTGCTCGGCGGCATTCGCAACGCCGGCGCCATCTTTGTGGGCGCTTGGAGCTCTGAGCCGCTCGGCGATTATGTTGCCGGCCCCAACCACACGCTGCCGACCGGCGGCACGGCCATGTTCTCCAACCCGCTTTCGGTCGAAGAGTTCGTTAAGCGCTCGAGCGTCATTTGCTATACACCTGAGGGCCTGCTCTCCGACGCTCCCGCTACGCAGCGCCTGGCCGAGGCCGAGGGCCTGTGGGCGCACGCGCTCTCTGCCGCCCTGCGTCGTCGCGTGCTGGAGCAGGGCGAGGATGCCGTGAGTGCCGAGTCGCTGGCTGCGGCCGACCTGACCAAGGTCGCCTGGCCGGGCGACGCTGTGGCGACGGTCGCCGAGGGTGTGGACCTGGCGGCTGCAGGCTCGGGTGGCGCTGGCGCGACCGGCGAGGAGGCCTAACATGGCCGAACTTACGCCGCGCATGAAGGAACTCGTCCAGCCCTACCTGGCCGGCATTGAGCCCTATGATCCCAACTTTACGCCTACGCGCATCAATCTTTCGGCCAACGAGAACACCTATCCCGTGCCGGTCGGCGTGCGCGAGACAATCGATGCGGCCTTGGCTGCCACACCGCTCAACCGCTATCCCGATCCCATGTCCAACGACCTGCGCGATGAGCTTGCTGCCTGGCATGGCGTGGCACGTGAGAATATTTGCGTGGGAAACGGCGGCGATGAGCTGCTCTATAACTACCTGCTGGCGTTTGGCGGCGCGGGGCGGACCCTGCTCAACTGCCCGCCGTGCTTTAGCGAGTATGCGTTCTTTGCATCGCTCTGTCAGACCGAGGTGCGCGACGTGTGGCGCGACCCGGCGAGCTTTGAGCTCGACCAGGCAGCCGTGCTTGCCGCGGCGCCGGAGTGCAGCCTGGCCATCGTGACTTCGCCCAACAACCCCACGGGCGACGTGGCACCGCTCGACTTTGTCGCGGCCCTGTGCGATGCGTGCCCCGGCATGGTCATGGTCGACGAGGCCTACGTTGAGTTTGCGGACGATTCGTTTGGCGCGGCCACCACGGCGCAAGGCCTTATCGCCGAGCATCCCAACCTGGTGATTCTGCACACGCTGTCCAAGGCGTTCGGCGCCGCCGGCACGCGTCTGGGCTATGTGATCGCGGCGCCCGAGGTCATCGATGTGTTCGCGGCGATTCGCCAGATCTATTCGGTCAACGTGCTGAGCCAGGCGGCAGCACTTGCCTGCGTGCGTGCCCGTGATGCCTATGCACCCGTGGTGGCGCAGGTCGCATCCGAGCGCGAGCGCGAGCTGTGCGCCCTGCGCGCGATGGCTGCCGAGGGCCTGCCCGTGGAGGCATGGCCGAGCGCGGCGAACTTTGTGCTCGCACGCACGCCGCATGCCACGCGCGTGCGTGAGCGTCTGCGCGACGAGTATTCGATTTTGGTGCGCGACTTTAGCTATGCGCCGGGGCTCGCGGACTGTCTGCGCATTACCGTGGGCACCCCGCAGGAAAACGACGAGGTGCTGGCTGCGTTTGCCGCGCTGGTGAAGGAGGAGATGTAGATGGACCGCTATGCCGAGGTAACCCGCAAGACGAGCGAGACCGACATTGTCGTAAAGCTCGACTTGGACGGATCTGGCGTGTGCGATATCTCGACCGGCGTGCCGTTTTTCGACCACATACTCAACGCTTTTGGTCGCCATGGTCTGTTCGATCTGACGGTGCACGCGGTGGGCGACGTGGAGGTCGATGCGCACCACACCGTCGAGGACACGGGTATTGTGCTGGGCGAGGCGTTTTGCCAGGCGCTGGGAGACAAGGCGGGCATTACGCGCTTTGCCGACGCGGCGATCGCCATGGACGAGACGCTTGTGATGGCTGCTGTTGATATTTCGGGCCGCGGGCAGGCCTACTGCGAGCTGCCCGTGCCGACCGAGCGCGTGGGCAGCTTCGATACCGAGCTGGCCGTCGAGTTCTTCTACGCCTTTGCGCGCGACGCCAAGCTCACGCTGCACGTGCGCGAGCTGGCGGGCAGCAACTCGCATCACATTATCGAGGCCGCCTTTAAGGCCGTGGGCCGCACGATGCGCCATGCCTGTGAGCTGGATCCCCGCGTGCAGGGCATCCCCAGCACCAAGGGTTCACTGTAACCTGTCCCATTTTGGCAGGTTTTGAATGGGGAAAAGGAGGGTCGCGTGGGCGAACCGAAGATCGTGGTGGTCGACTACCACAAGGGCAACTTGTCGAGCGTTGCGCGCGGGCTTGCGCGCGCCGGTGCCGCCGCCTGCACGTCGGACGATCCGGAGCAGATCCGCAACGCCGACGGCTTGGTCATCCCGGGCGTGGGTGCGTTCTACGACGCGATTGCCTTTATGCGCGAGAGCGGCGAGGCGGACGCGGTGCTCGACGCCGTTGCCGCCGGAACTCCGTTGCTCGGCATCTGCCTGGGCCTTCAGCTGTTTTTTGAGCGCGGCAACGAGGGCGTGCCTGCGGACGAGGGCGTGCCGGCGGACGGCGACGCCTCCGAGCAGGCCGGTGGCCCCTGGGTCGATGGCCTGGGCATTATGCGCGGTTCGTGCACGCGCTTGGAATCGAGTCGCCTGAAGGTGCCGCACGTGGGCTGGGACCAGGTACACATGACGCCCGCCGGTGCGCCCGATCCGCTGCTTGCCGGTTTTGCCGAGGGTGCCAACATGTATTTCACCCACAGCTACGCGGTGGCCGACGACGCCGATGCCGCCGATGTGCTGGCGCGCACGCACTATACGCGGAGCTTCCCGTGCATCGTGCGTCACGGCAACGTGTGGGGTTGTCAGTTCCATCCCGAGAAGTCCTCGGCGCTGGGGCAGCGCATCCTTAAGAACTTCGTCAACATCGTCGAGGAGGTTGGCCGATGATCCTGTTTCCCGCAATCGATCTGATCGGCGGCAAGGTCGTGCGCCTTGAGCGTGGCGACCGCAGCCGCTGCAAGGTATATTCCGACGACCCCGTGGCCGTTGCTCGCTCGTTTGCCGAGCAGGGCGCAAGCTGGGTGCACGTCGTCGACCTGTCCGCTGCCTTTGGCGAGGACGAGGGCGCGTGCGCTGCCAACTCGGCGGCGATTAAGGCCATCTGCGGCGTCGACGGTCTGTCCGTGGACGTAGGCGGCGGCGTCCGCTCGCTCGTGCGCATCGACGAGTTGGCTGGCTACGGCGCGCGTCGCATCGCGCTAGGCACGGTGCTCGTGACCGAGCCGGGATTTGCCGAGGTGGCGGCGCAAGGCTTTGGCGAGTTACTGGTGGCAGACATTGCCGCCCGTGACGGCCAGGTCAAGGTGAATGGTTGGCGCGACGGCGCGGGTGTGGCGCTCGACGACGCCGTGGCGCAGCTCACCGAGCTGGGCTTTAAACATCTGGTGTATACCGATATCGCGCGCGACGGTATGCAGACGGGCATCGACGTGGCAGCATATCGCCACGTGGCCGAGGTCGCGGGCTTTCCCGTTGTGGCGTCGGGCGGTATCTCGACGCTCGACGATATCCGCGCACTGGCCGCGGTGGGCGAGGATGCCATCGAGGGTGCCATTACCGGTCGTGCGCTCTACGAGGGCAACTTTACGCTGGTACAGGCGTTGGCCGCCGCGCGAGGGGAGGAGTAGCCCATGCTTACCAAACGCGTCATTCCCTGCCTGGACGTTAAGGACGGCCGCGTGGTCAAGGGCGTCAACTTTGTGAGCCTGCGCGATGCGGGCGATCCGGTGGAGCTTGCCCGTGCCTACGATCGCGAGGGTGCGGACGAGGTCGTGTTCCTGGACATCACTGCCACGAGCGACAACCGTGCGACGACCATCGAGATGGCGGCGCATGCGGCCGAGGAGCTCGCCATTCCCTACACCGTGGGCGGTGGCTTTCGCGACCTTGCGGGCATGCGAACGATGGTGGCGGCCGGTGCCGACAAGGTATCGCTCAACTCTGCCGCCGTGCGCGACCCGTCGCTGATCAGCCAAGCTGCCGCGGCGTTTGGCAGCCAGGCCGTGGTCGTGGCGATCGATGCCAAGCGCGTCGGCCTGCCTGGGCAGCCGGATGCCGACAAGTGGGAGGTCTTTACCGCGGGAGGCCGCAATGCCACGGGTATCGACGCGGTGGCGTGGGCCGAGGAGGCGGCTCGCCGCGGCGCCGGCGAGATCTTGCTGACCAGCATGGACCGCGACGGCACCAAGGCCGGCTTTGACCTGGCACTCACCCGCGCCGTGGCGCGTGCGGTGCCGATTCCCGTCATCGCGAGCGGTGGCGTGGGCACGCTCGAGCATTTTGCCGAGGGCGTGATCGAGGGCGAAGCCGACGCCGTGCTGGCGGCCAGCGTCTTTCACTTTGGAACCTTCAGCATTCGCGAAGTCAAAGAATATATGGCCTCTCAAGGCATCCCTGTCAGGTTGGACTTCTAGCGCTGCGGCTTGCCCAGGCGCCCGACCTTCCGGCTCCAACCCTCCTCGCGTACTTTAAGTACGCGTCGTCGGGCTTGTCGCTCGGAATCTCGGGCACCTGGACAACCCTCGCCGACCTGCGAAGTTTGAATTTGGGGAGAGAAATGGAAGAGATAACCGATCCTTCAAAACTTACGTACGACGCCCGCGGGCTGATTCCTTGTGTGGTTCAGCAGTATGACACCGGCGAGGTGCTTATGGTTGCTTGGATGAACGAGGAATCGGTGGGGTTGACGCTCAAGACCGGTACCACGTGGTTTTGGAGCCGCAGCCGCCAAGAGCTCTGGAATAAGGGCGCGACGAGCGGCAATATGCAGGAGGTCAAGGAGCTCTGGGCCGACTGCGATAGCGATACGCTACTGGTCAAGGTCGACTCGCCGGGTCCGGCCTGCCACACCGGCAACCGTACCTGCTTCTTTAAGCGCGTGGAAGGGGGAGTGCGATGAAAGTCGTGACGCCGTTCGAGGTCGCCGACTGCAACACCGAGCTCCTCCGCGCGGGCGTGCCATGCCGCGTGCACCTGACTGATGCCTGCGGGGCGCAGTCGCTTTGGCTCGAGGCCGAGAAGGAAAGGCTCGATGAGGCCCATGCCGTCATCGTCGAGTTCTTTGAGAAAAAGGGCGCAAAGCCTCGGTTCGATGAGACCGGTACCTACTTTACGCTGCAGTAACGAGAGGAAATAACCATGGGAGTCAGAACAGCTAACGTGCAGCCGGGAAATATCGGTGAGACGCTGACGGGGCTGGCCGAGGTGATTCATGGCCGTCGCGACGCGTCGCCGCAGGAGAGCTATACCGCGCGTCTGCTGACCGACGTGGAGGATGAGCTGCTCAAGAAGCTTGCCGAGGAGGCGAGCGAGGTCATCATGGCCTGCAAGGATAACGATCACGACCACATCCGCTACGAGGCCGGCGACCTGGTCTACCACCTGCTCGTGACGCTTGAGCGCTACGGCATCACCCTTGACGAGCTGGCCGGCGAACTCAACGCCCGCCGCCACTAGTCGTTTAAGAACGTCCCCAATGACTAGTTAGGCGAGGGGCGTGGGTTGCCATTCTCCGGTGGGGTGGGGGATGTCGAAGGCTCGATAGCCGCAGTCGTAGGCGTGGGCTTGTGCATCGCGGATATTCCAGCAGATGTCACAGGCGCGGTGCGCGTCCGAGCCAAAGGTGATGGGCACCTCGGCATGGGCAAAGCAACGCAACAGTCCCGTCGAGGGGTAATAGTCGTCGAGGCCCTTGCGCGGCGCGGCGGTCGAGACTTCGACACGGCGACCCGTATCGTGGGCGCATTCGGCCATCTGCTCCCAAAACGGCGCCGGGTCAAAATCGGGCGCAAAGCCTTCCTTCGAAAAGCGCATGACCAGGTCGGGGTGGGCCATCACGTCAAAGTTAAGCGGGCTCTCGCAGGCGCGGCACCAGTCGTCGACGTAGCGCTCCCACACGCCGCGCACGCCTAAGTTTTCCCAAACATGCAGGTCGGTGTCATCGTCGATCCAACCGCAGCGCGAATCGGGTGTATCGGGACGAGCGACGTCCTCTGTCCCCGTCGTGCCCGCAGCGCCTGCCGCAATATCGCCCGGGTTGCCAATCCAATGTACGCTGCCCAGGCGCACGACGGCGCCCCGGGACCAGCGCTCGACCAAAGGCTCGCAGCCTTCGTACCAATCGCACTCAAAGCCATAGATAAGCTCGAGTTTCGGCGCGATCTGCGCGGCAAGCTTGCGGGCATCCTCAAAAGCCAGACGATGTGCCGGCAGGTCGCCCTCGGTAACCTGTACCTCGCAATTGGCGTCCATGCTGGCGGGCAGGGTGAGGTGGTCAGTCGAGACCATAACGCGGCAACCGGCCGCAGCAGCGGCGCGGACGTTGTCCTCAAACGAGGCGTGCCCGTCCGAGAACGAGGTGTGGGTATGGCAATCGACCAGCGGGCAAGCAGACATGGCGACTCCTTTGCGTCAAGCGAATCCGCCCTATTGTAACGGCGCGGTCCCCGCTGCGATGAGCGCACTGGGGGCCGAAATCGACTGGAAAGGACGGGCAGCGCATAAGGGCGAGCTCGCGACATCGGTCTTGCTCCAATACATGTACATCAGCCTCTAAAAGCTGCAAGTAATGACATGTTTGAAGGCTGATGTACATGTTCGGCTGAGGCGGTGGAGTGTCGGTTTCTTGCGGACAAGGAAAATCGCGCTCATCACGCGCCGTCACACTCGTGCAGCCCGCGATGTGCTAGCGTTTGAGTGAACAAAACGAGCCCGCGCGGAAAGGATCCAGACCGTATGCAATGCGATAGCACATCCCCGCTGTCTCGCGAGACCGATGCGCCCGAAACTATCGTCAAGCTGGAGTGCGACATCGACGACGCGTCGCCCGAGGTGCTTGCCTACGCTGCCGATTGTCTGCGCAAGGCCGGCGCTCGCGAGGTGCATTGGTTGCCGCTTTACTGCAAAAAGGGCCGCCCCGGATGGCAGCTGCAGGTGATCTGCTCGCACGAGGATATCGAGCGCCTGCAGACGATTATCTTTTCGGAGACCACGACCAACGCCGTTCGTCGTCAGGTGATGGAACGCGTTTGCCTGCCGCGCCGATTCGAGCAGGTGACAACGCCTTGGGGCGAGGTATCCGTTAAGGTGGCGACCCTGCCCGACGGCAGCGAGCGCGCGGCTCCCGAGTACGAGAATTGCGCCCGTCTTGCCCGCGAACATGACGTGCCGCTCCAACGCGTGATGCAGGCGGCTCAGAGCGCTGCGCTGCGATTCGAGTAACACGGTAGATGGGCTCCATATCCGCCAGACCCCGTATTCAGCCCCCATCAACTCCACTTCGAAAGGACTCCCCATGAAATACCTCATCGCCTCCGACATCCACGGCTCGGCATACTGGGCCGAGCGCCTCTGCACTGCTATCGAATTCGAGCAGCCCGACCGCATTGTGCTGTTGGGCGACCTGCTCTACCACGGCCCGCGTAACGACCTGCCGCGCGACTACGCCCCCAAGCGCGTGATTCCGCTGCTCAACGCCCTGGCTGACCGCATTATCGCCGTCCGCGGCAACTGCGACGCCGAGGTCGACCAGATGGTCCTCGACTTCCCCGTCATGGCCGACTACGCCACGTTGTTTGACGAGACCGGCCGTGAACTGTTCCTGACGCATGGCCACGTCTTTGGCGCTGGCATGCATAACAGCGTTGACCACGCGCCCGCGCTGCCCGAGGGCTCCGCGCTCGTCTACGGCCATACGCACATCAAGGTTAACGAGGAAAGCGCCGCGCACCCGGGTCTGTGGCTCTTCAATCCCGGCAGCGTGAGCATCCCCAAGGACGGCACACATAGCTACGGCGTCTACGAGGGCGGCGCGTTCCGCCATGTGATCATGGGGGAGGACTAACCATGGCCGAGCATATGGCTCAGCAAAATGACGAGGGTTCGCGCGACCTGTCCACGCTGGTAGACGCGTCGGCCGAGCTGCAGCATCTGGTGCAGACCATCTGGCGCCTGCGCCAGCCCGATGGCTGCCCGTGGGACCGCGAACAGACGCATCAGAGCATTGGCAAGAACATGATCGAGGAAGCCTACGAGGCACTCGATTGCATCGAGACCGACGACGCGGCGCATCTGCGCGAGGAGCTCGGCGACGTGCTCATGCAGGTGGTACTGCATGCGCAGATTGCGGCGGACGCCGGTGAGTTTACGCTGGCCGATGTGGCGCGCGATATCGACGCCAAGCTCATTCGTCGTCACCCGCACGTGTTTGGCGATGTGGATGCCGATAACTCCGACGAGGTGCTCAAGATTTGGGACGAGGTCAAGCTTGCCGAGAAGGCTGCCAAGGACAAGGCCGTGGCGGCAGGCGAGGCTGCGCCCGAGGGCCTGCTTGACGGCGTACCCACACATCTGCCGGCGCTGATGCAGGCCCAGAAGGTGTCGCGCAAGGCGGCTGCCGTGGGCTTTGAGTGGGAGACAGTCCAGGATGTGTGGGACGAGGTTGCCGAGGAGCGTGCCGAGTTTGAGGCCGAGGCTCCCGGCTCGCCCGAGCGCGAGATGGAGTTTGGCGACCTGCTCTTTGCCCTGGTCAACGTTGCGCGCAAGGAGGGGATCGACGCCGAGAGCGCTCTGCGCGCCAGCACGGCAAAGTTCCGCCGTCGCTGGGCCGCGATGGAGGCCGTCGTGCACGAGGCGGACGATGACCTCGCCGCCTGCTCAACCGCTCAGCTCAACGACCTGTGGGACCAAGCAAAAGCAAGCGAGTGAGGCCTGCGTCTCTCACGGCATCCATTCGTAGAGAGGTCTCTACAAGCAAAAAGCCATATACAACGGAAGATGTGCCAGCTGTGCTTCGGCATCCCACTCGAGTTGTTTAGGGTGCAACACGTAAGCCATCCCAATCTTCTTGTTAAAGCGCGCGCGGAATCGGTCGAGGGAGATGGTTCCGTATCTGCGTGGCGACTTAACTTCGATGGGGCTGATGCGCGGCTTTCCGGCGGCATTGACATAGGGTCGGGTAACGAGGAAGTCGATTTCCATGCGCTCCTCCCCCTCCTTCTTTCCACTTTGGGAATAAAAGAAGAGCCTGTGTCCATTGGCCTTTAGAGATTGGGCAACGTAGTTTTCGGTAAGCATTCCTTCGTTCAATCCGATGTCACCGCGAAGCACGGCCCTGTAAACGTCTTCATCGGCATCGTTGTTGTCAGAGAAGGCAAGCGTTACAAGCAGGCCGGTGTCTGCCATGTAACACTTGAGGGCCGTTTGCTCCATGCTGAGTGAAAGGCCCACGCTCGGTTCGCTTGCGGCATAGCAGATATTGGCAATTCGCGCGTCTGCCAGCCAAAAGAAGGCTTCTTCGTAGGTGCGCATGCGTGCGTTTTTATCAAGTGAGGAAAGCTTGAATCGTTTTTCGTGCCTAGAGAGCTGACCCGGGATGCCATCGAGTACGGAGACGACTTTGAATTCGTAACCGGTTGCAAAACGAGAGATATCGTTGCGATAGAGCTGGACGATTCGGCGCTTCGAAGCGTCGACGGGCGCAAAAGCGCGCTGCTCAACATAGATGGATACCGGCTCAGGCATGCCGCCTACGAGCATGTATTCGCGCATAAGGGAGAGCGCTCTGCGATGTAGGGCATCGGGGAGCGGCTTCATCTTGTTAAAACTCATGCGAATGAGATCGGCCAGCCCCTTTTCGTCCATGCCCCAAAGAAACTCCTCAAAGTCGAGGGGCTCAAGTTCCAGAGACTCTTCCTCGGATGGGATGACGATATCTTTAATGTTCTGCTTGATGCTGAGCAGGGATCCAGTTTCGATGTAGTCGTAACGTCCGTCTGCAACGAGATACTTGATGAGTCCGCGTGCTTGCGGGTACATCTGGACCTCGTCAAAGACGATAAGCGTCTCGTGTTCATAGAGTTTGACGTTATAGAAAACCGAGAGATAGAGGAAGAGCGAGTCGAAGTCAGTGCGATAGTCCTCAAAATATTGCTTAACTTCGGCAGGTGCTTGAAAGAAATCAATGACAAGGCAGGACTTGTATTCGGTTTCTCCAAACGTGTGGGCAAGCGTGCTCTTGCCGACGCGGCGGGCTCCTTCAATAAGAAGTGCTGTTTTACCAGCGCTTTCATGCTTCCATTTTAGTAGTTTGTCATAGGCTTTTCGTTTAAGCATGGCTACCTCGTACACGATATCCAGAACTTTTATAACCTGATTATGCACGATATCCAGAACTTTAGACCCTTAGAATTGCACGATATCCAGAACTTTGCACGATGTAAAAGCACATTATTGGCTCTTTCATTCGCAAGCCAGGTAAAGACGGTATGCCGATAGAAGAATTTAATGGGGGGCGACCTCTAGAGATGAATGCTCGGTGCAAAAACAAGCGCCCCAAAGAATGATTTCTCCAATTCATATGTATCCCTTGGCTAACTTAGGGCATAATGCAAAAAGTGCGACATGGCTAACTTACGGAGGCGCACCGATGGTGCACAGTCGGCCAGTCGCTTGCATCAACTACGTTTCCAAGTGAGAGGGAGACAACATGAGCGATATTTTGGACGTCTACGGTCGCGAGGTGCTCGACAGCCGCGGCAATCCCACCGTCGAGGTCGAGGTCGTGCTCGAGGACGGCAGCTTTGGCCGCGCAATGGTGCCTTCGGGTGCTTCGACCGGCGCCTTTGAGGCATGTGAGCTGCGCGACGGCGACAAGGGCCGCTATCTGGGCAAGGGCGTTTCGCAGGCCGTCGAGCACGTCAATAACGAGTGCGCTAACGCCGTCGTGGGCCTCGACGCCTTCGACCAGCGCGCCGTCGATGCCGCGCTGATTGCCGCGGACGGTACCCCCAACAAGACCAAGCTCGGTGCCAACGCCATCCTGGGCGTGTCGCTGGCCGTCGCCCGCGCCGCTGCCGAGTCGGCGGGCCTGTCGCTGTACCAGTACCTGGGCGGCGTCAACGCCCACCTGCTGCCCACGCCTATGATGAATATCCTCAACGGTGGCGTCCATGCCGACAATAACGTTGACTTCCAGGAGTTCATGATCATGCCGGTGGGCGCCCCGAGCTTTGCCGAGGGCCTGCGTTGGTGCGCCGAGGTCTACCACACCCTCAAGGGCGTGCTGCACGAGGCCGGCCTGGGCGGCGGCGTGGGCGACGAGGGCGGCTTTGCGCCCAACCTCAAGACCAATGCCGAGCCGTTCGAGTACATCACCAAGGCCGTGGAGAAGGCCGGCTTTAAGCCCGGCGTCGACTTCATGTACGCCATGGACCCGGCCTCGACCGAGTTCTACAACGCCGAGACCGGCATGTACGAGCTCAAGGGCGAGGGCGTGGAGTACACGAGCGCCCAGATGGTTGATTACTGGGAGAAGCTCGTCGACACCTATCCCATCATCTCCATCGAGGACGGCATGGCCGAGGAGGACTGGGACGGCTGGGTTGAGCTCACCCGTCGCATTGGCAACAAGGTGCAGCTGGTGGGCGACGACCTGTTCGTCACCAACACCGAGCGCCTTAAGAAGGGCATTGAGCTGGGCGCCGCCAACGCGATCCTGGTCAAGGTCAACCAGATCGGTACGCTCACCGAGTCGCTCGAGGCCATCGAGACCGCCAAGGAGGCCGGTTACGCCTGCATCGTGAGCCACCGCTCCGGCGAGACCGAGGACTCCACGATCGCCGACCTGGTCGTGGGCGTCAACGCCGGCCAGATCAAGTCGGGCGCCCCGTGCCGCAGCGACCGTATCGCCAAGTACAACCAGCTCATCCGCATCGAGGACGAGCTTGAGGGCAGCGCGCACTACGCCGGCAAGGCCGCGTTCTACAACATTCGATAAACAGACGAGCTTGGTGGGGAGGGACAGACTCGGCTTTGCCCCGCTTCAGTTAGATGCTACAGAGCGCTATCGGGCGCTGGGCCGTATGGCTCAGCGCCTTTTTTATGTCGAGCAAAGGCTGGCGAAGGCGGTGCGCATGCTCGTGCTATAACTAAAGGACTTAGCGCAAACAAACCTCAACCGCACAAGGCGCACATGGATCAGATTTACGACAACAGGTACTATTCCGCCGGTTCGCGCGAGCCGTCGCCTCGCCCTGCGCGCACGGTGCAGCTCGGTGGGTCCGCCTACGCCGGCGTCGGCCGCCCCGCGCAGCGCCCGACAAGTACCTCGCGCCCCAATGCCCAATCAAATACTTTGGCAGATGGACCAGTGCGCCCGGCGCGTTCGTCGCATGCATCGCGTCTCTCGACTCAGGCACACGACAAATCGAGCAGACCCTCGAGTCGTCTTTCGGGCTCGGACTTTATGCATTACGCCAACGACAACGCGGTGGTCAAGGCGATCTATGACTTTACGCATGGCTCTCTGCGTCCGCTGTTTATCGGTATCGTGGTGGCGCTGGTGCTCGTGAGCCTGTATTTTCCCGTGCGCGATCTGTACGTGGCAAAGCGTTCGAGCGATATCTTGGCCAAGCAGGTCGAGATTCGCCAGCAATACAATGATGAGCTGCAAAAAAGCGTCGACAAGCTGCTCTCGGAGGAGGGTATCAAGGACGCGGCGTCCGAGGACCTGGGCCTGGTGATGCCCGGCGAGAAGAAGATTGACGTGCTAGGCTTGGACGACGATTCGGACTCGTCGTCGAGCAAAAAGTCCTCAAACGCCAAGAAGGCCAGCGAAGTGGCCAAGGAAATCGAAGAAGTCGGCAAGGACGCGCCGTGGTACATCCAGGCGCTCGACATGCTGTTTGGGTTTAACGGCGTCGAGGGTCAGACGGTCGTGTCCAACGGCAAATAGCGCCCGGAGGGGAGCCCGCAATGACAAATTGCAAACGCTATAAGGTGGCCGCGATCGACCTGGGAACGGTGTCGTCGCGACTGGTGTTGGCCCAGGTCGAGGGCGGAGCGATTGTGGAATCGTCCAAGCATACCGAGATTACCGACCTGGGCGAGGGCGTGGACGCGACGGGGCGCTTCTGCGAGGCGGCTGTCGAGCGTGTGCTCGCTGCGTGCCGCATGTTTGTGGACGAGGCCCGTGCCTTTGGGGCCGTGTGCGTCTGCACCACGTGCACGAGTGCCGCGCGCGATGCGTCCAATGCCGCGCTGCTGCTGGACGGCCTGCGCGAGTTGGGGCTCAAACCACAGGTGATTCCGGGCGAGGTCGAGGCGCGCCTGACGTTTTTTGGCGTGGCGCACGACTTTGCCGGCGAGCGCATCATCGTCGCGGATTCGGGCGGCGGGTCCACGGAACTCGCGACGGGCGTATACGCTCCGGAGCGCGGCGTCTTTGCGCTGGAGGGAACGCGCTCGCTGGACATCGGTTGCCGTCGCGTGACGGAGCGCTTTTTCTCTGCGTTGCCGCCCGCGGATGGCGAGCTTGCTGCCGCTGCCGCGTGGGCAGGCGAGCAGTTCGCCGCCTATTTTGAGGGCCTGCCTGTCGACTTTGAGCGCGCCGAACGCTTAGTCGCGGTGGGCGGCACGGTGACTACGCTGGTGGTTCTGGTCCACGAGCTGGAACCGTACGATTCGAGCTTTGTGCACCTACGCGAGCTGTCGCTGGAGCAGGTCTCGGCCGCTATCGAGCGCATGTCTGTGTTGGACGCGGAAGGCATCGCCGCGCTACCGGGTGTACAGCCCAAACGCGCGGGCGTGATCTTGGCTGGTGCCGTGGTGATTCGCGAGCTTATGCGAGCCGGCGGCTACGACACGCTCACCGTAAGCGAGAACAGCCTGCTTGCCGGCATGGCCGCCACCATTAACGAGGTTCTCGACGGTGAGCTACCCACCATCGGCTGGACCCCCAGCCTCAGCGCCCTCCAATAAGTTGCGGTGAAATATGGACTAAAATCGCCCTTTCGGGCCCCAAACAGTCCCTATTCCACCGCAACTCAACAGCCGGCACTTAGGGACGTTCCTTTTCTGCCGGCACCTGGGGACAGTCCTTGCGGGGCGTCCCCACAGCGCCTATGCCAGCTTGTCGATTTGCCCAATCTCCCAAAGCGGAATATTGACGAGCATGCCTTCATCTCTATATGCCGCCAGGGAGGTCCTCACACAACGCATGAGCTTGAATTTTTCGCAGGCTATTTTCAGGCTCTTTGCTTTGAGGTTCTCCGCCGCCTTGACCTCAAGCGGAAGCACGGTTCCCGCATGGTCGATGGCAAAGTCGGTTTCGGCATTGCCGGAGGTAGAGGACCAGTACGCAGGACTTTTGCCTTGCAGCAAGAGTTCCTGTGCGACATATTGCTCGGTGAGCGAGCCCTTAAACTCAGTGAAAACAGCGGATCCGTTTAGGACGATGGTCGGGGGGAGGCTGGAGAGCGCTCCAAGGATGCCGGTGTCAATGCAAAACAGTTTGAAGCCCGAGAGATCCTCATAGCTCAAGAGCGGTGCTCTGAGGGCAGAAACGCGCGGAACCTTATGAACGATTCCGTAGTCCGCGAGCCACTGGAGGCTTTCCTCAAAATCGCGTGCGCGCGCTCCGGGGCGAAGGGCGCCATAGACAAACTTCTTGTTCTCCTTGGCAAGCTGGCCGGGAAGGGATTTCCAAACCAACCTCATGCGCTCGACGATGCGGGCGGGTGCATGTTTGCCAAAATCGGATTCGTAAGCCTCGATGATTTGCTGCTGAAGCCTTCGGGCTTCGATGAAGTCGCGTGTCTCGGCGAAAGCGGAGACAACTTCGGGCATACCACCGACAACAAGGTATTCCTTGAGCAAGTGCTCGAGCTTTTCGGTAACGTTTGCTAGAAGGTTCATGTCTGCGGCAAGGATGGCGTCGGCGAGCGGGTTGCCGTCGACGGCACGAACGAACTCGGCAAACCCCATGGGACGCATGGTGAGCTGGTCGATTTTGCCGACGGGAAATGACTCGTTTTCGCGTCGGAGCGCGAGACCCATATAGGAGCCGGCTGCTACGATGTGGTATTCGGGTGCAAGTTCGTTGAAGTACTTGAGCGAGGTGATCCCGTGTGGCGCCTCTTGGATCTCGTCGAAGATGATGAGCGTGTCTGCCGGCGTTATGGTTTGGCCACTTAGGAGTTCTATCTGGGAGATGATGCGCTTGGGGTCGAGGTCCCCATCGAACAGCGAACGTGCGCTCGGCTCGAGCATAAAGTCAAAACGAATGACGTTTCGATACTGCTGGCTTGCGAATTTGTTAAGAAGCCACGTCTTTCCTGTCTGGCGGGCTCCCTTAAGCAAGAGAGGTTTGCGATTCGCCCTTGATTTCCAAGCGATAAGTTCACTCATAAGCTGTCGTTGCATATTGCCTCCCAACCCTCTCGGCTAGTATAAGGCCATATGCGCGTTTCCCTTGGAAAATGTGCGAGACAACCACATTTTTCCATCGAAAAATGTGCGAGACAACCACGTTCTTCCATCGAAAAATGTGGGAGTATCAACCTAAGCTGCGGTGAAATAGTTCTTAAATAGGCTGGTAAACAGCATAAACAAGAACTATTCCACCGCAACTTATCATCCGTGTCGGCATCCACAAGAAACGAGCCCGCGTCTCCGGGGGACACGGGCTCGTAAACAATGCGTGGTAGGGGCGGTGGGACGTCTGCGAATTTGCGCAGCAAATACGCACCGGCCTCGGTCGCCTGCCGGCGCCCTCGCCGGCTCGCTACAAACGCTCCGCGTTTGCTTAACGCTCGCCCCCTCGCGGGTTCGAGCCCCACCGGCGTGCAAAAGAAACGAGCCCGCATCCCTGGGGGACACGGGCTCGTAAACAATACGTGGTAGGGGCGGTGGGACTCGAACCCACAATCCTTGCGGCGAGAGATTTTAAGTCTCCTGCGTATGCCAATTCCGCCACGCCCCCGTGAGACTAGAAGTCTAGCACAAGCCGTCCGTTACGCGTTGACGGCCATCGAGTGTTGGCCCGACTTCTCCAGGTACTCGGCAAACTTTGCCTCGTCGCCCTTGTTTTGGTACTGCAGGGCCAGCAGGTACTCCAAGCGGCAGCGCTTGACCTTGTCGTCACCGGCTTCCTTGAGCATGCGCTCCAGCTCGGGAATGTCGTTGTGGCGCTTGAGGATCATCGTGTCGTACATCAGTTGGCATTCGTGTGCGACCGCCTCGGCCTGACCGCCCTCAAAGCCCTTGATCTCGTGCAGGAGCTCCTTGGACTTTTTGCGGTCCTCCTGGCCAACGTAGTAGTTAAAGGCTTTGATCACCAGGTCGACGCGCTGCATCTTGGGCAGATTGAGCCCCAGCAGCAAATCGAACATCTCATCGGCGCGCTTGTGGTCCTCGCGCAGCAGATAGGAGTTCAGGCGCAGGTAGTCGCGGTTGTAGCGCGGGTACAGCATGCTGGTGATTTTGCCGTCGAGCAAACGATCGAACTCGTCCCACTGCTTGGCGGCCATCAACTGCTGCAGGCGCTTGAACGTTGTGCGTTTTTTGACGCTAAAGAACACCGACACGGCGATGCAGATGATAACGACGGCGGTCCAGAGTGTGCGGGAATCGGGCATAGTGGGATCCTTAGTCGCTCATAAAGCGAGCGGTATGACAACACGTACTAGATGTATTATACGCAGCGCGCAAGCAAACTGGCATAAAAGCTCATCGAGGCTGAGTGCCATCGCTCGCTGCGGTACACTTACCTAAAGTAAACCATGAAGGGAGACATTACCTATGAAGAAGATCGTTTTGGCTTGCGGTGCTGGCGCTGCTACTTCCACGCTTGTTGCCCAGAAGGTCGCCACCATGCTCGACGCCAATGGTTATGCCGGCAAGTATGAGATCGTGCAGTGTGCCATCTCCGAGGCCAAGGACTACTGCGACGAGGGCGCCGACCTGCTGATCGCCACCACCGTTGCTCCCGAGGGCCTCACCTGCCCGTACGTGAGCGGCGTGCCCTTCATGACCGGCATGAACCGCGTCGCTGCCGAGAAGGCCGTTCTCGACGTCATGGCTCAGTAGGCGCTGACTGTATGAGTGAGCAGAACGCCAATCCGGTCGAGCTCTTTGGCATGCGCGTTGCCCATGTGGGCATTAACGCCACCGACCCGGCAGATGCCCTGGAGATCGCGGAGCTGTTCTCGACGATGATGGGCCTGCCCGTTATCGAGACCCCGGTTTCGTACTTTAACGATTCGCTGGTCGAGATCATGAAGCAGAACGGTCGTGGCGCCAAGGGCCACATTGGCTTCGCTGTCAACGACATCGATGCGGCCGAGAAGTGGTTTGCCGAGCGCGGGCTCGAGGTCAACGAGGAGTCGCGCGTGCTGCTGCCCGACGGCGGCACCAAGCTCGTGTACTTTAAGCGCGAGTTTGCCGGCTTCGCCGTGCACCTGTGCCGCGAGTAGCGCACAAGCTGCTATAGCTAGCAAAAAGGGATAGAGCCGCCTGGCCCTATCCCTTTTTTATGCCGAGGGGCTTCCTACCGCGGCAGGCGAATCGTAAAGCGGCTGCCGACGCCCTCGACTGAGGTCACGCCAATGACACCGCCATGGCTATCGACGATCCACTTGGCAATGGCAAGTCCCAGACCCGAGCCCTGCGCGCCGGCATCGCGTGCGTTGTCGGCGCGGTAGAACCGTTCAAACGCGTGAGCTGCGGATTCCTGGTTCATGCCGATGCCCTCGTCCTCAACGCTTATGTCGATCGTGCCCGCGCCCGCATCCGGCGCTACGCCAAACGTGATGGGCGTGCCCGCGTCCGAATACTTGGCGGCATTCTGCACGATTACGCGCAGAGCCTGCTTCACGAGCGCCACGTCGACGGGCGCGTCGCAGCGCGGGTCGCTGACAAGCGCAGCGTCGTACGCCAGTCGATACGTGTGCTCGGTATCGATCATCTGTGATTCCTCGCATACCTCGCCGACCAGTGCGGCCAGGTTGGTATGCGCACGCCGTAGGACCGTGCGCCCGGCATCGCCGCGCGCCAAAAACAGCAGCTGCTCCACGAGCTCCTGCATGTGCTCGCTTTCGGCCTTGAGGGATGCGATGGATTCCGCCAGCACGTCCGGATCGTTTTTGCCCCAGCGGTCGAGCATGTTTACGTAGCCCTGAATCACCGCGATGGGCGTGCGCAGCTCGTGACTCGCGTCGTTGACAAAGCGCATCTGCTGCAGCTTGGCCTCTTGCATCTGGCGCAGCAGGCGGTTGAGTGCGACCTCGATGCTTGCCAGGTCAGCGTCGCCGGTGGTGACGCTCGGCGAGTCGACGCTTGCGCGCTCGATGGCCTGCTCCAACGTTTCCATCTTGCCGCCGGAGAGCTGCATGCGGCCGAGCTCGTCCACGCGCAAGGCCAGGTCGTTGAGCGGCGCCATGGTACGGCGCACGCGGCGGGCGCCGCCGAGCATGTTGAGCACGCTGATGACCTGCCAACCCACAACGACAAGGTAGAGAGGCCATAGCGCGACGAGGTCCTGCGCGAGGGGGAAGGTCTTGGTGGTACGCGCAAGCTCGACGGTATAAGTGAGCGTTGCCAGGTTCCAGCCGCGCGCGGGCGTCAGCGACATGCCATGAACGGTGGCGCCGGGAATCCATCCTGCGGTAAACGCGTCGTCGGGCAGCGTCTGGTTGTATCCATAGACGAGGATCGCCGCCGCAATCACCATCAGCAGCAGATCGAGCCAGACGTAGCTCATCAGGCGGCGCCACATATAGCCCCAGTTGATGGCGCGGGCGATGGAGGTGACGCGCTTGGCCTCGGCGTTACGCGCGGCAGACATAGCCCACCCCGCGCACGGTTTGGATGATGCGGGCGCCGCCGGCGTCTTCGATTTTGGCGCGCAGGTGCGCGATGTGCACGTCGACGTTGTTGGTGTCGCCCACGTATTCGTAGCCCAGCGCCTCGTGCGCGATGCGCTCGCGCGTGAGCACGGTCTCGGCATGCGCCATAAGCAGGGCGAGGACGTCGAACTCGCGAGCCGTGAGTGCGATGGGCGAGCCGCCGACCGTGACTTCGCGGCGGTCGGGGTCGAGCGCAACTAAGCCCACGGTGAGTGTGGCGGGGGAGGGCGTGGCAGCGGTCTGGACCGTGTCGGTTGCCGGGGACATTGTGGCGATACCGGCGGCCGTGTCGCTCGCTACGCCAACCCCGGCGCTGGCGCCGCCAACGCCCGAAGCCGCCCGCACGGCCTCCGAGCGCTTCAGCGCCACGCGGATCCGTGCGAACAGCTCCTCAATCGCAAATGGCTTGGTCAGGTAATCGTCGGCGCCGGCGTCGAGCCCGGCCACCTTGTCCATCACGGCATCGCGCGCGGTGACCATGATCACCGGCACATCCTTGTGCTTGCGGACACGCCGCAGCACCTCCATACCGTTGAGCTGCGGCAGCAGCACGTCGAGCAGAATCAGATCGTAGTCGCGCTCCAGCGCCAGGTCAACGGCGGTGCGGCCATCGGCGGCGTGCTCCACCTGGTAGCCCTCGTGCTCCAGCTCGAGCGTCACAAAGCGGGCGATTTTCTCCTCGTCCTCTACAATCAGGATCCGTGCCATACGTGCCCCCGTCTGCGATTACTTGTCGTCGTTGAGATTTTGCTTGATGTCGTCCGCGGCATTGGCAGCGCTGTCCATCAGGTTGTTGATGCTGCCGGGCACGTCGCCGTCGCTATCGATGCGGTAGCGCATGCCAAAGAACAGGCCAATGAGCATCAGCCAAATCGTGGCGCCCCAGGCAAACAGCGCGACGATGGGGATCAGGATGGGGATGTTGAGGATGATCGCATCGCGGCGCGTGGCGATAAACTTGGTGTCCAGGCTCAGGCGGAAGAGCTTTTTGAGGTACTCCCACACGCTGTCCATCTTCTTGGAGAAGTCGGTCTTTTCGCTCGACTTTTCGTAGGCGGCCTGCGCGGCGACCATCTCGGCCGAGGGCTCATCGACTGGCGCGGACTCGGTGGCGGCGTACGCCGACGTGGTCTGGGTCTTGCCATGCGACTCGAGCCAAATGATGGCATCCAGCACGTTGCCGTCGGCGGCGTCGAGCGCGGCCTTGGCATCGGTGTAGCTCACGTTGCACTTGGTGCGGATGGTTTCAACTTTTTCGAGGTCGTCCATGACCTGTCCTTTCGTTCGATGGGCGCGACGCCGGGCGATTTGCCCGGGCGCGAGCGTTGCGTTCGGCGGCCTGCGTGGTGCCGCCCCGCCCTTGGTCGAACTCTATAGTGCAGGTTATAGATTAAGCGATTCTTGAGCCAAGATTAATGTTGGATGAGTTTTTGGGTGGCAATGGGAAAGGGAGAGGTTTCCTTCTGGGTAGCTAGCAGCGAGGTCTAATACTTTTCCGAGAAGTGAACGAGCTAAATCGGACCCCCGAAGCATTGACTCATTAAGGGCATCGTTTCCTGCGGTTTCGATACTGGAATCCTGCGATTTTGCCGGCGAAAAATGCGGATGCTCCAGGGGTCCAAAAAGGGGCGTTCACTTCTCGGGAAAAGTATTAGACCTCGATAGCGGCTGATGTTGATCCGGTAACAAGCCGGCGGCAAAAATGAGATAAGTAAGGCGCGCCGATCATATGGAATCAAAACATGTTGCAAAAGTATGAAAATATCCTACAATTGCAACATGAAGTACTTTAGCAACATAACGGCGATAAGCGAGCTTTCCGAGAGCGAGGGCGTGTTTACCACAGCCCAGGCGGCTCGCATGGACATCTCTCGAGATGCGCTGGCACATTCATGCCGTGTGGGGCGTCTTGAACGGATATGCCACGGCGCCTACCGGATGTCCGGAACGCAGCGCCGAGACACCGACGAGCTCAACGCTCTATGGAAGCTCACCAATCCCTCCCTTTGCGCATGGGAAAGAAAACGCCAGTGGGATGGCATCGCCGTGAGTGGTACGACTGCGGCGAACCTTCAGCAAATGGGTGATTTCTATCTGTCCCCCTACAGGATGACCGCGCCCATGCGCATCAATACAAGAAACGAATCCCTTTCTTTTGCAAAGCGCGAGATTGCTGAGCAGGACATCGTCTGGCTCGACGGCCTGCCGGTAACTAAACCCGAGCGCACGCTTGTCGATCTTTGCCTCGATTGCGAGGACCCCTCATTAATCATCGATGCCTATCACGATGCGCTTGGGCGAGGGCTCGATATACAGCGGCTGAGAGGTCTTGTAGAAGAGAACTCTAAAACCGCCAAACGACGCGAGCTGATGGCGCCTTTGCTGATGGTACTGAACGGGTAATGCGAAACGGAGGACATGGTGAAGTACAAAACGCCTGCCGCATTGGAGATGGCTGTTAGGAATGCCGCAAGAGAATCACCAATGGATACTAATCGGGCAATCGTTGGTTTCTACTTTCATTGCTTCCTATGTCGCGTTTTTTCAGAAGATGACTGCCGTTTTGTGCTTAAAGGTGGTCAAAGCGTCCTGGCGCGAACGCTCGATGCGCGTGTCACAAGAGATATTGACTTGGTTGCTCAAGAGGAGAGCCTCGAAGAGGCTGTTGCCGATCTGGTGCGGGCGGCTTCGATTGATCTGGAGGATTTCGTTTCGTTTGTCTTTGATCGTGCAGAGCAGATCAAAGAAGAAGATGAGTATCGGTGCGGTGCTGAGGTATGGTTCACCCCCTTTATGGGAACCAAGAAGCTACAGCCAATTTCAATTGACTTGGTAATTGATGAAGTGCGGGGACTTGAGCCTGAGGTTCTCGCGCCGATCGATCGTTTGAATATCGAGGGGCTCCCAGTCTGCGACTATCGAGTATGCCGAGTGGAGAGCGCCCTTGCAGATAAATTGCTCGCAATGATAGAGATGCATGAGGGCCGTGCCTCTTCGCGAATCAAGGATATAGTCGACATCTTGGTGTACGCGAAAACTTGCTTCATCGATGGGGCTACACTTATCGAGAGAGTCGAGAAAGAAGCGTCTGTCCGCAAGGTGGCAATGCCGGAAGAGTTCGTGGCGCCTCTCTGGTGGAAACAAAATGGTTCTGCGCAGTATGTAAAGATGGCTAGGCAGGCGGGGGTACTTGATCTCGCGGGGAGTATCACTGGAGCAGAAGAGGTCGTCAATCGGTTGTATGCTCCGTGCTTCGATCGTTCGGAGAATGTGCGCAAATGGAATCCCCAGACTACGGGATGGGAGTAGCCCAGACAGTTAAGCCGGCGGCAGGAGCTGGTCCCGCCGCCGGCTTGGGGCGTTACTGCTGCCTATGTGTTACTCGCAGATTTGGTCGAGCACTTCGGTGATGGTCTTTTTTGCGACTTCGAGGTTGCGCTGGGCTTGGGCGACGGCAGCCTCGGCTTGTTTCTTTGTTTCTACGACCTCGGCAAAGCGATTGATGGATTCGCTGTACTCGCGCGTGCGCGGGTCGAGCGCTGGCGGGACTTCGATCTCGAACAGGTCGTTAGGGCGGATGGCGCGGATGCTGGCTGCTTCGGTTAATGCTTGAATCAGCTGTGCCCCATGGCCTTCGGTAAGGTATCCAACGATTATCTCCGAAAACACTACGCGCTCCTCTTCGGTCATCGTTTGGAACGACGGGCGAATGACGGTGGTGTTATGCGAAGCAACTAGGTGTTGCTTCGCGTCATCGGCGCTGACGACGAGCAGGTTGGACGCGCCGTAGCGACCCAGCATGCGTGGCATGACGATATCTCCAGCGCGGAGCTCATATCGATCGAGAACGCTGGGGTTCACCTTTACGATTTTGGAATCCGAGCTATTTGCACTCTCTACAGCATATGCGGGTAGAAGGTTGCCATCTTGAAAATCCTGAGATGAGATGCGGCGTACCTCGATTGCATCAATGTCGTTTGATGTGGTGCTCTCGCGGGGCATAAATGGAGCTACTCGCGTAAAAGCGTCACCGAGCGTAGCCCTGTAGTTTCGGGTGAGGCTGATAAGGCTGATTTTGCCTTTTGAGAGGGCTGCGCGATGCAGCAGCAATTCACGCGTGGCAAAAGTGGACGTTTCGATAGGCGTTGATCTGGGCGTATTGGTATCAATGCGGGCCCAGTCGGGGGAGATGGAAAAGGTGATATCTGAGTAATACGATGTTTCTGTCACATATCGAAAACGCGGCCCGGATTCGATTGCGCTGCGAAATGCAACGCTGCGATTTCCTGAAGACAATATGAGAAGCGCGCTTGTCATGTAGGGCCTGGGTTCAGAAAGTGGCAAATACACGACGCTCTCGATGAGTCCTTCGCGTATCAGGATCGTGCGCGCCTGCTCGGCTTTATCGAGTAGGTCGGCGGGCAGCACTACGGCTGCGCGAGTGCGATTCGAAAGGGCGAGCGCATACAGACACCAAATAAAGGGACCCCAGTCACAGAAATCGAGGTAGCCGGGCTCTAAGTAATCGATCAAGGCGATACATTCTTTTTCGATGTCGTGTTTGCCCGTACGGTAATACCCCGATGCGTCGATAAACACCGGAGCCGCATCGCCATTGCCCGCGCCCTGCCTGCCGGGTTCAAGCTCGCAAATATCGGGTACGCCGTTGCTGTTCAGGCTGAAACATTCACGAAGCGCCTTACAGTCGATGGCGCCAGGCAGACGGACGGTGAGTAGACGGCTGCCCTGCTCCAGATTAAGCGCGCGTGAGAGGGCGGCGGCGGTGAGACGTGGCAATGATGTTGTTTCACGCATGTATAGAGCCCTTTCTTCTTAGTGGGTTATATATTAGCAGAAAATTTTGATAATTTCTAATGACGAGAACAGAGCACTGTGCTATTCTCGAAGTAATCCAAAACCAACTCAATACAAACTGCTTGATGCAATCGCTACACAGCCTTTAGGTAAACTGCGCTATCAAGCAGGGTGATTTCACTAACGAAGCTACAGGTTAGGTCGATTGTCATCGTCCATGCCTCAGACCATTCTAAAACATAGAACAGACTTATCGACAAACATCCGCAACCGGATAGGAAGAAGCATTCATGAAGAATGAAGACAGCATTTACGAGGTGTTCCTCAACACGATCGACGAAGATCTCCGCAGCATGTGCAAAAAGAACGGGAAGGCAGAGATGCCGTTTCCGTATCCGTACTGCGGCGAGCAGGATACCGAGCGCTTGGCCAAGGCACTCGTTGACGTGCTGGAAAAGCACTCGCCCGATATTCCCGGGCTGGTGCCCGAGCAGTATCGAGACGATGTGCACGAGGCCCGCGAGCTTTTGGCCGCAGCGTCGCTCGCTTTGTTGTCGCTGTATTTTCCCCAGCGCGATAACTGCGCGCACTGCATGGCCATCTTAATTGGCATGTTTGAGCACGGAAGCAATCCGCGCTTTAAGTCGAGCGGTGTGCGCATGTTCGAGCAGGTTACGACAGGTATGAAGTACTCGTCTGAACAAGGTGGATATATTCTGTCTCGCTTTGTGCGAAGCATTGACTACAAAAGACCCTGCGACCACGTGCATCGCGATGGGTCGCGCGGTTTTACGGCGGACGAGGACGATGCCGTCATGTTTTATAAGCGCTATCTCAAGGTGCAGAGACACGTATTCGATACCAGTCCGCGTTTCAACTTTGAGCTATGCGTCAAACGCCCGTTTGAGGCTCTTTCGGACAATCGGGAGAACTTTTATTGCATGGAGGAAAAGATGGAAATCGATTTGGCAACTAAGGTACGGGAGCTCCAGGACCGCTACACCCTCAACTTCGCTCAGGCCAAAGAGTATGACCTGCTCGACAAGCTGATGATTGATGCATTGCTTGCATATCTGCGCGACGGGTCAGTCTCAATCGCGGCGCGCGAGAGCTATGTGGCGCAAACCGAGCGTCTGATTGACGGTGCGGTCAAGTTGCCGTGTGCGACGAGCCCCAAGGAGGGCGCAGACGTCGACCGTATTTCCTAGCAATCACGCAGAACTATCGACAAGAAAGGGGCCGTGCAATGTCGGTCATTAAGATGTACGGCTACGAGGCCGCGCAGCAAACGGAGTATCAGACCAAGAAGTGGGCGACCAAGGAGGAAATGCAGACGCTGTCATCCGGCGATGAGCAGCGCGATGTGATCTTGGCGCAAGGTGCCACGGTGGCTTTCTACGAGGGCGACAAGCACTGGGAGACGAGCGTGTCCAACAATGTGTTTGCCTTTGGCGGTACCGGCAGCGGCAAAACGGCGAGTTTCATTTTGCCCAACCTGCTCAATCACCACGAGTGCTGCTATGTGGTCACGGACACCAAGGGCGAGCTGCTGCGCCGTACGGGGAAGGGCTTCGAGGAGGACGGCTACGAGGTAACGGTTCTCGACACCATCAATCCCGAGCAGTCGTCCGGGTACGATCCTTTGCGCTACGTGATGGATGTCGAGGATATCCCCACCACAGTGGCGTCAATCATGGAGGGGGTCGATCCTGACAGGCGTAGCTTTAGGGACGATCCGTTTTGGGACAATGCGAGCGATCTGCTACTTCGAGCGATTATTGGAATCCTGTTCCTCTTAGAGTGCCTTGCCGGCACATTTGCGCCGGACGGGGATCCCGCAGCTCCGCGACGCTATCTTAAGATGAACAACGTCTTTAAGCTGGCGGCACTCATCAAGGTTACGGGAGATGGCGAGGGACGATTTCCGCTGGATCACCTTGTGGAGCAGGTGGAGTCCAAGGAATTTCTTGGCAAGTATGATTCTGCGAACGCGGACCTGTATGGCGTTGAACAGTATCGTGATTTTCGCGGGGCAGCCGATAGAACGCTTAAGAGCATTCTGATCACGCTTAACGCGACCATCTCGCGGCTTAAGACCCCCCAGCTCATGCGCGTCTTTGAGAAAGACGAGATGCGCCTCGACCGTATCGACGAGGGCAAGCGCGTAATCGATCTTAAGGTGAGCGACAACGACTCGACCAATGCATGGCTTGCGAACGTTGCCCTTAAGCAGCTGTTTAACCTGGCCCAGCGCCGCGCTGATTCCAACCCCAGCGGGCATTTGCAGCGCCACGTGCAGTTTATTCTGGATGAGTTTCCCAACGTGGGCCGCATTCCCGATTTTGAGCGGAGTATTGCGACCGTGCGCAGCCGTGGCATTAGCTTTTTGATGTGCGCGCAATCGCTGAGTCAGCTCGATGGTGCGTACGGCAAATCCGCAGCGCTTACCATCCTCGATAACTGCGACAGCTTGATCTATATGGGCGGCGGCAGCAACATCGCGACACAGGAGTACATAAGCAATCTGTGCGGCGAGTCGGTTCTGGGCACCAATTACGTGGGCGCCGAGCGTACTGCCGTCGATGTGCGCGGTTGCGTGATAACCCCGGGCGAGGTGGGGCTTATGCCGCGTACCGACTGCCTGGTCAAAGTAACCGGCATGCGCCCCTTCCGTGCCAAGAAGTATTTTTGCGGCGACCATCCCAATGCGGCCAAGTGGCTGAGGGATTAGTCCTTGCAGCTTCGCGCGCTCCATCTTGCCTATTTGACCGCACGGCTTCCATTGGCCGCTAGCCGTGCGGCCTCGTTTTACTTCCTTACCGATTCCGTTTAGAAGGGAATTACCATGTCCGTTATGTATCGTGAGCCTAGCATTATCAAGAAGTCCAAGGACGGTCGCGTTGCCGCCGTCGATATGGCAAGTGAGCTGCTTAACAGCCGCGTGCTGCTGCTGGAAGGCGAGGTCAACGATGTGACCTGCAATGGCCTTATTAAGTCCATGCTGGTGTTGGAGCATCAGAGCGCCACCGAGCCCATCACCCTCATCATCAACAGCCCGGGCGGTAGCGTTACGGCGGGGCTGGCGCTCATCGACACCATGCAGTCGCTCGACTGCCCCGTGATCACGGTGGGCGAGGGCGTCGTGGCCTCGATGGCCGCGGTGATCTTGGCCTGCGGCGACCACCGCCAGGTATACCGCCACACGCAAGTGCTCATCCACCAGTTGATGGGCGGCACGGGCATGGCGCAGCAGACCGATATCGAGATCGTGGCCCAGCACACGGCGGCCATGCGCGCCGAGCTGGACGAGCTGCTGGCCGAGCATGGCAACCTGAGCGCCCAGGAGTTCCACGAGCTCACCGAGCGCGACTGCTGGTGCAACGCCAGGCGCGCTCTGGAGTTGGGTCTGGTGGACGAGGCGATTGCTCCGAGTAAGAAGGCGCTCTAGCGGGGCTCATGTCTTGTGGGCATATAGAGCGGGGCGAACGATCGCGTAGTTTAACGGCCAGAAAGAGGTTGAACATGAGCAGGATTTGGGATGTCGACGGCATTGAGTGGGAAGACCTGCCCACCGTGAGCGACCTGCTGTGCGCTGCGGACACAAAGATCCTGGCGCGCGAGGTTGCCCTGCGATACGGCGGCAAGCCGGACGGCCGCGGCCGTGTCGATAACGAGCGCAGCTTAAAGCGCGCCCGCCGCAAGGTCAAAAAGCTGCGCAAGGTTGACCCCGAGCCCAGCGACAATATCGTCCTGCTGCCCAAGCACGTCATCAATCGTCGTGGTGCAGGCCACGGCTTTGGCTATTACGACGTGGAGCCGTGCATCTTTACACGCGGCGGCGTTCAAATGCTAGGTGAGGATGTGCTCGCCAAAGTACGTCCGTGGGAATTGATCTTGATGGATGATGAGTCCGCGAGCGAAATGCTGGGCTATCGCGTATGGCTCGGCGGCGAGTGGGACCTGTGCGAGCGCTACCGCTTTTTGGCCGTGGTGTGCGTTCGCATGCTGAACAGCATCCGGGCGCAAAAGGAGCTGCGCAAGTGCCTCGTGCAGGGCGAGACAGCCTGTGATATGGACGAGGACGAGGCGATCGAAGGGATTCGCCGCGACGTGCTGTATCCCGAGGAAGTGATCAACGCCAAACTCGGCGGCTATTGGGATGCGAGTTTGGGACTCAACCTGCCCTGGAAGAACGAGCACCGGCAGACTTGCACGCGAATCGACAGGGCTATCGATGACCTGTTTTCTAAGGAAACGAAGCGCTGCGCTGCCGAGCTTGGGAAGAAACTTGAGCGAGGGTATGAGGAGCGCAGGGAGGTGCCGTTGTTTCAATCATTCACCGACGAATGAGAAAAAGGCGGCGGCCGCGGTCCCCCGCGGGATTATCCTGGACCTATTACGTGAGCGGTGCGCGGGCGAGGAGCAATCATGGCTGGTCGTGGAAGCAAATGGTCGAGGGAAGAAACCCTTGCGGCTCTGTTTCTGTACCTCGCCCTACCATCGAAAAAGGTTGATGATACAAACGAGGATGTCCAGGCGCTAGCTAAGGCCATTGGCAGAACGCCGGGCGCGGTTGCTCTAAAAATCTGGAACCTTGCATCATTCGATGAGCGTCGACGTGCTCGCGGCAAGGTTGGAATGACCCATGCAAGCAAAATGGACAAGATGGTTTGGGCTGAGTATTCCTCTGCTGGTGATGAGCTTGTCGAGGAGGCGACTGAGGTTTTCCTCAACCGTTTCGATTTTAAAGAACCGCTAAGTGATGAGCTGAAAGAGACGATCGGCTTTGATTTGCCAGAGGGCAAGGAGCGCGAGGCAATTGTTTCGATGCGGGTGAACCAGGAGTTCTTTCGAAATACCCTGCTCGTCAATTACGATTCAAGATGCTGCTTGACGGGGCTAACGAACAAGGCTCTGTTGGTTGCTAGCCATATCAAGCCCTGGAAAGTCTCTGATCCAAAGACGGAGCGACTCGCGCCCGACAACGGCTTGCTTTTGAACGCATTGCACGATAAAGCGTTCGACCGGGGACTAATCACCATTACGAAGGACCTAAAGATAGTGGTGTCTAGCGTGGTCGAGCACGAAACTCCTGAGGACGAGTACTTGTGGCGCTACAACGGAGAGCCGATTACGCTTCCGAAACGATTCGCCCCAAGAGCTGAGTTTATTGAATATCACAACGATATGGTGTTTAAGGGGTAGGGGTCCGTATGGAAAGCCCGAGTTGAAAGCGATTGTTGTTAAGACGTTGCTTAAGCGTCCTCGTTATCCGGAGACATTTTTAGTATTTGAGGGTCGTTATTAATTATTAGGAATGATTTTCGAAGAGTATTGGCTTTATTTGGCTTAACGATGGATATGGGGGTGCGTGCCATGCTTCGCTGCCGATTCTTGGGTTGAGGAAAGGGATATTGATGTGCGCAACGTGTGTTGTGTCCCAGCTAGCGTCTAAACTAAAATCCTTGAGTCTGAACATGGACGGCGCATCGGAGGTTTGATGTCGGTAATTGTTCCCCCCATTAAATGCCAGGGAATTAAAACGAAGCTAGTCCCCTTCATTGAGGAGACAATAAACTGGGATAAGCAGCAGGGGATATGGTACGAGCCGTTTTTGGGGAGCGGGGTTGTGCTATTTAACGTTTGTCCACAGAGAGCGGTGGTCGGTGATCGCAATCAACACATTATTGATTTTTATAGAAGCGTGCAGCGGCATGAAATAACATCAGAGTCTATGCGGGAATACCTTGAACGCGAATCTGTGATGTTGCGTACTGGTGGAGCGGAATACTACTACGAGGTAAGGGACAGATTCAATACAAGTCATTCACCGTATGACTTTATCTTCTTAAATAGGTCCTGTTTTAACGGCGTTATGCGTTTCAATAGGAGCGGGATGTTTAACGTTCCATTTTGCAAGAAGCCCGAGCGTTTTTCCAGGTCGTATATAACTAAGATATGCAATCAGATTGATAGGGTGCAGGCTGCCATGGAAGGCAAAGACTGGGAGTTCAAATCTTGCGATTGGAAAGAGATTATGCGGGCGCCAAGAAAAGGCGACTGTGTTTATCTCGACCCTCCTTATATCGGCCGCGATACAAATTATGTGGGTGAATGGCCAGAGTCTGAAGCTGTTGCTCTGGCTGATGCTGCTCATGCGACTCAGGCGGATGTCTATCTTTCCATGTGGAAAGAGAATAAGTACAGGGTGAATGAGCATATTGAAAACTGTTGGAGTGATTTTGAGTGCTTTGAATTCTCCCATTTTTATCACGTCGGCTCGAAGCAGAGCTTACGCAATTCAATGATCGAAGCGCTTCTCGTGAAGGCCTAAGAAATAACTCTTACTTGGTTCATGTGCTGGAAATGATGATATAGAAGTAGATGGAATAACGTCCCCTAGTCCACCTTTAATCTCGTGTTTCCCTTTCCTTCGTCCACTTTTCTCCTAATAGCCGTTACTTTCTGTCGCCCCGGCTGTCGTTGACGACATCGCCATAGGAGAGAATTCGATCGCGTAGGCTTGAATCAATTTCAATAACGTTTGTTTCGACCCATCTTCTGAATCCCTGAAAGTCGGTGTAACTCTTTTCTTTCGCTGTATATTTTGGATAGTTTCGCCAATAAAGTTCGAATGCATCGTTCCCCATCTTTGAAAAAGGCCCTGAACCCTGAGTGAATGGGCTGATTGAATTCGAGGAAATAGTTCCGATATTTTCGGTATTGCCGCTACCGGTGGTGAAGTCTGAAATGCGGTATTTCTCTTGAATAAAGAATTCAACATTGCTGTAGGGTTCGGGTATTTCTTTTAATTGGTTAAGGGGGTAGCAGGGACGTGCGCTCTCTATTTCGTCGTTTCGGTCGTAGACGAATCCGATTACGTAGTGTTTGCAGAACTGATTATAGGGATAGAGGATGTTCTTCCTCCCATCGCGCAGAAAAGATGCATATGATCCAAGTGTAAATTTATATGGAGCAATGCCTCCTCTCTTTAGGTGCTTTCGATAAGTTGATTTGACATCGACAGCAATTCGATTCCCCTCTTCGTTTTGAGGGGTTAGTGCAAAGTCCGGATAGTAGTTTTGTTTGTCTGGGGTCGTTAGCGTAAACCCGAAGTCGTCGGCAATCTCCTTGAGCAACGGCTCGGTAAGCATCTCGAAAATTCTTCCGAGCAGTTTCGTGTCATATCCGATTGGATAGATGGTTTCGTCGCGAAAAGCAAATCCCTTAGCAACCCAATCGACATTATGCTCGGCTACAGTTTTATTGAATTCGCTAATTAAATCAAACATTGTTGTCTCTATTTCAATCGATGCCTGCAGAGAAATATCGATGGGTCGGTTTGCGTTGATTGTAGCTCGCCAATGAATAAAAACAAGGATGCATTCGGTCGCCTTCGGCTCTGCTCGAGGTGCCAATCAAGGTGATTCAAGTTTGCTGCGAGTGCGCCCTAACAGTCATTACGTCGTATACGAGTTGTGCTAATCTATTTGT
This sequence comes from Coriobacteriaceae bacterium, assembly GCA_902364975.1. Classification (GTDB taxonomy): domain Bacteria; phylum Actinomycetota; class Coriobacteriia; order Coriobacteriales; family Coriobacteriaceae; genus Collinsella. Next base: position 140,484 of record CABJFQ010000003.1, on the reverse strand, counting down.
GAACGGCGGAGCCCTTTATGGATGGCTTCGCCGTTCACCGTTAAATAGCGGCACTTTCAATCTCTTGGTCATATCGACTGAGTAAAATGTTGATTGTTCAGATTGGAGGCGGCTATGGTTCAACCGAAAATCCAGGGAAATCACCGAGCATATCCAAAGGAGCTGGCGATATATGTCGAGCGTATCCTATTGGAGGAAACTGATGCTGGGCTTGGCAAAGGGTTGAGCGTTTCTGACATAATGGCGGAGCTTAAAGCCCGTTATGGCTATGAAGTTAAGCGCGACACAGTGCAGGGCGTATTGAACGCACTTGTTGATTCTGGATCAAAAAAGCCTTCGCTCTGCAATAATGCGGGCGCCAGTCCGTTAACCGAGATGAATAGTATCGATCTCGACAACAGTTGTCTGAATCCGTTCTACACGGTGATTGCAAGTCGATTGGCTTGTAAGGGCGAGCGGCTGACGAATGGCGATGGGGAATCTGCACCTAAAAATGCGAAGCGCCTGTACAGCATAGAGCGTCAAATTGATAGTGCGCAAATTGAGCATCTGTGCCGTCTCATTGAAGCCTCTACGGGCGTGGGTGGAGCCGACGTACTTGAGCATGCAGTTCTTCGCCTACTGTGCGGCGAAGAAAGACGGCAGATCGAAGATCGTTTGGCTCAAGAAAATGCTCTGCTCAAAAGCGGCAGAATTGCAAATATGGAAGCAACGCTTGCAAATTTGAAGTTATTGGAAAAGGCCATTAGCCAAAGGCAGAGAGTCCGCTTTCGAACTTCTGATAAGGGGCGATTGCATAGTCATACGCCATATCATCTATGTATGCACGATGGCTACTACTACCTGTTTGTGGGCCACAAGGGTGCCGCGAGGTCTTTTGACGCAATTCGAGTTGATAGCCTGCGGGATATAACCATTGCTGGACCATCGGACGATGCAAAAGGTCATTTTGAGGCGATGGCCGAAGAAGCAAAAAGGTTCTCTTGTGCTGGCGTGAACAGGATGTTTAGTGACGACATCGTTACGGTTCACGTAAGGTGTCATAACCAAGCAAAGGAGAAGTATCTTTTAGCCGAATTTGCCGGAAACGATGGGTTTCGGCGCGAGACACAGGACGGGCATCCAAATCCAGAGTATTCGTTTATGGCGTCGTATGATGGCATGAAAACATGGGCAATGAAGTGGCTCGATGTGTTTGAGATACTTCAACCAAAGAAATTGCGCGATGACGTTGTGGACATTATTGGACATAAATGTATCTATGTGAGTGCGAGGACTGATTCAAATGACCCCTGCTGAGAAAAAGCAAGCAATTGGCGATGCGTTAGATTACTGGTATTTGCTTGATTTTTTGAGCCAAGGCGACCAACCCGAAGAGAAAAAGGACCCGCCTAGGCCCAGAAAAGGAATGCTTGATGACTGCTTTGTCCCTGAAGAGCGGGACGACCAGGAGCTAAGGACGCCTTCTGAAGAAGCGAGAGAGCGTACGGATAGTGTCACAAACGGCGAAAACTGGCCGATCTCAACGATTTATTGTCACCTGGGCTCCGTTCCACGCGAAGCGGTCATGACTTATCTTGCAGAAAAACCGGGGAATGAAATCGAAAAAGAGGATGAGTGCATGACGGTTGCACTATTAGGTGTGAGTCCTGATGGTCAATTTGTCAGCTTCGAGTTGTCCTCCTTATTTTGGTGGTTGAAGAGGAACGTCGGGAATAGCCTAAATGCCATCGGTAGCTTTGAGAAAGAGCAGGACGATATTTGCAAGAAGCTCAATCAAGAACTCGTTGGAACAAAGCTGACATATGGTGTCATTAGGGGCATTGTCAATAGTTGCGTCCGGCCAATGATTAAGGGGATAGCCAGCTGCCTTCCCGACGGTGACGGGGCTAAACGTATCAGCGAGTGGTGTTCAAGGCTGCTTGTCGAATATAGAGCAATGAAGCCAAAGGACAGCGGGGACGATGCGTGTCCAACGTTCGACCAATCACTCTGTCACTCATTTTTCGCAAAAGACATTTCCATGATAAATGAGCTGTGCAACAAGTCAGGGTCTTTCGACGATCTTCGTGAGGGATCGCTGTCTCTTGTCGCCGCATACCTTGAAGGTGGCTTGAGGAATGAATCTGCCTGCGGAGAGATCGATCTTCTGGACGGCGAAGACGATGAAGATCTGGCTGATCGTGCAGACTTCTTTTCTGAAGTGTTGGGAGCCGGCGCTACACCTATCGGTCGCTGGCCGAGTAAATACTCCTTGAGTTTGATGCAACAAGTGGCGGTAAATCTTGCGGTTGGTCGTGGCGGTTCGACACGCAAATACCCGGCAAACGACGTTATGTCGGTTAACGGTCCTCCGGGCACGGGAAAAACAACCCTGCTCAAGGATATCGTTGCGGCTAACGTTGTCGAAAAAGCCCGTCTGCTGTGCGAATATGACAAGCCCGATGACGCCTTCGAAGAGGTAGAACTTAGCAAACGGTATCTCAAGTACGCCAAGAATCCTTATCGCTTCAAAGAGGGCAGAACGGGAGATGCGATAAAAAGTCTCAGCATCTTGGTCTGCTCGACAAACAATGCAGCAGTTGAGAACATCGCCAAAGAGCTTCCTGATGGGAAGGCCTTTTTGGAGGGTATTGACGAATCTGAGAAAAAGGAGTTTCTAGAGTCAGATTTGTCCAACATTGTTTGGGGAAAGAAAAACGAGCAGAAACCGGTGGATGATCTCTATTTCTCTTCGGCGCTCGTTGACAATAAAGGCAATCTTCGCGACCCTGCGCATCCTGGGCTTATGGTTGCGGCATGTCTGGGAAACCGTAGGAATATTAATAACTTCAGAGATTGCGAGCTTTCTTCGCTGCAGTTTAACGGCGGGCTGGGAAAGGGCGGACGGTTTTCTGAGGCGAAGAAGCTGTTTCTTGCTCAATACAAAAAGATAACCGATCGATTCAACAGAATGGAGGAGCAAGCAGCCGGGGAGCGCGAACTTCTGAACCGCAAGAAGCATTTGTCCCAATTGAATTGTAGGTGTCAAAAGGACGAGCGAGAGATAGTTGAAGAACTGACAACCGAAACGGTATGTCTGTCTCGTCCTTTTGAAGGCAGTTCCGCAGGTGATGTCCGGAAATATCTTGATGACATTGCGAAGGATACTGCTGATTATGAGGCGAGAAGGAATAGGCTTGAAGCAGAATTGCGCGATGCGGAAGAAAAGGCCAGTGGGCTGATCGGGAGCATCTTCAATAGGGGCCGTTTGTCCGATAGCCGCGAGAAGCTCGATTCCTTTATGCTGCAAACCGCACCGGACCAGAGGCTTGTTGCGCTGCGTACGAAATTCGAGAACAAATACGAAAAACTAGAGAATGAAAAGAAGGAACTATCCTCTTTGTGGGTGAAGATCCAAGGTCAAAAGCGCAACAGAGTTGATGGTGCTGAATCTGTTGAGACGATTAATGGGCATTTTGTCGAGTGCATCTCAAAGGGGGATAGCGAAAGCCGAAAAAAGACTCATCTATATAATCCATCCGATGACCCTGACCTAAAAAAGGACCGCAACCTGCTATTTCTCTATGCATTGCAGGTGACACGCGAGTTCATCCTTGAATCAAAATGTATGCGGAATAACATTGCGCTTCTACGAACATACTGGGGAGCCAAAGACAAGGGCGTCGATTCTGGTAAAAAGGAGTTAATAGAGTTCACGCAAGCCGATAGAAGGAGTATGGCCCCTGCGCTCTTTCAGACGCTCAGTTTGCTTACCCCAGTGATTTCTTCCACGTTTGCGTCGATTGGCCGCATGTTTGAGGACATTCAGATTGGGAAAGACCCTTTATTTGGCCTGCTGATAATAGATGAGGCGGGACAGGCGGTGCCGTATGCTGCTTTGGGCGCCCTTGCTCGCAGTCGACGTGCAATGATTGTCGGTGACCCCTCTCAGATTGAGCCTGTGATCACAGGGGATGTTAAGGAGCTCCGCGCTGTCCTCGGTAAAAAAGTATTACTACCTTATAAGGGGGATATGGCTTCGGTCCAGCGACTTGCCGACGCCGTTAACCCCTATGGCCACCTGCGCAGCAACGGCGAGGATGATCAATGGATTGGCTGCCCGCTTGTGGTTCACCGTCGCTGCATATCACCCATGTTCGATATCTCAAATGAGATCTCGTATCAGGGCTCCATGCTTAACGAGACGGCTAGCCCAAAAAAGGATCTCGCTGACAGCTTTTATCTAAAGTCCTCACAGTGGATCAATGTTACGGGATTTGAACGTGGCAATCGCGATCATTATGTTGATGCCCAGGGCGATAGAGTGTTCGAGATTGTCAAGGACGCTTTTGATAAGGCCGTAGCTACGGCTGAGAAAAAAGCTTGCGAATCGGGCAAGTCCGAGGGAATTGTTATTCCAAGTCTCTATATTATTTCTCCGTTTAAAACCGTTGTCAGGGGGCTTCAGGACCGGCTGTTAAGTGCTAGGACTGAAGTGGCTGACAAAGATGCATGGCAATATTTCGCAAAGCATAATATTGGTACGGTTCATACGTTCCAAGGTAAAGAAGCCCATCAAGTGGTATTTGTCTTGGGGTGTGATACAAGGCGCAGTTGTGAGGGCGCAATCAAGTTTGTAAACCCAAATATCGTGAATGTTGCGGCAAGCCGAGCCAAGTATCGCCTCTACGTAATTGCCGACTATGCAGCGTGGAAGATTAACGAGAACGTTGCAACGATGAAGCGCATTCTCGATACGGCATGGGTTGTGCATTGGGAAAATTACCAGAAAACCGGCGCTATTGAGGAACTCAATGCAGCCAAGGATATGCTGCCGCGAGGAGAATCTCTTCCAAGGGAGACAGCTGGCGCGGACGAGGAACATATCAATGAAGACGACAAGAAAGATGACAATAAAGATGTTTGGTGCCCTGATGTAAACACCGATTCCTATTTGGACAACGTGGGCGAAGCGTTCAAAAGCTTTAATCTGGATGCAGAAGACTGTCGAATCATAGGCTTTTCTTCGCGCGAAGCTCTTCAAAGCGCATTCGCTGATTGCGAGTGCGACCAAAATGGCAAAAATAGGGTGCTTGAGAATATCGAGCAGGGGCTTCTTCTGTGCAAGATATTTGGCATTGGCAGTGTTGGCACCGATAGCGATTCAGATTGCGCATTTTGCCTGCTAATGTTCTGCCGTGCGGCGGAGAGATACTTGCGTTTGAAATTGCTGCCGACCTTGAAGGCCATTGCTCCCGATTATGTTGTTGCAAGAAAGCCACTCAAGGAGCTTGAGGGCCTTAACCTCGGTCAATACAAAAGGTTAATTGAAAAAAAGAGTGAGCTACTGGCATCCTCTGTTCGAGTTGAAAATGCTGAATTGACGCAGGCGTCAAAGGGGGACTGGTGGAGGACACTCGGCGAAACACTGGGTCGATTTACTGAATTTCGTAATAGCGCCTGTCACACCGACCGAAAAGAGATGGTTAGCGCGGGCGAGGTCTGGCTGGCGCTTCGATGCCTTTTCGTTGCTTTTCAGCTTGATGAATCTGGTCATAAGAGTGTGGAAATCATGCGAGAGGGTATTGCTTACGAAGCGGCTTTTGCGGGGGCCGAGCGTTTGCCGGTCTGTTACTCAATGGATCAGGCAAGCGCTAAGGGCTATGCCTCGATTTCGAAAATACTGAGAGAGGGTGGCTCAGGGATTAGGGCTGAAGATGCCAACACTATTCTGATGGAACAAGGGTATCTGCGACTTTTCGATGAAGGCGAAGAGAGCGTACAACAATGCAAAGTTCCGTCCGCTAAAGGCTTGGGGCTGGGCGCAGTCTTTGTGTGCGGAGAAAAGAACGGCGACGTATTCTACTACGCGCAGTATCCCCTGGCGAAAGCCAAAGAGATATGCGACCTATTTGAATCTAAGTCGTAATTTGGCCCAAGGCTAAGTGCGCTTTATGGTTTAACCCGCAATCTACCGCTATATAGCGGTAGATTGCGGGTTGCTTTTTATCTCTTTTCACTATTCTGCAGGTGTCAGTTGTTCGAAGGGAGATTCAAAGATGCTTGAGTCCGATTGTATTTATATTTGCGACGAGTCGAGTGAGGCGGATCTCACGTGCACGCTTTTGCAGATGAGGCAGATAGTTGACGAGGCAATTGATCTTGCCTATGAGCTCGAGGACTCCTCTGTTGCTTACAAGGGAGTTGTTGACGGCTTGTTGGCCACGTGGGAGTCGTTGTGCTACCGCAATGCCGCTGTCCATGAGCTTATTCAATCTGTTCTGCTTGAGCGTAATGAGATCCTGCGATTTGATGAATTACAGATGCGTAATGATGAAGTACCCGAGCGGCCAATATGCCGATAGCAACGTTTGTTTGTCTCTGAGGGCAACAGTCTTGTTCAATCCCTCGAAGACAGTGTTTTCTTACATTAGCTTGCGAACGTAGCCTTCTTTGAAAGGAAGATCATGAACACTTCTATCCAAATTTCGGCCAGCACCGTTGAAGCTTCACCCCGCACCGCCAAGGGCGAGGTCGTCAAGCTCGTGCAGGGCGCACCGCTTATTGTCGTTGCTGCGGTTGCCGTTGCCGGCATCGCCTCCGTCGCCGCTCCGTTTTGTGTTTGGAAGGGCGAGGTCGCGCTGTTTCTGAACGAGTCGTTCCACACCAACTGCTCAGTTTCTGCGATCGCGGAGTACGCGTCAGCGGCACCCGGGTCCGATTGGGCGTCGCTGCTCGTGGCCGTGCTCATCGCGGTCTACCCTGCCTACCATGCCGTCTGGCGCGTTCGCGAGGGGTTTGGGCTCAGCTGCAAAGCTCCGGTGTTCAGCAGGCGCGTGTCGCGCTCTCTTGCCGCGGTAAGCGCCTGCCTGCTGCTGGCGATGCTGTTCATGGGCTATGGAACGAGTTGGCTCATCAACGGCAGCGCGATGGGTGACCAGAACCTTGTTGAGTCGGGGCACAATGTATGGACCGTTTCCATCATGATCATGCTGGGCTGCGCCCTGATGTGCCTGTTCAAGTGGTTCCTTGCCAAGGGCCCTGGCCGTAATTTCGGCAGCGGCTTTGCCGTCGAGCTTGTCCGCCTTGCCGACGTCCTGCTGAAGCGCGCGAGCTCGAACCTGGTGTTGTGCTACGTGGCCGAGCTGCTTGCCTGCCTGCTGGCGCTGGCCTTCATTGCCGTGGCCTATGTCGTCGCGAGCGTGGCCATCGCGCTTGCGTTCGCGGCCGTAGCCTTGGTGGTGTGCCTTGCCGGGATTCCCATTATCCTTGCTGCCTCGTGGCGCAGGTAGCGGGGCGATCATGCGAGTTCTTATCGCAGCGTGAGAAGAACTTGCAGAAATCGCAAGTTCTTTTCACGCGATGAGAAAAACTTGCAGATTGGCGCGAGGACGACGTCCCTCCGCGCGAGCGCGGTTTCGATATTGGTCATTAATGTGTCCGAACGATTGATTGGAGACAAAATGTATCCGGACTATGAGTGCAACAACTACCCCATGAGCGTTACGGATGAGGATGGTCCGTTCCTGATCATGGAGGCGGAGCTGTCTGGCGATGTCGAGCTCAATGATGAGTTTAAGAAAGACGCCAGCTATAGATATTCGTGTGCGACTGTTTCTGCGGCGATTGATCTTTGCAAGTCAATGACGGACGGCGATGCCGATCCTTGGTATGAAAGTTGGGAGAAGGCGGTTGAGCGTTATCCGCTCGAGAAATGCGAGGATGCGACAACGCTGTATTGGATTGAGCCGACCGATCCGCACAAGGCGCTGTGCGCCTTCCATCCCCATCCCGATCTTGAGCGGTACGTGGCTGAGGCAATTGGCGCCGTTGACACCTATCTGCTGGAGCGCGAGTACTGTCCCTTTGCGGTCAGCCACTTAGATCTAAAGGATGTTGACGTCCTGCTCAGCGCCGCTTGGGGATTGGCTCGAGTCCTTAAAGATATTTGGGGAACTTGCGACCCTGATGTTATGGAAAAGATTGAGGATGCTACGTACGGTGCGCATATAACGGTTAGGGACCTGATCGCGGGCGAAGAGGCAGCCAAAGTCAGCGCAAAGTCCGATGACAATTTCTAGCCGCCGCGCTGAATGGCGCGCCTGATTGACAGGCCGTCGGAAAAGTCCGGACAGTCTGCCAATCTCGGTCGCTACATCGTTCCCTTGCTCGCAGCGTAATGTTCCGCCTGCTTAAGGGCGTCCTCGTAGGCGCGCTGCTTTGCTTCGTACTCTAGCGCGTAGCGCTCCTGCTCCGCTCGCCCGGGAACAGGCACGGTCATGCTTCGCAGGTCCATTGGGGCAAGTTGCACAAGCGCGTCTCCGTGCGAGGTGTCCGCCAGTTTCTTCTGCCCCTCATCGGACGACAGGTATGCCAGGACAAACTGGGCAAGCAGCTCGTCCTCAAAGGTAGCGCAGAACATGGCGTCGCAGGGGACAATGCTCTCAAACAAAAGACCGCGCTCCACGGGGCGCTCAGAACCGACAGAAAAGTGGCCTGGCGTGATGAGGGCAAGCTTGAATGGAGGCCCGACGCGTGATATGAGAAGGCTCGCCTCGCGGGCGTCGATCGGTTTGGCCTTCCGAAAATCTTCGTAGTCTACACGGCTTACATCGTAGATATCTGTATCGGGGACACGCTCAAGTACATCTTCTGCGGCAATGATTGCGCCATCATGAAGATGCTTTAGCGACAGGTAGTAGCAGTCGTGCTGTTGGTAACTGTCTGTCGGATCTGATTCGGGCAGTTTGGTTACAACGCTGCGGGCGGTGCCGCGGTAGATTGGCGCTAGCGACCCAAGGGGGATGAACATTCTCTCGTCGAACGATCCGCTCTTTGTATTGGGTAATAGGGGATATATGCCGTTGCCCTGATCCTCGAGCCGATGCCAATAGACTGGATTCTTTTGATCGCCGTAGGCTCGGTCGACGGAATCGAGGAGCTGGTGCAGAATCTCATCGGTCATTTGCTTGTCGTCAAAGCTCCTGCCGTCAAAAAGGAAATACGGATCATTGGGCTCGCCGTCGCCAATAAAGAGCAGCGCGCGACCCTCGGCCTTTTTGGCAATGGTGTTGGGAAGAAGCACAATGCTCTTTAGCAGGCCGAGGTCACAAAGAAGGCGACGTCCATCTACGGCTCGCGCCAGATTGAACAGACGGTCCGAAATCTGAATGACGGCCGTGGCATGGGACTGAGAGCAGGCAATGGATGCCGCAAGAAAGATGTAGTACCACTCAGTGACCGAAAGCAGATCGGGGATGCCTGCGCTGCGTTGCAGCTGCTTCGAGCGCGTTCTGAGGAAATCCAGGACTCGCGCATTCGCCGCATCGATAGATGCCGGGAATTGGGATAGCGGTCGTAGCTCGGGGGGCCTGCAGTAAATGAGTGCTGATTCGTACGTGTGAGAGGCTGCGTCCTGCTCGTAGTCGTATAAAAAGATATTCTCCTCGATGGCAGTAAACGTCGACGTCGGGACTTTGACTCGGTTTTTGCAAACGCAAGCGGGCACATAATCCCATTCGTCGGTTGCTTCGTTGTAAACGCGGTCCTCAAACTCAAACGAGGCGGCCGAAGGTCGCTTGAGGTCAATCCCCAAAACAGACCACGAGGGGCCATCGACGTGCTCGCTCGAAAACTCAAAATCGCGACAGCACAGTTCAATGAGCCTTTTCGTTCTCGACGAAGGCTGATATTTCTCGACCATATGAGACACAAGATCCGATAGATATCGGCTCATATATGGCTTGAGATCTTCGTTTAAGCGAAGAGTTGCAAATTCTGCTTTAGTTTTGAGCATGCGCACCTCCTGCATATTCCCTATATTGCGCGGTTCGCTGACTGGCCCGTCGCGGCTCAATTGCCTTCAGTCTACAAGAAGAGCAGTTGCGGCGTTTTTCAGACGGGGCACTCAAATGAAAAAGAAAAAAATCGAATGGTGCGTATGAGGCCGTACGCATTGGGTAATATTTCGCTAGATACTAACACTAAGAGATTTGCATATCTCCTAGTTGTATCAAGCTACAGTGGATAAACCAACTAGTTGTTTCAGCAACGAAAGGACAGCTAATGAACGGATACGACATGTACAGAATCGAGCCGGACGCCCCCAAGAAGCCAACGGCGATGAATATTTTCGGCATGATTCTGCAAACCGTCTTTGCGGTTGTACTCTACGTGGTCGCCATCGACATGATGTGCTTGCTGACGACGTGGCTCGGCGGGTTTATGTTCGAGATTAGTGAGAGCAACACGGTGATCCCGCTCCATTCATGGCGCCTGGTGGCGTTTAGGGTGTACTGGGTTGTGCTGGGCGCGGCGTTTGTTGCGGCGCTTGCCCACAAATGGATCGTGCTGTTAACGGGAGGGCGCGAATCCGACATGTGCGAGCTGCTCGGTGCAATCGAGAGCGCGGGCGCATTTGTATCCGTCGTCTGCGCGATCGTCTGTTTGCTGGGCTATACCGCGGCATTTGATTGTTGGGCTGGCGTCACCGGAAAGATGGCTTCGGATTCTCGTGCAAATGATTACCTGCTTTGGGCGGTTGTCTTAACCATCGGAACGATTGTCGAGTGGCGAATTGTCGAAGGGGTCCTTAACGCTCTATTTCCCGATGAGCACAAGTTCCACGGGCTTCGCTTTGCATCCGCCTGCGTGGTTACTCCTCTGCTTGCGCTTGTACCCACCACGCTGGTCATCATCGTGTGCGCGCTGGTGGTGGGCCTTTTTGCCGGGATTCTGTTTGCATCGCTTGCGATCCCCGTGGTTATCACGGTTATTGGCATTGCCATCGCTATGAGTCGCTAACCCACAACGCAATCCAAATATCTCGCATGAAGAAAGGAACGACCATGTCGGTATTCTCTAACGCTCAAAAGCTTCTGCTGCTTGCCATACTTACCGCTCTTATGGCTGGTGCCCTGATGTACGAAGTGTTGCATCCCACACTGTTTCCGCTGCTCAAGCAGGGCATTTTGCAGCTGCTCTACCACATTCCGGTCTTTACCCAGCCGGGCAACGTGATCTATCTGGAGTCGGCGACATCGCTGGCACTGTAGTGGTTTAAGGGCTCGGCCCACATCGAAGGAAAGAAAACCAATATGGAAAGGAAGGCGCCCATGACTCAGAAGCAGTATCGAAACATCGATCGCTACCAGGACTTGCTCAATCGAATTGCGCCTACGCGTCTGGTGGAGCAGACGCGTCAGAGTGTTATTGGCCACGAAGGAAGCTTGGAGGCCTTTGTGACGGCGCTGAGCTTTGAGGTCAACCGCTGCGTGATGTTGGCACGCGGCGCCGACCCGCGCGACGTTCTTTCGCCCGCTGCCATTTTGGTGATGGGCTCCACTGGCACGGGAAAGACCCACACCATCAAGGCCGTGGCGGATGCCGCGGGGCTCAAGCTGTTTGTGTTCGATGTCTCCACCATGACGGGCGAGGGCTGGCGCGGTGCCAGCATGAGCAACTGCCTGTCGCAGGTCGCGGACTATCAGGCTGCCAATCCCGGCGATATCTGTTTGGTGCTCTTTGACGAGTTTGACAAGGCAGTTCGTGCCGAGCCCGATGGGGGCGAAGTTGCATCAAGCTTTAGTCCATCGCAGTCGTTCCTTAAGCTCTTGGAAGGCGGGGAGATGCCGTTTGAATGCGATACCTCCAAGAGTGCGGCCATTAAGACGCTCAACCTCGATCAGGTTGTTTGCATTTTGGGCGGCGCCTTTATGGGCTTGGATGCTCTGGTGCGCAAGCGCCTGAGTGACAAGTCTGGCACCACGGTCGGCTTCGGATCCTCGTATGCCGCCGTGTGCACCGCCGCAAAATCGGCAAACGAGCTGCGAGACAGTGCGACCATCGAGGATGTTGAGACTTGGGGTATTATGTCCGAGCTGTGCGGGCGCATTGGCTCGGTGATTAACTTTAACGCCTTGAGCGTGGACGATCTGGTCCAGATTGCGTATGAACAGTACCTACCCAAGCACAACAATATGATGGGAAATGGCGCCAAGATGGAGCTGACGGCAGATGCTGCTCGCCTTGCGGCGAAGCGCGCGGTTAAGGAAGGTGCCGGCGCGCGCGGCATGCTCCGTCAGCTGCGTCCCCTTATGATGTACGCCTGGAGGGACATGCGGGAAGATACCTATATTTCCCGTGCGACCTTGGTCGTGAGCGACGGGGAACTTGCGGTTGCGTACGAGCGCTCTCATGAGCCGCGGGGTTTTTTGCAGGAAGAGATGGGGGAGAATTCGCCCTTTCTGAACGGGAGGGAGATTGAAGCCCTGGCGCTGGTGAACAGCTGGATGGAGCATGAGGACAAGGACGAGCATAGGCCGTATCAGCCCGAGCTTGCTTGGCTGGCGGATTTGATGGACGGCTCGGCGCTCGACAAGATCGTGCAGGGCGGCAAAGCATTCGATCTTGCTGGGGTCTTGTTGCGCGGCGTTCCGTTTGATGGGCCGGAGCGCATTGCCGCCCACGAGCTGCTTAAGGCGTGCGCCTGCTACAACGACGTGCTCTATGCCGATCAGGACAAGTATCGCAACCTTGCCCAGGTGCTTATGCTCACCAAATTGGTGTACAAAAAATCGCCCGATTGCTTGCTGAGCCCGCTCGATGTGGTTATGAACGGCACGACTACGGGCAACGGTTTTCAGGGTCTTGGCGAGTGGGTCGATGCCATGAGCAGGTCCGAAAAGCCTTCGTTGGAAAAGTGGCAGTACCTGGCGGCCGGGGAGGCCCTGCGGATTTACGACCACTTTAGCAAGCGCCCCGACCAGGTTAAGGAGCTTGCCGCCAAGGTGTCCCTGATGCGTGTCGCCCTTGCAGTGATGGACGTTGAGGAGCGTGAGGCATTGGAGTGCGATCTTAAGAAGCTGCTCGCTTCGTGCGAGTAATCGCCGACTGTTTCTCTTTCTTTTCTTTCCCTTTCTCGGCGGCATAGACGCCGCCACCTCAACCACCTCGCGTGAGTTTTTGTCCGCACGGGATGGTATTCAACACATGCAACAACTAAATCGGAGGTTTGACCATGGCTACGTGGGAACTCAACTGTCAATCGATGCTGTCGTCTGCGGGCGACAAGGAGCTTGCTCCCTATCTTGCACGTCAAAAGGCGATGCGCGAGTTTTTTGAGCGTGCGCTGTTTGTTCCCCAGGATCAGGACGGCGCTAAGGACCAGGACAACAACGGCCTGTACTTTTTGGGCGCCACGACGGGCTCGGGCAAAAACTACACGGCCGAGCAGGTCACGGCCGACCTGATTGCCGGCGGCTGGGATGAGTCGGGCTGTTTTAACAAGTGTCCCGGCCGCCGTACCTTGGTGTTTGTTGTTCCGGGTAAAGACAATCGCGACAACTATGTTGCAAGCGTGCGTGAATTGTTGGCTGGCCAGGGCATGAGTTGTGATGAAGCGGCACGCATGGTGTTCGATCTTCCGCGCGCGGGCGAGAACATTCTGAATTGGATTGAGGCCACCCGCGGCAAGGGTGCCGTGGGCGTGCGCGAAATCTCGTGTCCCATCGAAGCAGATGACGAGAGCTCTCATCGCGTCATTAAGCGAGCATGGCGTAACACTATGGAGGTTGCCGATAACCTTCTGCACATTCTTGATACAAAGAAAAGTCTGGGAAACGTTGTCGATTGTCTGACCCCCAGCCTGTGGGACAAGCTGTCGTTAGCCGATGCGAGCCTGCGTTGGGCAGTGAGTTGTGAACTCAAGAACATTACGCGAGGCATGGAGGTAATCCCTCAGATTTGGCCATCTGCGCTGCTCAACGACGAGAGCATGCCACATGTGATTGCCCTTACACCCCAAAAGCTCGTCAACAGAATCGATACGGTGACCGGTCCGGGCGTTGTGCTCTTTAACGCGGCGGCTGCAGAGAAGTGCCTATTCATCTTTGACGAAATCGACCACATGAAGGCTGACATGCTGTCGACGCTGACGGACGACCCCGTGACGTTTCAGCCGGATGAGGCGCTGCGCATCCTTGATCGTCATTTTAACGGCGGCGTGGTGGACCCCTTGCTGTTGGGAAATCGAGATCAATGGATGGCGGTCTACACACACGCTTCTACGTCGGGCGATCACAAGGGGTCGAATGCCGAGAGGAACAGGGTTTCGCGAGCGAGCGTAGAGGAAGCTGCCGAAGGAATCGCCAAGGATGCCGAGAATATTCAAAAGGCACTCGCCTCCTGCATTAAGGAAATGAAACTGCGCCCGCCTTTTGCGCTGTCTGACGAGGCAAAAGACGAGCAGCTTGCCGGTCGTCGTCTGTTTGGCAGTGATGATGTCTCGGTGGGCGATAACTCGGTAAACCCGTTGTGCTACAAGCTCAATGAGGACGGTACCCGCAATATGATTACGGCTCATGGGGCGAATGGACAGCAAACCGTTAACAAGGCGGTTCGTCGTGCGCGCGGCGTCGTTAGGATGGTAGTAGGTCACCTTGCCATCTGCGCCAGCCTTATGGATAGCCTGTATTACGGCAGCATTTCGTACAAGGACGATCTTTCGCGCAAGAACATCATCGATGCGCTGGGCATTAGGAACGACCAAACCAGTGAGAAATGCTTTTGGAATGCGTTGATGATGGCGCTGTTCTTTAAGAACCGTAAGAACGACGATATTGATGCAGCCGATGACTCGATGTATGCGCATGGCGTTGACTACCTAGTAATGGAAACCACACTAGACCATATGTTAACCACGTACCTAACCAGTCATGGCATTGAGCGCATGCCCGAGGCATACTTGGCCTCCATTGCTGCCAAAGCGCCCTGTGTGTGCATGAGCGCAACATGGAGCGCGCCGACCGTAAAGAACTTTAACCTGGATTACCTCGATGAGGTTCACGGCGTGGTTCGCAAGGATATGTGGATCGGCGAGCTCAACCAAGAGATCGTACGACAGACCAAGCTGTTTAACAAACGGGCGGCAAAGACGTACGACATTGACGTTGCTTGGGTTGACGAGGACAAGAATCTTGCCGGTATGGCTGCGTTGGCCGGCGGCGCTTTTGGCGGCGCAATCGTATCGCCCGACGAGACGTACGGGCGCGCGATGGAGTTCTTTGGCGGAATTGGCGTGAGTGAAGGTCTTGCGGTGCGTCTGCGCCGAAAGGTTGCCGATAGGGTGGGCACGAGCGATGCCAAAAGCATCGAGTTTGAGCTGGAACGCCTGAGTAAAGCGCTCGTTGCCGTGAGCGCCTGGGCGCGCGGCGTCGCGCGCAACGAACAGCAGGCGGGTGCCGTTTTTACCACCCGTCACATGGGAAACCATGGCGACTTTAATAGTTTGGCGCTGGATCTTGGCCGAGAAATCGTTGCCGAACTGGTGATTCGGAACGTTAAGCGTCCCGAGGCGTCGTACGAGGAGTCGCTCGCGGAGGCCAAGGATATGGTGCCGTGCTTTAACGCTGCAGAATGGGATACCGGCTGGGACGATACTCAAAAGCGCCTCGAGATGGGCCAACCAACCCTGATGTTCATCAATTTGTCGGTGGGCGGTTTTTCAAAAAATCTCAAATACAAGGTTCCGGAGAGCCTGTGCCGTATGGTGCGACAGGTTGATTGCGGCTTTGAGAGCATCGACTGCCGTCCCAAGATGGATCTTGACTTTCTGTACATTGAGTCGCCCACAAGTCGCTTGACCTGGGGTGTTGAGGTTGACTCAACGAAGTTTGTCCAGCAGGCGCTGCTCGGTGTGATCGAGCAAGAGGAGCTGGTGGCGCGCGGAGAGGTCCCGTTTACTCAAAAGCGCCGCAACGTACGACTGTTGCTGTCCGGAGCCAAGCAGAGTCTGCCAGTTCGCGACACCCTCTCGTATCAGGTCGAAGGTGCCCGCATTGTGGCGCAGGCGGTGGGTCGCTTGATGCGTACGAGCGTAAAGATGCCGCACGTGCAGGTGATGCTCGATCGCAAAATCGCCGGCGATTGCGACTTTTCGTTCCTGCACGATTTGCCGATGGGCTACGAGCTGGAGCAGGTGGTTGGCGCCTGCGCGGCCGTCAACAATCACATGGCGGACAAGAAGCAGCACGCTGCTAACAAACAGCAGAACCTTGCTGCCTTTAGGAACAACCTGGCGAAAGAGAAGCACGAAAAGCTGGCATGGAAGGTTACCTCCCTCGATGCGCGCGAGGAAGATCTGGCCGCCTTCGATGGCGAGCGCGACTTTTATCTGCATCATTTTTGCCTGCCGTGGGAGGACCTCGCAAGCTATCCTGCGCGCAAAAGCACCGCACTGCACATGCCGTTTGCCGCGAGTGGCTATGCGTATGCGCAGGGCGGAGCGTGTAAGGTGCCGCATTTTGAGTTTCCCAGCTATGAGGGTGAACCTGTCGAGCAGATTGCTGCCCGCCTGGAGGAGCGCTGCCGCTATAACGAGGGCCTTGAGGGCGCGAAGGTTCGCCAGGTAAGCCAGGCGGCGGCCCGCGTGCCCGAGTTGCTGTCGATTCGGGAGGTGCGCGAGCGTTGGTCGCACGACGGGGTGCCTGCGGCGCTGCAGCCGGCGGCGACGGCGCACATGACGCCCTATATGTTCCAGGCGGTGTACCTGGGGGGACTGGGAGAGTCTGCTGGTAGGGCCGTCTTCGAGGCGTATTATGACGGCCGCTATTCGCTTGCTCGTGGCGATGCGGCCCATGCCGAGACGGGCGGCGATTTTGAGGTGCTCGATGCCGCTGGCAACAAGACCGGGGTGTGGATCGATTTTAAGCACTATCGCATCGGCACCTACGAGGCCTACAGGCGCAGCGGCGGCGAGACTACGGATGCCGAGTGCTTTAAGGCAAAGGCTCAAAAGGTTGGGGCAAAGCGCCTGCTGATCGTGAATGTTTTGGCCGATGAGGCGGCGCTGGAGCTTCGTCAAAAGCCAATCGATGACGTGGGAATGGTCTACTCCTTCCCCTATATGGCAGCTGATGGAGCAATCAGTCTGGAGATGATGGAGGCGATCGGCCGTGCAATCGAAGCATAACCAGCCGTGTGGCCTGGGAGACATCGCTGTGTCCGAGCTTGTGTTGCAGCTCGATGCCGCGGCTGCCGAGAAGCGCTACTCGGTCTTTTGGTGCAACGTTGGCGATGCAGGCAAGCATGCCGTGGCGGACTTTATGGCCGATGTGTGCCAGACGGGCAAGGTCGTGGCGCTCACCCAGCTCGAGGACAACCGCGTCTTTCTGATGGTCAAGGCGGGCGCGCAGACGGGCGACCTTAACGCCCCGCTCGCCCATGAGCAAATGGTTCCGATTAAAACTCATTGGGACGAGCTGGAAGATTGCGTCGTGTTGCGCCTGCTATTCAACTCTTGCTCGCAGTTTGAGGGGGTCGAGGACGAGATTCCCAATGACACGGGACACCTGTATGTCATTAGTGCCAAGGGCGACCGCCGCGACGCCATTGAGGAAGCAGGAACGGGCCCTGCCAAGATTGAGACGGTCGAGACTGTTATCAACGAGGACTGCACCTTTGAACTTAAGATCCGAACGTTTGCCAAGCGGCGGGTGCTCATCGGTCGTGCGGCAGGCGACAAGCTGGAACTCGAGAAGATCAACAGCCAGGTGGGTTACAGGCTGTCGCCTGTGGCTACGGTGGTGCTGGCTCACGGACAAAGCGATGAGTATATCCTGCGCCGTGCCAAGGGCGATAAGCCGTCCAAACGCCGTGACCTTACGTTTTCTGCCCAGGCGGAAAAGGTCGCCTATACCAAGAAGGGAATCCTGTACCGAGAGCTGCAGATTCTTGAGCGTCGGTACAGCGATTTTGCCCAGATATCGCTCAGGGAGTATCCGCGCAAGAGCTTCTACGAGGTTCTGAAAAGCGACCGATACGCCCATGTGGTTGCGGAGCGTTCGTTGGGGCGGCGGGTTGTGGTTTCGTTCGCGGGTGACGGGCTTGATAGGGTAGCGCGCCAGTTGGCCGATCGGCTCAACGATTCCTCGTGGGGCGTGCGCGCGTCGTATGGCGGCAGGGCTGTTGATCCGCTGGCGTGGAATATCGTTGTGGTAGCCAACGAGGTCGCCGAGGACGATGGCTATGCTCTGCACGCTGGCGTGGTGGAGCAGCATGTGACGCCGGATGTGTGCGAGCCGCTGGTTAAGGCGATGCCGAATACAAAGGTACGGGGCGCACAGGAGGGAATCCTGGGAGCCATGCTCAAAGAGCTGCTGGTAAAGCAGAACGTCGTCGACGGACGGATGCAGGCGTTTGACCTTGGCTCTTTTGGCGTTGAGTCGGTGACGGTCTGCGGCGTGGTCAATGTTCCGCGTAAAGAGGAAGACAAGATTGAGCTGGATGCGCGCCTTGCAACGCTAACGATTGGTGCTGACGGGGCCATGGACTACACCTCGCATTCCATCGAGGATGGTCCCGTGGACGAGATAGAGCTTGAGCTGTTGACGGCCGACGGCAAGCTCGACAAGGATGCCTATATCTTTGACGTGCGGGCAGGTGGACAGTCTATGCTCGCGCGCGTGCGCGATACGGGCTTGACGACCTTCTCTAACAACTTTGCGACCTTGGTGCGCGATTACCAGCTTACGGGCAAAGCGGGCCGTAAGAAGGAGTTTTTCGAAAGCTACAACTCGCCCTATTACGGCATTGGAACGTTTGAACGTGCAGGGATGACCTGCTACTTTGTGGGCGTCAACAACGGCACCAAGGAGGACCTGGCGACGGCGATTCATGTGCGCTCGATTGAGGTGCTCGAAGGCGACGATCTGTCCGAGCTGCTGGTTCAGCTGGTCAATGTGGGGCTTTCGCGCCACGGAGCTCCCTCCAGGTGGCCGATTCCGGTGAAGTATCTCAACGAATGTGCCGCGCGTGAGGGCGCGGCGGGGGAGCCTGGTATTTGCTCGTGAGGAAACAGAGGAAACAGATTAGCTATAAGCGCTAGAAAAATAAAAATGTTCTTGCAACATGCAAGCAGAGCGCATATACTACAGTCATAGCGTATGAGATGGGGTCTCTAAAAGAGGCCAAGCACAGCAATTTGAGTTTATGTGGACGGGACTTGAGCATGAGCACCAGCAATTTCTCCTTTAACAACGGCAATATCGATTTCATTAATCTCGAGACCATTTATGGCCGTACTGACCGTTCTCGCACAGAGAACTGGCCTGTATGCCTAGGTGAAGAGGCGCCAAGTGGCGAAGATCTCGAGTATTTGGATGAGATTGAGCGCGAGCGGAACTATGAGTTTGGCTTTTGCGAATGCCAGGTTCGCCGCGATTCAAATCGCTCAATTTAATTACCCCGTTATCACCTCTTTTTTAATGGGGCAAGTTGGATCGACTATCTGTGTCAAACAACGGCTCACCGTGGGAAGGAATCGACAATGAGCAAGAATATGAACAAGGACATGGACGGCAAGGCTTTGGGTAAGGCCAAGGCGGCTGGACGCGTGGTGACGGTTGCTGCGGCGACGATTGCCATGACGGGCGGCTCGATGCTGTCGCCCCTGGTCGCGGTGGCACAGGATGCGGATGGCGTTGGCGCCACGGGTGCAACGGCTGCGGTGATGTCGCCGCTGACGAGTACTGCGGCCGCCGGTACTGGCGCGGGTGCCGTGTCTGCAGCGCAAAAGGTCGCCGACCTGCAGGCTGCAGTTGATGCGGCGCGCGCTAAAGCTGCTACCGCCAAGGCCGATCTGGAAGCGGCTGCCGCTCCCTACGATGCTGCCGCCGTCAACCAGCAGCAGGCGCGGGGCGCCTATGACGCGGCCCGCGGTGCGAGCGATAGCGCGGCCTCCGCTGCTTCGGCCGAGCTGGAAAAGCAGCTGGGCGCTGCGCAGGACAAGGCCGATCAGGATGTCAAGGCGTTTGAGGACGCTCAGGCTGCGCTCGATGCTGCCAAGAAGGAGCTGGCGGACAAGGATGAAGCCCTGACTGCTGCCCAGAGGGCATCCCGTGATGCCCAGTCTGCGCTTGAGGCCGCACAGGCTGCTGCATCCGATGCTACGCCCGAGGCTGTAGCTGCCGCCCAGGCTGCCGCAGGGCAGGCTGCGAGTGACCTGGAACAGGCGAAGCAGCAGGTCGTTGATGCGCAGGCCAAGCTCTCGGATGCTCAAGACGCTGCCACTGCCGCCGCTGCCAAGCAGCAGGACGCGCAGGGCAAGCTTTCGGCAGCTCAGCAGGCAAAGGCCGCGGCAGATGCGGACGTGGATGCCGCGCAGACGAGCTATGACGCGGCCAAGGCCGATCTGGATCGAGCCGAGCAGGGCGCCGCGGGCCCGGAGTACGAGGCCGCCAAGGCAAAGGTGGCTGCTGCGTCCGAAGCGCTGACGGCCGCCAAGGCCGCGCAGTCGAAGTGCGAGAGCGAGCTTGCTGCCGCTGAGCAGGACGTTGCCGCCGCCGAGGGCGAGGTTCAGACTGCTCAGCAGGCAGTTGCCGATCAGCAGCAGGCCGCTGCCGATGACCAGTCAAAGCTGGATGCCGCCGCTGCTGCCAAGACCGCTGCCGACGCCGCTCTTGACCAGGCCAAGACCGATCATGCCAGTGCGCTCACGGAGCTGGCCGATGCCCAGGCCAAGCTTTCGGCGGCCAAGGACGAGAAAGACGCTGCCGACAAGGCGCTCGATCAGGCGAAGGCCCAAAAGCAGCAGGCCGACCAGGCTGTGGCTCAGGCCCAGGCAAAGCTCGATGCCGCTCAGGCAACGGCGAATGCATCGGCGGAGAACTACCGCCAGGGTGCCATCGCATTCTTTAAGAGTGTGGGTGCCGACGATGCGGCGGATATCATCCTCAACTGCAAACTCGCTGGCTACAACAAGGTGGGCGAGGAAGTCGACGCGACGAGCCTGACCAATATGAAGCAGGCGGTTGTGTGGCTCAAAGCGTGCAACGAGTATCGCGCAAGCGTTGGCCTAGGCGAGCTCAAGGTGACATATGCCATGATGGCGACCGCCATCGCCGACGCGAACTTCTCCGATACGAAGGTCGCGCACGCTCAGCAGTTTAACGTGGGCGAGAATGTGGCGTGGAACTACGGAAGCAATCCGTTTAAGCAGTGGGTCGATCAGGAGAAGGCCATCTTTGATGCTGCCGCCGCCTCGCTGGGCGCGTCGGGCCTTACGGGAAAGGCCGCTTACGATTTCTATGCAGCGCATAGCTCCCAGATTGATAACTACGCCGCACTGCACGGTGGACCAAACCCTTCGGTCGGACATTACATCAACGTGATCAACCCCGATTACACCGTGACGGGCATGGGCGTTTGCACGCGAGGGACGCTGTACGGGAGTACACAGGCGCAAACATTTGTATATTCTGGTCAATGGTATAAGCCGTATAACCTCAATCCGATGACGGTTGCAGAGTATGAGGCTGCGTTGAATGCGTGGTGTGACTCGTTGGCAAATCCCGAGCAGGGCGTGGATGCGGCACGCAAGGAGCTTGCTGTGGCGCAGGGCGTTGCCGACGATGCCGGCAGCAAGGTGAGTGCAGCATCGCAGGCCGTTGCAGCAAAGCAAACCCAGGTTGAGCGCGCTGCCGCTAACGTTGATGTCGCGGCAACCAAGGCCTCGGAGGCCCAGGCTGCCGTGGCGCAAAAGCAGGCTGCAGCTGACGCCGCCGCGCGTGCCGTCAGCGATGCCCGCGCCGATTTGAGCGCTGCCAACGCCGCTGTTGCGGCAGCGCAGGACGCCGTGGCCGCCAAGTCTGGCGAGCTCGACATTGCCAAGGGCAAGGTGGCTGCTGCCAAGCGCGCACTGGACGCCGCTCGTGCCGGTGTTGGCGACAAACGGGATGCACTTGCCGCGGCCCAGGATGAGCTAGCGGCGTACTCAGCCGATATCGCCGCTGCTCAGCGTGCGTTTGATGCGGCGTCGTCTGCACTCGAAAGCGCGCGTGCCAATCAGCGCGAGGCGGAGGCCGAACTTCTTGCCACCCAAGGCGATGCCGATCAGGCAGGCATCGATGTTGCTGCCACTCAGGTGGAGCTCGATATGGCGCAGCGGGCTGCAAGCGATGCCGACGCCGTCGTGGCAACGGCTCAGGCAAAATCTGATGCAGCTGCCGCCCGCGCCTCTCAGCTTAAGAATGCCGCCGCAGCACTTGCCAAGGCCACTGGGGACAAAGCGACTGCCGATGCCGCGCTCGATGCAGCGGCGATGGCCGTGAGCGATGCCGAGTATGACGTGGTGGAGGCTGACGATGCCGTGGTGGATGCGACTGTCGCGCGCGACGCCTCTGCCGCCGCGGTTGCCCGCCTGCGCAGAATCAATATTGCCGAAGCCATTGTCAACGGCAGCACTGACGATGCGGACGAGGTACTTAACGCCAAGATCGCTGCGGCCCACGATGCCGCCGAGCGTGCCGCGACCGCCAAGGCCGAACTCGATGACGCCGTGGCTGCGACGGATGCCGTGGCGCCGGCATACTTGGAGGCGCTCGCCAACTACACCGCCGCCAAGGTCGAGCTCGACCAGGCTATTGCCGAGCTTAACGCCGAGATCGCTCGCCAAGAGGCCGCCGACCGCGGAAACGGCGAGCAGACCCAGCCCGTCACGCAAGTGACGTACCAGGCCAAGCATGCGGAGGCAAAGACCGAGGCCACGACTTGGCAGACGGCGATGCCCGCCACGGGCGATGCGTCCGAGCTGCTGGGTGAGACCTTCGTGATCGGCGGCACGGTCCTGGTGGCCGCCGGCGTATTCCTGTCCGATAAGCGCCGCCAGCTGATCCGTTAGGGACGGAGGAAAACGGATCATTTTCGGCGCGCGCCGCAAGGGATAGGCCCTGCGGCGCGCGCCGTTTTTAATCTTCGAGATTGATTATGGAGGGACATATGCAAATCAGAGGAGAAGCTGCGATTGCCTGTGGGTTCATGGCGGGCCTGGCAACGGGGTTGCTGTTCGATGGATGTTTCGACAGCTATATCAATCGATTCTGCGATTTTGGTTTTTCGAGAGGCAAGCCTTGGAAAACAGCGCCAGCTCGTCAAGAGGTGGCCGCGCCCATCGAGCCCCGCAGTGTGGATACCTCAAAAATCAAGGTAACCGTCACCAAGAACGGCAAGATTTACCACCGTTCTGCGGGATGCAAAAACTTGTCCCGAAACGCCATTAAAACGAGCGTGCCATTGGCAACCGCACTCAAGCGAGGCAAGACGCCCTGCCCAACATGCTGCCCGCCAACAGTGTGCTCGATCTAGTTTTTTGGGTGTTTGATCCGTTTGGATGGAAGAACGAGGGGTAAGCCCTAAGGGGTGCGGATGCCGGGGCTGATCCGCAATTTCTGCCATCGATTTGTCTAGAGTCGCACAGCACGGAGGTGCCGCTTAATGTCCATTTTCGTTACCGGAGACGTTCACGGTGTTGCCGAGTACGGGGCGAGCCGCTTCTCGTCGCGCGTTTGGCCATTGGGCCGTACGCTGACGCGCGATGACGTGATGATCGTTGCCGGCGACTTTGGCTTTATATGGAGTGGCTCAAACACCGACAAATACTGGCTCGACTGGTTTGAGTCCAAGCCCTGGACTACGTGTTTTGTCGACGGCAATCACGAGAACTATCATCTGCTGGCGGGGCTGCCGATCCGAGAGTGGAACGGGGGCCTCGTTCACGAGGCTCGCCCGCATGTGCTGCACCTGATGCGCGGAGAGGTGTTCGACATCGCGGGGAACACGGTGCTCGCCATGGGTGGCGCCGCGAGCCATGACAAACAGTGGCGCCGGGAGGGAAAGACGTGGTGGCCCGAGGAAATGCCGAGTGAGAGCGAGATGGAATACTGTCGCGCCTCGCTCGATCGTGTGGGCTGGAAGGTCGACTATGTTGTGACTCACGAGGCGCCGGTCGATTTGGCAGACGAGCTGTGCATGGAGTGCAATCGCGAGTTCTACGACGATTCGCTGCAGGCCTTTTTGGGCGAGCTCGACGGGCGACTCGACTACCGCACCTGGTTCTTTGGCCATTACCATGACGATGAATGGCGCGACGACAAGCATCGCCTGATCTACCAAGATATCGTGCCGATTGAGGCGCGATGCACCGATGAGTAGGGTGGGGCGGCGAGTGGAAATTCTGGGCAACAGCGTTAGGAGGTTCCCATGATCTGGTTTACCAGCGATACCCACTTTGGACACGAGAACATGCTGCGGCTCGCCGACAGGCCTTGGTCGACTGGTGCGCAGATGAACGACGCCATGGTCGCCAACATTAATAGCAAGGTCGCTTTGGACGACGAGCTTTATATTCTGGGCGACTTCAGCTTTAAGATGACGGTGCAAGACGCCTACGAGCTGCGTAAGAGCATTGCATGCAAGCACGTCCATCTGCTGCCTGGCAACCACGACAAAGACTGGACGCAGCCTGCGGTGGCGGATGCTTTTATCGTCGAGCCGCCCATTTGTGTGCTCAAGATCGACCGCCAAAAAATCGTGCTGAGCCACTATCCCATGGTCGACTGGCAAGGCATGTCGCACGGCGGCTGGCATCTTCACGGACATATCCACAGCTGCGGCGGCGCGTACAACACGTTCAACCTTAGGCAGGGGCTGCTGCGCTATGACGTGGGCGTGGACGCCAACGGCTACGCCCCGGTGAGCCTGGAGGAGCTCAAGTCGTGGTTTGCGCAGGTCGACGAGCCGGCGTGTTGCGTTAAATGGCCGTGGTGGGTCAACGCCACGGGCGACGAGCAGATCGAGCACGATCTCGAAGCCTATAAGAGGGAAGTGGTGATCCGATGACGGTTTATGTGACGGGTGATGTCCACGGTGGCATCGACATGCAAAAGCTCCGCGACTGGGAGCTTGGGGATAGTCTGACGAGCGACGACTATCTGATTATCGCGGGAGACTTTGGCTTTCCGTGGGATTTTTCTGCCGAGGAATGCGCCGATATCGCCTGGCTGGAGTCGCGCCCCTATACCGTGCTGTTCGTCGACGGCAACCACGAACGCTACGACCATTGGGCGGAGCGCCCCCTGGAGTTGTGGCACGGTGGACTGACGCAACGCCTGCCGGACACCTCGCCTATACGGCGCCTGACGCGCGGCGAGGTTTTTGAGCTCGGTGGGTCGACGATCTTTACCATGGGCGGCGCCACGAGTGTGGACAAGGAATACCGCATCCCGTATTCCAGCTGGTGGCCGCAGGAGCTGCCGGGCGAGCGCAACTTTGAGGAGGCGCGGGCAAAGCTCGATAGCGTGGGCTGGAAGGTCGACTACGTGATCACCCACACCTGCTCCACGCGCATGCTCTCGCCCACGCTCTATCCGGCACCTGGCTGGAATTATCCAGCTGTCGATCGGCTTACGGCATTTTTCGACGAGCTGGAAGATCGCTTGGACTACAAGCGCTGGTACTACGGGCATTTTCATCGGGATGCCAACCCGGCCGAGCGCCACACCGTGCTCTACGACTGCATCGTTCGCCTGGGCGACGAGCTTATGCCTTGGGATGTTGCGTAGGGGTGGGACGGCTGACTACTCGGTCGTTACAGTGATGTTTTCTCGATGCGCGCGGATGACGTCCCAGCTAAAGTGCTCGGCCAGCTGCTCGGCAGAGCGCGGTGTGGTGTCCGGCGCGATGGCTGTTTGCCCGGCGAGCCAGCCCAGCAGTGCCTCGGGCGTGCCAAAGCGGGCGCGTAGCTCGCCCAGGTCCAGATCGCGGTCGCGCTTGGAAAGGCGGCGGCCATCCGGCGACATGAGCAGCGGAATGTGCGCGTAGTGCGGCGTGGGCAGTCCCAGCAGATGCTGCAGGTAGATTTGGCGGGGCGTGGAGCCCAGCAGGTCGCATCCGCGCACGACCTCGGTAACACCCATGGCGGCGTCGTCGACCACCACGGCTAGCTGATAGGCAAACACGCCGTCGCTGCGGCGCACCAAAAAGTCGCCGCACTCGGTAGCGAGTGCCTCGCATTGGGCGCCGTACGTGCGGTCCACGAATTCGATCACGTCGTTTGCGAGGTCATCGACGGTGGGCACGCGCAGACGCGTGGCTGGGGCGCGCAGAGCGCTGCGGCGGGCGATTTCTTTGGCAGAAAGGTTTCGGCAGGCGCCGCGGTAGATGGGCGTGCCGTCGCTGGCGTGCGGCGCGCTCGCGGCGTGGAGCTCGGCGCGCGTGCAAAAGCAGGGATAGGTGAGACCGGCGTCTTGCAGCCGATGCAGGGCGTCCTCGTACAGGTCGAGGCGGTCGTGCTGGTAGTAGGGGCCTTCGTCCCACTCGAGTCCCAGCCAGGCCAGGTCGTCAATCAGTTGAGCGGCAAGTTCCGGGCGCTTGCAGCGATCGTCCAGGTCCTCGATGCGCAACACGATGCTGCCGCCCTGGCTGCGGGCCGAAAGCCACGCACACAGGCAGCTGAACACGTTGCCCAGGTGCATGCGGCCCGAGGGCGACGGGGCAAAGCGACCCACGACAGGTGCGGGAACGGAGGCGGGCTGCGTCGTTGGCACATCCGCGGCGGGCGTTGGTATGTTGCGTGCTTTGATATCCATGCGGACGAGTATAGCGCGGGGCACGGTAGGGAAGGCGTTGCCGCGCTCACAAGTTGGCGGCGGTGCGCATTGCGCACGGTGGGTTTGCGGCTCAAGGTCTCGATCGCTGCGTACCGACTTAGCCTCACAAACGACAGAAACCCCAGCAGCTCTTCGCAACTGCCGGGGTTTCCGCGGAAAAGGGGGACATGATCCTCAAGCGGACGGCAAAGGGGCAAACCGTTTTCGCTCAACTGCTTTATGCCCCTCAACTGGCGGCTCAATCAGCGCATGCCGCGCCCACACAAAGCCGCTACACCTGTGATGGAGCTATGAAGTGGTATCTATTGCCGGAGCGGGCTATGCCAAGGAGTGTCCCAGATTGCCGGCAGATAAGGAACGTCCCCAGGTGCCGGCGGCGGGTGTGACTTTTGTCCCGTTTTGACGCTCCGCTGACCTAGATGTTCGTCACATGAACTCGCAAACGTGGGACAATGACGCTACTGGTACCACAGACAAAGGATGTGCCTATGAACGCCCCCGTTGCCCAGCCCTGTCGGCAGCGCCGCCTGTTTGCGCGATTCGCTTCCGTCTGCGCGCTCGTTGCGCTTGCGTTGTTGCTGCTGCCTGCCGCCGCGCACGCCGACGGCTACTCCATGACCCAAACCTACATCAGTGCCACGGTCGAGGCCGATGGATCGCTGACCGTTGTCGAGGGACGCCAGTTTGATTTCGACGACGACATCAACGGCGTGTTTTGGGAGATCAATACGGGCACCAACCAGCAGGGCGGCACGGCGGGCGTTGACGTGCTGAGTGTCGAGGAAGAGGACACCGCGTTTAACAAAGTCGATAGCGCGAACAAGGGCGACTCTGGCGTCTACACGGTCGAGCAGACCGGTGACGGCGTAAGGATTAAGGTGTTCAGCCCTCACGAGAGCGGCGACAGCGCAATCTACTACGTGAGCTACACCATGACCGGTGCGGTTATGAACTGGGCCGATACCGCCGAGCTCTACTGGAAGTTCGTGGGTGACGGCTGGTCTGCGGATTCCGATGACGTCGAGATGGAAGTGTGCTTCGCGAATGCCGCTGCCGGGACGGCGGCCGTCAAGGGCGATAACTTCCGCGCATGGGGCCATGGTCCGCTGACGGGCGACGTGTCGCTCGATGAGGACGAGCCCATGGTCACCTATACCATTCCCTGCGTGCACCAGGGCGAATTCGCCGAGGCACGCATCGCCTTCCCTAGCGACTGGGTGCCGCAGCTTGCCGCTTCGGGCGAAGATCGCATGTCAACGATCCTGAGCGAAGAGAAGGAATGGGCCGACGAAGCTAACGCCCGCCGTGAGCACGCGCGTGCGGTTGCCGGTGCGATCGCCGTGGCGTGTGTTGTCGTGGCGGTTGCCTATACCGGTGTGATCGTGATGCTCAAGCTGCGCAGGCCCAAGCCCAAGCCGCTCTTCCAGGACGAGTACTTCCGCGATGTGCCCTCCGCCGATCATCCCGCGGTGCTTGCAACTCTTATGAGCTGGAACGACGTGCCCGATCAGGCATATATCGCCACGCTGATGAAGCTGACCGACGACCGCGTGATCAAGCTGGAAGAAGCGACCGAGACCAAGAAGAAGGGTCTGCTCCGTCGCGAAAAAGAGGAGCAGACGTATCGCATCACAGTGACCGACGAGGCCTGGAAGGCTGCCAAGAAGGACGGCATCGATCGCGACGTGCTCAAGGTCTTCTTCGCTGGCGTTAAGCCCGATAAAGACGGCGTCCGTTCGCGCACGTTTAGCGAGCTGGAGGAGTATGCCAGCGAGCGTACTGAATCTGTTGGCGACAAGCTCGAGGACTATCAGAGCACGGTTAAGGGCAAGCTGGAGGAGCGCGAGTTTATCGCATCGGATGGCACTATCGTGATGGTGGCCGGCCTGGTTCTCGGCATCATCATTGTCTTTGGCATTTTGGGCTCTCTGTTCTATACCGACTTTGCGGACGCCAGCGTCGGTGCCGCTGTGATTTCGATCCCCGTCACGATCGTGGGCTTTGTCCTGAGCTGCACCTTCCGCCGTTACACGCCGGAGGGCGCCGAGGTGGCGGCTCGCTGCAAGGCGCTCAAGCATTGGCTCGAGGATTTCACACGCCTAAAGGAAGCCGTCCCGGGCGATCTGGTGCTGTGGAACAAGCTGCTGGTGATGGGCGTTGCCCTAGGCGTTTCGAAAGAAGTGCTGCGACAGCTGGCCGAGGCCGTGCCTGCGGACCTGCGCAACAGCGACGATTTCTACGACAACTACCCCTGCTACTGGTGGTATTACCATCACTACGGCAACGAGTCTCCGCTCGTTTCGTTCAACGATGTGTATCACGAGACCATCCGCGAGTTGGCTTCGAGCTCCGATAGCTCGAGTGGCGGCGGTGGTGGCGGCTTCTCGGGCGGCGGAGGCGGCGGCGTCGGCGGAGGCGGCGGCGGAACGTTCTAGCGAGCGCTTGCTTTGGGGTGGATCTTTCTGGGCGGTTGCCAGGGAAGATTCATCCCATTTTTGTGCATCGAAACGGGTCAAACTTTCCGCTGAGGACCTTCGCGCAAGGGGCAGTGGACAAAAAATGCCAAATATGAGTACTGTTGCTGCGTTGGTCACATATGTTTGCACATAATAATGGGCTCCTAATGAGAGTACTTCTCGTTAGGAGCCCATTTTATTGAACATTTGGGGAGTTACGTCAGCTCGTGCAGCTGGTCGTCATGCCTATAAGCATCAAAAATGCCCCGAATCGCTGCTACTAAAAAGGTAACAGTACTCATATTTGATGTATTTTGACCACGGCTATCTACAAACCCCCTAGGCCACTCATTGGGGACAGACTTAAATGACTAGTTGTTGGGGATCAGTCATTGGGGACGTTCTTAAATGACTAGGTGTGGCTGCTTGGGCTAGGCTGTTAGGTCGAGTTCGTAGAGAAAGCTTTCGCGCGGCATGTCGTGACGACGCTCTTCGCGGTTGGCGCGGTGCGTGGCCGTGCGCTTAAAGCCGTGCAACTCGTAGAACTTCCACGAGCAGTTGGAGTCGGTGTACAGGTACGCCCTTGTCGCCCCGCGCGAGGACAGGTACGAGACCGCGGCATCGAGCAACACTGAGCCTACACCCAGGCCGTGGACATCGGGATCGACGGCGAGCAGCGTGACTTCGTTGTCGTGCGGCAACGGGCTGCTCTCGAGCAGGCGGTTGTTGGTTCGGATGGTTGCGCGCACAAACGAGAGATACTCGGCGCAGACATCGGGCTCCAGCTCGCGCATCTGCGAAAGCAGCGCGCGTTCGGTATCCATCCAATGTTCCTTAACGGTGGCGCCGGAGCTCTGTCCCGCACGCGCGAGCGAAATGCCACGCGCCTGACCGTCGATTACGGCAACCTGCGAAAACGTCGATGACGAAAGGCAATAGGCGAGGTCGCACGCGGCCTCAAGGCGGTTGTACTCATCGTTATCCGAATTGTTATGCCAAAGCTGCTGCAGAATCAGCGCGATGGCGTCGAAGTCTTCGGTATCAAACGGTCGGTAGAGAACCCGCGAGACCATGGTGCCTCTTTCTTTTGCGGATGCATATCGAGCACAGTTCTACCACGCTATTGGCATCTAATTATGGTGCCCCTGTGTTCCATGAACTCACCGTGCCCATCCCCTCCGCGCGCAAACTTTTTCTGCACATGCGCCCGTTGCGGGGTGCATCGATGCGCTCGATGCGCTACATTAAATCAGTATTTTCAATGCCGCTGCGCGAGCGCTGCAGATCGACGTATCACCGACTCACAGAGCACGGCGGCGTACCAGACAGGAGGACTGCATGGGATCTGATGTGAAGATCGCACGCGCGTTGATCTCGGTTACCGATAAGACGGGCGTCGTCGATTTCGCACGGACGCTGGTTGACGACTTTGGCGTCGAGATCATCTCTACGGGCGGCACGGCTCGTGCCATCGAGGACGCGGGCGTTCCCGTAACCCCCATCGAGGAGTTTACGGGCTATCCCGAGATGATGGACGGCCGCGTCAAGACGCTGCACCCCAAGGTTCACGGCGCGCTGCTTGCCCGTCGCGATTCCGAGCAGCACATGCAGGAAGCCGCTCAGCACGGCATTAAGCTGATCGACCTGGTCGTCGTCAACCTGTACGAGTTCGAGAAGACCGTTGCCAACCCCGAGGTCACCTTTGCGGATGCCATCGAGCACATCGACATCGGTGGCCCCTCCATGCTGCGCTCCGCTGCTAAGAACGCCGCGAGCGTTACCGTCATCTCCGACCCGGCCGACTACGATGCCGTCCTGGCCGAGATGCGCGAGACTGGCGGTTGCACCACGCTTTCCACCCGTCGCCGCCTGCAGGTGAAGGTCTACCAGACTACCGCCGCCTACGACACGGCTATCTCCCGTTGGCTTGCCGCCCAGGCAAGCGACGTGGCGGACACCTCTGCCAAGCTCGAGATCTCGCTGGAGAAGGTCGACGATCTGCGCTATGGCGAGAATCCTCAGCAGAAGGCTACGGTCTACCGCTTTGCCGAGGGCTGCGAGAACACCGCGAGCTCGCAGTTCCCGCTCGTGGGCTCCGAGCAGATCCAGGGCAAGCCGCTCAGCTACAACAACTATCTGGACGCCGATGCCGCTTGGAACCTGGTCCGCGAGTTCGACGAGCCGGCTTGCGTGATCCTCAAGCACCAGAACCCCTGCGGTTCCGCCGTTGCCGAGGACATCACGGCCGCCTACGACCGCGCTTTCGCCTGCGATCCCAAGAGCGCCTTCGGCGGCATCATCGCCTGCAACCGTGAGGTTCCCTTTGAGCTGGTTGAGCATTTCGCCGACCAGAACAAGCAGTTTGTCGAGGTCATCATCGCCCCGAGCTACACTGCCGAGGCGCTCGAACGCATGACCAAGCGCCCCAACCTGCGCGTGCTGGCTACCGGCGGCGTGGACCACGGCGCCCAGGTGGAGCTGCGCTCCGTCGACGGCGGCATGCTGGTGCAGGAAGTTGACCACGTGACCGAGGATCCCGCGACCTTTACGTTCCCCACCGACCGCAAGCCCACCGACGCCGAGATGGCCGAGCTTGAGTTTGCCTGGAAGGTTTGCAAGGGCGTTAAGTCCAACGCCATCCTGGTCTCCAAGGGCAAGGCCGGCATTGGTATGGGCCCCGGTCAGCCCAACCGCGTGGATTCTGCGCTGCTGGCCTGCGAGCGTGCCGAAGACTTCTGCGAGCGCGAGGGCGTGGAAAAGGGCGGCTTTGCCTGCGCAAGCGACGCGTTCTTCCCGTTCCGCGACAACGTCGACGTGCTTGCCGCACACGGCGTGACCTGCATCATCCAGCCCGGTGGCTCCAAGCGCGACGACGAGAGCATCCAGGCCTGCAACGAGCACAATATTGCTATGGTCTTCACGGGCGCCCGCCACTTCCGCCATTAAGTAGGGAGGTGGCGCTGCGGCTTGCCCAGCCACCGCACCTTGCCGTTCATTCGTCGCTCGCGTACCCAAGTACGCGTCGCTCCTCTTTCACGGCAATCTGCGGCACCTGGGCAACCCTCGCCGACCTGTTAGGTTGACTGGGGAGGATGGGATGTTATCTCGTCCCTTGGATTGGCTTCGTTTCTAAAATAATCTCTGCAAAAGACGGCCGCTCCGTTTGGAGGGCCGTCTTTTTGGTATAAGAGGACGGAATGACTAACACGAAAGGTATGACCATGCCCCAGATTGATGATGCAGAGCTGTTTGGCAATGCCGAGGACCAGCGTGCGTACGAGGACTTTTGCGCCAATCAGGAGGCGGTCGAGAAGTTTACGCTCGACAAGCCCGCGCTTATCTGCCGTTGGCGCATGTCCAACAAAAAGGTGCCCATGCTCAACCGTCACATCCGCGCGCTGTCCGAGCGCTTGGTGCAGGGCGAGCCGCTTACCCATAACATGCTCAGCTGGGCCAAGCAGCACGTTGAGTGGTCGCTTGCCGAGGGCGATTACACCGCGCACGACGGCGTGCTCATGCTGGTGATCGACGTTAACGGCAATGCCGCCATGACGGTGGGTGAGTACGAGCCGCTGGCCGATACTTCGGCCAAGGCGCTGCGTGCCCGCTCCGCCGAGGCCCGCTCCGAGGCCGACGAAACCGGCGTGGCGCCCGAGCTGCTAGCTGCCGTCAACAACGGCGAGCTGGCCTTTGTGGCGCCGGCGGACGAGTGTCTGTGCGGCACGGCGACGCTCATCGAGCAGCTGGCCCAGACCAAGCGCATCCCGGTCACGCGCGTGGACATTCCCGCACAGCTCAAGGGCGCGCTGTTCCTGGTGAGCGACGAGCACGGCGTGGTGCCTGCCGCCGACGCTGACGTCGCCGAGTCCGATGCCGAGACGGTTGCCTTCTTTGCCGACGGCTACGAAAAGCTTCGCGCCCGCCGCTAAATGATTTTTCTGGGACGGGGATTATTTAATCATTTGATCCCCGCGCCCGCTGCGAGCGAGGGGCGATTCGAACGCTTTCGTTCGCGAACAGTTCTGTCACCTTGGTGCCGCGTGGGGCGCGTACCTGCGGCTTCGCGGTCATAATGGGATAAGACAACCAGGAGGGGAGCGGAATCCATGGCGCTGATCTATATCGTTGAGGACGACGAGCCCATTCGTCGCGAGCTTGCCGACATCCTTGCCCGTGCCGGTTTTGAGGTCGAGGCCTGTGAGTCGTTCGAGCACGTCTCGCGCGATATTCTCGCTGCCGCGCCCGACCTGGTGCTGCTCGACCTGACGCTTCCCGTCAAAGACGGTCAGCACATCTGCCACGAGGTTCGTCGCGAATCCGAGGTCCCCATCATCGTCCTCACGTCGCGCACGACCGAGATCGACGAGGTCATGTCCATGACGCTCGGCGCGGACGACTTTGTTCCCAAGCCCTATAGCGCGCGCGTGCTCGTGGCGCGCATCAACGCACTGCTGCGTCGCACCGCGGCGGCAGGCGAGCGCAGCACGCTCGTCCACAAGGGATTGGAGCTCGACCTCGCCCGCTCCGCGGTCACCAACGCGGCAACCGGCGACAGCACCGAGCTCACCAAAAACGAGCTGCGCATCCTCTCTTTGCTCCTGAGCCGCGCGGGCAAGATTGTCTCGCGCTCGGCCATCATGCAGGACCTGTGGGACTCCGATGCCTTCGTGGACGACAACACGCTCACCGTCAACATCAACCGCCTGCGCACCACGCTCGACAAGATCGGCGTCAAGGGGTATCTGACCACGCATCGCGGCCAGGGCTATTCGGTCTAGGTGCCAGCTATGTCGTTTGGCAAGTTCTTTAAAGATGCGCTGTTGCCCGTCGCCGTGTGGACGTGCGGCGTGCTGCTGAGCTGCTTTGTGCTGATGGTTGCCGGGGCCCCGGCATCTATCGTGGTCGTGGCGGTCGGTGTGTCCTTTATCTTTGGCATGCTGGGTATCGTGATCGAATATGCGCGCCGTCGTCGTTTTCTGCACCAGTTGGAGCGTGCAGCCGAGGAGCTGGAAAGTCCCGCGTGGGTACAGGAGATGGTGCAATGCCCAACCTATGCCGAGGGCGAGCTCGAGTACGAGGTCCTGCGCCGGGTGGGCAAGGCTGCCTGCGACGAGGTTGCCGAAGGCCGACGTCAGACCGATGACTATCGCGACTATATCGAGAGCTGGGTCCACGAGGCCAAGTTGCCCCTGGCGGCGGCCCATCTGATTCTTGAAAACCTAGACGGCAGCGAAGACGACCTGTCGCGTGTGGATGACCTGGGTCGCGAGCTGGCTCGCGTTGAGCGCTATATCGACCAGGCACTGTACTATGCGCGCTCGGAAGTCGTGGAGCGCGATTACCTGATTCGCCGCTGGGATCTCAAGACCTTGGTGACGGGTGCGATTAAGGCCAACGCGCGCGAACTCATTGCAGCGCACGTGGCTCCGGTGTGCGAAAACCTCGACTTCGAGGTCTTTACCGACGAGAAGTGGCTGGAGTTCATCTTAGGTCAGCTCATCCAGAACAGCATTAAATATGCGCGCGAGGACGGCGCAAAGATCGTGTTTTCGGGCGCGTTGCTGGACGAGGGCCTGGCGAGCGAACGCATCGAGCTTACCGTCGCGGACAACGGCTGCGGCGTGAGCGCGGCCGACCTGCCGCGCGTGTTCGAGAAAGGTTTTACCGGCGACAACGGCCGCACCACCAAGCGCGCAACGGGCATCGGCCTCTACCTGGTGGCGCGTCTGTGCTCCAAGATGGGCATCGACGTCACCGCAGCATCCGACTCCGGCGAAGGCTTTGTCGTAACGTTTTCCTTCTCAACGAATAAGTTTCAATATTTCGAGTAACGCATGCGGCAGACGTCCGCCCAAACAAAAACGTGCAGCCCAAACAAAACGTGCCACCCCAAACGGGGCGGCACGCCATCTTTTATCAGCCAACTCGCTGAAGTAAGGCTGCGAAGGCCGCGGGGCCGGGAGGGGTTTCCTAAGGGCACATCCCGCAGCCGCAACGCGGCGAGGACGTGCCCGTGGAAACCCCGCAGGCCCCGCGGCCGGTGGGAGCAACGCTACTTTACGACCAAAATGTCGCAGTCGGTATTGCGCAGCAGGAACGTCGAAATCGAACCCAGAAGCGCATACTTGATCGAGGACAGGCCGCGAGCGCCGCAGAGCACCAGGTCGGGCTTGACCACGTCGAGCATCTCGTCTTTGAGCGTCTCGCGAATACGACCGGCGCGTATCATGACCTCGACCTCGGGAATATCGGGATTGGCCTTGGCCTCTTCGAGCTGCTTTTCGATGGAGTTCTTAAAGGCCTCCTCCAGACCGTTGACCAAATCGACCGGATAGGAGCCGGCGCTCTCGAGCGCCGTGGAATCGATAACGTGGCCGATAATCAGCTTGGCGCCGTTGTTCGCGGCGACCTTGATGGCGCGTGCGAGCACAAAATCCTGCTGCTCAGTACCGTCGAGTGAAACAAATACCTTGGTGTAGCCCTCGTTCATGGTTTCCTCCTTGGTCTATCGCACGGGCGCGGGGCTCGTGCGTCGGGCGGGCGCGGGTGCGTTGACCGCCGGACACTTTATCTTGTTGCAGTTATACCCAAGGATTTCGGTTTAACTGCTCGCAATTCTGTGAACGGGCGAGTTTTTTGGTAAGGGTAGGCGCGGTCGCACCGCCAACGGTTGATAATGGGACATCGCCTGCATCGTCCGCAGAACATCTACCGGCGGGTGTCTAACGAGGGGGTCCCTTTGGATATTATCGAGCTTCTAAAATCTGCCTTCATGGGCCTGGTCGAGGGCATCACCGAATGGCTGCCCGTTTCGTCGACGGGTCACATGATCTTGGTGGACGAGTTCGTCAAGATGAACGTGAGCGAGACGTTCTGGAATATGTTCCTGGTCGTGATTCAGCTCGGCGCCATTCTGGCCGTCTGCGTGCTGTTTTTCCACGAGCTCAACCCGTTCTCGCCCAGCAAGGGCAAGGAGGGCCGTCGCGACACCTGGGTGCTGTGGGGCAAGATTGTGCTCGGTTGCATTCCTGCGGCGGCGATCGGCCTGCCGCTCAACGACTGGATGGAGGAGCATTTCTACAATGCTCCCGTCGTGGCGCTGGCGCTCATTGTGTACGGCGTGCTGTTTATCGTGATCGAGAACTGGCGCGCGAGCAAGCGCGAGGAAATGGCCGTTGCCGGTTCGTTTGGTTCGCGTGCTGTGGTGTCGGGTGGACGTCCCGCCGGTGCGCACTTTGCGGCGCCCGCCACGGCTACCGCTGAGGATGAGGACGATGACGAGAACCTGGACTTTGGCTCTATCGCCACGCTCGAGGACCTCAGCTGGAAGACTGCGCTGGGTATCGGCTGCTTCCAGGTGCTTTCGCTGGTGCCTGGTACGTCTCGCTCCGGTTCTACCATCATCGGTGGCCTGCTTTTGGGCTGCACGCGTTCGGTGGCGTCCAAGTTTACGTTCTTCCTGGCCATCCCTGTCATGTTTGGCGCGAGTGCGCTCAAGCTGGTCAAGTACTTCATCAAGGGCGGCACGTTCGGCACCAACGAGATCGCCATCTTGGGCGTGGGCTGCGTTGTTGCCTTTGTGGTTTCGCTCATCGCCATTAAGTGGCTCATGGGCTTCGTCCGCCGTCACGACTTTAAGTGCTTCGGTGTTTACCGCATCATCCTGGGCATCGTAGTGCTCGCATACTTCTTCGTTCTGGAGCCGATGCTCGGCCTCTAACTTAGTCGACGCTGCGCGGCGGCCAGGGCGACAACTTGTCATTCAAAGAGGGCGGCATGACCAAAAGGTCTATGCCGTCCTCTTTTCATGCCAATTTGTTCGCCCTGGCCGCCGCTCGCTACCGTTGCCATGACATCGGTGGCTCCGTGATTGGTACATTGGGGTCAGGTTTCTTTGCACCAACGTGGTGCAGACTAACCTGACACCTTTGCACCAAATTCGCCGGGGTGGGCCTGACGGTGGCGCACGGAGTCGTGGTGTGATTTGCGTCGGTGTCCGCGCGACTCGGTATACTGGTACGGCTCAAACTATGGCGCTGCCCGCAGGCGCGCCGTTCGTCAGATGAGGAGTCGCCCATGACCCAGCCCTTGCCCTGGGAAAAGAACGCCGCGGTACCCGTGCCGCCTGTGCCGGAACCCGTGCCGCTCGATGCATATGCCGCCCCTGCTGCGCCGGAGCCCGAGCTCGTTCCGCTCGACATCTACGACGCTCCCGCGCCGGCACCCAAGCCGCTCGTCGACATCGACAGCCTTAATCCCGCCCAGCGCGAGGCGGTACTCACCACCGAGGGTCCGTTGCTGGTGCTCGCCGGCGCCGGTTCGGGTAAGACCCGCGTCTTGACCTTCCGTATCGCACATATGCTCGGCGACCTGGGCGTTAAGCCTTGGCAGGTTCTTGCCATCACGTTTACCAACAAGGCCGCGGCCGAGATGCGCGAGCGTTTGGCAGCGCTCATCCCCAGTGGCACCCGCGGCATGTGGGTGTGCACCTTCCACGCCATGTGCGTGCGCATGCTGCGCGAGGACGCCGACCTGCTGGGCTACACCGGTCAGTTCACCATCTACGATGATGACGACTCAAAGCGCATGGTGCGCGACATTATGCAGGCACTTGGCATCGAGCAAAAGCAGTTCCCCATCAACATGATCCGCAGCAAGATCAGCTCGGCCAAAAACGCCATGATCGGGCCCGAGGACATGCTCAAGTCCGCCGATAGCCCCAACGACAAAAAGGCCGCGCAGGTCTACTTGGAGCTGGAGCGCCGCCTGCGCGCCGCCAACGCAATGGACTTCGACGACCTGCTCGTGCGCACGCTCGAGCTGCTGCGCACCCGCCCTGAGGTACTCGACAAGTACCAAGAGCGCTTCCGCTACATTAGCGTTGACGAGTATCAGGACACCAACCACGTCCAGTACGAGATCGCCAACCTGCTGGCCGCCAAGTACCAAAACCTCATGGTCGTAGGCGACGATGACCAGTCCATTTATAGCTGGCGCGGCGCCGACATCACCAACATCCTGGACTTTGAGAAGGACTTTAAAAACTGCAAGACCGTCAAGCTGGAGCAGAACTATCGTTCCACGGGTCACATCCTGAGCGCCGCCAATGCCGTGGTGCGCCACAACTCGCAGCGCAAGGACAAGCGCCTGTTTACGGCCGAGGGCGACGGCGAGAAGATCCAGGCCTTCCAGGCAAGCGATGAGCGCGACGAGGGCCGCTGGATTGCCGGCGAGATCGAAAAGCTGCACTCCAAGGGCACGAGTTACGACGATATTGCCGTGTTCTACCGCACCAACGCCCAGTCGCGTATCCTCGAAGATATGTTCCTGCGCGCGGGCGTGCCCTACAAGATCGTGGGCGGCACGCGATTCTTCGACCGTGCCGAGATCCGCGACGTCATGGCCTACCTCAAGATGATCGTGAACCCGGCAGACGAGATGAGCGTCAAGCGCGTCATCAACACGCCGCGCCGCGGTATCGGCTCCACCTCGATTCAAAAGATTGAGCAGCTGGCGCGCGACAACCGTTGCTCGTTCTTCCAGGCTTGCGAGATCGCGTGCGCCGAAACCGGCATGTTTAGCGCCAAGGTGCGCAATGGCCTGTCGAGCTTTGTGTCGCTGGTGCGCGAGGGTCGCCGCATGGACGGCGAGCTCAAGGACGTTGTCGAGATGATTGTCGATAAGACGGGCCTGCTGCAGGCGTTTCGCGCCGAGGGCACCATGGAGTCCGAGAGCCGTGCCGAGAACATCCAGGAATTCCTGGGCGTCGCCGCCGAATTTGAGGAGACGCACGAGGATATCGAGGGTACGCTCGAGAGCTTGGAAGAGCTGCGCGCGGCCGGTGTTGCCGATGTGCCTGCCGGTGCCGAGCCCGAGCCCGTCGTGGTGAGCGCGCCCGCGCCCGAACCGGGGCCGTCCGCCTCGGCATCCTCGTTTGAGGCACTCGTCGGCGCCCGTGACGCCGCGGGCTCTAATCCGCTCGATAGCTTGGCCGCTCCGGCGCTGTCTCCGCAGGATGCCCTGGCCGCCGCCATCGCGGGCAACGCGTATGCCGCGCCGACGGAGATGCCGGCGGGTGCCATGCATGCCGACGAGATCGAGCGCACCTACGGCCCGCTCACCTGCAAGGCGCTGCCGGCACTCATGGAGTGGCTGGCCCTGCGTTCCGACTTGGATTCCCTGGCCGGCGAGACGCATGCCATCACCATGATGACCATCCACTCCGCTAAGGGCCTGGAGTTCCCGGCGGTGTTCGTGGCCGGCATGGAGGAGGGTATCTTTCCGCACGTGCACGACTTTGGCGGTAGTGACGATCCGGGCAAGCTCGAGGAGGAGCGTCGCCTGGCCTACGTTGCCATTACGCGCGCTCGTAAGCGCCTGTTCTTGACCTATGCGGCCACGCGTCGCACCTACGGCTCGACTTCTGCCAACCCGCGTTCGCGTTTCCTCAACGAGATTCCGTTTGAGGACATCGAGTTTAGCGGCATCGGTTCTGCCGGTTTTGAGGGCACGGGCTGGGAGAAGCGCGGCGACCGCCACGGCACGTTTGGCTCGGGTATGGGCTCGGACATGTATGGCGGCAAGGTGTTTGGCTCGCATACGCGCTCGACCGGCGGTTCCGGTTCGCGCGGCGGATCGAGCTTCGACGATTTCTTTGGCGGCAGCAGCTACGGGACCGAGCGTCATCGCGGGGTCTCACCCGACGCCGGCCGTGTCGCCTCGACCTTTGGCTCGGGCGCGCCGCGAGCCAAAAAGCCGTCGTCCAAGGTGTCGCCGACGGTGGAGCGCAAGGTCGATCGCGCCAGCGCGTCGCAGGACTTTGCCGCGGGCGATACCGTGAGCCACAAGACCTTTGGCACGGGTACCGTGATCTCGGTCGCCGGAGACATGATCGAGGTCCAGTTCGAAAAGACCGGCCAGACTAAAAAGCTCATGAAGGGCTTTGCACCGATCGTCAAGTTGTCGTAATCCCGGCGGACCCGGGCGGGCGTATGGGGCAACATCGCCTGCTCGGACAGTCCTGCTCGCACGGAGAGCACATTAAGTGCTCTCCGGCTCGTGCGGAACTCGCGATCGATGTTGCCCCATACGCCCGCCCGGGTCCTTAGGTAACGTTACTGGACGAGCGTTGCTTTGCCCGTTCGCTTTTTGGTCTGGAGAGCCGGGTGGGCTGAATACTTAGACATGGCAAGGGACTCCTCCGTTGATGAACGGGGGAGCCCCTTGTTTTGTTTTGGTTGTTGTTGCGACCTAGAGGTGGCTGATGATCAGTTCCATCTTGCCTTCGAGGTCAATGGAGCTGACGGTGCTCGGAGCTAGCAGGTGGCTTCCCTTGTGGACGGGGTCGCCGCAGACGGTGCCTTCGCCGTCGATGACCGACAGACACATGAAGGGCCAGCGCTGGTCGAGGGTCTTGCTGCCGTCGACGCGCACGCGATCGACGGTGTAGCAGGGGTTGGACTCGAGCTCGGTCACGCCATCGACCTCGGGCGCGGTCACCGTGCCGTCGGTCGGAGCCTGCGCGTTAAAGTCGATGCAATCGAGGCTCTGCTCAATGTGCAGGGGACGCAGTTTGCCGTCGGTGCCGGGACGGTCGTAGTCGTACAGGCGATACGTCACGT
Organism: Coriobacteriaceae bacterium; assembly: GCA_902364975.1. Classification (GTDB taxonomy): domain Bacteria; phylum Actinomycetota; class Coriobacteriia; order Coriobacteriales; family Coriobacteriaceae; genus Collinsella. The sequence continues at coordinate 99,984 of CABJFQ010000003.1, read as the reverse complement.
CGCTCGACTGCTGCGTCTCTAAAATGAGCGTGCCGGTCTTGATGGCGTGCACGGTACCGGAATCAATCTGGAAAAAGTCGCCCTTGTGAATCGGCAGTACGTTGAGCATGTCGTCCCAACGGCCTTCCTCGATCATCTGTGCGGCCTCGGCGCGGTCCTTGGCACGCTGGCCGACGATGATCGTGGAGCCGGGCTCGCAGTCCAGCACATACCAGCACTCGGTTTTGCCCAAGCTACCGTTCTCGTGCTCGGCGGCGTACTCGTCGTTGGGATGGATTTGGATCGAAAGGTCGTCCTTGGCGTCCAGAATCTTAATGAGCAGCGGGAACTCCTTGCCCTCGCAGTTGCCAAAGAGCTCGCGGTGCTCGGCCCACAGCCATGACAGCGGGTGACCGGCATACGGGCCCTCCGCGATCTGGCAGTCGCCGTTGGGATGGGCCGAGATGGCCCAGCACTCGCCGATGGGACCCTCGGGAATGTCGTAACCAAATACGGTTTCGAGCTGGCGGCCACCCCAGATCTTTTCGTGAAAGATCGGCGTCAGTTTAATTAAATCGGACATGTTCATACTCCCATGGTGTTGCGCGGGTGCTCGCTCTAAGCGAATCATAGCGAGCACCCGCAGGACTACAAAAACCTATGCCAACGTTACGTTGTGCAGCTCAAAGCGGTCGCCGACGTTGCGCGAAATCGAGTACTCAAAGGCGTTGCCGCTATCCAAAAAGCCAATCTGGTTGAGTTCGAGCAGGGGAGCGCCGGGTTTGGTGCCCAGACGCTCGGCCTCTTCCTCGGTTGCCGCCACGGCGCGGATGGTGCGGTGGAAGCTCGAAATCTTCAGCCCGCATTGCTCGCGGATAAAGCTATAGACCGATCCGTATAGGTCCTTCTTTTTAAGGCCCGGTATCAGCTCGAGAGGCATGTAGGTGTACTCGATGACGATGGGCTTCTCGTCGACCTGGCGCACGCGCACGATGTGATAGGCAAAGTCGTCCTCGGCAATTCCCAGCTGAGTTGCGACGTCCGCTGGTGGATTGACAATCGAGAAATCGTAGACCACCGAGGTCACCTTCTCCCCGCGGTGCTCATACGAAAAGCCCTGGGCGCGGTCGTTTTTGCCCTGGAAAAACGCCTGGTCGGGAAGACCCGCCGTGTCCTTAACGTAGGTGCCCGACCCGCGACGGCTGGTAACAAGACCCTCCTCGGTGATCTGCTCGATCGCGCGCTTGACGGTGATCTTGGAAACGCTATAGAGCTCGCAGAACTCAACGACGGTGGGTAGCTTGTCGCCCGGTTTAAGAGCGCCGTCCTCGATGCTTCGATGGATATCTGCAGCTATCGCCTCGTATTTGGGAATCATGGAACCTCCTTTCCGGCTTGATTGAGTACAGAAGAAAGTATAGTCAACACCTAAGCATCCCTATTGCGTTTTTGAAAAGTTCGAGAAAGGTTTAATTAAAAAACGCTTCTCTTTAAAAACTAGAGCGCTCTAAATGAATATGCATTCGAATAATGTGGTATTGAGCAAATTGATCGACTAGAGGATGGGGTTGAGCCGTTTTACCGCCCAACGAACCAAATACCATGCCCTGCGTTTTCACAGATAAAACCTGCCAAAACAAACCTGTCCCTTTTTGGCAGGTTTTTGCCTTGGGAGCGGTACCATACAGGCAATGTTTAAACGAGAAAGGCGGGCTCCCATGGAACCTAAGCAGTATTACATCGGCATCGACGTCGGCGGCACTTCGGTTAAGGAGGGCCTGTTCGACGAGGATGGTAACCTGCTGGCCAAGGCCAGCGTGCCCACGCCGCCTATCGTTGACGCCGCGGGCTTTGCCGCGGTGACCGAGGCTATCGACCAGGTGGTCGCCAAGGCCCAGATTCCGCGCGCCTTTGTGGCGGGTATTGGCCTGGCCGTTCCGTGCCCCATCCCGGCATCGGGCGATGCCAAGGTCAAGGCCAACATTGCCATTAACCTGCCCGAGCTAAGAGTCGCCATTCAGGAGCACTGCCCCGACGCGGTTGTTAAATACGAGAACGATGCCAACGCCGCTGCCATGGGCGAGGCCTGGCTCGGCTCTGCCAAGGGCGTACAGAACGTGGTGATGGTCACCATTGGTACCGGCGTGGGTGGCGGCGTTATCGTCAACGGCGACGTGGTGTCGGGCGTTGTGGGCGCCGGCGGCGAGATTGGCCACATGTGCCTGAACCCCGAAGAGGAGCGCACCTGCGGCTGCGGCGGACATGGCCACCTGGAGCAGTATTCCAGCGCCACCGGCGTGGTGAGCAACTACCTTGCCGAGTGCAAAAAGGCCGGCGTCGAGCCCATCGAGCTCACTGGGCCTTCTGATTCCAAGGACGTGTTCCAGGCCTGCCGCGAGGGCGACAAGCTCGCGCTGGCCGCGGCCGATACCATGGCCGACTATCTCGGCCGCGCACTGGCGCTTATCGCCAACGTGGTTGATCCCGAGATGTTCCTCATCGGCGGCGGCGCCTCCGCCTCGGCCGATGTCTACCTCGACAAGGTCCGCGAGCACTTTAAGCAGTACGCGCTTTCCGCCTCGCGCGAGACGCCCATTAAGGTCGCTTCGCTCGAAAACGACGCCGGCATCATCGGTGCCGCCTACGTAGCCCTGCGCGCCGCCGGCAAATAGTTGGTGCAAGGGGGACAGGTTACTTTGCACCAACATGGTGCAAAAGGGACAGCCTTGGCCCCCGTGCCTGCGCCCCAAAATATGCCGTGGCCCTTCCGTATGCGAAGGCTCGGCATCGGCGTGCTACCATAGCTACGTCCAAGTACACATATCAAGTGGAGGATATCCATGGCAAACGTTCTTGTCTTTGGTCACCAGAACCCCGATAACGACGCCATCATGAGCGCCGTCGTCCTGTCCCAGCTGCTCAACCAGGTTGAGTATGCCGGCAACACCTACGAGGCCTGCGCCCTTGGTCAGCTTCCGGCCGAGTCCGCCAAGCTGCTTGCCGACGCCGGCATTGCCGAGCCCCGCGTGATCGAGTCCGTCGAGGCCGGTCAGCTCGTCGTTCTCACCGACCACAACGAGTCTGCCCAGTCCGTCGCCGGTCTTAAGGACGCCACGGTCTTTGGCGTTGTCGACCATCACCGCATCGGCGACTTCGAGACCGCCGGCCCGCTGCATTACATCTGCCTGCCCTGGGGCTCCAGCTGCACCATCGTCACCAAGCTCGCCGGCGTGCTCGGCGTTGAGCTTTCCGACGTCCAGGCCAAGCTGCTGCTCTCGGCCATGATGACCGACACGCTCATGCTCAAGAGCCCCACCACCACCGATGTCGACCGCGCCGTCGCCGCCAAGCTCGGCGAGCAGGTGGGCGTCGACCCGGTCAAGTTTGGCATGGAGGTCTTCCTCACCCGTCCGTCCGGCTCCTTCACTGCAGCCGAGATGGTCGGCAACGACATCAAGATGTTCGAGCCCGCTGGCAAGAAGCTGCTCATTGGCCAGTACGAGACCGTCGACAAGAGCCGCGCACTCGGCATGATCGACGAGATCCGCGAGGCCATGCGCGCCTACGCCGCCGAGAAGGGCGCCGACGGCATTGTCCTGTGCATCACCGACATCATGGAGGAGGGCTCGCAGGTCCTGCTCGAGGGCGAGACCGAGGCTGCTCAGAAGGGCCTGGGCATTGCCGACGAGCACGACGGCGTCTGGATGCCGGGCGTCCTCTCCCGTAAGAAGCAGGTCGCTGCCCCCATCATGGCCGCCTGCTAGGTTTAGTTGACCAAACGCCACGACCGGACCGCGGACGCCCCGCGCTCCGGTCGTTTTTTGTGCACGGCGCCGCGTCGTCTCTTGGACAGGTATGCCCGTGCCGTTGAACAAATAATGTTCAACCTGTGGTTCCGCTTTTCGGCCACGCCTGCGTGCTTGTCGTGCAGGGTAGGCTAGATGCAAGCGTAATACGTTAGAGCGCGGCGCCGCCACTTGGGCGGGCCGTGCTTTTTTAAGACGGGAGCTTTCCCGTGAAAGGAGCCGCCCATGGCAGCAACTGAGCAGCTGTTCAACGTTCGTGAGCGCAAGCGCTTTGAACGTCACGACATCTGGGAGCGCATCGCCGAGAACGGCACGATTTCCGCCGCCGTCATGGTCTTCGCCGCCATCGCCGCCGTCATTTGCGCCAATACCGATGCCTACGAGGCCATCCATCACTTTTTGGAGACCCCGCTGTATGTGGGCCTGGGCAACCTTACGGCCGGTCTCACCGTTGAGCTTTTCGTCAACGACTTCCTCATGGCGATTTTCTTTTTGCTGGTGGGCATTGAGCTCAAGTATGAGATGACGGTCGGCGAGCTCAAAAACCCGCGCCAGGCCATGCTTCCCATGCTGGCGGCCGTGGGCGGCGTCGTCGTTCCCGCCTGCATCTATCTGATCTTTAACCATGCCGGCGCGCACAACGGCTGGGCCATTCCCATGGCAACCGATATTGCCTTTGCGCTGGGCGTGCTGTCGCTTTTGGGCAATCGCGTGCCCAACGGCGTGCGCGTGTTCTTCTCGACGCTCGCCATCGCCGACGACCTCATTTCCATCGCCGCCATCGCCATCTTCTACGGTCAAAGCCCCAATCCGTTTTGGTTGGGCGCCGCCGCGCTTGTGACCTGCGCGCTCGTGTGGCTTAACAAGACGCAGCATTACCGCCTTGCCCCGTATTCGGTACTGGGGCTGCTGCTGTGGTTCTGCATGTTCAAGAGCGGCGTACATGCCACGCTTGCTGGCGTCATCTTGGCCTTTACCATCCCGGCCAAGTGTGGCGTCAAGCTCGATAGCCTCACCGATTGGCTGGGCGAGTGCCTGCCGCTGCTCGATGACCGCTACGATGATGAGGCACACATCCTGGGCCAGCATGACTTTACCGTCTCGACAACCAAGGTCGAGCGCGTCATGCACCGCGTGACCCCGCCGCTTATCCGCATGGAGCGTCTGATCTCCACGCCGGTCAACTTTGTGATCCTGCCGATCTTTGCGTTCGTAAACGCTCAGGTTCGCTTAGTGGGCGTGGACATGAGCACGCTGCTCACCGACCCGGTGACGCTCGGCGTGTACTTTGGCATGCTGCTGGGCAAGCCGATCGGCATCTTTGGTATGACGTTTGCCCTGGTTAAGCTTAAGGCCTGCGAGCTGCCGCACAATGTCAACTGGCACATGATTGCCGGCGTGGGCATTCTGGGCGGTATCGGCTTTACCATGTCGATTCTCATCAGCGGCCTTGCCTTCCCGACGGCCCAGTTTGAGGTTCTTGCAGCCAAGGCCGCTATTCTCGCCGGTTCGGTCACCGCAGCCGTGCTCGGCATGATCTACATGAGCGTGGTCTGCAAGCATCCCTCGCCCAAAGACGAGTAAGAGCGCGAAAACCGGCTCCAGAACCGATTCGGGCGCGTTCAAAATGCGGATTCGGGCGGTGCTTGCCGCCTGCCAGACACGCCAGTGGTCAAAAAACGCCGTTTGTGAGTACTGTCACAAACGGCGTATCATTTTAGGTGCGGAAAATAATGAACAAAGTTATAAGAACTGTACGTTAATGAGTGACCATCGACTTCCAATTTGGCGCTAGCTGACGGTGATTAGGAAGTTTCAAGTCGAGTTTTGCCGATTTCGACCAAGAATCGCTGCTACTAAAAAGGTAACAGTACTCATATTTGCCCTTTTTTGGCCACAAGCCCTAAAACAAGCCTCGCCAAGGTCGGGAAGCGGGCCAAATCGCCGGCCTCGAGGCTTATTCCACCGTTCCGTAGACGGCGCCCCAGCCGTGGGCGGCCAAGGCGGAGTTGAGCTGGTCGCAAAGTGACTGGCGGTCGTAGTAGCCGGGCGGCAAAAGGTTCACGATTTCCATGAGGTCGGGCGCCAGGTCCAAGATTTCGGCCTGTACGATCAGATCCAGGCGGTCGATGGCGTGGCGGTCGTAAAACAGTCCGTCGACCAGGCGCTGCAAGTCGCCGAATTCCTCGGCCTGAAACGATCCGTACTCCATAGTGCCTCCTTGGGCGCCCCACGCCGGCATGCGCGGCGATTCGTAATTGATTGCGATGAACTTAATCTATCACGGCTTCATAACGTTGCGACGATGGCGGTCTATACTTAGACGAACTGCAACGTACCGCTTCGCGAAAGGTCGCACCCCATGCAGACGATCTACCAGAAGATGGAAACCACCGAACTCGATGCCGCCATCGAGGCGCTCAAAGCCGAGGTCGCCGAGGTCAAGGCCAAGGGCCTGGCGCTCGACATGGCCCGCGGCAAGCCGTCGCCCTCCCAGGTGGACATCTCTCGACCCATGCTCGATATCCTCAATGCCGATGCCGATCTGCACGACGGCAACGTCGACTGCTCCAACTACGGTTGCTTTGAGGGCATTCCCTCGGCACGCAAGCTGGCGGGGGAGTTCCTGGGTTGCCCCGCCGAGCAGACGCTCGTACTGGGTTCGTCGAGCCTGCTGATCGAGCACGATATCGCCGGCATGTTTTGGCGCTGCGGCTCGTGCGGCAGCGAGCCCTGGGAGGCTTACGAGGCCGCGCACGACGGCAAGAAGGTCAAGTTCCTGTGCCCTGTTCCCGGCTACGACCGCCACTTTGGCATCACCGCCGACCTGGGTATCGAGAACGTCCCCGTCGCGATGACTGACAACGGCCCCGACATGAACGAGGTCGAGCGCCTGGTTGCCGCCGACGACTCCATCAAGGGCATCTGGTGCGTGCCCAAGTATTCCAACCCTACGGGCATTACCTTTAGCGAGGACACCGTGCGCCGCCTGGTCGAGATGCCCACGGCCGCGCCCGATTTCCGCATCTTTTGGGACAACGCTTACTGCGTGCACGACCTGTACGACGAGACCGACGAGCTCGCAAATATCTTTGACCTCGCTCGCGCGGCGGGCACCGAGGATCGCGTGGTGGCCTTTGCCTCGACGTCCAAGATCACCTTCCCGGGCGCCGGCATCGGCTTTATTGGTGCGAGCCCCGCGGTTATCGCCGAGTTCTCCAAGCGCCTGAAGGCCGGCCTCATCAGCGCCGACAAGCTCAACCAGCTGCGTCACGTGCGTTTCCTTCCCACCATCGAGGCGGTCAAGGAGCACATGAAAAAGCATGCCGAGTTCCTGCGCCCGCGCTTTGAGGCCGTTGAGCGTAAACTCACCGAGGGCTTGGGCAACACGGGTTGCGCCACTTGGACTCATCCCCATGGCGGCTACTTTGTGAGTTTCGATGGCCCCGAGGGCTCGGCCCAGAAGGTCGCCGCGCTTTGTGCCGACCTGGGCGTCAAGCTCACGCCGGCTGGTGCCACCTGGCCTTATGGCAAGGATCCGCGCGACACCAACATCCGCATCGCGCCGAGCTATCCCACGGTCGAGGACCTGGAGGCTGCGCTCGATGTGCTGGTGCTGGCTGTCAAGCTCGTCGCTGCCGAGCTTGCGCGTGCCGAGCGCGCCTAACGCGTAGGGCCCCGCAAGTCCGCGCCTAGTACTATCCGCACTTTCGATACGTAAAGGAGCGTATACATGGATTTGGGTATTTCCACCAACCCCACGCCAGAGCTCTACACCATTAAGGTGACCGGTGAGATCGATATCTCTAACGCCGATAGCCTGCGCAATGCCATCGACCTGGCGCTCGAGCAGCCCACTGAGGCCGTTGAGCTCGATTTTGCCCAGGTGAGCTACATCGATTCGACGGGCATTGGCGTGCTTGTGGGCGCCGCACACCACGCAGCTGATCATGGTAAGCGTTTTAGCTGCGTCAACGTGCAGCCCCCGGTGATGCGCGTGGTTCAGCTGTTGGGCGTCGACCAGGAGATTTCGATCACCGCTGCATAATCTTTGCCCCCAAAAGGGCGTGCCGTTTGGCATATGTTTGTGATGCGCTCGGACGTTTTGGCGTCCGGGCGCTATACTTGACCGAATGAATAGACGAGTTCCGGCCGAATGGCGCGGTGCGGGCTCGACTCACATCGAGCCTTGGAGGTATGTGTGTTTGGTATTGGAGAGGGTGAGCTCGCGATCATCGTGGTCTTCGGCTTTTTGCTGTTTGGCCCGGATAAGCTCCCGCAGATGGGCCGCACGATCGGCCGTGCCATCCGTCAGTTCCGCGAGACGCAGGAAAAGATGACGGCGGTTGTCCAGTCCGAGATCATCGATCCGGTAAGCGAGGCCGCTTCGGCTCCGGTCAAGCCCAAGAAGGCTGCCGTCGATGACGATTCCGATGCGGACGAGGATGCTGCCGAGACGGTAGCGCCCGCCAAGAAGGAGACCTTTGCCGAGCGTCGTGCCCGCCTTGCTGCCGAGAAGGCCGCGAGCGAGGCTGCCGCCGAGGGCGAGGGTGCTGCTGAGGAGGCCGAGAGTGCAGAGCCCGCCGCCGCTGTCGAGCCCGAGCCTGCTGCAGAGCCCGAGCCCGAGCCGGCAGAGCCCACGACGGCCGACCTCTACGCCCGTCGTCCCCGCAAGCGCAAAGCCGTCGTCGACCAGCTCGCTCGCGAGCTCGAGGCCGAAGACGACACCGCTGCCGCCGACGCCCCGAAGGGAGGCGATGAGTAATGCCTATCGGACCTGCGCGAATGCCGCTCTTAGATCACCTGGGAGAGCTCCGTCGCCGTCTGACCATCGTGGTCGTGTCGGTCTTTGCCGCCGCTATCGTGCTGTATTTCGCCACGCCCGTGGTGCTCGACATCCTGAAAGACCCCATCCGCACCTTTGTGCCGGACGGTAAGTTCTACATCACCACGACGCTTGGTGGCTTTGGTCTGCGCTTTTCGCTGGCCATCAAGATGGCCGTGGTCATGTGCACACCTATGATTATCTGGCAGATTCTGGCGTTTTTCCTGCCGGCGCTTCGCCCCAACGAGCGCAAGTGGGTCGTACCCACGGTGCTCGCCTCGACGGTGCTGTTCTTCTTGGGCGCAATCTTTTGCTATTTCATCATCATCCCGGCGGGTTTCGAGTGGCTTATCAGCGAGACTTCGGCCGTCGCCATGGCGTGGCCCGACCTGGAGGACTACGTCAACATGGAGCTGCTCTTTATGATCGGCTTTGGTGTGGCGTTTGAGCTGCCGCTCATCATCTTCTACCTGTCCGTGTTCCACTTCGTGTCCTACGCGGCTTTCCGCAGCGCCTGGCGCTATGTGTACGTGGGCCTGCTTGTGGGCTCGGCTGTGATTACGCCCGATGGTTCGCCCGTTACGCTGGGCCTCATGTATGGCGCCCTGCTCTCGCTCTACGAGATCTCGCTTGCCATCGCCCGCGTGGTCATTACCGCGCGCGAGGGCAAGGAGGGCCTGTTTGTGAGCCGTCTGGACCTGTTCTCGGACGATGAGGACGACGAGGAGTAAAACGGTATGCACGAGGTTGGCATTGTCAACGGCATACTCGATACAGTGATTCGCGCGGCGCGTGGGGCGGGGGCCTCGCGCGCCGTTTTGGTAACGCTGCGTATCGGGGATATGACCGAAGTTGTGCGCGAGGCGCTCGACTTTGCGTGGGAGACGTTTCGCGACGAGGACCCGCTCACGCGCGGCTGCGAGCTTGCCGTGGAGGAGGTCCATCCACAAAGCGAGTGTCTAGACTGCGGCGAGGTTTTCGACCACGATCGCTTCCACTGTCGCTGTCCTCAGTGTGGTGGTGCCAACGTGCGCCTACTGCACGGCCGCGAGCTCGATATCGCAAGTATCGAAATCGAAACCCCCGACGATTAGCCCGCTAGCCATCTGGTGATGGGGTATAAAGGGGCCAAAGTAAGGAGCGCTAAGTATGGCCGAGAAAACGATTGATATTGCATCGCCGATTCTGTCGCGCAATGAGCGCCTGGCAGATCAGCTGCGTCAGCGATTTAATGAGGCAGGCACCTATGTGATCAATGTGCTGTCAAGCCCCGGTTCGGGTAAGACCACTACGATTCTGGGCACCAACGAACGCCTGCGCGACAAGGCCGGCCTGCGCTGTGCCGTCATCGAGGGCGATATCGCCTCGGATGTCGACGCCATCACCATGAAGGAAGCCGGCATGCCCGCCATCCAGATCAACACGGGCGGCCTGTGCCACCTCGAGGGCAACATGATCATGGAGGCCGTCGACGCTTTCGATCAGGCTGTGGGTCTGGAAAGCATTGACGTCATCTTTATCGAAAACGTGGGTAACCTGGTCTGCCCAGTCGACTTTGACCTGGGCGAGAACCTGTCCATCATGATCCTCTCGGTGCCCGAGGGCGACGACAAGCCCATCAAGTACCCGGGCATCTTCCAACACGCCGGCGCGCAGTTGCTCAACAAGGTCGACGTGGCCCCGGCTTTCGATTTTGACATGGATAGGTATACTAAGACCCTCGATGACCTCAATCCGCAGGCGCCGCGGTTTGCCGTGAGCGCGCGCAAGGGCGAGGGCATGGATGCCTGGTGCGATTGGCTCATCGGGCAGATTGAGCAAGCAAGGGCGTAAATCGGCCGCCATACAGGTGGGCGTAGCCGCAGAGACATGAGATAGGAGCCTCTTTTGAAGCTCATCATCGCCGAGAAAAACGACGCCGCGCGTCAGATCGCCGAGCGGCTGTCCACGGGTAAGCCCAAAAAGGACAAGGTGTACAACACCGCCATCTACCGTTTTGAGTGGAAGGGCGAGGAGTGCGTGACCATCGGCCTTGCCGGTCACATCCTGGCGCCCGATTTTTGCGACAGCGTGCTGTTCGATAAAAAGCTGGGTTGGTATTCGGTGACCGAGGACGGTGAGATGTTGCCGGCCGATATGCCCGATGGCCTGGCCCGTCCGCCGTACGACACCAAGCGCAAGCCGTTCCTTGCCGATGGCATTTCCATCAAGGGCTGGAAGCTCGAGAGCCTGCCTTACCTCACCTGGGCGCCCGTCATTAAGCTACCGGCCGAAAAGGAACTCATTCGTTCGCTCAAGAACCTTGCTAAAAAGTCCGACAGCGTCATCATCGCCACGGACTTCGACCGCGAGGGCGAACTGATCGGTTCGGACGCTCTCAACAAGGTGCGTGAGGTTGCGCCCGACTTGCCGGTCGCCCGTGCCCAGTATTCTTCGTTTACCAAGGCCGAGATCACGCACGCCTTCGATAATCTCGTCTCGCTCGACCAGAACCTGGCCGACGCCGGCGAGAGCCGTCAGCACATCGACCTTATCTGGGGCGCGGTGCTCACGCGCTATCTGACGCTCGCCAAGTTTGGCGGCTTTGGCAACGTGCGTTCCGCCGGTCGCGTGCAGACGCCGACGCTTGCCCTGGTGGTCGAGCGCGAGCGCGAGCGTATGGCGTTTGTGCCCGAGGACTATTGGCAGATTCGCGGTATGGGTGCCGCGCAGGGTGCCGCCGAGGACGACCGCTTTAAGATCGCGCACAAGACAGCGCGCTTTACCGACAAGGATGCTGCCGAGACGGCGTATGGTCACGTCGACGGCGTCAAGACGGCGACCGTTGCCGCGGTGACCAAGCGCTCGCGTAAGCAGCAGCCGCCCACGCCGTTTGCGACGACCTCGCTGCAGGCTGCCGCTGCGGCCGAGGGCATCTCGCCTGCGCGTACGATGCGAATCGCCGAGTCCCTCTACATGGCCGGTCTCATCAGCTACCCGCGTGTCGACAATACCGTGTACCCTGCGACGCTCGATCTGGGCGCCGTGGTGAGCGACCTGGCAAAGATCAACCCGGCGCTGGCGCCCGTGTGCAAAAAGGTGCTCGCCGGTCCCATGAAGCCCACGCGCGGCAAGGTCGAGACTACCGACCATCCGCCGATCTATCCCACGGGCGAGGGCGATCCGTCCACGCTCGACGGCGGCCAGCGCAAGCTCTACGACCTCATTGCCCGCCGCTTCCTGGCAACGCTCATGGGGCCCGCGACCATCGAGAACACCAAGCTCGAGCTCGACGTCAACGGCGAGCCGTTCGTGGCCTCGGGCGACGTGCTCGTGACTCCGGGCTTCCGCGAGGCGTATCCGTACGGACTCAAGCGCGATGAGCAGATGCCGCCGCTGGAGCAGGGTGATACGGTCGACGTGTTCGACATGAAGCTCGAGGCCAAGCAGACCGAGCCGCCCGCGCGCTACAGCCAGGGCAAGCTCGTGCAGGAGATGGAAAAGCGCGGCCTGGGCACCAAGTCCACGCGCGCGAGCATCATCGAGCGCCTGTACGCCGTGCGCTACCTCAAAAACGATCCCGTGGAGCCGAGCCAGCTGGGCATCGCCATCATCGACGCGCTGACGCAGTTTGCCCCGCGCATCACGAGCCCCGATATGACCAGCGAGCTCGACGGCGACATGACCCGTGTGGAGCGCGGCGAGGACACCGAAGAGCATGTCGTGACGCACTCGCGCGCGCTGCTGGCCGGCGTGCTCGACGAGCTGCTCAAGCACACGCAGGAGCTGGGCGACGCCATCAGCGACGCCGTCACGGCCGATGCGCGCGTGGGCGCCTGCCCCAAGTGCGGCAAGGACCTGGTTATGAAGACGAGCGCCAAGACCCGCGGCAGCTTTATCGGCTGCATGGGCTGGCCCGACTGCGGCGTGACCTATCCGGTGCCGAGCGGCGTCAAGGTGAGCCCGCTCGAGGGCGAGGCCGCCGTGTGCCCCGAATGCGGTGCGCCGCGCATTAAGTGTCAGCCGTTCCGCCAGAAGGCTTTCGAGATCTGCGTGAACCCGACGTGCCCCACCAACTACGAGCCCGACCTTAAGGTGGGCGAGTGCAAGGTGTGTGCCGAGGCCGGACGCCATGGCGACCTGATCGCGCACAAGAGTGAGAAGAGCGGCAAGCGCTTTATCCGCTGCACCAACTACGATGACTGCGGCGTGAGCTATCCGCTGCCGGCGCGTGGCAAGCTCGAGGCGACGGGCGAGACCTGTCCCGAGTGCGGCGCCCCCATCGTGGTGGTCAACACGGCGCGCGGTCCGTGGCGTATCTGCGTCAACATGGACTGCCCGACCAAGGAGAAGAAGCCCGCCCGCGGTCGCAAGACCACAACCAAGGCGAGCACGGCAAAGAAGACGACGGCGGCCAAGAAGACGACGGCTAAGAAAGCCACTGCCGCCAAGAAGACGACCGCGAAGAAGTCGACTGCCAAGAAAACAGCCGCCGACAAGTAACGGCGCAGTCGAAACATTGCCCAAAAAAACGAGCGAGGACCCCGCGATCCTCGCTCGTTTTTTTGACCGGCAGTTAGGGATGTTCTTTTTCTGCCGGCAGTTTAGGAACGTCCCTAACTGCCGGCTCGGGAACGACAAAGCGCTAGTTCACCTCGACAGGCTTGGCGCCGGGATAGCGCTCCTCAAAGTCTAGGCGGTACTTATTGTCATTGGTGCCCGCCACGTTGTCGCGCGACAGCGGCGCCACGATCTCATTCTTGTGGTCCGCAGGCTTGGCGTATTTCAGGCTGATCTCCCAGGCATCACAGATTGCGTCAATGCGGTGATCCAGGTCGTCGTACAGGGCGATGATGTCCTTCCAGGAGCTGTAGTTCTTGGAGCTCGTCGGGACGTCCAGGTCCTCGACGATGTCGTAATACTGCTCGATGGTGTCCTCCGTGCGCTCGGCGACGTCGGCGAGATTTTGACGGGTGGTTCGATCCTCTTCCAGATAGTTGCCGTTGAAGTTCTGCGCGCAGCCACGGACCTGGCTGTCGAGATCTTCGAGCAGGTCGTAGTATTCGCTCAGTCGGCGGTAGAGGTTCTGCTCAGAGAGCGTTGCTTCGCCGCCATCCTCGTCGTCATCATCGTCATCGTCGTAAAGGCTATTGGGATCGCCGAGAGGCTCAAGGTCATCATCGTCAACATCGTGGTGCAGCTTGGTAACCTCGGCGGTCGTCTGCGTACCGGCGTTGTCGAAAGGCTTGATCACAAAGAAAATGACCAGGGCGATGATGATCGCCACCAGCACAACGATAACGGCGATAAGCGGCCCGGTGCCGCTCTTTTTGGAAGCGGGGGTCTGTGGCGAAGCGGGCGCGTATGCGGGAGCCGGCTGCTGTTGGGGCGAGCCGCTCGCGACGGGTATGCGCTGCGTGGTCTCGACGGCCTCGGTCCTTGCGGCGGGGTCGGGGCTATAGGCGAGGGGGTCGTCCGCCTTGGCTTGCGGCGCATCAAGGGAGCCGGTCTGCTCAAAAGCGGGCTGGCTATCGCTCGCGGCTGTTTGCTCAACGGGTGCACCGCACGAGGTGCAGAACTTGGCATCATCTGCAAGACGCTTGCCGCACGAGGCACAATACCGAGACATTGCCACTCCTTTCGCCACATTTCAATGCAATACGACGATTATACCCAGCATCCAAAATTCCCCATCATAAGTTGCGGTGAAATAGGGACTGTTTGGCGGTCTCAGAGCTTCAATCAGTCCCTATTTCACCGCAACTTTGGAAAGGCGCCTTTAGCCATTGGGGACGCGCCGAGCACTGGGGTATCATGGCTTGGTTGATATATCTGCATTTACGCGCCTTGTAGGAAGGGGCTGCGCCCATGGCTTTTGAGCCTGCTCAACATAGCTTTATCACGCTCGAGGGCGTCGACGGTGCCGGCAAGTCCACGCAGGCGCGCCTGCTTGCCCGCGCGCTCGAACTCGCTGGCTATCAGGTCGTAACTCTGCGCGAGCCGGGTGGCACTGCCATCAGCGAAAAGATTCGCGCCCTGCTGCTCGACCCCGCCAACACGGCGATGGGCGATACCTGCGAGCTGTTGCTCTACGAGGCTGCGCGTGCCCAGTTGGTGCACGAGGTCATAGCCCCCGCCCTTGCGGCCGGCAAGGTGGTCCTGTGCGATCGCTTCTACGATTCCACGACCTGCTACCAGGCATTTGCCGACGGCCTCGATCGCCAGATGGTGCGCGACGCCAACAACCTGGCCGTCGCGGGAACGCACCCGGCGCTCACACTCGTCTACCACATCACGCCCGAGCAGGCGGCGCTACGCATGGCAGCCCGTGGCGCGGCAGATCGCATGGAGGCTAAGGGCATGGCATTCCAGGAGCGTGTCTACGAGGGGTTTTGCGCAATTGCTGCCGAGGAGCCAGACCGCGTAAAGCTCATCGACGCCACTACGACCGTCGAGGAAGTCTTCGAGAAGACGGTCGAGCAGGTTCGCGCGTACGGTCTCGACATTCCGCAGGAAGCCGTCGCCGCCGCGCTTGCCAAGGAGGCCGAGTAACATGGCCCCCGCTCAGGCAAGCCTGCTGGCCAAGCTCGACACCCAAGAGCGCGTGCGTGACTTTTTGACCAATGCCGTCGCTAGCGGTCGCGCATCGCACGCCTACCTGTTTTTGGGCGCTCCCGGCGCGGGCAAGCTCGACGCCGCGTGGGCGCTCGCCCAAGCCTTCCTGTGCGAGCAGAATGGCTGCGGCTCATGCGATAGCTGCGTGCGCGTCGCCCGCCATACGCACCCCGACGTGCACTATTACACGCCCGAGAGCGCCACGGGTTACCTCATTGCCCAGACCCGCGAGCTGCTCGATGACGTGCCACTGGCGCCCATCCGTGCCAAGGCCAAGGTCTACATCATCGACCGTGCCGAGCAACTGCGTGCCAACACCGCCAACGCACTGCTCAAAACGCTCGAGGAGCCGCCCGAGGGCGTTATGTTTATCTTGCTGGGCACCTCGGCCGACGTGATGCTGCCCACTATCGTGAGTCGTTGCCAGTGTGTGCCGTTTCGGCTGGTATCGCCCGCCGTCGCCGCGCAGGCCGTGAGCCGCGCCACCGGTCAGGACCCTGCGCGTTGCCGCATGGCGGTCGCCGTGGCGGGAAGCCCCACACGCGGCATCGAGTTTCTTAAGAGCGCCGAGCGCCAGGACGCCCGCCGTCAGATGGTCCGTGCCATCGACTCACTCATTGCCGCCGACGAGGCCGACGTGCTCAGTCGCGCCAAGTCGCTCATCGTCGCCGTCAAGGCGCCGCTTGCCGAGGTCAAGTCCACGCAGGAAAAGGTACTCGAGCAAAACGCCGACTACCTGTCGCGTGGAGCATTGAAGCAGCTTGAGGACCGCAACAAGCGCGAACTCAACGCGCGCGAGCGTTCGGGTATCATGGAAGCGCTGGCGAGCGCGCGGACGCTCATGCGCGACGTGCTGCTGACACTTCAGGACGAGGCAGCCGACGTGGTGAACGAGGACGTGCGCGACACGATCGGTCGGCTTGCCGCCGCGACCAATGTTGCGGGTGCCACCCAGGCGCTCGAGGCGGTCGCGACCGCCGAGCGCAACATCGCCAGAAACGTTACTCCCCAGCTGGCCATCGAGGTCATGCTGTTCGATATCAGGAAGGCACTGAAATGCCGTTAGTCGTACCCGTTAAGTTTACCTACGCCTCGCGCGACCTGTGGTTCGACCCGCAGGACCTGGATATCCTCGAGGCAGATTACGCTATTTGCTCCACCGAGCGCGGAACCGAGATCGGCCTGGTCACGGCTGATCCCTTCGAGGTACCGCAAGACGAGATCGGCCAGCCGCTCAAGCCCGTGCTGCGCGTGGCGAGCGACATCGACCTGCAGCTTGCCGATGATCTGGCCATCCAAGGCGACGAGGCCATGGTCGATTTCCGTCGCCTGGTCAAGGAGCTCGACCTCGAGATGAAGCCGGTCGGCGTCGAGTACCTGTTTGGCGGCGAGAAGGCCGTGTTCTACTTTGCGGCCGAGGAGCGCGTCGATTTTCGTCAGCTCGTCAAGGATCTGTCCTCGACGCTGCACATTCGCGTCGACATGCGCCAGATCGGCGTGCGCGACGAGACTCGCCTGGTGGGCGGCTATGCCCAGTGCGGCCAGGAGCTCTGCTGCACGCGCTTTGGCGGACAGTTTGAGCCCGTCTCGATCCGCATGGCAAAAGAGCAGGACCTGCCGCTCAATTCCTCCAAGATCAGCGGCGTTTGCGGCCGCCTGATGTGCTGCCTGCGCTATGAGTTCGAAGCGTACAAGGACTTTAAGAGCCGTGCGCCCAAAAAGAAGACGCTCATCGATACGCCGCTCGGCAAGGCGCGTATTCAGGAATATGACACGCCGCGTGAGCAGCTGGTGCTGCGCCTGGAGAACGGCAAGGTCTTTAAGGTCAACCTGGCCGATATGACCTGCTCGGAGGGCTGCAAAAAGAAGGCCGCCGAGCAGGGCTGCAACTGCCGCCCCGACTGCGTGACGCGCGACGTGCTCGAGCGCATCGAGTCGCCCGAGATGCGCCTGGCGCTCATGGAGCTCGACCGCGAGAACGGCGTCGACGTGGGCGATGGCCTGTCGAGCGCCGACCGTCTGGCCGGTACGTCGATGCCCAAGCGCCGTCGTCGCGATGCCGATTCCGATGCTCGCGCCGGTCAGGGGCAGGGCGAGGGCCGTGGCCGCGGAAAGGGCCGTGGCAATGCCGCAACGCCTGAGGCCGAGGAGGCCGCCGGTGGCCGTCGTCGTCGCAAGCGCGCGGGCTCGGGCGATGCTGCCGAGGCTGCAGCCGCGGGCAAGAACGCCTCTCGCGAGCGCGAGGTTCAGCAACCCCAGCAGCAGAATCGCGGCGGTGGCATGAACCCCACACGTCGCCGCCGCCGTCATCTGTCGAGCGAGGAGCGCGAGGACGCCTTCCGCGCCGCAGCTGCTCGCGAGGCTGGTGCCGCTTCCAAGGGCGCCTCGGCCTCCGATGCGTCTGCCGACAAGGGCGGCAAGTCACGTGGCGAGGATGAGCGCGCGCCGCGTCCGCGCCGTCGCCATTCCTCGGGCGCGCAGCAGAAGCCTTCAGTGCCCTCCGTGGCCGATCAGGTCTCGGATGGCGAGGTCAAGGTCACGCGCCGTCGTCCCGGAGATGGCGGGGGAGCGGCTGCTAAGGCTTCGCGTGGCGCCGCTCGCGACGAGCGCGAGCCGCGCGAGGATCGCGGTGGCGAGGGCTCGGCCGACCAGGGTCAAAAGCGCCGTCGCCGTCGCCGTTCCCGCAAGCCGCGCCAGGATGGTGGCGAGGGCTCGACCCCGTCTTCGTCCGCACCACAACCGCCCGCCGGCGAATAACGCCCGCGAGCGGATTTAGCCCGCCTTGCCCCGAGCGCATCGGGGTATCATAGCGCCGAATCAACAACCCTCCCTGCGACCGAACGTAGGGAGGGTTGTGTCTTGAAGAGCCATCTGAACATATTGAGCTGTCTGCAGGGTGCCGGTGCCCTACCGTTTGCGGACGAATTACTACCGTTTGCCGAGCGGGTGGCACGCGAGGCGCTCGAGGCATTGTCGCCAACACGATGTGCCGGCTGCGAGCGCGCCGGTGCGCTTATTTGCCAAGACTGCCTGGCCGCGCTCACGCTCATCGACCCACGTCATAGCTGCACCCGATGCGGTGCCCCGTTTGGGGATTTGCTGTGCACTGAGTGTTCGGTCGAGGGCACGTCCTCGGCAATGGCGGAGGCGCTCGACCGCTGCCTGGCGTGCGCCGTCTATGCGCATCCGCTGCCGCGCATCATTAAAGCGTACAAGGACGCGGGCGAGCGACGCCTGGCGCCGTATCTGGCGGAGCTGCTCTACGACACCGCCCTGCATGCCCAGGTCGTAGCGCCCGATCGCTACGGAGGTGTGCTGTCCGGTGCGGATGCGGTGGTGTTTGTGCCTGCGACGGCGGCAGCGTTTCGGCGGCGTGGCTTTGATCATATGGAGGCCATTGCGCGCCCATTTTGCGAGCTGTCGGGTGTTCCCCTGCTCGATGCCCTCGTCAAGTACGGGCATGGCGACCAGCGCGAACTCGGTCGTGAGGAGCGTCGCGAGCGTGCCCAAGGCATGTACGAGACGGTTGAGGACGTGCACGGCCGCCGCTTACTGCTTATCGATGACGTTATCACCACGGGCGCGACCATGGCAGCAGCCTCGGCGGAGCTCAAGCGTGCCGGCGCTGCGGCAGTCGATGGCCTTGCTATCGCACGTGTTTGGTAGGGGTGGTTTTGTGGCAGTGAAGATTGAGCGGCGCAACGAGCCGACAGACGAACAGCTAGCGGCTTCCGTAATCCTAACAGGCGCCTCGGCGCTACGCATGATGCGCGCCGAGCGCCGGCAGATGGGCTACATAAGCTGGAAGGACCTCGATCCCGATGAAGAGCGCCGTGTGCTGCGCACGTCGTCGCCCTCGACCGAGGACATCTATCTTCCCGACTTGGTGCGGATTGGGGCCGCAAGCAGCGAGGTGCAAGAGGATTTGTGCTTGCTGGTGGGATCTGCGGCGCAGCGCCGCCGCATGCCTGGCGTGGGCTGGTCCGTATGCTCCGGGTTGCCCGCCGGCTCGATTCTAGAGGTGGAACCGGGGGTGTACAGTCTATCTCCCGAGGCCCTTTGTGTTGCCATCGCCCGCGAGGTCGGCTGTATCCAGGCATTTGCCCTGGCCCAGGAGCTGTGCTCTAAGATTTCACTGAGCGACCGCGGGAAGTATCTGCCTCCCTACACCTCGCCTGTTACGAATAAACTTGCAAAGGACAAGGACCAGCCAGCAGACGTGGGCTACTTTGAAGTCGAGCCGGCGCTGACGCCCGATCGCCTGGCAGATTACCTTGCGGCATGCAAGGGGAATGTGGCCAAACAGCTGCAGCGTCTGTGTCCCTATCTTTCGGAAAACCTGCTCTCGCCCATGGAGTGCATCATGCTCGCCCTGTTTTCGCTTCCGTTTTCCTATGGCGGGTTTGCCTGCGGACCTTTTAAGACCGACTACAAGGTCGAGTTCGATGACCGTGCGCAGGCAATCTCGGGGATGCCTCATGCAGTTTGCGATGCGTATCAAGAGGCAGCCCGGTTTGACCTGGAATACAACGGTGAGCTGGGCCATTCCTCTCGGAGGGGACGTATCCATGATGAAAAACGCAACACGGGCTTGATTACTATGGGAATCGAGGTCGCGACGGTCAACAACGAAATGCTCTGTGACATGGAAGCGATGGAAGCGCTCGCATGGCGCATGCACCAGCGTATGCGAAAGCGGTACCGGAATCGTGTCGATGCTCGCAGGAAGAAGCAAGAGGCGTTGCTTAACACGCTGCGGGCGTGTTTTGGGCTTAAGCCGGTCTAATTCACGTCGAAAATAGGGGGTTAATCATATGCCCTGGCCAAAATATGGCAAATATGAGTACTGTCACTAAATCAGTAACAGCAAAATCAAGGAATTTAGGACTCGGAGGCGGCATAAAGTAAGAAGATAATAAACAAATGTGGAATAACTAAGCATCAGGTTGGCGACACTGAGCGCAAAATCTGTCCGAGAGGCCAAAATTGCCTGTTACTAAATTGGTGACAGTACTCATATTTGCCATTTTTTGGCCACGGCACCCTAGGAAGGGTGCCCCGGAGCTCCCCATAGGGGAGCTCCGGGCTTCACAGAGGCACGAATAGCCCAATCCGACCTGCGAAATCTGTACTCGCGATGCGAATGACGCCCCTAACCTTAAACTTTAGCTTGAACTTAGCTATAATGCGCTACGTTCCTACCAGGCTGTGGTTGCGGACGGACGAAATGCCCGCCCTAGTCCAAGACAGACGCGGTCAAAGGGATCCACGTAAGCGACCGCGTGCGCGCGGCGCGATCATGGCGCGTCCTAGATGTAAGCCGCACCGTCCGTTCTACTTTCTTTGGGGCAATACCGCCTCGCGGGCGAGCGGGCCAGTCGTGAAGGTGGCTGCGGCCTCCCGAGCAAACGCCCCGGTGCGCAAGTGTGGGGTCAAATACCAGGTCAGCTGGTGGGAACAACCTGATATTCCGCGCAACGCACGGATCGTATACGACACAGAAGGCAGGGTAGTGGACATGGTGAGGGGCAGCTTGATGCACGCGGCTCGGTTAGGTGCTGGGACCGCAGCGGTCATCGCCGTTTTGGGCCTGAGCGGATGCGCGTTCAACCCGCTGTCTACGTTCACGACTCCCACGATCGACCAGATCGAGTACGAGACCGTCACGCCGGCGGTGTCGGACGATGCCCTGGTCACTCCCGGAACCCTGACGGTCGCCCTCGATACTTCCGATGCGCCGCAGGCCATGCAGGACGCCGACGGCGAGCTCACGGGGTATGCGGTCGACGCCGCCCGCGCCCTCGCAAGCCGCATGGGCCTTAAGGTCGCCTTTGTCGATGCGTCCTCGGCAGGTTCCGCGCTCGGCGACAAAAAGGCTGATATCTTTATCGGCGAGATCAACTCCACGGACGGGGACGTTAGCTCGCTCGGCACCTGCCTGTACGATGCCGCTTCCGTGTTCGGTAAAACCAGCGATGGTGGGTCGCTAAGCGTTTCCACCGATACCCTTAACACGTCTACTCTGGGTGTCCAGATGTCCTCGGCCTCGCAGGAGGCGCTTGCTAAGCAGAGCATCACCGCCAACCAAAAGACCTACTCCAACATCAACGAGTGCTTTGAGGCGCTCGAGTCCGGCGAGGTCGACTATGTAATCTGCGACTCCACGGCCGGCGGCTACCTTGCACGCCTGATGAGCGAGGTCTCCTATGCCGGTTCGCTCGAGGCGCCCTCGACGCTTGGTGTTGCGGGCCTCTCGTCCAATGACGAACTGTGCCGTGCCGTGAGCGATGCCCTCGACGGTATTACGGCCGACGGCACGCTCGAGGCGGTCCACTCTGTCTGGTATGGCAGGATGCCCTACGACCTCACCACTAAGACGGTTTCGGGCGCTAACGTGCAGCCGGGCGACTCTGAGTCCAGTGAGACCGCATCCTCCGGCAGCGAGTCCTCCGATTCCAACAATGAGACCGCATCCTCCGAGGACAAATCGTCCAGCCAGGAAGGCACCATCACCGACGACGACATTAACAAACTTAATAGCTAGTTATTGCTAGGGGTGGTGTCTCCTATACGTTGGAAAGGACGCCTCTTCACGGTTTCAACACGCACTGCCGGGTTTCCCCAATAGGGGAGCCCGGCTTTTTTATCCCTATAAAACCAGCAGGTCAAAGCCAATTTTCGGGACCAAATACAAAGCCGTCGGCTCCCTTCTATAGCGCACTTTGCCACGGAAAAGTGCGAGACTTCGGTATGCGGTATCAAGCAATCGTTATTCGGGTCTTTAGGAATCCGCGTGATTAAATGCACGGCAATGGGTACATAGCCAGTACAGTAAGTCCCCGAGGCAGATTGGAGCCACGTATGGATATCAAGGTTTCTGGACGCAAGACGACGGTAACCGATGCTCTGCGTGCGCATGTGGATGAGAAGATCGGCGAGGCGCTCAAGGTTTTCGATATCGAGCCCATGACGGTCGACGTTGTACTTCGCTATGAGAAGAACCCCTCGAACCCCAACCCGGCAATCGTCGAGGTTACGGTTCGCGCCCGCGGTTCGGTGATTCGCGTTGCCGAGCACGGTGCAGATATGTACGCCGCCATCGACCTCTCCGCCGATAAGGTCACCCGCCAGCTGCGCAAGTTCAAGACCAAGGTCGTGGACAACCGCCAGGGCGGTGCCAGCGCAGCGGATGTTGCACCAGTCGAGCGCGTCGATGATCTGGCCGACCTGCTGCTGCCCGAGGAGGAGGACGACCTGCTCGTCCGCGAGAAGGTCATCGATGTCACCCCGATGACTGAGGAGCAGGCGCTGGTACAGACCGATCTGCTCGGCCACGACTTCTACGTGTTCGAGAACGCGACGACCGGCCTTATCAATGTGGTGTATCACCGTAAGAATGGTGGATATGGCATCATCAAGCCCCGCATCGAAACACTTGACGAGTAAAATACGTTAACTTGCATGAGTTAACGGTTGGCGGCCATCCCATGCGGGTGGCCGCCTTTTTACGTAAGGAGTCGCTTTGATGGACAAGGCCGCATCCGCCGGTCATTCGGACCGTTGCCGCATCGTCGTCGATACCTGCTGCGACTTTAGCCCCGAGGTCGCTGCGAACCTCGATGTCGATATCTTGGGTTTCCCCTTCATTATCGATGGCGAGGAGCGCACGGACGACATCTGGTCGAGCATCACACCCAAGGAGTTCTACGACCGTATGCGCGCCGGTGCCCGCGTGTCCACCTCGGCTGTGTCGCTCGGTCGCTATATCGAGTTCTTTACCGAGTGCGCCAAAGAGGGTACGCCTACGGTCTACCTGTGCTTTACCTCGGCGCTGTCGTCGAGCTACAACTCCGCGTGCCAGGCGGCGGACGCCGTGCGCGCCGAGTATCCCAACTTTGAGCTGTACGTGGTCGACAACGCTCTGCCCTGTGCGACCGGCGAGCTCTTGGCGCTTGAGGCCGTGCGCCAGCGTTCGGCGGGACTGACCGCCAAGCAGCTGGTCGACTGGGCAAACGAGGCCAAGACCTATGTCCACGGTTACTTTACGCTCGAGAGCTTTGACGCGCTGGCTGCCGGCGGCCGCATTCCGCCCGCGGCGGCACAGCTCACGGCAAAGCTCGACGTCAAACCCGAGCTGTCCTACGACCTGGCCGGCTCGCTGTCGCTGATCGGCGTCAACCGCGGTCGCAAGAAGGCGCTCAAGTCCATCCTCAAGTCGTTCCGCGAGAACTATGTGCCCGATCGCACCATGCCCATCGCCATTATGACGGCCGATGCCGAGAAGGACGGCGACTGGCTCGAAGCCGCCATCCGCAAGGAGGAGGGTTGCGCCGACGTCACGATCATTCGCAGCTCCGTCGGTCCTACCATCGGCTCGCACGTGGGCCCCGGCATGGTGGCCTGCGCGTTTTGGGGTAAGAACCGCGCCGACAAGGCGTCGCTTTCCGACCGCATCGCCCGCCGCGTGCGCGGCCAGTAGGCAAGCGCTGCGTCCGTAATCGCCCTCGACTCACAGCCCAACGCTGGCACCGAGTATTCAACCTGGTAATAACACCCAACCCAAAAGGAAAGGTTTCATGGCAAACAAGCTCTCCGTCGCATTCATCGGCACCGGAATCATGGGTGCCCCCATTGCCGGCCACATCCTGGATGCCGGCTATCCCGTCACGGTCAACAACCGCACTAAGTCCAAGGCCGCCGCGCTTATCGAGCGCGGTGCCGTTTGGGCCGATACGCCGGCAGATGCCGTGGCGAACGCCGACGTCGTCTTTACCATGGTGGGTTATCCCTCCGAGGTCGAGGAGCTCTACCTGGCGGGCGACGGCCTGCTCGCGTGCACTAAGCCCGGCGCGGTCCTGATCGACCTCACCACAAGCTCGCCCGAGCTGGCGCGCGACATTGCCGAGGCCGCCCAGGTTTCCGGCCGCATGGCGTTTGACTGCCCCGTCACCGGCGGCGAGTCTGGTGCTATCGCCGGCACGCTCACGGCTATCGTGGGCGCCACCGAGAACGATATCGCCCCAGTCCGCGACATCCTTGCCACCTTTGCGGCCAACATCTGCTGCTTCGACGGCGCTGGCAAGGGCCAGGCTGCCAAGCTCGCCAACCAGGTGTCGCTGGGCGCCTGCATGGTCGGCATGGCAGACGCCATGGCATTTGCCGAGCTGAGCGGCCTTGACCTGGAGAAGACCCGCCAGATGATCTTGGGCGGTACCGGCAAGTCCGGCGCCATGGAGAGCCTGGCTCCCAAGGCGCTCGACGGCGACTACAAGCCCGGTTTTATGGTCGAGCACTTCATTAAGGACCTGCGCCTGGCCCTTGCTTACGCCGACGACCGCGAGCTCGCGCTGCCCGGCGCCGACGTGGCCTTTACGCTCTACGACATGCTCGACGCTATCGGTGGCGCCAAGCTGGGCACCCAGGCCATCACGGTCCTCTACAAGGAGGAGGCCGACGCCATCGCCGCCGGTCTGGACTGGTCGCAGTATCGCCCCGAGGAGCACGGTGCCCACGAGGACGGCTGCGGTTGCGGCGAGCACGGCGACGAGCATGAGTGCGGTTGCGGCCACCATCACGGCGAGGACCACGAGTGCTGCGGCGGCCACGGTCATGACGACGGCCACGAGTGCTGCTGTGGCCACCATCACGGGGAGTAGCGCCCATGAGCTGGACGTTCGTGGTGCTTGCGCTGGCGCTCTTTCTCTTTGCGATCTACATCGGCTTTCTGTGCGGCCAGTGGGCGTGCGAAAAGCGCGTCATCACCAAGCGCGACTACTGGATTGCCAACTTTGCGGGAGCGGCGGCAGTCGTCCTGCTGACCTGGGTGTTCTCGCTGTTCCCGCTGGTGCAGTTTGCGCCGATCGGCTGGCTCGGCGGCTTTATCGCAGGCCTTAAGATGAGCTTTGGCGAGTCCGTCGGTCCGTGGCGCAAGCACGACGAGGTCTTTAACGTCAACAAGGCTCATCGCGCCGCCGCCGACGCGGGCGACGCCGAGGAGCGCCGCCGCGCACGTCGCAATGGCGCGGCCGACCGACAGCTCATCTCGGTCACCGATGAGAGCAAGGGTGCTGGCAAGCACGCTAAGAAATAGTAAGAAGAGGTAACTATGGCAGAAAATAAAGACGAACAGCTCACCGACGAGGAGCTGGCACAGCTCCAGCTGGCAGAGGAGAACGAGAACGCCGTCGACCGTCTGGTCCAGGAGCTCGGCTGCCCCACGCGCCGCATCCGCCAGTTTGCCGCCCGCGTGCTGCATCTGCTTGCCGAGCGCGATCCGCAGCGCGTCGTGTCCTGCGTGCCCGCGCTGATCGAGGCGCTCGACCGCCCCGAGGCGCAGACCCGCTGGGAGGCCCTCGATGCCCTGACGGCGCTCGCCACCACCTGCCCCGAGCAGCTGGGCGATGCCTTTGAGGGCGCCGAGACCGCGCTGTTCGACGAGATTTCCTCCACGCTGCGCTATGCCGCCTTCCGCCTGCTGTGCGTGTGGGGTGCCACGAGTGTCGAGCGTTCGCGCGAGGCTTGGCCCATCCTGGACGAGGCCATCCAGTGCTACCACGGCGACCTTGAGTATCGCGACATGCTCGGTTGCCTGTACGAGTTTTGCCAGGGCGAGATCGACGCCGAGGTTGCCGAGAAGCTTGCGCTGCGCCTTAAGTTCGATGCCGAGAACGGTAAGGGCAGCTATCTCAAGGCCCGTTCGAGCGAGATTTGCGAAATGCTTGTTAAACGTTTTGGCCTGGATCTCTCCAAAAAGAAGAAGCGTGCTAGCGTTAAAAAATCTGAGGCCGCCGAAGACGAGGAGTAACAGATTATGGCGCACGATGTAGTCCTGATTCCCGGTGACGGTATCGGTCCCGAGATTACGCAGGCCATGCGCCGCGTGGTCGAGGCCGCCGGTGTCCAGATCAATTGGAATGTCCAGGAAGCCGGTGCCGGCGTCATGGACGAGTTTGGCACGCCGCTGCCCCAGCACGTGCTCAATGCGGTCGCCGAGACCAAGGTTGCCATCAAGGGTCCCATTACTACGCCGGTCGGCACGGGTTTCCGCAGCGTCAACGTTGCCCTGCGCAAGCATTTCGACCTGTACGCCTGCGTGCGCCCTTGCCTGTCGCAGCCGGGCGACGGCTCGCGTTTCCGCGACGTCGACCTGGTCATCGTGCGCGAGAACACCGAGGACCTCTACGCCGGCATCGAGTTCGATGAGGGCGCTGCCGAGGTCGAGGAGCTCTCGCAGCTCGTCGAGCGTTCGGGCCAAAAGACCTTCGCCGCCGATTCCGCGATCTCGATCAAGCCCATCTCTATCGCCAAGAGCCGCCGTATTGTGGAGTATGCCTTTGAGTATGCCCGCCGCTGCGGCCGCAAAAAGGTGACGGCCGTGCACAAGGCCAACATCATGAAGGCGACCGACGGCCTGTTCCTGCGCGTTGCGCGCGAGGTGGCCGCCAACTATCCCGATATCGAGTTCAACGACAAGATCGTCGACGCTACCTGCATGGGCCTGGTCCAAAACCCCAACGACTTCGATGTCCTGGTGCTGCCCAACCTGTACGGCGACATCGTGAGTGACCTGTGCGCCGGCCTGGTGGGCGGCCTGGGTATGGCTCCGGGTTCCAACATCGGTGCCGACTGCGCAATCTTTGAGGCTACGCACGGCTCCGCGCCCGATATCGCCGGTCAGGATATCGCTAACCCCACGGCCGAGATTCTCTCTGCGGCTATGATGCTCGATCACCTGGGCGAGAACGACGCTGCCAATCGCATTCGCGTCGCCGTGTCTGCCACGCTCGACGAGGGCGAGCAGGTTACCGGTGACGTGCGTCGTGCCCAGACCGGCTCCGTTGAGGGCGCTGTGGGCACGCAGGCCTTTGCCGATGCCGTTATCGCTCACCTGGCCTAAGGCATGCACACTGCAAACGCCTAAATAGTACTTAAGTGTTTGCGTATAACCTAAGAATCAATACGCCCGGCGCTCTGTCGGGCGTATTCTATTGAGGACTATGTTTCCTAACAAGGAGTAACTGATATGGGTCTGATTCAAAAGAAGGACGAGAAGGACGAGATCGACGGCATCCAGATCATCGAGCGCGGCGAAGGCCCCGACGGTGACGAGGACGAGAAGATCGATCTGGTCGCCGGTACGTCTGCCGAGCACATTGCCGCCGGCACGACGGCCGAGGAGGAGGACGCCCGACTGGAGGCTCAGATTGCCGCGGATGCCGCTGACGAGAACCTCATGCCCGAGGAGCAGGACGAGGACGACGACGCCGACGTGGACGACCACGCTTGCAAGCACAAGAAGACGATGATTGCCGCCTTTGTGGTCGCCGTCGTGATCGCTGCCGTGGTCGGCTTCTTTATCGGCAACGGTGGTTTTGGCGGCAAGGGCGTCGGCTCGGCGACCCTGACCGAGGACCAGCTCGATTCGACCGTGGCAAGCTATAGCTACAACGGCAAGAAGAGCGACATCACCGCGCGTGAGGCCATCGAGAGCCAGTACAGCCTCGACACCGTCAAGGATAGCGATGGCAACTACACCGCTCCTTCTGCTGACGTCATCCTGTCCTACGTGCGCAATCAGATTCTGCTGGACGCTGCCGAGGACGAGGGCATTACCGTTTCTTCCAAGGAAATGAAGCAGTACGCCGAGGATTCCATCGGCACTTCGGACTACAAGACCATGGCCACGCAGTACGGCGTGTCCAAGGACCAGGCCAAGCAGATCGTCCGTCAGTCCGCGACGCTGCAAAAGCTCTACAAGAAGAAGGTGGGCGATAGCTCTGCAAGCATGCCGACCGCCCCGACCGAGCCTGCTGACGGCAACGAGGAGACCGCGAGCAAGGACTACGCCGACTACATCATCAACCTTGTCGGCGATGAGTGGGATAGCTCAAAGGGCACTTGGAAGGATGCCGACAGCACCTATGCCAAGGCCTTCGCTGACGATGCCTTTACGGCCGATAGCGCCACCTACAAGCAGGCCATGACCGCCTATTACACCGCCTACCAGCAGTATTCCTCGCAGGCTTCGAGCGCCAGCTCCAAGTGGACCGAGTATGCTAACGGCCTCTACGCCAAGGCCAACATCAGCATCTACGGCCTGTTTGCGTAAAGAGTTGCACGGCTCATCGAGCATCTAGCTGATAGAAAACAAATTGCCCGCCAGTACGGAAGTCGTTCTGGCGGGCAATTTGCGTTGAGGGCGTGATTGGCGGCTTAATTATGGCTATTCATCTTTAAGTCCAAAAAGGCTATCGGCTTCATCGTCGGATATATATTCCAGTACATCGCCCGGTTGGCAGTCGAGTGCCCGGCATATCGCGTCAAGAGTTGAAAAGCGCACGGCAGAAACCTTGCCCGTCTTGATGCGCGACATATTGACCTGGGAGATGCCCACGCGTTCCGCAAGCTCTTTGGATGAGATCTTGCGTTCGGCGAGCATGCGGTCGAGCCGCAGAATAATCATGGATTCCCCCTAGAGCAACTCGTCATCTTGTATTTGCAGGATACACCCGTACTGGAAGACGCTGGCAATCAGGCTAATAATCAGGCCTGCAAAGACCATAGAGAGGTCGAGGTGCTGGCCGCCGAGCGCATCCGTAAAGTTGCCGCCAAATCCTGAGAGTATCAGCCCCGTGACTATGGCACCAAGAAGCTTCACAGCAACGCCGCCAATAAGGAACAAATGTCCTACTTGACGTAGTATGCGGATGCATTCGAGGTCAAAGGGCCTGCCCGCCTTTTCAATGGCGGAGAAAAACCTGTATGCGCTTAGCACAATGGCAAGCGCAAGGCATGTCATCATGGCGCTCCCTATGGCAGTATGACCGTCGTGCGCGACAAGCATAAGAGGGGTCTGTTCATTGGCGCCGACGAGAGCGAGAGATGGCCCTTCGCCGGCATTAAGCTCTACGGATTGGAGGCAGAACCCTTGGGAGAGGCTAGGCAATATGAGTAAAAGCTCGATTGCAATGACTGCGAGGAGTCCCAGAGCGAGCGCTACGGCGGTGCAGATTGTGGCCCATTTGCAGATGTGAGCGAGCTTCCCCAAATCGGCTATTGCCTGTTCGCGGTTGATGGGTTCATTCGATTTGGATACGTTCCAGCGGATCATAGCTCCTCCAACCAATGTCTAGGATGATATTTAAATCTTATAACATACTTAATGATAAACGATAAACAATTACAGATTAGAGTAAGTTATGTTTGTAAGACGAATAGCGAGAGCTTATGGCATATTTAGGGAGTGAGAGTTTGGCACGTGGGGGATGGACGAGTATCGAAATTTCCCGCAACCGCGCAAGTGCTTCATCGGGTCTCCCTAATTCATATGGAAAAGGAGCTGCAAACGATTGGAAATAACCGCTGAGCGGTCGAAAACTACCGTTCACCGATAATTTCTAAACTGGTTCTAACTGGTATTAAGTCAAAAAGACCAATTCACAAATCTTCACAATGACCTGCATTTTTTCTACATGCCTTTTTTGGCCACCCTGCGTTGTTTAGACACAGAAAAGGTTCCGATCTTTCGTCAAAGTATTTCGAAACGGTTTCAAAACCGCAGGTAGAAGTGTTAACGAGCGGTAAACGGTCGATTTATCGCCGTGAGCGGTGCAAAAACGTTTTACTGCGTGAATCAGCGAAAGCGACCTCTTCTGTGATGATATAGTGACAACAACACGTCACGTGGTTACTACCAGTTGAGAGACCACTGGTCTTCAAAGAACGCTTTCCAAGAAGCTTTAAGGGCGTCCGCCCGCTGGCTTCCGAAAACATCGGACTCAGATCGTACACACCTTCGGAAGGGAAATTTGAATGGTTGGCTTTATTCTTACCGGTCATGGACAGTTCGCACCCGGCCTCGCAAGCGCTATCGCTATGGTCGCCGGTGATCAGCCCGCTTTTACCGTCGTTCCTTTCGAGGGCGACCAGGCTGCTTCCTACGGTGAGGATCTCCGCGCCGCTATCACCGCCATGCGCGAGGAGTGCGATGGCGTGCTCGTCTTTACCGACCTGCTTGGTGGTACCCCGTTCAACCAGGCAATGATGATTGCCCAGGATGTCGACAACGTCGAGATTCTGACTGGCACGAACCTTCCCATGGTTATTGAGCTTCTGTTCCTCCGCGGCAACGCTACGCTCGCCGAGCTTGGCGAGCAGGCCGTGACCGTTGGCCAGACGGGCATCACCGCCCAGACGGTTGCCTCCGTCGCTGGTGCCGAGGAAGAGGATATCTTCGGTGACGAGGACGGCATCTAATGGCCGATTTCGGAGCCAGCGTCCTGAGCTCCTCGGTCGCTCTTTTAGGCCTGCTTGTCGTCATGGGCTTGATTTACACCATCTGGTCGCAAATCAACATGAAGAAGAAGCAGAAGTACTTCAAGGAGCTGCACACCGAGCTCAAGCCGGGTCAGGAGGTTCTTTTCGCCGGCGGTATCTACGGAACCGTCAAGGGCATCGAAGGCGAAAAGGTCCAGATCAAAGTCCGATCCGGTGCCGTCGTAGATGTTTCGCGTTACGCGATTCAGGAGATCAAGTAACTGTCGTCAGCAAATAACGAAAGGAAGCTGATCAACATGGCAGAACCCAACATTCTTCTTACCCGCATCGATAACCGACTGGTCCATGGTCAGGTTGCCACCCAGTGGAACTCCACCTTGGGCTCCAACCTTATCCTCGTCGCCAACGACGATGTGTCGACCAACACCATGCGCCAGAACCTCATGAAGATGGCCGCTCCCGCCGGCGTCGCTACGCGTTTCTTCTCCCTGCAGAAGACCATCGACGTCATTGGCAAGGCGAGCCCGCGCCAGAAGATCTTCATCGTGGCCGAAACACCGGAAGACGTGCTTACGCTCGTCAAGGGCGGTGTGCCTATAAAGAAGGTAAACATCGGCAACATGCACATGTCGGAAGGAAAGCGCCAAGTCGCCACCTCCGTCGCAGTTAACGACGAGGATGTCGCTGCGTTTAAAGAGCTGCAGGAATTGGGGGTGGAGTTGGAGATCAGGCGCGTTCCGAGCACGCCTGTTGAGGACACGAGCAAGCTCTTCTCGTAATCCTCGTGATCCACGTTGTCAGGATTGAAACCCTGACGTTCTGTACGTGATATCCAAAGTGCGTACATACATTTTGAAAGGAGGAGCAAGATGGAATACTCGATCATCCAGGTCGCTCTGGTCTTCATCGTCACGTTCGTCGCGGCAATCGACCAGTTCAACTTCCTCGAGTCTCTCTATCAGCCCATCGTCACCGGCGCCGTCATCGGTCTTATCCTTGGCGACCTCAACACCGGTCTTCTCGTGGGTGGTACCTATCAGCTCATGACGATCGGCAACATGCCGATCGGAGGCGCTCAGCCGCCTAACGCCGTCATCGGCGGCATCATGGCAGCCATTCTCGCTATCGCTACGGGCCTCGAGCCCAACGCGGCAGTCGGCCTTGCCATTCCGTTCGCTCTGCTTGGTCAGCTCGGCGTTACCCTGGTCTTCACGCTTATGTCGCCGCTCATGTCCTCCGCGGACAACATGGCTCACAACGCTGACACCAAGGGTATCGAGCGTCTGAACTACTTCGCCATGGCTCTGCTCGGCCTGATCTTCGCCGTCGTCGTTACCCTGTTCTTCATCGCTGGCGCCACCATCGGTCAGACCATCGCTTCCGCCATCCCGACTTGGCTGCAGACCGGTCTTTCCGCTGCAGGCGGCATGATGCGCTTCGTCGGCTTCGCCGTCCTGCTCAAGGTTATGATGAACCGCGATATGTGGGGCTTCTTCCTCATGGGCTTTGGCCTCGCGCTCATCACCGTTGCCAACGATTCTCTGGCAACCCCTGCTCTGCTCATCCTCGCTCTCATCGGCTTCGGCATCGCCTTCTGGGACTTCCAGCAGCAGACCGAGCTGAAGGGTGCAGCTGTTTCTGACGGAGGTGACTTCGAAGATGGCATCTAATGAGTATGTGATCCCGGAGCACTACGAGGATCTCACTCCTGCTCCGCAGCTCGACCAGAAGACCCTCAACAAGATGGCTTGGCGCTCCTGCTTCCTGCAGGCCTCGTTCAACTACGAGCGTATGCAGGCCGCCGGTTGGCTCTACTCCATCATCCCCGGTCTGGAGAAGATCCACACCAACAAGAACGACCTCGCGGCTTCCATGAGCCACAACCTGGAGTTCTTCAACACTCACCCGTTCCTCGTCACCTTTGTTATGGGTATCGTGCTTTCGCTCGAGCAGAACAAGGTTGACATCCCCACGATCCGCGCCGTCCGCGTCGCCGCAATGGGCCCGCTCGGTGGTATCGGTGACGCCCTGTTCTGGCTGACGCTCGTGCCTATCACGGCCGGCATCACCTCCAACATGGCTATCAACGGTAACGCCGCTGCGCCGCTGATCTTCCTGGTGATCTTCAACGTCGTCCAGTTCGCTCTGCGCTTCTGGCTCATGAACTGGTCCTACAAGCTTGGCACCAGCGCTATTGACGCTCTGACCGCCAACATGCAGGCCTTTACGCGTGCCGCTTCCATCATGGGCGTCTTCGTCGTCGGTTGCCTGGTCGTCACCATGGGTGGCACCCAGATCAACCTCCAGATCCCCAACGGCACCACCCGCGGCCTCTCCGCTACTACCGTGATCGTCTCCGAGAAGGAGGCCGAGAACTTCACCGGTATGGAGGGCATCGATACCGAGACCGCTGAGGCCGGTACCATCGCCATGACCGATGAGGACGGCAACGCCCTCACCGCTTCCGATGCCGACGGCAACGCTGTCGAGTGCGGCGTCACCGATCTGGGCAACGGCATGGAGTCCGTCACCTACGGCACCGTCACCGAGGATCCGGTCAACTTCTCTGTTGCCGACACCCTCAACACCATCGTTCCGAAGCTTGTCCCGCTTATGCTTACGCTGCTGCTTTACTACATGTTCGCTAAGCACAGCTGGACCCCGACCAAGGGCATTCTGCTGCTCTTCGTTCTGGGCATCCTGGGCGCTGGCCCGCTTGGTCTCTGGCCGAGCATCTGGTAAGGCTCTAGCTTGAGGGGTGTGTCCCTACGCGGCTCACACCCCGACCCCTTAAGCCATGTGTATGTTAAAAGCCGCGTGCTCGAAAGAGCGCGCGGCTTTTGTTTTCTTAATGATTCGGGTGTTGCAGATCGATAATGCTTAACACCCTAGGTAGTTAGCCGAATTCGAGCAAAAGGGAGGATAGGATGGCGATCGGAGCGCGTAAGCAACCGCTGTACGATCAGCTGGTCGATATTCTGACCGAAAAGATTGACCATGAATATCGCGCCGGTGACATGATTCCTTCCGAGCGCGAACTTTCGGAGCGCTATGGTCTCTCGCGCACTACGGTACGCCTGGCTCTGCAGGAACTGGAGCGTTTAGGACTGGTGGTTCGGCAGCACGGTCGCGGTACCTTTGTGACCGACCGTTCGGCAAAGGCAACCAATCTTATGCAGTCCTACAGCTTTACCGAGCAGATGCGCGCGATGGGTCGCGACCCCGAGACCACGATTCTCGATTTTTGCGAGATGGAGGCCGATAAGAATCTGGCCGAGCATATGGGATTACGTATCGGTGATCGCATTTTTAAGCTCAAGCGCCTTCGTTCTGCCGACAACATGCCCATGATGGTCGAACGTAGCTATCTACCGGTTCGTCAATTTCTGTCCCTAAAGCGACCGTTGCTGGAGCGTAAGCCGCTTTACGATGTGATTGAGCAAGACTTTAAGCAAAAAATACGCGTGGCCGAAGAGGAGTTCTATGCGAGCATAGCCCGTCCCACCGATGCCCACCTTTTGGAAATCGTCGAGGGCTCGCCTGTGCTCGATTTGGTTAGGACTACGTATAACGAGTCAAACGAGGTTGTGGAGTATACGCTCTCGGTTGCTCGTGCCGATCAGTTTAAATACAAGGTTTACCACCAGCGTAGCGATTAGTGTCTGCACCGTTTCCATATGATGATTCTTTGTATTTAACTGGTTACTACCAGATAACCAATCGAAGTGTATAATTGCACGTCAGAGGATTACTTCTAGAGAGAGGTATTAGAAATGTTCGAGAAGAGTGTCGAGGAGCTCACCGAGCTCGGCGCCCAGATCACCACGGCCGAGATTGCTCAGCAGCCCGAGCTTTGGCGTGATACGCTCAACATCTATCGCGAGAACAAGGAGGCCATCGAGGCCTTTCTGGCTGAGGCTCGCGCTATGGGCGAGGGCCGTCTGTCCGTTGTCTTCACCGGTGCCGGTACGTCCGACTATGTTGGCGATACCTGCGCCCCGTACCTGCGTCACGCTGGCAACACTGATCTCTACGACTTTAAGCCCATCGCCACGACCGATATCGTGAGCGCCCCGCGCGACTTCCTGCGCGCCGAGGATCCCACGCTCGTGGTTTCCTTTGCCCGCTCTGGCAACAGCCCCGAGAGCCTTGCCGCCGTCGCCGTTGCCAAGGAGCTCGTCCACAACGTCAAGTTCCTCAACATCACCTGCGCTCCCGAGGGCAAGCTCGCTGTCGAGTCCGCTGATGACCCCAATGCGCTGACGCTGCTCATCCCGCGCGCCAACGACAAGGGCTTCGCCATGACCGGTTCCTACACCTGCATGACCCTGCTCTCTACCCTCATCTTTGACGAGGCTTCCGACGAGCAGAAGGCCGAGTGGGTCGAGACCATCGCCAAGATGGGCGAGGAGGTCATCGCTCGCGAGTCCGAGGTTGCCGATTACCTGGCTGGCGACTTCAACCGCGTGACCTACTTGGGTTCCGGCTCCTTCGGTGGCCTTGCCCAGGAGAGCCAGCTCAAGATCCTCGAGCTCGCTCACGGTCTAGTCGCTACTTCCTACGACACCTCTATGGGTTATCGTCACGGACCCAAGTCCTTCGTCGACGACAAGACCCTCGTGTTCGTGTTCGTCAACAACGATGCCTACACCCGTCAGTACGATATCGACATCCTCAACGAGATCGGTGGCGACGAGATCGCTCAGCACACCGTTGCCGTTCAGCAGGATGGCGCTACCGTCTACGAGGGCGAGTCCTTCACCTTTAAGGGCTATGAGGCACTCCCCGAGGGCTACCTTGCCCTGCCGTTCGTGATGTTTGCCCAGGCCATCAGCCTGCTCAACTCCGTGCGCGTGGGCAACACGCCCGATACGCCGAGCCCCACCGGCACGGTCAACCGCGTGGTTAAGGGCGTGACGATTCACCCCTTCACCGCTTAATCGCGTCCCCCCTGTAAGGGCGCCCGTCCGCTCATAACGGCGGGCGGGCGCTTTTTGTTTTACCTGAGCTGGGTATAAGCATCACCACAGTCAACTGCTTTAGAAGCAAGGAGTGCATATGAGCACGTACGCAATTAAGGCTGACAAGTTCTTCTTGCCGGCAGGCCCGCAACTGGGCGGCTATCTTATGGTCGAGGATGGCGTCTTTGGCGCCTGGCAGGCCGACGAGCCCTCTTGCGAGATTAAGGACTACACTGGATCGTGGATCGCACCGGGTATGGTCGACACCCACATTCATGGCTTCTATAACCACTCGACTACCGATAACGATCCCGAGGGCATTGATATCAGCTCGACCGAGCTCGCCCGTCGCGGTACCACCAGCTGGCTACCCACGACGTTCACCGATGGCGTCGAGCAGATCAAGGACGCCTGCGCCGCCATCGCTCAGGCGGACGAGGGTCGCGGCCCCGACTTCTGCGGTGCTCGCATTCAGGGCATCTACCTGGAGGGCCCCTTCTTTACCATGAAGCACGTGGGCGCGCAGAACCCCGCTTATCTTATCGATCCCTCCGAGGAGGTCTTTGATCAGTGGCAGGAGGCTGCGGGCGGTCGCATCGTTAAGAGCGCCATGGCGGCCGAGCGCGACGGTGCCGCTGCTTATGCGGCTGCTCTGAACGCCAAGGGTGTGGTGACCAGCATCGGTCACTCCGACGCCACCTACGATGAGTGCATCGCCGCCATCAACGCCGGTGCCAGCTGCTTTACGCATACCTATAACGGCCAGCGCGGGCTGCATCACCGTGAGCCCGGTGTCGTGGGTGCTGCTATGTCCACGTCCGAGACCTACGCCGAGATCATCTGTGACGGCAAGCACGTAAACCCTGCCGCCATCAAGGCGCTGCTGCAGGCCAAGGGCTGGCAGCACACGGTACTCATCACCGACTGCCTGGGCTGCGGCGGCATGCCCGAGGGCAGCTACACTAGCGGCGGCATGGACGTCATCATGAAGGACAACCTGTGCTGGCTCGCCGATGGCAAGAGCATTGCCGGTTCGGTGCTCACGCTTGCCCAGGGCGTCAAGAACATCGTCGACTGGGGCATCGCCAGCGCCGATATCGCCATTCGCATGGCAACCGAGGTACCGGCACGCTCCGCGCACATCGAGGATAAGTGCGGCAGCATCATGCCGGGTCGCGACGCCGACTTTGTCGTGTTCGACCATGAGCTCACCCTCGTCGAGACGTATGTTGGCGGCCAGAGCGTCGGCAACGCCTTTACCGAGTAACGAAAGAAAAAGACGGCGGGCCCGAATCTGCTCGGACCCGCCGTACGGGTTAAACGCTCAAAAGCACCTTTACAGTTACAGCTTGCTAGCGATTTTCTTTGCCGTACGCTTAACGCCGGCCACCAGGCCTCCTGCAGGATGCTCCTTCTCGTATGCTAGGCGCTTCTCGCGCTTGGCGTACTCTTCGACGATGATGTCTCCATACTCGTCTTCGATCTTGTCGAAGAAGTCGACGGCACCCTTAATTTCCTCAGCGGTCGGGTGCCCCTTCTGGACGCCGCCGGCGAGCTTGAACGGCCCCCACGTATCAAAGCCGGGGCAGCCGTAGACACCCATAAAGATGGCCTGCCTCATGCGGCAGATGCCATCGATATCCTTGCCGTACCACTTGTTTTTTCCACCGTAGGTCATAAGGCCAAACACCTTGTCCTGCGGCTGCAACACGTTAGTGAGCACGCGTGCCATGTCCTTGTCGATCTCGGAGTAATAGATGCCCGTGGCGACACCAATCAGATGGTATTCGTGCAGGTTGGGATACTCGTTTTTGCCGAGTGTTTTCACGTCGAGGGTATCGATTTCGGGGTGCGCCTCGACAATGGCGTCCACGAGCTTTTTCGTATTGCCGTGGTGGCGTGAGGCATAAAGAATGATGGTTCGCATAAGAAGGCCTTTCAGCTGTAATTGCATCAATGTCTGTATGGTACCCCGTTACATGGCCGGGATACCGGACGCATCGATGAGCGTGCGGGTTTGTTCTATGGTTAGGATTGAAACGGGCGCTTGCGTGAAATAAAGCAGTTGTTCGAAAGGATGGGTAATGGAATACGCTCTCTCCAACGATTCGATTTCTATTAAGGTTTCCACGGCTGGTGGCTCGTTTACCTCGATTGAGGCCGGAGGTCGCGAGTACTTGTGGCAGGGTGATCCCACCGTGTGGTCCGGCCAGGCGCCGATTTGCTTCCCGATTTGCGGAGGCTTGCGCGACAACAGCGCCATGACGTTTGCCGGGCATCATGTAAAGCTCGCTCGCCACGGCTTTGCGCGCAAGCAGGAGTGGAAGCTGCTGAGCCAAGGCGAGAACGAGTTGGCTATGTGCCTGGCTTCGGAGGATAACGCCGCGCTGCTGAGCGATTATCCGTATCCGTTTAGGCTCGTCGCCCGCTATACGCTCGAGGACGCCGCCGTGCGTGTCTCCTATGAGGTTACCAACGAGGGCACCGAGGATATGCCGTTCTTTATCGGTGGGCATCCCGGCTTTAGGTGCCCGCTCGATGAGGGCGAGGCCTATACGGACTACGAGTTGCGCTTTGAGAAAGAAGAGGCTGCAGAGCTTTGCACCGCTGTCCCTTCGACTGGCTTGATTGACGTGGACAAGCGCTCCAAGAACCCCATGGTGGGAAAGACGCTGCCCCTGTCGCACGAGCTCTTCGATTTTGCGGAGACCATCTTTGACGTGCTCGAGAGCCGCCAGGTCATGCTTTCCAAAAAGGGCGAGGACAAGGGCGTCCGCCTGAGCTTTGAGGGCTTCCCATATCTCATTGTGTGGAGCAAGCCCGAGGGCGATTTTGTGGCAGTTGAGCCTTGGGGCGGCCTTTCGACCTGCTCCGATGAGGACGACGTGCTTGAGCATAAGCGTGGCTGCCTTGTCGCCAAGCCCAAGGAGACCGTCGTTCGCTCGTTCACGATTGAGATTCTGTAATTCCGTTTTGTCGACTCGTATCGCGAGGCACAAGGAGCCTGCGAGATAAGGAGCTAAAAATGATCCTCACCGTTACGATGAACCCGTCCGTCGATACACGCTATCAGCTCGATGAGCTCATTATCGACGACGTTAACCGTGTGACGCCCGAAAAGACCGCCGGCGGCAAGGGTCTCAACGTGGCCCGTGTACTGGGTCAGCTGGGCGACGACGTTGTGGCAACCGGTCTACTCGGCGGCCACATGGGCGCCTACATGGCCGAGCTCATGGATGCCAACGGCATTAAGAATGATTTTGTACCCATCAAGGGCGAGACTCGCATTTGCCTTAACATCCTCCACGCCGGCAACCAGACCGAGCTACTCGAGAGCGGCCCGACGATTGCCCCCGAGGAGCTCGATGCCTTTACCGCCAAGTTCGCCGAGCTTGCGAGCAAGGCCGCTGTCGTTACCATCTCGGGTTCGCTGCCCCGTGGTGTCGAGGCGGGCTACTACGCCAAGATCACGGGTATTGCCGAGAACGCCGGCGCCAAGGTGCTGCTCGATACCTCGGGTGCTTCGCTCGAGGCCGCCCTTAAGTCCGAAATTAAGCCCGAGCTGGTCAAGCCTAACCTGACCGAGATTAACGGCCTTCTGGGCACGAGCTTTACCACCGACGATGTGGACGAGCTCCGCGCCGCGCTCGCCTCTGATGCCCGCTTCTCCGATATCCCCTGGGTCGTCGTGTCCATGGGCGCTGCCGGCTCCGTTGGCTTCCACAATGGCCGTGCGTTCCGCGCAAAGACGCCCGATATCCCTGCCGTTAACGCTACGGGCTCTGGTGACTCCACTATCGCTGGCTTCGCGCATGCCATTGCTGCCGGCGCGGACGACGAGACGGTGCTGCGTACCGCCAACACCTGCGGCAAGCTCAATGCCATGGATCCCATGACCGGCCATCTGGTCATGGACCGTTGGGACGAGGTCTACAACGGCGTTGTCGTGACCGAGCTGTAAAAGCCTGGGCGTCGGCCCCGGCATTGCTTGCTAGCTCATGTCGACGACAAGTGCGGTAGCATTATGCTGGGGCGCGACGCCGAGTTTGTCGTGTTCAATCCCGACCTTACCCTGGTCGAGGCGTATGTGGGTGGCAACAGCATCGATAACGCGTTTGCCGATTAGCCGCCAAAGAAGCGATCCGAGAGGGGATTTAGATGATTTACGGTGCATTGGGCGATATCGAGGAGTACCGCGGAATTCTCAAGGGCCTCGACGTGCTGATCGACTGGCTCGAGGAGAACGACCCGGCAGAGCTCGAGGTCGGCAGCCATCCGATTCTGGGCGACAAGGTCTATGCGAACGTCATGGCTCCCACGACGCGTCCCGAGGCCGAGGCTCACTATGAGACGCATCAGCGCTATCACGACCTGCAGATCGACGTCGAGGGTCGCGAGGCCTTTAAGGTCGCCACGGGCAGCCTGACGCTGGTTCAGGAGTTTGACGAGAAGGACGACTACGATCTGGTCGATTCCGACGCTTCGATCGCCGGCGATCTTGCCGACGACAAGTTTGCGCTGTTCGTTGCCGGCGAGCCTCACATGCCCACGCTCGAGTTCCCGGGCGATGGCGCACAACCGATCAAGAAGATCTGCTTTAAGCTGCTTGCCGACGCCTACTGGGAGGAGTAGCGAGCTGCTCGGCTGAGTTGTTCGTCTGATGGCGTGATTCCCCTAGGGAAATCACGCTAGGACCCCGCCAAACGGGTTTTCCCTAGGGAAATCACGTTTGGCGGGGTTTTCTGTTTTTGAATAGGGAA
The DNA here is from genome assembly GCA_902364975.1 of Coriobacteriaceae bacterium. Lineage (GTDB taxonomy): Bacteria > Actinomycetota > Coriobacteriia > Coriobacteriales > Coriobacteriaceae > Collinsella. The sequence goes on along the minus strand of CABJFQ010000003.1, from coordinate 59,783 downwards.
GCCTCATTTATTTGCGAAGAACATCGGCTAGCCGCAGGATTGAAATCATCGACCGATAAGTGAGTTCCACTTTTTCGCCCGCAAGCAGTCGTTTCGAGCCAATCTCATCTAGCCCCACAAGCCGAGAAAACAGCGGGCCGCTCATCGTGCCATCGTCAATTGATTCCCTTATGGTCTTCAAAACGTCCGTATCATGAAGCGATGCCGAGCTGTAGGGGGCAACACGAGCGGAACTCTCAATTAACGACGAGACAAAAGGATGGAGATGCTTTGGACATAGTCCATCAAACACCACATCCCCATTGTCGTTCGAGCCGACCAGGCGCCAAGTATAATGATCGACCCAGTCATCCCCGTCATATATGGCGTCCATGAGCAACTTCCCGTCTAGAGAGAGAAACCTATTTGGACATCGGGGCGCAAGACCGCAATCCATATCGGACCTGCAGCAGCTCCAACCCAACGCACCACATAGGTTCCCTTTCGTACATGTGTATCAATCTGCTCTGAAATGCCGGTGAATGCAATTCCAGACCCGTTTGTCGGATAGCAATCGACGTATTTTTGGTTTCCGCTCACAACCTTGTATAGATATATCGTTCCAGCAAAAGAGAAGGTATCGTGGCTATTTTAAATCTATATGGCCAATTCGAGCCCTCACCATGGCAATTGTTGCAGCTGGGGTTCTTTTCATTATAATTTCACTTTGGTAAATCCCCGCCCCCTAAGCATTAAATCCGAAGTCCGCCGAGTGGCCGAATCGGCAACAAAAAAGCCGCCCGAAGGCGGCTATCTTGTGCAATGGAGCCAGCGACCGGGCTCGAACCGGTGACCCCCGCTTTACGAGAGCGGTGCTCTACCAACTGAGCTACGCTGGCGGCCATGTGATGACGCAACTGAGGCGTCAACGGCTGTCTATGATACGGGACATCGCAAATCCGCGCAAGGGTTCTGGCGGCTTTTCTCACTTTAAATGCACTAATATTGAAGACGTGATGTCTTGCTCTTACGGGTCTCAAGCAGAATGGGGCAGCGATGGCTCAACCCAAGATTCTTCTCACACGCATCGACGACCGTTTCATTTACGGGCAAGACGTTGAGCTGTGGAACGAAGCCGTGGGTTCCAACCTCGTCCTGATCGTTAACGACGAGATTGCGGCGGATTCGCGCCAATGGGCACCCATGAGGGTGGCGGCCCCAGAAGGCGTCTGGACAAGGTTTTTCTCGGTGCAAAGGACCATCGACATCATTCATACCGCAACGCCGCGCCAATGGATCTTGATCATGGTGGCCTCACCCGCCGATGCGCTCGCGCTGGTTAAGGGCGGCGTGCCCATCACCAAGATCAGCATTGGCCATATGCAAGCAGGGGAGGGCAAGCGCCCCATAACGCCCGCGGTTGCCGTGAGCGACGCAGACGTCACTGCCCTCAAAGAACTGCAAGAATTCGGCATAGAGCTAGAAATCCGCTATCTCCCCAGTTCCGCCCCCGACCCCATTGGCAATCTGTTCAACTGATCCCTTGGGGACGGAGGAAAACGGATCATTTTGCCCTTGCGAGGGATGCGCGCGATGCCGCCTGTCAAAAACTATGCCCATTTACTACGTTTGGTCGGCTATCGCCGAGCATGTCGAATTTGAGAAAAACAAAACCGCAGGTAGACGGCTTGCGAATTTAACAAAAACCGGTGCATGGTCGAGCATCCCGGGCTAAACGTAGTAAATGGGCATAGTTTTGATATGTCACTCATACAGTCACAGCGAAAATGAGCCAAAAGATGAAAAAACGCCCGTCGGCGGTGTGCCGGCGGGCGCTGCTGTGCGATATGTTGCGTTATGGGCTTAGTGCCTCATAAAGTGGTATTCGATCACATTGCTGTAGGGGTGACCCGGGCCCACAATGCCCTGCGGGAACAGCGGCTGGTGCGGCGTGTCGGGGTACATCTCGGCCTCGAGGGCAAAGCCGGCGCCCCAGCCGTAGTTGGCATCGTCCTTGGCGTGCTCGTCGCCCAGCCAGTTGCCGGTGTAGAGCTGCACGCCCGGGGCGGTGGTGTAGTAGTCCAGCTCGCGACCGGTCCACATCTCCTCGACGTGCATCGCGCGGCGCAGATTACGGCCGTACTGATAGCCATCGATGCACAAGCAGTGATCGTAGCCACGGGCCTGCTTAATCTGCGGGTCGTCGGCCTCCATGCCGGGTGCAACGGGGCGCAGCTCGCGGAAGTCAAACGGCGTACCCTCGACGGGAGCGATCTCGCCGGTAGGAATGTTCTGGTCGTCGATGGGCAGGTAGTGGGCAGCGTTAGCAACAAAGAAATGCTCACAGTCCATGCCGGCGTTATGACCGGCAAGGTTAAAGTACGTGTGGTTGGTCATGGACACGTACGTGGCGCGGTCGCTCTCGCAGCCATATTCGATACGGAAGCAGCCGGTGCGCGTCACGGTAAACACGGCCGTAAAGGTGCGGTTGCCGGGCAGGCCCAGCTCGCCATCTTCAAGCGAGGTGGTCATGCGCACAGCATTGTGGACCTCGTCGAGCTCAACGTCCCACACGCGCTTGTGCAGGCCGTACTCAAGATCGCTGTGCAGGTTGTTGGCGCCCTCGTTGGCGGGCATATGCCAGTCCGTGCCGGCGATGGTGATCGTGGCACCTGCAGTGCGGTTGGCCACAGGTCCGATGGTCGCGCCAAAGCAGGCGGGGTTGTCAAAGTAATCCTCGAGCTTATCGAAGCCCAGCACCACATCGCGCACGTTGCCGGGAATGTCGGGCACATCGATACCCAGCACGGTGGCGCCATAGTCCATAATGCGAACGCAGATCTCGGGCCCGTTGAGGGTGTAACGATGAACGGGGGTACCGCACGGTGCGGTGCCGAAAAGCTCGGAAGTGATCATTTGGTTCCTAACATCGAGGTATTTCCGACAAACTGTAGCGCGAACAGGCGAGATTATCACTACACCCCACTAAAGCAGGGGGTATTTTTCTCAAAAAAGTGATGATTGGAGCTGTGCGGGCGTTCATTTTTGACGCGCATGAGTCTGATACAATTTGTTCGTTACTGTTTGAATGATATGCGCGCACAGAACGGCGAGGATTCATCGTGATTAAAGCGGAGCGACAGGATAAGGTTCGTCAGCTGCTCGAAGAGCAGGGCACGGTCTCGGTCAAGGAGATTTCGGATGCGCTGGGCGTCTCGGACATGACGATTCGTCGCGATCTTGAGGAGCTTGCGAGCCTGGGCGAGATCGAGCGCGTGCACGGCGGCGCCCGCAGTGCACAGGGTCGTCCCCACGCTATGTTGCGCCATGAGTATTCGCACACCGAAAAGCGCACGAAGCATGCCGAGGAAAAGCTGCAGATTGCGCGCCGTGCTGTGGAGCTTATCGAGGAGGGCTCGACCATCTTTTTGGGCACGGGCACCACGGTTGAGCAGATGGCCTCGATGCTGCCGACGTTTCGCCTGCGCATTGTGACCAATTCGCTTTCGGTGTTTAACCTGCTCGAGGCGCGCGAAGACTGCGAGCTGTGCCTCGTGGGCGGTATGTACCGTCGCCGCACCGCCGCTTTTGTGGGACCAACGGCCGAGGATACCCTGCGCGCGCTGGGCATCGATGCGGCGTTTATCGGCGCCAACGGCATCTTGGACGGTGACGTGTCTACGTCCAACATGGACGAGGGCCGTATCCAGCAGCTCGCCTTTAGCAAGGCCGACTCGCGCTACCTGATCGCCGACTCCAGCAAGATCGGCAAGCGCGACTTCTACACCTTCTGCCGCCTGGACAATTTGGACGCTGTGGTGTGTGAGCCGGGTATCGCCGCCGAGGACCGCACTGCCATCGAGGAGCACACGCAAGTCATTTGCTAGCGAGTGCCGCCGTGCTAGACCAGGCGGGCGTAGTCCTGTGACTGGTGAAAGACGTGGGCGATATAGATTGTTTCGCGCTCAAACTTGTAAAGACAGGTGTAGTTGTTGACGGGAAACGATCGGTAATTACGTGCCGCCAGCTCTTGCATGTGTGAGAGAGGTCGTAGGAGCGGCTGCTCGCGAAGCAAATCAAGTTGATATTCAAACTCAGTGACAAAATTGCCCGCTGCGCGCGGATTCTTGAGGATTTGGGCAAGGTATCCGACGATACTCTCGTACTCATATCGCGCGCTTTTGAGTATTACGACGTTATAGGCCATATTTGTCTCGTATCGAGGTCGCGAAGGTGTCATAGTCGCTATAGTCGCCTTGCGATATCTCGTTTTCTGCCAGCATTATACGAGACAGCAGCTTGGCTTTGGCGATTTCGTCTTGCATGAGGCGATATTGGTCGCTGCTGATGCAGTGCATGGCCTCGTAGCCGTTCTTGGTTACGGTGACGTCGTGCTCGGACTCAACAAGCGCGGTGAATGTGGCAGTGTCCTTCATGTCTCGGACGGGCACACAGATGGGCATAGGTATCTCCTTCGCATTGGGACATAATTGTACCACGCCGTATCGAATAGTCGGCATCGTTGAATTGTCTCAATCTGTAACAGGTAGACGTCCAAAACCGGGTTTAGTGTTACAGATCGAGACGGTGAGGCATAGCATCCGTTATGCGTAAAGCTCGGTATTACTGTATGTCTCAACCATTGCAATGGTCGGTATTTTTGTAGCTATAAGCTCATTTAAAGCTCGGTATTTTTGTATTATTAGATATATCTGAAGGTCGGTATTTTTGTAAACTAGCACGTAAATTATGCTGAGGTGAGATTATGTTTAAACGGAAGGCATATGATCGTCTGCAGGAGTGGAAAGAACGCTCGCAAGGGCGCACTGCGGTGCTTATTGAGGGTGCAAGACGCGTTGGCAAAACGACGCTCGTCAAGTGCTTCGCGCAAAATGAATACAAGGATTATCTGTACATTGACTTTTCGGCTGCTAGCAAAGCCACGCTCGATATATTTCTGAACCATCGTGAAGATGTCGATCTTTTTTTACGCATGCTTCAGCTGCAGTATGGTAAGGCCCTCGAACCGAGAGAGTCGCTGGTCATTTTTGATGAAGTGCAGCGGTTTCCCATCGCGCGCGAATACATAAAGCATCTTGTAGAAGACGGCAGATTTGATTACATCGAGACAGGCTCTCTTGTCTCCATCAAAAAGAATGTCGATAGCATTGTCATACCGTCAGAGGAAGAAAGGATCCCTCTCGAGCCCCTCGATTTTGAGGAGTATCTTTGGGCGACCGGAAAAGATCTTTATGCAGAAGAGATCCGTAAAGGGCGCGAATCTCGGACCGCGCTTCCGGACGGCGTTCATGCGACGTGCATGAGATTATTTGATGAGTATATGCTTGTCGGTGGTATGCCTCAGTCGGTCGACTCCTTTGTGGCAGAGAATGATTTTAGAGGATGCGACAGGGTTAAACGGCAGATTATCGCACTGTACAGGGAGGACATTGCCAAGTTTGGAGGTTCGGACGCTAGACGTGCGCGGGCGGTTTATGACGATATTCCGGGTCAATTATCTGCGGCAAATAAACGGTTCAAATTTGACAGCTTGGAGAAGGGGTCCCGTTTTGAGACATATGAGTCGGCGTTAATCTGGCTTGAGGATGCGCGACTGATTAACCGTTGCTATTTATGCAGTGATCCGAGCGTGGGTTACCGCCTGCACGAGGACGCGTCTTCGCTTAAATGCTATATGGCGGACACGGGATTGCTCGTGAGCTTGGCGTTTGATGATGGTCCGGACCTTATGGATGTTCATAGAGACATTCAATTTGGAAGAATTTCAATTAATAAAGGAATGCTAATCGAGAACATCGTGGCGCAGCAGCTTAAGAGTCTGGGGCATTCGCTTTTTTATTACAGCTGGCAGGAGCCTTCCAAAACAGAGGGGAGTCGGCCCAGAACGCGTGAAATTGATTTTCTTGTTTCGCGCGGCTTTGAAGACGCGGCTGGAAAACCGCGGGTCACTCCTGTTGAAGTTAAATCTTCCAAATCGTATTCAACAATCTCGCTTGACGATTTCGGCAGACGATTCGAACGACGAGTCGGAGAAGAGATAGTTCTTCACCCAAAACAGCTCAGGGCTGAAGGGCATAGGATATATCTACCTCTGTATATGACGATCTTTATCTGATCGACGGCATGCGGTCCTGTGGCTCATTGAACCGCAGGACCGTGTATCGTTGGGGGTTTATTGTGATAATGCGCGCAAGCTAAGCCGGGGATCGAGTTTTCGGGATATGTCGGTGAAGTTCAGTCACCGCGGACTGGGTGTCCGTGCGCCCGACGAGGTCGTTGCGTGCCTAGAAGCCCCGAGCTCCAGAAGCCGTACGCTTGTTTCGGGCGTGCTGGTCGAATGCTCCAGCGTGAAAGACCTACGGGTGTAGCTTGCTCGGCCTGTTTGTCTCGATCTGTAACAGTTAGGACTGAAAAACTCGGCTACGTGTTACAGGTTGAGATTTTTAGGCTAGGTCTAATCTATTCATCTCGATCCGTAACAGGTAGGGGAGAAATAACCCGCCAGATGTTACAGATTTAGATTGAGAGGGTTGGCTCGTGCGTTCATCTTGATCTGTAACAACTAGGACCCAAAAACTTAGCTAGATGTTACAGATTGAGACTGAGAGGATTGCCCTGTGTGTTCATCTCGATCTGTAACAGTTGGGGCCGAAACCGCGGGTCAGATGTTACAGATCGAGACAAACGGCTCCCGGTCCGCCCAAACACAAAGGCCGGGGGCGGCGCGCCGTGTGACGTGCCGCCCCCGGCTGAGAAATGGGGACAAGTTATGTGAGCAGGGCAATTACGCCAACTGCAAGCCACTAGTCCAGACGACGGGTCTGCGCCACGTGCTTGTACCAGTAGGCGCTTGCCTTGGGCGTGCGCTTCTGGGTTTCAAAGTCTACGTAGAAGAAGCCGTAGCGCTTGTTGTAGCCGTTGGTCCAGGAGAACTGGTCCTGCAGGCTCCACAGGAAGTAGCCGCCCACGTTGACGCCCACCTCCATGGCCTTAAGCAGCCAGCGCAGGTGCTGCTCGATGTAGTCGATGCGCGGCTGGTCGTCCACAAAGCCGTCCTTGTAGGGGTCCTTGTAGCCCATACCGTTTTCGGTAATGAAAATCTGCTTGTAGTTGGGGTAGCGCTGTTTAATGTAGACGAGCAGATCGAACAGACCCTCGGGATAGATGATCCAGTCCCAGTCGGTGGTGGGGATGCCGGGCTTGTTCACATGCTCGCCAATGCCCTTGACGCGCCAGCGGCCGGTACCCTTCTCGCCCGTGCCGTTGTGGTGCAGGTCGTTCTCGCCGTCGTAGGCCTTGAGGAAACGGCACTGGTAGTTGTTGACACCCAGGTAGTCGTTGTAGAGCGCGGCCTCGCGCATAATCTCGAGGTCCTTGTCCAGGATCTCGATGGTGCCGCCCGAGACGGCAGCCAGGCGGTTGGCGCACTCGAGGGTGTCGGGGGCATAGTCGCCGCGGAAGGTGGCGTCAAGCAGGAACTGGTTTTGCAGCACGTGCTCGTTGTTGGCGGCCTTGATGTCGGCGGGGTCGTTCTCGTTGAGCGGGTACTTGAACTCTAACGACTGAATGACGCCGATCTTGCCCTTAAAGCCGCCGTTGTGGAAGGCCAGCACAGCCTTGGCGTGGGCAAGCATCATGTTGTGCTCGCACTGGAAGGCCTCGGCCAGATGAGCTTTGACGCCGCCGGGGAAGGTGCCCTCGATGTAGGTGTTGGAGGCGTCAGCCCAGATCTCGTTAAAGGTGAACCAATAGGTCACCTGGTCAGCGTATTCCTTAAAGCAGAAGGTGGCAAAGTCCACAAAGGCGTCGATGGTCTCGCGATTGAGGAAGTCGCCCTTCTCAAAGAGGGGCAGCGGCGTGTCAAAGTGATGCAGCGTGACAAACGGCTCAACGTGGTGCTTGTGGCACTCGGCAAAGAGATCGTGGTAGAACTGCACGCCCTCGGGGTTTACCTTGCCAGTACCCTCGGGGAAGATACGGCTCCAGGCGATGGAGAGGCGGATGCCGTTGATGCCGAACTCCTCGCACAGCTCCAGATCGACGGGGTACTGGTTGTAGAAGTCGGAGGCGGGGTCGGGGGAGAAACGGCCCTGGGCCTCCAGGAAGTCGTCCCAGGCGACCTTGCCCTTTCCGTGGGTGCGGGTCTCGCCTTCTACCTGGTAGGCAGCGGTGGCGCCGCCAAAGACAAAGTCCTCGGGAAACTGCGCGGGCGGGTTGGTGACGCTGGCAGGGTTAACGGACATGATGATCCAATCGTTTAAATCGAAGGGCCAGCCGGTCTTGGATAGTCGGCTGGCCCTAAGCGTTACTTACTTCGACAGCTGCTCGCTCACAAAGGCGAGAGACTTGTCGCCGTTCTGGGAGAGCTCGATGTATTGCTTACCGCGGCAGGCGACGCACTTGTTGCCCACGCGCTCGCAGTCCTTCTGCAGGTCGGCCAGGTAGCTGGCGGCCTGCGGGGCCAGGACGACCAGGTCAAAGTCGGGAAGCATGTCCACGTGGTTGCCATAGGCATCGGCGGCGGTCTCAAGATCGATGCCGCGCTCCTTGGCGGCCTTGGCCAGTGCGTTGGCGAGCAGGCCCGAAGTGCCGCCGCCCTGGCAGAGCACGAGTACGCGCTTGCCGTTGAGGTCGCTGGCGGCCGTAGCTTCGGTGGCGGCAGCAGCGGGGGCAGCGTCGGTCTTTACGACCTCGGCAGCGGCGCCGGCGGCAACACTCTTGGCGTCGGCCTTACCCTGGAAGGCGTCGTTGAGCTTGGCGGCCTTCTCGGCGTTCTTGGCGGCGAGCTCCTCCTGGGAGATCTCGGCCTCCTCGGCGCACTTCTGGGCGTCATAGGCACGGAAGAACGGGTAGTACAGGGCAAAGTCGATGACTAGGATGATGGCGAGCATCACAAAGGCGAGCGGCTGGAAGCCCAGGCCCATGATGGTGCCGATGGGGCCGGGGACGGTCCAGGGCAGGGTGTACATAAAGCCGTTCATGCCCAAGAAGTCGATAAAGACCTTGAGGATCCAGATGTTGGCGATCGGGGCAAAGACAAACGGGACAAAGAAGACGGGGTTGAGCACGATAGGCGCGGCGAACAGCAGCGGCTCGTTGACGGCAAAGCACACGGGGACGATGGCTGCTTTGCCGACGGCGCGCATCTCCTGGGACTTGGCCAGGAAGCAGAACATAAAGACCAGGACGAGCGTGGCGCCGGTGCCGCCCATGCAGACGACGAAGTACTGGGCTCCCTGCGTCAGGACGGCGGTGGCGTGCTCGCCGGCCTGGAATGCAGCCAGGTTGTCGGTCATGTTGGCAACGAGAGCGGCGGCGATGGCGGGCTCGACGATCGAGGGGCCGTGGACGCCGACGAACCAGAAGAGGCTCATAGCGCCGTAGATCACAGCGAGGCCGATATAGCCGTCGGCGGCGGTGAACAGGGGCTGGAACACCTGGATGACGCCCTGGGCAAAGCAGAAGCCAAAGGCAGCGCGGAAGACGATGTCAAAGACCCAAAAGACGGTGATGCAGACGGAGAAGGGGATGATGTCCTTAAAGGTCTGCGAGATGTTGGGCGGAACCTGCTCGGGCATCTTGACGGTGATGTTGCGCTTAATGAAGAACTTGTAGATGATGCCGGTCACAAACGCAGCGATAAAGGCGATCAACAGGCCTTTGGAACCAAGGTAGGTGGTGTTGAAGCCGCTGGCAGCATCCGTGGCGATCGTGTCGCTCGAAAGGAGCAAGAAGCCGATGATGGCTGCGCACATGCACGAGATGAAGTTGATCTGGTTGTTCTTGGGTAGATCGCGGTTCTGGGCGTCGGCGAAGTGCTTGGCCGTGGTGGCGGCGCAGGCGATGGCCAGAATGCCCATGGAGTAGTTGTAGCACTTCCACAGGGCGTTGTTGATGTCATCGGGCCAGTAGAAACCCCAGATGTTGGGGACCGAGGCTACCAGGCAGAAGATGGACGAGAAGATGATGATGGGGATGACGGAGATAAAGCCGTCGCGGATCGCCTTGAGGTACTTGTTGCGGGCGATCGCGTTGAAAAAGGGCTGGCCCTTTTCGATGATGGCGATGAGTTGCTCCATGCAATGCTCCTAAGAGTCGGTGGGTTAGCAACGATGGTAGCTTTTGACGTTCGGTTGCCAAAATGTTGACGTTGCCATTTTGCGGCACAAAAAAAGACGCGAACCGGTGGCCCTTGTGCCTGTGGACCGTCGATTCCTTGCGCGTAAACGTTTGAGCCGCCCGGTGGCTCTGTGTTTGCACAATGGCAACGTTAACATTTGGGCGACAAAAGCCGCTCGGGGAAGCAGAATTGTCGGTGAACGGTAGGTTTTGGGTGGTAAGCGTATCGTTGGGGAGGCGTTGGATATACTTAAAGGTGTTCAAAATGACTGCGCAGGATGTCTTCAATGGCATCGTTGACATAGAAAGATCGACCTATGGCCGCTGTTAAAAAATCGGTTTCCGTTAAGGACGTGGCGCGTCTCGCGGGCGTCTCGGAGCAGACAGTCTCGCGTACGGTGCACGATTCGCCCAGCGTGCGCCTCGAGACCAAGGAGCGCGTGCGCGCCGCCATGCGCGAGCTGGGGTATCGCCCCAATTTTGCCGGTCGATCGCTGCGCCGCGGCAAGTTTAAGACCGTCGGCGTCGCCATGTTCAACATTACCGGCACCGGCAACCTCGACCGTATGGAGGGCTTTGCCGCCGCGGCCGACAAACATGGCTATGCCATCACCCTCACTAAAGTAGACGGGCATCCGTATACCCTCGAGAGCGCATCGTCGCGCATGAGCGCGCTGCCGGTGGATGGCATGGTTGTGATCATGAATCGCATGCCGGCGGACTTTGGCACCTTCGAGCCGCTGCCCGGTATGCAGACGGTGCTCGTTACCATGCTGGAGCACCCGCTCTGTTCAACAGTCGATAACGACCAGTTCGATTGCTCGCGCCAGGTGGTCGAGTACCTGCTGGAGCAGGGGCACAAGACCGTGCACTTTATCTCGTGCCCCGAGCGCTCGCTTTCGGGCATGCGTCGCGAGGAGGGCTGGCGCGAGACATTGCGCGCGCATGGTATTGAGCCGCCGCGACTCGTCCGTGGCGATTGGACGGCACAGAGCGGATATGCCGCCGGCCAGGTGCTTGCGGACGATTCGAACTGCACAGCCATTTATGCTTCCAACGATGCCATGGCCTACGGCTGCATTCGCGGGCTCGAGTCGCGCGGGAAGCACGTGCCCCAGGACGTAAGCGTGGTGGGTGTTGACGATAGTTTGGGCGATATCGTGCCCGATCGTCGCCTGACTACGGTGCGCTTTGACAACAAGCGCGTCGGCATGTGGGCGGTCGACAAGATTGCCGGCGCCGAGGGCGCTGCACCCGGTGTGGAGCACATGCTGTTTCCGGGTGTGCTCGTCGAGGGCGATACGGTGCGCGATATACGCTAGGGTGCGGACCTGTTTGGGTTGCCGCTAATTGTGTTTGAGAATGTTCAGATTGGTTTAAAAACCGTTCACGGGTGAAAAGCAACCGTTCATAGCTCGAAATTACGTTTTGCGCTGTTCTTTTTTGTTTGAATGTTAATGTTCCTGCCATACACAGCGCAGCGCGTATGCCCGGACGCGATGCTCTCCGTTGGTTCATATGTGAAAGGAACGCAATATGGCAACCAAAGAAGAAATCTCGATGGTTGGATTTGAGATTGTCGCATACGCGGGCGACGCCCAGACCGATCTGCTTGCAGCGCTCGATGCTGCTCGCGAGGGTGATTTTGAGAAGGCCGAGCAGCTGCACAAGGATGCCAGCGATGCACTTATCGGCGCCCACGACACGCAGACCAAGCTGCTTTCGCAGGAGGCCGGCGGCGGCGAGATGGAGATGACCTTCATCATGGCTCACGCTCAGGACACTCTCATGACCACCATGATCCTGGAGAAGCAGACCCGCTTTACCATCGATGCCTATAAGCGCATCGCCGCACTCGAGGCTAAGCTCGCCTAACGAGCTCTCACAACCAAGTCCCCTTCCAAAAGCTCTGCCGCTACCCGCGGCAGGGCTTTTTCTGTACTCCTCCAAGTTGCGGTGAAATAGGGACTGAATAGGGACCGGCGGGCGCAAAACAATCCCTATTCCACCGCAACTCATCCCGAAATAGTCATTGGGGACAGTCTTGGTGCCCGTTCGTCTTGCCGTTCGGTTTTTCGCTGGGTGGGTATACTTCCTTTCACATTAAACGCCGGACTGAGGAGGTATCCAAATGCCGGATAACGGGTCAATACAAAAAAGAGACGCGCACGAGATGGCTCATGGGCGTCCTGTCCAGATAACCGAGCACACGACGGTAACCGAGCTGCAGCCCAGCCTGTCCGATGTCGTGTGCGCAAACAAAAAGCTGCAGATCGGTATCATCGTTGCGCTCGTGGTACTGGCCTTGCTGTCGGGCTTTGTGGCTCGTCCGCATTTTGCCGATACCAAGACTTGGGACTCCACCATCGAGGTTATCGACCAAAAGAAAGGTAACGTACTGGCGCTCACGGCCTCGTGCGTGGCGCTGTCTGCGGGCATTACCGCGCTGCCGGGTGATACGGGTACGCCGGTCGCTGAGCAGCTCGCACAGCTTTCAGGCAACCTTGGTATCGTGCTTGCCGTGCTATACCTCGAGAAATACTTGCTCACGATTTTGTGGTCGGTTGGCTTGGGCATCTTAATCCCGTTTGCGCTGGTGCTCTTTGCGGTCTCGCTTGGCATTCACGGACGCTGGAGCACGAGCGCTGTCCTGCGCCGCGTGGCGACCCGCGTGCTGGTGGTTGCCGTGATCGGCATGGCCTTGGTGCCTGCAAGCGTATGGGTGTCGCAAAAGGTCGACGAGACGTATCGGGTGAGCATCGAAGCGGCCGAGCAAAAGGCGGCCGACGCTGCGGGTGCGGCAGACGGCAATAGCTCCAAAACGAGCAAGAAAAAGTCCGAGTCCACAGAATCCAAGAACGTGCTTGAGCAGCTTGCCGACGGTGCCTCGGGTCTTGTCGCGTCGGTGACCAACGGCGCCAAACAGATGACCGATGAGATTGTGCAACAGGTGACCGATCTGATCGAAGGCGTCATCGTGATGATTGTGACTTCGTGCGTTATTCCATTGCTGGTGCTCGCGGCGTTTCTGTGGCTGGGGCACACGCTGCTGGGGATCGATATTTCCGGCCCGGCGAACTATTTAACGGGACGTTTTCTGAGCGCTCCGTCCAAACATGCCAAGAAGAGCGGGCAGTCTGAGTAGGCGGCAAAGCGATCTTTGGAAGATCAACCGTAAGAAGGGCGGCCGAGACACGTTCTCGGCCGCCCTTTTGTTTGTTGAAGACATGGTCGCTACGTCTGCGCCGGGCTCAAACGGTCGGCAATCAACCGTAAACGGTATTTGTTCAAAAAAGAACAAAGTTAAACAAATAATGGTTGCAACCTATGTTCGAATGTGTTCAAATAAACATGAACAGTGAAGAACCGCACATTCAGATGCCCGGACCTGAGCGCGATTCAACACTTCCAAACAGAAACTACGCACCTGCGTATCTCTCAAGGAGGATGTCATGAGGGTTGTAATCGCTTCCGATGCCGACGGTATGTCGATGAAGGAGTCCATCAAGGAGATGCTCATCGCTGACGGTCACGAGGTCGTCGACTATTCCGAGACCCCTGCTGCGGACTTTGTCGATTCCGCGACCGCCGTTGCCAAGGACCTGCTGGAGCACAAGGATTCCCAGGGCTTCGCATTCGATAAGTACGGCGTCGGCTCCTATATGGCCGCCGTCAAGATCAAGGGCATGGTCGTCGCCAACATTTCCGACGAGCGTTCCGCCTACATGACCCGCGAGCACAACGGCTCGCGCATGGTCACCATGGGCCCGGGCGTTGTGGGCACCGAGGTCGCCAAGAAGATCGCCCGCGAGTTCCTGCGCGCCCAGTACGCCGGCGGCCGTCACCAGATCCGTGTCGACATGCTCAACAAGATGGCCTAACGAGAGCCACCGAGAACTCGAACTTCTATCTCAACTTGTGAATTCAGACGAAAGGACGTTCTGATGAAGAAGACCATCGCAATCGGTTGCGACCATATCGTTACGGACGAGAAGATCTATCTGGCCGACCGCCTGGAGCAGGCTGGCTACAAGGTGCTCGACTGCGGCACCTACAGCCACACCCGTACGCACTATCCCATCTACGGTAAGGCCGTGGGCGAGGCTGTTGCCAGCGGCAAGGCCGACTTTGGCGTGGCCCTGTGCGGCACCGGCATCGGCATCACCAACGCCGTCAACAAGGTTCCCGGCGCTCGCTGCGCCCTGGTTCGCGACATGACCTCTGCCCTGTATGCCCGTCGCGAGCTCAACGCCAACATCGTGGGCTTTGGCGGCAAGATCACCGGCGAGTTCCTGATGGCCGATATCATGCTTGCCTTCCTGGAGGAGCCCTACGAGAAGACTCCCGAGCACGACGCCCTGATTGCCAAGATCGACGCCTGCAATAAGGCCGACGCCGAGGCTCAGGCTGACCCGCACTTCTTTGACGAGTTCCTCGAGAAGTGGGACCGCGGCGAGTATCACGACTAAGGGGGTTCCGGCGTTTTAACAAACGCCGGACCGGTCGACGCTGCGAAGCCATCTGGCGGGCAATCTGCCGCTCAGCTTCGACGGCATGACCAGAAGGTCAATGCCGTCTCGCTTCACGGCACCTTGCCTCGCCAGCTGGCTTCTCGCTGATGTCTGAGTGACCTGTGGGGTTACCGCTGTTGTTGCGAAGCGTTCTGGTATGGCAAGTTGCTCCGATAACACGTTTGCTTGCTTGGCTTGAGTGCTTCGTTTTGGCGGCCCCCGGCATTCTGCAGCTTTTCAATTGACGGCTCGCGTTTCTGTGAGGGGGCGCGGGCCGGTTTTCTATCAGCCCCACTGACTTGGCGGGCTGTCGTAAGAAAGGGAAGGCTCCTATGGAGTTTGTTCTTGATAACGGTTCTATCCGCGTAGCACTGAGCACGGCTGGCGGATCGTTCACTTCTATTGCGGCCAACGGCCGTGAGTACCTGTGGCAGGGTGACCCGGCGGTCTGGTCGGGCCAGGCACCCATTTGTTTCCCGATCTGCGGCGGCCTTCGCGACGGTCACGCAATGACCATGGGCGGCCGCGAGGTTAGGCTCGCCCGCCACGGCTTTGCGCGCAAACAGGAGTGGAAGCTCGAGGAACAGAGCGACAACATGGTTGCACTGAGCCTAAGCTCTGCCGACCATGCCGAGCTGCTCGAGCAGTACCCGTATCCGTTTAAGATCGTTGCTCGTTACACGATCGATGCGGCAAAGGTGGCCGTGTCGTACGAGGTGACCAATGAGGGCACCGAGGACATGCCGTTCTTTGTGGGCGGTCACCCTGGCTTTAAGTGCCCGCTTGACGAGGGTGAGTCCTATGACGACTACGAGCTCCGTTTTGAGCAACGCGAGGCCGCCGAGCTCTGTACTGCCGTTCCCTCGACGGGCCTGATTGATGTTGAGCATCGCAGCAAGAACCCCATGATCGGCCAGAACCTGCCGCTGACCCACGAACTCTTCGACTTCGCGGAGACCATCTTCGACGTGCTCGAGAGCCGCGTGGTTACGCTGACCAAGAAGACCGAGGACAAGGGCGTGCGCCTGACGTTCCCCGATATGCCGTACCTGATTGTGTGGAGCAAGCCCGAGGGCGACTTTGTGGCCGTGGAACCGTGGGGCGGCCTGTCCACCTGCTCCGACGAGGACGATATTCTGGAGCACAAGCGTGGCTGCCTGGTGGCCAAGCCGGGGGAGACCGTTACCCGCGGCTTTGAGATCGAGATCCTTTAACGAGCTATCGTATGTTTGGGGCGGGTCATGCCGCCCCGGAACAGGAGTTCAACATGATTCTGACCGTTACCATGAACCCGTCGATCGATACGTGCTATCAGCTCGACAAGCTGATCATCGACGACGTTAACCGTGTGACGCCCGAAAAGACCGCTGGCGGCAAGGGCCTCAACGTGAGCCGTGTTCTGCTGCAGTTGGGCGACGATGTGCTCGCGACCGGTTTGCTCGGCGGCCACATGGGTGCCTATATGGCCGAGCTTATGGATGCCGACGGCGTCAAGAACGACTTTGTGCCCATCGCCGGTGAGACGCGCATTTGCCTGAATATTCTGCACGAGGGTAATCAGACCGAGCTGCTGGAGAGCGGCCCGCAGATCGCCCCGGCCGAGCTCGAGGCCTTTACGGCCAAGTTCGCCGAGCTTGCAGCGAAGGCGGACGTTGTGACGCTTTCGGGCTCGCTGCCGCGTGGCGTCGATGCTGGCTACTATGCTGAGCTCGTCAAGATCGCCGAGGAGGCGGGCGCCAAGGTGCTGCTCGACACCTCGGGTGCATCGCTGGAGGCCGCGCTGGAGTCCGACGCTAAGCCTGAGCTCGTAAAGCCCAACCTGACCGAGATTAACGGCCTGCTGGGTACGTCCTTTACGACCGAAGATGTCGATGCCCTACGCGAGGCGCTTGCCGCCGATGACCGTTTTGCCGGTATCCCCTGGGTTGTCGTTTCGATGGGCGCTGCCGGTTCGGTGGGCTTCCATGGGGGTCGCGCGTTCCGCGCCAAGACGCCCGCGATTGCGGCTGTGAATGCGACGGGTTCCGGCGACTCGACCATCGCCGGCTTTGCGCATGCCATTGCTGCTGGTGCCGACGACGTCACGGTGCTCAAGACCGCCAATACCTGCGGCAAGCTTAACGCCATGGATCCCAAGACCGGCCACCTGGTCATGGACCGCTGGGACGAGATCTACAACAACGTTGTCGTGACTGAACTGTAGGGTTACGCGGTTTTACCAAACGCCGTAGCGGCTCGACGCTGCAAACGCCCCTAAGCGGCAATCTGACGTTCAATCGTCGGGCATGACCAGAAGGTCAATGCCCTCCTCTTTCACGTCACCTTGCTCGCTTAGGGGCGTTTTCGCTGACAATGCCAAGACATCGGCGTTGCCTTGGTCGCAAGTAGTCATTGGGGACGTTCTTGTTTGACTAGTCATTTAAGAACGTCCCCAATGACTAGCCAATAAAACGGCGCCCGTCGGCGATGTTGCCGGCGGGCGCCGTTGTCTTGCAGGCGGAATGATCTGTTTTCCTCCGTCCCCAAGGGATCATTACAGTGAGTCGATAAAGCGCTGCTGGGCGGCGCGTCCGTCCTCGTCCCACTTAAAGACTCCGGCGTTGTCGAGCACGTGGCTAAACACCACGCCGACCTCCTCATGCAGGATGTCGATGGCGTTATCCGCCGTAAGCTCGTTCGCGCGGCGAGCAAAGACGTCCTCCGCCCATGCGGCGTGGCTGCGGCAAAGATCATCGCCCTCGAGCGAGCCGGCGAGATCGTAGCTGGCATCGGCCTTGGCCGCCAGCAGGTGCTCGCGGACAGCGCCGAGCTCGGGAACCAAGCGCGGCGGCAGAATTGCCAGGCCCATGACCTCGATCAGGCCGATGTTCTCCTTTTTAATATGGTGGTACTCGGCATGCGGATGGAACACGCCCAGCGGATGCTCGTCGGTCGTGATGTTGCAGCGAAGCGCCAGGTAGGCCTCGTAAATTTCGCCGCCGGCGTTGCCGCGGGAGTCCACGCGGCGGATGACGGGCGTCACGGTGTTGTGCGCCACGCCATCGGCTGTGTGCGCGATGACGCCCACCGACTCGTCGGTCCACTCGCGCCAGGCGAGGATAATCTTCTCGGCAGCGTCGAGCAGCTGAGCGCGGTCATGCGTGCGCAGGCGCAGCACCGAGAGCGGCCACTGCAGCACGGTGCCGCTGACCTGGTCAAAACCGGGCACGCTAAACTGCGAGACCTCGGCGGCGTGCATCATGGGGAACTCGTGCGCGCCACCCTGGAAGTGGTCGTGCGACAAGATTGAGCCGCCTACGATGGGCAGGTCGGCGTTGGAGCCGATAAAGTAATGTGGGAACAGGTCCACAAAGTCGAGCAGGCATGTCAGGCCCTTGCGGTCAACGTGCATCGGGCGATGCTCGGAGCTCATGGCAATGCAGTGCTCGTTAAAGTATGCGTACGGGCTGTACTGGAAGCCCCAGCGCTCGCCATTAAGCTGAATGGGAATAACGCGTAGGTTCTGACGGGCGGGGTGAGCGCCACCGTCGGCTGCGGCGGAGCGTCCGGGATAGCCCTCGTTTTCGATGCAGAGCTGGCAGGCGGGATACTTCTCGCCCGTGTTCTTTGCGGCGCCGGCCGCGGCAATGTCGCGCGGGTCCTTCTCGGGCTTGGACAGGTTGATGGTGATCTCAAGATCGGCCCAGTTGGTGGGGGTGCTCCATTTGATGTTGCGCGCGATGGCGGCACGGCGCACGTAGCCGGCGTCGCAGCACAGGCCGTAGAACCAGTCGGTCGCGGCACGGGGCTCGTTGACGCCCATACGGCCGTTGAATTCCTCGTTTACAACCGAAGGCCTCGGCATCAGCACACCCATGATGCGCATGGCGATGCGATCGCGGCCCGATGCCGTATCCTCGGCAGCACCGTTGGCAACGGCGGCCTCGGAAAGCGCGGCAAGCGTGCCCTCCAGGTCAAAATCGGGGAGCGTATCGGGGTGCAAGAGCGAGAGCTTCTCGTTCTGCAGCGCCCAGGCCATATCGAGCGCCGGTCCCGTAGCGCCGATGCACTCCAAAATGGTGTTGTAGGCCCAGATGCGGTCGTCCTGTCCGATCATCGATCGGTGGATGGCATACTCAATCAGGCCCTGCGCGGCCTCGCGCACATCAGTCATTACAGCCATGCCGCGTAAGCCCCCTTGTCAGAAATCGCGTAGTGGCGGGCAGAGCCCTCGCCAAGCCAGCCGTTCATCTTGGCAATGAAGGTGTCGACCAGCTCGAGCGGCACGAAGGCCTGGATGGTACCGCCAAAGCCGCCGCCGTGGATACGAACGGCGCCACGGCCGTCGAGCACATGCTCGGCAAGAGCAAGCGCGTACATGGAAGGCTGCTCGGCACCCAGTTTGGCAACAACATTCTGCAGGTACATGGCGGAGCTGGCGCCGGACTCACGCGTCAGGACCAGGAACTGGTCAATGTCGCCGACGTTCAGGGCCGCCCAGCGCTTATCGACTAGGCCGTTCTCGTACCAGTAATGAACGGCGCGCAGGCAGGCGCGGTCGCCCAGCTTGGCGCGCAGCTCGGGGAGCTTGGCGTCAAAGTCCGCCACGTTTACCTCGCACAGGCGTGCCTTGCCAAACTCGGCGGCGACGTCCTGCATCTCGCGCGGAACAGCGGCGTAGTCGTCGGTGGCTGCCACATGGTCGGCGCCAACTTTAACGAGCACGAGCGCATAGCCGTGGTCCTCAAAGTTGAGCTCGAGCTTCTGGGTTTTAGGCTGAGCCTGGTCCTCAAAGTCCATGTAGGCGAGGCCGCCCAGGCACACGGCAGCTTGGTCCATCAGACCGCAGGGCTTGCCGTAGTAGTTGTTCTCGGTGCGCTGGCTCATCTGGGCGAGTGCGACGGGTTCAATGGCGGGCGCGCCCCAGAGCGTCTCCATGGCACGGCCGTACGCGGCCTCGACGGCAGCAGAGCTGGAAAGGCCACCGCCCGAGGGGACGGAGCAGGTGAAGGCAAAGTCGAAGCCGTGGGGCTCAACGCCCAGAGCAGCGATTTCATGGGCCATACCACGCACGAGGCTTGCGGACGTGCCCTTCTCGGACACCTGAATGTCTACCGTGTCGAGCGTGATCTCAAACGTAGGATAGCCCTCGTCGGCGACGCGAATCTTGTTGGAATCGGTTGCCACGGCGATGCCGTCGACGGCGACATCGAGCGAGCCGGCGATAACGTGACCGCCCTCGTGATCGGTGTGGTTGCCGCTGATCTCGGAGCGGCCGGGCGCGTGCACATAGAGCACCTGGCGATCGCCGATGGGGCCAAACTCCTCCTCAAACAGCTTGGTGAGCGTGGCGAGTGTCTTTTCGTCGGGGGTGGTCATGAGGGTCCTTTCCTTGGCGCATACTGACGAGTTTTCCGTCGTAGTGAGTACGTTAACAATCTGAAGCGGCATAAACTCAGCATCTACGATGCCGCACGTTACGGGCTATGTTAACGTACTCATAACACAACACTTATCACTTTTTGAGAATCTGGTAATCGGTAGAAATTCAGCCGTGAACGGTACTGCCGTATGGACTTATAAAGCAGAAGAGATGCAGATAGAAAAAGTAGAGTACGTTAACATGCGTCCGACGATAGCGGGCCTCGGCGCGGGATGTATTTCTGCCCGGGCTGGCATTCACGCTATTCAGATCTCGCAAGGGTGAAGGTGATCCTGTGGCAAGGCGTCCGTCCAACGATACAGGTACGCGTCCGGTTTCCATGGCCGACGTCGCCCGCGCTGCCGGTGTTTCGCAGCAGACGGTTTCGCGCGTTGCCAACGGCCTCCCTAACGTCAACGAGCAGACGCGCCAGCGCGTGCAGGCCGCTATGCAAGAGCTCGGCTTTCGTCCGAGTTATGCCGGTCGCTCGCTGCGCGATGGCCGTTACCATTCGGTCGGCCTGTGCATCAACGATGTCACCAAGTTTGGCAACCTCTCAATGATCGACGGCATCGCCAGCGCTGCTCGCGAGCATAATTGTGCCATCACGCTGGTCGAGATGTCCAAGACCGAGGAATTCTCGCTTGCCGAGGCAACGCGTCGTATGGCTGCGCTGCCCGTGGACGGCATCATCATCGGCATGAGCCGCATGGCGCCCGATTTTGAGACGTTTGATCCACTGCCGGGCATTGGCACGGTCATCGTTACCATGTATGCGCATCCGCGCGTGACCACAGTCGATTCCGACCATTACGGCTGCTCGCTGTTGCTTATGGACCATCTGTTTGAGCTGGGGCACGAGCAGATTCGCTATATTGGCGGCCCGTCGTTCTCGGTCGACGAGCAATTTCGTCGCGCCGGTTGGCAGGATGCGCTCGAGCGTAAACACATCGAGCCGGCAGAGCCGCTCGAGGGCGACTGGTCTGCCAACAGCGGCTACGAGGCCGGCAGGTACCTGGCCGAGCATGACCGCGCCATGACGGCGATTTACGCGGCAAACGATCAGATGGCAAATGGCGCGATTGCCGCGCTGCGTGATAGCGGTCTGCGCGTGCCTGAGGACGTGAGCGTGGTGGGCGTCGATGACTCGCTCGATGATTTTGTCGCGCATAACGAGCTCACGACCGTGCGGTTCGATCTACATCAGCGCGGACGCGAGGTATTCGAGCATGCGGTTCCCGAGGCGGGTACGGCGGGCAAAACTGTTGCCATTCGTATTCCCGGTCAGCTCATCGTTCGACATAGTACGGCGGCACCGCGCGCATAGTTTCTGCAGGTCAACGGTGATATGTTGAACATCAATAACAATCGGTAAGGATGTCGGTAGATAGCTGTTGGGATGTAGCCGAGTGCTATGATAGACGGGCTCTTTTGTCTATCTAGGAGGCTTTGCCTGATGGAGATCACCAAGGATATCCGCTACGTTGGCGTCGACGATCACGACATTGACCTGTTCGAGGGCCAGTACGATGTGTCCGAGAACGGTATGGCATACAACAGCTACGTTATCTTGGGCGAAAAGATTGCTGTCGCCGATTCAGTCGACGGCGGTTTTGTCGACGAGTGGCTCGGTAACATCGAAGCCGTGCTCGACGGTCGCACGCCCGATTACCTGGTCGTTCATCATATGGAGCCCGACCACTCCGCTGGCATCGCCGCCTTTATGGAGCGCTACTCCCAGGCCCAGATCGTGGCCAGCATGGGCGCCTTCCGTATGATGGTCAACTACTTTGGTACCGATTATCCCGAGCGCAAGATGGTCGTCAAAGAGGGCGACGTGCTCGACCTGGGTGGCCACAGCCTAACGTTTGTCGGCGCCCCCAACGTGCATTGGCCCGAGGTGCTCTTCTCCTATGAGGCTACCGACAAGGTACTCTTTAGTGCCGACGGCTTTGGCAAGTTTGGCGCTAACGACATCGAGGATCCCGAGGGTTGGGCTTGCGAGGCTCGCCGCTACTACTTTGGCATCGTTGGTAAGTTCGGCAAGTTCGTGCAGGCCGTGCTCAAGAAGGCCGCTGATCTGGACATCCAGATCATCTGCCCGCTCCACGGCCCCGTGCTGACCGAGAACCTGGGCTACTACCTCGACACCTACAACACCTGGTCGAGCTATCAGCCCGAGGACGAGGGCATCACCATTGCCTACGCGAGCGTCTACGGCCATCTGAAGGCTGCCGTTGAGGAGCTTGCATCTGCGCTTGAGGCTCGCGGCCAGAAGGTTTCCGTCTTTGACCTGGCTCGCGACGACATGGCCGAGGCCGTTGAGGACGCGTTCCGCTATGACCGTCTGGTGCTCGCCTCCATCACCTATCAGGGCGAGATCTTCCCGTTTATGAGCACCTTCATCCACACGCTCGCCGAGCATGCCTACCAGAACCGCACCGTGGCGCTCGTCGAGGCCGGTTCCTGGGCACCTGCCGCCGCTAAGGTTATGACCAAGGAGCTCGAGGGCATGAAAGACATCACGCTGACGCAGAATAAGGTGACCGTCCTGGGTTCGCTCAACGACGCCTCGCGCGCTCAGATCGAGGCCCTCGCCGACGAGCTTTCCAAGTAGCGACACGTTCACTTTTGATGCTCAACCACCACAAAGGAGACCTTTGTGGTGGTTTTTGTTTAAGCGCCGGCGATGATGAGATTTGGGCGGGCGTCGTCGGTGGCCTCGGCGATTGAGGTGGCGACGGCGGTATCGGAGTCGCTATCCATCACGATGGTGTCGACGTCGGCAAGCTCGGCAAAACGGTACATGCCGCGTCCGTTGACCTTGCTGGCGTCCATGAGGGCGACGCTTTGACGGGCGGCGGAGATCATGGCAGTTTTGGTCTCGGCCATCTGCGGAAAGTCGGTCGTAAAGCCGCAGCCGGGAACAAAAGCTCCAGGGCACATGACGGCAAGATCGGCGTGGACCATTTGGAGCGCCTGCATAGTGAGCGGTCCGTACAGATAACGATGGCCTTTGCGCAGCGCCCCGCCCGGCATGACGACATCGACTGAGGGCATGCTCTCGTCGATGTAATCGGCAATGGTAATGTCGGCCGTGATGACGGTGATACCATCGCGCTGATCGAGGAGCCGGACGAACTCGAGCGCCGTGGTGCCCGAGTCGACGAGCAGGGTGTCACCGCTGCCGACGAGTTCGATGGCACTTTGTGCGATGGCCTGCTTGGCGGCGACATTTACGTTGATGCGGCGATCTTGCGTGGAGACAGTTAGGCGTTTGTGGAGCGACACGGCGCCGCCATGCGTGCGACGCAGCTTGCCGGATTCGGCGAGCGCGTCCAGGTCGGCGCGGGCGGTGACGGAGGACACGCCAAAGGTCTGGGCGATTTCTGCCACCTGCACCGAGGCGTTATGCTCGAGCATCTCCATGATGGCGGCACGACGCTCATCGGCGAAGGCTCGGGTTGTCGCATGGGCCATAGCTGCTCCATTCTCACATTAATTTGCAGGAATTGTGTTGAATCTATTTTCGTTCATTTTCTTTTTAAGTAAGAAAACGCCTTTCGATTACTTATCTTTTCTATAAAAGAAAGACGCTCAAGGCTCAAAACTCAATATCGAACACGCCCACTCGGCTCCAATTCCTTCCGTTTACTTTTCAAAAATGACTGTATTGACCTGCATGGGCTCAATATCTCGCACGTGCAAAGCCACTGATTTTCATACAATGGGCGCAGCAAAACGCAAGGAATAGGCTTTGCGGACACGTACGCCCGATGTCCAGATGCGGGCGAGGGAGAGGAGCAAACGCTCATGGCACTTGTTACCACCGAAAAGATGCTCAAGGACGCTCAGGCCGGCCACTACGCTGTTGGCGCTTTCAACGTCGAGAACCTCGAGTTTGTTATGGCCGTTCTAGCCGCTGCCGAGGAGACCAAGTCCCCCGTCATCATGCAGACCACCCCGGGCACCATTAAGACCGCTGGCCTGGACTACTTCTACGGCATGGTCAAGGCTGCCGCCGAGCGCGCTTCCGTGCCCGTCGCCCTGCACCTCGATCACGGCGATGGCTATGACCGCTGCATGCAGGCTTTCCGCACTGGCTACACCTCTGTCATGATCGACGGTTCGCATGAGTCCTTCGAGGACAACATCGCCCTGACCAAGTCCGTTGCCGACGCTGGCCGCGCCATGGGCGTGCCCGTCGAGGCCGAGCTCGGTAAGGTTGGCGGCAAGGAGGACGACGGTCCCGCGGTTGAGGGCGAGAGCCCCTACACCGATCCTGCCGAGGCCAAGGAGTTCGTCGAGCGCACCGGCTGCACTTCGCTGGCCATTGGCGTTGGCACCAGCCACGGCGTGTACACGAGCGATCCGCACATCGAGCAGTCCGTGGTCAAGGCCATCCGCGACGCCGTCGACGTGCCGCTGGTCTTGCACGGCACCTCTGGTGTGCCCGATGAGCAGGTTGCCGAGGCCGTGAAGAACGGCATCTGCAAGGTTAACTACGCCACCGAGCTGCGTCAGGCCTACACCAAGGGCTTCATGGCCTACATGGCCGAGAACCCTGCCTGCTTCGACCCCAAGAAGCCGGCCAAGGAGGGCATGCGTGAGATCACCGAGCTGGTTAAGATCCGCATGACCAACCTCAACTCTGTGGGCAAAGCAGAGTAACAGCAAGGGTACTCCGACTCGCTACATATCCCGGGGAGGGACGAGGGCTTAGTTCCCCAATCGTCCTCGGGCATGCAAAAAGCCTCGCTTCGCACTTCGTGCGGCGAGGCTTTTTGCCCCCTGCGGAAAGATTGGGGAACTAAGCCCTCGTCCCTCCCAGGTTGACCTACTCGAGGTCGTCGTCCTTGTGGCGTTGGGCGGAAAATAATAAGAAGCCTTCGCGCTGCGGAATGATTTTGGAAACTAAGTGCGGGGCCCGCCCAAGCTGTCCTGTTCAATCGCCCTTGTGGCGTTGGGGCTGAAAGGGTGGGGCGCGGGGGTTACTTGGTTGTTATGGTTAGTAGGTCGTTGGGGGTTTTGAGGTTGTAGGTGGCGTTTGGGATGTCTTGGTGTGATCCCCATGCCGCTCTGGCAAAACTGACCCCTGCTGAAGTTGCGCATTGTTCGTCGTAGACGGTGTCGCCAACGTAGACGACGTTGCCAGGATTCGCGCCCGTACGTCGGAGATATTCGAGCATGGGTGCGGGCGAAGGCTTGTGCTCGGTTGTGTCTTCGACAAGGATGATGTGTTCAAAAAACTTATCGAAGCCAAGGGGTGCAATTTCGTCTGTGTATTCGTCGCGCGCACGTGAGGAGACGATGCCAAGTTTGCAGCCGTTGTTGGCGAGTGTTGCGATGACTTCAAGCAAGCCTGGAAACACGCTGATGGTGCTTTTAAAACTGGCGGCAACTTGGCACCAGCGATTCAACGTTGCCTGCGAGTAGATTCCAAGTTTCTCAAGGGCATCCTTGCCGGGTATGCCGAGGGCAAATTCAAGCTCGTGTCGGGGGAGCGTTTTGCCGGTCTCTTCTTGGACAATCTGGACAAGCGATGATAGAACGCTTTCTTCTGTATCTGCCAATGTCCCATCAACGTCAAATACGATATGGTCAAAGTGCTTCATATGATTGCTCCTCTCTGTTGTTTGCCTGCAAGTTTGATGCAGTGACAGAAGAAGGGCTAGCGGGATTTCTGCCTGGTGCTATCGAGATTCTGCCTCGCTGCTCGATAGCTCGAAGGAGTGCATCCCATTTGTTCTTTAAATACCTGGCCAAGATGGCTTGCTGTCGCAAAGCCGCATTGGCGCGCGACTGTCTGGACCGTTCGCGTGGTGTGTGCCAAAAGTTCGCAAGCACGGTTTACGCGGTATGCGCGCAGATATGCCGCCGGGGTCGTTCCTGCGCAAGCTTCGATAATGCGGTAACACTCTCTTTCGCTTACGCCGGCTGCAGATGCCATCTGGGGCACATCTACAGCGGCTGCATAGTTTGCGCGGATATAGTCCAGGATTGCCTTGAACTGTACGTCGCGGTTGGTCATCCAAGAGGCGTTGTCGGAGGAAAAGAGCGGTTCGGCCTTGGCGTAAATCTGAATCCAGAGCTCTGACAAGCTATTCCGAAGCGCCATCTCGTTCTGCGGCCGTTGAAGGTCGTGGTTAAAGGAACTCTTTAGCAAATCGATAAAGGGCATATCGTCGGGGTTGGTGGGCGACCATTTGAGCACATCGACGCCTCGACATTGCAGCAAAGGATTGATATAGCGCTTTTGAAGGCGTCCCGCGGGATCGCCGAGCATCGACGGCTGAAAGATATGCAACATTTGAATGGCTGGTGCCGAATTGGGTGATTGCAGCGTGCTGTGCAAAACGCCGCCGTTGATAAAGCCGGCGGACCCTTCCTCAAAGCGTACATGCTCATGAGCCGCGCGCGTTCGATAGTCAATCGCTCCCTGTTCCATGTAGAAAAGCTCAACTTCGGAATGCCAGTGCCAGGGGACGGAATTGCCCGGATAGCGAGCGAATTCTGCGCGTTCGGCAATATAGGGCCAGTCTTCGGCGGTCTCGGGAAACGCTTCCTCGCGTCCTCCGTGGTGCAATTCTATGTGATCCATGTTTCGCATGGCATCAGTATAAAGCGCGATGGGCTTAGATTGCTCTTGCCTGTTCGGGGAACGCCTTGTTTAGGGATGCTTGGAGCTTTTCGAACGATGCTCGCAAGTTGTGGCTCTGGTTGGTTGAGCGTTTGGCTTTTGTGGTTGGGGAGTCGAGGAGACCGTTTCTCTGTGTCGGGGGGAAGGAGAAAAGGTCTGCATGTTTTAGGGATGGCTGCTGTGTTGCGTCATTGGAAGAATGCATGCTTATGCGGCCTCCTCGATGTCCACCAAAAGGTTGCGCACGGGGTGTGCTGCTAGGTCCCGTGCGTTGGCAGTATTATGCCGCGGCTGCTGCAAAGAAGCGCTAAAGAAAGGCTTAATCTGGTTTGGTGTTCCGATGAAACCGCAGGTAAAAGCTATCGAGTAACACTCTTGAAAGGTTTTGAGCTTAAGGGCTTTCTAAGGTTTGTGGCGTAGACGTGGCGCGGACGTGCGGAGCGTGTGAATGCTCGCTGTTAGCGCTGCGGCTCTGCGGCGCGCACCTGCTCGATGACCTTTTCCATGGTGGCGTCGATGCAGTCTTTTTTGAGCTCGCATTCCCAGATGGTTATGGGTGTCCAGCCCATTTGAGTGAGTGCTGCCACGGCAGCGCGGTCGCGCTCGACGTTGCGACGGAACTTTGCCTCCCAAAACTCAACGTTGCGCTTGGGCTGGCTAGGGTTGCACTTGGGGCAGCGGTGCCAAAAGCAGCCGTTGACGAAGATGGCGATCTTGCGGCCGGGAAAGGCGATGTCGGGCTTGCCAGGAACCTTCCATTCCAAGCGATAACCCGTAAGGCCCGCTGCACGCAGGCGCTGTCGTACGAGCAGCTCGGGCTTGGTGTTGGCGCGTTTGTTGCCTTTCATGGACTTTTTGATGGCGGCGCGACGGCGGACCAGTTCGCGCTCGTCAGCGGAGAGGTCCGAGGTGTCGATGCCGTCGAGCAGACCGGGCTTGGGACGCTTTTTGCTGCGGCGCTTAGGTGCGCGCTTGGGCTTGGTGGCGGGCTTGTCGGTCGCGGTGGCCTTGGCGTCGTTGGCAGTGCTGTTGGCCTCAAGCCGGTCTTCCTTCAGCTCAATCAGGGCATCAATGAGCCCTTTGTCGGCGGGCATCCACTCAACGGTGGCAAGTGAGGTGCGCGGAATCCAGCGGATATCGAGCTGGCGGTCGTGCTTCTGGGGCTCATCGGATTCATCGGCCAGCGAGCAGTAGTAGCACTCCATGGAGAGATGAAAATCGGGGTAGTCATACTCAACGGTGTAGAAATCGCGCAGGTTGGTGACTTTGACCTGCAGCTCTTCCATGAGCTCGCGGCGTACGGCGTCCTCGGGCGTCTCGCCGCGCATGAGCTTGCCGCCCGGGAACTCCCAAAGTCCCTGCATGTCGCCGTAGCCGCGCTGCACGGCAAGCAGCTCATCGGATCCTTCCTTGCGAATGATCCCAGCGGCAACATGAACAGTCTTCAACAGGAGTCCTCTCTCAACATCAACACGTGACAGGGTAGCTACCCGTACCTTACACAACGGTAAGGCAAGCGTAAGCCATATCG
This sequence comes from Coriobacteriaceae bacterium, assembly GCA_902364975.1. Taxonomy (GTDB): domain Bacteria; phylum Actinomycetota; class Coriobacteriia; order Coriobacteriales; family Coriobacteriaceae; genus Collinsella. The sequence continues at coordinate 31,581 of CABJFQ010000003.1, read as the reverse complement.
ATGGTAGCCGACTCGGCTTCTTGCGACTATAGATGCCGTAGACTAATCGCAAGAAAGGACTCGGTATGCAAACCACGCACATGGCGACCCCGGTACTGGAGGTCGCGCATCTCGAAAAGGTATATGGCGCGCTGGGCAATGTGACCCGCGCGCTCAACGACGTTAGCTTTACCGTCAACCGCGGCGAATTTGTGGGCATCATGGGCGCCTCGGGCTCGGGCAAGTCGACGTTGCTCAACTGCGTGTCGACCATCGATAGTGCCACGAGCGGTACCATTCGCATCAACGGGCAGGACGTTACGCGCATGAAGCAGGCCAAGCTCTCGCAGTTCCGCCGCGAGGAGCTCGGCTTTATCTTCCAGGACTCCAACCTGCTCGATACGCTCACAGCACGCGAGAACATCGCCCTGCCGCTCACCATCGCCCGCATGAACTCGGCGGAGATCTCGACCCGCGTGCAGGATGTGGCAGCGCGCCTGTCCATCAGTCAGGTGCTCGACAAGTATCCCTACCAGATGTCCGGCGGTCAGCAGCAGCGCGTTGCCGCGGCTCGCGCGCTCGTCACCGACCCCACCATGATCATGGCCGACGAGCCCACCGGCGCCCTCGATTCCAAGAGCGCCCGCCTGCTGCTCGAGAGCCTGGAGGCCCTCAATCGCCGCCTGCGCGCCACCGTGCTCATGGTCACGCATGACAGCTTTGCCGCCAGCTACACGAGCCGAGTGTTGTTTATCCGCGACGGCAAGATCTTCACCGAGCTGCGCCGCGGCGACACCGACCGCCGAGAGTTCTTCGACCGCATTATGGAGGTCGTTGCCATGATGGGCGGTGAGGGCTCCGATGCTCTGTAAACTCGCTTGGGGCAACGTCCGCCGCGCCGGCCGCGACTACCTCGTCTACCTTTTGACGCTCACCCTGGGCGTCACGGTCTTCTATGCCTTTAACACTATCTCGATGCAGGTCGACATCGCCGGAATTGATGAAGAGGGCTTGGCGCAGGTTATGGGCAGTATGCTCGGCGACCTGACGTACTTTTTGGCCGGTGTCATGGCCTTTTTGATGGTGTACGCCAATAACTTCATCATGAAACGCCGCAAAAAGGAGTTTGGCCTGTACCAGGTGCTCGGCATGGGGCGCGGGCGCGTCGCCACGATCATGGCGCTCGAGACGGTGATTGTCTCGGTGGTGGCCTTTGTCGCCGGCATTGTGCTGGGTGTGGGACTCTCCCAGCTCATGACGTTCTTTACGGCCTCGCTCTTTAAGACGCAGATCGCCGATTTCCACTTCTTTTTCTCGATGCATGCGTTCAATCTGACCCTTGCCTGCATGCTCGTAATGTTTGTGCTCACGCTACTGCTGAACCTCCGCGCCGTGCGTCGTACCAAACTCATCGAGCTTATGGGTGCCGAGCGTCGCAACGAGAGCATCAAGACACGCAACCCCTGGATCGCGATTGCCATCTTTGCCGTGGGTGCGGTGCTTGTGGGCGTGGCCTATTACCGTCTGCTACGTGATGGGTTCCCGCTAACCGCGACGGACAGCAAGCTGCAAGAGGCCATGAACCAGTTTGGTATTACGACCGCTATGGTTACCGTGGGCACCTTTGCCCTGTTCTGGGGACTCTCGGGCATGCTCATCAAGCTGCTGCAGAGCCTGCGCGGCGTGTATTGGCGCGGCCTCAACATGTTTACCGTGCGCCAGCTTGCGGCCAAGGTCAACGCGGTGTGCTTTTCGATGGGTGTCATCGCGATGCTCCTGTTTTTGGCCATCACCTCGGTGACGTGCGGTATGTCAATTGCCAACGTGATGAATGAAAACCTGGAGCGCTATAACCCTGTTGACGTGTCTCAGACGTATGTCTATTACACGCCCGAAACGCTCGACTACTACAAGGAGTATGCCAATCCGTCTGAGGCCGATCGCATGGTGCTGGCCGATGCAACGGTCGATTTGTACGCTGCGTGGCATGGCGAGCGCAAGTCGGCGGACAACAACGACGAGACCGGCAAAAAGGTCGATATTGCCGATGTTGCCGGTGAGCATGTGCAGATCGATTCGTATCTGAGTTATCCGCTTGGCGGCTCGGGCCCCTCGGTGGTGGCGGGTGAGATGTGCAAGGCCATGGGCAAAAAGCTTCCCAAGGCGCTCGAGGGAAGCAACGCCGATGCGATGGGTCTGTTTGTGACGCCGGCGAGCCAGTACAACAAACTGCGCCAGATGATGGGCGAGGAGCCGGTGAGCATTGGCCGGAACCAGTATCTGCTCACGTGTGATATGGGCGGTGAGCTGGGCGACCTGTACACCAAGTATATGGCTGGCGGCCATGCCCTTACCTTGGGCGGGCATACGCTCAAGCCCGCTGGCGACAAGTCGGACGAGGATACGGCTGCCATCGCCAACTCGGCGATGGGCAGCAATCCCGGTACCGTGGTCGTAGCCGATGAGCTGCTGTCCCAGCTTAATCTGCAGCCGTATTCCAGTAATCTGCTCGTTAACTACAAGCAGGGGATGGATGTGACCAAGGCAGACGAGAGCATTAAATACACCATGCTCGACATTCTGCTCGTTGACGGCAAGGAGCCGGGGGATGGGGAGTCTTCATCAAGCGTTCCGAGATGTACACGCAAGCAGCGCAGATGAACGGCATGATTAGCTATCTAGCCATCTACATTGGCTTTGTGCTGGTCGTTGCATGTGCAGCGATTCTGTCGATCCAGCAGCTCTCCAATGTGGCCGACGGCAGCCGCAGCTATCGTGTGCTGGCACAGATCGGCTGTGACGACCGCCAGATTCGCCATTCGGTGATGGCGCAGCAAGCGGTATTCTTCCTGTTCCCGCTGGCAGTGGGCCTGGCGCACTCCTTTGTGGCACTTAAGGTGATCATCGAGCTGGTGAGCATATTCGGAAATATGAGCATCGGCGGCACCGTGGGCCTCACCTGTGCAATCTTCCTGGCAGCCTACGGCGGCTACTTCTTGGTGACGTACCTCATGAGCGCCGGCATGGTGCGAGCCGCTATTGCTACCCGTTACAGCGAGTAACAAGCGGGCAAAATCGTCGCAAAATCGGAGGTGTATGACTGCCGCGAAGGGACCAGGGACCCTTTCGCGGCGGTTTTTGCCAACCTGGTGCGTCTCAGATACAAGTGAGCAGACTTTTTTGAACCTGCCGAGCACATCGCGACAAATACTCAATAAAACCGCAGGTCAGAGCTATATCGTTTTGGCGTGTGCTCGGGCTTCTGCAAAAAGCCTACTCACTTGGTTTTTCTGCTAGAAGACCGCCGCGAGAGAAGGCAGCTCTCTCGCGGCGGTTGGCGTTTGCCCAGATAAAACCTGCCAAAATAAACCTGTCCCTTTTTGGCAGGTTATCGCTTCCAAAAGTGGAGGATCAACGTCGTGCGGTTTTGCTGCTCGGTTTTGACCAGGATGTTGTGGATGTGGGTCTTGACGGTGCCCACGGCAAGGAATAGCTCGTCGGCTATCTCTTGGTTCGATTTGCCCAGCACAACCAGGCGCATGACTTCGGTCTCGCGGTTGGAGAGTTTGTAGGCGTTGCGATAGAAGGGCATCTGCTCTTCGATGTGTCGATCAAGATCGCTGACGTTCTTTTCCTCGGGTGCCTCCTGCATGCGGATCGAAAGCACGTGATAGGCATAGATAATCAGCAGAATCGCAAAGTAGCACGCAAAGATGTTCTCGCTAAAGTTGCGCTCGGATAGGTACAGTTGCAGCCAGGAGGGTGCCAGGCTCATGGGAACAACAAGGATGTTGTAGAAATCCTCGGCAACGATGCACCCGACCAGAATGGCGCCGATAATGAGGTGCTTTCGTTGATTGTTGACGCGCGCCTTAAGCTCGACCTGCGTGCTTTTATGCGCCGTCCAAAAGATATAGAGCCCCACAAATACAAGGAATGCCTGACGGATCGTGTAGTAGAGCCATTGATGCATGGGGCCGTAGGGGACAGCGACAATGATCAGCAGCTCGCTTAGGAAGAACGTTGCGACGGGAATAACAAACTGCTTTTTTGAATGTTTGTCGAGCAAGTCCATGGCAATGAGCCAGATAAAAGCTTGTGAAGCGGTCGCCACAAGGGTCCGCAACACAGGCATGGTAATTGAGTAATAGTCGCTGGCTGGAAAACTCTGGTTTTGCAACGTGTATTCAAAAAAGAAGATCTCGGTCATCTCGATGGCATAGCAGATAAATACGCCGCTGCCATAGATAAAGAACCGTCGACGAGACGAGGCATAGGCGGCAAGCGAAAGCACTGCCGTCACAATACAAATCAGGAGTATCGCTAGGGTATAGAAGAACATCAGAGTGTTCATCTGCCACCGTCCCATCTCATTTATCTATGGCCGAGTCCTGTATATCTTGTGGGATATAGACGTCTCAACCCTTCGTTACATTGCGGATTAGGCGCCGAGATACAGCATAGCCGTATACCGTTCGCGGTTCTAGATAGTAAACCCCCTGCAAGCTGGCTACCTGCGGGTTTATATTGGTTTAGAGGGGGTGTAACTCCGTGAACGGTCTTTAATCCCGAATAAACTAGGTAAAAATTGCATACGGGTGAATGATGGTCTTGTCAACACGAGGCGTGATGTTCGAGCGCCTCATAGTAATAGTCGGCAAGACCGGCGGAAAGGAAATCGACATGGCACTGCCTAAGGATTTCATCGACACCAACGACTTCACCAAAGAGCAGATCCTGGCTATCGAGGATCTTGGCCTGGCAATGAAGAAGGCCATCAAGGTTGACGGTTATTATCCGCACCTGCTCCGCAACAAGAGCCTTGGCATGATCTTCCAGCAGGTTTCCACCCGCACCCGTCTTTCCTTCGAGACCGCTATGACCGACCTCGGCGGCCATGCTCAGTTCTATGGCCCTGGCACCATCCAGCTCGGCGGTCACGAGTCCCTGGGCGACACCGCTCGCGTTATGGGCTCGCTGCTCGACATCATGATGGCTCGCGTTGACCGTCACAAGGACGTCGTCGGCCTCGCCGAGGGCTCCGCTGTGCCCGTCATCAACGGCATGTCCGAGTTCAACCATCCCACGCAGGAGATGGGCGACCTCATGACCATGCTCGAGAACCTCCCCGAGGGCAAGAAGATCGAGGACTGCACCCTGGCCTTCATCGGCGACGCCACCCAGGTCTGCGTCTCCCTCATGTTCATCGCTTCCAAGGTCGGCATGAAGTTTGTCCAGTTTGGACCTAAGGGCCACCAGATCCCCGACGGCGGCCTGCACGTTGGCACCGTCGAGGAGCGCGCCGAGTTCGGCAAGCAGATGATGGCCATCGCCGAGGAGAACTGCAAGGTCTCCGGCGGCTCGGTCGTCATCTCCGACGACATCGAGTGCATCAAGGGCGCCGACTTCATCTACACCGACGTGTGGTATGGCCTGTACGACGAGGAGGTCTCGGGCGAGAACTACATGGACGTGTTCTATCCCAAGTATCAGGTCACCATGGACATGATGAACTTCGCCGGCGCAGGCTCCAAGTTCATGCACTGCCTGCCGGCCACCCGCAACGAGGAGGTCGTCGACGAGGTCATGGACGATCCCGAGCGCTCCCTGTGCTGGGTCGAGGCCGAGAACCGCAAGCACTCCATCCGTGCTCTCCTTGCCGCCCTGGGCAAGCGCACCCCGCTCAACGACGAGGGTGTCGAGTACTCCGCCAAGGCTGAGCTCCACGCCGCTCTCGAGGCTCTCGAGCAGCTCTAAGCCTCAAGGCTTCTAAAAGCACGTTTGCGGGCGGCGGATGCTCGTCTCCTGTCGCCCGCTCACCGAGGCCCAAGCAATTGCCTTAATACCTTAGGGCCTCGGATCTGTCCAAGACTGAGCGAAGGAGCTCATCATGAGCGACGGAAAGAAAAAGCTATCCTTCTTGACGGTCATTTCGACCATCATCTGCGTCGTCTTCGTTTGCGAGGCCGCCGCTCCTGCTGCTGCCATTGGCAACCAGCAGTTCTTCTGGTGGATCTTCCTGATCCTGACCTTCCTGCTTCCCTACGGCATGGTTGTCGCCGAGCTCGGTACCACCTATGACGGCGAGGGCGGCATTTACGACTGGGTACGCGATGGCCTGGGCGACAAATGGGGCGCCCGCATCTCGTACTACTACTGGGTCAACTACCCGCTGTGGATCGCCTCGCTGGCTACCATGTTCCCCGACATTTTGGGCATGGTCTTTGGCGTCGAGTTCAACTTGATCGCCAAGATGGGTATCGATCTTGCCTTTGTGTGGATTGTCTACCTTATGGGTCGCTCCAAGGCGGCCGACTCCGAGTGGGTCCTTAACGGTGGCGCCATCATCAAGGTCGCCGTCGCCGTTATCGTCGGCGCTTTGGGCATTTGGTATGCCATGGAGAACGGTTTTGCGAACGACATGTCCGCTGCCACCTTCCTGCCCGAGCTCACCAACACCAACGCTCTCGGCTACCTGTCGATCATCATCTTTAACTTCATGGGCTTCGAGGTCATCTGCACCATGACCGACGATATGGCCGATCCCGCTCGCGATATCCCCAAGGCCATCATCGTCGGTGGCCTGTCCATTGCCGTCATCTACCTGTTCGCCGGCTTCGGCATCGGCGCCGCCGTGCCGGCCGATTCCATCGATCCCGACTACGGCATGATCGTCGCAGTCCAGACCATGGTGGGCGACTCCATGATCTTTAAGGTCATCTGCATCGCCTTCCTGATCACCCTGTTCGCCAACATGGCCGCCTGGTCCTTCGGCGTCAACTCCGTCGCTCGCTACGCTGCCGAGCATGGCAACATGCCCAAGGTCTTCGCCTCGATGATTTCGGATGACGACATGCCCAACGGCGCCAACCTGGTCAACGCTGTCGTTGCCTCCCTGGTTCTCTGCCTGCAGCTCGTTCCCATCGACGCCATCTCCAACGGTGTTTTCTGGATGCTCTTCGGCACCTCCGTCGTCTTCCTGCTGCTCACCTACATCCCGATGTTCCCGGCGTTCCTCAACCTTCGTAAGAACGACCCGAACCGCGAGCGCATCTTCACGTTCCCGTTTAAGGGCGCCATGATGAAGGTTATGCTGGCCATCCCCTGCATCGAGCTGATCCTGGCCATCGTTGCAACGCTGGTTCCGTTCTCCGTCGATGAAATTGGCGACAAGGTCCCGATGATCGTTATCTTCATCGTGCTTGTGCTCATCGGCGAGGTCGTCCGCGTCGTCAGCGCCAAGGGTCGCGAGACCGAGTACAAGGGTCTCACCCCTGAGCTGGCTGCTCAGCGTCTCGCTGAGGAGGCCGCCGAGGCCGAAGAGGACTAGAGCACCCGGATTCGGGGCTCCAACCCTCCTCGCGTACCAAAGTACGCTTCGTCGGGCTTGTCGCTCCCGACTCCGGGCACTCTAGCCTCTTCGGGGGCGTGCCCAAAGCGACAAATTTGCTAACCATTCCTTGGGGCGGGTGCGAGCGATAGCTCCGGTAACCACCGCCCGCTCCAATCTCTCTTTCGTATCCTTCGTGCGTTTGTCTCCGCGCACTTGGCTACGTCGTCGCTTGCCGGTGCGACTCCGTGAAAACTGGCACCGGGCGCCCCGACCTTTGCCGGGGGACGGGCGCCCACTATCTCTTGGTTTTAGGCCGCGGGTAACCCGCCCGCGGCAAGCGATCGTTCGATTTGGAGGAAATCTTATGCGTACGATCACCGAGTCCGAGTCCACCCCCAAGGCCGACGGCTTCTTTATGCCTGCTGAGTTCGCCCCGCAGGATCGCGTGTGGATGGGTTGGCCCCACCGCACCGACACCTGGGCCCACGGCGCCAAGCCGGCTCAGAAGCAGTATGCCGCCATCGCTCGCGCCATCGCCGAGTTCACCCCGGTCACCATGTGCGCCAACCAGGCCGACTACGCCAACTGCAAGGCCGTCTTCGAGGACGACGAGAACGTTACTGTTATCGAGATGACCACCGACGACGCTTGGTTCCGCGACACCGCCGCCACCTACGTCATCAACGGCAAGGGCGAGAAGCGCGCCAACCACTGGCATTTCAACGCCTACGGCGGTCTCGTCGACGGCCTCTATTTCCCGTGGGACAAGGACGAGCAGATCGCCCTTAAGATGGCTGAGCTCTCCGGCTGCCGTCGCTATCGTCCCGATGACATGATCCTCGAGGGCGGCTCCATCACCGTCGACGGCGAGGGCACCCTTGTCGTGACTGACCAGTGCCTGCTTTCCCCGGGCCGCACCTGCTCTGCGGTTCTGGAGGAGGAAGAGGATCCCGAGTCCATCTGGCCCAAGTACCACAAGAAGTTTGAGCCCTGGAGCGAGGAGCTTCGCGCCTACATGGACGAGCACCTCAAGGATTACCTGGGTGTCGAGAAGGTCATCTGGGTCAAGGAGGGCATCGACCCCGAGGAGACCAACGGCCACATCGATGACGTCGCCACGTTCATCGCCCCGGGCGTCATGGCCTGCATCTGGACCGACGATCCCGAGTATCCGTTCTACGAGCAGTGCCACGCTGCCTACGAGACCCTCTCCAACGCCGTTGACGCCAAGGGCCGCAAGATGAAGGTCTACAAGCTCTGCATGCCCGTGAACCCGCTGTTCATGGACCAGGCTTCCTGCGACACCATCGACGCCGACGAGAACGCCGAGCCGCGCGTTCCCGACGAGCCGCTGATCGCTTCCTACATGAACTACCTGGTCACCAACCACGGCGTTATCGTCCCGCAGTACGGCGACGAGAACGACCAGCTGGCCGTCGACACGCTCCAGAAGATCTATGACGAGGTCTGGGGCGAGGGTGTCTACAAGTGCGTCGGCGTTCAGTCCGAGCAGGTCGTCTTCGGCGGCGGCAATATCCACTGCATTACGCAGCAGGAGCCCTCGGCGTAACTGTCTGTCTTCCCGAGGCGCGGCACCTTGCCCTCCAATCGTCGGGCATGACCCTTAAGGTCAATGCCCTCCTCTTTCAGGGCAATCTGCCGCACCTCGGAAATCCAGCCGATCAATCGGACAGGTGGCGTGTCATCCCATCTCGGGGCATTGATGGGCTGCTGCTTGATGTCTTGGTCGGTTGGGTTTTCTTTGGGCACTCCGTTGCCTCCACATCGGAGTGCCTTTTTCTTTGATTGAATACGCGTCTGGCCTGGGATTTTTTGCGGGTTAGGCCAATTGTTCGCTTGAATTTCCCAGGTCAGACGCGTCTTCAATTGCCGAAAGTTCCCGGTCGCGAACGCGGCCGTTTTGATCGGAGTATCTATGTACCAGCGTATCGTCATCTACACGCGCCTGTTCCGCGAGCGTTGGTCCAACATCTGCATCCTCTCCTTTCTTTGGGATGGCACCTGTACCGGTGACGCGGCCTGCAACCCTACCTTGGGCTGCGCCTTCGGTACAGATGCCATCCTTTTTGCTGCAGGGGGAGCGCGCCATGGCAGGTAAAAAGTTCTCCCTGATCGAGGTTATCCTTTCGGTTATCTGCGTCGTGTTTACCATCGAGGCGTCGGCTCCGGCATCTGCCATGGGCAACGTGCAGTTCTTCTGGTGGATCTTCCTTATCATTACGTTTTTGCTTCCCTATGGTCTGGTGGTGGCCGAGCTGGGTACGGCGTTTGATTCCGAGGGCGGCCTGTACGATTGGGTTCGCTTGGGCCTGGGCGACCGTTGGGGCGCCCGTTGCTCTTGGTGCTACTGGGTTAACTTTCCGCTGTGGGTGGCAAGTATCGCCTGCATGTTCCCCAGTGTCATTAATGCGGTGTGGGGTATCGAGTTTTCACTCGGGATCCGAATTGCCATCGAGATTGCCTTTGTGTGGGGCGTCACGGTCATGGCAATGCAGCCGGTGGCGGAGGCCGATTGGGTTATGGACGGCGGCGCCGTCATCAAGGTGCTCATTACCGCTGTGGTGGGAATCGTCGGTATTTGGTTTGCCTGCAATAACGGCTTTGCCAACGACATGTCGTTTAAGACCTTCATTCCAGATCTGGGCGACACCAATTCGTTGACGTACCTATCGATTATCCTGTTCAACTTTATGGGCTTTGAGGTGGTCGCGACCTTTGCCAGCACGATGAAGAACCCCTCGCGCGATATCCCCAAGGCGGTTATTGCCGGTGGCGTTGCCATTGCGGCAATTTACATCATTTGCGGCATCGGCATTGGAGCCGCGGTTCCCACCGAGCAGCTTTCACTCGATTCGGGCATTGTGGACGCAGTCGCCGCTATGGTGGGGCGCACCCACCCGCTGACGATGGTCGTGGGCGTGGCCTTTTTGGTGACGCTGTCCGCCAATATGATCTGCTGGAGCTTTGGCGTTAACAACGTAGCGAGCTATGCCGCGCGCCATGGCAACATGCCGCGTCCCTTTGCGTTGGTGTCCAAAAAGACCGGCATGCCCAACGGCTCGGCGCTCATTAACGGCTGTTTCGCCAGCCTGGTGCTGCTGCTCCAGATTCCGCTGGGTGAGGGTTCCGACGTCTTTTGGGTCTTCTTCTCGATGAACGTCGTCTTTCTGCTCATGAGCTATATCCCGATGTTCCCGGCGTTTTGGCGCCTGCGTAAATACGACGACCGCCCGCGTGTGTTTCGCGCGCCCTTCGAGGGCAAGGTGCTTGCGGTAACGCTTGCGGTGCCGGTGGTAGAACTCGTGCTTTCGATTGTTGCGACAATCGTGCCGCTTAACAGCTCGCCCGCCGAGATGTCAAAGTTGCCGATCCTCATGGGTGTGGTGATCGGCGTGTTGCTGGGCGAGGTCTCGCGCCTCATATCGCGTCGCGGCCGCAGTGTCGATAATCCCGGCGTTGGTGCAAGGGGGTCAGGTTACGTTGCGCCAAAGCGGTAACGCCGCGACCTGCGCGGTGTCTGCTGTATGTTGGATTACTGCTTGTGGCGCTCAGAATCGGAAACGAGCTTGGGCGCAAAGAAGGGGACGTGGCCCAGATAGGGGCAGCTGTCCGAACGCTCTTCGACGACACAGGGGACGTCATTGTAGGTAAGTGAGTCGCACAGGTGGACGATGGCCTTGGCGGCAGGGGCAACGAGTATTTTGAGCGGTGCGATAGGCGCCATGGCATCTCCTTTCATCGGTGAGACACAGCTTGTTTATCTAAACGATACAGTACGTTTAATCGGTGAGTCTAATCTTGCGGCAAAGAATCTGTCAACATCCTCACGGCATCTAGACAGGGGAGGCGGGCATGAGTTTCGCGTTCTATATCTACACCACGATTATCATGGGTGTGGCTCTGGTGACCAGTGCCGTGGCATTGGTGGTTTGGCTCATGACGCGCCGTCGCGACAGCCTGGTGGCCGCGGCGGGCTTTTTGCTCTACATGCTCGATATGTCGGTCATTTTTTTTGACGAGTACAATCGGCTCAAATACGAATACGCTGTTACCTTTAGCGAGCCGTTGCAGCACCCCTTGCTGCGCTGCGTGCTCGGTATTGCCATCTATGCCTGCGTGGTACTGTGGATGTTTGCGCGCTTGCGCAAAAGACCGACGTCGCGCATGCTCGGACTTGCTATCGTGCCGTTTTCAATCTTGCAATTGGTGCTGGTGCCTCGCAGCGGTGCTGCCGGAGAGGTGCAGCAGTATCTCTTTTGGCTCACGCGTGACCTGGGCAATGTAGGATGTCTTGCCTATGCCGCCTGGCATTACCGGCACAGGGCCACGCGTGTTGAGAAACTCGACCTCGACCGCTCAAAGCTCTTTTGGAAGGTGGCACTCGTTCTTGCGTTTTGCGTAATCGCCGAGGACACCTACATGATTTTGCTCTGCCGCCCCGACTCTCAAAACCCCGTCATCAGCCTCTTTTTGTGGTATCTGTCCGAGCGCAATATCTCCGAAAACGTGCTGCTCGTGGTATGCGCGGTCCAACTCTTTTGCCAGTTTAGCCATATCCTGCGCGTGTATGCCCGTCATCCGCGTGCCGATGAGGACGTGGCGGCCGAGAGCGCACGCTCTGGGGACGATCTAGCATCACGCGTTGTGATCTATGCCGATGCCCATAAGCTGTCGCGGCGCGAGCAGGAGGTGCTCACGCTGGTGCTGAAGGGCAACGACGCCCAAAACATCGCCAGCGAGTTGGTCATCAGCCCTGGCACTGTCAAGGCGCACTTGCATCGCATCTACGTTAAAAGCGGTGTCTCCAACCGAGATGACCTCATAGATGCCTTTTGGCGTTCCTAGCCCTATTTTTCCTTGAATGCGAGCCTTGCCGATAAGGCGGGCGCCGTTGGGCGTAATGAAGCGGCATTAATCTCAGACAATAAACCCGCAGGTAAAAAGTGTAAACCGGCTTAAACTGACCGTTTGCGGCCCCTGACCTTGGCATGGGTTTGCCCCTGTGTATCAATGGATATAGCGCGAAGCCGCGGACGTGAGACAGACATCTGAGTACGGCTTACAGGCACGCGCCGATGCGGGAGTGCTTTGCTCCCGACCGAAAGCCAGCGCGGGCGGTGTACCCGCGTTACATCCTAAAACGTCTGAGGAGGCTCACATGGAGAAGGCTGATGTAGTAATCAAGAGCAATGCCGTTTTTACCGGCGATGGGATCGAACCGTTTAAGGGCGGCGTTGCCGTGCGTGGCGATAAGATCGTTGCCTGCGGTGACGATGCCCACTTGGCGCCGTTTATCGGCCCCGATACTGAGGTGCGCGACTTTGGCGACCAGCTCGTTATGCCTGGCCTGATTGACTCGCACACGCATTTTGCTCAGGGTGCGTTTATGACCGACCCCGATTTTGCCGTCAACCTTATCGATTGCACCAGTTTTGAGATGGCGATGGAGCGTGTTGTAGCGTTTGCGAACGCCCATCCCGATAATGAGTGGATTCTGGGCTGCCAAATCATTCAGTTCCAGTGGGATATCCCCGAGATGCCCACGGCCGCGATGATCGATGAATACATCTCCGACCGCCCGGTCTTCCTGCAGCAGGTTGACCTGCATACCTTTAGCGCCAATACCTGTGCCATCAACAAGGTGGGAGTGACTTCGCAGACGCCCGATCCCGCAGGCGGCAAGATCCTTAAGGATGCCGACGGCAACCTGACGGGCGTGTTTTCCAACAATGCCGGCTCCTTCTTTATGGATGAGGTCTACGACCCCGCGATGGACGTTGCGGAAGCTTCGTTTACCAAGACGGCAAAGCGCGCTAACAGCTTTGGCATCACCACTGTCGGCATGGTCAATCCTACGTTTGTGAGCATGGAAAACCCGTATGCAGTGCTTGCGGATCTTAATGCCAAGGACGAATTGCCGCTGCGCGTCTTTTTGTACACCGATCTGTTTGAGAACGAGAGCATGACGCTCGATCAAATCAAGGCCAAGTACAACTTCCCTGGCACGCAGGTCGAGTGGCACGGCTTTAAGCGGTTTCTTGATGGCGTGTGCTCCGACCACACCGCTTGGATGCTTGAACCCTATTCCAACGCGCCCGATACCTGCGGTGAGCCCGCGGAGGATCCAGAGCGCATCCGTGCCGCCATTGTCAGGGCGCAGGAATGGGGCGTTGACACGCGCGTCCATACGATCGGCGATCGCTCGGTGCGTTTTGTGCTCGATTGCTTTGAGGAGGGCGAGCGCTTGCATGGTAAGCGGGGTTGCCGCCACTCCATGGAGCACAACGAGACGGTTCAGCCCGAGGATCTGCCGCGCTACGCAGAGCTTGGTATATGCCCCGGCATGCAACCGTGGCACATGCTGCTCGATATGGCTGACCTTGCCAAGGACGATGCCGTGGGCCCCGAGCGTGCAGCGCTTTCGTGGCCCCTGCACAGCCTGCTTGCCAGCGGTGCCGTGGTGCACTTGGGCAGCGACTTCCCCGTTGTGGGCTTGGAGCCCATGGAGGAGGTGTACGGCGCAGCCTTCCGCATGCTCGAGGACGGTTCCAACCCAGAAGGGTGGTTCCCGCAGGAGCGCATCACCATGGCCGAGGCCTTGCGCGCCTACACCTACGGCAGCGCCTACGCCATGCATGCCGAGGATCGCATCGGTACGCTCGCATGCGGCAAACAGGCTGATATCTGTGTGCTCGACCGCAACCTCTTTGACTGCGAACCGGCTGAGGTCCTCGAGGCCACGGCGTCTCTCACGATGATTGCCGGCAAGGTGGTCTACGAGGCCTAGCGGGGCTGCTGCATCGCCGGGCGGTGCCACAGCCCGTGCGTGCCGCCCATCCATTCATTCATCCATTCATCAATCTCTCATGGAAAGGGGAGAACAATGGCAGAAGAAGCAACCGCCGCTGTTGAGGAGGAGCGTGAGCTTGCCTCGCAGCCGATTCCCGGCCTGGTGCGCAAGTACACCATCATCACCGGCCAGGGTATGCTCGCCCAGATTATCATGGTGGTCCTTGAGGGCCTCGTGATGGGTTGGGGCCTGGGCGCACACGGCCTGGCCTGTGTCTCGATCATCATGTCGGTCGAGTACATTAACCTGGCCTTTGGCAACCTGTTTGGCACCGGCGTGCCCGCCGTGGTGGGCAACCTTTTGGGTGCCGGCGACATTAAGGGCGCCAGCAAGGCGTTTAGCCAGGGTTTTTGGCTTACCACGATTGTGAGTGTGCTGCTTGCTGTGGTGATGGCTGTGTTTACCGAGCCCATCTGCGCATTCTTCGGCGCCACGCCCGACATCATGGCCGATACCGTTGCCGGCGTGCGCACCTTCTCCGTGCTGCTACCGCTCACGGTCATTGGTCAGATGGTCACCGCCGTCATGCGTGTGGACGAGAAGGTTCAGATCCAGGCCAACCTCATGACCGTGTCTGCCATCGTCGCTATCTGCTGGCTTGCGCTTTCCACGTTTGTGCTCAAGCTTGGCGTTATGGGAGCTGGCGTGTACTACGGTCTTTCCATCGGTATCTGGGCCATCGGTATCTTCTGGTTCATCGGCGGTAAGAAGTCGCAGCTCCAGATCAGCGCCGCCGACCTCAAACTCGACATGGCCATCTGCGGCCAGATCATCAAGATTGGTTTCCCGTTCTTTTTGGTGCAAGCTGCCACGTTCATCTTCAACACCGTTGCCAACTCGTTGCTTGGCCAGCTCGGCGGCGACATGGGTTCGCTCTACATCGCGGCCTTTGGTGTGATCAACGGCTACATCCTCTACATTACCATGATGGTCGCCCAGTGCTTCTCGTACGGCCTGCAGCCCATTGCCGCCTTCAACGCCGGCGGCAAGGCGTGGGCGCGCCTCAAGGAAACACTCTCCTGCACGCTTAAGTACCAGGTCGTGACGCTTGCTGCGGTGTCTGCTGTGCTATGGGTGGCCGCAACGCCGGTCTGCGCCTTTTTTGCTGGTAGCGACCCGGCGCTCGTCGAGGTTGCCGCCAACGCCACGCGCATCGTTATCCTGGCCGTGGCTCTGGGCTATCTTGCCATGACCATGTCGATGTACTTCCAGGCGGTTGAGAAGGTGGGTATCGCCACGTTCACCGGTCTGCTCCGCTACGTGATCTGCTCCGTGCCGCTTATGTACCTGCTTGGCAACATGATGGGCGTTCAGGGTGTCTGGTTTGCCTTGGTGGCGGCTGACGCCATCACTGGTCTTATCTCCATCGCCCTCGCCGTCCGCGAATCCAAGCGACTTGCCACGCTCTAGACTCGGACACGGCCGGCGCGCGATAGTCGAATAAGTCAACTCGCCTGCAAGCCACCACAATGGGGACAGTTCCCATTGTGGTGGTTATTGTTATTTAGGGTCCGAGATATCGGTTCTATAAATAACGCTTCTGAACTGGGCTACTATAAGATTGTGGAAAACACTACTACAAGATTATGGTAATTACCGAGGACCTTTTATTAGATTTCATCCCTTTAGGGTCTCAGGTTTTTCTGCAAACAAAGGCTGCATGTTGATATCCGCTTGGCCGATAACAGTTGGTCAACATCATCTGTTATCGGCCAAGTCATTTACAACTGGCTCATCCGCCGTTTGTAAACCAAAGTGGATCCATGCTGTCCCGAGGGGGAGTGCACTACGGCTGCAGCAGCGCCATGAGACCCATGCGGTTTTTGACGCCGAGTTTGCGGTAGATGGCGTTGACGTGCTTTTTGACGGTCGACTCGGAGATATAGAGCTCAACAGCTATCTCGTGGTTGGTCTTGCCGGTGAGTATGAACTTGAGGACCTCGGCTTCGCGGGGGAGCAGAGCGGCCTTGATGGCAAGCACGCTGGCGGGGCTTTCATCTGCGCCCTCGGCATACCCGTGTGGGAGCAGCTGATGCAGATGCAAGCTCAGGTGCCGGGCAATCTGGTGGAGGATCTCGAGCTCCGAATCGGTAAAGTCGCCGTCTTGCTCGGCGCGGAACAGCGTAATCGAGCCGAGCGGCGTGGCCTTGTGCGCCAGTGTGGCCGTGCAGCCATAATAAATTCCCAGGGGCTGCATCCATTCCAGGTAGATGGGCGTGCCATTGCGGCGCTCGACATCCACCAGGTCCAGATCGCGATATACATCGACCACCCGCGTGTCAAAGCTCCAAATGGTGTAGTCATACGCGGCGTAGCGTTCGTAATAATCATCAAGCGCCTGTGCGGACATTCCGTATGCGACGGGGCGAACAAATTGCGTTTGTCCGTGAGCCCCCGTCTGGGCGATATCGAACATCGAGACACGGTGCACAATCACGTCTGCGATGCGTTTGAGTAGGCCTTCCTGCAGTGCACTGAGCGACCCCTGCTCATGTGTCCACAGTGCGCATTCGTTGAGAGCGGCCCAATCTTGAGCAAAGAGCTCAACGTTCTGGTTATCTGCGTTGTTCGCATGTGTCATGGGGAGTCCTTTCGTGCCATCTAGCCAGTATGGCATGCGTGCCGGTCCACTAGAACTTTAGGTCAGTGAACGGTCGACTTTTGGCTGCCGAATGGGTACCCAAGGCCCATTGAGACGCCGTTGTCGCCGCAGCACAATGGGGGTGTCATCAAACAGGTTCGACCCAAAGTGAGGAGCCAACATGAAGACCATTTACGAGAGCGAATCAACGCCCAAAAAAGACGGTTTCTATATGCCCGGAGAGTACGAGGAGCAGGAGCGCACCTGGATTCTCTGGCCGCATCGCTCCGACGTGTGGCGCTGCGGTGCCAAGCCCGCTCAGAAGGTCTTTACCGAGATCATTAAAACGGTCGCACGCTTCCAGCCCATTACGGTGGGCGTCAACGCTGAGGATTTCCCCGCGGTGTGCGAGATCTTTGACGGCGTGGAGAACGTGCGCGTAATCCACATGGAGTACAACGACTCCTGGATTCGCGACCCCGGTCCGGCGTTCATCGTTAATGACAAGGGCGATGTGGCGCTATCGCATTTCCACTTCAACGCGTATGGCGGCTTCATTGACGGTCTGTACTTCCCCTGGGACAAGGATGCGAGCATCGGCCTACAGGTGGCACAGCTCGAGCAGGTCAACCGTTATCGTCCGGAGGACTACATCCTCGAGGGGGGCTCGTTTAACTGCGACGGCCAGGGCACCGTGGTGACCACTGAGATGTGCCTGCTCAACGAGGACCGCAATCCGCAGTACACCAAGGAGCAGATCGAGGCAAAACTCAGCGAGTACCTGGGCATCGAGAAGGTTATTTGGATCAAGGACGGCATCGACCCGTTTGAGACGAACGGTCATGTGGACGACGTTGCGTGCTTTAGCGCGCCTGGCGAGGTTTGCTGCATGTGGACCGACGATCCCAACCACAAGTTCTACAAGGAGTGCCAGGAGGCCTACAAGACTCTTTCCGAGGCAACCGACGCCAAGGGCCGCAAGCTCAAAGTGCACAAGGTAATTATGCCGGCGACCTCGGTATACATGACCGAGGAGGAGGCTTCTACAATCGATCCCGTCGAGGGCGTGCTGCCGCGTACGCCCGAGGACGCCTTTGAGCCCAGTTACCTCAACTTCCTGCCCATTAACGGCGCGGTGCTCGTGCCGCAGTTCGGCGACCCCAACGATGCACAGGCGCTCAAGGACATCCAGGCCGCCTACCCAGACCGCGAAGTTATCGGCATTATGACCCGCGAGGTCATCTACGGCGGCGGCAACATCCACTGTATCACCCAGCAGCAGCCCAAGGCGCGCTGTAAATAGCAGTTCCATGGTGAACAGGGCTTGATTGTCCGCACACGAAAGTCCGCCGACTTCAACGGTCGGCGGACTTTTCGTGTGGTAGTTTCACCTGAACGGCGGGCCGTGCGGCTTGGGTGTGCGGGCTCACAATCTGGGGAAACCAAACGGATTGGGGGCTTGTATGATCGATTCGAAGGGAAGCGTGCGACCCGAGGGCATGTTTAACGGGGCGCACCTGGCCCCCGAAGCCCAGCGCGCATACGATAAACTGCTCGAGTGCGTGCTCAACGGGCAGAAGGGCTGCGAGGTTTCGGCGCGTGCGGGTATGGATACGATCAAGGCGCTCGTATAGCTTTACGCTTTCGGATGTGACACATAGGACTGCATGCGCCGCTCCCGGCTATATTGCCTCCGAGTGCTTTAGCTCATGGAGATAGCCGGCATCAGCGATTTCGAGAGCCTGGCGGCGTCTGCGAAAGCCCCCGGTGTTTACACCTCAGACGGATGACTTTGGACTCGCGGTCCATATCTTCAAGATGCTCAACCGCGGAATACATCCGTACAGTTCTGGCGAACTGGACCTGGACATTTTTGACCCGGATGACGACGACATTCCGCCCGCTCCGTCGCTCAACAGCTGCGTGCGCAATGGGCGTAGCCCATTAGTGGGGACGATGATTGGATATGTTGTCCCAAAGTACGCTCTTGAGCTCGATGATTTTGGCAACCTTATGGGCGAGGCTTTCCGCCGGTCGCTCTTTGGTAAAGCACAAGAGCGCCTTGATGCGTGCACATGGGCGCGCCTGCTCGACCTGCATCCATCCGAGGCGGTTGAGCGCCCGCGCGGTCATCTATATCATGCTTCGCGGGGTGAATGTCCCTATTGTCGAGGAGAGCGCGCCCTGTTAGCTCGTCTTGGCTGATTGGTCTGGGCTGTTTTAGAGAAAGCCCATGAGGCGGCACGCGGGTTAGTCCTGCGTGTCGCCTCCGTACATGTAGACGATAAAACCGTCGCCGGTGTCTTGGCTGTGATCTTCCAAGATGCGCTTCATGTTGAGGTGCTCGTAGAACTGCCAGTCAGAGTTGCAGTCGCTCATCAGGAAGAACTTGGTGCAGCCTGCCCGGGCGAGCTCTGCGCGCGCAAAGTCGATGAGCGCGCGGCCGAGCCCCTTGCCCTGCCACTCGGGCACAATGATGATCAGGTTGAGCTGGCCCTGGGCATACTCGTTGCCCGTGGCGGCGAAGCGGTCGGCTGTTGCCTTCTCGCGGCTATCGCCAAAGAGCGATCCCTCGAGCTTGGCGTCGGCGGTTTTGGCCATCTCGGTTGCCTGGGCGAACATCTCGTCGTAGCAGGGTACCCACGTGGGATTGGTACGAGGCTTGCCGTCCTCGAAGATGCCGATGCAGCAGGCGGCGATAATGCGGCCCTCTGCCTCGGCGACGAGCGCGATGGGGGAGCGCTGCAGCTGCATGGCGATGTTAAAGCGCGCGCAGAAATCGGCAGCTTCGACGTCGCCGCGGTTGCGCAGCGTGTTGCACCACAGCTGGTTGTAGATGGCGGCGATGCCGGTCAGGTCATCAAGCGTGGCGGCGCGCAGAGTTACGTTGTCAAGGCTCATGGAGGCTCCTTCCAAGTTGGGTCAGGCCACCTCTGAGTGTGACATGGGCGCACCGCCGCTGCAGCAACCATTCGGCAGACGAGCCTCGATCCCTCGGGGACGGAGGAAGAGGGGTCACGAGGATAGTCATTGGGGACGTTCCTAAACGACTAGTCAAACAAGAGCGTCCCCAACGACTACCCCGGAGCAAGACAACGCCGCAGGTAGAGGACAGACAGCGAGCGGGTCGCATTTGAGGCAAGGTGACGTGAAACGAAAGGGCGCTGACCTTCTGGTCGCGCCCTTGAGGTTGAACGTCAGATTGTACAGGTGCGGCCCGCGCAGCGTCGGCCGGTTACAGCGTTTGGTAAAACGCCGTAACTCTAAATCCGTTCCGCGATCTCGTGGATGAGGTAGTCGGTCTTTTCCCAGCCCAGGCACGGATCGGTGATCGACTTGCCAAAGACGCCGCCGTCGACCGGCTGGTTGCCGTCCTCCAGGTAGGACTCGATCATAAAGCCCTTGACCAGCTTGGAGATGGACTCGTTGCGGCGGCAGCTGTCGAGCACCTCCTTGCAAATGCGATACTGCTCAAGCGGGCGCTTACCCGAGTTGTCGTGGTTGCAGTCGATGACCGCTGCCGGATTGGCATAGCCGGCGTGCTCGGTGTAGCGTTCGGCCAGGCGCTCCAGGTGCTCGTAGTGGTAGTTGGGGTAGGTACGACCGTCGAGACCGATGTAGCCACGCATAACGGCGTGCGCGAGCGGATTGCCGTCGCACTCGACCTCCCAGTTGCGGAAGATGAAGCTCTGGTGCGCCTGCGCGGCGTAAATGGAGTTGAGCATAACGGTGGTGGAGCCGGCGGTGGGGTTCTTCATACCCACGGGTACCGAAATGCCGCTCGACACCAGGCGATGCTCCTGGTTCTCGACCGAGCGTGCACCCACGGCAACATAGCTCAGCAGGTCAACGAGGTACTGGTAATTGGACGGATAGAGCATCTCGTCGGCGGTGAAGAAGCCCGTTTCCTTAATAACGCGCAGGTGCATATGGCGGATGGCCTTGACGCCTTCGAGCAGGTCGTCGGGAGCCTCGGGGTTGGGGTTGTGCAGAAGGCCCTTGTAGCCGGTGCCCTTGGTACGCGGCTTATTGGTGTAGACGCGCGGAATGATGATGAGCTTGTCCTTGACCTCCTCGGCGGTCTTGGCCAGTCGGTTCATGTATTCAAGTACCGAGTCCTCGCGGTCGGCAGAGCACGGGCCGATGATGAGCACCTTGCGTGCGTCCTCGCCGGTAAAGACTTTGGCGACCTCGGCGTCAAATGCCTGCTTTTTGGCGGTAAGCTCGGCAGAAAGCGGCATTTCCTCGCGGATCTCCATGGGGATCGGCAACTTGCGTTTGAATTCCATGGCCATAGGGGCCTCCTCAATCTATAGAAAGAGCAATAAGCGTATTGTCGAATGCTCGGCATTATCCGCTGTCGCACGCTAAAGTGCAAGTCCTTGTCACCCCGAAACCTAACAAATAGGGACAGGTTTATTTTGGCAGGTTTTATCTGGGCAAACGTCGGCGGATGCCGGGAGGGAGCTGCGCCACGCGGAACCCTAAGGCTGTTGCCGGTTCCCCAGGAAACACTCCGTGGGCAAAAAATGCCAAATATGAGTACGGTTGCCATCTTAGTAGCATATTGTCTTCGCAAAATAATAGACATAACAGCAAAATATGTTCATTAATACAAACACATATAAGTCCGCTATAGGGCTGTTTGATCAATTTAGGGACGCGTGTAAGCCGTGAAAACGGCATTTGGGACTGTTGTGGCTGTTGCTAAAAAGGTAACAGTACTCATAATTGCCATTTTTTGCACACAGAGCCTGGGAGGAGCTGTCAATCAGGTCCCAGGGGAGGCGGTTTGAGGGGCCGCAGAACAAAAAAGGGGGGCGCAGGTTGTCCTGCGCCCCCGTTCTCGGGCGTCATCCGCTCCCTGCGGCCGATTCTACGCCGCCTCGTCGAACTGCGAGTTATACAGGTCGGCGTAGAAGCCGCCCTGGGCGAGCAGCTCGTCGTGCGTGCCCTTTTCGACGATGTCGCCGTCGCGGATGACCAGGATGACGTCAGCGTTGCGGATCGTGGACAGGCGGTGCGCGATGACAAAGCTCGTGCGGCCCTGCATCAGCGCATCCATGGCGCGCTGGATGAGCTCCTCGGTGCGGGTATCGACGTTGGAGGTCGCCTCGTCCAGAATCAGCGCCGGACGGTCGGCCAAAATGGCGCGGGCGATGGTCACGAGCTGGCGCTGACCCTGCGACAGGTTAGTGCCCTCCTCGTTGATCATAAAGTCGTAGCCACCGGCGAGCGTATGGATAAAGTGGTCGCAGCGTGCGGCGCGTGCGGCGGCCTCGACCTCGGCGTCGGTCGCATCGGGGCGTCCGTAGCGGATGTTCTCGCGGATGGTGCCGTTAAACAGCCAGGTGTCCTGCAGCACCATGGCAAACTCGCCGCGCAGCGCCGCGCGGTCCCAGTCGCGCACGTCGACGCCCTCGACGCGCAGCGAACCGCCGTCCACGTCGTAAAAGCGCTGCAGCAGCTTAATGAGCGTGGTCTTGCCGGCGCCGGTGGGACCGACGATGGCGATGGTCTGGCCGGGCTGCGCCTCGCAGCTAAAGTCGTGGATGATGGTCTTGTCGGGCGTGTAGCCAAACTTCACATGGTCAAACTCCACGTGGCCGGGGCGCTTCTCGGGAATCTGCGCGTCGGCCTTCTGCTCCTCCTCGGGCGCGGCCAGGAACTCAAAGACGCGCTCGGTGGCAGCGGCCATCGACTGCATCGTGTTGCTTACGTTGCCCAGCTGCTGCACGGGTTGCGTAAAGTTGCGAACGTACTGGATAAAGCTCTGAATATCGCCAGGCGTGGCATTGCCGGTCAGCGCGAGCTGCGCACCCACCACGACGACGCCCACGTAGCCCATGTTGCCCACCAAGCTCATAAGCGGCATCATCAGGCCCGACAGGAACTGCGAGCGCCAGCCGCTAATAAAGAGACGGTCGTTCTCCTTGTCGAACTCCTCGATCGAGGCCTCGGCGCGGTCGAACACCTGAATGACGTTCTGGCCGGCAAAGTCTTCCTCGATGATGCCGTTGACGGTGCCCAGGACTTGCTGTTGCTCGCGGAAGTACGGCTGCGAGAAGTGGATCATTACGGTCAGGATAATCGCGGCTGCCGGCAGCGTGAGCACGGTGACGCCGGTGAGCGGCAGGCTGATCGACAGCATCATGACGAGCACGCCGATAATCTGCGTGACGGACGTAATAAGCTGCGTCACGCTCTGGTTGAGCGACTGACCCAGCGTGTCGACATCGTTGGTGATGCGGCTGAGTACGTCGCCCTTGCTGTGACCGTTAAAGTAGCTCATCGGCACGACGGCAATCTTGGCGGCGATCTCCTTGCGCATGCGGTAGCAGATCTTTTGCGTGACGCCGGTCATGAGCCAGCCCTGGATCAGACTGCAGGCAGAGCTTGCCAGGTACAGGCAGAGCAAAAAGCCGAGCGTCTTGGCGATCCAGGCAAAGTCGACATCGCCGGTACCATTGACCTTGGAGACCAGGCCTTCGAACAGTTTGGTCGTAACCTGGCCGAGCACCTTGGGTCCCACAATGTTAAAGATGACCGAGCACACGGCAAAGGCGACGGCGGCAAACACGGCAATCTTGTGCTGACCGATATAGCCGAGTAGCTGCCTCATGGTGCCCTTAAAGTCCTTGGCCTTTTCGCCGCGGCCCATGCCACCCATGCGGCCCATGGGACCGCGCCGGCGGGTGGGTTTGGGAATCTGAGTTTTGGTCTCGTCCGCCATTAGTGCTCGCCTCCTTCCATAACGGCTGCAATTTCTTCTTGGGTAAGCCCCAGCTCCTCGGCGGAAAGCTGCGACTGTGCGATCTCCAGGTACGCTGGGCAGCTGTGCAGCAGCTCCTCGTGCGTACCGGTGCCCACCACGTGACCGTCGTCGAGCACGATAATCTGGTCGGCGTGCATGATGGTCGCGATGCGCTGGGCCACGACCACGAGTGCGGCGTCGGTAACGTTTTTGGCCAGCTCCTCGCGCAGGCGCGCGTCGGTCTTGTAGTCGAGGGCGCTAAACGAGTCATCGAACACCACGACCTCGGGCTTTTTGGCCAACGCGCGGGCGATGGCCAGGCGCTGACGCTGACCGCCCGAAACATTGGAGCCGCCCTGGCTGATGGGGGAGTCGTAGCCGCCCTCGCGCTCGGCGATAAAGTCCTCGGCCTGTGCGATGCGCGCAGCCTGGTGCATGTCCTCGTCGCTTACCATGTCGCCGGCAAACTTGAGGTTGCTCTCGACGGTGCCCGAGAACAGGCGACCCTGCTGCGGGATGTAACCAATGCGTCGGCGCAGCTCGGAAAGGGTCATGTCACGCACGTCGATGCCGTCGAGCGAAATACTGCCACCCGTGACGTCGTACAGGCGCGGAATCAGCTGCACGAGCGTGGACTTGCCCGAGCCCGTGGAGCCAATGATGCCGAGCATCTGGCCGGCGTGCGTGGTGAAGTTTACGCCGCTAATGACGTCGGCACGGGCATCGGGATACTGGAAGCTCACGTCGCGGAAGGTGAGCTCGCCGCGCGGCGCGCTGGCTGCGGGCAGTTTGGGCGAGGCAGGGTCGTTGATGCTCGTGGGGCAGGTGATGACCTCTTCCACGCGCTCGGCGGCGACCTCGGCGCGGGGCAGAATGACCGAAACCATGGTGAGGATCATAAACGCCATGACGATCTGCATGGTGTAGGAGATAAACGCCATCATGTTGCCGACCTGCATCACGCCGTCCGAGACGCCCTGCGCGCCAAACCAGACGATAAGCACGGTGATGCAGTTCATGACGAGCATCATGAGCGGCATCATAAAGCTCATGGCTCGGTTGGTGTAGAGCTGCGTGGTCATCAGATCGAGCGAGGCCTTGTCAAAGCGCTCGAGCTCATGCTCCTCGCGGTTAAACGAGCGGATGGGCATAAGACCGTCGAGCAGCTCGCGGGCGGTAAGGTTCACGCGGTCCACAAAGCTCTGCATCTTTTTGAACTTTGGCATGGTGAGGCCCATGAGCACGCCGACGACGGCCGAGACCGCGATGATGGCCACGGCGATGGTCCACTCAAGGCCGGTGTGGTTGGCCAGGACGCGCATGACGGCGACGATGCCCATGACGGGGGCCATCAGGCACATGCGGATAAATAGGGTTGCGGCCATCTGGATCTGCTGAATGTCGTTGGTGCAGCGGGTGATGAGCGAGGCCTGGCTAAACTTGCCCACCTCGGCCGGCGAGAAGTGCATAACTTTGTTGAAGGTCTCGCGGCGCAGGTCGCGGGCGATGGAGCAGGCGGTGCGCGAAGCCACGGCGCCGGTCAGGATGGTGGCAACGAGCGACACCAGGCACAGGCCAAACATCGTGGTCGCCATGCGGCCCAGGTAGGCGTTCTGCACGTCGGCGGGGTCGATGCCCTGCGCCTTGTACTCGTCCTGCACATAGTTCACGGCGCGCTGAGTGACGATGGAGCCCGACATAGAGCCCATTTTGTCTGCCATTTCGTTGGCACCCTCGACGAGCTTGCTTTGGTCTACCAGACCGCCCTCGATGCCCAGACGCAGGCTCTTCATGGTGATCTTGCCGCCGTCGGCATCAATTTGCTTTTGCATGTTCTGCGCCGCTGCGGCCTTCTGCTGCATCTCGGCGAGCTGCTCGGGCGTCATCGCCGCCATCTGCTCGGGGGAGGGCATGGCCTGGGCGGTGCTGTTGTCTTGTTCGTTGGACGTGCCCATCATGTCGCCCATGGAGCCAGCGTCGATGCCCTGGTTGAGCGAAAGGACGACGGTCTCGGGCAGGCTCATAATGTCAGCAATCTTGCCGCCATCGGTGCGCTCTTCCTCGGTGCCCTTGTACGTCCGAATGCCGTTGTTGTCTGCCTTGCTAAACACGGCCTCTACCGCTTTGGCATCCTTGGCGCTCATAAAGAGCTCAAGGTCGTCGAGCGATTCGGCGCGAATGGTGTCGGGCACGGGTGAGGCGATGCCGCCTTGCTGCACACCCACGTCGACGATGTCGCTCATATAGGTAGGTAGCGCCAGGTCGGCATTGCAGCTGATTACGATAAGCACGATAGCCGTGAGTAGCGCCAGGATATGCTTTTTAAAGAGCTTGAGAATCCTCACTCGGCATCTCTCCTTTCTTGATTGCGATCGATAATTTCGTTGGCACGCCTTAGGAGGCGCACCATCTCTTGGGTATCTGTTTCGCCGAGCTGCTCGAGGAAGGCCGCGGTGCGTTTCTCGAATTCCCGACGTTTGATTTCGAGATCTTGTCGGCCTTTGTCGGTCACCGTGACGTGTACGCGACGACGGTCGGTCTTTGAGTGCTCGCGCTCGACCCAGCCCTTGGTTTCGAGGGCGCGCAGGATGTTAGCGATGCGGGCGCTCGAGACCCAGGCGCGATCAGCGAGTTCGCTCGGCGTGAGCGAACCGCCGGCGAGCATGAGAGCGCGCATGACAGCCATCTCGCCGCCGAGAGCTTTGTCCGCAAAGCGCGAAATGCGCTGATGCATGCTGCCAAACTCAGTTAAGAGCTGACGCCCAAGCTCATGGAAATCGGTATCTTCCACCGAAAACCCCTAACACTAGAAACTATTTTCGGTGAAAGATGATACCCTTGCACGCGTACCCTATGCGGTAGATTTTGGGACATGTCCCAAAAAATTACTTGGCCGCTAGGCAATATAAAGAGCGCATAAAGACTTAAAATCATTCAATTGCTGAAGCGTTTCAAAGAACTATTATGCACGCGGTTAGGCGAGGGGTTGTCACCACCATGACGACTGGGACTCATTTATCGCCACGTGCGATGCTCCAACTTCCCGCAAGGAGACACCTGAATCAAGGGGGTTGGAGTCATGGCATTTGACTTCACGGGCAAAACCGCGATCGTTACCGGCGGCACTCAGGGCATTGGCCTCGAGATCGCCAAGGGCATCGTCGCGGGCGGCGGACATGTCGCGCTCATCGCAAGGAACGCTGCTAAGGGCGAGGCCGCGGTGGCCGAGCTTGGCGAGGGCAACAAGTTCTATCAGCTCGATGTCGCCGATGCACCCAAGGCGCGCGAGACCGTCGAGCAGATTTTTACGGACCTGCCGCAAACCAATATCCTGATCAACTGCGCTGGCGTCATCAGCACCAAGAAGTTCGACGAGATCGATGACACCGAGTGGCGTCGCACCATCGACATCAACCTCAACGGTACCTTCACTATGATGAACGCCGTGTACCCGCACTTTAAGGCGGCCCATGCCGGCACTATCGTCAACGTGAGCTCTGTTGCTGGCAAGATCGGTGGTGGCCTGCTCGGCACCGCTGCCTACGCCAGCTCCAAGGCCGGTGTTAACGGTCTAACCAAGGCAGTCGCCAAGGAGGGCGGCAAGTTCGGCGTCCGCTGCAACGCTGTATGCCCGTCGCTCACCCTTACCGATATGACCTCGATTCTCTCTGACGAGAACTCTCAGCGCATCATCAACGGTATCCCCCTGGGCCGCGCCGCCCAGGCCAGCGAGCCTGCGCAGATGGTGCTGTTCTTCGCTTCCGACCTCGCCAGCTTCGTGAACGGCGAGATCGGCGACTGCGACGGCGGCATCGTCCTGGACGGGTAATACCCCACGACGATTATTCGGCGACGGCTCCTGCGACTCGGGACCGTCGCCTTCTTTCTGACATAGGCGCGTGCGGCTACGATTCGCATGCATCCAAAGGAGATATATATGAGTGAATCGACTGCGGTGGAGGCGCCGGCGGCAAAGGAGCCGTTCTTTAAGATGTCCTCCATCCCGGGTGCCAATATTTTGGTGCCGCTTTTGCTGGGCTGCCTGCTCAACACGCTATTCCCCGACCTATTCAAAACGCTCGGCAGCTTTACGCTTGGCATGACCCAGCAGGGTGCAGGCCCGCTCGTGGGCGCTTTTTTGCTTATCGTCGGTACGACGATTTCGTTTAAGAGCGCCCCTGCCGCCGCTGCCCGCGGTGCCATCATCATCGCCGTCAAGCAAATCGTGGTCGTTGCCGTGTCGCTGCTCATCCTTTATGTGTTCAACGACAACCTGTTTGGCATCTCTGCCATGGTGATGCTGGCGGCTTGCACCGGCGCCAACAACGCTATGTACGCTGGTCTGATGGGCACCATGGGCAATGAGGCCGAGCGCGGCGCTGTCGCAATCACCACGCTCGTTGTCGGCCCTCCGGTCACGATGATCGTGCTCGGCGCTGCCGGCCAGGCTCCGATTGGCTGGTCGCTCGTGGGTGCCATCCTGCCGATCGTCGTCGGCATTATTCTGGGCAACCTCTTCCCCAGCTTTAAGAAGATGATGGCGCCGGCACTTTCCGCCGTCATCGTGCTCGTCTTCTTTGCCATGGGCTCGACCATGACCTTTGGCCAGCTCATTAATGGCGGTCTTCCCGGTATTCTGCTCGGCGTGATCTGCTCGGTGGTCTTTGCAATTCCCGTCATCGCGGTCGATAAGCTCACGGGCGGCACGGGTGTCGCAGGTGCGGCCATTTCGAGCTGCGCCGGAGCCAATGTGGCCACGCCTGCTGCCATGGCAAGCGTCAACGGGGCCATGTACGGTGGCGCTGTGCTCGCGACGGCTACGGCACAGGTTGCTGCCTGCGCAATCGTGACGGCTATTTTGACCCCGCTGGTCACCAGTTGGTGCTACAAGCATTTTGAGGGCCAGGGCAACGGCAAGGCAGCAACCGACAAGGCCGCCTCAGTCGCCTAATGCCAAACGGCAATCAAAGCTAAATAACTAGCCACGCCATAGGGCGGCCCCGGGGGAAATCCCGTGGCCGCCCTTCAGTTTCTGAAGGGTCTCTGGGGTACTTTACCCTGATAAAGCTGACATAACAGCTAGAGTGAACGTCGTACAAAGGCAAGGAAAAATACCAAAGAAATCGGTGAACGGTAGTTGTTCGCGCTCGCATTTCCTGCGGATTTGTTAAAAACGCCCTAATGGTATAAAAAAAGAAACATATAACAGCCCTGATGAAGGGGGTGGCTATGTTATCCTTCTCAAACGGGTGAAATCTTGGGTTTTGGGTTGCAGTTCCAAGGTGGACAAACGTTTTTCTCTGCACCAACGTGTGGTGAAGAACGGAAGAAGCCGGTAGTGCAAGCCGATAATTCAAGAATTCAATAAGCAGCGGTGTGAGAGAGCGCCGCATTACACGTAACTAGGAGCGTGGTTACACAATGCAGGAGGCATGGGAAGGCTTCAAGGAAGGCATCTGGACGGGAGAGGTTGACGTCCGAGACTTCATCCAGAAGAACTACACCCCCTACGAGGGCGACGAGTCGTTCCTCGCCGGCCCGACCGAGCGTACCAAGGAGCTGTGGGGCGAGGTTCTCGACCTGCTGCTTAAGGAGCGTGAGCAGGGCGGTGTCCTCGATATGGACACCAAGACCGTCACGGGTATCGTGAGCCACCCCGCTGGCTACATCGATAACGCCCACCGCGAGAAGGAGACCATCGTCGGCCTCCAGACCGACAAGCCGCTCAAGCGCGCTCTGCACGTCAACGGTGGTATCCGCATCGCTTGCCAGGCTGCCAGCCAGCACGGCTATAAGGTCGACGAGAACGTTGTCGAGCGCTACACCTTCGAGCGCAAGACCCACAACGCCGGCGTCTTCGATGTTTACACCCCCGAGATGCGTGCTTGCCGCTCGGCTCACATCATCACCGGTCTGCCCGATGGCTATGGCCGCGGCCGCATCATCGGCGACTACCGTCGTGTTGCCCTGTACGGCGTCGACTACCTGATCAAGGACAAGGAGGCCCAGAAGGCTTCCACCCCGACGGTTATGACCGCCGACAACATCCGCGATCGCGAGGAGCTGCAGGAGCAGATCCGCGCCCTCGGCGAGCTCAAGATGATGGCCGAGACCTATGGTTTCGACATTTCCAACCCTGCTACCAACACGCAGGAGGCCATCCAGTGGATGTACTTCGCCTACCTCGCTTCCGTCAAGGAGCAGAACGGCGCCGCTATGTCCATCGGTCGTACCTCTACGTTCATCGACATCTACGCTGAGCGCGACCTTGCCAACGGTACCTTCACCGAGGAGCAGATCCAGGAGTTCGTGGATCACTTCATCATGAAGCTCCGCATGGTCAAGTTTGCCCGTACCCCCGAGTACCAGGCCCTGTTTACCGGCGATCCGCAGTGGGTCACCGAGTCCATCGGCGGCATGGGTGTTGACGGCCGTACGCTCGTTACCAAGATGAGCTACCGCTACCTGCACACGCTCGAGAACATGGGCACCAGCCCCGAGCCCAACATGACCGTTCTGTGGTCGACCCGTCTGCCCGAGAACTTCAAGAAGTTCTGCGCCAAGACTTCTGTCGCCAGCTCCTCGATCCAGTACGAGAACGACGACCTCATGCGCGTTTACCACGGCGACGACTACGGCATCGCCTGCTGCGTGTCCTCCATGCGCATTGGCAAGGAGATGCAGTTCTTCGGCGCCCGCGCCAACCTGGCCAAGTGCCTGCTGTACGCACTCAACGGCGGTGTTGACGAGGTCTCCAAGAAGCAGGTCGGCCCCAAGTATCGCGCCGTCGAGGGCGATACGCTCGATTACGACGACGTTGTGGCCAAGTACAACGATATGATGAAGTGGCTCGCTGGCGTGTACGTCAACTCGCTGAACATCATTCACTACATGCACGACAAGTACTGCTACGAGCGCATCCAGATGGCTCTGCATGACAAGCACGTGCACCGCTGGTTCGCTACGGGTATCGCTGGCCTTTCCGTCGTGGCTGACTCCCTGTCCGCCATCAAGTACGCCAAGGTCCACCCCGTCCGTGACGAGAACGGCATCATCGTCGACTTCGAGACCGAGGGCGAGTTCCCCAAGTACGGCAACGACGACGACCGCGTCGACCAGATCGCTCACGACGTTGTGCACCAGTTCATGGAGTACATCCGCATGAACGACACCTACCGCAACTCCGTGCCCACGACCTCGGTTCTGACCATTACCTCCAACGTCGTGTACGGTAAGAAGACCGGCTCCACGCCCGACGGCCGCAAGGCTGGCCAGCCGTTCGCCCCGGGTGCTAACCCCATGCACAAGCGCGATAGCCACGGCGCCATCGCTTCGCTGTCTTCGGTTTCCAAGCTCCCGTTCCGCGATGCTCAGGACGGCATCTCCAACACCTTCTCCATCATCCCGAGTGCGCTCGGCAAGGAGGACCAGGTGTTCTTTGGCGATATCGACCTTGATCAGCTGGGCGAGTAACTATTGTTAGTGCTATACTAACAATAACGATTACTGATTAGCGTGCCGGTTTCGGCCGGCGCCTATTAATCGAAGGAGACACATTATGAAGGTTTCTGAAGTTTCCGAGACTCAGGCCGATAACTTGGTCCACATGCTCGACGCTTACGCCGAGAAGGGTGGCCACCACCTGAACATCAACGTCTTCAACCGTGAGACGCTGCTCGACGCTCAGGCTCACCCCGAGAAGTACCCGCAGCTGACCATTCGCGTTTCCGGCTACGCCGTGAACTTCCACACGCTCACCAAGGAGCAGCAGGACGAGGTCATTTCGCGTACCTTCCACGACAAGTTCTAAAGGGACTCAACTCCCACCGGAGACCCGGTAAGGCCTACGCACTTTGCCTCTCAAACGTCCTCGCCGCTTCGCGGCTGCGGAATGTTTGCGAGGCAAAGTGCTCCCGGCCTTGCCGGGTCTCCTGCGTTGTCGCCCTTTAGGGAACTACGCTAAATCAAAATTGGTGTCCTCGGACATGCAAGAAGCCCTCGCTGCGCAGTTCGTGCGGCGAGGGCTTCTTGCGTCCTGACGCTCCTATTTGGCAAGGTGTTTT
>CABJFQ010000002.1 GCA_902364975.1 Coriobacteriaceae bacterium | reverse complement strand
TAAAAAACACCTTGCCAAATAGGAGCGTCAGGACGTAAAAGGCCCCGCCGCGCAACGCGCGCAGCGGGGCCTTTTACATGTCCGAGGACGCGCCCGGAGGGAAGCCCGGGACCGCCGACGGGAGTAATTTACTCAGCCGGGCAGATCTTCTTGAAGAGCTCGATGACATCGTCGAGCGTCGCCTCGCGCGGGTTACCCGGGAAGCAGGCGTCGGCCATAGCGTCCTTGGCCAGAACCTCGATCTCGTCAGCCTTCATGGCCTCGCAGACGTGCGGGATGTTCACGTCGGCAGAGAGCTGCTTGACGGCGGCGATGGCGGCATCGGCGGCCTCGTCGGTGCTCATGCCCGTGGTGTCAACGCCCATGGCGACGGCGACCTTGGCCAGGCGCTCGGTGCAAACCGGCTTGTTGAACTCCATGGCGATCGGCAGCAGCATGGCGCAGGCGACACCGTGCGGGGTATCGTAGTGAGCGGACAGGGTGTGAGCCATGGCGTGGTCGATGCCCAGGCCGACATTGGAGAAGCCCATGCCGGCGACATACTGGCCAAGAGCCATGCCCTCGCGGCCAGAGCCGGGCTGGCCGGACTTGGCCTCGGCAACGGAGTCGCGCAGGTTCTCGCTGATCAGCTTAATAGCCTCAAAGTGGAACATGTCGGAGAGCTCCCAAGCGCCCTTGGTGGTGTAGCCCTCGATGGCGTGGGTCAGAGCGTCCATGCCAGTGGAAGCGGTCAGGCCGGCGGGCATGGAAGCCATCATGTCGGGGTCGACGACGGCGACCTCGGGGGCGTCGTTAGTGTCGACGCACACGAACTTGCGGACCTTCTCGGGGTCGGTGATGACGTAGTTGATGGTCACCTCGGCAGCGGTACCGGCGGTCGTCGGCACAGCGATGGTGAACACGGCGTGGTTCTTAGTGGGAGCAACGCCCTCGAGGCTGCGGACATCGGCGAACTCAGGGTTGTTGATGATGATGCCGATAGCCTTGGCGGTGTCCATGGAGGAGCCACCACCAATGGTCACGATAGCGTCAGCCTCGGCGGCCTTGAAGGCCTCGACGCCGTCCTTGACGTTCTGGATGGTGGGGTTGGGCTTAATCTCGGAGTAGAGGCTCCAAGCGATGCCGGCGGCGTCGAGCTCGTCGGTCACCTTAGCGGTAACGCCAAACTTGACCAGATCGGGGTCGGAGCAGACGAAGATCTTCTTGTAGCCACGACGCTGGAGCTCGCCGGGGATCTCCTTGATGGCGCCGGAACCATGGTAAGAAATGGTGTTGAGAACGAAACGATTAGCCATTGATAGCCTCCTATCGTGCGCGGGGCACCCGTTACGCCCCGCACTATAAGTCCCATCCTAACGCTTTTGAAACAAAAAACACGTGAGAACGTCAAATAGTTTAAAGCGCTTCAACATACTAACGGGGCCTTAGCCCTTCCCTCCCGACAGCAGCGAAGGCTAGATTCTAGGAGCAATCGCCCAAAGAATACAACCGACTCAGTCTATAAATTGTTTCTGTTTTAGCAATATATGTTTGACAATACGTTTATAAAAAGATACTTTGTAATGAATAACATGCATACAGCAAATAACGTCATTCATTTTGTTAGAAATTGCCCATGCGGTTATTGCAGCTGCATCTACTGCAACGTACAGCGTAATTCTCCGCACGAAGCAGAAGACGGTTCCAATTCGATCGAGGCGATGACACATGGTGGCTAGTGGTCCTAAATCGAGCAAGACAGCTACAAACGAATATCAAATCTCAATTGAAGGTAACCCTTATCCGCATACTCTGGCTCTCATCAACCCAGCGGGAGACAACCTCAACATCAAAAAACATGGGTTCACGGGTCCACTAGGACAGCTATTGAGTCTTAAATATACCGTTTATGACGATGCAAATGAAAAACTCTTCACTGTCGTCGACGGTGGTTTTAGCAACATGCCCAGGGTTGCGCTCATCATCGAACACGAGGAAGTTGCGGTGTTTGATTATGGCCTAAACAGACTTGAGATGAAGTGCGTAACGAACATACCGAATTACACAATAAAAGGTAACTTCCTATTTGGAGATTACGATATATTCAGCCAACGGGAAGTGAAACTATCTTCAGTTATCGTCCTTCAATGTGATAAACAATCGTGCTTTAGCATACAGGTTTTGGATAAAGCCGAATTAGCCGCCGCAATTGGAATACCTACAGCCATTGCCCTTCTTAGGGCTCGGATTGAAGAGCATCTCGAATAAATCGCAAAAAGCAGTTTGTAACAACATTCAGGAGCTAGATAGTTTTTCTGGCTCCTGAATGTTGTTACAAACATGCACCTTAGCGCTTAAGACTCGCGGTCTGCCAGTCAGCTATGATGCGGGCCCATTTCCTGTGCAGGTCACGCTCGCGGTCGATAAACATGATGGTAAACGCGATAAACAGCAGCACGCTCGCCACCGCAATGGCGTGCAGGCCCATGCGCTCGATGCACCAGTTGCCCAGCACGGCGCCAAACACAAAGGTAAAGATCACGCCAAAGTACAGCACGCCGTTTTCCAAAAAGCCGCGCTTGTGGGTGATGATGTAGTCGTCCACGTTTTGCAGCGCGTTGCGCAGGTTACCGATGCACATGGTCGTGGCGATGCCGTGACCATGTATCTTGCGGAAGCTCTCGACCTGCATGCCGCAGGCAAACGAGGTGAGGCAGTTGGCGAGCAGGTTGTAACCGCCACCGGGGATAAAGCTCACGCCCAGTAAGATGACGGCTTCAAAGAACACCGTCACTTGGCGCCAGTGAATCACGCTGCCAAACCGCTCGTGTACCAGGTCGGCAAGCATAATACCCACAGCAAACGACACCACAGGGAAGAAGTAGCGCCCCGCAAGTGCCCAATTGCCCTCCGAGATGCTCACGCCCACGAGCAGGATGTTGCCCGTCTGCGCGTTGGCGAAAACATGATCGCGCCCAATGTACGAATACACATCCATAAAGCCACCGGCGAGCGCCAAGATGATGCCCAGCTCAATAGACTCCGATATCTGTTTGGCACGCTGCATCGTCGTGCATCCTCCTTGTTGACGACTCTCTCGTGCGTTGGCGGACATATAGCCGCCGTTCATACTGTAACCCATTGACAACATGGCGTGCGCGCGAGACGGCCCCTTCGACACGGGGATACACAGTCTGGAAACAAACGGCACCCGCATCGACACGCCGATCCGCCAGCCCATGTACTCCACCAGTCTTTTTAGCCCCGTCCCAAAAAGACTGGTTACAATTACGTGCAGCATACAAACACCGGGAGGGATCGTGGCAAAAAAGCCTCAGCACGCTCAGAACAACCAGCGCAGTCAGCAGGGCAAACAGGGCCAGCAGCAAAAGCGCGGCGGCAAGGCCCAGAGCGGCCACACCACTCATGCCTCGACAGCACCTGTCCGTCCCTGGCGTCCGGGCCGCGATAAGTTCCTCCCCGTCAACCGCGCCGACATGGATGCGCGCGGTTGGGACCAGTGCGACTTTGTCTACATCTGCGGCGACGCCTACGTGGACCACCCCAGCTTTGGTATGGCCATCATCAGCCGCGTACTCGACGCGCACGGTTACAAGGTGGGTATCATCTGCCAGCCCGACTGGACCGACCCCGCCAGCATCAGCGTGCTCGGCGAGCCGCGCCTGGGCTTTCTCGTCAGCGCCGGCAACATGGACTCCATGGTCAACCACTATTCGGTGACCAAGCACCGCCGCCACACCGACGCCTATACCCCCGGCGGCGAGGAGGGGCGCCGTCCCAACCGAGCCGTCACGGTCTACGGCAACCTCATCCGCCAGACGTTCAAGGACGCTCCTATCATCATCGGCGGCATCGAGGCGAGCCTGCGCCGCCTGGCCCACTACGACTACTGGCAGGACAAGCTCAAGCGTTCGGTACTACTCGACTCGGGCGCCGACATCCTCATCTACGGCATGGGCGAGCACGCGATTGTCGAGATCGCCGACGCGCTCGACGCGGGGCTGCCCGTCGATCAGATCACCTATATCAACGGCACCGTCTACCGCACAGGCTCGCTCGACGAGGTCTACGACTACGATCTGCTGCCCAGCTGGGACGACCTTACCGCCGACAAGCTCAACTACGCGCGCAGCTTTAATGTGCAGCAGCAGAATATGGACCCCATCACCGGTCATCGCCTGGTAGAGCCCTACCCCAACAGCGTCTATGTGGTGCAAAACCCGCCGTCGGCGACGCTCACTACCGATGAAATGGACGAGGTGGCAGAGCTCCCCTACGCACGCGATTGGCATCCCGATTACGACGCGGCGGGCGGCGTGCCGGCCTTTGCCGAGATCAAGTTTTCCATTAGCTCCAACCGCGGGTGCTTTGGCGAGTGCTCGTTTTGCGCGCTCACCTTCCACCAGGGCCGCGTGCTGCAGATGCGCGGCCACGACTCAATCATGCGCGAGGCCGAGCTGCTCACACGCGACCCGGAGTTTAAGGGCTACATCAACGACGTGGGCGGCCCAACG
Organism: Coriobacteriaceae bacterium; assembly: GCA_902364975.1. GTDB lineage: Bacteria > Actinomycetota > Coriobacteriia > Coriobacteriales > Coriobacteriaceae > Collinsella. The sequence goes on along the minus strand of CABJFQ010000002.1, from coordinate 188,526 downwards.
GCAAACTTTAGCCGCCCTGCCTGCGACAAGCAGCTCAAGCACGGCGTATGCAAGAACAAGCGCTGCCTGTGGCCGAGCGTGTGCAAGAACATGGTGGTCGACGAGAGCGGCTACACGCAGCTGCTGCGCGACCTGCGCCAGCTGCCGGGCGTCAAAAAGGTCTTCGTCCGCAGCGGCATCCGTTTTGACTACACCATGGCAGATGCCTCGGACGAGTTTTTGCGCGAGCTGCTGGAACACCATGTCTCGGGCCAGCTGCGCGTAGCGCCCGAGCATGTGAGCGACGCGGTGCTCTCCGTAATGGGCAAGCCGAGCCGCGCCGTCTACGACGCGTTCTGCCGTAAATTTGAACGCTTGAACCGCGAATACGGACTCAAGCAGTACGTAGTGCCATACCTAATCTCGAGCCACCCCGGCTCGACCATGAAGGAAGCTGTGGACCTTGCCGAGGCCGTGCGCGACATGGGCTACATGCCCGAGCAGGTGCAGGACTTCTACCCCACCCCGTCCACCATGTCGACCTGCATGTACTACACCGGCGTGGACCCACGCACCATGCAGCCGATCTACGTGGCACGCGACCCGCACGAGAAGGCCATGCAGCGTGCGCTCATCCAATACCGCAAGCCCGAGAACTACAAGCTCGTACGCGAGGCACTAGAAAAGGCCGGGCGTCGTGACCTGATCGGCTACACCAAACACTGTCTAATCCGCCCCGTGCCGCCGCGCCCGGGTGAGACGTCTGCTGGCGGTGGGCATGGCACCGGCAAGAAAGGCGGCAAGCCGCACGGTGGCGCTGGCGGCAAGGGACCCAAAGGCAGCAAGGGGCACGGCGGCATGTCGCGTGCACAGAACACTGCCGGGCGCAACCGTGCAGCTCAGGGGCGTCAGGGCGCCAACGGAGGCGGGCGTCGCAACTAGGGCAGCGGCGCGCTCGCTGCGCCCATCCCACACGCGTGGCGCAGCGAGCGCATAGCCTCAACGAGGATGACGCCGGCGATAGCGACCGTGATTACCACGTCGAGCGGTGTGTTCACAAACCACAACAGACCCATCAGGTACGACCCGGCGTTAAAGGCAAAGTGCAGCAGGATCGTGTAGCGGAGCTTTCCGGTGGTCACGAGCACCCAGCCAAAGATGAGGCCGGCGGCACCCGCATAGCAGCCCTGTACCCAGTTCATGTGCATAAAACCGAAGATTGCCGCCTGCAGCACAATCGCCGCGGCGATACCCCACGTGCTTGGTGCCGCCCAGGGCACCATGGCGCCGTCCTGCGCGCTCGCACGACGCCTGCGCTTCCAAAGCGGGCGGCACTGCGGATTAAACGCTCGTAGCGAAAACTCAAAAACAATGCCGCGCACCAGCAACTCCTCGCAAAACGGAGCGCCGAGCACCGTGGTCAGGACGGCAAGAAGGTTGGTATCGCCCAAGCCTGTTTCCTCGACGAGCTCGCTATAGTCCGCCGCAACCTCGGGCAGCAGCGACAGCACGCCGTCGCATAGGTAGCTAATGACCACCTGCATGGATAGGCCGATCACGACAACGCATGCGACGCGCTTCCATGCAGCATTTGCTCCCCCGCCGAGCGGGCGTTCACCTTGCCGGCGCGCCATGAAGGAGCGGGGCCACAGATAGCGCCACCACAGCAGCGCCATCAAAAACGACGCCGTCTGAGCGGCAGCCTGGAACCATTGGACATCGAGGTTGTCGATCGGATAGCCCGTCAGCACCGACACGGCATCGAGAACAGAAAACAGAACCACGCTCAGGGCAATATCTGCCGCGACAACGCCAAAACAGGCAAGCGCCCACGCTATCGCATTGAGCATGCCAACCTCCTCAAAACCCGGCACTTGGGGACAGTCATTGTTGATGAGAATCGGGCGCAGTGCCAAAAGCCCCGCTCGGCGAGATGTCGAACGGGAAGGTGCCGCAGCGATTGAACGCGGCGATAAACATGCGGATGGCGTTGGACGGCGTGGTGCCCACGAGCTGGGTTGCCGCCGCGAAGGCCGCCTTTTCCTCGGGCAAGACCTTCGCGACAACCGGGGTCATGTGATCTGCCATGGCGCTTCCTTTTTGAAACGACGGTGGTGCGGATAGATGCGGGCCACGCGGCTGGGCGACGGGCTGTGAAGGCAACCCGATTGGCCCGCATCCGGAGTTTGTTTCTACGGCGTTGGTATTACTTGGTATTCCTAAGTATTACCCCGCAGATAGAATAGCACACCCGACCCAATGGGGGCGGAGGAAAACGAATCATTTTGTTGCTGAGTAGGTATTTAGAGCGTGATGATGTCCGAGATATCGAGGGCCTGAGCGTCGGCGACATCGTGCGATGCAAGCAGCAGCATACGGCCGTCGAGCAAGTCGAGCACGACCTCGGCGCATGCGTCGCGCGCAGCGGTATCTAAACCGGTAAAGGGCTCGTCAAGAATCACCGCGCCGCCCGGGCACAGCAGGGCTCGAGCGATCTCGACGCGACGGCGCTGCCCGCCCGAAAGCTCGGCCACGCGAGTATGTACATCGACCCCCGGCACCAGCAGGCGCAACAGGGCCGCAGCACTCGAGGCGTCCACGCGTGCATCGGCGCACACTAGCACGTTATCCAGCGCCGCGGCGGACTCGACCAAGTGTGCATCCTGAAACACCATGGAGCACGGCGCGCACTCCCCCGCCGCAAGGGCAAGGAGCGTAGACTTGCCCGCACCCGAGGCGCCCATCACACAGATACGCCCAGACGCGGGCACGTTGAGCACCAGTCCGGCGAGCGCCGGCGCCCAGGGCGCGCGATCGCCCACGACGAGCGCAAGCTCCGCCGCAGCGCCATCGCCCGCAGCCCCCGCACGCCCGCGACTACCACGCCCATGCGCCCGCACGGCCGCGCCCCACGCCACGGGTCCCGAAACCCGCAGCAGCCACACCAGCACGCGCTCACACGCCCACGAGGCGGCAACGACCAGCACGGTCCACGCCAGCAGATCAGCCGTCTCAATCAAAAGCTTTGCCTGATAGATGCGCTCACCCACGGTGCCCACCGCCATGCCGATCAGCTCGGCTGCCACGCCGGCCTTCCAGCTCATGCCGATCACGGACCGGGCACACGAAAGCACAAACGGCAGGACTTCGCGCCAGGTATGAGCGCAAAACAGTCGCCATCCCCGCACGCCATGCAGGCGAAACATCTGCTCCAGCGGTTTATTCGCCTGTGCCAAGCCCTCGACCAGCGAGAAATATACGCCCGGCAGCGCCATCAAAAAGACTGCCGCGATGCTCACGCGCGCCGATCCCAGCCAGATAAGCAGCAGGACCACCACGCAGGCAACCGGCGTCGCCTTTACAAACGACAGCGCCGGAGCCACCAGGCGTGCAAACGCCCGCGAGCGTGACGAAATCCCGGCAAGCACGCCACCACACACCGCGGCAAGCGCCAGCCCGCCCAGTATCCGCGCGCCCGAGCCCACCAAAATCGCCCAGGCACCGCCATCGCACACCAGGCGCAGCAGCGCCAAGGCAACAGCACCCGGCCCCGGCAAGATCAGCGGCTGCGCCACCAGCGCCGCCACCAGCATCCACGCGGCAAGCCAAAAGGCGGCGACGGCACCTGCCGCCGCCTTCATACGCTCTGTCATTTGTCGAGCAAACGCGCGCACGGGCTACTCCATGTAGTAGAAATCGTCAGCCGGGAGCTTGCCGCCCACGGCGCTCGCATCCGCATCGGCCAGCACCTGCAGGTACCCACCGAGCGCCGCCTTCATATCTTTCCCCGTCTGGCAGACAAGCATGCACCCGGGAATCGCCTTCTCGGCGATCTTGGCGTTGTCCACGATGCCGGCATCGACCACGGCCTGCGCCCAATCTGTCGGCGCCGCATTGACAGCCTTAACGCTCGCCGCATGGCAGCTCAAGAACTCCGCAACGGCCTCGGGATGTTCCTCGGCAAACGCGCGGCGCACCACGGTCACGCCCGTCAGCAGGCGCGAACCCGTGTCGCCCGCCAGCTCATCCCACACATCGGTCAGACTCACCGGCGCCGACAGCTTGCCTTCGCTCTTTGCAATGGCAGCGGTCTTGAACGGCTCGGGCAGCACGCCCACGGCAGACGGATCGGCAAGCAGCGCCGACAGCACTTCGGTGGGCTCGCTCTTAAACTCGAGCGTCACCTGTCTGGTCAGGCCCGCGCGCTCCAGCAGGTAGTTCATGACGTACTCCGGCGTGGTGCCTTTGCCCGTCATGTAGACGGTACGACCCGCCAGATCACCAAACGAAGTAACGTCCGCGTTACCCGTCACCACGTTCAGCACGCCCAGCGTGTTGATGTCGATGACCTGCACCGCGCCCTCGGTCTTGTTGTAGAGCACGCTCGCCACGTTGGCGGGCACCAGAGCAATGTCGACATCGCCCTGAATCATCTTGGGCACGATCTCGTCGGCCGCGGCGCTGATCGCAAAGTTGAACTCGTTATCCGTGGCACCGTCGGCCGCCTGGTCCATAAACTGCACCAGGCCAATCGAGGTCGGTCCCTTGAGCGAGGCGACGTGCACCTCGACCGACTCTGCAGCAGCACCGGCGCCGTCCGCGGCAGCCGAGCCCGCGGCGGACCCGGCACCGGCAGCCCCGCCGCTGCAGCCGGCCAACGCAAGCGACAGCGCGCCCGCGGCAAGCGCCGAGGCAAACCCTCGGCGCGAAAGCTCAAATTCAAACGCGCGCATCGTTAGCACTTCCCCTCGTTAGGCATCGACCAGGCGTGATGGTCGGTATGCAGCAACTCCTCGGCCAGCGGCGAGAGCGGCGCGCCCAAAAACTCGCGGTAGCACGCCTGAACATCGGGGTTCTCGTGCGAGAAGCGAATGTCCGCAGCGGCATCCAGCCCCCAGAGCACCTGGCCACGCTCGGCCGCCAGTTCACAGCCGTCGTGGATGGGCTGACCGCCGCCGCCGACGCAGCCGCCCGGGCATGCCATGACCTCAACGAAGTCATAGCTCACACGGCCGTCGCGAATCGCGTCGAGCAGACGCGCGGCGTTGCCCAGCCCGTGTGCCACGGCGACGCGCACCTTGGTGCCATCGATATCGGCCACGGCTTCTTTCCAGCCGTCCAGGCCGCGCACATCAGTAAAGAAGTCGGCGTCGGGATTCTTGCCCGTCACCAGGTAATATGCCGAGCGCACGGCGGCCTCCATCACGCCGCCCGTGGCGCCAAAGATCACACCCGCGCCCGTGCCAAAGCCCAGCGGCGTATCGAGCGGCTCCTCGGTAAGCGTGTCGACGCTCACGTGGCTCGCGCGAATCATGCGTACCATCTCGCGCACCGTCAGCGCAACGTCCACATCGGGCACGCCGCCCTCGCCCACCATGCTCGGCAGCGCACACTCGGCCTTCTTGGCCGTGCACGGCATCACGGACACCACAAACAGGCGCTCGGGCTCCACGCCCAGCACCTTGGCGTAGTAGGTCTTGGCGATGGCGCCAAACATCTGCTGCGGCGACTTTGACGTGGACAGGCTGTCGACAAACTCCGGGTAGCGCGCCTTCACAAAGCGTACCCAGCCCGGGCAGCAGCTCGTGAACATGGGCCAGCTGCGGCTGTCGCCCTCGCCCTTGGCGGCCTTACCCAGGCGCTCGAGCAGCTCGGAGCCCTCCTCCATAATGGTGAGATCGGCCGAGAAGTCGGTGTCGAACACGTACTCAAAGCCCACGCGGCGCAGCGCACAAGCCAGGCGCTCGACGGTAGCCTCCTCGCGCGGAATGCCGAGCTCCTCGCCCCAAGCGCTACGCACGGCCGGCGCGATCTGCACCAGCACGATCTTGTCGGGATCAGCGAGAGCGTCGAACACGGCCTCGGTGTCATCGCGCTCGCGCAGCGCGCCTGTCGGGCAATGCGTGATGCATTGACCGCACGCGACGCAATCGGTCTTGCCGATCGGCGCACGCCCGCGGGTGCCCACGGCGGTATGCGTGGCGCGGTTGGTCAGGTCCCAAATCCCTAAGCCCTGCACGCTCTCGCACACCTTGATGCAGCGCATACATTTGATGCACTTGTCGTTGTCGCGGATGATGGGGAAATCGAAGTCCCAGCCCTCGCGCGCCAGGTGCTGCTCGTACGGCAGATAGAAGATACCCAGGTCGTTGGCGATGGTCTGCAGGTTGCAGTTACCACTGCGCACGCAGCTCGTACAGCGCGAGTCGTGCTGGGACAGCAGCAGCTGCACGTTGGTGCGACGGGCCTCGCGCGCCTTGGGGCTGTTGGTGTGGACCACCATGCCGTCGAGCACGTAGTTGTTGCAGGCGGCAACCAGCTGGTCGCAGCCCTCAACCTCGACCACGCACACGCGGCAGCCGCCGATCTCGTTTAGATCGCGCAGATAGCACAGGGTGGGAATCTGGATGCCGACGGACTTGGCCGCATCTAGGATCGTGGTGCGCTCGGGCACCACGACTTCACGGCTATCGATAATGAGCCTGACCATGTTGTGCGCTCCGTTCTCGGTGTTGTCGCTGACGGTGGTTTTGTTAGGCTCTACCATTCCAGGTTCCTCCCTCCGCGGAACGCGCCAAAGCCAAAGTGGTCGCAACGCAGGCAGCGGCTTGCCTCCTGGCGTGCCTCCTCCTCGGTAAGGCCCTGCTCGACCAGATTCCAATCGTGGATGCGCTCGCCGGCCTCGCGCTCGCCCAGCTCGCAGCGGCCGCACTCGTGCTTACCCTTAAACTGGACGGTCGGCAGTTCGACCTCGAGTTTGATCTTGTGATCAAAGCCCAGGTAGCGGTCGATGTTTGCCGAGGCCACGCGGCCGGCGTTGATAGCGCGGATAACGGTGGCGGGGCCGGTCTGGCAGTCGCCGCCGCTAAAGAGACCATCGAAGTTGGGCACGGCGCCGTCCGAATCGGTGACGACGCAGCCCCACTTGCAGGCAATGCCCATCTCCTCAAACGGCCTGGAATCGATGTCCTGGCCAATGGCCACGAACACGCGCTCGCAGGGGATGACGCGCTCTGGCGTAGCGGCGGCACGCGGGGCCGGGCGACCGCGGCGGGGCTCGCCGATAATCTGTGGCTGCACGCGCAGGCCGCACACGCGACCGTCCTCGCCGGTCTCGATGGCGAGCGGGGCCGTCAGCTCCAGCACCTCGCAGCCCTCGGCCTGGGCGCCGGCGATCTCGGCGTCCTGGGCCGTCATGTCGCAGATGCGGCGGCGGTAGACGATGCTCACCTTCTCGGCACCGCAGCGCACGGCAGAGCGGGCCACGTCCATGGCAACGTTGCCGCCACCGATGACGCACACGCGCTGACCGCTCAGGTCGGGCAGCTCGTCGTCGCCGATGGCGCGCAGCATCTTGACGGCCGACTCAACGCCGGGTGCCTCTTCGCCCGGAAGGCCGAGCTTCTTGTCGTTGTGGGCACCGATGGCCAGGTAGACGGCATCGAACTCGTCGCGCAGACGGGCAAGCTCCTCGCCGTTGACGGAGTGGTCGAGCTCCACGTCGATGCCGGCGCTCAAGATCCAGTCGATCTCGGCCTGCAGGCGCTCGCGCGGCAGACGATAGCTGGGGATGCCGTAGCGCAGCATGCCGCCCAGGTGGTGGCGCTGCTCCAAGATGGTCACCTTGTGGCCCATCACGGCCAGGTAGTAAGCGCAAGAAAGACCGGCCGGGCCGCCGCCGATCACGGCGACGCGCTTCCCGGTGTTGTCCACCACGTGCGGCTTGTGGTCGTTGAGGTCGCTATGCTCAACGGCAAAACGCTTGAGGGCGAGGATGTTCATGGGGTCGTCGACCATGCCACGGCGGCAGTGCATCTCGCAGGGATGCTCGCACACCAGGCCGCAGACGAGCGGCAGCGGATTGTTCTTGCGGATGACCTTGACGGCGTCGGCATAGCGGCCGGCCTCGACCAGCGAAATGTACCCGGGAATGTCGACGTGCGCCGGGCAGCCCGAAACGCACGGGACGCGGGCCTCGCGGTCAAAGCCGCAGGAGTGCTCGCGAATGTGGTGCTCAAAATCGTCGCGGAAGCCGCGAATGGCCGTGAGTGCCATGGCGCCAGCTTCGTAGCCGATGGCGCAGTCGCTCGAAAGGTAGATGGTGCGGGCGGTGCGCTCAATCAAGTTGAGCGTGGACTCGTCGGCGCGGCCCTCGAGCACATCGGCGAGCAGGTCGCTCAGCGCGCTCAGGCCCACGCGGCAGGGCGTGCACTTGCCGCAGCTCTGGGTGGAGCACAGATTGACGAGCGCTGCCGTAAACTCAACGGGGCACGGGGCGAGCGAACTCACCGCCAGACGACGTCCGAGCGCATCGTGCAGGTCGTCCATGACGGCCTGAGCGTGGCTGCGTTCCATTACGTGCAGTCGAGCCATAAGATCCCCTCTCACATGGCAGCCCGGAGGCGAGGCCGGGCGAAGTTGCTACACGCACAACACTGACCTAAAAAGTTGTTAGGTCTCCACGCAGTTCGGCAGGCGGTATGAAATGTCACCCTCGGCGGTGAAATAGAACATTACCGCAGATAAATGCCATATTTGATAAAACGCATTACCAAATGACAATGCCCCGTCCACGCAATCACGTGGACGGGGCATTGCTCTAGGTATGCGGCCAGCGACCCTGTTGCCTTTACTTAAGCTCGGGCCAGAAGTCCTTGTTGGCCTCGATCATGTCGTCGAGAACCTCCTTGGCGACCTTCATCGAAGGCACGGTCTTGTTCAGCGTAAAGGCCTTGAGCGCCTTCTCGTAAGAACCCTCGATCGTAGCCTCGACCACGAGCTTCTCGGAGTTCAGCTGCTGCATCATGAGGCCCTGCTGGAACAGAGGAATGTTGTCGCGGCTGATGACCTCGGGGCCATTCTTGCCAATGTAGGCAGGCAGCTCGACCATAGCGTCGTAGGGCATGTTGGGGATAGCGCCCTTGTTCTCGCAAATGACCAGGAAGCGCTGCTTGGTGTCGTTCTTCAGAGCGATAGCCAGATCGGCAATCCAGTCGCCGTGGCTGCCCGCATAGAACGTGCTCTCGTCGATCTCGCCCGTCTTCTCGTAGTGGTCGATGCCGTCGAAGAGGTTCTTCTCACGCGTCTCCTCAACCTCGTTAGCACGGGTGCGCTCGGGGTTGGAATGCTCAACGAACTCCTTCTGCTGCAGGTAGTAGTTCAGATACGTGTTGGGCAGGTACTCCGGGAAGCACTCCATGATCTCGTACTCGCCCTTCCAGACGTAGTACCAGCTGCCCTTGGTGTGGCGGTTCTGCTCGGGGTGCTCGTCGGTGGTCTCCTCGGGCTTCTTAGACATCAGCGAGCCCATGCCCTTGAGGTACGAATCGGGCAGCAGAATCTCATGCTCCTTGATGTACTCGCGCAGCTGCGGGAGCACCTCCTCGCCCTTGTGGCGGATCGAGGTGAACCAGCCAAAGTGGTTGAGGCCAAAGTAATCGTACTCGACATCCTTCTTGTCGATATCGAGTGCGGCGCAAACCACGTCGATGATCGCGATCGGCATGTCGCAGATGTTGATGATGCGAGCGTTGGGACGCAGCACACGGCAGCCCTCGGAGACGATGGCAGCAGGGTTGGAGTAGTTGAGAATCCAGTAGTCCTTCTTGGCGTACTTCTCAACGTCATCGATCAGCTCGACCATGGGGAAGATGGTGCGCATGCCGTAGGCAAGGCCGCCGCAACCGCAGGTCTCCTGGCCCACGCAGCCATGGCGCAGCGGAATCTTCTCGTCCTGCTCGCGCATGGCGTAGCCGCCCACGCGCATCTGGGCAAACACGAAGCTCGCGTCGGTAAAAGCCGTCTTTTTGTCGGTGGTCACCGTGAGCTTGATGTCAAGGCCGAGGTCCTCGTGCAGAATCCAGTCCACGAGCACGCCGATCTTGCGCTGGCGCTCCTCGTTGATGTCGTACAGACGAATCTCGTCAACGTCGAGCTCGTCCTTGCGCAGAGCGATGGACTTGACGATGCCGGGGGTAAAGGTGGATCCGCCACCACACAGAGTAATGATCATTGTTTACTGCTCCTTCTCAATTGCGTTTTCGACCTTGTCGCGCATCTCGGCGACCTTCATGCCAAAGATGATCTGGATATTATTGCCGTTGCGGTTGATGCCGCTGTTGGGCACGTGGTTGATGAGGTCCTCATTGATGAGGTCCGGGTTCTTAACGTTCACGCGGAGACGCGTAAAGCAGTTCTCGAGCTCCTCGATGTTGTCCTTGCCACCAAGACCTGCGACCAGGTCGGCAATACCTGCATCGACGCCCTCTGCGGGGGCCGCGGCAACAGCGCCCTGCTTCACCGCGACAGACGCGGCGGCCTCGCCCTCGGCAACGGACTCGGCGAGCTCGGACTCCTCCTCGCGACCAGGCGTGTGAAGGTTGAGCTTCTTAATAAGGAAGGTGAAGAGGAAGAAGTACAGAGCGGCGTTGACGACTCCGAGCACGAGCATCATCGGCCAGTTGGTCTTATCGACACCAAGAACCAGGTTGGAAACCACGATGTTGATGATGCCGCCTGCAGTCGAAGCGGGCACGGAGAGGACCTTGAGCAGGACCAGGAAGATGCCGGAAAGAACCGAGTGAACGACAAAGAGCACGGGAGCGGCAAAGACAAAGAGGAAGTCCATGGGCTCGGTGACACAGGAGAGCACGGCAGTGATGATCAGCGGGATGATAACGGCCTTGGTCTTATCCTTGTTCCCCTTGTAAGCGGTGAAGATAAAGGCGAGACCGATACCGATGTAGGGCCACAGGTTGTTGAAGGTGTAGCTGTTGAAGTAGGTGCTATCGGAGAAGGGCTGGCCCGTCATCGCCATCTCGGCAACACGGATGGGATAGGCGCCGGCGATAACCTGATCACCCAGCGTAAGGGTGCCGCCCACATCGGAGAACTGGAACGGGGTGTAGATGAGGTGGTGCAGGCCGGTGGGAACGAGCAGCTTGTTGAGCATGCCGTAGATAAACAGACCGATGTTGCCCGACTCCTTAATGATGCCGGCAACGGAGGAGATGGCGCCCTGAACCGGAGGCCAAACGATGCAGAAGCCAGCGCCCATGATCCAGGAGATGATGATCATGATCAGGAACGGGAAGCGAACGCCCGAGAACATCGAAAGGGCAATGGGGAACTGCTTGTTCGAGTACTTGTTGAACACGGCACCGGTGATGCAACCAAGAATGATGCCGCCAAACACGCCGGTATCGAGCACCTGAATGCCCATAACGGTGCTCTGGCCGGTTCCGGTAAGACCGAGCATGCCGCTCGCTTCGGCAAGAGAGCCGGTGGCGTTGAGCACGATGTTGTTAGCCTGCAGGAACAGGAAGAACGACATCAGGGCAATCAGCGAAGCATGGCCCTTGTTCTTCTTTGCCATGGCGCCGGCGATGCCCACGCAGAACAGAATCGAGAGGTTGTTGATGATAAACATCAGCGACTGATAGACAACGGCGCCCACAAGCTGGAACGGGCCGGAGCCCAGCACGGGGACCACGGCGCAGATGGTCTTGTTGGTCAGAATGATGCCCACGATGAGCAGGATGCCGGCAACCGAGAGATACATCATCGGCTGAACGATCGACTTCGCGAACACCTCCAACGGCGCTTTGAAATTGAACTTCTTTTTTGCGGTCATAGCGGTACTCCCCTTCCTTTTCCGCAAATTAAGACAGATGTGCCCTGGACAAGACCGTGAGCCTTGCCTTATATCAATCGATGTGTGGGCACGTTATGCCTAGAGACCAGGTTCTCCAAGCAGGTTAACAATGTGATATGCGAGATAACTCTTCTCGGCATCGGTAACGACAACGTTATAGGTAGACGCCAAGTGGTCGGCAATTGACTCCGCACACGAGAACGCCCTCGGATACGCCGTTTCATCGATACGGAACAGCGCGTCGCCATTGACCTGCCCCGCCGCGGGATCGAGCGCTCGCTGCGCGAAAAACTGCAGATGGCGAACGAAACGCTCATAGGGCAGCGAGGTGTTATCGAGGGTCGTAGCATAGCGCTCGGAAACAATCGCGAGCACATCGCGAACGAGCTGGACCGAGATGATGAGACGGTCGGAGCGTTGCGGCATGGTGGCGTTGACGATATGCAGCGTAATAAAACCCTGCTCTTCTTCGCTCATCTGGATGCCCATATACTCCTTGACAATCTGCAGCGCACGGCCCGCAAGCGCATACTCCTTGCGATAGAACTGCTGGATCTCGAGCAGCAACGGATTCTCGCAGGAGACGCCCTTGCGCTCGCGCTCCAAAGCAAGGCCGATATGGTCTGCGAGAGCAATGAGGATCTTGTCGTTGATATCAACATTGAGCTCTCGACGGAGCATCTGAACAATGTCCTCGGCAATCACGAGGTTGACGGTGGGGATGGACTCCAAAAGATGTGCCAAGCGGTCAATCGTACGCGAATCCTGAGAAGTGCCCTCCTGCAGCGCATAGGTCTTTTCGACCGATGCTTCATCGATAGCGTCGCCGGCGTGACGGCCAAAGCAGAGGCCTCGGCCGATGACGATGAGCTCGGAGCCGTCGTCCGAAGTGACCATTGCGACGTTATTGTTGAAAACTCGCTTGATAACCACGGTACCCACCACAAGAATTTACTCGGAAAGCCAGACGACAGGCTCTTTAACAGTAACAGGGCCGGAAGCGTGCTCACGAAGAGTCGAGTTCTCCGAACGCTCGCACACAATAACGAAGACCGTGGGATCGAAGCCGGCGGCGCGGACCGCGTCAAAATCGACCTCGACGAGGGGCTGGCCCGCGTCGACATGGTCACCCTGAGCAACAAGCGCATGGAAGCCCTTGCCCTCAAGTTTAACAGTGTCGATTCCGATATGCAGCATCACCTGAGCAGAGCTGTCGTCGGACATGATGCCCAGCGCGTGCTCAGTCGGAAACAGCGCCGCGACGGTGCCGGAAACAGGAGCGCACACCGTTCCCTCTTGGGGAACCACGGCAACGCCATCGCCCACGGCACGGCTGCTAAAAGCGGGGTCATTGGTATTTTCTAGATGAACAAGCTCGCCGGAAACGGGAGCGAGGATTTCGAACTCGGAAGCTGCAGTCTTCTGCTCATCCGAACCGCCCATCAGGCGAGAAAAGAAACCCATGGTGGCATGTCCCTTCATAAATATAGCCCAACCAAAATCAAGCGAATGCGTCCATAGAGACACATCCGTTCAAAGACTTTGGTTAGGCCCACGTCCGAGGGACTCGGTAACCTTCCGCATTTCTTTTTACGGGAGCTATTGTAGACAAGCCCAAAGCCAGAATAGTCATTATGACCGGTGAGCGGTATTTTTTCTTCGATAAACGGTATTTAGGCAGCACTTGGGGACGTTCCTTTTCTGCCGGCACCCAGGGGCACTCCTCACTCTGATGCATTGGGGACAGGTTTGTTTGCACCAGGTTGGTGCAGATTAACCTGGCCCCATTGCACCAATTTCGTATGCGCTAGACAAAGAGCTCGCATTCCTTCCGCACGACGCAAACCTTGCTCAGCATCTGGGAAACAGCGGATAGCTTGTTGGGATCAAGCTTACGAGCGCCTCGCGGGCATACGGCAATGCAGTGCATGCAGGAGATGCACGCCTCGCCAGCTGCTCGTTTGGGGGCACCCTTGTCGATAGCACAAACGGGGCACGCCGCGGCGCATGCACCGCAGGAGACGCAATCCTCTGTTGCCTCAGGTGCCATGCGGTGACCTCTGGCTTGTTTGTAAGGACGATTGCCGGGAATAGAGGGCTCGGATGTATCCTCAGCCAACAGCTTTTGCTGAATTTGCTGCGCAAACTCTGCGAGCTGCGCCGCATCCTGCGCATCCGGTCGCCCAGCAGCAAACTGACGAGCAACGGAATGCTCAGCAATAGCAGAAACCGCTGCAACCACCCTAAATCCGGCGCGCTTCGCAACGTCCTCCAGCTCTACGAGCGTGTCCTCAAACGCGCGGTTTCCGTATACACAAACCAAAACAGCCCGAGCCCCGTTGCCGCGCACCATGTTCAGTCGGTCGACCGCCATGGCAGGGACTCTGCCGGCATACGCTGGCACGGAGATAGCAGCCACGTCGTCCTTCGTCATCGAGACCTCGTGGAAATCCAACCCGCTATCGGTCAGATCGACGGTAACGGTATTCTTGTCCAGCGCTCCAGCCACAAGGCCAGACACCTTCTGCGTTCCACCCGTCGGACTAAACACAATTTCGAATACGCTCATCTAGACACCCTCCCCCTACGCTCAGCAACGCGTCAAGCCGTTTTCACATCCAGCCAGAGTATACGGCACGTGGGTCCCCGTTTTAATGCACCAAGCACCCCAATGCACCCACCCTACGCTGTCTGCCTCTTCGTTTTGTATAAATTACGGTACAGATTGTATATATTTACGGGATACCGCCGTGTTCTCCCGAGGTACCCCATCCTGGCCCGTGCAAAAAACGGAGTATTCTGCAACGTGACCGCGCCAGCACCGCCGCGGATGGGCAAAACTGTAGGGCGCCGCATCCTTTTAAGTCCCGACATGGCGAGAATGACGCGCCCCTGCTCCGGAAAACGACGAAATCTGACTCAGAACGCTCGCTAGGGATATCCGAAGGCCACCGTTGGCGACGTCAAATCATATGCAGACAACTCGAACTGCAGAATACTCCAAAAAATGCACGGCGCACCCCATGGGACCCATTGCCGCATGGTAGGAAACAGGCCCACGGCATCCTCTAGATGCATTCCCGAGGAAATCACATTTGAACTAGCGATCGGATACGGCAAACAAAAAGGGCCCCGAGCGTAGTTGCTCGGGGCCCTTGGTTCACCTCGCTCTAGCGGGCGATGCGTGCGTTATTTGCGCTTGCCGCCGCCGTCACCGGGGCGGCGGGAGCTGCTACCGCGCTTGCCGCCACGACTATTGCCATAGCTGCCACGGTTATCGCGACCGCCGGCGCGGCCGCCACGGGAACCGGCCTGGTTGCCGCCACGCCCGCCACGATAGCCGCCACGACGCTCCTCGCGGGTATCGTCGTAGTTGCGCCAGTCATCGCGACGATCGCGGCTGGCACGCGGGTCACGACGATCGCGCGACTCGTTAGAACGACCAGCGCCGCCGCGGCCGCCGTTACCACGAGCACCCTCGCGACGCTCGCCGCCGCGGCCGCCGCGCTCTTCAAAGCGCTTGCCGCCGCGGGACTCGCCGCCGCGGGTACCACGCTCGTCACGCGAACCACGGCCTTCGCCGCCACGGCGCTCATTGCGCCCGCCGCGCTCGCCATCGCGACCGGAACGACGACGGTCGCCCGCACCGCGTTTGCCGCCACGCGAACCGCGGCCCTCGTCCTCGCGCTCAACACGGCGACGACCTCCACGGTCCTCGTCCTCGCGACGGCGGCGATGCGCCTCGCCCTGGAACTGCTTGGCACGACGCTCGGCACGGTTACCGCGCGGGGCCTGCTCGACGGCAGCGGCACCGCCGCGCTCCTCGGCAGCTACCTCGCGGGCCACGCTCTCAACAGCCTCGTCTACGCGAGCCTGAACGCCCTCGCGCACGCGGGTCTTGCCGCCGCGCTTGGGACGGCTCGGACGCTCGCCGTCGCCGCGACGCTCGTCACGACCGCGGTTGGAACGACCGGCCACATCACCGTAATCGTCGCCGTTGCGCTTGCCGTCGCGACGCGCCTGCTCAAGCTTCTTCTTGCTCTTGGACTTGCCTCGCTTGGTCTTCTTCTTCACCTTAAAGGCCGCAGGGTCGCGCTCGGGATCAACCGCGGGTGGATTGGGGCCCACGTGCAGGTCGCCGGCCTCGTAGATGTCGGCGGTCTTGTCCATGAGCTTCTCAATCTCGTAGAACTCATCGACGTCCTGCTCGGTCACAAACGTAATGGCCCAGCCCAGCTCGCCGGCGCGGCCCGTGCGGCCAATGCGGTGGATGTAGTCGGTCGGCTCGGCCGGCACGTCAAAGTTCACGACGTAGCGCACGTCGCTAATGTCGATGCCGCGGGCAAGCACGTCGGTTGCCACCAACACGTCGACGGTACCGTCGCGGAAGGCCGAAAGCGCGCGCTCGCGCTGGGCCTGGCTGCGGTTGCCGTGAATCGCGGCGGCCTTGATGCCCTTACGCTCCAGACGACGGCAGCAGCTGTCGGCGCGATGCTTGGTACGCATAAAGACGATGGTGCGCTCCGGGCCTTCCTTTTTGAGGAACTCGGGCAGCAGGTTGTTCTTGGCCTCGATGGACACCGGGAACACAAACTGGTCGACGGTGTCGGCGGTCGACGTGGCCGGTGCGATCTCCACGCGAGCCGGGTCGCTCACCAGGTCGGTGATCTCGCCCACAGCCTCCTCGTCAAGTGTGGCCGAGAACAGCAGCGTCTGGCGCTCGGCCGGCGTCTCGCGCACAATGCGGCGGACGGCGGGCAAAAAGCCCATGTCGAGCATGCGGTCGGCCTCGTCGAGCACCAGCACCTTGACCTCGTCCAGGTGGCAGGCGCCCTGCTCGATCAGATCGACCAGACGGCCCGGCGTGGCGACTAGGATGTCGCAGCCGTACTTGAGGGCAGCGGTCTGCGGCTTGTAGCTCACGCCGCCCACGACGGTCACGGCGACATGACCGGTGACGTCGGCGATCTTGCTCGCGACCTCGTCGATCTGCTGGGCAAGCTCGCGCGTGGGGGTGATGACGAGCATCACGGGGCCGCGGCCGTTGCCCTCGGGCTTTTTAGCGCCGCGACGGCGGTTGCGGCCGCTGCGCTCGCGCACAGGCTTGGGCGGAGCGATGTGCTCCAGATTGTTCATGGTCGGCAGCAAAAAGGCGGCCGTCTTGCCGGTGCCAGTCTGAGCGGCAGCAAGCAGGTCGCGGCCCTCGAGCACCACGGGGATTGAGCCGGCCTGCACGGGCGTCGGCGCCGTGTAGCCCAGGTTCTCGATGGCACGAAGCATCTCGTCGGAAAGGCCCAGCTCGTCAAAGGCGGGCAGGCTCTCGGTAGCGGACTCGACGGCCTGGGCAGCATTGGCCTCATCGGCGGCATCGAAGGCAGCCTGGGTCATGGCCTCGCGGGTCTCGTCCAGGATCTCGGCGTCGGTGACGTCGGATACAGAATTACGCATATGTTGTTGTTCCTTATCTGCACGCGCAATGGGCACGGCATGCGGCCGCGCGGGCGTGCTTGGTAGTGCGCTAATACATACAAAAACGGGTGCGCACAGAGAGGACGTTGCTCAGCACGCTGGCGATCGCTTTGGCAGCCCTATCACGCGCCGTCCAGACGCAGCGGCCCTAAGCGATGGAGCAGATTCGCCGCGGGTTAGTATACCCGTGCTTCGCATGCCCCCACGTAAACCACAGATGACGGAGCGGACGAGGCGGGCCTGGGCCGATTGTCTCGATCTGTAACATCTAGAACCCAAAAACCG
This sequence comes from Coriobacteriaceae bacterium, assembly GCA_902364975.1. Lineage (GTDB taxonomy): Bacteria > Actinomycetota > Coriobacteriia > Coriobacteriales > Coriobacteriaceae > Collinsella. The sequence goes on along the minus strand of CABJFQ010000002.1, from coordinate 171,140 downwards.
GTCTAACTGTTACAGATTGAGACAAACTCAAACCTCGCAAAACAAAATCTCAATCTGTAACAGTTAGAGGTCATTTTCCCCGCTAGATGTTACAGATCGAGATGTTTGACATGAGCTGCCAACGATTGAGCAGCCACCCGCATCTGTAGCGAAATGTCATACATTTTCATCCCCACTGGACACCCCCAGGGGGTATGGGTGTATAGTATCGGCAGGTTAACAATTCCAATACCGAGCCACAGAAAGGAGAAGCCATGGCTCAAGATAAATTCGATGTGGGTGGTATGACATGCGCCGCCTGTCAGGCGCACGTGGACCGCGCCGTAAGCAAACTCGACGGCGTCGAGAGCGTCGCGGTCAATCTGCTCGCCGGCTCCATGCTGGTGGACTATGACCCCGCGCAGGTCACCCCCGACGACATCTGCACCGCTGTCGATCGCGCTGGCTACTCGGCCTCGCCCGTCAGCACGGGCACCGACGCCGGCCCAAGCGGCAGCGCACAAGCCAGGACCGGCGCCGCCCATATGGAGTCGCCCTCCAAAAAGTTGGAGGCCGCCGCTTCCGCCATGCGCACACGACTCATCGTCTCAATCGTCTTTCTTGTCCCGTTGTTCTATATAGGCATGGGGCACATGCTCGGCTGGCCGCTGCCTGGCGTCTTCACCGATCATACCCACAGCATGACGCTCGCCCTCACCGAGCTCGTCCTGCTCATCCCTATCGTCTACGTCAACGACGCGTACTTTATCAACGGGTTTAAATCGCTCGCACACGGCGCGCCCACCATGGACGCCCTTATCGCCGTTGGCGCCACCGCATCCATCGCCTGGTCGCTCTACGCCATGTTTATCATGGCCGACCAACTAGCCGCAGGACAGGTCCGCGAGGCCATGATGACGGGCATGGACAACCTGTATTTTGAGAGTGCGGGCACGATCCTGTCGCTCGTCACCGTGGGCAAATACCTCGAGACACGCAGCAAATCCAAAACCGGCGGCGCCATCGAGGCGCTCATTGACCTGGCGCCCAAGACCGCGATCGTCGTGGCCGAGGACGGTACCGAGGCCACCGTCGACGTCGATGCCATTCTGCCCGGCCAGGTGCTGCGTGTGCGCCCCGGCGAGTCCATCCCCGTCGACGGCGTGGTGCTCGAGGGCAGCTCGGCCGTGGACGAGAGCGCGCTCACCGGCGAGTCCATCCCCGTGGAGAAGACCGCCGGCGACACTGTCAACGCGGCCACGGTCAACCGCACGGGCTCGTTTACCTTCCGCGCCACGCGTGTGGGCGCCGACACGTCGCTCGCCAAAATCATCAAGCTCGTCGAGGACGCCAACGCCACCAAGGCGCCCATCGCCCGCATGGCCGATAAGGTCGCTGGCGTATTTGTGCCCGTGGTGTTTGTGATCTCGGCCGTGACCTTTGCGGTGTGGATGGCACTGACTGGCAGCGTGAACGAAGCGCTCACCTCCGCCGTGGCCGTGCTGGTGATCAGCTGTCCGTGTGCACTGGGCCTGGCCACGCCCGTCGCCATTATGGTGGGCACCGGCAAGGGCGCCGAAATGGGCATTCTGTTCAAGAGCGCCGAGGCGCTGGAGAACCTGCGCAGCGTGGGCACCGTGGTGCTCGATAAGACGGGCACGGTCACCCGCGGCAAGCCTGCCGTGACCGATATCGTGGTAGCCACGCGCGCTGACGGCTCGTCCGCCATGAGCGAAAAGGCGCTGCTCAAGCTGGCCGCCGCGCTGGAGCGCTCAAGCGAGCACCCGCTGGCCGAGGCGATTATGGCCGAGTGCGAGACACGCGGAATCGTCGCGCGCATGGTCGAGGACTTTGCTGCCGTGCCCGGTCGTGGCGTTACGGCGCGCGAAGGGCAAAACGCCATTGCCGCTGGTAACGTGCGCCTGATGAACGAGTTGGGCGTTACCGTGCCCGCGGGTCTTGCCGAGCAATTTGCCGCCGAAGGCAAGACGCCGCTGTTCTTTGCCAAGAACGGCGAGCTTGTCGGCACCATTGCCGTGGCCGACGAGGTCAAGGAGACGAGCGCCGCAGCCATTTCCGCGCTGCGCTCACTCGGCGTCGACGTGCGCATGCTCACCGGCGACAACCGCGTGACGGCCGAGGCCATCGCCCGCCGCGTGGGACTCACCAGCGAACAGGTTATCGCCGACGTCCTCCCCGCCGACAAGGAGCGCCACGTGCGCGAACTGCAGGATGCGGGCGGCAAGGTCGCCATGGTGGGCGACGGCATCAACGACTCCCCCGCCCTAGCGCGCGCCGACGTGGGCCTTGCGATCGGAGCCGGCGCCGACATCGCCAAGGAGGGGGCAGATGTGGTGCTCATGCGCAGCGACCTCATGGACGTCGCCCGCGCCATCGAGCTTTCGCGCGCCACGATTCGCAACATCAAGCAGGACCTGTTCTGGGCACTGTTCTACAACGGCATCGGCATTCCGCTGGCGGCGGGCGTGTTCTTCCCGCTCACCGGATGGCAGCTCTCGCCGATGTTTGGCGCCGCGGCCATGAGCCTGTCGAGCGTGTGCGTCGTAAGCAATGCCCTGCGCCTGCGAACTTTTAGATCCAAAGTGGCAAAATAGGCTCACCATTAAGTCCATTTAGAACGGGTTTTCCAGGTGCCCGAGATTGACCTGAAAGAGGAGCGACGCGTACTTTGGTACGCGAGCGACGGTTTGAAGGTCAAGGTCGGGTGCCTAGGAAAGCCGACACAACAGAGAGGAATATCCATGCGTTTCACAATTAAGACTTCCGGCCTTATGTGCGGCCACTGCGACGCCACCGTCGAGACGGCGTTGCTCAACGTGGCCGGCGTGACCGACGCCGACGCCGATCACGAAACCCAGACCGTCCAGGTGGAGTGCGCCGACACCGTGACCGCCGAGCAGCTCGCCGCCGCCGTCGAGGGCGCCGGCGAGAAGTTCCACGCCCTGTCCGTAACCGCCGCGTAACGACCCACGCGCACCCCGACCAGAAACGAGGACCCGCCATGATGGCAGACCATAAATCGGTGACCCGCATGCTCAAGACGGCACGCGGTCAGATCGACGGCATCCTGCGGATGGTCGAGGAGGACCGCTACTGCGTCGATATTTCCACGCAGCTCATGGCAACGCAGGCGCTCATTGCGCGCATCAACGCCGACGTGCTCAAGGCGCATATCGAGGGTTGCGTGACCTCGGCAATCGAATCGGGCGACGAAGACCTCAAGGCCGCCAAGCTCGCCGAGATCGAACGCGTCGTCGACAAGCTCTCCAAGTGATTGGGGCATTGGGGACGGACTGCTTTGCACCATCTTGGTGTATCGGGGACAGGCACGTTTACACCACATTGGTGCAGAATAACCTGTCCCCCTTGCTCTAAATCGGGTATAAAGGCGTGCGGCATATCGAATGAAAGGCAATTTGCATGAATGACTTTATGAAGGGCCGCAATGGCGCCGATGAGCTCACCATCGTTATGGGCTTTGTCGGCATCGTCATCGCGATGATCGGATCGATAGCCCATATCCAGTGGCTCAGCTGGATTGCCATCGCCGTAATCGTGATTGGCGTGCTGCGCGGCCTGTCCAAAAACATCGACGCACGTCGCAAGGAAAACGCGGCCTTTGTCGCCGCGACCGCTAACGTCCCCGGCCTGGGCAAGTTCGTCGCGAGCTTGGGTAGCGGCGCCGCGGCTGCCAACGCCTCGCGCACGGCCGGTACCAGCAAGGAAGACTTTGAGCGTGCCAAGCGCACGGCCAAGAAGATGTGGAAGGGTCGCAAGACCACAGCATACCTCAAGTGCCCCAACTGCGGCCAGATGCTCTCCGTCCCCAAGGGCAAAGGCAAGATCCGCGTCACCTGCCCCAAGTGCCACGCCAAGATGGAAACCCGCTCCTAACGCCCGCACGCGGGACAAATTAATCAGGTTTGTTTGTCCCAAATCTTAAGTATTTGTTCGATAAAAAAGCCGAGGCCTCGTGTTGAGACCTCAGCTTTTTGCATGCGGCAACGGAGCTGCCCCTTTGTCACATCTACGCCACACCGTCGCGGGCCAGCTCCTCAGCCAGCGCTTCGGCAGGCATGGCCATAATCGCGTCGAGCTCGGCGTCCACCTCGGGAATACGCTTCACCTTGAGCTTGCGTACCAAATCACCGCGACACATCACATGCGTCGGCTCACGCAGAGCGCACAGGTCATCGAGCGGATTCTTGCGCGTCACCAGGATATCGGCGGCCTTGCCGCACTCGATCGTACCGGTCTCGCCGCCCAGCCCCAGCAGCTCGGCGTTGACTTGCGTAGCCGTATGCAGCGCGAAGGCGTTGCTCACACCGACATACTTGGCAAAATAGGCCGCCTCACGCCACATGTCGTACTGCGTCACGAACGGGCAGCTTGAGTCCGTGCCCAGGCCCACCTTAATGCCAGCTTCCAGCGCGGCACGGGCGCTCTCGATGATGCCCGAGCACACGATGTCGCCGTTCTTCTTTTGTGTATCGGTCGAATGGGTCTTTTCCGGGTCGAGCAATACAAACGGCAGCGCCGGGCTGATCGTGCAGGTCACGCTCGGCGCGCGTCCCTCGAGCTGTGTGCCCGCGGCGCCGCGATACAGCTCCAGGATCTCGGGCGTCATCGGGGCACCGTGCTCGATCGTGTCGACCCCGGCCTCAAGCGCGGCCTTCACGCCCTCGGTGCTCTCGACATGAGCCATAACCGGCAGGCCCACCTCGTGCGCCGCCTTGCACGCCGCCGCGGCAACATCGATCGGCATGCGCAGCACGCCCGGCTCGCCAACTTCGGTCGCGTCGAACACGCCACCCGTCACGAACAACTTGATGACGTCGGCACCACGAGCGTACAAGTCGCGCACCTGTTCGGCCGCCTCGTCGGGCGTATTGGCGACCTGGGCGAACAAGCCCGCACCATGGCCGCCCGGCACCGTGACGCCCGTTCCCGGCGCTACCAGACGCGGACCCTGATACTTACCGGCGTCGATAGCGTCGCGCACGGCAATGTCGGCAAACAGCGGGTCGCCCGCGCCGCGCACCGTGGTCACGCCGCTTGCCAGCTGCTGCTGGGCACTGCCCTTGAGGATGCGGCGGACGATGGCACGCCCCACGGGATTATCGAGCTTCTTCATCAGCGCTCCCGCATCGCCGGCCGAGACAGGCTTGCCCGAGCCGCACAGGTGCGCGTGCATATTGATGAGACCGGGCATGAGATACGCACCGCCCAGGTCGATAACCTCGGCACCCGCGGGCGCCTGCGCCACAGCACTCGGCCCCATCCAGGTGATGACGCCGCGCTCAACAGTCACGGCCATATCGGGTTGCGGCTCCATATGCTCCGAACCATCCAGAATGGTCGCATTGATAAACAACGTGGAACGATCGGCAGTCGCCATATCGAGCTCCTCCCTCACGATTAACTTGAACATTTGTCCATTATCACCCAATGCAGCGACCTAAAGTCGAGCATATCGGTTAACGGAGGGACGAGAGAGATGTGAGGGCAAACGGAGACAGCGTGGCGATACTTCGGCCGTGCTGACGAAACATCTCAATCTGTAACAGTTAGGCCGCCCCCAGGCCGTTAAACGTTACACATCGAGACAAAAGGGCAGAAGGCAAGGCAGGCGACAACCGCCCATCCTCTACCCCCACTCCTGCTCGTAGATGTTGAGCGACTTTACGTACCGCCCCTGGGCGCCCATGATGTCGCGGACCAGACGCAAGAAGAAGCTGATGCACGAGGTGTCAAAGCCGTCCTGCAGGTCCTCCGGATGCACCGCACCCGGCCCATCGACCGCCGTATCGCTCAGCCGCGCGATGTCATACAGGTAGAGCTGTCCCGCCGTAAGCCAGACATCGTCGACGCAGGCGAGGCGCACCGCAATCGCGCCGTCACTCCAGTGCTCCTTCTGCACGATATGCGGATCGTAGACATCAAAGCGATGATCGGTGCGCGTGTCCTTCAGCACGACCATGCCGGACGCAGGATTCTTGTCCAAAATGCCAAAGCGCGAGAAATACTGCGTGTCGCGTACCTGCTCGAGCCGCTTGAGCGAGGCAGGCGAAAGCGATGCCGGCGGCTCGTCAACATACAGCTCGAGCAGCGTTTTGCCATGGCGATAGGGGCGCTCAAACAGCAGCCAATCGGTAAACGCCATGTTGTAGGCCATGATTTCGTTTTGCGAAGGCTCAGTGCAATAGCTGAGCCACGGGTCGACAATGATCTCGAACTGTTCGCGCGCCGGCTCCAGGAATTGAAACTTCCGCAGCATCCAAAAGTGAGCCATGTCGGCAATATCGTTGCCGACGGCTTCGGCTAGCTCTGCTCGGTCAAAAGCGTGGTCAGTCATGGCATCCTCCTCAAACTGATGGACCTCAATTTGAGCTTACGAGGAAGGTGGGCAGCCACGACCAGCGCGGGCAAAATAGGCCTCCGACTGCAAACCAGATACTGACCAAACACTTGACGAAAAGCTTGATCGAAAATGCGCACCGCAATAAAACCGCAGGTAGACATAGACGGCCAACCCGCCCTTTTGAGCCAGATGCCCGCAGCCACCACAGAAACAACAGGTGACCACAGCCCGAGAAGTCGACAAATGAACATCCGTACGTCGACAAACGAGCAAACTGCTCGCAAATCCGCAAGGAGTGTCCCCGAGTGCCGACAGAAAAGGAACGTCCCTAACTGCCGGCACTTAGGGACGTTCCTTTTGTGCCGGCAGTTAGGGACAGCCCTTTCCGATTCGATTGTTGAGTATCTCCGTGACTACTTTACAGTTCCAGCGCGTCGGCGACTTCGGCTGCGCAGGCCAGGGCATCGGCCATGGCGTTCACCACGAGCGAGCTGCCGTTGCGGGCATCACCCGCCACATACACCGGCACGGCATCCGCAGCAACACCATCCACGCGGGCCGCAAGGTGCGAGCCCTCGGAAGCCATCACGGGCAGCGGGCGGCCCGCCGTGGCAACGGGCACGCCGACAGCTTCGAACACGCTGTGTTCCGGACCCGTAAAGCCACAGGCGATGAGCACCAGCTGCGCCGGCACCTCGTGCTCGGAGCCCGCAATGCGTTCGGGCTTGCCGGCCGACCAATCCAGATCGACCACGCGCAGACCCGCAGCCGCGCCCTTCTTGTCCAGCAGCACCTCGAGCGTGTCCACGCCCCAAGCGCGCATCTCGCCGCCCATGGCAGCGATAGCCTCCTGCTGGCCGTAGTCGGTCTTCTTCACGTTGGGCCACTGCGGCCAGGGGTTGCCTGCCGCGCGCTTATCGGGCGCAGCCGGCAAGAACTCAAACTGGCGCACGCTGCGCGCGCCCTGACGCACCGCGGTACCCACGCAGTCGTTGCCGGTATCGCCACCGCCAATGACCACGACGTCCAGGCCGCGTGCGTCAATAGCAGGCTCACCGCCATCGAGCACCGAGACGGTCGAAGCCGTCAGGTAGTCCACGGCATACACCACGCCCGGGGCATCAATGTTCGCAGCCGAAAGTCCACGCGGAGCACGGGCGCCGGCAGCCACCACGGCGGCGTCAAAGTCGTCGAGCCTGGCGGTAACCTTGGGATCGCTCACGTCGGCGCCCAGCTCGAACACAATACCCAGCTCGCGCATGAGCGCCACGCGACGCTCGACCACAGACTTCTCGAGCTTCATGTTGGGAATGCCGTACATGAGTAGGCCGCCGGGGCGGTCGTCGCGCTCAAACACCGTCACGCGAGCACCGCGACGCGCAAGCTCCCATGCTGCCACCAGGCCAGCCGGGCCGGAACCAACCACGGCGACCGAGGGCGCGTCCTCCCCTGCCGGCTCAAAGCGACGTGGGCCGCCGTTTCCCCACTCATGGTCGCTGATCGCACGCTCGTTATCGTGAATCGTCGTGGGTTGGCCGTCGACCGAGCCCAGGTTGCACGCGGCCTCGCACAGTGCCGGGCACACGCGGCTCGTGAACTCAGGCATGGGCGAGGTGAGCGACAGGCGCTCGGCAGCCTCATCCCAGCGGCCGCGGTACACCAGCTCGTTCCACTCGGGAATCAAGTTGTGCAGCGGGCAGCCGCTCGGACGTGCCTTGCCAAAGCTCGCGCCCATCTGGCAAAACGCCACGCCGCACATCATGCAGCGGCTCGCCTGGGCGCGACGTGCGTCGTCATCGAGCTCCACATACAGGGGATCAAAATCATGACTGCGCTCCTCCACGGGACGCAGCTCGTGGGTCACGCGATCGATATCAAGAAAAGCACCGGGCTTACCCATGGCACTTACGCCTCCTTCTTGGTCGAAGCAACAGGGCTGGCAGCCACGGACGCAGCGCCCGCAGCACCGCCCGCAGCACCGCCCGCAGTATCGAAGCGAGCGACATCCGCAGCGCTCGCGCGACCGGTCACGATGTCAAACGCCAGCTCCTCTGCCTGCGCATACGTCTTGCCGACGGCCTCGGCGGCGGCGACAATCGCCAGCACACGCTCGTACTCGGTCGGAATGACCTTCACGAAGTGCTTGCTCATCGTCTCAAAGCTGTAGAGCAGCTTGATGCCGCGCGGGCTCTGCGTCGCGTCCACGTGCTCTTGGATGAGCTCGCGAATCTGTGCCAGCTCGCCGGCCGTCGAGGCCTTAAGCTCAACGCTCTCGTGGTTCACGCGGGCATCGAGCGTGCCGTACTGGTCAAAGACATAGGCCACGCCGCCCGTCATACCGGCGGCGAAGTTCTGCCCGACCTCACCCAGGATAAGCGCCAGACCGCCCGTCATGTACTCGCAGCCATGGTTGCCGCAGCCCTCGACCACCACGGTGGCACCGGAGTTGCGTACGCCAAAGCGCTGGCCGGCCAGGCCGTTGATGAAGCCACGGCCGCTCGTGGCGCCAAAGAACGCAACGTTGCCCACGATGATGTTTTCGTCGAACTTATAGGTCGCATGCGGGTTGGGGCGCACCGACACCTCGCCGCCCGAAAGGCCTTTGCCAAAGTAGTCGTTGGCGTCGCCGCACACGTTGAGCGTAATGCCGCGCGGCAGGAAGGCGCCAAAGCTCTGACCGGCCGATCCATCGCAATCGATGGTGATGGAGCCGGCGGGCAGGCCCTCGGGATGTGCCTTGGTCACCGCGTTACCCAGGATGGTGCCCACGCAACGGTTGACGTTGGCGATATCGGCGCGGAAGCGAATCGGGCGCAAGTGGGCACGGGCATCGGCCGTATAGGGCACGAACAGCGTGGAGTCGAGCGTCTTGTCGAGCTCGCTGTCCGCGGCCATCTGCGGCAGGAAGTGACGACCGTCGGCACCCGGGATATGGGCACCGAACTCGCAGGTCGCGCTCGCCAGCACGGGCGACAGATCGAGCAGGTTGGCCTTACGGTTGCCCGGGACCTCAATCTGGCGCAAGCACTCGGGATGGCCGACCATCTCGTCGACGGTGCGGAAGCCCAGGCTCGCCATGACCTCGCGCAGTTGCCCGGCAACAAAGAGCATAAAGTGCTCGACGTGCTCGGGCTTGCCGCGGAAGCCGCGACGCAGGCGGCAGTTTTGCGTGGCGATGCCGGCGGGGCAGGTATCCTGCTGGCAGTCGCGCTGCATGAGGCAGCCCATCGAGATGAGCGGCATGGTCGCAAAGCCAAACTCCTCGGCGCCCAGCAGGCAGGCGACGGCAACATCGGTGCCGTCCATGAGCTTGCCGTCGGCCTCGAGCACCACGCGCGAGCGCAGGCCGTTTTGCAGCAGCGTCTGCTGGGCCTCGGCAAGGCCAAGCTCCAGCGGCAGACCGGCGTGCCAGATCGAATCGCGAGCAGCGGCACCCGAGCCGCCATTGTGGCCGCTGATCAAGATCTTGTCGGCAGCGCCCTTGGCCACACCGGTGGCGATGGTGCCGACGCCGGCCTCGCTGACCAGCTTGACCGACACGCGTGCGCCAGGGTTGGCGTTCTTAAGGTCAAAGATGAGCTCGGCCAGGTCTTCGATGGAGTAGATGTCGTGATGCGGCGGAGGCGAGATCAGGCCGATGCCGGGCGTGGACTGACGGACCTCGGCAATCCAGGGGTAGACCTTCTTGCCGGGCAGGTGGCCACCCTCGCCGGGCTTGGCGCCCTGGGCCATCTTGATCTGAATCTCGAAGGCGCTGCACAGGTAGCGGCTCGTCACGCCAAAGCGCGCACTTGCCACCTGCTTGATCGCGGAGTTCTTGGAATCACCGTTAGCCAGCGGGGTCTCGCGACGCGGATCCTCACCGCCCTCGCCGGAGTTGGAACGGCCGTGCAGGCGGTTCATGGCGATGGCCATGCACTCGTGTGCTTCCTTGCTGATAGAGCCGTACGACATGGCGCCGGTGTTAAAGCGGCGGACGATGTTGAGCGCGGGCTCGACCTCGTCGAGCGAAACCGGCGTGCGGCCGCTGGCATCAAAGTCGAGCAAGTCGCGCAGGCGCACGGCACGGCCGGTACGGTGCAGACGGGCGCTGTACTCCTTAAAGGTGTCGAAGCTGTCCTCACGGCAGGCGGTCTGCAGCAAGTAGACAGTCTGAGGGTCGATCAGGTGATCCTCGCCGCCGATCGGGCGCCACTTGGTCAGGCCCAGCGTGGGCAGCTGATCGGGAGCCGGGCTCTTAAGGATGGCGAGCGCGGCGTCGTAGCGCTCGTTTTGCTCGCGCTCAACGTCCTCGACACCCATACCGCCCACACGGCTCACCGTGCCGGCAAAGTACGCGTTGACGAACTCCGGCGTAAAGCCCACGGCTTCGAAGATCTGCGCCGAATGGTAGCTCTGCACCGTGGAGATGCCCATCTTGGACATGATGGAGACGATGCCCGCCGTCGCGGCCTTGTTGTAGTTGGCGATGCCCTGCTCGGCCGTCACGTCCAGGTCGCCGTGTGCCGCCAGATCGCGGATGCACGCATGTGCGTTGTACGGATAGATGCCGCTCGCGGAGTAGCCCACCAGTGCCGCAAAGTCGTGCGGAGACACGGCGTCGCCGCTCTCCACCACGATGTCGGCAAAGGTACGCACGCCGGCGCGGATCAGGTGGTTATGCACGCAGCCCACAGCGAGCAGCGACGGCACGGGCACCTCGCCCGCAGCGGCACGATCGCTCAACACCACGATGTTCACGCCATCGCGGACCGCAGCCTCAACGTCCTCTGCAAGCTGCTTGAGCGCAGCCTGCAGCGCGCCCTCGCCGGCATCGCGGCGGTACACGGCACGGAAGCGGCGGGTCTTAAAGCCCACGCGGTCGATGGCGCAAATGCGGTCGAACTCCTCCTCGTTGAGCAGCGGACGCTCCAGGCGCACCAGCTGGCAGGCCGTACGGGAGTCCTCGAGCAGGTTGCCGTGGTTGCCCAGGTAGAGCGTGGTCGAAGTGACCATATGCTCGCGAAGGGCGTCGATGGGCGGGTTCGTGACCTGAGCGAACAGCTGATAGAAGTAGTCAAAGAACGAACGCGTCTTCTTGGACAGGCAGGCCAGCGGTGCGTCGATGCCCATCGAGGCGAGCGGGGCCTTGCCCTGCTGGGCCATGGGACGCACGACCTCGTCGACGTCATCCCAGTGGTAGCCGAGCTTGGCCATACGCACGGCGGCGGGCACCTCGGCGTCCTCGGCGGACGCGGGCGCGGCGGGCTCATCGAGCGCGTCGACGGTCAGCGTCTCCTCGGCAATCCAATCACGGTAGGGCTTTTCCTTGGCGTAACGGGCGCGCAGCTCGTCATTGTAGATGACGCGCCCGCGGGCAAAGTCGACCTCGAGCATCTGGCCCGGCCCCAGACAGCCGCTCGTCAGGATGTTCTCGGGGCTCACCTCGATGGTGCCCACCTCGCTTGCCAGCATAAAGCGACCGTCGCGCGTCACGTAGTAACGAGCGGGGCGCAGGCCGTTGCGATCGAGGGCGGCGCCCAGCGTGCGACCGTCGGTAAAGGCGATGGCCGCCGGGCCGTCCCACGGCTCCATGAGCATGGACTGGTAGGCGTCGTAGGCGCGGCGCTCCTCACTCAGGCTGTCGTTGTGGTCCCACGGCTCGGGCAGCAACATGGACGCGGCACGCGTGAGCGGGCGACCGTTCATGACCAAAAACTCAAGCACGTTGTCCAAAATCGCCGAGTCGGAACCCTCGCGGTTGATGATGGGCATCACGCGCTCAAGATCGTGCTGTAACACGGGGCTGTACAGGTTGGGTTCGCGGGCGCGAATCCAGTTGACGTTGCCCTTAAGGGTGTTGATCTCGCCGTTGTGGATGATAAAGCGGTTGGGATGCGCGCGCTCCCAGCTGGGCGTGGTGTTGGTGGAGTAGCGCGAGTGGACGAGCGCCACCGCCGTCTTGACGGCGGCGTCGTTGAGGTCGATGAAGAAGCGGCGCATCTGTGTGGCGACCAGCATGCCCTTGTACACGATGGTGCGCGAGCTCATGGAGCACACATAGAAGATCTTGTCGCGCAGGGCAAACTCGGCGTCGGCCTTCTTTTCGATGGTGCGGCGGCACACGTACAGGCGACGCTCGAAGGCATCGCCGGCGGGCGTGTCGTCGGGGCGGCCCAGGAAGGCCTGCAGGATGGTGGGCATGCAGGCACGCGCCGTCTCGCCCAAGTCGTGCGGGTCAACCGGCACCTCGCGCCAAAAGAGCAGCGGCACGCCGGCCTCGGCGCAGCCCTCCTCAAACACGCGGCGGGCATCCTCTACGCCTTTGTCGTCCTGCGGGAAGAACAGCATGGCCACGCCATAGTCGCCCTCTGCCGGCAGAATCTGGCCGCACTTTTGAGCCTCTTTACGGAAAAAGTGATGCGGAACCTGGAACAGGATGCCGGCGCCGTCGCCGGTGTTCTTTTCGAGTCCCGTGCCGCCGCGGTGCTCCAAGTTGACCAGAATGGACAGTGCGTCGTCCAGAATCTGGTGATGGCGCTCACCGTTGATATCGGCAAGCGCGCCGATGCCACATGCATCATGGTCGAATTCGGGGCGATAAAGGCCCTGCTGCTGAGCGGAATCTGCCTGCATCGCGATCCTCCCCTAGATATTTAGACAGTCAGTTGACTAGGCATACTAGGAGCATCGCCGGCCCGCTGTGTTTCCCGCCCGTTTCGAAACAATCGCGTAACGCACACCGACCATCAACGTCTTGCTATCAAACATGTACGTCAGCCCCCAAACATGTCGAAATTTGACATCTTTGGAGGCTGACGTACACGTTTTAGTGCAGGGACAGCCGGCACATATGCATCTGGCCCCTTTGAATCATTCTGGAAACAAGGGCCATGCGGACTTTTGCATGATGGGGCTCGACACAGCAGGCCTCAAGGGCGGCAACAAGACGCCCAAGTTCGGCCTGTAAGCTCACCGCTTCAAACATCTCAATCTGTAACAGGAAGAGCGGATTTTGGCGCCTAGATGTTACAGATTGAGATTTTCTGCGGAGCGGTTTTGGTTTGTCTCGATCTGTAACACGAAGGGCCGGTTTTGGCGGCCAGCTGTTACAGATCGAGACATTTCGGCAGCCCCCCTTCACCATCCCATTCAAATAGAACAATTTTGTTAGGCTTGGTTAACTTTTAAGCTTAAAACGGGTATCCTTTGCGGCGTCAAGCAAACGGCACGCACACCGTGCCAGATCAAGGAGGCCCCTATGGCGCACCGAGCAGACCGACAGACAATGCAACTTGTCCTTATCCGTCACGGAGAATCCGAGTGGAACAAACTCAACCTGTTCACCGGCTGGACCGATGTCGAGCTCACCGACACGGGCCGCGAAGAAGCCGCAGCAGGCGGTCGCGCCCTCAAAGAAGCCGGTTTCGACTTTGACGTCTGCTACACCTCGCGTCTCAAGCGCGCAATTCACACCCTCGATATCGTGCTCGGCCAAATGGATCGCGAGTGGCTGCCCGTCATCAAATCCTGGAAGCTCAACGAGCGCCACTACGGTGCGTTGCAGGGTCTCAACAAGGCCGATGCCGCCGCGGAGCACGGCGACGAACAGGTGCTCATCTGGCGCCGCTCCTTCGATATCTGCCCGCCGGCACTCGAGCCGGACGACGCGCGCGACCCCCACACCCAGGAGCAATACCGCGACATCGCGCCCGATCAGCTACCCTATACCGAGTGCCTCAAGGACACGATCGCCCGCGCCTGGCCCTATTTCGAAGACGAGATTCGCCCCCAGATGCTCGCCGGCAAGCGCGTACTCATCGCCGCGCACGGCAACTCCCTGCGCTCACTCGTCATGAAGCTCGAGCACCTCATGCCCGAGGAGATCCTCAAGGTCAACATCCCCACCGGCGTGCCGCTCGTCTACACCTTCGACACCGATTTCAACGTCCTCGACAAGCGCTACATCGGCGACCCGGCGACCATCGCCGCCAAGATCGACGCCGTGGCCAATCAGGGCAAAGCACACAAGTAGCCCCAACCCAAAACCGACGCGTGGCGCCGCACGGCCCAGATGCGACGTCACGCCGCCCATACACAGGAGCGCACCATGCTCAACCATCTCAAACAACACTTTGGTTCCCGGCGCACCGGCGGTCACGGAGGCCTAGACATTGCGCGGCATATCGGCCCCGGGCTGCTCGTGACCGTCGGCTTTATCGACCCGGGCAACTGGGCCTCCAATATGGCCGCGGGCTCGCAGTTTGGCTACGCGCTGCTGTGGATCGTCACGCTGTCCACGATTATGCTCATTGTGCTGCAGCACAACGCGGCGCACCTGGGTATCGCCACGGGCGCCTGCCTTGCCGAGGCCACGACACGTTACCTCCCCCGCTTCGTTGGACGCACGGTACTCGCCAGTGCCTATCTCGCGACCGTCGTCACCGCCATGGCCGAAGTCCTGGGTGGCGCGATTGCCCTTCAAATGCTCTTTGGGCTGCCCGTGCGCGCGGGCTGCGTCATCGTGGCGGCAGTATCGATGGCGATGCTCATGACGAGCTCCTACAAGCGCGCCGAACGCTGGATCATCGCCTTCGTGGGTGTGGTGGGACTCTCGTTTTTAGCAGAGCTCGCGCTGGTCAAAGTCGACTGGCCGCAAGCAACCGCAAGCTGGATCACGCCTAGTATGCCCACTGGCTCTGCCGCGATTATCGTGAGTGTCCTGGGTGCGGTCGTTATGCCACACAACCTTTTTCTGCACTCCGAGGTCATCCAATCCATGCACTTCGAAGGCCAAGGCGAGCAAGTTATCGAAGAACGTCTGCACTACGAGCTCTTCGACACGCTCTTTTCGATGGGCGTGGGCTGGGCAATCAACTCGGCCATGGTCATCCTGGCCGCAACGACCTTCTTTGCGCACGGCATGGTCGTAGACGACCTCGCCGTCGCAGCGGCCACGCTCTCCCCCATCTTGGGCCCGGCGAGCTCGACCATCTTTGCCGTGGCGCTGCTGTTCGCGGGACTATCGAGCAGCGTGACAGCGGGCATGGCGGCGGGGACCATCACTGCGGGCATGTTCGACGAGGAATACGATATCCACGACCGACATTCCTCGATCGGGGTGGCGGCCTGTTTCGTCGGCGCAGTGACGGCGTGCCTGGTCGTCCCAAATCCTTTTGAAGGTCTCATCTGGAGTCAGGCACTGCTGTCGCTTCAGCTACCGATTACGGTCTTTGTGCTCATACGGCTCACCAGTTCACCCCGCGTCATGGGCAAATACGCCAATTCGCGTCCACTCAACGCGCTGCTCGTAGGGATCGGTGCCATCGTGACGATTCTCGATGTCGTGTTGTTGACAGGGATGTAATGGGGCGGGGCACCTACTCAGGCAAACGTCTCGATCTGTAACATCTAGACCCGCTTTCGATGTCTAGATGTTACAGATTGAGATCTTCTGCCGGACGGTTTTGGTTTGTCTCGATATGTAACAAGTGGGCCCAATTTCCACCGTTAGACGTTACAGATTAAGACAAAAGGTCGGCCGGACTCACAACAGACAGGATCGGCCAACAGCAACCGTGATCCCTTAGGGGCGGAGGAAAAGGGCCCCGGCCGAGAATTCGACCGGGGCCCTTGGACAGAGCTATGTGTTGCCGTGAGCCGCGTGCCGACGAGCTACTCCTCGACGAGCTCAAACTGATCGGGACCGACGCCGCACACCGGGCACACATAATCCTCGGGCAGCTCGGGCGTATCGACCTCAACCTCGTAACCGCAAACGACGCACACGAACTTATACGTCTTCTTCTCCTCAGCCATGATGTTCTCCTCTCAAACGCGACTGGTGATGTACTTCATTTATCAGTATAGATTCTCAATAATATAATGCAAGTATTTTTAAAACATTTCTAGCCTTGATACGAGGACGCCTTCGGAGGCGTCTTGCCCTTCAGGACCTTATGGTAGTAATCGTAGGTGAGCGGCGTCTCGTCACTCAAGCGCTCGGCATCCTCGACCTCGCCGATAAACAGTAGATGCGTGCCAACATCCACAGTGTCGATCAAATGGCAGCTAAACAGGGCCGCCGCGTGCTCGGGCACATAGGGCATGCCCAGAGCCGTCTCGCGGGTCTCGTATTTGGCAAACTTGTCATAATCGCTGCTGGTGCGGAACCCAAAGTTACCGATGTAGAGCATATCGGCGGTCTGATCGATCACGGTCAGCGCGAACGCTTTGGCCGAAGCGATGACGCCCGAGGTGACGTTGTCCTTGTTCACGGCAACCGAAATGCGCGGCGGCATGGACGTCACCTGCACCGCAGTGTTGATGACGCAGCCGGCGCGCAGCCCGTCTGCCGCGGCGCTCACCACGTACAGACCGCTCGGCATGGTAAAGAACGCTGTTTTGTCCATAACGATCACTCCCCTAACCCGGGTTGGAACCTCATGGATGTATGTACCCACAAAAAGGCGGCACCCATAACGGACGCCGCCTTTGAAACATATGTGTCAGAACAGTAAGAAAGATGAGACACCCGCAGCTGCGGTGAAATAGGGACTGAATAGCCCCTCAAACAGGCAAACCAGTCCGTATTCCACCGCAACTTATGAAGGACGGTCAGCGGTTGCGTTCCTTGAGGGCGCGGTCGATCTCGCGTTGGACATCACGCTTGGCCATGTCCTCGCGCTTGTCGTAGAGCTTCTTGCCGCGACCCAGGCCCAGCAGCAGTTTTACGCGACCGTCGGTATTAAAGTAGAGCTCCAACGGAACCAGCGCATAACCACGGTTGCGAAGTTTGCCGTCAAGAAAGTCGATCTCCTTGCGATGCAGCAGCAGACGGCGCCGACGGTCGGGATCGCGATTCCACACGCCACCATGGCTATAAGGGTGGATATGCAGGCCGACGAGCCAGCACTCCCCGCCACGAATCAGTGCAAAGGTATCGGTAATCTGGCAGGCGCGCTCGCGAATCGACTTGACCTCGGTACCGCTCAGCTCAATACCGCACTCAAACGTCTCATCGATAAAGTACTCGTGATGTGCCGAGCGATTCTTGGAAATGAGCTTGCGCTCGCGCTTACTGGGCATCGCCGGCCTCCTTGGCGCCATCGGCGTTTGAGCCCGCAGCCTCGCGCTTTGCCCTGCGCTCGGCGTTAAGCTCGGCATCGCTCTCGCGCACCAGTTTGATAATCGCCGCGCAGGCCTCCTCGCCCACCAAATCGCGAGCACGCACCGTCAGGCGCGTAGCCTCCTGCTTGTCGCCGTCGCTTGCAGCATCGGTCGCACACATGATCAGGCAGATGGCAATCTCGGCCGAAGGCGAGGTCGGCACGCCCTGCAGGGCGAGCTCACCCATCACATGGTCGTCACTCTCGTCCGCGGCATCCGGATAGGTGGTATGGATCTTGTTGAGCAGGCGCGTCGTATGCGCATCATTGGGCGCCAGGCGCAGCGCCAGACGCGCGCAGCCCACGGCAGCCGAAATGTTCTCGGTCTCGGGCTCCAAGAAGTACTGACCCAAATTGGTGTAGGCGCGTGCGGCGCACTTACCGTCGCTCGCGCGCTCCAGCACCGAGAACGAGAGCGATGCCCACTCCTGCTTGTCCTCGAGCGCGCGGAACAGCTCGGCCAAGTCCAAGCGATAGTTGCAGTTCATGGGATCCCAACGCACGGCCTGCATCAGGGCATTCCGAGCACTCACATAATCCTGCTGGCGAATGTAGGCAAACGCCATGTCGGAGTACAGGCGGTCAAAGGGAACCTCGACCTGCACCAGCTCGCGCGGATCCTTCTCCACGCGGCGATAGGCCAGGCGCTCAAACTTGCTGTCGAAGCTAAAGTACTGGCGCTTCTCCTCCGTCTTGCACTCAGCGTCGATATACTCCTCGGCGAGCTCCACCAGACGCTCAAGCAGCGGCGTCGCCGTAGCCAGGTCGCCCTGCGCCAGATAGTTCTCGGCATACGTGATGTCTTCCAAGCTGATAGGCAGGTCCATGACAACTCCTCGGTCCGGGCGGCAGACTCAACGCGCGCCTTAAATATCGGTCAATACACAAAACCCGGGTCTCTTACGAGGCCCGGGCGTTCAATTTTGGTAGCCCGTACCAGATTCGAACTGGTGATCTCCGCCTTGAGAGGGCGGCGTCCTAAACCGCTAGACGAACGGGCCATATGTAGCAAATGCAATGGCTGGGATGGAGGGAGTCGAACCCCCATTGACGGAACCAGAATCCGCTGTCCTGCCATTAGACGACATCCCAATGACTGCATCGCTGCGCTCGGCTGTGCCTTTGCGCAAGAAAGAAATATACGGGAAGTCCCGCCGTGACGCAAGCCCTAATTTTGACTTTTTTGAAATTCAGTCAAATACGGCCGACACGTGAAGGACCTGTGAAGCACCAGCGACACGTACGGCGCCAAAGCCCGTAAAACATCCCACATCTACCGCTGGTAGATTACAACAATGCAGCACTCACGGCTGATGGCACAATCAAACCGTCATCATTACACGGATATCGAGGCGCCATGGACGAAGAGCTTGATTACCTATGGGAGACCCTGGGCCTCGAGATCACTGCTGACCTTTGGCCCGAACGGGACAAAATCCATCCCACTCTGCGCCCCGCCATCACGGTGATGCAG
The DNA here is from genome assembly GCA_902364975.1 of Coriobacteriaceae bacterium. GTDB lineage: Bacteria > Actinomycetota > Coriobacteriia > Coriobacteriales > Coriobacteriaceae > Collinsella. The sequence goes on along the minus strand of CABJFQ010000002.1, from coordinate 152,158 downwards.
GCAAACTACCGCCGTGCATCCTTTTTGATCATGCGGATGTCATGGCACGCGGGACTCCCCGACCTTAAGCGAATCCAGGCAAGCCTCGTCGAGCTGTCCGGTATGCCGACTGTCATATCCGAGGCGCACCTGGAGCAGCGACAGCGCGAGCGACTGCAACAGCAGCGGATTCCCTTTATCTGCCCCGGCGTTCAGGCATATCTGCCCTTTATGGACGAGGAGTACTGGAGCGGCAAGCCCAACAAGCACGTAAAGGTCTACGATCCGCACGAATGGGCACAGCTGGAGGACTGACTGGGGCAAGCCTGCCGGCGGAAAGTGCGTCCCAGATTTCAAGCTCAAACTGGTCCCCACTTTCCCATCGAGCCCTCAACCGGAAACCGTATCCCGTAATCGAAGCTCAAAACGGGTCGCGCTTTCCGCAGCCGCTACAGCAACGCCTCGACCCAAGCCGATTCCCTAAAGCCGGGAATCGCAAAGTCGTCGCCCACCAACAGCGGACGCTTGACCAGCATGCCGTCGGTCGCCAGCAGCTCGTAGCACTCCCGATCCGTCATGCCCGCATCTAGACGCGCCTTCAGGCCCAGCTCTCGATATTTCATGCCCGACGAATTAAAGAAGCGCCGCACCGGCAGCCCCGAACGAGCAATCCAGGTCGCAAGCTCATCAGCCGTGGGATTGTCCAAAACGATATCGCGGTCGATATACTCTACCCCGTGTTCGTCCAGCCATGCCTTGGCCTTCTTGCAGGTCGAGCACTTGGGATATTCAACAAACAGTACGGTCATGGGAATCCTCCGAATATAGATCGGCCAACGCAGGCACACGCCACACGAGGCGCCTTCGTATGATGGGCCAATTGTAGCCCACGGGTCACACGCTAAACGAACCGTACCCCGAATCCGCGTTTGATGAACGGCAGCAGCTCCATTGCCTCGGGCGTGACATGGCCCGCAACGTTCATGCGCTCGTCACCGGGAAGATCGACCCGTGCAATCTCAAGCTCGCCTTCGTAGCGCCCATAGCCGCTATTACTCACAGCGATCGACCCCGCCTTTCGCGGCAGGCCGGCTCCGGCATCCGTCGGCACGGAATCCGGCTTAAGCGTCGTGCGCGACTCCTGAGACCTAAAGATGAGGACGCTCGAATCGGGCCGGTCGTGATGAATCTGCCCACGTACATAGGCATAACCGGACTCAAGCTCGCATTGCAGGTCCACGTATCCGGCGGAAACTTGAGCAAACTGCGCCCAGCCCGCATCGGAAAGATCGGGGTCGCCGACCAACACAATGTCGCAATCGGCGCCATGTGCGAGCTCAAGCATGTTGAGGGCAACCTTTGACGCGCGACCGCGATGTGCCTCGACCGTCGGAAGTCCCTCGAATACCGGCCCGCGAACGTTGGCATCACCCGGCACAAAAGCCATGATTTCGAATCCAAGCGCCGCAAGACGAAGATTCGTCCGAGCAATGTCCTCCAGAGCTAAACCGGTATAAGGCTTAGGGTAAAAATTGTGGCAGGCGGCAAAACGAGTCACATCGGCACCGGCCTCACGCCACGATGCGATTTCATCAGAACTCACCGTCGATGCATTGACCACAATGCGAAATACACCGGACAGTTCCGCAACCCGCTGGGCGCTAAAGCCATAGTCCAAACGAAGGTATTCCAGCCCCAGGTCACGCAGATCCTCGATGCGCTCAAGCCCGAGCAAATCGCATGTGCGCGGCCCCACGTCGGCAATGAGCGCAATGCCGCGGGCGGAAAGCAGCGACAGCACCTGGCGGACCTTATCGGCATACGCCGCTCCCCCGTCCTCGGGAATATGCAGTGAGGTAAACGCATAGCGCGCACCCGCCGCGGCACCACGCTCAATCGTCCGCTCAATATCCTGCAGAGGGCTGGAAAGATAAATCGAAATACCCGTTTTCACGCTTCAACGCTCCTTTAAAAAAGGCCGGCGGAGCAGTTAGCCCCGCCGGCACAACCATAGCATCAAGAAATCTGCCGCGCGCCGCGAGCCCTGAGCAACACGGCTCGCGATATCAAACTATTCGCCAAAGAACTCGTTGATCTTCTGCTCGTCGACGCCAAAGAACCACGTCAGGACAAAGCCAGCGGCATAGGCAAGCAGCATAGCGGCAACGTAGCCGAGCTGCTGACCAGGAACGACGATCAGCAGGCCAAACAGACCGGAAACGCCCTGAGAAACCGTGCCGATGTGAAGCAGCGCCGCGAGCGCGCCGCCAAATCCGGCACCCAGGCAGGCCGTCACAAACGGACGAACGAGCGGCAGCGTAACGGCATACATCAGAGGCTCGCCCACACCCAGGATTCCAACGGGAATGGACTCTGCAACGTACTTCTTGAGCTTGGCGTTCTTGGTCTTAAAGTACAGCGCCAAACCGGCACCGACCTGGCCGCCGCCAGCCATCATAAGGATGGGAAGCAGGTAATTGATACCCTTGGTAGCGCCGTCGGGATCGTTGAGCATAGCGTGGATCGGCGTGAGCGCCTGATGCAGGCCGACGGAAACCAGCGGCAAGAAGCCTGCCGACAGGATATAGCCGCCCAGGACGCCCAGCTTCTCGAAAATAAAGGTCAAAACGCTAAAGATGGCAGTCGTCAGCCATGCGCCAACCGGCTGGATGACGAGCATCAGAGCAAAGGCACCGATGATGAGCACCAGCAGCGGGGACAAAAACGTGTCGAGTGCGTTGGGCATAACCTTGCGAATCTGACGCTCCATCCAGGCAAAAAATGCGCCAGCGATAAGAGCCGCGATCATGCCGCCCGCTGCGGGGTTGTACTGCGCATTGGTGAGCGGCAGCAGAATGGCAGTGGCAGGATCAGCCGCGCCAGGCGCAAGCAGGGGCATGGCACTGTTGGCGATACACATCATGCCGGCGATGCCGCCCAGCGCAGCGGAGCCGCCAAACTCACGTGCCGCGTTATAGCCCACCAAGATGGGCAGATAGGCAAACAGGGCCCAGCCCATGGAACGAATGCCCTGGTACCACCACTCGCCTGCAAGCGCGCCTGCCGTCGAGACGTTAATGACGTTGCAGATACCGTTGATGAGGCCAGCCGCAATGATGCCGGGAAGCAGGGCGACGAAGACATTGGAAATCTTCTTGAGGAAGGCCTGAACCGGCTTGGACTCGTACTTTGCCTTCTGCGCGGCCTTGTTTGTGGCCGCAGCGTCAACCACGCTCTCGTCGGCAACGCCTTTCGCAAGGCCAGTGAGCTTGGAGAACTCCTCGAGCACCTTATTCACCTTGCCCGGCCCCAGCACGATCTGCATCGTGTCGTCCTCGACCAAGCCCATCACGCCGTCGAGTGCCTTAATACCCTCCGTGTCGACGCTGCCCGTGTCTTTGACGGTCACGCGCAGGCGCGTCATGCACGCCGCGTTTGCGAGCACGTTGTCTTTACCGCCCAAAAGGTCCAGCAGCTTTTGAGCCAGCTCTTTGTTCGTCATAACTCCTCCTTGTATTGGGTATCTCGTTTGGATGTCATATCAGCTCACGCCGCGCACCTATTGGGCATCGGCATTGCTCTTCTCATGGCCACTCACCGCAGCACGGACATGGCCTCGCGCTCGCTCAAGAGCTACCGCAGCCTGCTCGACATCGCAGTCCAGCAGTACCGAGACAATAGCGGTTTTTACGTGGCCGCCGGCATCTGCAAGCGCCTGAATAGCGCGCTCGCGCGTGCAGCCGGTCGCCTCCATCACGATGTTCTGGCCGCGCACCACCAACTTCTCGTTCGTCTGCTGCACATCGACCATCAGGTTTTGGTATACCTTGCCGATCTTGACCATGGCACCGGTCGAAATCATGTTGAGAATGAGCTTTTGAACCGTTCCCGCCTTGAGCCTCGTTGAGCCGGTCAGCACCTCGGGACCGGGCACGGGTTCAATGGCAAGATCTGCGCTCTCCCCGATCTTCGACCCTTGGTTGCAGGCAATTGCAATGGTCTTGCACCCAGTTGCCCTGGCGTTCACAAGGCCGCCCACCACATAGGGAGTACGGCCGCTTGCCGCCAGGCCAACGACAAGATCCTTGTCCGAGAGTCCACGCTCCCGCAGGTCGCTCGCGCCAAGCTCCTCGCTGTCTTCGGCACCTTCGACAGCCTTGATAAACGCCGTCTCGCCTCCGGCAATGAGCCCGACAATCAGATCGGGTGACACGCCAAACGTGGGCGGACACTCCGAAGCGTCGAGTACGCCCAGACGACCGCTGGTGCCTGCGCCCATGTAAAAGACGCGTCCGCCGCGCTCGAGTGCCTCAGCAGCCCAGTCGATTGCTGTGGCAACCTGGGGCAACACCTTCGTGACCGACTGGACGGCACGAAGATCCTCATCATTCATCGTCGTGACGATTTGCAGCGATGTCATCGTATCGAGGTCCATTGAACTTTGATTACGCTGTTCGGTCGTGAATTTTGTTAAATCGAGCATTTCATTCACCTCATCTTTCCTGTTTCTCGATGTAGTTTTGCTTAATGACATGCGTCGCCCGTTCGTAGTCGCTGGCAACGTAAGCAGCGTACAGGGCATCGACAACCATAAGCTGGGCCATACGCGAAGCCATGGCACCGCTGCGGACCAAGGGTTCACTCGCGGCGACGCCGAGCACGGCATCGGCCACGGTGGCAAGCTTGGATGATCCACCTACTTTGGTAACGGCCACAACGGGACAGTTGTGACGTTGAGCCTCGGCGGTGCAGTCCAGCACCTCTTGCGTCAAGCCCGAGTAGCTAAAGGCGATTGCCATATCGCCCTCATGCATGTTCTTGGCACACAAGAGCTGATCATGCCAGTCGTCGTACAGATGGCACTCCTTGTCGACACGCATGAGCTTTTGCGCCAGATCGTGCGCGACCAAACGAGAGGCACCGATACCGAACAGATTGACCGCACGTGCCCGCTTAAGATAGGCCGCACATCGCTCCAAGACGGTGTAATCGAGCGTTCGCGCCGTCGCTTCGATCGTGCGCACGTTGCTTTTCATCACCTTCCCCACGATACGTTCGACGCTGTCATCCATGGAGATGTCCTCGAGGGCAACGTCTTTCTTGTCACCCAAGAGCGCCAGCTCGGCAATCAGTTCGCGCTGGAACTCCTTGTAGCCCGCAAAACCCAAGCGCTTGCAAAAGCGCAAAATGCTCGAGGGCGAGGAGAACGTGGCATCGGCAAGACCGCGGACGGACAGCCCGACCACCTCGTGCGGATGAGCGCTTACATATGCGATGACATTGCGTTCCGCCGGGCTCGCGCTGAGCTCACGCTCGCGAAGCCGCAAAAGCAATCCGTTTGCCATCTCAAACACCTCCGTTGAGAAGAATTAAAGACCAACGAATGATTCGTACCGGATACAAACAGCTTTTACGGTACATTGTGCCGCATCGTGGCGCACAAAGGGCGAGCGTTCTACCGCTCGCCCCTCAAATCCGACCGCTCGGAAATACGCGCGACACAAAATAATTCAACAAGGTCGCATTATCGGTAACAGGGCTGTTACCGATACCGCCTCGCGTGGGCGCCAATCGGACGTGCCGCAAACCCCTACCCCGCCTCGCGCATCCAGCGATCGAACGTCCCCACGCACACGCCCAGGCACTTTGCTGCCTGGCTGCGGGTAATATCGCCCGCCTCATAGCTATCCCGTACCAGATCAAACTGAGGAGGGCACGGCTTGCGAGGTCGACCGAAACGGACCCCTCGCGCCCGCGCCGCTGCAATTCCCTCCGCTTGGCGCCGATGGATATTCTCGCGCTCCACCTGCGCCACGTAGCTCAGCAGTTGCAGCACAATATCGGCAATCAGGGCATTAGTCACATCCGGCGTGCCGCTTGCCCTGGCGCGCGTGTCAAGCAATGGCATGTCCAACACCACAATGGCAACCCCGAGCTCCTTGGTAATGCGACGCCATTCCTCAAGAATCTCGGAGTAATTACGACCAAGTCGGTCGATAGAAAGCACCACCAGCACGTCCCCGTCTCCCAGGACGTGCAGCAGCTCGCGATAGCGCGGTCGATCGAAGTCCTTGCCGCTCGCATGGTCGGCATAAATATTCGCCGAGCCCACGCCATAGGCGCCCAGCGCATCCAGCTGCCGATTAAGATTCTGATCGCGCGAACTCACCCGCGCATAACCATACACCGTCGCCATCTCATCCCCGCTTTCTTGTAAACCTGCCAAAAAGGGACAGGTTTATTTTGGTAGGTTTTACCTCTCAAATAGCAGGTAAGCGGGCGGCCGAGCAGACGGCAAGGTAGCCATGATCCAAATGCGGAGGGCGGCCCCGAAAGACCGCCCTCCGCTCTCCCGCCATGAGTCGAGATTTGGCTAATGGATAAGCTTAAAGTCCAAGTGCCCACGCGTGGTATTGACGCGCGAGACCTCGATAATCACGCGCTGGCCCAGTTCATAGCGAGTCCCCGTGTCGGCGCCCGTCAGCGTAAGCGCATCCTCGTCGAACTCGAACCACTCGTTGCCCAGGCTCTTGATCGAAACCAAGCCTTCGACCTGCGTCAGGTCCAAGCGCACAAAGAGGCCCATGCTGCTAACCCACGAGACGGTTCCGGCATAGCGCTCGCCCAGACGGTCCTCATAGTACTGGGCAATCTTGATCTTTTGCGTCGCATGGCTAGCGGCATCTGCCGCGCGCTCGGCATCGCTGCATGCGCGGCAGATCTGCGGCAGAATGCGCGGCAGCGACTCGCGCCCCTTGCCGATCAGCCGCGGCGTACGGACCAGGGCGTCCTTGCCGCCGAGCTGCTCATAGGCCAACTGCAGTTTGAGCACGCGGTGCACCACCAGATCGGGGTAGCGACGGATGGGACTCGTAAAGTGACAGTAGCACGGCGCGGCGAGCGCAAAGTGGCCCTCGTTGCGCGGCTTGTACAGTGCGCGCTGCATGCTGCGCAGAAGCAGCGTGTTGACGAGCGGTGCGTTGGCCGTACCGGCGGCAGCATCAACTGCAGCCTGTAGCTCATCGGGACTCCCCAGGGCGATACCGGCAGCACGGCGATCGTCGATGATGCCTAGCTGCGCCAGCGCAACGGCGGCACCGTGCAGGCTATCGGGGCTCGGATCCTCATGCACGCGATAGCAGGCCTCGATATCACGGTCTGCCAGCCACTCTGCAACGCACTCGTTGGCGAGTAGCATGGCTTCCTCGATAAGCGACGTGGCACACGAACGCTCGCGCGCCACAATCTGCACGGGCACTCCGTCCTCATCCAATAGAGCGCGAATCTCGGCCGTGTCAAAATCGACTGAGCCGCGGGCACGACGAATACGACGGCGAAGTTCGGCGAGTTCGTTGGCGGCGACAAGGAAATCGCCGAGGTCGACGTTATAGCCGCGAGCAGTTTCCTCGCACGCAAGACCGCGCTCAAGCGCCTCCTCGCGCGAGGCCTCAGCAGCCGCAACATCCTCAGCGGCGCCTTCCAGCACCGAATACTCAACAGCGTCGGCACGCACCAGCAGCGCCTCGGCGCCGTCATAGTCCATACGCACACGCGAGCGAATCACGCTGGGGTACGGATCGTAATGCCGCACGCGACCCTGCGCATCGAGCTCAATGTCAACGGTAAACGCAAGACGGTCCTCGTCAGGGCGAAGCGAGCATAGGTCACAGGACAGGCGTTCGGGCAGCATGGGAAGCACGCGATCGGCCAGATACACCGATGTCGTACGATGGCGAGCCTCAAGATCGATATGCCCGCCCCAAGCCACATAGTGAGAAACGTCAGCGATATGCACACCCAGCTTATAGCCACCCTCGGGCGTGCGCTCAAGCGAAATGGCATCGTCAAAGTCGCGCGCGTCGACCGGGTCGATCGTGATGACAAAGCGGTCGCGCAGATCGCGGCGGAGCGGGTCCTTAAGCGCCGCGGACACATCGAGCGAAAGCCCCTCGGCCTCGTCCAGCGCGGCCTCGGGATAGCTATCGGTATAGCCGTAACGCGCCATCACGTATTGAACGCCCAAATCGGGCGCGTCATCTCCGCCAATGCGGCGTTCGATCGTCACGGTGCCCGATTCCAGGCGCGTCGGGTAGGTCAAAATGCGCGCGACAACGGCATCACCCGGGTGGACGCTCAGACGATCCGCCGAGGTATCCTCGGGCAGAATGAAGAAGTCGGCCTTCAGGCGCGAATCGAGCGGCTCGATCACACCGAGCGGACCAGCGGTCTGGTACGTACCCACCACGCTTATGGCTGCGCGCTCAACCACGCCTTCGATCACGGCGCGCCGCTCACCGTGCGGGCTATTCTTAATGCTCACGGCAACGGTATCGCCATCCATGATCTCGCGCTTACCGCGGCCCATAACCTTGTAGTCGCCGCTCTCGGTTATGACATAGGCGCCATGCTCATGGAGCTGCACGCGCCCGGTCAGGCTCGGACGGCGTTCGCTGCGCACCGGCCCACGCTTATTGCGAGCACCGCGCTTATGCTTGTTATTGCGCCCCATGGCGCCTCCTTGCTATCGATGACGAACTCCAAAGAGTCTACCCAAATGATTCGCTTTCCTGCCGTCCCCTAGAGATCAAAAAACGGGCCGCCCCATAAGAGACGACCCGTTGGAAGGGATGAATTCCAGGCATGCCTACACGCGCAGGTAGCGGCGCATGGCTATGGCAGAACCAAAGAGACCGATAATCACACCGACCAGAATCAGCGCAGCATAGGTCACCAGGTAGTACTGCATCGGCAGGGCAAACGACATCCAGCCGATGCTCTCCTGCAAACGCGGAATCATCAGATTGCGCAGCAGCTCCAGAACGCCGATGGAAAGCAGCGAGCCCAAAATGGCCTGCAGTACTCCCTCGGTGATAAACGGGCCGCGAATGAAGCCGTTGCTGGCGCCGACCAGACGCATAATCGCAATCTCACGACGACGCGCCGTGATGGACAGGCGAATCGTATTGTTGATGAAGATGAATGCGATAAAGGTCAAAAGGCCAACGAGCACCACGGCGGCGATGCGGATGTAGTTGGTCACCTGGAACAGGCGGCTCACTTCCTCTTGGCCGTACAGCACGCTCGCGTTGACGTCGCCGTCATCCGCGATCTTCTGGAAGTCGGCGTTCTTCTTGAGCTTCTGGGCCGTGCTCTCGACCTTGGACGGATCGTCCATCTCAATTGCAAACGAAGCCGGCAGCGGGTTCTGGCCATCGAGCGCGCTCATGGTGGCGTCGGCGTTGCCCGACATCTTGCTCGTATACTCGGCCAGCGCGTCGTCCTTGTCCTTATAGGTCACGGACTTGACGTTATTCCACGTCTTAAGCTCGGCCTCAAAAGCCTGAACATCGGCCTGATCGGCGTCATCGCTAATGAACGCGTTGATGACAACCTGATCCTCGACGGTGCCGATCACGGAGTTCAGCATCGCGGAGCCCATGATGAACAGGCCGATGATAAACAGCGAAAGGAAGATCGTGATGACGGCGCCGAGCGAGGTAGTCCAGTTACGGAAGAAGTGACTGATTGCCTCTTTGAAGGAGTAGCCCACGTTAGTTGGTGCCATAGTTGCCGTAACCTCCCCTCTCCTGGTCGCGGATAACGTGGCCGCCCTCGAGGGCGATCACGCGACGGTGCATGCTATCGACCATCTCGCGGTCGTGCGTGGCGACGATCACGGTGGTGCCGGTGCGGTTAATACGCTCGAGCAGCTTCATGATGCCCAGCGAGATCGCCGGGTCGAGGTTGCCCGTGGGCTCGTCGCAGATCAGCAGCGGCGGACGGTTGACCATAGCGCGGGCGACGGCGACGCGCTGCTGCTCGCCACCGGAAAGCTGGTCGGGCAGCGAATCCATCTGATCGGCCAGACCGACCAGACGCAGCACCTCCGGCACCTGGCTGCGAATGACGCCCTTGGGCTTGCCGATGCACTGCAGGGCAAACGCCACGTTTTCGTAGGCGGTCTTTTGCGGCAGAAGCTTAAAGTCCTGGAACACGGCACCAATCTGACGACGCAGGAATGGGACCTTGCGGTTCTTGATCTTCATGAGGTCCTGGCCGGCGACCAAAATACGACCGCTTGTGGGCTTGACGTCGCGGTTGAGCGTCGACAGCAGCGTGGTCTTGCCCGAGCCGGAGTGACCGACCAAAAAGACGAACTCGCCCGGATAGATCTCGATGTTAATGTCGTCGAGTGCAGGCTTGTTGGGCTGTGCCGGATAGATCTTGGTGACATGCTCCATAAGGATGACGGGCTCGACACCGGCCTGCTTGGCCATCTTCTTGCGGCTGGCCTGCGGATCGATGGGCGCAAACACCGACGTAAAATCGGGGTTGTTGAGCGCGTTATCGAGGCTTGCGACCTCGGCTGCCTGATCGCTCTCGACCACCGGGGCAGCAGGCTGCGTGGGATCGGGAATAGCGGCAAAGAGGCCGGACTGCGCAGGCTGAGGAGCCGGTGTCGCAGGAGCCATGGGGTCGGGAATGCCGGCCATGCTAGGCTGCGGCGCGGCGGCGCCAGCCTGAGGCTGCTCCACGCGAGCGGTCACAGCCTGAACGGGCTCAAAACCCGCCGTGCCGGAAAGCGCGACATCGCTGGTGGGATTGTAGGCAAAGGGATCGGATGCCGGCTGTGCCTGATCTGCCGGCTGAGCGGGAGCCTGAGCAACAGGCTGGCCCTCTGAATCCGGAGTGGCGAAACGACTGCCCTGGACGCCTGTCTGCGTCTTGGGGGCATCATCGCCCGCACCGGAGGTACGGAAGTGGTTACCCACTGGTGCTCCTTATCGTCGTGCGTTTAAACTACATGAGCGCTTTATATTTTAGCAGCATTAGCTTTGCTGCACATAAGAAGCATGGCGGGGTTTGGTCCCACCGGCCGCGCACAGGGTTACCTCCCAAATCGTCCTCGGACATGTCGGCGCCCCCGCTGCGCGCTTCGCGCTGCGGGGGCGCCTCCGTCCTGCGGAAAGATTTGGGAGGTAACCCTGTGCGCGGCCTGCGGCTACTATGGGGTCGCCGCGTGATCTTGGGGTGCTGCACATACATAGTTGGGAGGGCTGAATTGCACGTTGCCGTACTGGGCCCTTTTCCCGAAGAAGGCCTTGCTTGATGCGGCACTGATTTTGCTGAAATATAAAAACAGGGGCGTCCTCTTTTTGAGGGCGTCCCTGTCTACGTCTATTTGCTATTGGCTTGTGGCCGATTTGAGCGGTGGTTGCTCTATGCCAAGAACTCCTTGGTGGTCGCCACGATGTTGGCGGCGTCCAGGCCGTACTTGTGCAGGAGCTCGGCACCCGGGCCGGACTCGCCGAAGGTGTCGTTGACGCCAATCTTCTTGAGCGGCGTCGGGCACTGCTCGCACAGAACATCGGCAACGGCGCTGCCCAGGCCACCGATCACGGAGTGCTCCTCGACGGTCACGACGTGGCCGGTCTTGGTGGCGCTCTTGACGATCAGGTCGGCATCGATGGGCTTGATGGTGTGCATGTTGATGACCTCGGCATCGATGCCCTCGGCAGCAAGCTGCTCAGCGGCCTCGAGAGCCTCGCCGACCATCAGACCGCAAGCGATGATGGTGACGTCGGCGCCCTCGCGCATGACGATGCCCTTGCCCACCTCGAACTTGTAGGTCTCGGGGTCGTTGATGACCGGCGAGGCCAGACGGGCAAAGCGCATGTACACGGGGCCATCGCACTCGTAGGCGGCGCGCGTCACGGCGCGGGCCTCCACGTCGTCGGCGGGAACAATCACGGTCATGCCGGGGATAACGCGCATGAGGGCGATATCCTCGCAGCACTGGTGCGTGGCGCCATCCTCGCCCACCGAGATACCGGCGTGCGTGGCACCAATCTTAACGTTAAGGTGCGGGTAGCCGATGGAATTGCGGACCTGCTCAAAGGCGCGGCCAGCGGCAAACATGGCAAAGCTGCTCGCGAAGGCAACGCGGCCGGTGGTCGCGATACCAGCGGCAACACCCATCAGGTTGCTCTCGGCGATGCCCACATCGAAGAAGCGGTCGGGGCAGGCTGCCTTGAACTTGCCGGTCTGCGTGGCGGCGGCCAGGTCGGCGTCGAGGACCACAAAGTCATCGTGCTCGTTGGCGAGCTCGACGAGGGCCTCGCCGTAGCTTACGCGCGTGGCGATTTTCTTGACGTCTGCCATCCTAGAGCTCCTCTCCGGCGGCCGTGAGCTCTGCCATGGCCTGCTCAAACTGTTCATCGTTGGGGGCCTTGCCGTGCCAACCCACCTGGTTCTCCATAAAGGAAACGCCCTTGCCCTTGGTGGTCTCGGCGATGATGGCGGTCGGCTGACCCTTGGTGGCGCGGGCCTCGGCAAAGGCGGCGCGGATCTGATCGAAATCGTTGCCGTCGGCGAGCTCCACCACGTGGAACTTGAAGGCGCGGAACTTGTCGGCGAGCGGCATGGGGTCGTTGACCTCCTCGACGGGGCCGTCGATCTGCAGGCCGTTGTGGTCGACGATCACGCAGAGGTTGTCAAGCTGCTGGTTGCCGGCAAACATGGCGGCCTCCCAAACCTGGCCCTCCTCGCTCTCGCCGTCGCCCAGCAGGGCGTAGGTGCGATAGTCGTCGCCCCAGTGCTTGGCGGCAACGGCCATGCCCACGGCGGCGGAGATGCCCTGGCCGAGCGAACCGGTGGACATATCGACGCCCGGGGTGTCGTTCATGTTGGGGTGACCCTGCAGGTGGCTGCCGATGTGGCGCAGCGTCTCGAGATCCTCCTTGGGGAAGAATCCGCGCTCGGCGAGCACAGCGTACAGACCAGGCGCGCAATGACCCTTGGAAAGCACGAAGCGATCGCGGTCGGCCTTGCGGGGGTCGGCCGGGTCGACGTTCATTTCCTCAAAGTACAGATAGGTCATGATGTCGGCAGCGCCGAGCGAACCGCCCGGATGGCCGGACTTGGCAGCGTGCACGCCGGTGACGATGCCCTTCCTTACCTCGTTGGCAACCTTTTTGAGCTCTTCGTCGCTCATTGTGCCTTCCTTTCATCCTCTTAAGACAAGATGCGCACGGCACGGAAAGGTAGTCCCAACACAGCCGCGATGCACGTACGTCATTCATTATGCTGGAAACTGGAAGCTTTACCAGAGTATTTATCATTATTTGAACAATTGAGCAGGCAGAACCGCTGATGAAACGGTTTATCAATGTGAACGTCTTTTGGATGGAACGCAGTCGGCCCTACGCGTTAATGTCCTTGAATCCCTCACCGAAGGTTTCCGTAACGTCGGCGACCGTCACAATGGCGTGAGGATCGCGCTCGCGCACGATCGTTTTGAGGGTGTTGAGCTCGCGGCGGCTCACAATGACCATGATCACCGGCTTCTCGGCACCCGAGTACATGCCGGTCGCCCTAAACTTGGTGCAGCCGCGGCCCAGGCCATACATGATGTCGGCCGCGATATCGGGAAACTTGTCCGAGATGATGAGCACCATACGGCGCCTGTTGCCACCGTCGACCACGGCATCGATCACGTAGCCGCTAATGACCATCGAAAGGCCCGCATACAGCGCGTTTTCGACCGAAAAGACCGGGGCCGACAGCGCGCACACGGCAACATCGATCGCCATGACGGTCGAGCCAACCGGCAGCGATGTGTTGCGCGAGATGATCTGGCCGATCGTGTCAGAGCCGCCAGTGTTGGCACCGGCGCGCAACACCATGCCATACCCGATGCCCGTGATAATGCCGCCCCACATAGCGGGCAGCATCAGGTCGGCATGTGCCAGCGGCGCCACAAACGGAGCGAACAGGTCGGTGAAAAAACCCAGCAGCACAAAACCGGTCGCCGTCTGCACCACGTAGAACATGCCACCCTCGCGCATAACAACCAGCAGCAGCAAGGCATTCATCACGATGGTCTGGATACCGACGGGAAGCGATATGCCATGCGAGGCGCCGACCGCCTGAATAATGGTGGCAAGGCCTGTGACGCCGCCGGCGGCAAGGCCGTTGGGGATCAAAAACAAGTCTGTCGCGATAGCTGCCAGGGCGCAGCCAAACATAATCTTGGGCAAGTCATGAAAGAAGTTCATCGAAAGAATGCGCTTGATGTCCAGACGATATGCCATGCTGCCTCCCTCAAAAAAGCGCACCCAAACGAGTGCGCTTTGAACTTCTTGCTGTATTCGATTCTACCGATTCACCGGGCAAATACCACCCCTGCGAAGTGTTTGCATCGACCCGGAGCCAATCATGTGCCTAGGCAGACGATGCTTCCGCATCGGCGTTGCCGGTTGCCCAACGATGGTAGCCGATCACAAACGGATCCAGATCGCCATCGTCGAGAACGGCCTCGACGTTGCTGGTCTCCACGCCCGTGCGCAGGTCCTTGACCATCTGATACGGGTAGAGCACGTAGCTGCGAATCTGGTTGCCAAAACCGATCGTGGTCTTGGGCCCGCGAATCTCATCCAGGGCCTCGGCGCGCTTCTCGAGCTCGATCTCGTACAGACGGGCCTTGAGAATCTGCATGCACGCGGCCTTGTTTTGAATCTGGCTGCGCTCGTTTTGGCAAGTGACAACGATGCCGCTGGGAAAATGCGTCACGCGTACGGCAGAGTCGGTGGTGTTGACGCCCTGGCCGCCCGGACCGCTCGCGTGGTACACGTCGACGCGGATATCGTCGGGACTGATCTCGATGTCGATATCGTCAGGCAACACGGGAATGACCTCGACGCCGGCAAACGTGGTCTGGCGGCGCTTCTTATCATCGGTGGGGCTGATGCGTACCAGGCGGTGAACGCCGGCCTCGGCGCGCAGCATGCCAAACGCGTCCTTGCCCTCGACGGTAAAGGTCGCACGGTCGATGCCGATGACCTCAGCCGCGGGGCAGTCGTTAATGGTGACCTTCCAGCCGCGACGCTGGCAGTACTTCATGTACATCTTAAAGAGCATGAAGGTCCAGTCCTGTGCCTCCAGGCCACCCTGTCCGGGCTTGATGGTCACAATCGCGTCGCCGTGATCGAACTCACCGGTAAACCAGCTCGAAAGCTCGAGCTCGTCGATAGCGCGGGCCAGGCGTTCTGCCGTAGCGGCAGCCTCCTCGCGCAATGCGGCGGCATCGGGGTCGTCGCCCATCTCCTCGGCAAGCTCCAGCGCCGCGCGGGCGTCAGATAGCTCGCCGCGCGCGGTATCCACGGCAGCGATATCTTCCTTGGCGCGAGCGATCTCCTCCATGGTGGCGCGAGCGGCGTCGGCGTCATCCCAAAAGCCGGGGGCCACGCTTTTTGCCTCGAGCTCGGTCACGCGCGTGCGCTTCTCGTCCAAATGAAGATACGACTCGACCTCGCCGAGCCGGTCCGCAAACGCGTCCAGCTCGGCGGGCGTTACCTCTAAAGCCTCGGCCATTAACGATTCCTGCCGTGGCAGTACTTGAACTTCTTGCCGCTGCCGCAGGGGCAAAGGTCGTTGCGGCCCACGTTGACATAAGGGTCATCGCTCTCGGACTTGCGGTAGGTGGTCACCTTGCCGCCGTTGTTGACAGCAGCCGGGCCTCCCTGGACGGCCGTACGAGCCTGAACCTGTGCCTGCTTGCGCAGCACCGAGCTGCCGTTGTCGCCATCGACGTCGGCGGGGCCGGAGAAGCGCGCACCCTCGAGCGCGGGGTCCTCCTTGTGCTCCACGGCCTGCGGGGCGGCCTTGATCTCGATGCGCAGAACGGTGCGCAGGTAATCCTCGTACATGGTGTCAACGAGCATCTGGAAGGCACCATAAGCCTCAGTCTTGTACTCGACCAGCGGGTCGCGCTGGCCAAAGCCGCGCAGTCCGATACCGGTCTTGAGGTAGTCCATCTCCTGCAGGTAGTTCATCCAGCGGGTATCGATGACGCGCAGCATGACCTGGGTGTTGAGCTCGCGCATGAGGTCCTCACCCAGGCGCTCGGCCTTCATGTTGTAGCACTTCTCAACGTAGGCCAGGACATCGGCAGCCAGGGCCTCGAAGTCCTCGTCGGGGAACTTGGGCGTGTCGATATGCCCGGTGAGCTCCACGACCCACTTGCGCAGGCCCTCGAGATCGCGCTCGCCATCGTGGCTGTCCTTGGTGCAGAACTCCTGAACACAGCGGTACACGGTATCGTGCATGACCTCGGTGATGTGATCGGTCAGGTCCTTGCCGTCCAGAATCTTGTTGCGCTCGGCGTAGATGACCTGGCGCTGCTTGTTCATGACGTCGTCGTACTCAAGAACGCTCTTGCGCATGGAGAAGTTGATGCTCTCGACCTTGTGCTGGGCGTTCTCGACGGCCTTGGAGATGATCTTGTGCTGGATGGGCATGTCGTCGCCCATGTCGGCGGTAACCATCATCTTGGAAACGCGGTCCATCTTGTCGCCGCCGAACAGGCGCATGAGGTCGTCCTCGAGCGACAGGTAGAACTGAGTCTCGCCCGGATCGCCCTGACGACCGGAGCGGCCACGCAGCTGGTTGTCGATACGACGGGACTCATGGCGCTCGGTGCCGATGACGGTCAGGCCGCCGGCGGCAAGCACGCGCTCGCGTTCGGCCTTGCAGGTCTCCTTGGCCTCAGCGTTAAACTGCTCGAGCTGCTCGGGCGTCACGTCCTCCATGGTCAGGCCCTCGTACTCAAGGCGCTCGCGCACCAGCTCGTCGGGATTGCCACCAAGCAGGATGTCGGTACCACGACCGGCCATGTTAGTAGCGATGGTCACGGCGCCGTAGCGTCCGGCCTGGGCAACGATATGAGCCTCGCGCTCGTGATGCTTAGCGTTGAGGACCTCGTGCGCGATACCGCGCTTGGTAAGGGCGGCCGACAGCTTCTCGGAGCTTTCGATGGAGACGGTGCCCACCAGGACCGGCTGGCCCTTGGCGTGACGTCGCTCGACGTCGTCGGCAACGGCGTTGTACTTGGCCTGGATGGTGCGGTACACCAGGTCCTCGTGGTCGACACGCTGAACGGGCTTGTTGGAGGGGATGACCTCGACGGGCAGCTTGTAGATCTCGCGGAACTCGGCGTCCTCGGTGAGTGCCGTACCGGTCATGCCGGAGAGCTTGTCATACAGACGGAAGTAGTTCTGCAGGGTGATGGTAGCCAGCGTCTGGTTCTCCTCGCGCACGAGCACGCCCTCTTTGGCCTCGATGGCCTGATGCAGGCCCTCGGAGTAGCGGCGGCCTTCCATGATGCGGCCGGTGAACTCGTCGACGATTTTGACCTCGCCGTTGGTGACCACGTATTGCTTGTCGCGGTGGAACATGTACTGGGCCTTCAGCGCCTGCTGCAGGTGGTTGACCAGCTGGCCCGAGAGGTCGGCATAGATGTCATCGATGCCCAGGCGGCGCTCGATCTTCTTAAGGCCGCGCTCGGTGGCGGCGATGGTGTGCTTGGCCTCGTCCATGACGTAGTCGCCCGTGGGCTCGACGTCCTCGGTGGCGGTGAGCATGTCGTGCGACACGTCCTCACCGCGCTCCAGGCCGCGCACGGCGCGCGCGAAGTCCTTATAGGTGCTGGCGGACTTGGTGCCGGCGCCCGAGATAATCAGCGGGGTGCGAGCCTCATCGATCAGGATGGAGTCGACCTCGTCGACGATGGCGTAGTTGTGGCCGCGCTGTACGCGCTGCTCGGGCCGGGTGACCATGTTGTCGCGCAGGTAGTCGAAACCGAACTCGGAGTTGGTGCCGTAGGTGACGTCTGCCTGGTAGGCCGGACGCTTGAGCTCGAGCGGCATGTTGTTCTGGAGCAGACCGACGGTCATTCCCAGGTACTTGTAGATGCGGCCCATCCACTCGGAGTCGCGCTTGGCCAGGTAATCGTTGACGGTAACGACATGCACGCCCTTGCCAGCGATAGCGTTGAGGTAGCCGGCCAAGGTGGAGACCAGGGTCTTGCCTTCGCCGGTCTTCATCTCGGCAATATGACCCTCATGAAGCGCCATGGCGCCGATGAGCTGTACGTCAAAGTGACGCATGCCCGTGATGCGCTTGGAAGCCTCGCGCACGGTGGCAAAAGCCTCGGGAAGCATGTCGTCAAGCGACTCGCCGTTGGCGTAACGCTCGCGGAACTTATCGGTCTGGGCGCGGAGTTCCTCCTCGGTCATCTTCTCAAACTGGGGCTCAAGACCGTTGATTTGGTCGACGATCTTGTAGTAGCGCTTAAGGTCCTTATCGGATCCAAAGGACAGCAGCTTTGACATGAATCCCATGTGGTTTTCCTTTTTGGCCATCGCCCACGCCGTGCAGCTGCGGGCGAGTTAAACACAGATGATTGTACTTTAGCCAAACAAGGCGCGGCCTATACGGTCGACCTCGACCGCCACGTAATAACTATGACCAACCTGCCACAATGGGACAGGTTTATTTTGGCAAGTTTTATCTGAGCAAACGCCGTCTCTCTGCCATTTGGTGCCACGGGGACAGGTTAGCTTGCACCAATAAAAAGAAAAGGGCCGCGCACCCAAATGGATGCACGGCCCTCATGCCATGAATGCGAGCGATTCCGCGGCGAGCTATTTACTCAGCAGCCTCGGTGGTCTCGGCCTCGGCAGCGGCCTCCTCGACGGGAGCCTCTGCAGGAGCCTCGGCGGCCTGCTTGGCAGCCTCCTCGGCGAACTTAGCGGCACGCTTAGCCTTCTCGGCAGCCTTAGCCTCAGCGGCGGCCTTGCGAGCGGCCTCGGCCTCAGCAGCCTTGGCGGCCTTGGCAGCCTTGGCCTCCTCGGCCTTCTTGAGCTGGGCGGCAGCGGCGCCACCGAACTTGTCGGCGAAGCGCTGGACGCGTCCACCGGTGTCGACGAACTTCTGCTGGCCGGTGTAGAACGGGTGGCACTCGTTGCAAAGCTCGACCTTCATCTCGGACACGGTAGCGTGCGTCTTGAAGGTGTTGCCGCAGGAGCACGTCACCGTGCACTCGACATACTGGGGATGGATACCCTGCTTCATGGTAGGACTCCTTATTAGTCAGGCGCTGGTTACCGATCAGCGCATAAGGCGTCTTGGTTTCCGACCAAGACAACAAACTCGGCTATGGTACCACGGCGCCGCGTGTCCCACAAAAGGTTCACGGTCTTTTCGGCACAACACGAGCTGGACCTTAAATATCAACTTCATCCGAACACTCCCCCACATTCATCTCTCGTATGTATCGAGGTATTCCTGCTTGAGCGTCTGCGAGGACGACTTGATCTTTTCCACGAGCGTGCCGGCTTCGATGAAGTAGAACGAGTTGGTGAGGTCTGCCAGGTCGTCGAGCAGATGGCTTGAAATGAGCACGCTTCGTCCCCGCGCCACCTCGCTGCGCATCGCGTCGCAAGAGGTTTTCCGCTTTCCCGGATCGAGGCCGTTCAGCGGTTCATCGAGGATAAGGTACGGGCAATCGGTCGATATCGCCATGGCAAGCTTTACCTGCTGCTTCATTCCTGTCGAGAGTTTACGGGTCGGCTTGTCGAGATATGAGGAGATTCCGAGGGAGCTGCAGAGCGAGTCGATGTCGGTGGCCGATTTCCACGCCTCCCTAACGAAAGCAAGGTGCTCGATGGCCGATAGCGTGGGGTAAAGATCCGTGCCGCCTGAAGAGCTCAGGTAGACGAGTTCTGCAAATTCGGCTGATCGACGTTGGCAGATTCCGTCTGCCACCAGGCTTCCCGAGCGGATGCGGGTGGGAAATTGGCCCGACAGCGCTTCAAGAAGGGTGGTTTTCCCCGAGCCGTTGGGAGCAACGAGGCCCGCCGCCGTTCCCGGGCTCAGGAAAAGCGATCCGATTGAAAGTATCGTCGTGCTCCCGTATCCCACGCTCGCGTCTAGAAGCTCGAGCCCATGGTGCTTTTTAGCGGGTCCAGCCTGTTTGGGCGAACGTGCCGCAACGGCGCCGACCGCAAAAAGGACCGCGACGTATATCAGGGCCACGGCAAGCATCGATGCGCTGCCTGAACCGGAGCCAATGAATTCTGTCGGGAAGCATCCTACGTAGCCCGTGGCCTCGATAGGCGAGAACACGGCCAGCGGCAGGAGCCCGAGCACGGCATTATGCTCCAGCGCCGAATCGGACAGCAACGGGAATGCCGGGGCCGCGACAAGCAGCGCTGAGGTAAGGGGGCCCGCGAAGACGCGCCTCGTTGCGGTCGATAGGACGGCGGAGCAAACGGATATCAAGGTTCCGCCCGCAAGCAGCGCGAGAAGCAGGGTCGTGAAGACGTTTCCCGCGGTCGTGGTGGCAAGCGCGCCGTCATGGAAGAAGGCGATCGGGTACCCAATTTGCCCGAAGCCGTTTAGGACCAAGGCGTAAATGCCCCCGGGTGCGAGGCCGGCGAGGAGCATCGCGGTCCCCGCGACGATTATCGAAAACACGATCTGGATAAGGCGCCGGAATTTGGGCGCGGGCGCCTTTGCCGCCAGGGTCCCGGGCCTTGTGGCGCCGAGCACGAGTATCGACGAGAGAAGGAAGGGGATGAAGGGAAGGAAAGACGGCGCCGTGGCAATGGCGTAAGGCAGGAAGGAAAGGAATGGCAGGTCGTTTGCGGAGGCCGGGATATCCGTGATGCCGGAGCTGCTCAGGGCACGGCAATACGCGAGCTCCGCGTCATTGGTCTCTCGGTCTCCCACGATGGACCCGGATTGGAAGCCTTCGTCCATGAGCGCGTAGTAGCTCTCGGCAGAATCGAGAAAGGCGGCGTCGGTTTGAGCGGCAAGGGCGGCGTTCGCGTATCTTGCAAGCTCCGCGTCAGCTTGCTGCTCTGGCGATAGGTCTGTGCCGCTGGCCTGGGGCGCGCGCGTATTGAATGCGTCGACAAAGCTCTGCATGCCCTGCTTCATAAAGAAGGGCCCGTAGATGGGTGAATTGAACGCAATGGGGACGGAGAAGGCCGCGGCAAGAACGAGCGTAGAGATCCATGCGGCCTTGTCTCTTAGGATCAGTTTGAGAAGAAGTCGACAGTACATTTGGAAGCACCTACGTTCCTCAAAGAATCGTTAGATTAAAAGTAACAGACCGGATGAAGATACGTGCGACGGGGGCGAGGCGAATGGCTGAGCGGTATCGATACGCTGGTTCAACGGTATTATATTGACCACATAGATTTTTAACTTGCATTTCTACCCGCCCTTTTCGTAGAGTCGCCGATACGTGCTTAGCGCACCCTCGGCGCGTCCGGCAGGCTTTGCGAAATGGGATCCAGGAGACTTCGGCGCAGCATCATCTTGCGGAATGCTTCTAATGAGCCTCCCATCCTTCAAAAACAGAATCTCATCGCACAGCCTATCGACCGAATCCAAGATGTGGGATGACATGATGATGCACGTACCAGAATCGGCCAGCTTCCTGAGAATCTCGGAATGCAAGTCCACCCTGCTGGGGTCGAGCGCGTTCATGGGCTCATCTAATAGAAGGTACCGCGCGCCCGTCGCATACGCAATCGCCAGGGTAAGCTGCTGCTTCATGCCCTGGCTCAGAGTGCGGATCCTCATCTTCGCGAACTCGCCTATCTGCGTTTGTTCCACTATCTCTTCGATATCGCGAGCATGCGGCCACATATCGCAAACCATCTTGAGGTGATCTTCCGCACGCAATCCGGGATACAGCAGCGTCCCCTCACCAGGTGCATAGAAGATCATAGAACGGACCTCTCTCGCACCCGTACCCTGCACCTCATCCAGAACGATGCTCCCGTCCACGCGAGGACCCGGCAAACCTGCCATCGCACGCAGCAACGTCGTCTTTCCATGCCCGTTCGGAGCGACGAGACCGTAGACCGTACCCGGGGCAAACTCAGCGTTCACCGAATCTACGAGCACCTTCTTTCCATAAGAGATCGTCAGCGTTTGAAGGTCAATCATCGAGATCATCCCCTTTCGATCTTTGGAACACTCAGGCGCACCATCAACGGAGATACGGCGCCCAAGACCACCAGCAGAGCGCCCGATGCGCCGACGACCTCTCCAAAAGGCATCGCGTTCGTCCCTCGCCCAAGGAACCCAATCGTCCCCACCTGGGAAGCGGGATCAAACGAGGCGAATGGAGCCAGCAGCGCGACGCCCATGCCCACGCTTTCAACATGAGCGCTCAACGAACCCAACACCAAGAGAACCGCGCAAACCATTCCGGTGACAACGGGGTTGCGGCTAATCGCTGCTGTCAACGCAGCGACGACGGAAATCACGCCGTATGCCATGACCAGCAACGGAATACTGCACAACACCGCCTCCCCCACCATGGACGTTGTCGAAGCTCCCGCCCGAATGAGAGCGACGGGATACTCCGATCCACCCGCACCGTTCTTAATCACGGACACAACGACAGCGGGAACCATCGACACCAAAAGCAGCACCAAGCCAAGCAGGAGAGCCAGCGCAACAGCCGTCAGAAAACGCACATGCGCTGTTGCGGGGATCTGGAGAACCAGAAGGGAACGACACTGCAGGTGGGTGCACGCGAGCGATGTGACAACCACGGGCAACAGCAAAAATAAGGAGGGAAGCGCTGCCTGGAGATACGAAAGGAGGATTAATGGGGGCATCTTCGTACTTAACTCGTAAACCTTGGGGTCCGGCAAGCTCGCGATCGACTCAAGCAGAAGGGCGCGCGCCTCCGCACGAGAAGGAGTCTCCGGCTCGATTCCGATCGATTGCAGGAGAGTCGCATCTGCCGCGCCCAGCTCACCTCGAGCGCGCTCGTACGTCGCAAGGCTTCGAAACCCCTCCGCAGGCATAGGCGCGTACACGAAACCCGAAAGAGCATCCCGCATGTCTTCCAGGGCCGCTTTGCCCTCGACGTCCATATTCGCAGCGTTCTGCTCTAGATACCGATCTATTGAACGGAGCTCCCCATCCCTATACCGAACAGCGGAAACGTTATCAGCGTCAGGAAACATCTCGACCAGAGCCGGGGCCAGCATCGTCGTCGACATTGCAATCGCGCATACGGCGAGGGTAGGAGAACGCAGGAGCAGTTTCCCCATCGTTCTTACGTATGCAACGGCTGAGGCACAAGCGCTCGAACGAGTTGCCGTTCTCGATGCAGTGAAGGAACCTCTCTCAAGACAAATCGGGGATATCGGGCACGCGCAGCCGCTCTTTCCAGCAACGCAAAGCAGGCTAATTGCCAGCACCTCGATCCCGATTGCGCATACGAGGGCAATCGCGCCACGCTCGAAGCAAAGTCCAGGCAGATTCACTATCTGCGTTGTCGGGTACGGGCTATAGGCGCCGACGGTCAACTCAGTGTTCGCATACGTAAGGGGATTCAACAGGGCGAACTCACGTAAAGCGATGGATCTTCCGTAATACCCGGGAACCATCGTCACCCCCATCAGGGCACATACGAACACGATTCCAAGCGTAGGGTTATTGGCAATCTTCACGGCAAGGTGAACGACAAGCGAGATGAACGCTGCCACCAAGAATTGCAAGATGGCCGTCTGCGCGAACACCAGCCAAGCCGGTTTGATAACCGGAGTCGCATATTGAATGTAGCCTATCGGATAGAACGGCGAGCCCGGGCCATTCTTCACAAGCGCGGCGATTATCCCTGGAAGATTGATGGCGAGGACGGCAAGCATTGCAAAAACACTCGCCCATACGCTCGATGCAACAAGTCTACCCAGCTCGCCCATCGGTGCCTGGATGATGAGCTTTTCACGTTTGTTAAGACGCGCGGCAAGGAACGAGACGGCAACGGCCGTTGCGACCCATAGCAAGTACTCCTTCGATCCGTCATAATAGGTGTACTCTCCATCCGATATCTGCAGAAACGGAAGTAGGGGAGAGAGCGGTGCCAAGATAAGACGTCCCGCGGCAAGAGGGTACAGAAGCGCGGGCATGCTTGATGAAGAGGTATAGACACCGTCCTCCCCCGCATTCACAAGCGCATCCGCATAGGATGCTGACAATTCCTGCTCAACACGGGTTATTCCCGACTCGAGGTATTCGACCCGTCCGTCGATGCCAGCCGCGCTCCTGAAGACGGGCAGAGCACAAAGAACCATCAACGCAACAACGACAACACAGAGCGACCTGGAGGAGAGAAGCGACCTAAAGATCGCCTTCGAGATTTTGAGCATATTCATCGCCAACCTTAACCTCATCCAGTCGGAACAGAGGGGCCGAACAAAATGCTCGGCCCTTATTACTTGCCGGCAAAGTCAATTTAACATAAACTGTTAAAAAGTAACCTGAGTTTTTTAAATTCTTCGGAGGTTATTATGAGTTCCGACAATCGCACTCCCCGGCTTCATTCCTTCCGCATCGCATGTGCGATAGCCTCTGCGACCCTTTGCGCCACCGCCATCGCACAAGTGGCGTTCTCCTTAAAGCCAGCAATCGAAGTGCTCGACAACCCTGTAATTGCAGACTCCCCCGCGTATCCAGCCCTTGCGATCTCGACATTGGTCCCTGCCGTCATCGGTATCGCTACGACCATCCTCAGCGCCGTTCTCGTGTGGACGATCAAGAGCGGAGACCCCTTCAAGAAAGGGTCTGCGACATGCTTGAAGGTGCTCGGCATTCTCTTCGTTGTTCAAGCTGCCACCAGCCTCTACGCCGGCTCACTCAAAACCTCCGTTTCGATGTTTGGCGGCGAGGGGGCCGTCGGCGCCCAAGAGATCGCTTCATCATTCGATTGGACCTCTCTGGTTCTCGGCATCGTCCTGTTCATGCTTTCCCAGCTCTTCTTGTACGCCCGAGAGCTGTACCTCGACTCCGACGAGATTGCGTAAGGAAACGCCATGCCCGTAATTGTTCGCCTCGACAAGATCATGGCCGAGCGAAAGATTTCCTCGAACGAACTTGCCGAAAGGATTGGAACCACGCCCGTGAACCTGTCCCGTATTAAAAAAGGGCATATTCGCGGCATTCGCTTCAACACACTCGAGCAGCTATGCCTCGCCCTTCGTTGCCAACCCGGAGACCTTCTCGAAGTCATGAGCGAAGAGGATGCCCGAAAGGAGTTCGGACTCGATTGGTCCGCCGAGGATTAGAGGGCGGTCGTACTCGCCCTGCACACGGGGATGCGAATCGGCGAGGTCTGCGGCCTTCGGTGGTGCGATGTGGATTTCGAGACGGGCCTGATCTCGATCAGACACTCGGTGACGTACGCGAAGGGAATGGGTTCGTTCATCAAGGACACCAAGACCCGTGACGCCAGGGGTATCCCCATCGACCCGGTCGGCCTACTCCCCTTCCTGAAGGAGACCCACGAGATCGACTGCGGAAAGCTGCGCTTGCGCGGCCTTACCGGGGCGGTCGAGATCAGGGACTGCTACATCCTGTCGGAGCCGGGCGCGACCTTCGCGACGACAAGCTATATCCGCAGGGCGTTCAAGACGTTCTCGGAGACCAACGGCCTCATGGGCACCAACGACGAGCTGATCACGTTCCACGGCCTTCGCCACACGTTCGCAACGCAGTGGATCCGCCAAGGCGGCGATATCAAGGCGCTCCAATCGATCCTCGGCCACAAGGACGCCATGGCGACGCTCAACGTCTACGCCGACATCGAGCCCATCTCCAAAATCCATAACATGCTGCGCGCCACGCCGTGCCTTTGGCGCGGGCACCTCGGGCCGAGGGTCGATCCGGGTCCCATGTTCCAACAGAGGATCCAGGAGTCCATCGAGACGCTCCAGGCGTTCGGCTACGGCATCACCGAGCCGGACGACCGAAATATCGCCATACGCGACGTGAAGACGAACAGTTGGCTCTAGCTCACCGAGTACGCGGCAGTGCTGGGCCCATCCCAACTGAGGTCACGGTGGTCCGATAGGGGCGCCGCCCGCGGCATGCGCCGCGGAGCGGTATCCCCTACCGAAGGGCGGGGATGCCCTCCGCTTCCAGTTCGGAATCAGCCTTCGGAGGCGTTCGGCTGACTGCGGGAACGGCCTGTCCGCTCAATGTGTTCGGCTGAGATCGGAAATCAACCCAACACGAGCCGGACACGCGCCAGACGGCTCTTCCCCGTGCGGCCTTCCCCCTTACGCTCATGTTGCAGGCATGTAACGCCGCAGCGAGCGCGCCTTTTTTGCGCCAGACAGGTACAATGATGAACACTGTACCGTAGCGGAGCGCCCCGCGCGCGCCGCAATCACGCGAAAGGGTTTCCCATGGCCGAGATCTCGTCCTCCCGTATCGTCATCACCGTCCTTGGCAAGAACCGCCCCGGCATCGTCGCCGGCGTCACCCGTGTCCTAGGCGAGGCCAACGTCGACATCCGCGACATCACGCAGTCCATTATCGAGGACATCTTCACCATGACCATGCTGGCCGATACCGCCGAGTCCAAGCTCGACTTCGCCGAGCTGCAGAAGGCGCTGGCCGAGGCCGGCGAGCTTTCGGGCGTCAACGTGTCCATCCAGCGCGAGGACGTCTTTAACTTTATGTACCGCCTGTAGCGAGCAAGCCGCTGGGGATAGCCTGACGCGCGCATGCCCATGCAAGTCACCCCGATGCGGCCCGGAGAGGAGCGCGCATGGCCTACGACGCCAAGAAAATCTATTACCGCTTCGATGACCACTTGAGCCGCCTGGTTCTGGATTACGAAGCAAGCCGCCAGATTTCGCCTGAGAGCGAAAACCTCTACCACGGCCTGCCGACCGACCCTTATGACGAGGGCCTGTTTGTCGAGCACAATGTCAAGCGCGGCCTGCGCAATGCCGACGGCTCGGGCGTGGTCGCGGGCCTCACTCGTATCTCGGATGTGCACGGCTACAACAAGGTCGACGGAAAGGTCGTGCCCGATCAGGGCAAGCTCACGCTTCGCGGCTACAGCATCGAGGATCTGGTCAACAATGCCCAGGCCGAGAATCGCTACGGCTACGAAGAAGTCGCCTATCTGCTTATCACGGGTTCGCTACCCAACAAGGAAGAGCTCGACGGCTTCTGCGAGCGCCTAGGTGCCTTTAGACATCTGAGCGACGAGTACGTCAAAGAGTTCCCTATGACCACGGTGTCGTCGAGCATCATGAATGTGCTTCAGCGCGCCGTACTGCTGCTCTACGCCTTCGACGCCGAGCCCGACGCCATTACACCCGAGCACGAAATCGACGTGGCCATCTCCATGCTCGCCCGTCTCCCCCGCATCGCCGCCTTCGCGCATATGGCCTCGGTCGCCAAGCGCCGCGGCTCCGAGGTTCATGTACCGCACCCCACACCCGGCCTCTCCACCGCCGAGACCATCCTGCAGGTGTTGCGCGGCGGCATGGAATTCACCCGCGACGAAGCCATGCTGCTCGACGTGATGCTCATGCTGCATGCCGAACACGGCGGCGGCAACAACTCCACGTTTGCCTGCCGCGTGCTGTCCTCCTCGGCCACCGACCCGTATTCCGCCTATGCCGCGGCCATCGGCTCGCTCAAGGGTCCGCGCCACGGCGGCGCCAACGCCAAGGTCGTGTCCATGCACGAGGACATCCGTGCGCACGTCTCCAATTGGGAGAACGAGGACGAGGTCGCAGCCTACCTGGGCAAGATCCTCGACAAGCAGGCCTTCGACGGCACGGGTCTCATCTACGGTATGGGCCACGCCGTCTACACGCTGAGCGACCCGCGTGCCGAGGTGTGCCGCCGTTACGCACGCACGCTTGCCGCCAAGAAGGACCTGGGCGATGAGTTCGCGCTCATCGAGCGCATCGAGCGCCTGGCACCGCAGGTGATGCGCGAGCACGGCATGACCAAGCCCATCTGCGCCAACATCGACCTGTACACGGGCTTTATCTACAAGATGCTCGGCGTGCCCGAGACGCTCTTTACACCGCTGTTCGCCGTCGCCCGCATGGCCGGCTGGTCGGCGCACCGCATGGAAGAGCTCTTCTGCGCGCACCGCATCATCCGCCCGGCATACCGTCCGGTGATCGAGCCGCTGGAGTACAAGCCGCTCGCCGACCGCTAGGACGCGGACCGTTATAGAACCCGAGCGTGGCCAGGGCATCACCGCCCTCGGCCACGCTTTTTATGCCAGTAGAAAGGGCTGCATCGAATGATTGTGTTTTCCGATATGGATGGAACGCTGCTGACGAGCGATAAGCAGATGAGCGACGCCACCTGGACGATGCTCGACGAGCTTGCGCGCCGCGGTGTTGAGTTTGTGCCCTGCACGGGGCGCCCGCTGTCGGGCATCTTTGAGCCCATCCTCGCCCACCCCGCCGTACACTACGCGGTCTGCGCCAACGGTGCCAGCGTCTGGCAGCTCGACGACGGTACGCCCACCGATGCCTCACGTGCTACGCGCATTTTGAGCCGACCGCTCGACCGCGCCATCGCCCACCGCGTCCATAGCATTGCCGCCGGCCACGATGTGACCTTCGATATCTTCGCGGACGGGCAGTGCTTCCTCCCCCGCTCGCTCTACGAGCGCCTGGACGAATTCTGCGGCGGCGACCCCCACATCGCAGCTTCGCTCAAGCGCACGCGAACGCCGATCGACATGGATATCGACAGCAAGATCGACGGAGTCGAGACACTCGAACGCATCGCCATGTACTGGCACGACCCAGCCGATCGCGACGCCATCGCGGCAGCGCTCGACACGCTCGAAGGCATCGAGGTCACGCGTTCGTACGCCATGAATATCGAGGTCATGGGCGAGGGAGCCACCAAGGGAACGGCCCTCACGTGGCTATGTGAGCACCTGGGCGAGCGTCTCGCCGACGCCTGGTCGTTCGGCGACAACATCAACGACATCCCCATGCTGCAGGCAGCGGGCCACGGCATGGCCATGATCAACGCCGAGCCCGAGGACCGCGAGGCCGCCGACGCCATCACCGAATACGACAACGACCACGACGGCGTCGCCCGCACCATCATGGCCGCCCTCGCCTAGCAGCAGCAACCCGGCAGAAAAGGAACGTCCCCAGCTGTCGGATTAAGCGAGGCCCTCTAGCACGTGACGAAGCTCCTGTTGAACAGCGTGGTCGCGGTTGCAGCCTACGACGCGATCGGCAACCGCTTTGAGCGCGGGGCGCGCGTTTTCCATCGCGCAGCCCGTGCCGACAAAGCGAATAATCTCGTAGTCGTTCATCGAGTCGCCAAACGCCATGATCTCGTCGCGTCCAATGCCGTAATGCTCCGCAAGCTGTGCGATGCCCGAGGCCTTCGACACACCGGGCTGCATGGCATCGATCCACGCGTTGCCCGAAGGCGCGAAAGAGAACAGGTCGCCCAGCTCGCGCTGCAACACGTAGGCGTTGTCCATCACGTTGCCGTCATCGCAGATAATCGATGCCTTGATGATATTCACATGCGGATCGGGCAGTCCCCAAATGCGTTCGGCGTTGGGCAGATCTTTGTCGATCTCGCGGACAAATTTGTCCTCGTCGTCGAGCAAAAAGGACTTGGTGCGATCAAAGAGCGCCAGATGCATGTTAGGAAACATCTTGACCGTGCGCGCGAGCTTGCGGACGGCGAGATGAGAATATACCTCGCGATCGACCTCAACCCCTTCTGCATAGACCTGCGCACCATTCGCCGCGACAAAGTCCATCTTGTCGCGAACGGGCGCAAAGAACTCGCATAGGCGGTCGTAACGGCGG
Source organism: Coriobacteriaceae bacterium (assembly GCA_902364975.1). Lineage (GTDB taxonomy): Bacteria > Actinomycetota > Coriobacteriia > Coriobacteriales > Coriobacteriaceae > Collinsella. The sequence goes on along the minus strand of CABJFQ010000002.1, from coordinate 122,696 downwards.
CCCGAGGACGCAGCAAAGTGCACGCCATGCTCGCGCAGGGCCTCAATCAGCTCATATGTCTCGGGCGGTACCTGGCTATTCTCATCAAGCAACGTGCCGTCCATATCGGATGCAATCAGTTTAAACATAGAAAAGCTCCCTTCGGGCTTGATGGAATCGGACGTATATCCAAAATCACCGTACCCAAAAGGAGCTCAGATAAGACTCTGCGGGCGTAAACGTTACAAGGACCTAGCAAATAGCTCACGCGCGCCGGATGTCCCACGGCCGCAGCGTCAGGCGACACGCCACCCCGACGGCTAGTCGTTTAAGAACGTCCCCGATGACTAGTCGGCGTAGGTGAAGGTCGTGACGTCGAACATGCCCTCGGGACGGATGCGAAGCGTCGGGATGACCGGCAGGGGCAGGAAGATGATGCCCATGATGGGGTCGAGCGGCGGCTCAATACCCATGGCGCGCGCCTTGACCATAAAGTCGTCGTGCTGCGCCGCCACGTCCTCGGCCGCGCCCTCGCTCATCAGGCCACCGAGCGCCAGCGGGATGCGCGCTACGACCTCGCCATCGCGTACCAGCACGTGACCGCCCTGGCCAACAGCCTCGACGGCAGCCATCATATCGGCCGCGTTGTCGCCCACCACGCACACGTTGTGCGAATCGTGGCCGATCGTCGAGGCGATGGCACCGCCCGTGATGGTAAAGCCGCGCACCCAGCCGCGACCGATGTGCTTGCCAACAAGACCCAGGCCCGCAGGGCCATCACCGTCGGCACCCTCGGCCTGCAGTGACACGCCGCGGCCGTGGCGCTCGATCAGCATAATGCGGCGCAGGCCCTCGACACTCTCGGGGCGAGCCATACCCGTGATGGCCTTACCCGGCACCACGTCAATCACGGCCTCGCCCGGCTTAAAGGCATAGTCGAATACGTCGAGCGAAAGCTTCGGCAGCTTAACAGAGGCGCGCAGCTCATCGGCAAGGGCCGCAACCTCGGCCATCTCGGGTGCGATCTCGCCCACAAAGGTGCCGTCCTGCGCCACCAGAGCACCGGCGGCATATACGCGATGCGGAGCCGTGGCAAACGTCAGGTCATTGAGCACCAGCAGGTCGGCACGCTTACCCGGGGCAATCGCACCACGTAGCTCATGCGGGTCGCGGCAGCCGTGATCCAGGCCAAACGCCTCGGCCGTGGAGAGGGACGCCATAGAGATAGCGACCACGGGGTCGATACCGGCCTCAATCGCCACGCGGCAGGCATTGTCGATCATGCCGGTCGCAAGCGCATCGGAAGGGGCGCGGTCGTCAGTCGCAAAGCAACAGCGGCGGGCGCGCGCGGGATTCTCCAGCAGCATCGGCGACAGGTTGGCCAGGTCATGGCTGCACGTACCCTCGCGCAGCATCACGTACATGCCACGAGACAGCTTGTCGAGCGCCTCCTCGGGAATCGTCGACTCGTGGTCGGCGATAATACCCGCTGCAGCATAGGCGTTGAGATCCTTGCCGGCAACGAGCGGAGCATGGCCATCGACCTGCTTTGACGGCGTCTGGTTGGCAGCATCGATGCGAGCGCAGGTCTCGGGATCGGCCATAAAGACGCCCGGCAGGTTCATCATCTCGCCCAGACCAAAGACATCGCCCGGATGCTCGCCAAAAAACGCCTGCATATCGGCGGCGGTGATGACGGCACCGGCCTGCTCATCGGGCAGTGCGGGCACGCACGAGGGCATCATGTACTTGATGGAAATGGGCGCGCGACGACCGTCCTCGATCATAAAGCGTAGGCCGTCGAGGCCCGCCACGTTGGCAATCTCGTGGCTGTCGGCAATGGCGGTGGTGGTACCGCGCGTCGCCGCCATGCGCGCATACTCGGCGGGGCGGATGTTCGAGGACTCAATGTGCAGATGTCCGTCGATAAAACCGGGGGCGAGATAGCGACCCTGGCAGTCGATAACCTCGGCAGCCTCATAGGTACCGGCGGCATCGTCGCGACCGTTGTAGAGCACGCCGACGATTACGCCGTCCTTGACGGCAACGCTGCCACGCGCCACGCGCTGACCGTACACGTCGACAATCTGCGCATTGGTAAACAGCGTGTCGACGGGCACGCGACCCTCGGCGGCCTCGATCACAGACCTCATGACCTCAACGGACATACATACTCCTTTAACCGTAGAAAACAGCTGCGGAGCGGACGAGCCTTCACCGCAGCAAGCCAATAGCCATTGTATGCCCAAACGATGGGCCAACAATACGCCCCTCCGCTTAACGGCACACGCCGCTTGGCGCGATGGGGACAGGTTGCTTTGCACCAATGACAAGGAGTGTCCCAAAGTGCCGGCACAAAAGGAACGTCCCCAAGTGCCAAAAAGGCCGCAGTCGGAATCGTTCCGGCTGCGGCCTTGTTGCACTTGTGAGGTCAACTTGCTCGTTAGACCAACTTGAAGCCCTTGCGCTTGCCTACGGAGAGGGTGTCGCCCAGCTTGAGCGCGCTGGGGTCGATGTTGTAGCTCTTGGGAGCCACGGCCTCGCCATTAATCTTGACGCCGCCGCCGTCGATATCGCGACGGGCCTGGCCGGCGCTCGCCGAAAGGCCCAGGTCCTTAAGCAGGCCTGCGAGGTAGATCTGGCCCTCGTCGTTGACGGTCAGCTCGACATGCTTCTCGGGGAAGTCGGCGAGCTGGCCTTCCTTGAACACGCGGTCGAACTCGGCCTGAGCCTCGTCGCCGGCACCGGCGCCGTGGTAGGTGTCGCACAGGTCGCGGCCCAGGGCACGCTTGAGCTCATAGGGGTCGGCAGAGCCATCGGCCAAAGCGGCGTCGATCTTGTCGACCTCGGCCGGGGTGAGCGAGCTGGCCAGACGATAGTACTTGCCGATCATCTCGTCGGGGATGGACATGGTCTTGCCGAACATATCCTTGGGGGCGTCGGTCAGGCCGATGTAGTTGCCATAGGACTTGGACATCTTACGAACGCCATCGGTGCCCTCGAGCAGCGGCATGGTGAGCGCGATCTGGGGCTCCATGCCCATCTTCTCCATGAGCTCGCGGCCGGCGAGCAGGTTGAAGAGCTGATCGGTGCCACCCATCTCCACGTCGGCCTTGATCTGCACAGAGTCGAAGGCCTGCATCACGGGATACAGGAACTCATGCAGGGCGATCGGCGTCTGAGACTGGTAGCGCTTGGTAAAGTCGTCGCGCTCAAGGATGCGGGCAACGGTGAACTTGGAGCACACCTGCAGCAGACCGGCCAGATCCATCGACAGAATCCAGTCACCGTTGTGCACGATGGTGGTCTTCTCGGGGTCCAGGATCTTCATGGCCTGGCTCACGTAGGTCTCGGCATTGGCCTCGATCTGCTCCTGCGAAAGCTGCGGGCGGGTGGAGTTCTTGCCCGAGGGGTCGCCGATCAGCGCGGTGCCGTTGCCGATGATAAGGGTGACGTTGTGGCCCAGGTCCTGGAACTGGCGCATCTTGCGCAGCGGCACGGCATGGCCCAGGTGCAGGTCGGGGCTGGTGGGGTCGACGCCGAGCTTGATGTTGAGGGGCTCGCCCTTCTCAAGCTTCTTACGAAGGTCGGCCTCGGGGACGATCTTCGCAGCGCCCGAGGTGATGATACGCATTTGCTCGTCAACAGACAGCATTGGGTATCCTCCTTTTGCTATAGCACCCTCACCGGATACGGCGGTGCTGGAAGTCCATAAACTCTCATATGATAACAAACTGACGCGACGCGGCACCTACGACAGGAAAATCCTCGTCCTGCCGCACGCGTCAACGGCGACCGGCAGACGTGTACCGTCACGCTCGACCAGATAGCGTACCCGCCGACGACGCAAGCAGTCGCGGCAACGGACCTGTCCCGTCGCATCGGTAGCGCAGACGCCCTCGGCGGTCAGCAGGCAGTGCTCGCACACCATAAGCTCGGGACGATCGGCGTCGACCGGACCCCAGACGCCGGGTTCAGCAGCCAGTTCGGCAATACGCTCCGCATCATTGCCGAGCAACTCGGCCGGCAAGTACACCCGCCCCGCACCGAGTTCGCGCAGCCAGGCAAGCGTGGCCCGATTCGCGCAGAACACCGGCGCCGCCACGTCAAACGTCACGCCCAGCTCGCGAGCGATCACCACCTGTCCTAGGTTGCGGCAGACGACGCGCCCGGCACGCTGTGTCAGTGAGCGGGTCCGGTCAGCGTCACCCGTGCGGCACACCTCGTCAAGCACCACCGTTGCATCGGACAGATCCCGCTCATCACGCGGATCCACATCCATCAGCTCCCAAGCAAAGACCATACGGGCAAAAGCCTCATGCTTTGCCGGCTCCGCCGGCCCCGCCAACTCCGTCGGCACATCGACATCTGCCAGAACGCCCTCAAACGGCAGCACCTCAACGGACCGCTCAACAGGCGCGACCGCATCTGCCTCGGCCCGCATGCGCTCCAACACCGTTGCCGTTTGCCCCAGCACGCCGGCACTGCGAATCAGGTACACCTCGCAGCCCGCGTCCACCTTACGCTTGCAATGCACGACGACGCGCTTCCCCGCTGCGGCATCCACCGGGCAGGGCACCTGCGGCCAGCGCTTGGGCACATCGGGACGCGCGTCGGCACCCGGATAGAACCGAATCTCGAGCGTGTCACCCGCCGCCACGGCGGCATCGAGCTCGACGGTCACTTCCTCGTGGCCAACGGCCACCAGGCGTCCCACGCGCACACCTTGGTTGATCGCACGCTCAAAGCTCATAAGCTCGGCGCCCGAACGCCCCCGCAGATACGCGTCGGTAAACCCGCGGTTGAACGACCGGCCCAGCTCGCGTTCAAGCTCTTCCACGGCACCGGGGTCCCACGCGCCGTCGCACAGCATATCGAGCGCCCGGCGCCACACCCGCACCACGTTAAAGACGTAGTCGGGATTCTTCATGCGCCCCTCGATCTTGAGCGACGCCACGCCGGCATCTACAAGCTCGGGCAGATGCGCAATACCCAGATAGTCGCGCGGGCACAGCAGGCGATCTCCCTCGACGGCGACAACGCTCTGTCCCGCCTCGTCCACCAGGTCGTACGCCAGACGGCACGGCTGTGTGCATTCCCCGCGCATCGCCGAGCGCCCGCGTCTCAGGGCTGAGAACTCACAAGCACCCGAGTAGCCAATGCAGATGGCCCCGTGGCAGAACACCTCGATAGGCACGCCCGTACCGCACAAGGAGGCAATCTCGTCGACCGTCAGCTCGCGTGCCGTCGTCACGCGTTCGACCCCCAGCTCATCGGCGGCAAGCCGCACGGCGCCTTCGCTATGAGCGCCCGCCTGCGTGGACAGGTGAATCTCGACCCCGGGAATCGCCGCGCGCAGCGCGCAGGCCAACCCGGCATCGGCGACAATCAGAGCATCGGCGCCCAGCTCTAGTGCATGAGCTCCCAACGCCACCGCGTCGGACAACTCGTCGTCAAATACGAACACGTTGAGCGTTACGTACACACGCACGCCATGGGCATGCGCCACGGCGCAGCCGCGTGCAAACTCGTCGTCGGTAAAACCGTGCGCACTCACACGGGCGTTAAAGCCGCCCAACCCCGCATAGATGGCATCGGCACCCGCGGCGATGGCCGCAAGCATCTGGTCGAGTCCGCCCGCCGGCGCCAGCAGCTCGGGCAGCGCCGCACCGGCAGCATCCAATCCAGTCTCGTATTGTCCGCTCGGCCCCATCGTCCGAATCGCCATCGACAAACTCCTTACCAAGGTATGCATTCACTCTGAAAAATGCCGTCTTCCAGCATACACGAGGCCTCGCGCGCCCCGTTTGGTTTATCGTGTAATAACTTATGTCCATCCTGCCCCGACGGCACATCCACCGTCTGGCACGACATACCTGGAGGTCAATATATGGGTCCTCGCCAACGACAGGGACACAGCCGTTCAAAGACGCACGCCCTGCCCATAATCCTGCTCTCGTTTTTGGGCTTTCTGCTGATTGCGGGCGTGGCGTTTGGCATCGGCATGGTCGGTAACGTCAACCGCTGGCTGTCCGATCTGCCCGACTACACCGACGCCAACGCGTATCTGGTGAGCGAGCCCACCGAGATCGTCGACTGTAACGGCAACAAGATCGCGAGCTTCTACACGCAAAACCGCAAATCCATCACCAAGGACGAGGTCTCCCCCTACGTGCTGCAGGGCACCGTTGACGTCGAGGACGAGCGCTTCTACGAGCACGGCGGTATCGACCTGTGGGGTATCGCGCGTGCTGCGGTGGCAACCCTCGGCGGCGGGCACGAAGGCGCCTCGACGATCACCCAGCAGCTTGTGCGCAACACCATCCTGCAGGAGGAGCAATTCGACTCGACCATTGAGCGTAAGGTGCGCGAGGCCTACATCGCCATCAAGATGGAGGACATGTACTCCAAAGACGAGATCCTCATGATGTACCTCAACACCATCTATTACGGCCACGGCGCCTACGGCATCGAGGCCGCAGCCGAGACCTATCTGTCCAAGAGCGCCGCCGACCTCACCCTGAGCGAGGCCGCGCTACTCATCGGCCTTCCCAACTCGCCTTCGCAGTACGACCCCACGGTCAATCCCGATCTGGCACTGTCTCGCCGCAACAAGGTTCTCGACAACATGCTGCGCCTGGGCCACATCACCCAGGAGGAGCACGATGCCGCACAGGCCGAGCCCATCACCCTCAATGTGACCGAAATCTCGGGCAGCGGCGTCGACGTATACTCGCAGCCCTACTTTGTCTCCTACGTCAAGCAGCTGCTGGAGCAGGAGTTCTCGACCGACGTGCTCTTTAAGGGCGGCCTGACCGTCAAGACCACCATCGACCCCACGATGCAGCAGGTGGCAGAGAATGCCGTCCGCGAGCAGCTCGACACGCTCTCGCTTGACGGCCTGGACATGGGCATGGTCGTCGTCGACCCCAAGACCGGCTACATCAAGTGCATGGTGGGCGGCTACGACTACAACGCCGACGAGAACCACGTAAACCATGCCACGGCCAAGCGTCCCGTCGGCTCCACCTTTAAGGCCTTTACGCTGGCAACTGCCATCCAAAACGGCATGAACCCCAACGTCACCCTCAACTGCAACTCGCCGCTCAAGGCCAAGGGCACCACGACCGAGGTCCAAAATTACGCCAACCAGAGCTACGGCAACATCACGCTTAAGCAGGCGACGGCATACTCCTCCAACACCGGCTACATCCAGGTGGCGGAAGCCGTCGGCAACAGCAAGATCATCTCGCTCGTCAAAAAGCTCGGCATCGACCCCGCCAAGGACAACATCGAGGACGTTCCCGTCATGACGCTCGGCACCGGCTCGATCTCGCCACTCGAGATGGCCGCCGCCTACGCGACGTTTGCCAACGGCGGCTACTATCGCCAGCCGATCGCCATCACCGAGATTGATTCTCGTACCGGTTCGGTGCTGTACCAGCACACCGACAATCCCTCACAGGTGCTTACCGAGGGCGAGGCCGCCGCGGTCACCGATGTTCTGTCCGGCGTCATGAAGGGCAGCGGTACGGGTGCTGCCGGCGCCCTGAGTGTCAACCAGCCCTATGCCGGCAAGACGGGCACCACCGACAACACCACCAACCTTTGGTTCTGCGGCTATACCCCGCAGCTGGCGTGCGCCCTGTGGACCGGCTATTCCGCGGGCGAGATCCCCATCCAAAAGTACGGCACGGACCTGCTGGGCGACAGCACCAACCTGCCTGTCTTTAAGCGGTTTATGAACACCGTTCTGACCGGTACCGAGCGCGAGGAGTTTGCGACCGGAACGGCGCCCACCTACAAGAACAACAGCGTCTGGAAGTTCTACGGCACCAACAACACCAAGAAGTCGGAGAACGACGACAAGGACGAGGACGAAGAGGAAGAGGAAACCACCACAACAACTACCACGACGACCACGACCACCGAGACCACGGGCGGCGACACCACCGGCGGCACCGGTACGACCGGTGGCTCGACGGGCGGCTCCACTGGTGGCTCGACGGGCGGCTCCACTGGTGGCTCGACCGGCGGCGATGGCGGCACGCCTACGCCTACGCCCACTCCCGACCCCTCGCCCACGCCTGACGATACGGTCGGCTAAGAAGTACGCGACTAAAGCCAACAAGGCCCCGAGCAGCTTATTGAACTGCTCGGGGCCTTTTAGTTTGAAGCGACCTGGTGGGCGGTCTTTATACCGGCAAACAAAAAGGGGTACCGACCAACGTCGATGCCCCTTACAAGCCACTATGTCAGCGCACGCAATGCCGAGCGCACGGCCCGCACACCTACTTGCGAGAATTGCTCAGCTTATTGATCAGCGCCTCGAGGCGCTCGCCGTCCTCGGCCGTCTGGGCAATAACCAAAATCGTATCGTTGCCGGCAAGCGAGCCAAGCACATCGGGCAACTCTGCCGCATCAACGGCGGCGGCGATGCCGGAAGCCGTGCCAGGCTGAGCCTTGATCATAACCAGATTATCGGTACGCAGAACGCCCGTTACGAGCTCGGAAACCATACGCTGCAGGTGCAGGTCCTCTGCCAGAACATAGATGCCCTCAGGGAGCTTACGCAGCCCCATATCGGCAATATCGCGAGAGACAGTCGCCTGCGTGCAATCAAAGCCCATAGCACGGAGCTCATCGACCAGCACGCGCTGCGTGCGGACATCCTTATTGCGCACAATATCTCTAATGGCATCCTGGCGCCCATTGCGTTTTTTAGCCATACAAACCCTCTCTCCAAAAGATGGCGGAGACAATCAATCAGTGATTGAATAGTTTAACGCTATTTGAAGGCTTTTGTGTATAAGAACGCATTTCGAAACAATTCTATGCAAGTTTGTTTCGTAATGAGCCGTTTAGGCGGTTTTTGCGCCCGTCCGGTTAAGAAAAGCTGCCAGATGCGTACACATCACGCAGCGCGCGGGCTTGGCGCTGGCGATCGGCCCAAACAACAGACCGAGTCCCCGATGGTTATCCTTGAGCGCGGCGACCATCTGACGGGTTCGAGGCGCCTCGAGCATATCACGCATGCGGGCGGAACGCTCGATTGACGACACTCCATGCGGGCTCAGACACAAATTCTCGATGCAGGCGACCAGTCCGGCAAAGTAGAACTTTTGGCTTGCCAGCTTGAGCCGACCACCGCTATCTGCTTCCGAGAGTGAGTCCGCAAGCTCGTCGAGCGCCCGGGCGTCATCGGATACCTTGGCATACATGGTGGGATCAAAGGCATCTGTAAGCTTAGGCGCCGCCGCGTGGAAACAAGCGTCGCCGCATCCGGAGACGCGCTGTGCCTGCGAGAGCGCGCACGCCATAAACCCAACCGTGCGAAACGTCTTATCGCACAAAAGACATGCCTCAAACAGTGGACGGCTGTACATCACGCCAGAGACTTGAGCAACCAAGCCGCCTAAAATCAACTGGGGCAGCCCAGTCACCATAGAAGACTCGTCTTCTATGGCAATAGAGGCAGCATCCAAGACGCGCGAATGACGCTCGCGATGCGCATCGTATCGATCGAGCGACACCGAGGGGAGCACAATGTCTGCCGCAGTATCGCACGCGATATCGACCATCTTGGAAAGGGCCTGCGGAGCAAACCACTCATCGGCGTTCATGGCGATGATTTGAGAGCCGCGCGAGGCATCAAAACCGGCACGAAGACAAGCGCCGCGCTTCGCGTCCTCGACGTCAATCAAATCAATATGGATGTCCCTGTCGGCAGCAACTTGAAGCGAATGGCGCACACCGGGCACAGCATCGCGGCAGACAACGACAATCTGCAAATCATAGAGGTCTTGGTTCTGGATACTCTCGAGCGCACGCATCGCATAGCTGGGCGAACCTTCTACCACAAGGATCACCGAAAGTCGCGGATGCGAACAACGTCGAACCAAGTTTTCCATCCTCTCGATAGCACCAAATCAAACTGTCGTTCATGGTACACCCGAGCTATAAAAGCAAAGAGCCGCCTAACATGTTGCACGCCAAGAACAGATGTTGCACACGCGCAGCTCACACATAGTATGTGCAAGGCACAGACGCGCCGAGCACTCCCCTAGTCGAGAACGACAAGCTCGTCGGGGCCGTAATCCACACCCATAAACGTAAGGCCGCAGGCAGGCGCCGTGGGACCCGCAGCGGTTCGGTCACGGGCGTCAATAACCTCGCGCATCCACTGGGGATCGCGACGATGCATGCCAATCTCCACGAGCGTTCCTACAATGGTACGCACCATCGAGTGCAAAAACGCATTGCCCTCGATAGTGAAGGTCAGGATATCCTCGCCAAAAGCGACCTCGTGGCCAAACTCCGCACGCATCACGCAGCGGTGCGTGGGCTTGCCCACAGCAGAGGCAACCTTGCAAAAGCTCTTAAAGTCCTGCTCGCCCAAAAGCGCAGGGCAGGCGGCCGCCATCGCATCGACGTCGAGGGGATAGCGATGCCACCACACCGCACCGCGCGAGAGCACGGGGCGCGCATCGCGATCGGCAATACGGTACGTATACGTACGGGACCGCGCGTCAAAGCGGGCAGAAAAGCCCCTACGGGCCTTGTAGACCTCGTTTATGGCGATATCTTTGGGCAGGAGGGCATCCATAGCCCTCAGCCACCTACGGCGCGTCAGAGCAAGCTCAGCGTCCGTTACGGGCACGCTAATGTACTGGGCCACCGCATGCACGCCGGCATCGGTACGACCCGCACACGTCAGATCGATCGGGCGGCGCAGCAGCGTCTCGATAGCGCGGCGCAACTCGCCCGCAACGGTCGTCTGGCCCGGCTGCTCGGCAAATCCGCTATAGGACGAGCCATCATAGGCAACACAGAATACAAGCGTGGCATCGAGCTCAGGAATCGAATTGAAATCAGACGGCGCGGTCATGGGCGCTCCCAACAAACAATCAACGGTATCGCGACAAAAAAAGAGGGGTACGCGAACGTACCCCTCGAATATAGCCTATGCAGACGGATTGTCTACTCAGCGGTCTCCTCAGCAGGAGCCTCCTCGACGGCCTCGACCTTCTTGGGAGCAGCGGCCTTCTTGGGGGCCGGAGCAGCCTTCTTGGCCTTAGGCGTGCAAGGCTCGGTGACGAGCTCCATGATAACGATAGGAGCGTTGTCGCCCTTACGGTTGCCGAGCTTCATGATGCGGGTGTAACCGCCGTTGCGGTCCTGCCACATGCCCTGGGCAGCCTTGTCGAAGATCTCGGCAACGAGCTGCTTATCGCCGAGCTTGGCGATGGCCAGACGACGAGAGTGCAGGTCGCCCTTCTTGGCCCAGGTGATGATCGGGTCGACGACCGAACGCAGCGCCTTAGCGCGGGTCTCGGTGGTCTTGATGCGGTCGTTCTCGAAGAGGGCCTTGGCCAGGCTCTTCTTCATGGCCTTGGTGTGGCTCGCATCGGTGCCGAGCTTCAGGCCCTTCTTAACGTTGTGACGCATGGTCTAGTTTCTCCTCAAATATGCGAAGCATTAAGCCTTCAGGCTCAGGCCCATGGACTCAAGCTTGTCCTTCACTTCCTCGATCGACTTAACACCGAAGTTACGGATGTTAAGCAGATCGTTCTCCGAGAACTCAACGAGCTGACGGACCGAGTGAATGCTGGCGCGCTTAAGGCAGTTGTAGGAACGGACGGAAAGGTCCAGATCCTCGATCTGCTTGTCCAGCTCGGCGTTGTCGTTGGTGACCTCGGGAGCGAAAATCGAAGCCTCCTCCTCGACCTCGGGGGTCTCGGCAAGGTTCATAAAGGCAGCCATATGCTGGTTGATGATATTGGCAGCCTGGACCACGGCGTCGCGCGGAGCGATGGAGCCGTTGGTCTCGATCTCGAGGACAAGGCGGTCGTAGTCGGTGTGCTGACCGACACGGCAAGCCTCAACGAGCTTGGCGCAACGGGACACCGGCGAGTACAGCGAGTCGACGTGGATCACACCGATGGGATCGTTGTCGCGCTTGTTAGCCTCGCCAGAGACATAGCCGCGGCCATAGCCGATGCGCATGCTCATGGTGAGATGGCCACCCTCGGTAAGCGTAGCGATGTGCTGCTCGGGGTTGACCAGCTCAAACTCGGACGGAATAAAGAAGTCCGCACCGGTGACCTCGCAGGGGCCGTCAACAGAAATGGTGGCGGTCGCCTCGTCGGTCGTGCCGAGAGCCCTGAAGACAAGACCCTTGACATTCAGGACGATGTCGGTGACATCCTCGACCATGTTAGGGATGGTCATGAACTCGTGCTGTGCACCATCGATCTGAATAGCCTCGACGGCGGCACCCTCGAGCGAGGACAGAAGTACGCGACGAAGGGAGTTACCCAGCGTATCGCCGTAGCCACGCTCGAGCGGCTCGACGGAGACACGAGCAGACGTCTCGTTGATCTCTTCGACCTGAACCTGAGGCCTAATGAATTCTGACATGTATTACCTCCAGCCTCAGCAGCCCGGATGGACTACTTAGAGTAGAGCTCGACGATGAGCTGCTCGTTGATATCACCGCTGATCTGCTCACGCGTCGGCAGAGCGAGCACGTTACCAGACAGCTTCTCGATATCGACCTCGAGCCAGCCAGGGACCTCAAAGCGCTCGGAGGAAATCAGAGCCTCCTTGATGGGGAGGAGGTCACGGAACTTCTCGCCGACAGCGACGACGTCGCCGGCCTTGACGCGGTAGGACGGAATATCCACGCGCTTGCCGTTCACGGTGAAGTGACCGTGACGGACGGACTGACGAGCCTCTTTGCGGGTGCGGGCGAAGCCAAGACGGAAGACGACGTTGTCAAGGCGAGACTCAAGGATGATCATGAGGTTCTCACCGGTGACGCCGTTCATCTTACGGGCCTTGTTGAAGTAGCCGTGGAACTGCTTCTCCAGAACGCCATAGATGAACTTGACCTTCTGCTTCTCGCGCAGCTGCATGCCGTACTCAGATTCCTTGCGACGGCGCTTGGGCTGACGGATAGATTCCTTCTTGCTGCTGTAACCGAGCTCAGCGGGATCGATCCCGAGCTGACGGCAGCGCTTAAGAACAGGAGTCCTGTCGATTGCCATATTGATACGATCCTTTCAGTTACACGCGGCGACGCTTCTTGGGGCGGCAGCCGTTGTGCGGAATGGGGGTCTTGTCCTGGATGCTCGAGACCTCGAGGCCAGCAGCCTGGAGGGAGCGAATGGCGGTCTCACGACCGGAGCCGGGGCCCTTGACGAAGACGGAAACCTTCTTCATACCGTGCTCCATGGCCTGCTTGGCAGCAGCCTCGGCAGCCATCTGGGCAGCGAACGGCGTGGACTTACGGGAGCCCTTGAAGCCCACCTGGCCAGCCGACTTCCAGGAAATGACGTTGCCCTGGGGATCGGTGATCGAAACGATCGTGTTGTTGAACGTAGAACGAATGTGAGCCTGGCCCACGGAAATGTTCTTACGGTCCGCGCGCTTCAGACGGGCAGCGCGAACGTTCTTCTTAGCAGTAGCCATCTATCTAGCGCTCCTTATTTCTTCTTCTTAGCACCGATCTGACGCTTCGGGCCCTTGCGGGTACGAGCGTTAGTGTGGGTGCGCTGGCCGCGGACCGGGAGGCCCTTGCGGTGACGAAGGCCGCGGTTGCAGCCGATGTCCATAAGGCGCTTGACGTTCTGGTTGCGCTCACGGCGGAGGTCGCCCTCAACCATGATCTGGTTCTTATCGATATAATCACGGATGGCGTTAACCTCATCCTCGGTGAGATCCTTAACGCGCGTATCCACGTTAACGTTGCACTCGACGCAGATCTTCGTCGCAGTGGTGCGGCCGATGCCGTAAATGTAGGTCAGACCGATCTCAACGCGCTTCTCACGCGGGAGGTCGACACCATTAATACGGGCCAACGTAGTCTCCTCTCTTAACCCTGACGCTGCTTATGACGGGGGTTCTCGCAAATGACGAGGACCTTGCCATGGCGCCTAATGATTTTGCACTTATCGCACATCTTCTTGACCGAAGGACGTACCTTCATCGTTCTTCCTTTCGGTAGCGCTCAAACTACTTCCCTACTATCTACTCGCCCAGCCGCAGGCGTTTAAAACTATGGCTGGTCTTCACACACAATCCGACCGTAGGTTGAGCTAAGCCTGCAGTCGGAAATGGAGTGCGTGTATGCGTGCCGCTATTTGTAGCGATAGGTGATGCGGCCGCGGGTCAGGTCGTACGGGGAAAGCTCCACGACAACCCTGTCACCGGGGAGAATACGGATGTAATTCATTCGGATCTTGCCAGAAATGTTGCACAGAACCGAATGACCGTTCTCGAGCTCAACCTTAAACATGGCATTGGGCAACGGTTCCTTTACCGTACCCTCGAGCTCAATTGCGTCTTCCTTCTTCACAAGCAATCATCTTTCTCTAGAAAACGACAGCGATTGAGTATTCTACAACACGTATGCACGCATCGTAATAACTTCGTAATGGCTCCACAACTAAGTGGAACTTGTTACATTTCTCCGCCTTGGAGCGAACACCAAGCACCCTGGGCATCCGTGGTGAGAATCACCGGGCCGTCATTGGTAATGGCGACGGTGTTCTCGTAGTGCGCGGCGGGCAGGTGGTCGTTGGTCGTGACGATCCAACCGTCGGAGCCCGTGCTCACATGGTTGGAGCCCATCGTAACCATCGGCTCGATGGCAATGACCATGCCGGCCTGGAGGCGAACGCCTCTCCCCTTCTTTCCATAGTTAGGAACGTTGGGGTCCTCGTGCATCACACGGCCAATGCCATGGCCCACATAGTCGCGAAGCACGCCGTAACCGTGAGACTCGGCGAGAGACTGAACGGCATAACCGACGTCCCCGATATGGTTACCGGGAATAGCCTGCTCGATGGCAGCCTTAAGGCAATCGCGCGTGACCTCGCACAGGGCCTTGGCCTCGGGCGTAGGGGTGCCGACGAAAAACGTCCAAGCGTTATCGCCAACCCAACCGTCGACAACGGCTCCCGTATCGATGGAGATGATATCGCCATCGCGCAGGATCATGTCGGGGTTGGGAATACCGTGGACCACGGCATCGTTAATCGATGCGCAAATGGTACCGGGGAACCCGCCGTAACCCTTAAAGGCCGGGGTGCCGCCATGCATACGGATAATCTGCTCCGCGAGCTGATCGAGCTCAAAGGTCGAAACACCAGGGCGCACCATGGCTCCAACGTGGCGGAGCGCCATCTTAGATAGCGCTCCTGCCTTCTTCATCTGCTCGATTTGCGTTGCAGACTTAATCTTGATCATAGACCGAGAGCCTCTTTGACATCCCCGTACACGGTCTCGCGAGCCTGGTCACCGTTGACCGACTTGAGCAGACCCTGGCCACGATAGTAGTCGACGAGCGGGCTCGTGGACTTCTCGTAGACGTCGAGACGGTTCTTGATGGTCTCGGGCTTGTCGTCGTCGCGCTGATACATCTCGCCGGCGCACTTGGGGCAGGTAGCATCGGCAGCGGTGCCGGTGTAACCGCAGGCGCGGCAGGTGCGACGCGAAGACAGACGATCGATGATGACCTCGGGGGCCACGTCGACCAGAAGGGCGCAGTCGATCTCGCGACCCATGGCGGAGAGCTCGGAATCGAGCGTCACAGCCTGGGCGGTGTTGCGCGGGAAGCCGTCGAGGATGAAGCCCTGCTGGGCGTCATCGGCAGCAAGGCGCTCCTTGACAAGGTCGATCACGAGCTGGTCGGGAACGAGCTCGCCAGCGTCCATGTACTTCTTAGCCTGAATACCAAGCTCGGTGCCACCCTTGACGGCAGCACGCAGCAGGTCGCCCGTGGAAATGTGAGCGACGCCAAACTCGGCGACGAGCTCCTGTGCGACGGTGCCCTTACCGGCACCCGGAGCTCCGAGCAATACGAGGTTCATGAGCAATCCTCCTCTAGCCTATTTAAAGAATCCATCGTAATCATACATCTTGATCTGGCCTTCGAGCTTATCGACCGTGTCGAGCACGACGCCGACCATGATGAGGATGGACGTGCCGCCAAATGCCTGGATCAGATGGTTACCCGTGAAGGAGAAGATGATCGAAGGCACGATGGCGATGAGCGCCAAAAAGACAGCGCTGGGAAGCGTGATCTTGTTGAGCGCGTTCTTGATGTAGGCCGCGGTAGCCCTACCCGGACGGACGCCCGGAATAAAGCCGCCCTGCTTCTTAAGGTTGTCGGCCGTGTCATCGGGGTTGAACACCATGGAGGTGTAGAAGTACGCGAAGAACACGATGAGGACAACATTAAGCACCCAGTTGAGCCAACCGGTCGAAAGCGCAGAGGCAACTGCCTGAATCCAGCCGATGCCGGGGAAGAACACGGCAATCTGAGCCGGGAAGTACAGCAGCGCCGAAGCGAAGATGATCGGCACGACACCCGCGGTATTGACCTTGATGGGCAGGTAGGTGGTCTGGCCACCCATCATGCGACGGCCCACGACGCGCTTAGCGTAGGAGACCGGGATGCGGCGCTGGCCGCGCTCAAGAAAAACAATCAGCGGGATAACCAGCAGGATGATGGCGCAGATGATCACCATGGTGATGATGCCACCGGCATTACCCTCGGTGCTGGAGAAGATCGCCTGCGGCAGGCCGGCCATGATGTTCGCAAAGATGATCAGGGACATGCCATTGCCGATACCGCGCTGGGTGATGAGCTCACCAATCCACATGATCAGCATGGCGCCCGCAGTGAGCGTGCCGACGATCATGAGGTCGAAGATGATCTCGGGAGCGCCAGCGCCATTAAAGCTGATGCCGAAGCTCTTAAAGAGGAAGAGGTAACCCACGGAGTTGAGGATTGCCAGAGCCAAGGTGAGGTAACGCGAATACTGCGTAATCTTGGTCTGACCGACCTCGCCCTCGCGGGCAAGCTCATGCAGGGAAGGCACAACGGCCTGGAGCATCTGGAGGATGATCGAGCTGGTGATGTAAGGCATGATGCCCAGCGAAAACACCGACACATAGCTCAACGCGCCGCCAGAGAAAAGATTCAGGAGGGCCATAGCACCTGCGGCGACCGAATTGTTATCGGTCGAGAAAAGGCCCAGCATCCCCTGGAAGGGAATGCCGGGCACAGGAACGTGCGCACCAATGCGGTACACGACGAGCATAGCTATGGTAAAAAGAATCTTTTCGCGCAATTCTTTGATGCGGAAAGCATTCTTAAGACCATTTAGCACGGCAGCTCGACCTTTCCGCCGGCGGCCTCGATCTTGGCCTGCGCAGAAGCGCTGACCTTGTCGACCTTGACCGTGAACTTCTTGGTGAGCTCACCATTGCCGAGCACCTTGACGGGCTCGAACTCGCTCTTGGTGATGCGAGCGGCCTTAAGAGCGGCACCGTCGATCACAGCGCCGTCCTCGAACTTACGCTCGAGACGCTCGACGTTGACAGCGGTGTACTCGATACGACGGGGGTTGCGGAAGCCCGGGAGCTTGGGCAGGCGCATAGCCAGCGGAGTCTGGCCACCCTCGAAGCCGGCACCCTTGGTGCCGCCAGAGCGGGAACCCTGGCCCTTCTGGCCGCGGCCAGAAGTGGTGCCGTGACCCGAAGAATTGCCACGGCCGACGCGCTTGCGGTTCTTGGTGGAACCGGGCGCGGGAGTAAGATCGTGAAGCTGCATTTGCTACTCCTCTACAATCTCGACAAGGTGCTTGACCTTGAAGATCATGCCGCGGACGGACTCGTTGTCAGCAATCTCGCGAACCTCGCGGATCCTGTGGAGACCGAGGGCACGGACAGTACGGACCTGGTCCTGCTTGCAACCGTTGGTGCTGCGGACCTGCTTGATCTTGATGGTGTCAGCCATGCTTAGTTCTCCTTACCGACGAACATCTCGGAGACCGTCAGGCCACGGCGAGCCGCGACGTCCTCAGGGCTGGAGAGCTCCTTGAGGCCCTCGACGGCAGCCTTGATGATGTTGAGGC
Source organism: Coriobacteriaceae bacterium (assembly GCA_902364975.1). Taxonomy (GTDB): domain Bacteria; phylum Actinomycetota; class Coriobacteriia; order Coriobacteriales; family Coriobacteriaceae; genus Collinsella. Next base: position 104,790 of record CABJFQ010000002.1, on the reverse strand, counting down.
CGTTGTCGGTACCGAGGGACTTGGACAGGACATTCTTGATGCCAGCAAGCTCGAAGAGGGGACGCACAGCGCCGCCGGCGATAACGCCGGTACCCTCGACAGCGGGCTTGATGATGATGCGGCCGGCACCAAAGTGGCCGAGAACCTCGTGCGGGATGGTGCCCTGCTCGGTCACCGGCACGTGGAACATGTTCTTCTTGGCATCGAGAGACGCCTTGGAGATGGCCAGGGGCACCTCAGCGGACTTGCCCATGCCAACGCCGACGTTGCCCTTGCCGTCGCCAACGACGACGAGAGCGACGAGGCTCATGCGACGACCACCCTTGACGGTCTTCGACACGCGGTTGATGTAAACGACGCGCTCCTCGAACTCGGAGGCCTCGCGCTGCTGCTTCTGATTACGAGCCATGTGCTACATACCTCCTAGAACTCGAGACCGGCGGCACGAGCACCGTCGGCGAGGGCCTTGACGCGGCCATGGTAGATACGGCCACCGCGATCGAAGGCGACCTTGGTGATGCCGGCCTCGATGGCGCGCTTGCCAACGAGCTGACCGACCTTCTCCGCAGCCTCCTTGTTCGAGGTGTGGGTGCCCTTGAACTCGGCCTCGAGGGTCGAGGCAGAGACGAGCGTCAGGCTGGAGCCCTTGCTGTCGTCGATGATCTGGGCATAGATGTTGGCGTTAGTACGGGTCACGCGAAGACGCGGACGCTCGGAGGTACCCGAGACCTTGCCGCGAACACGACGCTGACGACGCTTGAGGCCTTCCAGCTTCGCCTTATGCTTGTTCATACGTAAACTCCTAAAAAGGTTGATCTTGCCAGCACCTGACGGGGTGCTGGTCTTATGCGAGTGAGTCGGTTACGACTACTTGGCGGCCTTACCCAGCTTGCGGCGGATGTGCTCGCCAACGTAGTGGATACCCTTGCCCTTGTAAGGCTCGGGAGGACGATGGCCGCGGATCTCAGCGGCGATCTGACCGACCTGCTGCTTGTTGATACCCTTGACGTTCACGTGGGTGTTGTCGGGAACCTCGAAGGTGATGCCCTCGGGAGCCTCGACGATCACGGGGTGCGAGAAGCCCAGGGAGAACTCGAGGTTCTTGCCCTTCTGCTGCACGCGGTAACCGACGCCGGCGAGCTCGAGCTTCTTCTCGAAGCCCTCGGAAACGCCAACAACCATGTTGTGGATGAGGGCGCGGGTGAGGCCGTGGCGGGCACGGGTCTCACGCTCGTCGTCGGGACGGGAAACGGTGAGGACGTTGTCCTCGATGTTGATAGCGAGCTTCTCAAAGACATCGAGCTCGAGCTGGCCCTTGGGGCCCTTGACGACAACGTTGTTGCCGTTGACTGCCACTTCGACTCCGGCGGGAATCTGGACAGGCTTATTACCGATACGAGACACGGTGATCTCCTTTCCTTCTACCTACCGAGCGAATTACCAGACGTAAGCGATGATCTCGCCGCCGACGTTGTGCTTGCGAGCATCGCGGTCGGTCATGACGCCATGGCTGGTGGAAATAATGGCGGTACCAAGGCCACCGCGGACGCGGGGCATGTCGGCAACGCCGGTGTACTTACGCAGGCCCGGCTTGGAAATGCGGCGGATGCCGTTGATGACCTTAGCCTTCTTGGGACCATACTTAAGCGTGATGTGCAGAGTCTTCTGGGGAACGGTGTCCTCGACATCGTAGCCCTCGATGTAGCCCTCCTCGTGCAGAACACGAGCGATCTCGACGAGCTTCTTGCTGCTCGGCATGGAGACCGTGGCCTTGTTCACAGAGTTAGCGTTACGGATGCGCGTAAGCATATCTGCGATCGGGTCTGTAAGGTTCATACAGATTCTCCTTCGTTCTTGATGAACACGTGCTCTTGGTTCTTCGCCGCCCTTAACGGCAAAGCCTTTTTAGCGCGTTTTCCCTGTTCCAAACTGATGCTTGAAACGCTGGTAGTGACTTACCAGCTGGCCTTCTTAACGCCGGGAAGCTCGCCCTTGAGTGCAAGCTCGCGGAAGCAGACACGGCACAGGCCGAACTTGCGGTACACAGAGTGCGGACGGCCGCAGCGCTGGCAGCGCGTGTACTCACGAGTAGAGAACTTCTGCTTGCGATTGCACTTGACGATCATCGATGTCTTAGCCACTTATATCCTCCTCACATAGAGTATTGTTCGCCCCAAGCGCCGCCCCCTTCTGGGAACGGCGCTCATAGGGCAGGTGAACCTATTTCTTGAACGGGAAACCGAAGGCGTCCAGAAGGGCCTTGGCCTCCTCATCGGTGTTGGCGGTGGTCACGAAAGTGATGTCCATACCACGCTGGTGATCGACGGAGTCGAAGTCGATCTCGGGGAAGATGAGCTGCTCGGTGACGCCCATGGAGAAGTTACCACGGCCGTCGAAGCTCTTGGCGGAGATGCCGCGGAAGTCGCGGATACGGGGGATCGCGACGGAGGTCAGACGATCGAAGAACTCCCACATACGGTCGCCACGCAGGGTAACCTTGCAGCCGATCGGCATACCAGCGCGCAGGCGGAAGGTAGCGATGGACTTGCGGGCACGGGTGATCATCGGCTGCTGGCCGGTGATGGCGCGCAGGTCGCGCACGGCACCGTCGATGGCCTTGGAATCGGTAGCGGCCTCGCCGACACCCATGTTCACGACGATCTTCTCAAACTTGGGGATCATCATGACGTTCTCGTACTGGAACTTGTCCTGAAGCTGCTGCTTGACCTCGTTGTTGTACTTGGTCTTCAGACGCGGCACATACTTCTCTTCTGCCATTGTTCACTCCTTCTTGGGGTTTTAAGCACGGGGCGTGGCCACGATGGGTTGTCCTCGTGCCTCCTGGCTGCATCCGCGCCGCTCATGGCATTTACGCGGTTTGGACTCGACGCAGCAGGAGCCGACAAAACAATCGGTACTATACGCGCATCGGGAGCGTATTTCCAGAAAAACCTCGTCTGCCTGCACAACTCCACAACTCCCCCGCACATATTGATCCCTAGGGGATCAAAATGGCAGTTGCGGTGAAATAGGGACTGTTTGACGGCTTAACCGGCTTAAACAGTCCGTATTTCGCCGCATCTTATTGATGGGGATGCGACTAGCGCTTGCGGGGGACGAGCTTGGTGCGGCGCAGGTGGATCATCTCGGCAGCGATGGAGATGGCAATCTCCTCGGGATCCTCGGCCTCGATGGCAACGCCGATCGGCAGGTGCAGCCCGTCGATCTGGTCCTGCGTAAAGCCCTCCTGCTCCAGGCGGGCGCGCACAAAGGCCGTCTTACGGCGCGAACCCAAGCAGCCCAGATAGGCTGGCTTGGCGCGCATGGCCTGAATCACCACGTCGATATCGGACTTGTGACCCGCCGTGGCGACGACCACTAGGTCACGCGGGCCGATGGGGCACTGCTTGCTCAGGCTCTTGTAGTCGACCAGACGACGGTCGTAGACACCGGGCACCCATTCGGGGGTCAGTGTGCCGGGGCGGTCGTCGCAAGCCACAACGGCAAAGCCCGCCGCCGTGAGCACCCGCGCCGTCGCAGCACCCACGTGGCCGCAGCCAAAGATATAGGTCAGGCCCTCGGGGCAGAGCGTCTCGATGTGCGCCGGGGGAATCTCGGAGGCGGCGTTGGTGTAGGTGACCTTACTCCCCTCCTCCACCAGCGAAAGCTCGGGGCAGCCGGCAATGGTATGGCGCGATGTCTCGCCATGGTACTCAACCACATCGCCCTCGAGCGCGCTCGCGATAAACGGCTCAAAGTCGATGACGAAGTCGCCGATGCGCCGATAGGCCAAGACGTCGGCAACCGACTGGAACAACGGTGCCTGAGTCGCATCCAAATGCAGGTAGCACAGGCAGATGGCTCCGCCGCAGATCATGCCGGTATCGGAGTTCTCGCCGCCCATGGTGTAGCGGACCAGACGCGACCGTCCCGCGCTCAGGAGCTCGCGCGCCTCATCCAGCGCAAAGAGCTCAATCTTGCCGCCGCCGATAGTGCCCGCCTGGCTGCCATCGGCAAAGACGGCCATCCAGGCGCCCACACCGCGCGGGGACGACCCCGCCGTACCGGCCACGACCACCAGCTCGCACGTCTCGCCAGCACGCAGGGCGGCAAGCGCCGCATTCACCACATCGAGCTTTTCCATTGCCGCCTTCTATCCTCTAAAGACATCGGTGAGCATAGCGAGTGCCTCGAGCACGCCGCCGCCGACCGACGTCGCTTTGTCCGAAATGTAGTTGATATAGCTGGCATCGCCGCGCGGGTCGACATCGGCGCATTTAAAGCCCTCAGTCACCTGCACGCCGTTCGCCAAAAGCCCGCGCAGACAGCCATCGATCTGCGTGCACATGGGCGTATCGCCCGCGTAGCCAATCACGTCTCCGGCGCTCACGATGTCGCCGATTGCGCGGTCGGACCGAAACACGCCGGCGGCGGGGCTGTGGATAACACGTTCCTTGCCATAGCCGGCGATAATGCCCGGCACGCCCGTGTTGGGCTGGGGCGAACCTTGGGTAATGACACGGCCGAGAAAATGCCCGCGCATGGTCTCGACCACGGCGTCGCAGTCAACCGGCGCGGTGAAGCCCGGTCCCACGGCAATAACGACAGGCGCCATATCGCGCGTGGTGCCCAAGTTGCGCTTGGCCAGAATCGCGTCCACCACGGCCGCGGGCTTCAGTTCGTCGAGCATCTTGGCCTGGGGGTCTACCACGACGGCGACGTCTCCGGCCTCGGTAATTGCAAGCACCTCTGCCGGCGTCTGCGCCAAGCGGGCGCAAATACCCTCGACCTGGACCTCGCCCAAGCGAATGGCCTCGCAAAAACTGATTGTGCGACGGATGCACGTGGGAACCGCGATATCGGCCATAACGACCGACACGCCGGCGCGCACCAAACGGGCAGCGACACCCGTGGCGATATCGCCGGCGCCGCGAACATAAACGAGCATTCCCGGGGCACCTCCCTGTGCTACGGTTTGAGCAGAGCAAAAGCGGTTCGACCGCTACTCTGATGATTATTTATTATCACAGTATTATACGGCGGTGAACAGATGGAAACGGTTAGCGGCAATCTTGCCTCGGCGCTCAGGATCAAGCCGGGCATTACCGCGATTATCGGCAGCGGTGGCAAGTCGACCTTGCTAAAGACGCTCGGCCTTGAGCTTATGCGCGCTGGCGGCCGCGCGCTCCTCTGCACCACCACGCATATGTTCCCCGTCGCCGGCGTGCCGTGGGACGGGTCGAGCCGTCGCCTGGACGCCGTGCCTTGGAAGCCGGGCGCCTCGCATGTCCCCGGTTGCACCTGCGAGGCATGCGCGGGCATGAGCCGCGGAAGTATCTGCCAGGCGGGTGTTTTGGACCCGGAGACGGGCAAGCTCTCCTCCCCTGCCGAGCCGCTCGACCAGCTGGCGCAGCGCTTTGACTACGTCCTGGCCGAGGCGGACGGCAGCAAGCGGCTCCCGCTCAAGGCGCACGCCCCGTGGGAGCCGGTCGTTCCCGCCGGGACGGTCAACGTTATCTGGCTCGTCGGCGCCTCGGGGCTCGGCAAGCCCATCAACGAAGCCGTCCACCGCCCCGAGCTCTTTTGCGAGCGTTGCGGCTGCGAGCTCACCGACATCGCCACGCCCGAGCGCGTCGCCCAGGTGCTCAATGCCGAGATGCAGGTGCTGAAACTCAGCACCGCACGCGTCATGCTCAACCAAGTCGATACGCTTGCCGACCCAACGATGGCAGATCGCTTCGAGGCTGTCCTCGGCCGCCCCATCGTCGCCACCAGCCTCAAGTAGCCGGCGCTGCCCCAGCAGGCCTATAAGTTGCGGTGGAATAGTTCCTGAAACGGCCTATTTGGCGGCTAAACAGGAACTATTTCACCGCAACTGCGGAGAGGGTCCGGCACCCCCCCCCGTTAGCGGGGAACGTAGCGACCGGGCTGGGCTCCGGTGGGCTCGCCGTCGCGCGCCGCCAGCACGCCATTCACAAACACGGCCTTGGCGCGGCCATGTGCCTCAAAGCCCTCGAGCGGCGTGTAGTCCACGGCCTGATGCTGCGTCGCGGCACTGATCGTCCAGCGCACCTTGGGATCCCACACGCACACGTCGGCATCGGAGCCCTCAGCAAGACAGCCCTTGCGCGGATACATGCCAAAGACGCGCGCCGGGTTCTCGCTCATCAAGCGGCACAGATCCTCGGGGCCCAGCTGTCCCTCAAAGCTCGTAGCGATCGCGACGGGGCGATGCTCCACACCGGGCCCGCCGTTGGGAATCGCGCGGAAGTCGTCGCGCCCGCGGTCCTTTTGCCCATGCAGGTTAAAGCTGCAGTGGTCGGTGGCGATGGTATCGATCTCGCCGGCCACAAGCGCCTCGCGCAGCGCGGCACGGTCACCGGCATGGCGCAGCGGCGGGCTCATCACATACTTGGCGCCCGCAAAGCCGTCCTCGCCCTGCTCCAAGTAGCACGTATCGTCGAGCATCAGATACTGAGGGCAGGTCTCGACATAGATGTTCTTCTGCCCGCGCGCCTTGGCAGCGCGAATGGCCTCGAGCCCCAGCTTGGTCGAAAGATGCACCACGTTGACCGGTGCGTCGCCGGCTAGGTGCGCCAGATACAGCAGGCGGCTCACGGCCTCGGCCTCACACACGTCCGGACGGCTGAGCGCATGCCCCTCGGGCCCATGAATCCCCTGCTCGTACACGCGCTTCTGCAGCTCATTCACCAACGTGCCGTTCTCGCAATGCACGCAGAGCATGCCGCCCACGCGTTTGAGCTCCTCCAGCACCTCGAGCGTCTCGGCATCGTCCAAGCGCAGGTGGTCGTAGGCAAAGTAGGTCTTAAACGACGATACGCCCGCCTCGCGCATGGCCGAAAGATCGGCGCGGTTGCGCTCATTCCACTCGGCGAGTGCCATATGAAAAGCGTAGTTGGCCGTGCAGGTTCCGTCGGCGCGATGATGCCACTCGGCAAGGACATCGGGCATGGTCACGCCGCGATCAGCCGTCGCGTAGTCCACGATGGTCGTCGTACCGCCGCAGGCAGCCGCACGTGTGCCGGTCTCAAAGCTATCGGCCGTCCAATCCATGCCAGTCCAGCACTGCATGTGCGTGTGGCCATCGACAAAGCCGGGGAACACCCAACAGGCGGTGGCGTCCTGGACGGTATCGCCCTCGGCCGGCTCAATCGCTGCGGCGATCCGCACAATCTTGTCGCCCTCCATGGCAAGATCGGCGCGGCGAAGCCCCTGGGGCGTCACGAGCGCGCCGTTTTTGATGATGATCATAATTGCTCCTTATTGATTGATGCAGTTGGCCACGCGATCAAAATACGAGCAGGCGGCGATATGCTCCGTTATGCGTCGCTGTCCCTTGGCGGTATCGACGTCCCACAGCTCGTAGGCACGCGCCTCGACTAACGCAACGTCGGTGCGGCCCTTGATAATCGACCCACCACCGTCCTTGCCCTCGAGAAGCACGAGCGAAGGGAACAGTCGCCTTGGGAAGAGCACCGGGCTCGAAGGCTCACCGTTGCACGCAAGACGCACCGGATGCTTGCGGCCACGCTCGTCAAATGCACGAACCATAGCCTCAAAAGAATCCAAACTCACGAGCGGCTGGTCGCCCGGCAAAAAGAGGCAACCTTTCCAGTTGCGTTCGACTCCCCACGAAAGGCCCGCACGGACGCTTTCGCTGCGCAACTCGCCATCGTGCAGCACGCACGGGCAATGCTTGTCCTCGCAAATCTGAGCGACCTCGGGCCAACGCGTCGAAACCACAACATCAAAGCCCCCGGGGACCGAATCGATGGTCCGGGCAATCAGCGGCTCGCCATAGATATCGGCGAGCATCTTGTTAGAGCCAAACCGCTTGCCCTCGCCCGAGGCCATAATGACGCAACCAAGTTTCATGGCGATACCTCCCCTGAAACCATCGTACCCATAACTCGCGCCGTGGGGCATCTGCATCGAAAGCGCTTATCCCGCACGCCCACGATGCAAAAAAGGGGGCACCCCGCCGGTTGGCAGAGTGCCCCTTTTACATGGCTTACCTCAACCCGGCTTTAGGCCTGGAACCAACGGGCGGTGTTGCGCTCGTCGAGGGCCTTGAGGGTAGCGGCGGGATCGGCAACCTTCTGCAGGAACATCATGGCTGCGATAGCGTACGGCTTGTAGCTGGCCTCCTTGTACATGCCCACACGGTGCATGTCGAAGACGTCGGCGTTGACCTCGCCGTGCTCGCAAGAGACACCGGAGATGTCGGCGGGCAGCGGGTGCATAAAGATGGTGTCCTGGCCGTTGGCAGTCTTCTCCATGAGCTCGGTCGTGGAGCACCAATCCTGATGCGTAGCGTTCTGAGCGAGCAGCTCCTTCTCGAGCGCAGCGATGCCGGCGTCGTCGCCCTCGGCGTACAGGTTGGTACGCTTCTCCATGGCGGCAAACGGAGCCCAGCTCTTGGGGATCACGATGTCGGCGCCCTCGAAGGCCTCGGCCATGGTGTTGACCTGCTTAAAGGTGGTGCCGGACTCGGCGGCGTAGCCCTTAGCGCGCTCGACGACCTCGGGCATGAGGTCGTAGCCCTCGGGGTGGGCCAGGGTGACGTCCATGCCAAAGCGGGGCAGCAGGCTGATCAGCGACTGCGGGCAGGACAGCGGCTTGCCGTAAGAGGGCGAGTAGGCCCAGGTGACAGCAACCTTCTTGCCCTTGAGGTTCTCGAGGCCGCCAAACTCGTTGATGAGGTAGAGCATGTCGGCAGAGGACTGCGTGGGGTGATCGGAGTCGGACTGCAGGGAGATGAGCGTGGGACGGTGATCCAGAACGCCGTCCTCGTAGGCCTGCTGCACGGACTCGGAGACCTCGGCCATGTAGGCGTCGCCCTTGCCGATGTACATGTCGTCGCGGATGCCAATGACGTCGGCCATGAAGGAGATCATGGTAGCGGTCTCGCGGACGGTCTCGCCGTGAGCGATCTGGGACTTCTTCTCGTCCAGGTCCTGCAGCTCAAGGCCGAGCAGGTTGGCTGCCTTAGAGAAGGAGAAGCGCGTACGGGTGGAGTTGTCACGGAACAGCGAGACGGCCAGACCCGAATCGAAGATCTTGGACGAAACGTTGTTCTCGCGCAGCTCGCGCAGGGCGTCGGCGACGATGTAGAGCGCCTTGAGCTCATCGGTGGTCTTGTCCCAGGTGTGCAGGAAGTCGCTGCCGTACATGCCCTTAAAATCGAGGCCGTTCAGCTGCTCGACGAGCTCGGTAAACTTAGCGTCCATGTAAATGTCCTTTCTAAAGGTGAAACGATCGCAATGAGTAGATGTGCCCCGGCATGCGCGTGTGGCTAGAACATGCAGAGCACCATGACGAGGACCCGCCACCGTTGAGGAAGCATGGGAGAAAACGACCGCGGGCCCCAAGTCAACAGGGGGTGCCGGGGATACGAGCGGCCCCCGGCTCAACAAGATCAAGGAATGGGACTAGTCGATCTTGTTGTTGGTCAGACCGGCGCGGAACACGGTGGCGTCGCCATCGGCCTTGCTCGGATCGTAGAGGTTCAGGGCAGCCACGTACATGGCAGCAGCGGTGACCAGGTCGTCCTTGTAGGTGACCTCGTTGGGAGCGTGAGCCTGAGACTCGGCACCCGGGCCGAAGCCGACGCAGGGGATGCCATAGCGGCCCTGGATGGAAACGCAGTTCGTGGAGAAGGTCCACTTGTCGCACAGCGGGCGACCGGTGCGCTTGTCCATGCTGGGCTCGCAGCCGATGCGCTTGTCACCGAACATGGCCTTGTGGGCGTCGACGAGGGCCTTGACGTGCGGAGCAGTCTCCTTGTTGATCCACGTGGGGAAGTAAGCCTCGGTCTCGTAGACCTCGCCGGTCCAGGACGGACGGTCATACATGTACATGGAGACCTTCACGTCGTCGCCGTACTTCTTGGCGGCCGGCAGGTTACGGATCTCGTCCAGGCAGGACTCCCAGGTCTCACCGGCGGTCATGCGACGGTCGATGGAGATGGCGCAGGAATCAGCCACGGCGCAACGGCTGGGGCTGGTGTAGAAGATCTGGCTGACGGTGCAGGTGCCGCGGCCCAGGAAGCGGGCGTCCTCGAAGTGCTCGGGGTTGTACTTGGGGTCGAGCATCTTGACGAGGCCCTTGATGTCGGTCGACTCGTCGCAGCCGTTGTTGTTGAGGGCGCGGACGTCGGCGATGATGTCGGCCATCTTGTAAATGGCGTTGTCGCCGCGGTCGGGAGCGGAGCCGTGGCAGGAGGTGCCGTGAACGTCGACGCGGATCTCCATGCGGCCGCGGTGACCGCGATAGATGCCGCCGTCGGTGGGCTCGGTGGAAATGACGAACTCGGGCTTAATGCCGTCCTTGTTGTAGATGTACTGCCAGCACATGCCGTCGCAGTCCTCTTCCTGGACGGTGCCGACGACCATGATCTTGTAGCCCTCGGGGATGAGGCCCATGTCCTTCATCATCTTGGCAGCGTAGGTAGCGGAAGCCATGCCGCCCTCCTGGTCGGAGCCGCCGCGGCCGTAGATGATCTCGTCGGTCTCGTAGCCCTCATAGGGATCGGCGTCCCAGTTCTCGATGTTGCCGATACCGACGGTGTCGATGTGGGAGTCGATGGCGATGATCTTGTCGCCCTCGCCCATAAAGCCCATAACGTTGCCCAGGCCGTCGACCTTGACCTCGTCATAGCCAAGGCTCTCCATCTCGGCCTTGATGCAGGCAACAACCTCACCCTCCTCGCAGGACTCAGAGGGGTGGGAGATCATGGCGCGCAGGAAGCGAGTCATATCAGCACGATGAGACTCCGCAGCAGCCTTAATGGCATCAAAATCGAGTTCTTTAGTCATAACAGTCAACCTTTCTACAAGGGTTTACCTACAGGTAGATATTTCAGATAGATCACTTGTGCCAAGCAGCGTGAGGTCGAGCACCCCACAAGCAAGTAACCATAGGAGGCGGACGGAGGACTTTGCTCCGTCGCGAGTTCCGCACGAGCCGGAGAGCACTTAATGTGCTCTCCGTGCGAGCAGGACTGTCCGAGCAGGGAGTAAAGTCCTCCGGCTGCCTCCGGACAGGTCAGTCTGCTAGCAGGTCGGATACTCGCCCTCCCAGACGATGCGGCGATACTGATCCGGATCGGTGTCGCCCTCGGTGGAGAAGCAGAGCACGGAGCTCGTCTTGTCCAGACCGATGAGCTCCTTGAGCTCGGCGTACTCGGGATCGAGCATGAGGGTCTCGACCAGGCCGGTGGTCACTGCGCCGGACTCGCCGGAGATGACGCGCGGGTCGCCCTTCTCGGGAGCGCCCAGGGTGCGCATGCCGCGAGCGGTAACCCAGTCGGGGCAGGACACGAAGGCGGTGGTGTGGTTGCGCAGGATATCCCAGCCCAGGATGTTGGGCTCGCCGCAGCACAGGCCGGCCATGATGGAGGGCATGTCGCCGTCCACGATGCGCGGATTGCCGTCGCCGGCGGCAGCGCCCTTGTACAGGCAGGCGGCAGGCGCGCACTCGACCACGACGAAGGTGGGCGGGTTATCGGGATACAGGTTGGTGAAGTAGCCCACCACAGCGCCGGCCAGCGAGCCCACGCCAGCCTGAACAAAGACGTGCGTCGGGCGGTTGATGGCCATCTCGCGCAGCTGCTCGGCAGCCTCGGAAGCCATGGTGCCGTAGCCCTCCATGATCCAGGACGGGATCTTCTCGTAGCCCTCCCAGGCGGTGTCCTGAACGATAACGCCGCGCTCGCAGGCATCGGCCTCGGCGGCGGCCATGCGCACGCACTCGTCGTAGTTGACCTCTTCGATGGTCACCGTGGCGCCCTCGGCGGCGATGTTATCGAAGCGGGGCTTGGTGGAACCCTTGGGCATGTGCACGACGGCCTTCTGGCCCAGCTTGTTGGCAGCCCATGCCACGCCGCGGCCATGGTTGCCGTCGGTGGCGGTAAAGAAGGTGGCCTGGCCAAAGTCCTTGGCAAGCTGATCGGAGGTCAGGTAATCGAAGGTGCACTCGGCAACGTCCTTGCCGGTCTCGTCGGCAATGTAGTTGGCCATGGCAAACGAACCGCCCAGAACCTTAAAGGCGTTGAGGCCAAAGCGATAGCTCTCGTCCTTGACGCACAGGTTGGACAGGCCCAGGCGCGCGGCCTGGCCATCCAGGCGGGCAAGCGGAGTGACGGTATATTGAGGGAACGACTGGTGGAAGGCGCGGGCCTTCTTCACGTGGTCGAGGCTCATGATTCCCAAGTGCTTGTCATCGCTCTTGGGCATCGTGTTGCCCGCCCACTGGATCTTATCGGCCATACGGTGAACTCCTTAAGTCCTCTCTTGCCGGCCCCCGCATACGCGTTTCAGTCCATTCCCATTCATGCGACTGAACTTTTATGTGGATGCCAAACAAAAAGTTTGTTAGCACTGTTCTATCACACTTTTTGATTGGCAAACCTAACAAATTGTTTGTTGCCGTAATCGGTACCTTTTCGTCGCCGAACGGTTACATAACGCAGCAACGCTTTCGTTATTTGCGAACAGGTGTGGTTTATGGCAAAGTGAGCCCAAACTAATTTTTAGGAAGGCACCCATGACCCCCGCACAGATTGAGTTTTATAAGCGCCTTGCACACGGCCTGGCGCTCCAATTTGGCCCCAACTGCGAAGTCGTCGTCCACGACCTGGAAACCGAAGACGTGGACCACTCCATCGTAGTGATCGAAAACGGCCACGTCAGCGGGCGCAAACTGGGTGACGGCCCCAGCCATATTGTGTTTGAGTCCATGCACGAGGGCACCACCGACGTGCACGACCGCGAGCCATACCTCACCAAAACCACCGATGGCAAGCTGCTCAAGTCCTCGACCATCTTTATCCGCAACGACGAGGGCAAACCCGTCGGCATTTTGGGCATTAACTTTGACATTACGCTCATGAAGGCTTTTGAGCGCTCGCTCGATGCCTTTACCGGCACCGGCGCCACGGGCTACACCGAGCCCGAGCCCATTACCAAAAACATCGGCGACCTGCTCGAAGATCTGCTGCGCGAGTGCGAGCAATACGTGGGCAAGCCCGCAGCCCTTATGACCAAAGATGAGCGCATTCGCGCCATTGGCTACCTCGACCGTCGCGGCGCCTTCCTCATTTCCAAGTCGAGCGAGCGCGCCTGCGAGTTCTTTGGCATCTCCAAATACAGCTTCTATAGCTACCTCAATGAGGCCAAGGCGGCAGCAGGCGACAAGTAGGCACTCGCCTGGATTGCCCCTCCCCTTTTGGGCGCGAGTTCTGGAAAGCATGAATCCAAGACCGAGCCGCTTGGAAAGTTCCATATAATCGATGTCATTAGTATTTCGAAAGGGTGGAACAGAATGGCGTTGAGCAAGGCATCATGCACCGGTCGCGGATTGATTCCGGCAATTGGTGGACATGTGCACCGCATGTTCGATGAGGGTGAAGACGACCTGTTTTCGCTGAGCCTTGACGACGTGATGGATGATCGCCCGTGGACCGCCGACGAACTCATGGGCGGCGGGGCTCGCCCGTCAAGCCCCAATCCCGCACTTGCGCCTAAGCCCGCATCTGCGCCGACTCCTGCGCAGTCGTCTGTTTCGACGCCCGCGCCTACGCCCGCACCCACTTCGGCGCCCACGCCCGCTCCCCGCCCTGCAAGCGACCCGTCCGAGACGGCGGCATTTCTCGCTGCAGCGACGCAGGGCAAATCGGCCGACAGCACCGTTATGTTCAACGCCCAGCAGTTGCCCGTTCCTGCGGCACGCAAGCCTCCGGTCACAAGGCTCGATGAGCCCGTTGCCCGTCAGGTTGCCTACGATTCCTGGGCTGCAGCCGATCTGGATGAGACCTCTACCGGCATGTCGGCGCTCGACGTTCCAGTTAACCCGCTTTTTGCCGCCAACACGAGCGCCGCGGACTATGAGGGCGGTGCGGCATATTCCGATTATTCCGATGGCTATGCTGGCACCGGTCGCATCGAGACCGAGGATTATGGCACCGCATCGAGCGATTATCTCAACGATCCGTACGCTGCCACGCCTGCACCGGAATATGACCCGGAGGCCGCGTCCGCACCGGCGTATACCAAAAGCACGGGCGAAGAGCGCTTCGCCGATTATTACGCCGAGGAAAAGGCACTGCGTTTCTCGGAATTTCCGCAGGCAGTCAAGGTTGCCTTTATCGCCATTGTCATTGCCCTGCTCGGTGTCATTGCGTTTGAGGGATTCCGGCTGTTCTCCGGCCCCACCCAAGCGGAGTCGGCAACGCAGGAAAAAGAGGACGACAACCAGTACCTGGACATCAACACCCTCAAGGGCGACCCCAACGACGGGGACGAGTAGCGGGGGTTAAGGCGGCCACAGGATTCCGCATCCAGCACCGGCTTCTAAGTGCTGTTTTGTCATCCAGCTACACTTTTCCGAAGTTTTAAGGTGCCTATTTCGACACTTTTCCGTACTTTTACACGGCTGATTTCGACACTTTTCCGGATGAAAGCCGAATAATCACTTGGGAAACCAACGCCGTTCACGCGTCATTTCGCAGGCGGCGCTTGATTTCTGTCCGTACACGTTGATAGACTTCCTCTTGCCCGCAAGGAGCGGGCGCATTTTATCCAGAGTCGGGGTAGAGAGTTGGCTCCACGATCCCGACGCCAACCGGCCAAGAGGCACGGTGGCCCTGCCAACATCGATGAAAGGAGTCCGTATGGACAATTTCTCCGTGCGCAGCGAGCGTAACTTCCACAACCTGATCGTCAAACCGAATCACATGCATCTTCTGGATAAGCCAAATGGCTACGCCTCGGCCATGATCAAGAGCAGCCTCTCCCACCAGATGCGCTTTACGGTGCAGGTGCTCGAGGAAGAACTCTGCGCCGCCGGCAGCCCGCACGTGCTGCAGATCAAGCTGCTTGGAGACGACTCTCGCGAGCCGTCTAGCTGGAAGCTCTTTGCTGACGGCGTATGCGTTGCGGACGGATCCGGCGCCTTTGCCCGAGAGTGCTTCTGCGAGGGAGCCGAGGCATTCCTGGACCTGTGCCGCGACGCCGTACGCACGGCCGAGCTGTACTAGTGGAGCCAGAGGGAGTATGAGCTGTTGAGTGCGGCCCGCGGGATTGCGGGGGCGTAGGCAGACAGACCAGACAGCTCGTCATACTGGTTGACGCTTCGATTCAAACAACAGGGCGGGCTCGCGCTTACAGCCCCGCCATGCCAAACCGAATGGCGTTCTCAAAAGGCCTACCCCCTCCGCCTTCAGCTTTAGCAGCAGGTCGCCCAGCTCGGAGCACTTGCTGGAAAGGCGCGTCTGAGCTCGCTCGCCCATCCCCCACCGTTGACGGACCTCCTGGGCGCGCGGGCTCACGCGGTAGTCCCCGTCCACCATCTGCTTGAGCAGCTTGGCGGTCACGCGCGCATCGGCTAGGGCGCTGTGGGCGTGACCCGTCGACTCGTCGAACTCGATGCCAAACCACGTCGCTGCGTCACTCAAAGAGACGCACCCGTGGCTGCTCATGTCCATGATCGAGGTGTAAAACGCCTGCAGGTCGGCCCAGTCCGTAGGAAATGCGGAAAGATCGATGTGCTTTGCTTGGCACTCGATCAAAAGCTGTCGACGATCCGCCCCGCTCCAACAGACCACCCGGGCGGAGTAGCGCCCGATCCAATCGCTGAGCCTTTTGATCACCATGTAGAGCGGATCGGCCATCGCGGTGCCCACGGCCGATATCCCTGTGAGCTCGCGGACGGGGAACGCAACGCCTTCGGTAAATTCCGTCTGTACAAACTGCGAGAACTCGCCCATAACGTTGCCGTGGTAATCGAGCTTGACGGCGCCGGCCTCGATAATCTCATTGCACAGTCCACGGCGCTGACGCTGCTTTGGCACCGGCGCAAACTCAAAGTCCAGCACAATCTGGCGCGCAAAGTTCGTCGTATCGATAGCCGAGATACACGGCGTCTTTTCAGCTGACACGGTTGGGCCTTTCTCCGTCAACTGCCGCTCGTTACATAGGCGGCTACATTGCCGTAAGGATAGGCGCCCGTGCGGACACAAAAGCGGGACGCAATGCCACGCGCGCCAGGCATACGCCATGCAGACGGCCCCAAGAGAATCGCCCGCTCTATTCAAATGCCTGAAAAAGATTTAGGCCCGGTGACTTGAATCAGAGGTCATCCCGGGCCCATCAGAGCTCGTAGAGCTCTTGGTTGCTTTGGTCTCGCTCTTCACGGCGCTTATCGAACTTTCCGAGGCACTCAAGCAGCATTCGAAGCATAAAAAGAGGGGTCGACGCCGTTAAGGCATTGACCCCTTAAACTGAGTAACGGCGCTGCCCAGCTCTTCACTACTTGGGCTGCCGTCGACTTTATTCTACCCACGGGTGCCAGGTTTAACAAATGGATTTTCGGTAACGAGGCCTCGGCAACCGCCGCCTTGATTGGCGACCCATGCTCTGCCACAGGCCGAGGGTTGTCGAAAAGTCGAACATTATAGCTACCCATAATATAGCCAGCTATAACGTCATTCGACGACCGGCGCAAACGCCCACGCGGACACGAAATGCGCTGCGGTGCCATTGGGGATTATGGGATGCGCTTTCCGCTCGAGGCCTCAACCGGAAACGGGATCCCGGTCTGAAGGTCAAATCCGGGGCGTAGTTTCCGCTTGAAGACCGATTCGGAAAGGTTGTCCCGTTCTGGAGCCAAATACTGGGTCGTAGTTTCCGCCAAGCATGCCATCCGGAAAGCGTGTCCCGTTCTGAGCCTGAATTCTGGGATGAACTTTCCACTGAAGCATCTACTGGAAAATGCATCCCGTTCCGAGGCTTAATTCTGGGATGCACTTTCCGCGGAGAGACTACCGTTTTTCGAAAAAGTACACGTCCCTAAACTTACCAGGTCTTCATAACTTGTTGCCGTTCACGGGAGCCGATTACCGCCCACCGATTCGGATGTAAAAATGTCGCCGAAAACAGGCCATCTACCTGCATGGTTAGATTTTGGTCAGCTTTTGGTCAGTTGAGCGGCAAGTTGCGGCTGATACGTTTTTGCTACCCAAAAGGAGGCGGTAGCTCATGACCCATTGCAATGACCAACTCATCGACCAACTGCTCACTCAAGCCGAACAAGAGAGGCGCTGTCTGATTCCCCCGAGCGCGGCGATCCGAAAAGCGCTCCTTCGGCGCATCGGCAGCGCGGTCGTCTCGCCCATGCCGGGACTGTTCGCGCGAAAAACGCGCTGGGATGAACTCAACCGAGCGCAACGCCATTGCGAGATTATTCGCGCCCTTGCGATCATCCACCCCGATTGGACGTTCTGCTCGTTTTCGGCCGCCTGTCTGCTGGGGCTCGAGGTCTCGTGGCGACACCTGAACATCGTGCATGTTTGCAGCTCGACAAAGCCGTCGGCTCGTCCGGGCGCACATATTCAGCGGCACCAGATTGAGCCGGCCGGAGCAATACGCAGAGCCGGCATATCGGTAACGCCGCCAATCCAAACGGTCACAGATTGCCTGCTGCAAACTGGTTTTGCCGACGGCATGCCCATTGCCGATTCGGCGATTTTAAAGCTCGGCCTTGCACGGGAACAGCTGATGGAGGCCGTTGAGCAACGAGCGACTGCCCGCAATGGTCGCGCGATTCGCACCGCCCTCACAACGCTTCGATATGCCGACGCCCGCGCCGAGAGCGGCGGGGAATCGGTCGCCCGAGCCGTCATGATCGAGACGGGCTTTGCGCCCGACTGGCTTCAATACGAGTTGACGGACCCCTTCGATTCGACCGAAAGCATGCGAACGGATTTTGCCTGGGAGCGCCAGGCGCGGGAACTCACGCTGGGCGAGCTCGACGGGCTCATCAAATATACCGACCAGACCATGCTGGCCGGACGCACCACTGCCGAGGCGCTCGTCGCCGAACGACAGCGCGAGGCGCATCTATCGCTCTACGGTCACCCTCTGCTGCGCTTTACCATGAACGAGGTCCGCTCGGCAGGAATGCTCGCCAAAAAGCTGCAGACGGCAGGCATCCGGCAGACCGCTCTGCCGGCATGGCTCAACGAGGTGGAGTTGTAGGAGCTGTTGAGCTTATGCCCGTCTGCCTGCCAAACCGGGACACACTTTCCAGTTGAAGCTCCAACCGGAAAGTGTGTCCCGGTTTGGAGCCGAATTCCGGGATGCGCTTTCCGCCAGAGGCTCTACCGGAAAGCGCATCCCATTCTGAGCATCGATTCTGGGATGTAATTTCCGCCGAGGGCTCCAAGGGAAAAGCGCGTCCCGTTCTGAGCGCTCATTCCGGGACACAGTTTCCGCTCCAAACAAAAGGCCCCGGCTCGCGATGGAGCTGGGGCCAAAAGCGCAGCATATGCAGTTGGTGTTGAGCGCGAACAGCTCGTCAGTAATGGCTGTCCGCGCCCTACCCTAGCCGCGGTGACGGGCACGGCTGTACGGGGTATCCACCATGGGCAGATCCGGACGCAGCTTGCCGTCGAATGCGCGATAGGCGTTCTGCACGGCGGGCGCCGTGGGGATCGTTGCAATCTCGCCGATGCCCTTGCCGCCGTATGCCACGGGCAGCAGTTCGTCCTTCTCCACGTAGATGGCGTGGATATCCGGAATCTCGGGCGCACGGAACAGCCCGAGCGTGCCGTACCTTGCCTGGGGCACGCAGTCCTTGAGCGGCCAGTCCTCGGTAAGCGCATAGCCCATACCCATGAGCACGCCGCCTTCGATCTGACCCTGGATGGAGATGGGGTTGACCACCTTGCCGGAATCGTGCGCGGCATAGACCTCGCTCACGCGACCGTCATCATCCAGAATGACCACATGCGTGGCAAAACCGTAGCAGATGTGGCTCTTGGGGTTGGGAACGTCAGCGCCCAGCTTGTCAGTCGGCTCCAGGTACACGTAGCCAAACTCGCATCCCTCGAGCGCCTTGATGGCGGCCGCGGGATCCTGAGGATGCATGCCCTGGCCGGCGACGAGCTCCTGCGTGCGCAACTGATAGGCTCGACCGTCGTCGTACTCGATCTTGACGCCGTCACCATGCGCGCTCACAGGAACATCGGGTGCAGGCTTGCCGGCCTCGATGTCAAGCATGGCATCGCGCAGCAGGAAGGCGGCACCGCGCACGGCCTCGCCGGTCACGACCGTCTGTCGCGAGCCAGACGTGGTGCCGGAGTCGGGAGCGTTCTCGGTGGAGCACTCGCCATTGGCAATGCAGCTCAGCGGCAGACCGCACGCCTCGGCAACGTCCTGCAAAAAGACCGTGTTGCAGCCCTGGCCGATGTCGGACGTGGCGGCGTAGACCACGGCGCGGCCATCCTCGACGCGAATCTTGCAGCGGCCGGCATCGGGCAGGCCCACGCCCACGCCGGCGTTCTTCATGGCGCAGGCGATACCGGCGTGTCCGGGATGCGCATAGTAGGCATCCTTGACCTCAAGCAGCGTCTCCTTCAGCGCCGTGGAGCAGTCGGCAATCTGGCCGTTGGGCAAAACCTCGCCCGGCTCGATGGCGTTTCTGTAACGAATCTCCCACGGGTCCAGGCCGACCTTCTCTGCCAGCAAGTCGATCAAGCTCTCGAGCGCAAACTCGGACTGGCAAACGCCAAAGCCGCGGTACGCGCCGGCGGGCGGGTTGTTGGTGTAGTAGCCAAAGCCGCGAATGTCGGTGTTCTGGTACTTGTAGGGGCCAACGGCGTGCGTACAGGCGCGCTCGAGCACCGGGCCGCACAGCGAAGCGTAGGCGCCGGTATCAAAGTTGATCTCGCAATCAAGGCCGGTAAAGTTGCCCTCGGCGTCGCAACCCAGCGTAAAGGTACCGTCCATGGCATGGCGCTTAGGATGGAACGCAAGCGACTCAGCGCGCGTGAGCTTGCACTTCACAGGACGTTGGAACTTATATGCGGCGAGCGCGGCCAGGTGCTGGATGGACACGTCCTCCTTGCCGCCAAAGCCGCCACCCACGAGCATGGTTTCGACGACCACACGCTCGGGTTCGCTATCCCAGCCAAACATATGGGCACACTCTTTGCGCGTGTCGTAGGCACCCTGGTCGGTCGACTGCACCTTAACGCCGTTCTTGTACGGGAAGGCAACGGCGCACTCGGGCTCCAAGAAGGCATGCTCGGTAAAGGGCGTGGTAAAGCGCTGCGTCACGGTAAACGCGCTCTCCGCCAGCGCCTTGGCGGCGTCGCCGCGCGTCACGTGACGGCTCTGGCACACGTTGTTCTTGAGCTCCACCGTGTTGCCAAAGGCAAAGAAGCTGTCGTGCAGGCGCGGGGCGTCGGCAGCCCTGGCCTCGACAATGTTACGCACGGGCTCCAGCGGCTCGTAATCGATCTTTACGAGCTTCTTGGCCTTCTCGAGCGTCGCCTCGTCCTCGGCAACCACCAGCACGATGGCATCGCCCACGCAGCGGGTGATATCGCCCTGGGCGATCATAACGTCCCAGTCCTGGATAAGGTGGCCGACCTGGTTGACCGGCACGTCCTCGGCGCGCAGGATGCCCACCACACCGGGCAGGGCCTCGGCCTTGGAGGTGTCGATGGAGAGCACGCGGGCGCGCGGATACTTGGAGCGCACGGCGCTGGCGTAGGTCAGACCCGGCTGATCGAGCTCGTCGATGTCATCGGGATACTTGCCCTCGCCGAGCACCTTCTTGCGCACGTCGATACGGAAGGCGCGCTTGCCCACGCCGTAGTCGTCGCCGCGCTCCAGGTCCTCGTCGATCTGCTTTTCGCCGCGGAGCACCGCAGCTGCCAGCGAAATGCCCTCGATGATCTTCTTGTAGCCGGTGCAGCGGCAGACGTTGCCGCGGATGGCGTACTTGATCTGCTCCTCGGTGGGCTCGGGATCCTCGGCGATCAGCGCCGCACCCGCCATGACCATACCGGGGATGCAAAAACCGCACTGCACGGCGCCCACGGCGCCAAAGGCGTACACAAAGGCCTCGCGCACGTCCTGGGGCAGGCCCTCGACGGTCACGATGTTGCGACCGGCGGCAAGGGCGGTGGTCAGCACGCACGCCTTGACGGCCTCACCGTCCACGTGGATGGTGCAGGTACCGCACGCGCCCTCGGAGCAGCCGTCCTTGGCGGAGTGAATGTGCAGGTCGTCGCGCAGGTAGCGCAGCAACGGTTTGTTTTGGGTCGTCGTGCGCTCGACGCCGTTAACGGTAAAAGTGAATTCCTGTGCCATGGTGATTCCCTTCTACACGCCGGCGGCTATGCCGGTGCGGTCGTGGATGGCGCCATGCGGGCAGACGACGGCGCACATGCCGCACGACAGACAATCCGCGCCATCAATATGGGCGCAGTTGTCCTCGATGCGGATAGCGCCGGCAGGGCACTTTTTGGCGCACATGCCGCAACCGATGCAGCTCGTGTCGCAGATCTTGCGGGCGATGGCGCCCTTATCGGTGTTGTTGCAGCGCACCAGGATGTTCTGGTAGCCGGGAACGAAGGCAATCACGCGCTGCGGGCACGCCATGCCGCACAGGCCACAGCCCGTACACTTGGAGCGATCCACGCGAGCGATGCCATCAATCAGCGCAATGGCGCCGTGGGGGCAGGCCGTGACGCAGGCGCCACAGCCAATGCAGCCTTCGCTGCAGTGGGCGTCGCCGCCTGCGGAGGCGCAACCGCTTCCGCAGGCAACGTAGGCCACGTTATGTTGAATGGATTTGGCCATAAGAGACTCGCCTATTTCTTAAGGAGATACGAATAGCTGTCGCGCACGGCCTTGATGGTCAGGCGGACGGCCTCGGGCAGACCGGTGTTGACGGCATCGACCGAGACGGTGCGGACCGTGCCGGCGACGCGGACCTTAAAGTGATCCTCGTCCACGGCCAGGAAGCCCTCGTTCTCGGAGTTCTCCATGTCCTGCTCGCTCCAGAACAGGGTGAGCTTGTCCTTGTAGGGACGACCCTCCTGGTAGGGGCAGAACACGGCGCAGTTGCCGCACTCGTTGCACATGCCATCGACATGGACGACCTGATGCTTGGCCAGGCCCGGCACCTTAATGGCAACGTTGGAGCGGTTGGGGCACACGTCGCAGCAGACCTCGCACACCGAGCCGCAGCCCAGGCAGCGAGTCTTGGTGCAGTTGCGCTTGTCGCGGCACAGCGACCCCTTGCGCTCATAGCAGGTGTCCTCGCGGCCGGCCTGCTCGTTGCAGTCGGCGTACTTGTTAAAGTCCACGTCGGCAATGGCACGGGCGACCTCGGCGGCGTCGGCGATAGCCTCGACTACGGTGGCGGGACCGCGGCGACAGTCGCCCGCAGCCCAGACGCCCTCAACACCGGTGGAGGTGGCGGCAAGACGGCCACGACGGTCATGCTCGACGCCCGCGGCATCGTACAGGCTGGCATCGATGCCCTCGCCCACGGCGCAGATCACCGTGGTGGCGGAAAGCTCGACGGTCTCGCCCGTGGCGACGGGGCTGCGACGGCCGCTTGCATCCGGCTCGCCAAGCTCCATAACGTCGCAGGTCAGCACGGCGCCGTTGAGTGCCTTGGGCGCCAGCAGCTCGCAGAACTCAACGCCGTCGGCAAGAGCAAGATCGAGCTCTTCCTCGTCGGCGGGCATCTGCTTCTTGGTGCGGCGATACACCAGACGCACGTTCTTCACGCCTGCCAGGCGCTTGGCCACGCGGGCGGCGTCCATGGCGGTGTTGCCGGCGCCAATGACCACGACGTCCTCGCCCAGCTCGAGTTTCTCGCCCTTCTTGGCGGCCTCGAGGAACTCCAGCACATCGAGCTCGGCACCCTCGCCTAGGCCCGCAGAGCCGGGCATCCAGGCACCGGTGGCCACGACCACGTCAGTAAAGCCCTGGGCCTTGAGCTCGTCAATGGACTCCACGCGGGCGTTGAGCTGAACCTTGGCACCAAAGGCCAGGCAAAGCTCGGCGTCGTGGGAGATATCGTCGCTGGCAATACGGAACTCGGGGATCACGTGACGGACCACGCCGCCGAGCGAATCGCGGGCCTCAAAGATGGTGACGGACACGCCGGCACGCGTCAGGAAGAACGCCGTCGCCAGGCCGGCCGGGCCGCCGCCGATAACGGCAACGTTGCGCTCGCCGTCGTTGGCGATGGCCTGGGCGCGCAGCTTGGGCAGCACGGTGGTCATGGCCTCGCGGGCGGCCTTGAGCTTGCTGGCGCGGATCTGGGCGCCCTCGGGCTCGTAGAATGCACGCTCGCAGGCACGGCCGCAGGGATGCGGGCAGATGGTGCCGGTAATGAACGGCAGGGCGTTGCGCTCGATGATGATGTTGAGTGCGTCCTCGTAGCGGCCCTCGTCAACAGCCGCCAGATAGGCGGGAATATCCTGCTGGATGGGGCAGCTCGTGCGGCACGGCGTGGTAAAGCAGTCGGAAAGCGGGCTCTTGCCGGCGACCTTGCGGTCGGGCAGCGGGCGCAGCGGCTTCTTGTAGAGCGGGTTGGTGAGCGAGTCGGTCTGGATCGCGGTCACGGCCTCGAGCGAGACGCCCGCGAACGGCTTGCCGTCCAGATCGGTAAACTCGCCGGCCATCTGGCTAAAGCGCTCGTAGCCACCGGGCTTGAGCACGTCGGTCGCCAGGGTAACGGGCCAAATGCCGGCATCGTACAGGGCACGGATGTTGTAGACCGTGGCACCGCCGGAGTAGCTGATGCGCAGCTTGCCATCGAACTGCTCGGTAATGCGGCGGGCGGCCTCGATGGTCAGCGAGAACAGCGAACGACCGGACATGTACATCTCGGTGGAGGGCAGCTCGTTCCTCGTCACGTCGACGGGGAACGTGTTGGTCAGCTTGACGCCAAACTCCAGACCGCGCTCGGCGCACAGGGCAATCAGGCGCTCGAACATGGGCACGGCATCGGCCCACTGCAGATCCTCGCGGAAGTGCGTGTCATCAAAGACGATGTAATCAAAGCCCAGCTCGTTGAGGCGCTGGCGGGCAAACTCATAGCCCAACAGCGTGGGGTTACACTTGATGTAGGTGTTAAGGCCCTTCTCGGTGATGAGGTAGGTCGCGATGCGCTCGATCTCGGCAGGCGGGCAGCCGTGCAGGGTAGACTCGGTGATGGAGTTGGAGACGCGCGCCGGGATGGACTCGACAAACGCAGCGTCGACATGCTCAAACTTGTCCAGGTTGGCGAGCGCCCATGCGCGGCACTCGTTCCAGACGTCGGAGCCGCTGGCGTCCTTCATGCCCTCGATGTACGCGTCGACCTTGGGGCTCTTAATGCCCTCCAGGTCATAGCCCACCGACATGTTGAAGACAAAGCCGTCCGGGCTGCCCAGACCGTACTCGCGAGCGATCAGGTGGCAGGCAAACCATGCCTTCACGTACTCGGCAAATGCCTGCGGAACCTCGAGCTCGGTCGACCACTCGCAGTTGTAGCACTCGTCCTGAGCCACGATGCAGGGCTTGTTGACGCACTTGGAGAGCTCCTCGCCGTCCATAACCTGGACGGTCTTGAGCTCAAAGAAGCGGGAACCAGCCACATAGGATGCCACGATGTTCTGGGCAAGCTGCGTATTGGGACCGGCGGCCGGGCCAAACGGAGTCTCGATGCGCTCGTCAAAAATGGGAAGCGCGCCCTCCTGGTTGGTCGTGGCCATCTTGCGCACGCCAAAGATGGCGTCCTGGGTCTTGTGCTCCTCGATGATCCAGTTCATCAGCTGCGAAAACGGGATCGGCCTCATGATGTCGCTCATAGTGAGCTCCTCTCTGTAACGCCCGGCGAGACCGCGCGGCGGGCGCAAATACGGTGCAGCGCTAGCACAGCGCCGGCGACCCCGCGGAGGCCGCCTATGCGCGCGTCGGATGCGGCGAAACATCCGACGCGCGCGAATCTCCAATTGGAATTAATACACGCGATCGTTGAGCGTGCTCCAGAGCTTCTTGGACTCGGCCATGGTCCACGCGTTGATCTTGTCCTCATCAATCTCAACGAACTCACGATCCTTGTACAGGACGCGGCCGTTGATGATGGTGGTGCGGCAGTTTTTGCCCATCATGCCAAAGAGCATGTGGCCGTCAATGTTCTCCTCGCTCAGCGGCGTAAAGGGCTTGTAGTCCATGACGATGACGTCGGCGGCAGCGCCGGCCTCGAGCACACCGAGCTTGCGATCGAAGTACTTGCTCGCCATCTTGGCGTTGTTCTCGAACAGCATGGTCATGGCCTCGCACCAGCCCACGTTGGACATGGCGGCGTTGTGGCGCTGAATGATCAGGAAGACCTTGAGGCTCTCGAGCATATCGTGGGTGTAGGCGTCGGTGCCCATGCACACGGGGATGCCGCGGCGGAAGAACTCGAGCACGGGGGCGCAGCCCACGGCGTTGCCCATATTGGATTCGGGGTTGTTGACGAGCCAGGTACCGGACTCCTTGACGATATCCATCTCGGCGGGCGTCACGTGGATGCAGTGGCCGAGCATGGTGTCGGGACCCAGCAGATTGTGCTGCAGCAGGCGCTCGACGGGGCTGATGCCACCGCGGTTGAGGCGGGAGTCCCACACGTCATTCATGCCCTCGCACACATGGATGTGGAAGCCGGTCAGGCCGTTGTTGGCCTCGGCCATCTTATCCATGGTCTCGTCCGACAGCGTAAAGGTGGCGTGACCGCCAAACATGGCGGCAATCATGTGGTTGTCGTTATCGCGACGCTCCTTGGCGGCCCACTGGGCAAACTCGGCGTTCTCGGCAATGGCCTGGTCGCATTTTTCCTGACCGCGGCGGTCGGAGACCTCGTAGCACAGGCACGAACGCATGCCCAGCTCCTGAGCTGCATCCTTAATGGTAAAGAGGCTTCCCGGGATCTCGCAGAAGCTCGCATGGTGATCGAAGATCGTGGTGACGCCATCGCGGATGGAGTCCAAAATCGTGGCATAGGCGCTGGCCTTGGTGCCGTCGAGCGTCAGGTTGTCATCGATCTTCCACCACTGCTGCTCAAGATTCTCCAGGAAGTTGGTGGGGTTGCAGCCCTTAATGGCAAGGCCGCGGGCCAGACCCGAGTAGATGTGGGTGTGGCAGTTGATGAGTCCGGGCATGATGAGGTTGCCCTGGGCGTCGACGTACTCGGCATCCGGGTACTTGGCCTTGAGCTCGCACTCGGGGCCCACTTCGACGATCGTATCTCCGTCAATGGCGACCGCACCGTTTGGAATAAACGGGGTCTGAGCGTTGCGGGTAAAAACGGAACCGTTAGCGACCAGAAGCATGGATGCTCCCTTCAACATCAGAGGCGGGGTTTGACACCTCTGACATGGCGGAGTGCGAAGCGCCGGCCTACACCGGAAACGGGCCCTCTCCCGTCAACGCTTCACCAAAGGGACAAACCCTTTGAAGTGCGGCTTGGCGCCGCATGGCGTCGGCGGACGAGGCGATGCGCCCGCCGACGAATAGCACCGAATTGGTTACTTCTTGCTCTCGGGCAAGACCAGATCCACGGCAGCGTCCTTGGCAGCATCGATGTGTTGAGCCACGACCGGCGTCTGCGGAAGGATCAGGTTAAGGACAATGGCCATGATGGCGGTGGGGGTTACGGCATTGGAACCGATGACGGTGGACACCCAGGCGGGCATACCCTCGCCGGCAAGGCAACCGCTGGCCATCCAGATACCCAGGCCAAAGACGACGGAGGTACCGACGATGGTGGTAGTGCGCTGCGTGAGGCCCTCGCGGGTGAACATGCGCACGCCGTTCATGGTGATGGTGCCAAAGACGCCGACGGTCGCGCCGCCGATAACGGGCTGCGGGATAGCGGAAAGGACGGCAGAGAGCTGCGGGAACAGACCGGCGATGGCAAAGACGGCCGCGATGATCACAAAGACCCACTTGTTAACGACCTTGTTGGAGCAGATGATGCCCACGTTCTGGCCAAGGGCGCTGGTGGGAAGACCGCCCAGCAGGCCGCCGACCATAGAGGTGAGGCCCTGCGACACGATAGCGCCGGAGAGCTCGCGCTCGGTGGGCATACGGTCGATGGAGCCCAGGCAGGCGGCGGAGACGTCACCGATAACCTGGATGGCAACCATGGGGAACACGACGGCGAGGGTAATGCAGACCTCGGGATCAAACTCGAGCGCGTAGGGCATGAGCTTGGGAAGGGCGAAGACCTGGGCGGTGGCGACGCTGGAGAAGTCGATCATGCCAAAGGGGATGGAGACGATCATACCGACGATCATGCCAAAGAACACGGATCCCAGCTTGAGCGTGCCCTTGCCAAAGTTGGCGAGCGCAAAGACCACGGCAAAGGTGATAAGAGCGACGCACCAGGCCTGCGGGGTACCCCACAGCGGCGTACCCATACCGCCGGCCATATACTTGACGGCCGTGGGATAGAGAGAGACGCCAATGGAGAAGATGACCGTACCGGTCACGACGGGCGGGAACAGCCACTTGATCTTGCTGTAGGCCAGACCAAAGAGGACCGCGACGGCGCCGCCGACGATCTCGCCTCCCAACAGCGCGCCAAAGCTAAAGCCCGAGGCGCCCATGGCCTGCAGGGCCGGGAGGAACGCGAACGAAACGCCCATGACGATGGGCAGGCCGCCGCCGATGCGACGGAAGGGAGCGAAAGCCTGAAGGGCCGTGTCGATCGCCGAAAGAATGAGCGCGACCTGAATGATATCGGTGCTCTGCTGGCTATTAAAGCCGTAGACGCCGGCCATGATGACCGCCGGGGTAATGATGCCGGCAAACGATGCCAGTACGTGCTGAAGGGCACACGGGATCATTTCCTTAACGGGAGGCATGCCTTCGCGAGTGAACAGGGCTTCAGTGCCGTTCGTAACCGTCTCCTGGGTCATTTGACCACCAATCCTCGAAATAGTTGTTTTCGCATCTAACGCTCTATTGTGACGCAGTGCGGGGTTGAGGTTGTGCCTTCGTTGGATATCGTATTAAAGATGGTTCTTATTCTCAATAATAATTTTTTGTTATCAGACTATTCTTAAGCTGAAATAACTCGTTTCCGCAGGTCAGGAATGTGTCTGGTCTAAATAACATCTTACTTTTCTTTTGGTCGACCGTTTACCGCCAAAATCATACCGTTCGTCTGCATTACGCAATGTACCTGCGGACATACGAGATGATGAGCAGCGTGTTACCATGAGAAAAAATTGTTATGAACATTTCCGATTTCACCCAAAGGAGTTACCCGTGAACGAGACCGTACGCCGCTTTTTGCCGATGGTCGATTTCTTGGAGCAGATACTCGGTAAGAACAGCGAGATCGTGCTGCACGATTTCTCGGATCCCGACCACGCCATCGTCGATATTCGCAACGGCATCGTGAGTGGCCGCAAGGTCGGCGGTCCCGCCACCGATCTGGCGCTCAAGATCATGCACGACCCCAAGTATCGCGACCTGCCGTTTATTACGGGCTACGAGGGCCGCGGCGCCGGAGGCAAGACGCTGGAGTCCGCGACGTTCTTTATCCGCGAGGATGACGAGATCGTCGGTATGCTCTGCGTCAACACCGACCTCTCGACCGTGCGCTCCATCAACGCCATGGCGCAGCAGCTCATGGCGTGCTTCGACGCGGCGCCGACGCGCACGGAGCCCGCCCCTATCGAGGTCGAAAGCCTTTCGGAGTCCACACAGGAGCTCATCGACCGCAGCATTGCCGAGTTGCTGAGCGCGCGCGGGCTGGATGTAGCGTCGCTTGGTCAGAGCGACCGCGTGGACGTCATTCGCCACCTCAACGGCAACGGGGTGTTCATGCTCAAGGGCGCCGTGGCCTGTGCCGCCACCGCGTTGGGCATCTCGGAGCCCAGCGTGTACCGCTACCTGCAAAAAGTCCGCAAGGAGGGCTAACGAGCAAAATGGAGCGCGGCTCCACAAGCGATTCGTCACTTGACAAAAGACCCTGCAGCTCGCACGCGCTGCAGGGTCTTTTTGCATGTCATGTTTAGTTGTGGCCAACGCCTTAGAGAGCGGCGACGACCTCGATCTCGACCAGACCGCCAGCCGGAAGAGCGGCAACCTGAAAAGCGCTGCGCGCGGGGAACGGGGCCTCGAACTTGGAGGCGTAGATCTCGTTTACGGCAGCGAAGTCGGCAATGTCAGCCAGGTAGACTGTGGTCTTGACGACATCGGCAAAGGTGGCGCCGGCAGCGGTCAGCAGGGCCTCGACGTTAGCAAGGGACTGCTTGGCCTGGGCCTCGACGCCCTCGGGCATCTTGCCAGTTGCGGGATCGATGCCCAGCTGGCCGGACAGGAACACCATGTTGCCGGTCTGGATACCAGGGGAATACGGGCCGATGGCTGCGGGTGCGTTATCGGAAGACACGACGGTCTTGCTCATGTTTTTCTCCTTACAAGTAAAAGGGAACGAGAGCGCGGCGTTCACACCGGGAGGCACAGTTCGGTCTGAACACCGCGCTTGATTGGGATAGTACTCAAGGTTTCCGCGCGATGCAAGATTATTATCACGTTGCGAGAATATTTTATCGTCCAACGGTTTCCCTGGACCGCTGAACGGTTCTCCACGGGGTCAGCCAGCCCAAGCTGCTGAAGACTTTATCCCGCTTGGAGCACGGGCATCGCCTGCCGCGACGGCACCACTATACTTTCGAGTATCTGAGCATTTTGAAAGGCAGGATATGACCGCAACCGCCAGTCGAACCACCAACCGCAGACCCGAGCTTTTAGCGCCCGCCGGAGGGCCCGAGCCCTTTGCCGCCGCACTCGCCGCCGGGGCAGACGCCATCTACTGCGGCATGGGCAGCTTCAACGCCCGCCGCAAGGCAACGAACTTTACCGACGAGGCCTTTGAGCAGGCCTGCCGTGCTGCACACCTGGCCGGCTCGCGCGTCTACGTCACGGTCAACATCGTCATCAAGGAATCCGAGATGAGCGATGCGCTGCAGCTCATCCATCGCTGCTCCACGCTGGGCGCTGACGCCTTCATCATCCAGGACTGGGGCCTGTTCTTTGAGGTCAAGCGCACCATGCCCGGCATCGAGGCGCACATCTCAACCCAAGCAAACATCCACGACGACCGCGGAACCCTTTGGTGCCGTGAGCAGGGCGCCGACCGCGTGACCCTCTCGCGCGAGCTTTCCATCGACGAGATTGCCACCATTCACGACGCTGCGCCCGATGTTGACCTTGAGGTCTTTAGCCACGGCGCCATCTGCTTTTGCTACTCGGGTCTGTGCCTGCTGTCGAGCTTTGCCATGGCGGGCCGCTCGGCCAACCGCGGCATGTGCGCTCAGCCCTGTCGCCTACCCTACGAGCTAATTGACGAGAACGGCCGCTCGCTCTCCCCTGCCGGTCGCGAGCGCGCACTGTGCCCGCGCGACACCAACACTTCGCAGCTTGTTCGCCGTCTGTATGACGCCGGCGCCGCATCGCTCAAGCTCGAGGGCCGCATGAAGGCTCCCGATTACGTGTACTCCATCGTCGATGTGTACCGTCACCAGATTGATGACATGCTTGCCGATGTTTCGACCTCTAAGGATGAGGATGCCGCCCGCCAGCGCCAGCTCAAGCGCTGCTTTAACCGCGACTTTACGCACGCCTACCAGGATGGCACCTCGGGCGACGAGATGATGAGCTATGAGCGTTCCAACAACCGCGGCCAGATTGTGGGCACGGTGCTGGGCAGCCGCCTGGCCAACCGCGATGTACGCGGACTCAAGCCCGACGATCGCCGTCGCCGCGCCGCCATCGCCCGCATTGAGCTGTTTGAGCCCGTGGGCAAGGGCGACCTGCTGGAGCTTCGCCACGATAACGAGTTTGACCAGTTCCTGACCACCATTGCCGCCGATGATGCCGCTGCCGGCGATGTTATCGAGTGTCGCGTGCCCCGTAGCATGCCCGAGGGCTGCCGCGTGCGCGTGATTCGAAGCCAGCGCGCCATTGACGCCGCCGGCGCCGCGCTCAAGCGCGATGTGCTGCGCCGCCGCGCCGTAGACGTGTCCGTTGTGGCGCGTCTGGGCGAGCCGTTTGCCGTTGCGCTCACCTGTTGCGACGATCCTTCGCTTACGGCCACGGCCACGGGCTTTACCGTCGAGGCTGCCAAGACCCGCGCCGTCGAGGCATCCGATCTGGTTGAGCACGTCGGGCGCATGGGCTCCTCCCCCTTTGAGGCCGCAAGCTTTGACGTTTCGCTCGACGCCGGCTGCGGTATGGGCTTTTCCGCCGTGCACAAGGTGCGCGCCGCCGCTTGTAAGGCGCTGGAAGAGGCCATTCTGGCACCGTACGAGGAGCGCACGAAAACGCTCGAGCTGCCGGCGATTGTAACCAGTGATTCCCGCCCCGCGCCCGAGCACTACCGCGATGAGCCGCAGATCTGTGCCACCGTCACCTCGCTCGAGGCCGCCGAGGCCGCTCGCGCCGAGGGTGTAACGCGCATCTACATGACCACCGACGCGCTCGATGCGGCCGAGCTCTCCCCCGCCGATGCATTTGAGCAGGGCATCGTACCCGTGC
The DNA here is from genome assembly GCA_902364975.1 of Coriobacteriaceae bacterium. Lineage (GTDB taxonomy): Bacteria > Actinomycetota > Coriobacteriia > Coriobacteriales > Coriobacteriaceae > Collinsella. Next base: position 73,381 of record CABJFQ010000002.1, on the reverse strand, counting down.
TCGACGAGGTCTGCCGCGCCGTTGACCACGTACGCGTCGACCCGTGGGTTGTTGCCGGCGCCACGGTCGCTATTGGCAACATCTCTGAGCTTGCCCTGGCCGCCCAGGTTGGCGCTACGGCCGAGATTCGCTCTTGCCTGCCGGTACACAACACGCCCTGCATGGAGGCGCTTGCCGAGCGCGGAGCCGGTGCGTTTTGGCTCTCGCCCGAGATCACGCTCGACGAGATTGTCTCGCTCGGCACCGCCGCGCCCGCGGCTCTAGGCATCACCGTCTTTGGCCGCCCGCGCGTCATGACAAGCGAGCATTGCATTCTGCAGGTTGCCAACGGCTGCATCCACGATTGTGCCAACTGCCGCTTGCGTGCCCGCAAGCTCTCGCTCAAGAATATCGACGGAAAGGTCATGCCCGTCCGCACCGACATCCACGGCCGCTCTCGCCTGTACGATGCCTACCCCATCGACCTCACGCCGCAGGTTCCTCAGCTGCTCGATGCTGGCGTGCGTCGTCTCATGGTGGACGGAACGCTGCTCGAGACGGATGAGGTGGGCCGTGCCGTCGCCCGCGTCCGTCGCGCCGTCGAAGCAGCGCAGGCCGGCCGCAAGCCCGCCGCCCGCCTGCGCGGGGCGACCTCGGGCTGCATGTTTGTGGGAATTAGCTAACCGAAAGGCTTACACGTGAACGAAGAACCTCAAGTCCTCTACTGCGACGCCTGGCTCATGGCCATCGACAAGCCCGCCGGCATGATCGTCCACGGCGACGGCACCGGCGAGCGCACGCTCACCGACTACGCCAGCGACCTGCTGCTGGCGATGGGCGACGGCTTTGCCGCGACCGACATGCAGCCGCTCAATCGCCTGGACCGCAACACCACCGGCGTGGTGCTGTTCTCGCTCGACAAGCAGACGCAGCCCGCCTTTGACCAGATGGTCATCGACCGCGCATTCGAAAAGCACTATCTGGCGCTCGCCGAGGGCAAAATCGACTGGAACGAGAAGCTCATCGACAAGCCTATCGCCCGCGACCGCCACGATAGCCGCAAGATGCGCGTTGGCGCCAGCGGCAAGCCGTCTCAGACGCGCGTCAAGGTACTCAAGCGCCTTAAGAGCCGCCGCGGCCTGCCCGCGCGCTCGTATATTGATGTCGAGCTGCTCACCGGCCGCAAGCATCAGATTCGCGTGCACCTGGCAAGCGAGCATCATCCCCTGGTTGGCGACGACCTGTACGGAACGCCGCGCCCCTGCGGCCTCATGCTCCATGCCCACAGCGTGTCCTTTACGCATCCCGTAACCGGCGAGCACATCCACATCGAAGCCCCCTGCCCCTGGGAGCCCTAAAACCTGCCAAAAAGGGACAGGTTTATTTTGGCAGGTTTTATCTGGACAAACGTCAAAACCACCACAAAGGTTCCTGCCCCTTCGCGGTGGTTTTGGTCTTAGCCCGTCCCTTGCTGTTAGACCGTGATGACGTTGTCCATTGCCCGGTACTTGGCAGGGACATCGCCTGCGGTAATAATCGTTGCGTCACGGAAGTCCGCGAACTTGACGGGCGCCACCATGCCAAATTTACTGGCGTCCGAGATTACGAAGCGCTTGGCCGTATGGCGCATCGAGATACGCTTTACTTGCGCCTCCTCGATATCGGGCGCCGTGAAGCCCTGCTCGGCGGCAATGCCGTTAGAGCCCCAAAAGCCGCAGTTGAAGTTGTAGCGGTCTAAGGTTGCCAAGGCATCGGGACCGACGAGCGCCTCGGTCTCGGGTTTGAGCTCGCCACCCAGCACCACGGTACGCATGCCGCGCAAAGCAAGGCGTTGAGCATGGAGCACGGAATCGGTCACATAGGTGACATCTTCAAGGTGTGGAAGATGCTCGATGAGCCTGAGCGTCGTCGAACCCAAGTCGATGTATACAAAGCTCTCGGGCTCCACAAGTGCCGCCGCACGGGCGCAGATACGTTCCTTGTCGTCGTTATGGAGGTCGCTGCGCTCATTAAGCGTTAGGTCGCGCGTCACGTGCGCGCGCTCAAGGCTCGTCGCCCCACCGTGCACCTTGGCGATACGGTGTGCGCGATTGAGCATCTGCAGGTCGCGCCGAATGGTAGACGCCGTCACGCCCAGGGCTTCGGCAAGCTCCGGCACGGTAACCGAGCCGGTCTGCTGAACCATCGACACGATCGCGTTGAGCCTATCTTCCGCTAGCATCGCTTACTCCTCCTCGGGGTACACGACTCCCCAGTCGGCGCGTAGCTTGGTCATCAGCTCCATAACATCAGAAGCATAATCCAGCAGCTCACGCTTAGAGTCGTCGCCGGCAACGGCCTTCTCAAGATCGGCCATCTCATAGCAAAGGGCGTAAGCCTCGGTGCCGGCGTGGACCTCCTCGCGGTGGCCGTCCGCAGTCCACACGATGGTCGCGTGATCGGCGCGCGGATACTCGTTGACCTCGATATAGCACTTATCGAAGCTAATAATCGAGCGCTTGGGTTGCTTGGAGTGGAGCGTGAGGCTCACAACACCCAGCTGCTGCTCGGCATTACGGCAGACGATGCCGCCCGCAACGTCAACACCGGTCTCACAGGTGTTGCCCAACGAAACGACCTCAATGGGCTGGCTTGCCATAAAGAGACGCATGACGGACAGGGCATACACGCCAATGTCGAGCATGGCACCGCCAGCAAGGTTGCGGTTGTAGAAGCGATTGGTCAGATCGCCGTACTCCTTGTAGCTACCAAAGTTGAGCTGGGCGAGGTTCATGCGGCCGAACTCACCGGCATCCATGCGACGGCGCAGCTCTTGATACAAGGGCATATGAAGCACCGTGGTGGCGTCCATGAGGACGACGTTGCGCTCGTCGGCGATGGCACGCGCCTCGTCGAGCTCAGCGGAATTGAGGGTAATGGCTTTCTCGCAGAGCACGTGCTTGCCGGCGGCCAGCGCGTCACGCAGATAGGTGATATGCGTGTTGTGCGGCGTGGTGATATAGACGGCGTCGATGCCCGGATCGGCGTAGAGGTCCTCAACCGATTCATAGACCTTCTCGATGCCATACTGCTCGGCAAAAGCCTGAGCCTTGGACAGCGTACGGTTGGCGACGCCCGCAAGCTTGCGGCCGGCAAGAGCGAGAGACTGGGCCATCTGGTTGGCGATAACACCGCACCCGATCACAGCCCAACGAAGCTCGGGAGCCGTAAAGATATCATCGGGGAATGGCTTGTCCTGGACCGAAGCGAACGCTGCTTTTGCGGCTGCCGCGGAGTCGAGTGGAGCCTGCTTGGAATCTACCATATGTGCCTCCTGTGTCATAGAACGTCTTGCATTTCGGATAGCTCTATATTCGCACAAACACGCGCGTCTGTGCGCGATTTTGCGTATCTCACCGCTAAACGGTCATTTTTGTCCCGTAAACGGCGCATCTATACGCATATTCACGCAATCCCACGCACGCAAATACGCACAAATGCGAACCGGTCATTGCTCAGAGACAGGGGCTTATGCTTAGAACTCAAAAGACAGGATGATCCGCTTCGCCTTCGCTCATGGCGCGCTGCAGCTCTAAGGACCGTCCCAAACTGCCGACAGAAAAGGAACGTTCCAAACTGCAGACAGAAAAAGAACGTCCCCAGGCGCCGGCATTTCAAGAGCACTCATTTAAGTCTGTCCCCAATGAGTGGGAGTAATCAGAGACCCTTTGCGAGGGAGGCCGGACGTGGCCTTCCTCGTTTTTATTCATGGACTTTAGTCCGTGCCGCGCGGCACGCGCGGCATAGAAAGCCACCCGCTCAGCGGGTGGAGGCCAATTTCCGCTACGCGACAAAAACCTTCCCCCTAGCATGAGGATTGTTCAGGTCATCATACTAGGGGGAAGGTGATTGCTGTGGCCCAGAAAGCCAACAGCCTCGCGTACACGAAATGGCTGTGCAAGTACCGCATCGCACCGAGGTCAAGCTCATCGCCGCCATCGTCGAGAAGCACCCCAAGGTGCGCTTTGCCGCGAGCCGCACCTCGGCCCACGCCGACCTCTACGACCGCATGGAGCAGGCCCTGTGCGAGTGCGTGGCCAACGCGGTGGAGGTCGTCCGCTCCGACATCAGCCCCGCGTTTCTTGTCCACACCGGTCCAAACCTCGTGGGTGTGGCGGTCCAGGGACTCTAGCGGAGGCGGGGCGTCCTGCCCCAAAAACAAATGCAAAAGACGAGCGCTTCTTGCCGCTCAATTGGCAAGAAGCGCTCGTCTTTTCTTAACGCGTTGTATGGCGGAGAGAGCGCAAGTTACGCGAGCGCCCTTCTTGCCAGCTCGGCCGCGCCGAGGATTCCTTGGTCGCCGCCGCAGCCCGGGGCGCAGATGTAGCTCTCCATGTCCTTAAGCTCGGCGGTCTGGATGTAGCCACCCAGATATTCGAGGGTCTTCTTGCGGACGATGCCGTAGAGCTGCTCCTGGTGCATCACGCCGCCGCCGAGGACGATGCGGCGAGGCGAGTACATGAGCACGAGGTTCGCGCACATCTGCCCCAGATAATCCCCCTCGAGCGCCCACACCTCATCGTTGTCCGCGAGCTCGGCCGCGGGCTTTCCCCAGCGCGCGGCGATGGCGGGGCCGGAGGCGAGCCCCTCGAGACAGCTCGCGTGGCTCGGGCAGACGCAGCGTCCCTCCTCGGTGGGACGGGTCCTTACCAGCATGTGACCGGCCTCGGGGTGCAGCATGCCGTGAAGGAGTCTGCCCGCGCACATGACGCCCGCGCCCACGCCGGTGCCGATGGTCACGTAGACGGCGTCCTCGAGCCCCTTGCAGCAGCCGAAGACCACTTCGCCGAGGCAGGCAACGTTCACGTCCGTGTCGTAGGCCACCGGAATCCCGAGGGCGTCGGCGAACGCGGCGCGAAGACCATGGCCTCGCCACGCGAGCTTGGGCGTCTGGAGGATGGAGCCGTAGCGCTCGTCGTTGGGGTCGACGCAGGTCGGGCCGAAGGCGCCGATGCCCAACGCGTCCACATCGCGGGCGGTGAACCACTCGATCATCTGCGGGACGGTCTCGGCGGGCGTAAGCGTCGGGGTCTCCATACGGTCGAGGACCTCGCCGTCGCCGGACACCACGGCACAGACCATCTTGGTCCCGCCGGCTTCGAGGGCGCCGAGCCTCATTTGCTTTTCGCTCATGTGATCCTCCTTACAAAGGGACGCCCGCAGTCATGGTCAACCGCGGGCGCCCATAACGTTGGCTTGTTTCGAGGCGACCCTACCTGGGCACGCGGTCCTGCCTTGCGGCAAACGGGGCGAGCACGGCGTGCGGCTCGCTTTGGTACCAGTAGGCGACGGTGGAGATGTCGTCCTCGCGCTCGTAGAGCTTGATGTCGTCGTTGCCGAGGTCCTGGAACGTCACGCGCAGGTCCTCCTTGAACGAGATCGGGTCGGGAAGGTGCCACCTGTAGAGGCCGTGCCTGGGCAGCGCGTCGTCGTTAGTCGCGAGCATCGGATTCGGGTTCGGCTTGCCCGCGCTGAAGCGGTCGCGCGTGGCGTCGCGCGTCGAGCGGTACGGGTAGCCGGCGAACAGCGTGTTGAAGCACTGCGCCTCGGGCAGCGCGTGGGGCGGCCTGTCGAGGAAGGCCCAGGCACCGCCGAAGTAGTCCTCGGCTCCCGTCGAGGTGACCGTGGGGAACTCCTCGTCGCCGTCGAGGAAGAACTTCATCTCGCCCTCGCCCCACCAATAGCGCTCCAGGGCGCACAGGGCCATGTAGGTGCCGACGTAGTAGCCCTTGCCGCGCACGCCGTCGAGCACGGTGTAGTCGACGCCCCTGCGGGTGCTGCGCTCGCGGTTAAAGCGGGCGTGGAAGTACATGGCGTCGTCCGGCACGTCGGTGAGCGCGTAGTTGAACGTGTAGAAGATGTACTTAATGAACCCGGGGTGCTCGCTCGTAAGCGTGACCTTGGCGTGCTTCCTGAAGGGCATCTCGAAGTAGCAGTTCATGCCGCCCGTCGGGTTCACGCAGATGGGCATCGAGTTGACGATGGCGCGCTCACCGAAGCCGTTGCAGAAGAAGTCGCCGACAGGGCACTCGACCGAGGGGGTCTCCTCGTCGTCCCAGTAGAAGCGCAGCACGAGGTCACGCATGACGAAGCTGCCAGCGGCGGTCTTGTCGGGGACGGTCATCCAGATGTGGCGGATGATGCCGGGGCCCTCGATGTCCGCGAGCGTGATGGTCTCGCCGGACTCAAGGGGCACGCAGCACGAGCCCTTGCGGCCGACGCCGAGGTGGCTGGCCGACATGGCGGCGCGGCCCTTCTCGCCCGTGATGTTCTCGGGGGTGATGGCGCGGCTTTCCTCACCGCCGTGCATCCACACGTCCTTAAGGAACTCTCTCATCGTCGACCTCCTCTATTCGTCGTCGTCGCACTCGGCGGAACTGGCACCGTTCACGTAGATGATCTGCTGGCGCGCCTCGTTGACGAGGGCGTCGAAGTCGAGTTTCTCGTCGGGGCGCGCGAGCGCGACCGTCATGGCGAGCGGGAGGTTGACACCCGCGATCACGTGGATCCGGTCGGAGGCGAAGCGGGAAAAGCGCTGGTTCACGCTGCCGCCGTACGCGTCGGTGAGGACGACGACCTCGTCAGTGCCCGAAAGAGCCGCCTCGACCGCCGCGTCGAGCCCCTCGCCGTTGTCGTTCACGTAGGCGCACACGGCGTTGACGGCGTCGCCCTTACCCGTAAGGAACTCGAGGGTGTCCTTGAAGCCCTGGGCGAGAAGGGAATGGCTCGCCACAACTATCTTTCTCATTGATTCACCAATCTCTTGGGTCGAAGCTAGGCGAGGATGCCGGCGGCGGAGGCGACCATCGCGAGGACGATCACCACGAGGATGAGGGCCGTCATGCTCGCGTTCTTCTTGGTAAGAAGGTAATACGCGCTTCCCGTGATGGCGGCGGGGATCATGGCAGGCAGGATCTTGTCGAGCAGCGGCTGAATCTCCATCGCGACGTCGCCGAAGCTGAAGCTAATCGGGCAGGTGACGCCAATGACCGAGGCGATGAGGCAGCCGACCACGGTGAGGCCGAGCACGGAGGCGGCGGCAGTGAGGTTGGGAAGCTTCTCGCTGAAGTCGGTGACGAGCTTCACGCCCTGCTTGTAGCCGAACTCGAGGGCGTGCATGCGGACCCAGAAGATGGCCAGGATGAGCGCGAACCAGATGCCGGCTCCCACGGGGTTGCCCTCGATGGCCATGTAGGCGGCGATGGAGCCCATGATGGTCGGGATCATGGTCATGAGCAGGGAGTCGCCGACGCCGGCGAGCGGTCCCATGGTGCCGATCTTCAGGTCTTGGACGGCGTCCGCCGCCGCTAGGCCGTCGCGCTCCTCCATGGCCACGCAGGCGCCAAGGATGATGGCGGCGAGCCAAGGCTGGGTGTTGTAGTAGCGGAAGTGGTTGTTGAGCGCTTGCTTATAGTCCTCGTCGTTCGTGTAGATCTTCCTCAGGACCGGCGAGAGGGCGTAGGCGACTGAGGCGCCCTGCTGGGTCTGGTAGTTGAAGGTGCACACGCTCATGAGCCAGCGCCAGTTCGCGTTGCGCAGGTCCTTCTTGGTGACCTTGTAGCCGGAGGGCTTGCCCTCGGCGACGGCGGTGATGTTCTCGTTTTCCATGGTTACTCATCCTCTCCGATGAAGGCGTCTGCGGAAGCGTGGGCGGCGAGCTCGGTGTCCCTCTCGGCACGCTGGTAGAACGCAATCGCGAGGGCAACGCCGACGATGGCGGCGCCGATGATGGGCACGTTCAGGAAGGCCGAGAGGAAGAAGCCGGCGAGCAGGTACTGGAAGTACTTGGCGGTTGGCATGTAGCGGAGCAGCATGGCGATACCGACGGCCGGGAGCATCTTGCCGGCGAGGGTGAGGCCGGAGAGGAACCACTGGGGCATGACCTCGAGGAGCCAGTTGACGGCGGGCTGGCCGAGCGTCACGGAGACAAAGACGGGCAGGGCGGCGCACAGGCCGAAGAGCGCGGGGCAGACCCACAGGATGGCGTTCATCTGATTGAACTTACCCTCGTTGCAGAACTTCTGGGACTTCTCGACGACAAAGCCGTTGAGGATCTTGGCGACGACGTCGAGCTGGATGCCGAGCATGCCGACCGGCAGGCCGATGGCGAGGCCCGTGTCGGAGCCCAGGGTCACGCCGTAGGCGGTGGCGATGATGGCCATCGTGCCGTAGTCGGGAATGGAGGAGCCGCCGAAGCCCGCGACGCCGAGCTGCATGAGCTGAATGGTGCCGCCGATGACAAGGCCGGTCTTCCAGTCGCCCATGACGACTCCGGTGATGAGGCCCCAGAAAACGGCGTAATTGACGAAGATCATCGGGATGCCGTAGTAGTCCACGTGCTTGATGAAGGCCAGCAGGGTCAAAAGGACGACCTGCAGGATAGTGAAGTTGACCATATTTCCCCCTTAGATGAGGTCTGCGACGGAGACGGGCTTGTCGGCGGGCACGAACTGGGCCGTCACCTTGACGCCACGGGCGATGAGCGCCTTGTAGCTCTGGACGTTCTCGGCGGAGGCGTAGGCGCGCTGGGTGAGCTGGATGCCGTCCTCCTTGACGAGCGAGCCGCCGACGACCAGCGACGGGAGCTCGACGCCCGACTCGACCAGGCGAAGCATCGTCTCGGGCTCCTTGGCGATGACGAAGACCTTCTCGCGGTCGTACTTGCCCGCGGCGAAGTTCTTGAGCGCGGTCTGCTCGGAGATGATCGAAACGGCCATGCCCGCGGGGCGCGCCATCCTCATGGTGGACTTCAGGACCTCGTCGCCAGCGACCTTGTCGTCGATGACCATGACTCGGGTCGCGCCCGACACCGGGGCCCACTGCGTCACGATGATGCCGTGAAGCAGGCGATTGTCGATTCGTGCCATAACAACACTCATGTTTGCTCCTATCAAATGAAGTTTTGCGTTCGGTACTGCCTCGGCGCTATCCGGATTCGCGCCGGGCAAGGGGTTATCGGATTATTGAGGACGCGCGGTCAGCTTGCGGCGGCGCGGGGAAGGTCACTCGTCGAGCAGGAGGTCCGAGGAGCCGAGGCGCTCTTCTCGCGCCGGGGCGGCGCTCACGCTTATGTAGTCGAAGACATATGCGATCTCGCTTACGGGAACCTCTACGCGATAGCGCGTCGAGATGCTCGAGAAGCTCTGCCTGAAGGACTCGATGAAATCGGCGCGTTCCTCCTCGAAGCGGTCCTGGCCAACGTAGGTCTCAATGGGGTTTCTGGTAACAAGGCGCTCGACGAGACAGCAGAGGTGAACGTAGAGCCCAATGATGGCGTTGCTGCCGATCTTCTCGCCTGTCCTGCGCTGAAGCTCGTGCACGGCGCTCTCGATCTCATGGAATAGCCGCTCCGGGTCGAGGATGGTGATGGAGCGGATGACGTTCTGCAGCGTCATGTTCGAGAGCAGCTTCTCGTGGAAAGAAGAGAGCTCGGAAGCGTCAAGCCACCTGCCGAACACGACATCAACCTTAGAGGCGGACGCCGTCGACATGATGTCCTCGAGGGCGACGAAGGGGACGGAGGCGACCCCGGGGTCTCCCGTGCCGATGACGGCGCAGACGCGGTGCTCGGAGAAAACGGCGTCGTTCGACCCGTTCGCGACGAGCTGCTTGAAGGGCCTCGTGAGCAGGCGCGCGCCTATGGTGCGCGGGAGGCTCTGCGAGACGAGCTGGCGTATCCTCTCCGCGGCGTCGACCCCGGACTCGGAGCAGAAGACGATGGCGTCCTCACGGTTGACGCGCTCGATCACCTTGCAGTGCGTCACGCACGCGGCGGTCGCATCGCCAAGAACCTCGGCGATGGACTTGCCGCCGAGCAGCCCGACCCCGATCTCGAGCGCAAGACCGGTAGAGACGTTGTTCACCACGCCGATAGTGGAGTCGGTAACGTTCTCGAGGGCCTTATAGGCCTCCTCCAAGGAGCCCATGTCGACGAGGAACACGACCCCGGTGCAGTAGGAATGGCGGTCGACGAGGCGCTGGAGCGGACCGACGATGTCCTTCAGCTGCTGGTCGTAGGGCATGTCGACAGCCTCGTACACATGCATGCCGAGCATACGGTTCGCCGCGTCGGCGATGCTCGTCGCCGTTGAGTAGCCGTGGGACAGGATGACGCAGAGCGTCCGAAGGGCCTTCGCATCGCGAGACTCCGATGCGACGCACAGCGTCAGAAGCGTCTTCGTGAAGTGATCGAGCGAGATTCCCAGCGCCCCTTCCACGTCTGCGGCGACCTGATCGGAGACACTCGAGGCAAACGGCAATTCGGAGGTCACGGCACCGAGGAGATGGGAGATTTGCTCCGCACAGGCAGACTTTCGCTTAGCCAGGCCGATACCCGGCCACAACTGCAGGCAAATCTCCTGGGCCAGTAGAAAAGCGACCTTCCTCGAAAGCTCGATGCCATAAGAAGAGCCTGCGTCGGCAAGGACCGCGCCCACGACGCGCTCGAAGGCGCGCGACCTCGAGGAGGCGACGCCGTGGTCGAAGATCAAGTGATCCTCAACGCCGCGCACAGCGGAGACAGCTTGCGAGACAAGCTCGGAGACAGAGAGCTCCCCGGCGCAGAATCGCTCATCGAGGGAGCACAGGGCATCGAGCGCCTGCTCGACCGGCCCTGTGCTCTCGGCGGCATCCAGAGACGCGTCGATCAGAACGCCATCGTCGGGCTGTTGATCGATCTGCGCGGAGGAGAGGAGCCCGCTGGGAAGAAGATACGGGCGAACGACGACGTAGTCGCCCTCGCGATTGAGGAACGCTTTGGCGCAGCAGTTCGTCACGCAGGCGCGCAAGCCGGCGATGTTATCGGAAAAGTCCGCGTTCACGAGGCAACGGTATGCGCCGCGGCTGATCTTCACATCAGAACCGATTCGGCACCCCTCGCTGCGCAGGAAGCTCAAGATGAGATCCTCGCGCTCCTCGGGGGTCCGCTCCTTGAGTGAGGGGACGCGGGCACAGATGGGCATTTTGCTGTAGGCCGAGGAAACCTTCAGGTCATCGGCGGATAGCGTCGTCGAAAGAACGAGGCGAGCGCGCGGCGCATCCTGGGAGGCATCGAGCCCGAGGGCCGTCGCAAGGCAGTGCTCCATCGCAGAGGGAGAGAGTGCCTCGATGCCGTTGACAAAGACCACACCCCCGCGCGCATTCGCGATCGACTCGTCAAGAAGCCCGTTGAACGAGGCGGCGTCCGGGACCCCGGCGCAGTCGATGCGCACATAGGAGGAGTCGCGGGACAGCAAGCCCTGGTTCTTGCCGTACTCGTACACAAGGCGAGAAAGGAAAGACTTACCGACACCCACGCCGCCGCTCAAGAGGATGGGCAGGCCAAACGGAGGGTACTGAACCGCAGCCTTGCACTGCTCGACAACGGAGCTGAGGCTCATGTCGAAGCCCACGGCACGCGCGAAGTCGCGGTGATCGGCGATTCCCGTCGCCTGGATGAGGTCGGCGAGCGAGGCGTACTCGCTTGCAGAGAGCTTTACCTGAAAACGCTTCTGGAACGCGCGGCGATGAAAATAACGGACAGGCCTGCCCGCCACCTTAACCACAAGACCGGCGCGAACAAGGTCGTTGAGGTACTGGCTCGCCAGGCTCCTGGAGATGATGAGTGTCTCGGCGATGTCGGAGGTGGACAGACGGGCAAGGTCGTCGAGCGAGACGGCAGAGGTGAGGGCCTCGAGATGCTCGAGAATCCTGTCCCTCATGTCGACGGGTTTCTTTGCCAAGCTGTCCTGTGTGGTCTTGTCCATGACTTCTTACCTCCTCGTACAAGGAGTATAAGGGGAGAACAGAGAACGGAAGGGGGCGCGTGGGGGAATCAACAGCTCCGAGGAAAAGTCCACCACTTGAGGGGCAGAAAACAACGGCCATTGAACATTCAGGGCCGACGCTCAACACTTCGGCTCGACACTTCGCTTTGGAAAGGGCCCCGGCGCGCCGGGGTCCCAACATAAAGAAGGGCCCCGGCGCGCAGGGCCTAAAGCTTAACCATGCGCGCGGCGATGCGGGCGCAGTCGCAGGCGGCCTTCTTCTCGAAGGTGTTGTAGTCGACGACCCGGCCCTCGGCGCAGGGCTTGTCGCTGATGGCGCGCACGACGACGAGGGGCACGCCGTTGAGATAGGCGGCCTGCGCGATGGTGCAGCCCTCCATCTCGCAGCACAGGTCGCCGAAGGTCGCGAGGATTCGCTCCTTCTGTTCCGCGGGCGAGACGAACTGGTCGCCGGAGACGACGCGGCCCTTGAGGACCTTAATGTCGGGGGCGACGGCGGCCGCGGCGGCGCACGCCGCCAGCAAGGGCCGGAACGGATCGCGCAAGATCAAGGCGTCGCCCGGGAGGTCGGGCGTTACCGTCAGCCGGCGCCGCGTCTGCCGCATCATGAGGGAGAACGGCCTGGCCGGCGCATACGGCAGGAAGAGGTTCAAGGTGCACCCCGGGGCGGTCAACGAGGCCGACGTGTCGAACGTCGTCGCGCGCGGCTTCGGCGGCAGGGCGCCGTGCACCCATATATGCAGCGACTTGGCCTGCGTGCGCGTCGGGACGTCGTGGAACTACGTCTGCCTGCTCGTCGACCTCTGCAACGGGGAGATCGTCGGCCACTCCGAAGGACCGAGGAGGGACGCGCGAGCTCCGAGCCAAGCTCTTGGATTACGTGCACTGGTACAACAACTTCAGGATCCACTCGACGCTGGGCTACATGTCGCCGGTCGAGTTCAGGGAGGCGGGGCCGTCCCTCCCGGAATCGTCCAAATAAGTGTTGCCAATCCATAGCCAATCCAGCCATCATCTCCGCGAAGGCGGACGTCAGGAAAAGCTCGGCTTGAGCTCGGTCGGACGCGGTCTGTGGGGCATCATTCAGGCTCAGGGGGTCTCCTTGTCTTCTTCGGTCGCAACCTGAATGATAGGGACGGCCCCTTCTCTCTTTCCCCTTCGTTTTCGACGCGTCACCCTCTCGGCGGGCTTAAGGCCCGCGCTCGCGGGTGCAGGGGCTACGCCCAAACCCCAAAAACGTAACGCCGTGCTCGAAGCGTTTCCGGACGTCAGCGTAATCTCAAATCCCGTTCGTCAACTCATGGGCAAGCCACCTGAGACTACTCATTTCTCCTACTGGCAATGAAGACCTGCGACCTGCAGTTTTGCAAACTGCTTGAAAGCCACCTGCGTTGATTCACTTCCTATTGCAGCTGGCGGCTTGCACGCGAAAAGGCATTTAAGTTTCAAAACGGGCGTTTTCGGCGCTATCGAGCCTCCAAAGGCATCCCGCCGCGCCCTTTGGGACAAAAACAAAAACTCAAAGCCCTGAGTTCGAAAATAGTTTTTGGAGTTGTCCCGACTTTTGTCCCCGAAGCCGACGAAACGCGACAGGGTGTCACCTGGCGGCACTCGATTCGAGACGGCACCGAAAACTGGATGCAACCGGAATGACGGGACGGCAGAACCGAAGCCATCGAGTGGGGATAGAAAAAGGCCCGGGTGCCGTGGCATCCGGGCCTTTGCTAGCAACTTGATGTTGCGGGCAGCTTAGAACTTGTGACCGCACTTCTTGCAGACGCGCAGCTTGTTCTTGCCGTCCTTCTCGTGACCGACGCGGGTAACCTTACCGCACTCGGGGCAGACGAGATTGACGTTGGAGGCGTCGATGGGAGCCTCCTGCGAAACGATGCCGCCCTGCTGGTTGGCAGCGTTGGGCTTGACGGCCTTCTTAACGACCGAAACGCCCTCGACAACGACCTTGTTCTCGGCGGGGAGAGCACGCAGGATAACGCCCTGCTTGCCGCGATCCTTACCAGAGAGAACCTGGACCTTATCGCCCTTCTTGATATACATATATCTCCCCTAACTACAGGGTCTCGGGAGCGAGCGAGACGATCTTCATGTACTTCTTGTCACGAAGCTCGCGAGCGACGGGCCCGAAGATACGGGTGCCGACGGGCGAACCATCGTTGTTGATGACAACGCAGGCGTTCTCATCAAAGCGAATGTAGGAGCCATCCTTGCGGCGGATCTCCTTAACGGTGCGAACGACGACGCAACGGACAACGTCCTTCTTCTTGACGTTGGCGCCAGGGGTAGCCTCCTGGACAGCACCGATGAACACATCGCCGATGCCTGCATAACGACGCTTGGAACCGCCAAGCACCTTGATGCAGCGAATCTTGCGAGCGCCGGAGTTGTCGGCGACGTTCAGCATGGTTTGCATCTGAATCATGGTAGATGTTCCTCCGAACTAAGAACCGAAGAGAGGTGCGCAGCCTTTATACGGCCCGTGGTATGCAAGCCAGACATACGCACATCTTCGGAAACGTACAAGTCGTAAGAGCGACTGCTTATTTGGCGCGCTCGACGACCTCGATGAGGCGCCAACGCTTCATCTTGGACATAGGACGGGTCTCCATAACGCGGACGGTATCGCCCACGCCAGCCGTGCACTCCTCGTCGTGAGCGTGCAGCTTCTTGGAGCTGGTCATCATCTTGCCGTACTTGGGGTGACGCTTGCGCTCGGTGATGGTGACAACAATGGTCTTGGCACCGGAGACGGAGGTAACGACACCCGTACGGACCTTACGCGAGTTACGCGAATCAGTCATGTTCTCTCCTTAGGTCCTACTCGGCGACAGCGGACTTCTCCGCTGCGATCTCGCGGGCGCGCTGCTCCGTGAGGACGCGAGCGATGTCCTTCTTCACGGTGTTTACGCGAGCGGTGTTGTCCAGCTGGCTGGTGGCCATCTGGAAACGAAGGTTAAAGAGCTCGGCGCGCATTTCCTTCAGCTTCTCAACGAGCTGAGCGTCCGAGAGCTCACGAATCTCTGCGGGCTTCATTAGTTCTCCTCCTTGGCGGCGGCGGCGTCCTCAGCAGCCCACTTGGCCTCGAGAGCGGCCTCCTCAGCCATCTCCTTCTCGATGCGCTGCTCAGCGTTCTTAGCAGCAACAATCTTGGTCTTGATGGGAAGCTTGTGCTGTGCAAGACGCAGAGCCTCGCGAGCGACCTCCTCGGGCACGCCCTTGACCTCGAACATGATGCGGCCGGGCTTGACGACGGCCACCCACTCCTCGGGGTTACCCTTACCAGAACCCATGCGAGTCTCGGCAGGCTTCTTGGTGATGGGCTTATCGGGGAAGATCGTGATGTAGACACGACCGCCACGCTTCATGTAGCGGGTCATGGCAATACGAGCGGCCTCGATCTGACGGTTGGTGATCCAATGGGCCTCGAGAGCCTGGATACCAAACTCACCGAAATGCAGCTCGGTATTACCCTTGGCCTGGCCCTTCATGGAGCCACGCTGCACCTTGCGGTGAAGAATACGCTTAGGGGCAAGCACTACTGACCCCTCCTCTCGGAGTTACGACGACGAGGACGGGAAGAGCCCTCAAGTGCAGGGTTGGGAACAGGCTGGCCCGGGAGCTTCTCGCCCAGGTAGATCCAGACCTTCACGCCGCAAGCGCCCATGGTGGTGCTGGCGACAGCCGTGCCGTAGTCGATCTTGGCACGGAGGGTGTGCAGAGGCACGCGACCCTCGCGGTACCACTCACGACGGCCCATCTCGGCACCGCCGAGACGACCGGAGCACTGGATACGGATGCCCTTAGCGCCGGCCTTGCGGGCAGACTGGACAGCCTTGCGCATAGCGCGACGGAAGGCAACGCGGCCCTCGAGCTGCTCGGCGATAGACTGAGCAACGAGGTTGGCGTCGAGCTCGGGGCGCTTGATCTCGACAACGTCGACGGAGAGCTGGCCCTTGGAGACGCCAGCGACCTTCTCGAGCTCGGTGCGGAGGGTATCGATCTCGGCACCCTTCTTACCGATGACAACGCCGGGGCGAGCGGTGAGGATGATGACCTTCACCTTGTCGCCAGCGCGCTCGATCTCGACGCGGGAGACAGCTGCGCGGGAAAGACGCTTCTCGAGGTACTTGCGGATCTCGAGATCGTTACCGAGGGTCTTAGCGTAATCCTTCTCTGCGAACCAGCGGGAGCGCCAGTTCTCGGTGATGCCAAGACGGAAGCCGGTGGGGTAGACTTTCTGACCCATACAGCTTTACGCCTCCTTTCGAGGAGCAACGACGACGGTGATGTGGGAAGTACGCTTCAGAATGCGAGAAGCGGAACCCTTGGCGCGGGGACGGATGCGCTTAAGCGTCGGACCCTCGTCAACATAGGCAGCGGCGACAACCAGGTTGTCGGCACGCAGACCGTTGTTGTTCTCGGCGTTCGCAACGGCGGAACGGAGAACCTTCTCGACATCCACGGCGACGGCGCGGTCGCAGAAGTGGAGGATGTCGAAGGCCTGAGCGACAGGCTTGCGGCGGATCAGATCGACCACCAGGCGGGCCTTGCTGGGGGAAACACGCACGTACTTAGCGACGGCGCGAACCTCGGTGGCCTCAGTTTCAATAGACTTAGTTGCCATTTACGGTTAACCCCCTATTTGGCCTTGTGGCCACGGAACGTACGAGTCGGCGCGAACTCGCCGAGCTTGTGACCAACCATGGACTCGGTAACATACACGGGCACATGCTTGCGGCCGTCGTGGACGGCGATGGTGTGACCAACCATCTCGGGGAAGATGGTGGACGCGCGGGACCAGGTCTTCACGACGTCCTTCTTGCCAGCCTCGTTCATCGCGGTGATACGCGAGAGAAGGCGAGTCTCCACGAACGGGCCCTTTTTGAGACTTCTGCTCATAAGTGCTTTCTCCTAAAACTCGGTATCCGAAATTACTTCTTACGGCGACGAATGATGTGCTGGTTCGAGACCTTCTTCTTCTTGCGCGTACGAAGGCCCTTCGTCGGCTTACCCCAGGGGGTAACAGAGGGACGACCAGAGGTGTGGTTCTTGCCCTCGCCACCGCCGTGCGGGTGGTCGACAGGGTTCATGACGGTACCGCGGACGGTCGGGCGCACGTTCATGTGACGCTTACGGCCGGCCTTGCCGATGACGATGTTGGCGTGATCGGCGTTGCCGACCTCACCGACGGTGGCGCGGCAGGTAACGAGGATGCGGCGCATCTCGGAGGAAGGCATACGGACGATAGCGTACTTGCCCTCCTTACCCATCAGCTGGCAGGAGTTACCGGCGGAACGGGCGATAGCAGCGCCCTTGCCCGGCTGGAACTCGACGGCGTGGATGAGCGTACCGACGGGGATGTCGGCGAGGGGCAGAGCGTTGCCCGGCTTGATGTCGGCGTCAGAACCGGACATGATGGTCTGACCGACCTCGAGGCCCTTGGGGGCCAGGATGTAGCGCTTCTCACCGTCAGCGTAGTGCAGCAGAGCGATGCGAGCGGAACGGTTCGGATCGTACTCGATCGTGGCAACCTTGGCGGGCACGCCGTCCTTGTTGCGCTTGAAGTCGATCACGCGGTAACGACGCTTCACGCCGCCGCCCTGGTGGCGGGTGGTGATGCGGCCGTTGTTGTTACGACCGGCCTTCTTGGGCAGGGGCTCGAGAAGGGACTTCTCGGGCTTGGTGCAGGTGATCTCAGAGAAATCGGAGATCGTCTGCCAACGCCTACCAGCGGAGGTCGGCTTAAGGTGCTTTACAGCCATTACAATCCCTTTCAATAGGAATCCGTTAGCCATCGCAGACAGGGATTCGAGGTTCTGCCTCGGGTGCGATGACACCGGACGTATACACGGTTCCGGGCGTGTCCATTTTATACGCCCGAAACCTTGAGCTCTCGCCTCCCCTATTTGGGAGGCATGAGCTCACTCAACAGCAGCGAGTCTTAGGCCTGGTTGCCAAAGACCTCGATGGTGTCGCCCTCGGCCAGCGTGACGATGGCCTTCTTCCAAGAACGGGTCTTGCCGGCGACATAGCGCACGCGCTTGGTCTTGGGCTTGACCGTCAAGGTGTTCACGCGAACGACCTTGACGCCGAAGATCTCCTCGACAGCGTCCTTGATCTGATACTTGTTAGCATCCTTGGCGACCTCGAACGTGTACTTGTTCTGCTCCATGCCGGAGAAGGAACGCTCGGACACGATCGGACGGATGATGATCTCGTGGGCGGTCATTTATGCAAGCACCTCCCCGAAGTGAGCGGCGATGTCGGCGGGCATCAGCACAGCGTTGTTGTTGACGAGATCGTAGGTGTTGGCCTCGTCAGCGGTGATGATGAACGTCTTGGGAATATTGCGGAACGACAGGTAGGCGTTGACGTCCTCATCGCGAACGATGATGGTCAGACGCTTGCCCTCAAGGCCAAGAGCCTTGAGCATGGCAACGGCAGCCTTGGTGGAAGGCTTCTCGAAGCCGTAGTCGTCGACGAGCACGAGCTCGCCATCGGCCAGCTTGGCGGACAGCGCGGAGCGCATAGCCAGCTTGACCTCCTTGTTGTTCATACGCTTAGCGTAGGAACGGGGCTTGGGGGCGAAGACAACGCCACCGTGACGCCACTGGGCAGCACGGATGGAACCCTGGCGGGCACGGCCGGTGCCCTTCTGACGCCAAGGCTTCTTGCCGCCACCGGAAACCTCAGAGCGGCCCTTAGCGGACTGGGTGCCCTGACGCCAAGAGGCCATCTGGCACTTGACGATGTGGTGCATAACGTGGATGTTCGGCTCGATGCCGTACACCTCAGCGGCGAGCTCGGCCTCGGCGACCTTCTTGCCCTCGCTGTTCTTTACTTCAAACTTTGCCATTTAAGTGTTCTCCTTGGTATGACGCTGGGCTAAATGGGCTGGGCCCTT
Source organism: Coriobacteriaceae bacterium (assembly GCA_902364975.1). Lineage (GTDB taxonomy): Bacteria > Actinomycetota > Coriobacteriia > Coriobacteriales > Coriobacteriaceae > Collinsella. The sequence continues at coordinate 54,679 of CABJFQ010000002.1, read as the reverse complement.
AGGCCATACGGATGGCGACGAGACCATTCTTGGCACCCGGGACAGCGCCCTTGACCAAGATGAGGTTCTGCTCGGCATCGATGCGGACAACGGAAAGGTTCTTGACGGTAACGCGCTCGTTACCCATGTGACCGGCCATCTTGACGCCCTTGAGGACGCGCGCAGGATAGGCGCACTGACCGATAGAACCGGGGTGACGCTGGAAGTGAGAACCATGCGTCATAGGACCGCGGCGCTGACCCCAGCGCTTGATGCGACCCTGGAAGCCCTTACCCTTGGAGGTACCGATGACGTCGACCTTCTCGACATCAGCGAAATCAGCGACGGTGACGACCTCGCCGACCTTGTGCTCCTCGCCGTTCTCGACGCGGACCTCACGAAGGAAGCGGACAGGCTCGACGCCAGCCTTGGCGAAGTGACCAGCCATGGGCTTGTTCACGTTCTTGGCCTTGATGTCGCCGAAACCGATCTGGACGGCGTCATAGCCGTCGGTTGCCTGAGTTTTAACCTGCGAGACAGCGCAGGGGCCAGCCTGGATGACCGTGACGGGAACGACGTTATCGTCCTCGTCCCAAACCTGGGTCATGCCAATCTTGCGGCCGAGAATCATGCTGATCAAGATATGATCCCAACTCTCGCGTGGTCTTGGGACAATGCGTACACCACCGAGCGTACGCCCCTAGAGGACCACTACTTACACGACGTGCTCCCCAGCCTTGTATTTCGCCCGGACTACCTGACAACCCTATTAAGCAGGCATTTTGTCCAGCCAGAATACTCCCCTGGTTTCACACAGCTGTTTAGTATACACGGCTGCGGGCGTATCCATTGAGATTCATATTTCACTCACATTGTTTACGCAGGTAAAGTGCGTGGATGGCTCCCGAGCACGGCGGAGGGCCGGAGAAATATATTAAGGTCCCTGCTCTACAGTCCTGCGCAAGACGGAGAGCACATTAAGTGCTCTCCTTTGCGTGCGGAACTCGCGATGACCTTAATATATTTCTCCGGCCCTCCGCCGTGCTCGGGAGACGACACGTTGATGTCTGCTTAACTCTGCTCGCTCAGGCTAATGACTTTGTTGGGGGTCCACTATTTGCTGGAGGGTGAACTTGCATTGCATTGGCTCGCCCTCTACTTGTGGCTTTGCCTCATCGAAATCAAAAATCATGATGGCGCAGTTGGGGAGTTTTGTTGGGAGCTCGAAGCCCTCTGGGGCTGCAGCCTTGATGAATTGGCGGCTGGCGCTGCCGTGGCTTACTGCTAGGAGGGTTTCGATCCCCTCGGCGCCCATGAGATTGGTGAGGGTGGCTACCATGCGCTCCTGCAGGGCATGACTTCCTTCTCCTCCAAAGGGGACCAAGTCCTCGCCGGGGTCCCAGACGTCGGTGGGTAGGGCGTCGTGGGGGCCTTCTTCGAAGGTGCCGTAGCTGCGCTCGATGATGCCTTCGCAGGGCTCGACTGCTGCATCCCGGCCGAGGAGTTCGGTTGCGACGAGACTTGCCGTGTCCATGGCTCGGCCTAAGGGCGAAGAGACCACTTTGTCGGGGACGACGCCGTGGGCTTTGAGCCATGCGGCTGCCATTCCCGCTTGCTTGCGGCCCAGATCGGTCAACGGAGAATCGCAGCGGCCCTGGACGAGCTTTTTAACGTTGAATTCTGTCTGACCGTGGCGGAGTAGATATAGACGCTTCATGCTCTCCCCTTCTGTATAACTTGCTTTGCTGGCACAGCCCTACTCGTGGGTGTGGCCTACGTAGTCTTCGTCGATCGTGATCTTGGCGACCGACTTGGGATATTCCGATTCGACCCGTTTCGCCAGCGCGCGCTTCAGGTCCTCGGCGCTCATCGCCAAATCCGAGGGACGTACGCAGTCAAAGATCACGTTGGTATGCGTGGGGCCCGGAACACAGCGTAGGTCGTGGATCGAGAGGCGGCTATCAATCTCTTGAGCCATAGCGTTGATGCGCAGACGCATGCTCGCCACCTTTGGATCGTCGGTCACGATGGGATCGTAATGGAGCGTGACGATCATGCCGTCTTCGACCCTAAACGACTGCTCGATGTTATCGAGCGTGTCGTGACTTTCCAGCGGGCTGGCCTCGGCTGCCATCTCGGCGTGAGCGCTTGCGAACTTCCTGCCCGGGCCGTAGTCGTGAACCATCAAATCGTGAACGCCCAAAACGCCGGGGTAGCTCATGATCTTGTCTCGAATGTGCTTGACCAGCTTTGGATCGGGTGCCTGGCCCAAAAGCGGGCTCACCGTATCCAGGATGAGCTCAAAGCCGCTCCAGCCGATATAGGCGCCAACGGCAAGGCCGACCCATGCGTCAAGATTGATGTGCGTCACCTGCGAAACAATTGCGCACGCCAGCACGGCACCCGTAGCTAGGACATCGTTCTTTGAGTCCTGAGCGGTCGCATGCAGCGTCTCGGACTCAATGCGATCGCCGAGCTTTTGGTTGAGGGCCGCCATCCAGAGCTTAACAATCATCGAAAGCACCAAGACTGCCACCAGGGCAAGCGAGAACTCGACAGGTTCGGGGTGGATGATGCGCTCAACCGAGGACTTCACCAGCTCAACGCCAATCAGCAGCACGAGCGCCGCCACGACCAGACCCGAGAGATACTCGTAGCGGCCATGTCCGTAAGGATGCTCGGGGTCGGCCGGCTTGCCCGCCAGCTTAAAGCCAAGCACGCTCACGATGTTCGAGCTGGCATCGGACAGGTTGTTCATGGCGTCCGCCACAATCGAAACCGATCCCGACAGCACGCCAATTGCACCCTTCGCAGCGCAAAGCGCAACATTAGCGAGAATACACACTATGCCCGTCAACGTTCCCACGCGCGCACGGTCGCCCTGCGCACGACGAACAATCCACTCGACCATCCTCATCAGTCCCCACGGTACTACCTATATATCTATTGCTCAAACGGATTGTAGTGTAGCCACTTTGCCCCCCAGATACAAAAAGGCCGCAACCCACACGGGCCACGACCTTGGAATGTGCCATGCGGGACTGCCCCTTTGTCGATCGATTTATGCGCTTGCTTCAGCAGCGCTCGCCACTGTTTCGAGCGAATCAGCTGCGTCTTCTGCCGCCTGCATCTTTGTCGGCACCACGCCAAAACAGCAGCTCAGCGCCGCAGACACCGCAAATGCTGCGCCGCCGGCAGCGCAGCACCACAGCAGATTCGAGATGCCGCCCGTGGCAAAGCCAATGACCATAAGGACATTCGTCATGCCGATGGTATAGGCCGTAACGTGGCCCACGGCCGCAACAAGGCCTCCGACGGCGCCGCCAATGGCCATGCATGTCAGACACCTGCCATATTTAAAGCCGCAGCCGTACAGCGCCGGCTCGCTTACGCCGCCAAGCACGCCCGAGATCGAATAGCCCAGCATGAGCGCCTTCTCGTCCTTATCCACAACGCGGAGCGACGCGCCAAAGGGCATGCCCCAAACGGCGAACGTCGCCATCGTCGCAGCGATCAGAATGCACGAATCCGTTCCCACACTCATAAACTGCGCATAGGCGAGCGATAGGACAACGTTGCTGACACCCGCGATCTTAAGAAACTCCCAGCCCGCGGCAAGTCCCATAAGCGTGAGCAGCGACACGATGCCACCGGAATTGCCAAGCATAAACATAAGCTGTCCCAACAGCATGCCCAGATAGCTGCCCGCCGGCGCCGTAATACACAGCGAGGCCGGAACCATGACGAGCATGGTTGCAAACGGAACAAACGAAAACGCCACGGCCTTAGGGATAACGCGCTGGAAGAAACACTCCACTCGCCATAGCACGGGTACCGAGATGAGAACCGGAATAACAGTCGTTGTGTAATCGTTGACCGGCGCGGGAAGCAGACCATACACGAAAGTCATCGCTGCCCCCGTCGTCGATGCGGCATCGACGAGCTTAAGCAGATCGGGCGCAATCAATACGCCGCCCAGCATCATGCCCAGCTGCTCCGAGCAACCGAGCTGGCGGGCGGCCGCCCAACCAAGATAAATGGGCAAAAAGTAGTAGCCGGCGTTATAGAGCCAACTGTAGAACAGGCGATAGATTTCGGAATCGGCAGACCACAGGCCCAGCATGCCTTCGCCCATAATGACGGCGGCGGTGCGGAACAACGCCGCGCAAACAATAAACGGCAGCGCCGACATCATGCTTTTGGACAGATAGTCCACCACGGCCATGGCGTTTGATGAAACCGTCGTTGTAAACGAGGTGTTAGAAACTTGTGACATGGAACGCCTTTCCCAATGTGACATGCGGGCTGTCCCTTTGTCACATCGTGCGGTACTGACCGATTGCGCGGTACTTTTCGTAGCGGAGGTTTGTGAGGGTCGCGTCGTCGAGCTGCCCAAGCGTATCGAAGGCATCAAATGCCGAGGACATGACGACACCGGCGATCTCCTCATGCGACAGGCCCCTATCGTCAACAATGCCGTCGATGATGCCGAGCGCCAACAGATCGGGGGCCGTGAGCTTAAGCGCCTCAGCGGCCTCATTCGCGCGCTCGGTATCCTTCCACAGGATCGACGCACAGGCCTCGGGGCTCACGACCGAATAGGCCGAGCTCGAGAGCATCAGGATGCGGTCGGCCACGGACAGCGCCAGCGCGCCACCAGAGCCGCCCTCGCCTGTCACCACCGAGACAATCGGCGTCTTAAGGCCGCTCATCTCCATGAGATTCTGGGCAATCGCCTCGCCCTGGCCGCGCTCCTCGGCACCGATGCCGCAAAACGCGCCCGAAGTATCAACCAGGCACAGAACCGGCCGACCAAATTTCTCGGCTTGGTGCATCAGGCGACGTGCCTTGCGGTAGCCCTCGGGATGCGCCATGCCAAAGTTGCGACGCATGCGCTCTTTGGTCGTGGTACCGCGCTCGATGGCGATAACCGTCACGGGTCGCCCGTCTTTCCAGCCGATGCCGCCCACCACGGCAGCATCGTCGCCAAAGTAGCGGTCGCCGTGCAGCTCTACGAATCCGTCGAGACCCAACGAGATCATCTCGCCTGCCGTGGCGCGGTTCGCCGAGCGAGTCTGTTTGACGATTTCGAGCGCGCTTTTTGGTGCGGCCGAGCGCTTAAACAAGTGTCCCAGCTTTTTGTCGCGACGACCCGTATGCACGATCTCATGCGGTGCCCCCAGGCCGGGCGCGTGCCCTTCGTGCAGCGCCAGCAGCTCGCCTACCGTGAGCGCAATCTCGCCACGCGGAACAACGGCATCGCAAAAGCCGTGCTCCAGCAAAAACTCGGAACGCTGGAATCCCTTGGGCAGACGCTTGTGCATGTTCTGCTCGATCACGCGCGGGCCGGCAAATGCCGTCAGGGCATCGGGCTCGGCCAGGATAATGTCGCCCTCCATGGCAAAGCTCGCGGTTACACCTCCGGTCGTGGGATCGGTGAGCACCGTGATATACAGGCCGCCCGCCTCGCTGTGGCGCCTAACCGCCGCAGAAATCTTGGCCATCTGCATGAGCGAGGTCACGCCCTCCTGCATGCGGGCGCCGCCCGATACGGTAAAGCCAACGACCGGCAGCCCCAACTCGGCCGCGCGCTCAAAGACACGACAGATCTTCTCGCCCACCACGGAGCCCATTGAGCCCATCATAAAGTTGGCATCCATAAAGAAGAGCGCGGTATCGCAGCCGCAGATTTTGCCCCTGCCGCACACAACGGCATCGCGCTCGCCCGAACGCTCGCTCACGCTCTTAAGCTTGTCGGCATAACCGGGAAACGAGAGGAAGTCCTTCGACGCCAGATTGGCATCCCATTCCTCAAAGGTACCCGCGTCGACCGTCATGCGCATGCGCGCGCGACCGCTCACGCGAAAGTGTTTGCCGCAACGAGGGCAGACCTCGAGGTTGTCGTGCAGGCGCGCCTCATCGATCACACGGCGGCACTCCGGGCATTTGACAAACACGTGGCGCGCGGGGAACTCGGCGCACGACTCGGTTATCGGCCCCTCAAGGACATTGACCGTCTTCGCTTTTCTATTCATCAGCATAGAGATGCCCCATCAGATCGGTGTGATACATGCCCGACAAAAACTCGTCGTTTGCCAGCACGTCGAGCTGAAGCTCGCTATTTTCGCTCACGCCCTCAATCACGAGCTCGCCCAGGGCCGAGCGCATCTTGCGAATGGCACCGTCACGCGTGGGCGCGCACACGATGAGCTTGCCGAGCATGGAGTCGTAGTACGGCGGAACGTTCGCTCCGGTAAACATGGCGGAATCCCAGCGCACGCGCGGACCACCCGGCACACGCAACGCGGTGACCGTTCCACATGACGGTAGAAAGTCCGGCGTTTCGGCATTGATGCGGCACTCCATGGCGTGGTTGCGGACCGGTACGTCCTCCTGCTCAAAGGGCAGAGGCTGGCCGGCAGCCACGCGCAGCTGCCACTTGACCAGGTCGGTATCGGTCACAAACTCCGTAACCGGATGCTCCACCTGCAAGCGCGTGTTCATTTCCATAAAGTAGAAATTGCCGTCATCTGAGTACAAAAACTCGATGGTGCCAGCGCCCTCATAGCCAACGGCACGAGCCAGGTCGCGCGCGGCCTTGTGCATGCGCGCGCGAATATCATCGCGTCCGTCGAGGCACGGCGCGGGGCTCTCCTCGATCAGCTTTTGGTTGCGGCGCTGCACCGAGCACTCGCGCTCGCCGAGCGAAAACACATGGCCCTGCTTATCGGCCATAATCTGTACCTCAACGTGATGCGCCGGCGCAACGAACTTCTCCATGTAGCACTCGCCGTCGCCAAAAACGGCCTCACCCTCGGCACGCGCCTCGATGAACGCCTTTGCCGCATCTTCCACGCGCTCGACCTTGCGAATACCGCGACCGCCGCCGCCCGCGCGCGCCTTAATAAGCACGGGGCAGCCGATGCGCTCGGCCTCGGCCGTTGCTTCCTCGGGGCTTTTGAGCAAATCGCAGCCCGGCACGATGGGCACGCCCGCAGCAGCGGCCGTTCGGCGTGCGGCGTCCTTGTCGCCCATGCTGTCGATCACCTCGGCCGAAGGACCGACAAACGCCAGACCGAACTTGTCGCAGTCGCGCACGAAGCTCGCCTTCTCGGAAAAGAAGCCATAGCCGGGATGAATTGCCTTAGCTCCCGACTTTACGGCACAGGTGAGCACGGCATCGTCGTTGAGGTAGCTCTCGGCAAGACGCGGGCCGCCGATGCAATACGCCTCGTCGGCAAGCTGCACGTGTAGCGCGTCCGCATCGGCCGTGGAATAAACGGCGACGGTCTTGATGCCCATATCGCGGCACGCGCGGATAACACGGACCGCGACTTCGCCGCGGTTGGCGATGAGCACTTTGTCGAACATGGAGCCTTCCTTAACTTTCGTGCATGAGTGCAAAAGACATATCGGCGCGGCAGCAAACCTCACCGTTGACGCTCGCAGTACCCGTCGCAAAGCGGAACGGCCCGCGCGCACGCGTGATGGAGCACACCAGATCAACCGTGTCGCCCGGGCGCACCGGACGCTTAAAGCGCACCTTATCGAGGCTCGTATAGAACGGCGTCGCGCCGCGCGCCTCCTCGTCGCCCATCAGCAGCACGCAGCAGTTCTGGGCGAGCATCTCGCACTGAATCACGCCGGGAACGACCGGGTTTCCCGGAAAATGTCCCTGCAAAAAGTACTCGTCGCCTGTAATCGTGATCTTGCCGTGGGCCTCGTCGCCCACCAGCTCGGCTTCGTCGAGCAAAAGCATCGGCTCGCGATGCGGTAACAGCTTCTTGAGCTCTTCTTTGTTCATGGATATCACCTATCCGATCCTCATGAGGCAGCTGCCAAACTCCACGAGGTCGCCGTCGGCCACGCAGATCTCGAGCACCTCACCGTCTGCCTCGGCCGTCACCTCGTTGAGAACCTTCATGGCCTCGATGATGCAGAGGGTCTCGCCGGCCTTGACCTTGGAGCCCACGCGCACAAATGGCTCGTCGCCCGGCGCAGGGGCAGCATAGAAGACGCCCACCATGGGAGCAGTCACCTCGGTGCCCTTGGGCTCCGGCGCGGCGGCAGGTGTCTGCGTGGCGGGTTCCGGTGCGGCAGGCGCGACTGTGGGAGCTGCAACTTGAGCGGCCATGGCGCTCGGCATAGGCATGGGCACGGCAACCGGCTGCGCCACACTCGCGCGCTCGAGTTCGACCGCGGTGCCATCGGGCTCCTCAACACGTACGCGCGTAAGGCCGCGGTCCTCCATCACATCGGCTATCTCGGCAAGTCTTTTGGAATCCATGCTCTAGCTCCTCGTATATCTACGCAGCGCGATGGCGGCGTTGTGCCCGCCAAAGCCCAGGTTGGTCGAAAGCGCCCAGGTAAGGTCGGCGCGAACCGCTCGATTAGGCGTGTAATCAAGATCGCAGGCGGGATCGGGCGTGTGGTAGTTAATGGTCGGGGGCACCACGCCCTGCTCGAGCGCCATGGCACAGGCCATGACCTCGATGGCACCCGTGGCACCGATCATGTGCCCGGTCATCGACTTGGTCGACGAGACGTGTGCGGCGCGTGCCGCGTCCTCGCCGAGCGCCCGCTTAATGCCTGTCGTCTCGGACGAATCGTTGAGCTTGGTCGAGGTGCCGTGGGCGTTGATGTAGAGACCCTCGGAAGGCTTGACGTCGCCCTCGGCTACCGCCAGCGATATCGCACGGGCAATGCCGGCGGCATCGGGGTCGGGACTCGTAATGTGATAGGCATCATCGGTGTTGCCGTAGCCCACGACCTCGGCATAAATGTGCGCACCGCGCGCCTGCGCATGCTCCATGCTCTCGAGTACCAGCACGCAGGCGCCCTCACCCATCACAAAGCCATCGCGGTCTGCGTCGAACGGGCGGCAGGCCGTCGCGGGATCGGGGTTGGTGGTCAATGCGCGGCAGGACGTAAAGCCTGCAACAGCATCGGGGATAATGGCCGCCTCGGCACCGCCCGCGAGGATCGCGTCGGCATAGCCGTGCTTAATAGCACGGAACGCCTCGCCCACCGCATGGGCCGAGGTCGCGCACGCAGTCACGACTGGCAGGGTCGGTCCCTTTGCCTTGTGACGGATTGCGATATTGCCCGATGCCATGTTGGGGATCATCATCGCGATCATGTAAGGCGATGCGCGGCGGGGCCCACGGTCGGCAATCGTATGGACGTTGTCGACGAGCGTCTGCATGCCGCCCACGCCCGACCCCACGTAAACGCCCAGGCGCTCGCGATCGATGGCGCCTTCGGCATCAAAGCCCGCATCGTGCATGGCCTCGTCCGAAGCCGCCATCGCAAACTGAACGCAGGGGTCGAGATGCTTGGCGTCACGCTTGCCAAAGTACTCGTTGCCGTCAAAGCCCTTGACCTCGGCCGCCACCTTGACGGCAAACGCATCGGTATCGAAGTGCGTGATCGGGCCGATGCCGCACGTGCCGGCACACATTGCCGCCCAGGTGGCAAGCGCGGTGTTGCCGAGCGGCGATACGGCACCTATGCCGGTGATTGCAACTCTCTGTTCCATCATGGTCTCCTCATCCAAGCCGTTCTTCGGCCCTGGTTTCTACATCGCCATTCCGCCGTCGACGCGCACGACCTCGCCCGTAATGTAAGCAGCCGCATCGCTCGCTAAAAAGCGCACCACGCCGGCCACTTCCTCGGGACGTGCCATGCGCTTAAGGGGAATCTGTTCCTCGGTTGCCGTACGCACCTTCTCCGAGAGCTTTGCCGTCATATCTGTCTCGACAAACCCGGGAGCGACCGCGTTCGCGCGTACGCCACGAGGCGCAAGCTCGCGCGCCACCGCCTTGGTAAGCCCTATCACGCCCGCCTTGGAAGCAGCGTAGTTGGCTTGCCCGGCATTGCCCATCAGGCCCACGACCGAGCTCATGTTGACGACGCAACCGCCGCGCTGGCGCATAAAGGTCTTGGTGAGCGCGCGCGTCATATTGAATGTTCCCTTGAGATTGACATCGAGCACGCGATCGAATGCGTCATCGCCCATGCGCATGAGCAGGCCATCGCGGGTGATGCCGGCGTTGTTGACGAGCGCCCAAATGGAACCAAAGTCGTTGAGGACCGCTTCCACGCACGCGTTGACGGCAGCGGGATCGGCCACGTCGCATTGATATGCGCGTGCCGTGGCGCCAACCGCCTCACAGGCTTCGCACGTCTTGCGCGCCGCATCGACGCCGCCGGCATAGACGACGGCGATATCAAAGCCGTCCTCCGCCAGACCGACAGCGCAGGCGCGGCCGATACCCCGCGAGCCGCCCGTGACCAGTGCCACGCGACGTGAGTCGTTGCGCTCGAGCGCGCCGTTGTTCAAGTTGCCCATGTCATTCCTTTCGGGTTACAGCCCTGTGGATTATGCGAGCTCGTCGGCAATAGCTGCGACCTGCTCGGCCGTCTCGCACGAATACACGCGAACGTCGCTCAGCGTACGCTTGACCAGGCCCGACAGCGTTTTGCCAGGGCCGACCTCAATAAACGTATCGATGCCCTGATCCTGCAGAGTATGCAGCGTGTCGACCCAGCGCACGGCATGACTCACCTGGTTGGCCAGCACCTCCGATGCCGCCTGCGGGTCGGCCGGATAGGGCGCTGCCGTCATGTTTGCCATAACAGGAATGAGCAACGGGGACGGCGCGTGACCGGCCTCGATATATGCAGCAAGGCCACAGGTCGCCTCGGCCATATAGGGGCTATGGAATGCACCCGACACCGCGACCTTCATGGCGCGACCGCCAGCCTCTTTTACCAGGACGTCGAGGGTCTGCAACGCATCGGGCGCTCCGGCCACAACCGTCTGCTGGGGGCTGTTGTAGTTGACCGGCCAGCAGTCCTCGCCGACCTGCGAAGCCAGGTTCTCGACTTGCGCCGCATCGAGTTTGATGACGGCGCGCATGCCGCCGGGGTGACGCTCGGCAGCCGCGGCCATCAGCGCCGCGCGCTCGCACACGAGCTCAAAGCCCGCTCGCGTATCGAACGCCCCCGCAAAGGTGAGCGCGGCGACCTCGCCCAGCGAAAATCCCGCACAGGCGGCAGGCACCACGCCGCGCTCACGCAGTGCGGCAGCCGCTGCCAGGTCATGGACGAACACGCAAGGCTGCGTGTTCTCGGTCTGCGACAGCTCCTCCTTGGAGGCGCTCCGGCACTGCTCGCTGGTTCCCGGACGTACCTCGTCGGCGATCGCGAACACCTCGGCAGCCGCCGGCGATGCCTCGATCAGGTCGACGCCCATCGCAGGGTGTTGGGCGCCCTGGCCGGCAAACAGAAACGCTACGCTACCCATGCGGACGCACCCTTCAGGACGCGCTCGGCGCCATCGACCAAGTCGTCAACGATTTCACGTGCGCTCTGGCACTCGTTGACCATGCCGGCAATCTGTCCACACAAAAACGAACCCTCCTCGTAATTGCCGTCCATGGCGGCCTTGCGAAGGGCGCCGGTGCCCATGGCCCCGAGCTCCTCGGAGCTTGCGCCCGCCGCCTCGCTCTTGGCATACGCGTTGGTGAAGGGGCTCTTAAGCGCACGCACCGGATGTCCCGTCGAGCGGCCGGTCGCACGCGTCGAGGTGTCGTTGGCCTTCAGGACCATCTCCTTGTACTGCTCCGATACGGTGCACTCGTCTGCGACCAGAAAGCGCGTACCCACCTGCACGCCGGCGGCACCCAGCATAAAGGCGGCCGCCACGCCGCGGCCGTCGGCAATACCGCCGGCGGCCACGACGGGAATGTCGACCGCATCGACGACCTGCGGCACCAGTGCCATCGTCGAGGTCTCGCCAATATGGCCGCCCGATTCGGTGCCCTCGGCAACAACCGCCGTGGCTCCACGACGCGCCACGAGGCGCGCCAGCGCCACCGAGGCAACGACCGGGATGACCTTGATGCCCGCCTCGTTCCACGCCTTCATGTACTTGGCGGGATTGCCGGCGCCCGTCACGACGACCGGCACTCGCTCGTCAATCACGACCTGCGCGACCTCGTCGGCAAATGGGCTCATGAGCATGACGTTGACGCCAAAGGGCTTATCCGTCTTGGTGCGCAGCTCGTGAATCTGATCGCGCAACCAGTTTGCGTCGGCATTCATGGCCGCGATAATCCCTAAGCCGCCTGCCTCGGACACGGCAGATGCCAGCGAGGCATCGGCAATCCAGGCCATGCCGCCCTGGAACACGGGCTTTTCGATGCCGAGCAGCTCGCAGAGAGGAGTCTTGAGCATCTCTACTTCTCCAATGCCGCCTCAACCGTATCGACGAACTCGCCGACCGTCTTAGGGTTCTCCTCGGTATCGAGCTGAATATCGAACTCGTCCTCGACGGCCACGAGAATCTCGACGGTACCCAGACTGTCGAGGCCGATCTCCTCGAGCGTGGACTCGGGCTTCATCTCGACGTCGTCAAGGCCGGCGGTCTCGCGGATAACGTCGCAAACGCGCTCGAAGGTCTTCTGATCTGCCATGGTAGTTCTCCTTTGTTTGTGCCCTAGGGGCGTTTTTATTTCCTATGTGCGACTACTTCCAACGAAGCAGATAGCCACCTATATCCAGGCCGGCGCCAAATCCAACGAGGGCGATGGTGTCGCCCGCATTCAGTGCGTCGGTACGTGCCAGCCGGTCAAGCGCAAAGGGAATGCAGGCGCTCGAAATGTTGCCGGTCTCGCGCAGCGTTCGAATCACGCGCTCGTCTGGCACGCCGAGGCGCTTGACCGCCTGGCTCAGGATTCGTTCGTTAGCCTGATGGAATACAAAATGATCGATATCTTCGACCGAAATGCCCGCATCGCTCGCAAGCTTATGGACCGTGTCGCAGATGGCGTTGACGCCGAACTTGAACACGCGGCGGCCATTCATGGACAGCACGCTCTCGCTATCTGCGGAGGCCTTAAACGGCGAGGTACCGACCAGACCGGGAACGCGCAACGTCTCGACATCGGGTGCGGTCGAAAGCTCAACAGCGAGGGGATTCTCTCCCCCAGCCTCTATGACCACAGCACCCGCGCCATCGCCAAAGAGCACGCACGTGGCACGGTCGGTCCAATCGAGCGCGCGCGTCATCTGCTCGGCGGCAATGACCAGCACATGCTCGGCGCGACCGCGGGCGATATAGCCCTCGGCAACATCGAGCGCAAATACGAAGCCGGCGCAGGCCGCCGAGACATCGAAGGCAGGGCACGTCGCGCCTAGTCGCTCAGCAACGGCACACGCCTCAGCGGGAACAAGGTGATCACCTGTCGTCGTCGAGCAGACGATAAGATCCAGCTGGCTCGCGTCGATTCCGGACACCCGGAGTGCCCGCTCGCTCGCCGCTACGGTAAGGTCGTCAAGTGACTCGGTGGTGCAGACGTGGCGGCTCTTGATACCTGTGCGGGTAAAAATCCACTCATCCGAGGTATCGAGGAACTCGGACAGCTCGTCATTGGAAACACTGCGCTCAGGAAGCGCCGAGCCTGTTCCAAGAATCGTGAAACCCATCACTAACCTCCTTTGCGTTGTTGACGTGTTTACATCGACCAAGAGAGGATAGCGCAATTTTGTCGTTGTTGACGTGTTAACATTAAATTGTCCAAATGCGACAAAGGCTTCACATTGTGTCTATCTCTCGAGACCATTGCGTTATTCACTTATTCATTAAGGAGGTGGCAGCCATAATGGATGCCAAATTAACGATAGTCGACGTAACCGGATCGACCAACGATGACCTGCTCGAAGCAGGAAAACAAGGAGCGCCGCACGGCACAGGACTTGCCGCCCGGGCTCAAACAGCAGGACGTGGCCGGCGCGGGCACAAGTGGGACTCAACCGTCGGCAACTTATTGCTTTCGATTGTCCTGCGCCCATGCGTTAATCCTGCAAAGTTCTCTGGTCTTGCCGCCGTCAGCGGCCTAGCGGTGCTCGAGGCGCTCGAAAAACAGGGTCTTGCAAACGATATTGGCCTCAAATGGCCCAACGACCTGGTCGCGCGTGAACGCAAACTCGGCGGCATTCTGGTCGAGGCCGCACGCGATAACGAAGGCAAACCTTTCGCCGTATGTGGCATTGGCGTCAATGTGAACTATGCGCCCCAAGAGGTGCCCGATGGCGGCCTGCCGGCAATCGGTCTCTCGGACCTTAACGAGAACGTTCCTGCTGTCGACATGCTCCTCGATGAGGTCTATCACGCAGTTATAGACGCTGTAGATGCGTGGGCAGAGCGTCTCAACGCCATGGAAGAAGACGCCGGACCGCTCGCGCCCGTCCACAGCGAATATATCGCTCACCTCAATTGGATTGGGGAGCACGTTATCGCCCGCTCCCCCGCTGGGGACGAGCTGGCGCGAGGCATCTTTAAAACCGTCGATGACTTTGGTCGAGCGTGCATCGAGACGGAAGGCGACTTACGATCCTTCCATTTTGAGGAGGCATCGCTGCGTCCCATGGGTAAATAAGGCGCCATAGCCACCCATTCGGCCGCATTACCTGGGCCCCAAGGCCACCATTCAAAACAAAAGAGCCCCGCTGCCGTTATGACAGCGGGGCTCTGTAAGCTATGAGCGATATCGCTTAGAGCTTGATGTCGATGTCGACGCCAGCGGGGAGGTCGAGACGCATGAGCGAATCAACAGTGCCCGAGGTGGGGTCGAGGATGTCGATGAGGCGCTTGTGGGTGCGCATCTCGAACTGCTCACGGGAGTCCTTGTTCACGTGCGGCGAGCGGATAACCGTGTACAGGTTGCGCTCGGTGGGCAGGGGGACAGGACCGGAAACGCGAGCGCCGGTCTTCTGAGCGGTCTCAACGATAAGCTTCGCGGACTGATCGACGACCTCGTGATCATAGCCCTTGAGGCGAATGCGGATCTTCTGGGTAGCCAACTTAAACCTCCAAAGAGTGCGAGAGACGTTCTCGCGGATTACGTAACAGGGAGCTCGAACTTAGGCGTTCTTGCTCATGACCTCGTCCACGATGGACTTGGGCGCGGGCTCATAAGAGTCGAACTGCATCGTGTAGGATGCACGGCCCTGGGTCTGGGAGCGAAGGTCGGTAGCGTAACCGAACATCTCGCCCAGCGGCACCTTGGCACGGATGAGCTTGCTGTTCTTGCGATCCTCCATGCCCTCGATCTTGCCGCGGCGACCGGAGAGGTTGCCCATAACGTCGCCCATGTACTGCTCGGGAGTCTCGACCTCGACAGCCATGATCGGCTCGAGCAGCTGCGGGTCGGACTTCTTGAGGGCGTCCTTGATAGCCATGGAACCGGCGATCTTGAAGGCGGCCTCGGAGGAGTCGACCTCGTGGTAAGAACCGTCGAACAGGGTGACCTTAACGTCGAGGACCGGGAAGCCGGCGATAACACCGGTGTTCAGGGCCTCCTGGATGCCCTTGTCGATGGACGGGATGTACTCCTTGGGCACGACGCCGCCGACGATAGCGTTGACGAACTCGTAGCCGAAGCCCTCCTCCATCTTCTCGAGCTTGATGACGGCGTGGCCGTACTGACCGCGACCGCCGGACTGACGGACGAACTTGCCCTCAGCCTTCTCGACGTCGTGACCAGCGGTCTCGCGGTAGGCAACCTGGGGCTTACCGACGTTAGCGTCAACCTTGAACTCGCGGAGCAGACGGTCGACGATGATCTCGAGGTGCAGCTCGCCCATGCCGGCGATGATGGTCTGGCCGGTCTCGTGGTTGGTGGACACCTGGAAGGTCGGGTCCTCCTCGGCGAGCTTGGTCAGAGCCAGGGACATCTTGTCCTGCTCGGCCTTGGTCTTGGGCTCGATGGCAACGTCAATAACGGGCTTAGCGAACTCGATCTTCTCGAGGACGATCTCCTTGCCCTCGGCGCACAGGGTGTCACCGGTGGTGGAGTTCTTGAAGCCGACGCAAGCGACGATGTCGCCGGCGGCAGCGTCGTCACGGTCGATACGCTCGGCGGCGTTCATCTCGAGGATGCGGCCGAGGCGCTCGCGCTGACCATTGGAAGCGTTGACCACGTAGGAGCCGGACTCGGCACGGCCGGAGTAAACGCGGACGTAGGTGAGCTTACCGACGAACGGGTCGGTCATGATCTTGAAGACCAGGCCGGAGAAGGGCTCGTCGAAGGAAGGATGACGCTCGATCTCCTCGCCGGTGTCCGGATCGGTACCGGTGACGGCCTCGACGTCAAGCGGGCTGGGCAGGTAGTCGACGACAGCGTCGAGCAGCTCCTGAACGCCCTTGTTCTTGTAGGCGGAGCCCACGAAGACGAGGTTGAGCTCGTTGGCCAGAACGCCCTTGCGCAGAGCGGCCTTGAGCTCCTCGACGGTGAAGTCCTCCTCCATGAGGATCTTCTCCATGAGCTCGTCGTCAAAGCTGGCAGCAGCGTCGAGGAGCTCCTCGCGCTTGGTGGCAGCGATATCGGCAAACTCAGCCGGGATCTCGTCCATCGGCTCGGGGTAGGTCATGCCCTTCTCGTCGGCCTTGAAGTCCCATGCGGTCATGGTGACCAGGTCGATGACGCCCCAGAAGTTGTCCTCGGCGCCCATCGGGACCTGAGCGGCCACGGCGTTAGCGTCGAGACGATCCTTCATGGTCTCGATAGCGTTGAAGAAGTCAGCGCCCACGCGGTCATACTTGTTGATGAAGGCGATGCGGGGAACGTTGAAGGTAGAAGCCTGACGCCAAACGGTCTCAGACTGAGGCTGAACGCCGGCAACGGCGTCGAAGACGGCGACAGCGCCATCGAGGACGCGCAGGCAGCGCTCGACCTCGGCGGTGAAGTCAACGTGGCCCGGGGTGTCGATGATCTGGATGCGGTAGTCCTTGCCGTCCTTGTTCCAGAAGCAGGTGGTAGCAGCGGAGGTAATGGTTACGCCGCGCTCCTGCTCCTGAACCATCCAGTCCATGGTGGCAGCGCCCTCATGGACCTCACCGATCTTGTGGGTCTTACCGGTGTAGTAAAGAATACGCTCGGTCGTGGTGGTCTTACCGGCATCGATGTGAGCCATGATGCCGATGTTACGGGTATCGGAAAGCTTGTACTTAGGCTTAGCCATGTTAGTTCCTTACCTTAACTTACCAACGATAGTGAGAGAACGCGCGGTTGGCCTCGGCCATCTTGAAGACGTCCTCACGCTTCTTGACGGAAGCGCCCAGGCCGTTGGAGGCGTCGAGGATCTCGTTGGCGAGACGCTCGGCCATGGTCTTCTCCTTGCGAGCGCGGGAGAAGTTGACGATCCAGCGGATACCCAGAGCGGTGGAACGACGGGAGTTGACCTCCATCGGGACCTGATAGGTAGCGCCACCGACACGCTTGGGCTTAACCTCGAGCGTGGGCTTGACGTTGTCCATAGCCTTCTTGAAGGTAGCGAGAGCGTCGCCACCCTCGGACTTCTCGGCAACGATCTCGAAAGCGGTGTAAACGATGCGCTCAGCGGTGGCCTTCTTGCCGTCAAGAAGGACCTTGTTGATGAGCTGAGTCACCAGGCGGTTGTTGTAAACGGCGTCAGGCTGAACCTCACGACGATTAGCTGCTGCACGACGCGGCATGTGAAATCTCCTTAAGTGTCTACCGTGCGGCGCTCAAGACGGCACACGGCGAAAGTATCAAAACGTTATCTGGCTTATTTAGCCTTGGGGCGCTTAGCACCGTACTTGGAACGGGCCTGCATACGGTTCTGGACCGGAGCAGCGTCGTAGGCGCCACGGATGACGTGATAACGGACACCAGGGAGGTCACGGACACGACCGCCGCGGACGAGCACGATGGAGTGCTCCTGCAGGTTGTGGCCCTCACCCGGGATGTAAGCAGTAACTTCGATGCCGTTGACAAGGCGAACACGGGCAACCTTACGAAGAGCCGAGTTCGGCTTCTTGGGGCTCGTGGTGAAGACGCGGGTGCACACGCCGCGCTTCTGGGGGTTGTGCTGCAGAGCAGCGTTCTTGGACTTCTTGGGCACGGAACGACGGCCCTGGCGAACCAGCTGGTTAATAGTAGGCAAAGCGTACTCCTTCTCGAATGATTCCAGCTTTCTGTAAAGTGCAACGGCTTGAATCGAGGGGTCAGCATCCCCCTACGAAACACGCAGTTCGATAGGATACGTGGCGTTAGCTGTGCCGTCAACAGACCACGCCGCCGGGCGTATCCCAAAATTGGCACATTTCCGCAAAGCCTACACAAAAGGAATCCCCTCCTGTGCGCGCTGGCGGATCCCCGGCCCGGGCGGCCCGCCGTTTAAGTTTGCTGCTCTACAGTCCTGCGCAAGACGGAAAGCACATTAAGTGCTTTCCTTTGCGTGCGGAACTCGCGACAAACTTAACCCCTGTGCCGCCCGGGCCGGGGATCCGACGTGCTCGTCAGGGCAACGTTACCTGCCAAAAAGGGACAGGTTTATTTTGGTCGGTTTTATCTGGGAAAACGCCGCTCTTCACGGTGATCCGCATCCATTTGCCACGTTCTTCCGAGAATCAGACAAATAGCGTTCAATCTAACCGCCCATTTAACGCTAAAAAGGCCGCTTCCCCTCTTGGGAAGCGGCCTAGACCTTACGAATAGACGATGGTAAAGGGTACTTTCGTTTCGGTCTCCCCCGTTGATGTGTACCTCGCGCCCTCGAGGGTTACCGAGACCACTTGATCGACATCAATCAACTTCGTTGGCACCCAAATGTTCTCTCCGCTATTGCGTCCCATCGAAACATAGAAATTGTACGCCCCTGCGTCGTCATCTTCGATAATCTGCTCCGATCCATCCTTGTAGCTGACGGTCAGTTTATGATCAACTGCTTCATAGCCCAGATCATCGATGTGCGTCTGGATGGAAAACGGACTGATCTCGAGAGGCGAGTCATCAGAGCGGAGTTCTTTTGTATCGACGTGCGCTCCGACGTTAAACTCTTGCGTCGATACCTCGATCACCTTCGCATCCCCACCTTTGCCCTCCGTCCAACTGATATTCCAGGTGACCGCATGTCGTAAATCTCGATCGCGATTCCAAGATGCAAAGTACATCGTGCCGTTAATGACCGTGTCGCTTGATGTGTCTTTATCAATGGTGCAGCGTGTATCAGCCCATTCCTCGCCGAAGTTCATGCTGGGTGTACTGACGCCCCCTTCTTCTTCACCATAGAGAACAAGTTCGCCAAGCTCTGCCGCCGGCTTGTAGTAGTTAACGCCATTCGGATTGGACAATGTAAACGTCACAGCACCGCAACCGTTCTCGTCGATTGCCATCTCATGAATGTCGAGCGTATAGCCGTTGCCCTCGACGGACAGATTGACCTTCTGGACTGCACCCTCCAGGCTTTGGGGCGCGATACCATCACCAAACTCTCTGGTGTAGGTATATTTCGTCCCCGACGAGCCGCCATTTGTCCAGGTAACGGACTCTCCGTTGCCATGGTTTCCCCAGGCAGAGGCAAAATAACTGGAATTGACAACAGCGTAGGCGACCCCTCCGGTCGCCAGCACTCCGGCAAGACATCCGATTACGGCAACATACAGAGGCTTCGCGTGACCCTTTCGGCGAAGCGGCTCGCCAGCAGCGGCATAAAGAACACGGTCAGCAAGATCGCTATCGGCTTGGACGGACTCGAAGGCCTGCTTGATCTGGTTGGATTTCACGGTCGCCCTCCTCTAGGATGAACTTGAGCTTCGATCTGCCGCGAGCTAAACGCGTTCGAACGGTCGCGGCTGGCACATGCAGTAACTCGGCAATTTCTGAAGTCGAGAAGCCCAGATAGTAATAGAGCACGATAGGAATACGGAATCGCTCCGGAAGTCGCATAACGTCTGACAGGACCGCCTTGGTCTCCTCCTGCGCCGTCGAAAGCGAATCGGCCAGGTTCTCAATATCCTCCACGCGCCTCCATGGCTTTCGAAAGAGAGATTTACATTCATTGATCGTGACCCGGATAAGCCATCGACGAAGATGCTCCCAGTTTTCAAATTGCGCGTCGCTTTTGAGCAACTTAAGAAAGACGTCTTGAGCGACATCGTCGGCGTCAGCGCGATCACGCAGATACGTCAATGCGATCCGAAACACGACATCCCGGTGGTCTTCGACCGCCTGTCTAAAAGCTTGTTCTTCCATAATCACCTCCCGGTGACATTAATGGTTCTCGATGAGGCCCTCACCATAGATACGCTCTTGTCGGGCGAAATGTTTCAAATTCAAGCATGAAAAACCGACCAAAATAAACCTGTCCCTTATTGGCAAGGGATCAACGGAACGCAACAGGTTGAGCATACGCAAGCGAGCGGTCCCCAGAGCGTACAAGGTGGCATGAAAAAGGCAGGGCATTGACCTTTTGGTCATGCCCTGCCTTTTGAATGACAGATTGTAGCTCTGGGGACCGCGCAGCGACGGAGGTCGCCGCCGTTCGTTAGAACGGCGGAACTAATTACTCCTCGTCGTTGTCCTTGGCCTCTTCGGCGTCGTCGGTGTCTACGAGCTGGTTGAGTAGCTCGTCGAGGGAAGCCATGTCCTCGTTGATGGCACCGTTGGCGGGAGCCTTCTTGTCGTCGATCGGGGCGCCCAGGAGCTCCTCGTCGGCGTCGGCGTGATGCGTCGGCGCGGCGGAGGTGCCCAGCAGGATGTCGTCCGGACCGTCGGGGCTAAAGACCATCTGCAGCAGCTGCGAGAGGTCTTCCTCGTCGGCAACGTCGTCGTTGTTCTCGAGGATGTAGAGCAGGTCGTGGGCCTCCAGACCGTCACGGAGCTCCTCGATCGCCTTGGCACCGATGCCATCGATGCGCAGCAGATCCTCCTCGGACTTGCCGACTAGGTCGCCGACCGTCTCGATGCCGACCTCGCTGAACTTGTTGGTCCAGCGCTGCGACACGCCCAGGTCGTCGAACAGGTACAGGCGAGCCTTCTCGGCGGAGATGGTGTGGCCGTTGCGGGTGAACGAACCGTCAGCACCACCGAACTCGTCGTAGCCGGCCCAGTCGAGCTGCTGCGGGAGCTGCTCGTCCAGGTCCTTGAGCTCCACAGGAGCCCACTCGGGCAGCGACTTGGCGTTGGGCGAAGCCGGGCCATCGATGTCGACATAGCCATCGGCCGTGCGATACGTCAGCTTGGCGTTGGCGTACGGCTTGAGGCCGGTACCAGCCGGGATCTTCTTACCGACGATGACGTTGGACTTAAGGTCGAGCAGATGGTCGACCTTGCCCTCGATGGCAGCCTCGGTAAGGACACCGGCGGTACGGATGAACGAAGCGCTCGACAGCCAGGAGTCGATGTTGGACGCGACCTTGAGCGTACCCAGGATGACGGGCTCGGCCACGGGAGCCTGACCGCCCAGACGGGCAACGCGCTCGACCTCGTCGGCGAACTCGTAGCGGTCGACGTACTGACCAAGCAGGTACTTGGAGTCGCCGGGGTTGGTGATCTGAACGCGACGCAGCATCTGACGTGCGAGCACCTCGATGTGCTTGTCGTTCAGGTCGACGCCCTGGCTGGTGTAGACGTCCTTGACGCTCTCGACGAAGGTGTGCATCGTCGACTCGATGTCGGTCAGCTTGCGCAGGTTGCGGAAGTTGACGAAGCCCTTGGTGATCTGGTCGCCAGCGCGAACCTCGCAGCCGTCCTCGATCTCGGGCATGAAGCGCACCGAAGCGGGGACGCGACGCTCGTCGAGGACACGGGTGTGATCCTCGGAGTCGGTGAGCGTCAGCACGTACTCGGACTTCTCGGGCTTAATCGAGAGGTGACCAGAGTACGGAGCCAGCTCGGCCTCGCGACCCAGGATCTTCTCGTTGACGTTGCCGACGATATCGAACATACGGCTGACCGTAGGCAGACCCTGCGTAATATCGTCGACGCCAGCGACGCCGCCGGAGTGAATGGTACGCATCGTAAGCTGCGTACCGGGCTCGCCGATGGACTGGGCGGCAATAATGCCGACCGCGGTACCGATGGCGACCGGACGACGGGTGGAAAGATCCCAGCCGTAGCACTTCTGGCACACGCCGTACTTGGAGCGGCAGGTGAGCAGCGCGCGAAGCTTGACCTTCTTAAGGCCGGCATCGACCATCTTCTGGATGTCGGCGACCTTCTCGATGTAGCCGTCCTGCTCAAAGAGCACGGTGCCATCGGGGGCCACGACGTCCTCGATGAAGCAACGGCCGACGAGGTCGGTGTTGAGGTCGGTGGTGCCGGGGATGATGAGGTTGTAGGTGACGCCCTCGTGCGTACCGCAGTCCTCCTCGCGGACGATGACGTCCTGGGCCACGTCGACCAGACGACGGGTCAGGTAACCAGAGTCCGAGGTGTGGGATGCGGTATCGACCAGGCCCTTACGGGCGCCGTAGGTCGAAATGAAGTACTCGAGCGGCAGCAGGCCCTCGCGGAAGTTCGCCTTAATGGGAAGGTCGATCGTCTCGCCGGACATGTCTGCCATCAGGCCACGCATGCCGCCGAGCTGACGCAGCTGGGTCTTAGAACCACGGGCGCCGGAGTCGGCCATCATGTAGAGCGGGTTCTCCTCGTCGAACAAGTCGAGCATGAGCGCTGCGACCTTATCGGTACAAGCGGTCCACTCGTTAACGACTTCGATGTGGCGCTCCGTCTCGTTGATGAAGCCCTCCTCGAAGTACTCGTTGATCTGGTCGACGTTGGCCTGGGCGCGATCGAGCAGCTCCTGCTTCTCGGCAGGGATGAGAGCGTCCCACACCGAGATGGTGAGGCCGGCGCGGGTAGCGTAGTGGAAGCCGGAGTACTTGATGGCGTCGAGGATCGGACCGACCTTGGCCTCGGGGTAACGATCGCAGCAGTCCGCAACCAGCTTGGCCACGTCGCCCTTGACCATCTTGTAGTTCATGAACTCATAGTCTTCGGGCAGGCACTGGCGGTTGAAGATGATGCGGCCGATAGAGGTCTCGAAGCGCGCGGTCTTGTTGCCGGTGACGTCGTAGTCGACAAACTCGTTCTTGCCGTTCTTGACGCGGAAGATACGGGTGCCGTCCTCGTTGATGACATTGGCGTCGGCAGCGGACACGCGGACCTGAATCTTGGCCTGCATGTCGACCTCGGAGCGGCAGTCATAGGCGTGCAGCGCGTCGTCGAAGCTGGCGAACACGTGGTTCTCGCCCGGCAGACCGTCGCGGACCTGGGTCAGGTAGTACACACCGATGATCATGTCCTGCGAGGGGATGTTAACCGGCTTGCCGGATGCCGGCGAGCGCAGGTTGTTCGCAGAGAGCATGAGCACGCGAGCCTCGGCCTGAGCCTGGCTGGACAGCGGCACGTGGACAGACATCTGGTCGCCGTCGAAGTCGGCGTTGAAGGGCGAGCAGACCAGCGGGTGCAGGTGGATAGCCTTGCCCTCGACCAGCACCGGCTCAAAGGCCTGGATGGACAGACGGTGCAGGGTCGGTGCGCGGTTGAGCAGCACGACGCGGCCGTCGATGACCTCTTCGAGGATGTCCCACACAAAGGTGGCACCGCGGTCGATAGCGCGCTTGGCGCCCTTGATGTTCTCGACCTTGCCAAGCTCGACCAGGCGCTTCATGACGAAGGGCTTGAAGAGCTCCAGCGCCATGGTCTTGGGCAGACCGCACTGGTGCAGCAGCAGCTTGGGGTCGGTAACGATTACCGAACGGCCGGAGTAGTCGACACGCTTACCCAGCAGGTTCTGACGGAAGCGACCCTGCTTGCCCTTGAGGGCCTCGGCGAGCGACTTGAGCGGGCGACCGCCACGGCCAGAGACCGGGCGACCACGACGGCCGTTGTCGAACAGGGCGTCCACGGACTCCTGGAGCATGCGCTTCTCGTTGTTCACGATGATCGCAGGGGCGTCCAGATCGAGCAGGCGCTTGAGTCGGTTGTTACGGTTGATCACGCGACGGTACAGGTCGTTGAGGTCGGACGCGGCGAAGCGGCCGCCGTCGAGCTGGACCATCGGGCGCAGATCGGGCGGAATGACCGGGATGACGTCCAGGATCATGTTCGCGGGGCTGTTGCCGCCCTTCAGGAAGGCGTCAACGACCTCGAGGCGCTTGACGGCCTTCTCGCGCTTCTGCTTCTGGGAGTCCTCGTCGGCGATGATGGCCTTGAGCTTCTCGGCCTCGGAGGGGAGGTCGATGGCAGCGAGCAGGTCGCGGACGGCCTCGGCACCCATGCCACCCTTGAAGTACATGGAGTAGTAGCGGGTCATCTCGCGGAACAGCGGCTCATCGGAAATGAGGTCGCGCTCGGTGAGTTTCATGAAGGCGTTGAAGGCGTCCGTACGGAGCTGCTTCTCGTCCTTGCACTCTTCCTCGATGTCGACGATGCCGGAGGCGATCTCCTCGGGGGTCAGCGGCTCCTCGTCAGAGAACTCGTCAAAGTTCTCGGGGTCGCCCTGCTCCTTGAGGGACTCGATCTGGCGGGCGCACTCGGCATCGATCTCTTCCAGATCGGCGGCGAGCTCCTCGCGCAGGTCGTCGGCGTCGGCCTCGCGGGCCTCGTAGTCAACCTCGGTGATGATGTAGCTGGCAAAGTACAGAACCTTCTCGAGGTCCTTGGACTTGATGTCGAGCATACGGCTCATCGGGAAGCTCGTGGGGCTCTTGAAGTACCAGATGTGGGACACGGGAGCGGCGAGCTCGATGTGGCCCATGCGGTCGCGACGCACCTTGGCCGAGGTGACCTCGACGCCGCAGCGCTCGCAGACGATGCCCTTAAAGCGGATGCCCTTGTACTTGCCGCAGGAGCACTCCCAGTCCTTGGCGGGACCGAAGATCTTCTCGCAGAACAGGCCGTCCTTCTCGGGCTTGAGGGTACGGTAATTGATGGTCTCCGGTTTCTTGACCTCACCGTGCGACCAGGAACGGATCTGGTCGGCGGAGGCAAGGGAGATCTTTACCGAGTCAAAATCAGTAGCTTCGAAATCTGCCACAGTCAACTACTCCTTATCAGTGGTCGTGGCGGCGACAGCCTCGGGTGCCTCGGCGGTCTCGGCATCCTCGGCCTCGACGTCGGCGTCAACGCCGGCGAGAGCAGCCAGGTCGTCGAGAGCGGAGGTCTCCTCGGCGGTCACAGGGGCGGAGGCGTCCTCGTCGGCATCGTGCATGGGCTCGATGTCCAGCGCGAGGGAGCGAATCTCCTTGACGAGAACCTTGAAGGACTCGGGGATACCCGGGACAGGAACGTTCTCGCCCTTGACGATGGACTCGTAGGTCTTGACGCGGCCCACGGTATCGTCGGACTTGACGGTCAGGATCTCCTGCAGGACGTTGGAAGCACCGTAAGCGTACAGTGCCCAAACTTCCATCTCGCCGAAGCGCTGGCCGCCGAACTGAGCCTTGCCGCCCAGAGGCTGCTGGGTAACCAGGCTGTAAGGGCCGGTCGAACGGGCATGGATCTTGTCGTCGACCATGTGGCCGAGCTTGAGGATGTAGGACGTACCCACGGTAATGGGCTCGCGGAACTCCTCGCCGGTGCGGCCGTCGAACAGACGGGTCTTGCCGCGCTCGTCAAGCTGGGTGACGAACTCGGGGCGCATGTGATCGCCAAAGGCAGCGGTGGCCTTGTTGAGCATGTTCTTGTTGGCACGACGGATGACCTCGGCGATCTCGTCCTCCTTGGCGCCGTCGAAGACGGGCGTGGCGGTGAAGAACGGGCCGGGGACGTACTTGTCGGAGTCGGCCTGCTCGGTATCCCAACCGCAGGCAGCAGCCCAGCCAAGGTGGCACTCGAGCAGCTGGCCGACGTTCATACGCGAAGGAACGCCCAGCGGGTTGAGGATAACGTCGATCGGGGTACCGTCAGCCATGTAGGGCATGTCCTCGACCGGCAGAACGTTACAAATAACACCCTTGTTGCCGTGGCGGCCGGCGATCTTATCGCCCTGCTGGATCTTACGACGCTGGGCGACGTAGACGCGCACCTGCTCGTTGACGCCGGGGGCCAGGTCGTCGCCGTTCTCGCGGCTAAAGCGGACGACGTCGATAACGCGGCCGTAAGCGCCGTGAGGCATCTTAAGGGAGGTGTCGCGGACGTCGTGGGCCTTGGCACCGAAGATGGCGCGCAGCAGGCGCTCCTCGGCGGTCAGAGCGCTCTCGCCCTTAGGCGTGACCTTGCCGACCAGGATGTCGCCAGGGCCGACCTCGGCGCCGATGCGGATGATGCCGTCCTCGTCGAGGTTGGCAAGCATGTCCTCGGAGAGGTTCGGGATCTCGCGGGTGATCTCCTCGGGGCCGAGCTTGGTGTCGCGGGCGTCGATCTCGTGGCGGGTGATGTTGATGGTCGTCAGCAGGTCCTCGGCCACCAGGCGCTCGGACACGACGATACCGTCCTCGTAGTTGAAGCCTTCCCACGGCATGTAGGCCACGGTGAGGTTCTGGCCCAGTGCGAGCTCGCCGTGATCGGTCGAAGGACCGTCGGCCAGGGGCTCGCCCTGCTCAACGGTGTCACCGACGCGCACGAGCGGACGGTGGTTGATGCAGGTGGACTGGTTGGAGCGCTGGTACTTGGCCAGGTGATACTCGTCCATGCCGCCGGCATGCTTGACGATGATCTTGGCGGCGTCGGCAAAGATGACCTCGCCGGCGTTCTTGGCCAAGGTGACCTCGCCGGAGTCCAGAGCGGCGCGACGCTCCATGCCGGTACCGACATAGGGAGCGGCGGGGTGAACCAGCGGCACGGCCTGACGCTGCATGTTAGCGCCCATCAGCGTACGCTTGGCGTCGTCGTGCTCAAGGAACGGGATCAGCGTGGCTGCGACGGAGAGCATCTGACGCGGCGAGACGTCCATGTAGTCGACATCCTCGACGGGCACGTCGGCGGGAGCGCCGAAGGAGCCGTCGAAGTCGCGGGTACGGGCGATCACGGTATGCGGACGGACGATCTTGCCCTCGGCATCGGTCGTGATGAACTCGTTGGTCTTGGGATCGAGCGGCGTGTTGGCCGGCGCGATGACGTGCTTCTCTTCCTCGTCAGCGGTCATCCAGTCGATCTGGTCGGTGGCAACGCCGTTCTCGACGCGACGGAACGGGGCCTCGATGAAGCCATACTCGTTGACGCGGGCGTAGAGAGCGAGCGAGCCGATCAGGCCGATGTTGGGGCCTTCGGGGGTCTCGATCGGGCACATGCGGCTGTAGTGCGAATTGTGAACGTCGCGGACGGCCGTCGGCACGTTGGTGCGGCGGCTGGAGCCGGACTTGTGGCCGGCAAGACCACCAGGGCCGAGTGCGGACAGACGGCGCTTGTGGGTCAGACCGGTCAGGGGGTTCGCCTGGTCCATGAACTGCGAGAGCTGCGAGGAACCGAAGAACTCCTTGATGGAGGCCACGATCGGGCGGATGTTGATGAGCGACTGCGGGGTGATCTCGTCGATGTCCTGGGAGCTCATGCGCTCACGGACGACGCGCTCCATACGGCTCATGCCGATACGGAACTGGTTGGCGACGAGCTCGCCGACGGTGCGGATGCGGCGGTTGCCAAAGTGGTCGATGTCGTCGACCTTGAAGCCCTGCTCGCCGGCAGCGAGGGACAGCAGGTAGCGCAGCGTCGCGACGATATCCTCGTCGGTGAGCACCGTGACCTCTTCCTCGGTGGTGAGGTTGAGCTTCTTGTTGACCTTGTAACGACCGACGCGGGCCAGATCGTAGCGCTGCGGGTTAAAGAGCAGACCCTCGAGCAGGCTGCGGGAAGCGTCCACGGTGGGAGGCTCGCCCGGGCGCAGGCGACGGTAGATCTCGATAAGGGCATCCTCGCGGGTGAGGGCGGTGTCGCGCTCCAAGGTGCGCTTAATCACATCGGAGTTGCCGAGCAGCTCGATGATGTCGTCATTGGTGACGGCGATGCCAAGGGCGCGCAGGAACATCGTGGCGCTCTGCTTGCGCTTGCGGTCGATAGAGACCATGAGCTGGTCGCGCTTGTCGACCTCAAACTCGAGCCAGGCACCGCGGGACGGGATGATCTGGGCCTTGTAGATCTGCTTGCCCGAATCCATCTCGGAGCTGTAGTACACGCCCGGGGAGCGGACGAGCTGCGAGACGACGATACGCTCGGTACCGTTGATGATAAAGGTGCCCTGATCGGTCATCATGGGGAAGTCGCCCATGAAGACGAGCTGTTCCTTGATCTCGCCGGTCTCCTTGTTGGTGAGACGGACGTCGGTCAGAAGCGGGGCCTGATAGGTCATGTCCTTCTCGCGGCACTCCTCGACGGTGTGCGCGGGATCGCCGAACTGATGCTCGCCGAAGGTAACCTCGAGAACATGGTTCTGGCTCTGGATGGGGCTGGATTCCTTGAACGCCTCACGAAGGCCCTCGTCCTTAAAACGCTCAAAGGATTCCCTTTGAACAGAGATAAGGTTGGGGAGCTCCATGGCCTCCGGGATTTTCCCGAAGCTGACGCGCTTGCGCTCAGTGGCAGTGTATGCGTAGGTCACCAGGTTTTTCCTCCTTCACGGAAATGCTCGGTGGGTTGGCGAGGCATAGCTTCGCCAGTTATCGCAACCTAATAGTTTATCAGGTACCGACCGTTGGGCAAGAAAAGCCTTGACGCGATTGAGTTTTTGGAGTAGCAAAGATTTTCGACAGAAAAGGTGCAGGTAGATACGTATATATCGAACACCTGTTCATATATTTTCTGTGAACAGCGCTGCTGATGCGCGCCGTTGAATGGCGGAATGGCGGCGAGGGGTTGATCGAGCGGAAGCTGCGTCCCGTTTTGAGGCCCCAAACTGGGACGCAGCTTCCGATTGAGCCCTGTTTGGGAAAGCACATCCCATTCTGAGCCGAAATTCCGGGTCGCAGTTTCCGCTAGGGGCCCCAACCGGAAAGCACATCCCAGAATTCGACGAAATTATGGGTCGCACTTTCCGGGGCTAAGCTGTAGCTCGCATAAAAAACGGGTGCAGACCGAAGTCCGCACCCGTAAATGTCGATGACCGAAGGCTTACTTGCGCATCAAACCGCCGCGCTCGTCGATGGCGTCCCAGAAGGCGCCAGCAAAGCGAGGATCGCTTGCGGCCATGAGGGCGTTGGTGGCCATCCAGCCAGACGGGGTGCCGGTGTCGTAGCCCGAAAGTGGATCGATGACGACGGCGTACATGGCCTCGCGGTCGAGCGAGCGGGCCATGGCGTCGGTCAGCTGGATCTCGCCGCCCTTACCAGCCTGCTGATCGGCCAGCAGGTCCATGACCAGCGGGCTCAGCAGGTAGCGACCGACGATGTACAGGTTGGACGGAGCCGCCTCGGGAGCGGGCTTCTCGACCAAACCGCCGATGCGCCACACGGCACCCGGCTCGCCATCGGCAACGTCCTCGGCGCCCTCGAGCGAACCCACGCGCTCGCCGGCGATAACGCCGTAGCGGCTGACTTCCTCGGGCGAGCAAGCAGCGACGGCGATAACCGAAGCGCCACCGTGCTCTTTGGAAACGGCGAGCATCTTGTCGCAGATGTCGCGGTTAGGCACAACGTAGTCGCCCAGAAGAACCAGGAAGTTCTCCCCTGCCACGGCGTCGGCAGCAGAGCGGATAGCATGGCCGAGGCCCTTGGGCTCGTACTGATAACGGAAGTCGACCGGCATACCGCCAGCATGGGCGACGGCATCGGCATAGGCATTCTTGCCGCGCTCGCGCAGCAGGTTCTCGAGCGAGCGATCGGGCTGGAAGTAGCTCAGCAGCTCGGGCTTACCGGGAGAGGTAACGATGATGGCGTCGTCGACCTCCTCGGGGTCGAGTGCCTCCTCAACGACATACTGAATGACCGGCTTGTCGAGCACCGGCAACATCTCTTTGGGCGTGCACTTAGTGCCAGGCAGAAAACGCGTGCCAAGACCGGCGGCGGGGATGATTGCCTTCATGTTATTCAAGGATCCTTTCGCAGGCGCAGAATGCGCCCTATGCGTGCGGCACGGCGGCCGCAGACCAAATTGCGATACCGAAGTATCTTACCGCCGGAGACATACGTCACCGTAAGGCAAACGCAATTCTTCAGCAGGTCAACGCAAATTATTGCTCGAATGGTGCAATTTTACGCCCCAGCGGTAACGGGATTGGCACGGCGAAGACAACGGTGTTCTGCGTGCCGAGCAATGGGAATGAGAGGCCAAAACAAAAAAGACGGGGCTCGCATAGCGAGTCCCGTCTGCAAAGAAATCTGGCGAGAGAGCCTGATTACTTGAGGGTGACAGCAGCGCCAGCAGCCTCGAGCTTCTCCTTGGCAGCCTCGGCGTCCTCCTTCTTGGCACCCTCGAGAACAGCCTTGGGAGCGCCCTCGACGACCTCCTTGGCCTCCTTCAGGCCAAGGTTGGTGAGCTCACGGACGGCCTTGATGACCTGGATCTTGTTGTCGCCGAAGCCCTCGAGCACGACGTCAAACTCGGTCTTCTCCTCGGCCTCAGCAGCGCCAGCAGCAGGAGCGGCGACAACAGCGGCAGGAGCAGCGGCAGAAACGCCGAAGGTGTCCTCGATAGCCTTGACGAGCTCGGAAGCCTCGAGAAGGGTCATTTCCTTAAGAGCATCGATGATCTCATCGGTGGTAAGCTTAGCCATTTCTAAGTCCTTTCGGTTTCCGTGTCTGTGCACGGAGATCAGTTAAAACACGGCGCGAATGCGCCAGGGGTGCGGCGTTGCCGCCGCGGGTGAAAACAGCGACTAGGCTGCCTTCTGCTCGGAGACCTGCTGGATCGAACGAGCGAGACCAGAGGAAACGCCGTTGACGCAGACAGCGATGTCGCGAGCGAAACCGGAGATGAGACCGGCGATCTGGCCGAGAAGCTGATCCTTGGTGGGCAGCTCGGCGATAGCCTTAACATCATCGGCGGAAACGGCCTTGCCGTCGGAGATACCGCCCTTGATCTCAAGGACGCCCTTGGACTTAGCAGAGAAGTCCTTAAGGGCCTTAGCGGCCTCGACCGGCTCGGTCTCGTAGAACACATAAGCGACGGGGCCGGCGAGGATCTCGTCGAGCTCGGGCTGCTCCTGGTTCTTGAGAGCGATCTTGACCAGGTTGTTCTTGTAGACCTTCATCTCGGCGCCGCACTCACGGAGCGTATGACGCAGCTCCTGAGCCTGCTTAACCGTCAGACCGTTGTAGTTGACGACGAACAGACCGGCGTTCTCGGCGATACGGGACTCAATCTCTGCAACCTTGTCGATTTTGTACTGCTGGGGCATGAATTACACCTCCTCGAATTCTTTCCGGGCACGGTCCGCCACAAGGACGTGACGGGGGCATGTCCAAAAAGAAAGCCCCCGCGCTGCATGAGCGACGGGGGCGAGAAGACATATCTACTCGACCACCTCGGCTGGCGGGAAGTCCCATTAAGCTCGCGGGTAAGACCCGTTTGCGCCGGCTGTCTCTGGCAGCGGATTCGTGCGTGAACCGAAAGTATTATGGCGGGGACCCCGGCGTCGGTCAACGGGCGCGAGGATTCGTACACAAACCCTGCATACGCTCCGGTCCGAGGGGCCGGGTTGAGATTTTCGCTCGGTCAAGTCCTGGCTCGCACGAAGAGCACATTAAGTGCTCTTCGGCTCGTGCGGAATCTACGAAAATCTCAACCCGGCCCCTCGGACCGGAGCTGCGGTAACTTTGCTGCGAATCCTCGTGTCCGTTGAGCGACGTGCCCCACTCATAATGCTTGGGTCGGTGGGCTGATGTGTTGCATCCCTGAGGGCTAAAAGGTTGAAATGAAGGTGGACAGGCGGTGGAGGCCTTCGTCTAGGTCTTTGTCGGAGACGCAGTAGCTTAGGCGGATATGACCTTCGGTGCCGAAGCAGTCGCCCGGGACTAGGGCTACGTTTGCCTCTTCGATGGCTTTGATGCAGAAGTCTTCGCTGGTTAGGCCGAACTTTTTGATGCTCGGGAAAGTGTAGAAGGCTCCTGCGGGCTCTACTACGTCGAGGCCCATGGCGTTTAAGGCTGCGAGTACGCGTTCGCGGCGGGCTCGGTAGACTTTGAGCATGGGGGTTGGGTCGACGGTGAGGGCTCGGGCTGCGGCGTCCATCTCGAAGGAGACGGCACTCGATACTAAGTATTGGTGAGCTTTTGCAATCTCGGCGATGACGGGGGCTGCCGCTGCGAGCCAACCCAAGCGCCAGCCGGTCATGGCCCATGGCTTGGAGAAGCTCTCGATGACGACCGTCTGCTCGCGTAGCTCCGGGTGGCGTTGGGCAAAGCGCTCGTAGCCGTCCACATAGACGAGGCGGTTGTATACGTCGTCGCAGACCACGTAGATGCCCGCCTGCTCCGCTACGCGCGCCACGGCGTCGAGCGATGCCGCGTTGAGAATGCAACCCGTGGGATTGTTGGGCGTGCAGATGACGATGGCCTTGGTCGCCGGGGTCACACAGGCGCGAAGCGCATCCTCGTCAATCTGAAATTGCGCAGGCTCCGTATCCAAAAAGACCGCTTTGGCGTGATTGGCTACGACGATGCTCTCGTACAGGCCAAAGGCCGGCGTGGGGATAATGACCTCGTCGCCGGGGTTGAGCATGGCCATGAATGTTGCCGACAGGGCCTCGGTCGCGCCGTCGGTCAGGATGACCTCGTCGGCCGAAAACGTAAGGCCCGCGTCCCCCATGTAGGCAGACAGTGCCTCGCGCAGGACAGGGCGACCGTTGTTGGGCGGATAGTGTGTGTCGCCGCGGCCCAGTGCGGCGGTCACCTCGGCGCTAATCACATCGGGCGTGGGAAAATCAGGCTCGCCGAGCGCAAGCGCGATGCATCCCGGATGCTGAGCGGCGAGCGCGTTGATTCGGCGGATACCGGAGGGCTTGAGCGTGGCAAGCGAGGTATTCATG
The DNA here is from genome assembly GCA_902364975.1 of Coriobacteriaceae bacterium. Classification (GTDB taxonomy): domain Bacteria; phylum Actinomycetota; class Coriobacteriia; order Coriobacteriales; family Coriobacteriaceae; genus Collinsella. The sequence goes on along the minus strand of CABJFQ010000002.1, from coordinate 21,988 downwards.
GGCAGGCGCATGGCGTTCCTTTCGTAAGGGTTGCACTAGGATAGCGCGGCGAGGCGCCACCAGACGGTGTAACCTAAACGGAAACCGACCGGAAAGGAGGCAGCATGGAGACGACCGCACGCGGCGATGTACCAAAAACACTGCATAACATCGCGTTTGTCAGTATTCCCAAGAGCGCCGATCTTGAGTTTTTGCTCTGGGACCTGCAGGATGCCATCGCCGCCTATGCACAGATTTCCGGCACCGCACTCCCCCATCCAGTCGACTTGGAGGCGGATGATGCCGGCAGCGTTGCCGGTACCGCCGATGGCATTGTGTTCGCCGTTGAAGATGCACCCAATGATGAAGCGATGGCGCCCATTGAGCAGGTGCTCGACCGCTTTGGCGGCGCAGGGACGCGTGCCTACGTTGTTGTCCAGGCCGACATCGGCGGCCTGGAGCGAGCACACGGGCTCGTCGTGCGTCTGCGAGCGGCGTGCGACCTTCGTGGGCTGTCATGGTGCGGCGGCGTTGTCGCCTGTACCGGCAGCGGCTTCGCGGCGCTTCGTCACTCACCGCGCATGGGACTCTTGCGGCGACCGTTTTCGGAAGCGATGGACAAGCTCGTAGGCGCCGTTCGTATGGGCTGTTCGGTTGAGCATGCGCAGCGACTTGGTGGTGGTAATGCCGAGGACGTCGACGCCGACGGCATGGCTTGCGCCGAGCCAGCCGTGCCCGTGCCGATCTGGCGAGGCGTTCTGAAACGCCTCGGCGCCCGCACTCAATCAATAATCTAAATTAATGAGCTGCCCAGTCAACGGCTTCACTCCAACGCTCGACAAGCCGCTCCAAACGCCACGCCGCGTTGGCAGGACTCGTCGACGGCAGCACGATGGCGGGTAGCCCCGTCCGCTCTTGTAGATAGCGTTTGTAGAGCCGTCCGGCCGTGCCGCCGTTGCAAACAACGATCTCGATCGGCGTGGCATCCACAATGCGTTCAATATGTGCCGGCACAACGTTTTTGATGCTAGCGTCACTCGAGCCCTTAATGTCGCAGCTCTCGATCACGTCCCACAGGGCCACACCGCCGTTGAGCAGCATAGCCCGCTTGGCAGCAATCGAGGCGGCGAGCGTCGCGGGCTCGCCGCTCGCCAAAGAGTCTCCCTCGTTGGGCGGCACGGGCGCACCAAGGCACGCGGCCATCACACGCCAAAAGCGGTTCTGCGGATTGCCATAGTAGAAGGCATTGGCACGCGAGAGCACCGAGGGAAACGACCCCAGCACCAAAACGCGCGAGCGCCGGTCGAACACGGGCTCAAACCCATGCTCAATATGCTGATAGCCCTCGTCAGACACAGGCATGGGCTAGGCCCTCAGCAGATAGCGCACCTCATAGGGTGCAAGCTCGAGGGTACCCGTAAGCTCGAGCGTGGGCGCATCGTCGGCAAGCAGGTCGACAAAGGAGCCGTTGAGCTCGCCGGCTCCAAAGGTATAGGGCTCGTTCACGGCATTGACCGCCACGAGCACCGTCGCGCCGTCACAGGCGCGCTCGAACAGCAGCTGCTTGTTCTGGATCACCACGTTGCGATAGGCACCGTAGTTGAGAGCACGGGCCGCCGCGTCGTCGGCCGAGCGAAGGTGCGCGAGCTGCTTGATGAAGGCCGTCAGCTCGTTGGGCGCAGGCTCATCGAGCGCAGGTCGCAGCGCCCAGTCGCCATCGGGGCCACCCTTTTCACCGGCAATTCCCCACTCGCTGCCATAGTAGACGCACGGGATGCCCGGCATGCCAAAGAGCATGCCATAGGCGGGACGCAGGCACGACTTGTCGGTGAGGATGCTCGCCAGGCGCGGCACGTCGTGGTTGTCGACAAACGACAGCAGGTGCTTGCCGCGGTAGATGCACCACGGATCGCCGCCAAACTGGCGATGCAGCGAATGCGCGATCTCGAACATATTGACCGAGTTAAAGCTGGAGTACAGGCCCTTGTAGCACTCGTAGTTGGTGCAGGAGTCGAGCATCTCGTCGTTGACGATCTGGTTGTAGTCACCGTGAAGCGTCTCGCCGATCAGCACAAAGTCGGGCTTGAGCTCACGGGTAAAGGCGTGCAGGCGACGCATAAAGTCGCGGTCGAGCATATAGGCAACGTCCAGGCGCAGACCGTCGACGCCAAAGACCTCGGCCCAGCGGCGCACGGACTTGAGCAGGTAATCGACCACGGCGGGGTTTTGCAGGTTGAGCTTCACGAGCTCAAAATGGCCTTCCCAGCCCTCGTACCAAAAGCCGTCGCCATAGCAGGAATCGCCGTCAAAGCTGATGTGGAACCAATCCTTGTACGGCGAGTCCCACTTACGCTCCTGCACATCGCGGAAGGCCCAAAAGCCACGGCCCACATGGTTAAAGACCGCATCGAGCACCACGCGGATGCCATGGGCGTGCAGCGTCTCGCATACGGCGGCAAAATCGGCATCCCCGCCCAGGCGGCGGTCGATATGGCGCAGGCTGCGCGTATCGTAGCCGTGGCTATCAGACTCGAGCGGCGGGTTAATCAGCACAGCGCCAATACCGAGTTTTTGCAGGTAGTCGGCCCATTGGGCGATCTTCATGATGGGCGCATCGGGGTTGGGCGCAGCGTTGGCAGCCTGGGCGAGCTCATCCTCGGCAACGGGCGCGGCGTTTTCGCGCGGAGCTCCGCAAAAGCCCAGCGGATAGATCTGATAGAACGTCGTCTCGTATGCCCACATAGCAACCTCCCGGCAATCTTTCACGCAACGCCATCCATTGTATGCCCGCCGCGCATCCCCTCCCCCAAAATAAGTTGCGGTGAAATAGGGACTGTTGAGACCAATAAACCGGGCAAACAGTCTCTATTCCACCGCAACTGATGAGAGAACGTGATTAGGCGACGGGCTTTGCGCGGCGTATGACCGGGAACAGCACCGTAATGGCGAGGATGACGCCCACGACGGTAATCGCCCCGCCCGCAAAGCCAATCCAAGCGATACCGGGACCCGAAACCACGGCGCCGCCGATTGCGGTGCCCGTGCCGATACCGAGGTTAAACAGGCCCGAGAAGATCGACATGGCGACGGCCGACGAATCCGCCGGCGTGTACTTGATGAGCTCGGCCTGGAACGCCACGTTAAAGGCTGTGGAGCAGCAGCCCCATAGCGCACAGACGGCAAGCACTGCTACGAGCGACGATGCGACCGGACCCATGAGCAGCAGAGCCACCGGCACGCCGGAGAGCGTGATAGCCAAGAACGGGAAGCGATGCCCATCGAACAGGCGGCCAAACAGCCAGCTTCCGAGCAGACCGGAGCAGCCAAACGCCGTCAGCGTCATGGTAATAGCGCTTGCGTCGACGTGCGCGACCTGCGCCAGGAACGGCTCGATATAGCTGTAACCCGCATAATAGCCGGTTGCCATGAACACCGTGACCGCATAAAGCGCGATGAGGAATGGATTCTTGAGCAGCTCGGGCAGCTGCTTAACGGTAAAGCGCTCGCCCACCGGCATGGCCGGGAACACCGCGGCCTGGTACACCACCGCGGCGGCAGAGAAGGCACCGACCACGGCAAACGTCATGCGCCAGCCCACAGCTAGTCCGATGGCGCGGCCGATCGGCAGGCCAAAGATCTGCGCGATGGACGAGCCCGTGGCGATTATGCTGATGGCGAGCGCCCCGTGGCGACTGTCGACCAGGCGCGAGGCCATGATTGAAGCGACTGACCAGAACACGGCATGCGCGCAGGCGACCACCAGACGCGCGCAAACCAAAATAGGATAGGTGGGCGCCACAGCGGACAGGAACTGGCCGAGCGAAAACACGGCCAAAACGCCCAACAGCATCCGCTTGAACTCAAAGCGCGAGGCAAACACCATGAGTGGCAGCGACAGCAGCATGACACCCCAGGCGTAGACCGAAATCATGATGCCTGCCTGGGCCTCGGTGAGCGAGAACGATGCGGCGATATCAGTCAGAAGGCCAATGGGCATGAACTCTGATGTGTTGAACACGAACGAACAGCAGGCGAGCCCGATAAGCGGGAACCACTGCTTGAGCGAGATGCCATCTTGTCTTGCCTGAGTCATGTAGGAAACCTCTCCGATTGTCTTGGGCGGTGGGCGATTATATAGCAACGGCCCCGCATCCGTCAGTACAGATGCAGGGCCGCAATCAACTCAATACACAGAGGTTGCGCCGTCAATAAATAGCTAAGCCAACCCCAGCAATATGCCCGCCGAATGCACGACAAACGCCACGATCCAGGCGACCGTCACCTGAAACGCGAATACAGCCACGGCATAGCGCGCGCCCAACTCGCTCTTGACGGCGCCGATGGACGCCACGCAAGGCGGGTACAGCAGCGTAAAGACCAAGAACACGTAGGCGGTAAACGGCGAAAACATGGTCGACAGCGCCGCGGGCGACGTTGCGCCCAAAAGCACCGTGAGCGTCGAGATGACGCTCTCCTTGGCGATAAGGCCGGTGACGAGCGCCGTCGAGGCGCGCCAGTCGCCAAAGCCGAGCGGCGCCAGCACCGGCGCGATGATGCTGCCGAGGCCCGCAAGCAGGCTTTGCGACTGGTCGGCGACCACATTAAAGCGGATATCGAACGTCTGAAGGAACCAGATGACCACCGTAGCGGCAAAGATAATGGTAAAGGCCTTGGTAATAAAGTCCTTGGCCTTATCCCATGCCAGCATCACCGTCGTCTTGATGCTCGGCAGGCGGTAGTTGGGAAGCTCCATGATAAACGGCACCGGGTCGCCCTTAAATGCCGTGCGGTTGAGTACCAAAGCCGCGATGCAACCGACCGCAATGCCAATCAGATAGAGCGAGACCATGGCGGGAACCGTCGCCTGCGGGAAAAACGCCCCGCACAGCAGACCGTAGACCGGCAACTTGGCCGAGCAGCTCATGAACGGCGTGAGCATGACCGTCATCTTGCGGTCGTGCTCGGATGGGAGCGTACGGGTCGACATGATAGCCGGCACGGTGCAGCCAAAACCAACGAGCATGGGCACGAAGCTGCGGCCCGACAGACCAAAGCGGCGCAGCACCTTATCCATGACAAAGGCCACACGCGCCATGTAGCCGGAGTCTTCCAGAATGGAGAGGAACAAGAAGAGCACGACGATGATCGGCAGGAAGGTCAGCACGCTACCCACGCCCGTGAGCACGCCGTCGACCGCGAGTGAACGCACCACGTCGTTGGTGCCAAACGCCTTGAGGCCCGCGTCGGCCGAAGCAATGATGGCAGCAATGCCGTCCTCCATGAGGCCCTGCAACGCCGCGCCGATCACGCCGAACGTCAGCCAAAAGACGAGGCCCATGATCACCAGGAACGCCGGAATGGCCGTGTAGCGACCCGTCAGGATGCGATCGATCTTGACGGAGCGCACGTGCTCGCGGCTCTCGTGGGGCTTCACCACGCAGCGTCCGCACACGTCGCCGATAAAGGTAAAGCGCATGTCGGCCAACGCGGACAGGCGGTCGGTGCCCGCCTCGCCCTCCATCTGGGTAATGATGTGCTCGATGGCGTCGAGTTCGTTGCGGTCCAGGTGAAGCGCCTTTGTCACCAGCTCGTCGCCCTCGACCAGCTTGGTCGCTGCAAAACGCACCGGGATATGCGCCGTCGCGGCGTGGTCCTCGATAAGGTTGGCAATGCCGTGGATGCAGCGATGCAGTGCACCGCCGTCCGGACCGTCGGGCGCGCAAAAGTCCAGGCGGCCGGGACGCTCGCGGAACCGCGCCACGTGCAGAGCGTGCTCCACCAGCTCGCCGATGCCCTCGTTGCGGGCAGCGCTAATGGGGACAACGGGCACGCCCAGCAGGCTCTCGAGCAGGTTGACATCGATGGCGCCGCCGTTGGCCGTCACCTCGTCCATCATGTTGAGCGCAATGACCATGGGACGGTCGAGCTCCATGAGTTGCAGCGTCAAATACAGGTTGCGCTCGATGTTGGTGGCGTCGATGATGTCGATGATGGCATCGGGATGCTCGTCGAGGATGAATTGGCGGCTGACGATCTCCTCGCCTGTGTACGGCGACAGCGAATAGATGCCGGGCAGATCGGTGACGCTCGCCTCGGGGTGATTGCGGATGGTTCCGTCTTTGCGGTCGACCGTCACGCCGGGAAAGTTACCGACGTGCTGGTTGGAACCCGTCAGCTGGTTGAACAGCGTGGTCTTACCGCAGTTTTGGTTGCCGGCGAGGGCAAAATGCAGCGGCGAGCCCTCGGGCACGGCCGTCTTTGCCGCGCGGGGCGAATACGTTCCCTCGCCGAGTGCCGGGTGCTCCGTCGTGCCGATTGCGGCGTTCACACGCGGACCCGTATCGGTGTCATGAATGCCCACGAGCTCGATGCGAGCGGCATCGTCCTTGCGCAGCGTCAACTCGTAGCCGCGCAGGCGAATCTCGAGCGGGTCGCCCATGGGGGCGTACTTCATCATGGTGACTTCGGTGCCCGGCGTTAGACCCATGTCCAAAATATGCTGTCGGAGCGCCTGATCGTCGGATGTCACCGATGCGACAACGGCGTCCTTTCCAATCTCGAGTGTATCGAGCTTCACGCGCTCATCCTTTCGTTAGACGCGGTTAACCGTTTACCGGGGCTAACCAACTCGTAACGACAAATGATAGCGCTCTGAACTATTTTATAAAGTCAAATACCGATGTTTACCTGCGCAAACTTTATGCGGTGCGCCCCGAAAGCTCTTTGCGCATACCGCTCAGCGAGATCGAAACGGAACCCGACCGCGCGGTAGCAGTGAGTCGATCACCCTCGACTGACCCCGTGCATGCAAAGGGCGCCTTGCCCATCAAGACATGGGAGATAGTACCCGAGAGTTCAAAGAAATCGCCTTCAGCGCGGGCGCTCGAGAGAGCGATATTGAGACCCCTGACGTTTAGTACTGCCCTGAGCACGCCGTTCACCCCATGTGAAAACGTCACCTCGCCGCGTTTACTCCCCACCGGCGTCTGGGCCGAAACCACATACGTACCCTCAAGCATGGCTCCTCCTCTAAGCAGACTTTTTGAAACGGGCAAGTAGTCTACTTTTACATATGGCGCTCCAGGAAGCGGAAGGCTAGGCGAATCCAAGGACGGACCGCCACCTGCTTGTCCTCGTTGTCGACTGCGGTGTTGGCGTTGCCGAGCGAAAGGCCGTGGCCGCCCTGGTCAAAGACGTGCGTCTCACAAGCGACGCCCTCCTCGACCATGCGTTGGGCAAACGGATAGACCTGCGCGATCGGCGCCGTCTTGTCGTCGGACACGCCCCACACAAAGGTCGGCGGCATCTGACGCGAAACATGCGTGGTGGGGCAGATATCGGCCAGGTGCTCGTCGGTGGCCTCGCCGCCCGTCACCATCGACAGATAGTCGTTGAGTAAATCGCGCCCCGTCTTGCCACCCGTCTTGGGCACGCGCAGGTCGATGCGCGGGTCGCGCGTCTGCATATCACGCACATAGGCAAAGTCGAGCAGCGGATAGCCCAGCACCACGGCATCGGGGCGAATGTCGTCCGGACGCGCCCCGGCAAGTGCCGCGAAGGGGCCGGTCTTCCACTGCGTTGCCAGCGAGGCACAGATCATGCCGCCCGCCGAGAATCCCACGACGCACACGCGCTTAGGATCGACATGCCACTCGTCGGCGTTGGCGCGCACCGTGGCGACCATCTTGGCAAGATCTGCCTGGGGGCGCGGAAAGCTCACGTCACCCGTAGAACTCGTGACATAGTTGAGCACAAAGGCCTGGTAGCCGCGGTCCAAAAATGCAAACGCCACCGGGTCCTGCTCGTGCGGAGCGATATGCGTAAACCCGCCTCCGCCGCAGATGATCACCGCGGGGCGGCGGCCATTGGGCTTGTCGGGCAGCGGCTCGGCACCCAGATACGTAAAGGTCGCCGGATAATCCTCGGTCGGCTCCTCGCCCCACAGCGCATAGTTCTCGACAATCATATGTGCTCCCTTCGCGCAAATTATGCGCCCTTGTTTTTGCCTTCAAGCGTACCCCACTTGAACCCGTGGCGCAGAAACACACCAGCAATAAGTTTCCCTTCAACTGATATATCACATAATCCCAGCTCAGAGGTATCGCTGAGCAGCGTAAAATAGGGGGCGTTGACCAAGCCGCGAAACACATATGAAACGTTTCCGGCAAACCAAACGCGCGATATGCGCCTATTTAAGTTGGAGGCAACTATGGGTCTGCTCGATTCGCTTAAGTCCACCTTCACCTCGACCGGCGAGGCGTCTGTTCCGCCCGCAGCAAGCTTCGCCACCCGCGAAGGCGTCATCTATGCCCCCGTCAACGGCGTGCTCGTCAACCTGGACGAAGTTCCCGACGAGACGATCGCCTCGGGCATGCTTGGCCAGGGCTATGGCATCGAGCCCATTACCGGCACCATCTATGCGCCCGCCAACGGCCGCATCGGCGCCACCACTGTCACCAACCACTCCATTGGCATGATCACCGAGGACGGTCTTCGCGTGTTCATCCATGTTGGCCTGGGCACCGTGGAAATGAACGGCAAGGGTTTTGCCCGCTTTGTCGAGATGGGCGATGTGGTCAAGGCAGGCCAGCCGCTCATCAGCTTCGACCGCGAGGCCATTAAGGCCGCTGGTCACGAGGACATCGTGACCGTCATCGTCTCCGAGCTCGATCGTCTTAAGAGCATCGACCATGTCGGCGAGTCTGGAACGCTTATCGGCGGCAACCCGCTCGTCAAGCTTGGCGACCCGCTGCTGGTAGCCAAGACCAAGTAGCCAGGCCCCGCGCCACACAGCCAAAAGGCACCTCGTCAAGCGCCCGCGACCATCTGGCCGCGGGCGCTTTTCGTTTGAAAAACCATCCCGCCAATGCCTTATCTGTATAGCCCAAATGAGCCGAGCTGCTAGAATATCGAACTGTATGGATAGCTATCATTCAACCGTTATGGGAGGATACGTGAACCGCACCAAAATCGCGCAGCTCTATGCCGATGCCGAGTCGCTCGGTGGCCAGACCGTCACCGTTGCCGGCTGGGTCAAGTCCGTCCGCGACATGAAGAACTTTGGCTTCGTTACGCTCAACGACGGCAGCTGCTTCCGCGACCTGCAGGTCGTCATGAACCGCGAGGCGCTCGACAACTACGACGAGATTGCCCATCAAAACGTCTCGGCCGCACTCATTTGCACCGGCACCGTCAAGCTGACCCCCGATGCGCCCCAGCCCTTCGAGCTTTCTGCTACCTCCATCGAGGTCGAGGGCGTCAGCGCTCCGGATTACCCGCTGCAGAAGAAGCGTGCCACCGTCGAGTTCCTGCGCACTCAGCAGCACCTGCGCCCGCGCACCAACCTGTTCCGCGCCGTGTTCCGTATCCGCTCTGTCGCGGCTGCCGCCATCCACCGCTTCTTCCAGGAGCAGGGCTTTGTCTACGTCAACACCCCCATCATCACCACGAGTGACTGCGAGGGCGCCGGCGAGATGTTCCGCGTGACCACGCTCGACCCCAAAAACCCGCCCCTCACCGAGTCCGGCGAGGTCGACTGGAGTCAGGACTTCTTTGGCAAGCATGCGAGCCTCACCGTTTCCGGCCAGCTCAATGCCGAGAACTTTGCCATGGCCTTTGGCGACGTGTACACCTTTGGCCCCACCTTCCGCGCCGAAAACTCCAACACCACGCGCCACGCCGCCGAGTTTTGGATGATTGAGCCCGAGATGGCATTTGCCGACCTCAACGACTACATGGATAACGCCGAGGCCATGCTCAAGTACGTTCTTAAGGACGTTATGGCCACCTGCCCCGACGAGCTCAACATGCTCAACAAGTTTGTGGACAAGGGTCTGCTCGAGCGCCTGGACCATGTCGCCAACTCCGACTTTGCCCGCGTCACCTATACCGAGGCCGTCGAGATCCTGGAGCAGGCCGTCGCCGCCGGTCACAAGTTTGACTATCCCGTGAGCTGGGGCATCGACCTACAAACCGAGCATGAGCGTTTCCTGACCGAAGAGCACTTTAAGCGCCCGACCTTCGTAACCGACTACCCGGCCGAGATCAAGGCCTTCTACATGCGCATGAACGAGGACGGCAAGACCGTCGCCGCCGCCGACTGCCTGGTTCCCGGTATCGGCGAGATTATCGGCGGCTCCCAGCGCGAGGAGCGCCTGGATCTGCTCGAGGCCCGCATCAAGGACCTGGGCATGAATCCCGAGCAGTACAAGTACTACCTTGACCTGCGCCGCTACGGTTCCTGCAAGCACGCCGGCTACGGTCTGGGCTTCGAGCGCTTGGTCATGTATCTGACCGGCGTGGGCAACATCCGCGACGTCCTGCCGCACCCGCGCACCGTGGGCAACGCCGACTTCTAATCGTCGGACGCTAGCTCGCGTCGCCACACGCCAACGCTCATCGCATAAGCGTCTCTCGACATCGGTCGAGAGACGCTTTTTTCAACAGCATCCGTCAAGCTTTTGGCAAGTTTTTGGTCAGTTGAGCAGGGCTGTTGAAAACTCGACCCGCCGTTTGCCGACGACTACCGACCGCCCAGAGCGCCCTGTGCCCCTGGGAAAGCCCCACGTCCTAGGCTCCATACCGTCGCCACCCAAAACGGAAAGGACGTGGGCACCATGACCGAAGCCGCTGTTGAAACCTACGACACCACGACGAGGGGCGCCGCCTCGATGGCAGCCTATCGCGCCGTTCGCATCCTGCAACTATTAAGCGAAAACACCGGCGAGGACAAGGCCATGCTTTCCGATGAGTTGATCCGGCGCCTCGCCCATCCCGACGACCCCGCCCGCATGCCCATCTCGGCGGCGCGGCGCAGCATCTACACCGCCATCTCCGCGCTTCGCCATGCCGGATACGAAATTGAGTACAAACGCGGCGTGGGCTACAAACTTCTTACCCGCCCGCTTGCTGACGAAGAGATCATACGGCTCCACGGCATGGTCATGCGCAACCGGTCGACGCCCATAGCCATTCGAAAGAGCATGGCGCAGCACCTGGTCGCCATGGCGAGCGCCGATGTTCGCGACTATCTCGATATGCCCGAACCGGCACCGGCCGCCAACGACGCACCCGTCAAGACAACGCGTCCGCACGCCAAGCGTATCGACACGTGCGAGCTCATCGAACAGGCCATCGACCATGGAACAACCGTCAGCTTTGATATCACAAACGTCCTGACCCGAGGCGAAATCGAGGTGGTGCGGATGACGGTCCGGCCCTTTGCCATCAGGCAGCGCGACGGCGTCTCGTATCTGCTGGGAACGGTCTACGACACCCGAGGCGCCGACGACACCCTGCGCACCGTTGAGGTCAGCCGCATGAGAAACGTCAGCACGCGTTTGCTCGACGGCAAGAAACTCTTTGCCGCGCTAGACGAAGAAGACAGCACCGCACCCGCAGCGTAAGCCCCGTTACCGTCCGTCGTTCCTCAGCACCGCCCATCCGGTTCAGTATTAAAAAACGCGCCAGGATGTTGTAAAAATGGGCATCGGCGTTACTATAGTCCCACTTGCACTTTTTCCTAGTGCAGTGTTTCCAGCCATTTTTATACTGGGGGTAATGATATGAAGGACATCACCATCAGCCGCAGGAGCCTTCTTGTCTCCGCTGGCCTGCTCGCGCTCGCTCCGCTCGCCGGATGCGGCGGCAACTCTGGTTCCGGCTCCGCTGCCGCCGGTTCCGACTACACCATCGGCGTTCTGCAGCTCACCGAGCACTCCGCGCTCGATGCCGCCAACGACGGCTTCGTCAAGGCCATCAAGAAGAGCGGTCTCAAGGTCAAGATCGACCAGAAGAACGCCCAGAACGACCAGTCCACGTGTAAGTCCATTGCCGACAAGTTCGTAGGCGACGGCGTCAACCTGATCTATGCCATCGCTACGCCTGCCGCGCAGGCTGCCGCCGGCGCCACCGCCGATATCCCCATCGTTGGCTGCGCCATCACCGACTACGCCGCTTCCGGCCTGGTCCAGGACAACGACAAGCCCGGCACCAACGTCACGGGCGCTTCCGACCTCACCCCGGTCGCCGAGCAGCTCGAGATGATGCAGAAGGTCCTGCCCGACGTTAAGAAGGTCGGCCTGCTCTACTGCACCGCCGAGTCCAACTCCGACGTCCAGATCAAGGCCGCCAAGAAGGAGCTCGACAAACTGGGCCTCGAGTACACCGACTTCACCGTCTCGAGCTCCAACGAGATCCAGTCCGTCGTCGAGTCCGCCGTGGGCAAGGTCGACGCGCTGTACTCCCCCACCGACAACACCATCGCCGCGGGTGCTTCGCAGGTCGGCCAGATCTGCAAGGAGAACAAGCTCCCCTTCGTTACCGGCGAGGAGGGCATGTGCAAGGCCGGCGGCCTGTTCACCCTCTCCATCAACTATGAGGACCTGGGCTACGCCGCAGGCGAGATGGCCGTTAAGATTCTGAAGGGCGAGGCTAAGCCCGAGGATATGCCGATCAAGCACCTCTCGAGCAAGGACCTGGTCGTCGTCAAGAACGACGAGATGGCCGAGGCTCTGGGCATCGACCTTTCCGCTCTGGACGCGTAGCGTCATGCGTGGCAATGCATCTAGAGCCCGCGCTCGTGCCATAGCCGCGTTATTCAATATCTGAGCCACAGGGGCGAACGCTAAAGACCGGCGTCCGCCCTGCTTGTTTCGGATGAGACAAAACATCCGTCCGCAACTCTTTTATGCAGCGTTACCGCTATTATGGAAAATCACGTGTCCACCCTATCCTAGGAGGTATGAAGCATGCTCATTGCATTGCAGGGCGCCGTTTCGCAGGGCGTCCTCTGGGGCATTATGGTGCTTGGCGTGTTTATCACGTTCCGCCTGCTCGACATCCCCGATATGACCTGCGACGGCAGCTTTGCCCTCGGCGGCTGTGTTTGCGCCGTGCTCATCGTCAACAACAACGTCGACCCCTTGCTCGCCGTGCTGGCCGGCATGTGCGCCGGTGCCATCGCCGGCGCTGTCACGGGCATCTTGACCACCGTCTTTGAGATTCCCGCGATCCTCGCCGGAATCCTTACGCAGATCAGTCTGTGGTCCATCAACCTGCGCATCATGGGCAAATCCAACACGCCCATCCTTGCCAAGGGCACCATCTTCTCGTCTGTCAGCCACATGACGGGCCTGCCGCAGTCCACCGTTGCCATCATCCTGGGCATTGTGCTGGCCGTGGCCATCGTCGCCATCCTGTACTGGTTCTTTGGCACCGAGATCGGCTCGGCGCTGCGTGCCACCGGCAACAACGAGTACATGATCCGCGCCCTGGGCGTCAACACCAACTCCACCAAGATGATCGCCCTCGTGCTCTCCAACGCCCTTATCGGCCTTTCGGGTGCGCTCATCTGCCAGAGCCAGAAGTACGCTGACATTGGCATGGGCACAGGCGCCATCGTTATCGGTCTTGCCGCCATTGTTATCGGCGAGGTGCTCGGCCGCCTGCTGCCCGGCGGTCTGACGCAGTTTAGCGTCCGTCTTGCCTCTGCCGTCTTTGGCTCCGTGGTGTACTTCCTCATTCGCGCCATCGTGCTGCAGCTGGGCATGGATGCCAACGACATGAAGCTGCTCTCCGCCGTGATCGTTGCCGTGGCCCTGTGCGTGCCCGTGGTTTGGGAGCGCTATAAGCTCCGCAGCTCCTACACGAAAGGGGATGAGGCAGATGCTTAAGCTCTCGCACGTCAAAAAGACCTTTAACAAGGGCACCGTCACCGAGAAGCGCGCACTCACCGGCGTTGACCTCACCCTTAACGACGGTGACTTTGTGACCGTGATCGGCGGCAACGGCGCCGGCAAGTCCACGCTGCTCAACATGATTGCCGGCGTGTATCCGCTCGATTCGGGCGTTATCGAGCTCGACGGCACCGACATCTCGCGTCTGAGCGAGTCGCAGCGCGCCAAGTACCTAGGCCGAGTGTTCCAGGACCCCATGCGCGGCACCGCAGCCGACATGCAGATTGCCGAGAATCTAGCCCTCGCCAAGCGTCGCGGTCAGCGTCGAGGTCTTTCGTGGGGCGTCACCAAGGCCGAGAAGGACGAGTACGTTGAGCTGCTCAAGCGCTTGGACCTCGGTCTGGACACACGCCTCAACGCCAAGGTCGGCCTGCTCTCGGGTGGCCAGCGCCAGGCACTCACCCTGCTGATGGCCACGCTCACCAAGCCGCGCCTGCTGCTGCTCGACGAGCACACCGCGGCCCTCGACCCCAAAACGGCATCGAAGGTGCTCAACCTGACCGAGGAGATCGTCGACGAGAACCACCTGACCACGCTCATGGTCACGCACAACATGAACGACGCCATCCGTCTGGGCAACCGTCTGATCATGATGCACGAAGGTCACGTGATTTACGACGTGGCGGGCGATGAGAAGAAGTCACTCACCGTGGCCGACCTGCTGCAGAAGTTCGAGGAGGTCTCGGGCGGCGAGCTCGCCAACGACCGCATGCTGCTGAGCTAAAACCTGCCAAAAAGGGACAGGTTTATTTTGGCAGGTTTTATCTGCGCAAACGTCAAAACCGCCGCAAAGGGACAGGCACCTTTGCGGCGGTTTTCGCATATTATGTCGATAATCCAGCGTCAGCAGGGACCACTGGTCAAGAACTAAGGAAACTGCCTTGAGAAGATCTCTTCCCCGCCGTGCAAACCTTATACCCAACAAGAAGCCCGTCTGAATTTGATCGGACGGGCTTCTTGTTGGGTATCATGGTTGAACGATCATGAGGAGGTTTCCCTACATGGAATTGTTTGAGCCAATTCTTCATTTCTTTGCACAACGATGGGTCCACAACATCATCTGGGCAGGTATCTTGGCTATCGGCACCGCCGTTGCCGCCAAGGTCGCGTCCAAGACCCTGCGCCACCTGCTTAACCGCGACGATAACCCACTCCCTTCATCGAGCATCTTCATCAACATCGCGCGCGCCGTCATATGGACGATCGGCGGCAGTTTTATCCTCGACAACTGCTTTGGCGTTAACGCAAACGCCCTCGTCGCCGCTCTTGGCGTCGGCGGCATCGCCATCTCACTCGGCTTTCAGGACACACTTTCAAACCTCATCGGCGGCATGCAGGTGACGTTTATGGGCATTATCAAACCCGGCGACAATATCGAGGTCGGCGGCGTGTCGGGCGTGGTCCAAGATATCACCTGGCGCCATACGACCATCGAGGACGCCTGCGGGCAGACCATCATCGTCCCCAACTCCAACATCTCCAAGAACACGCTCGTGCATTTGATGCCCTTTGGGCGCGTGGCCGTCCCCGTCGCGGTCAAAGACCCCTCCAAATGGGCGTCGCTCGATGCGTTAGCAGGCGAGCTCGCCAGCGCCACCAAAACGGCTGTCTCGCCCATCTCAGGCTTTGACAAGGAGCCCTATGTGCTCTTTAGCGAGATCGGCGACTTTGGCATCAAGGGCAAGATCATCTTTATCGTCAGCGACGACAGCACTACTTTCACGGCAGCCGACGCCTGCATCCGCGCCATCGCCCCCATCATCGCCTAAACCACCACAAAGGGGACAGGCACCTTTGTGGTGGTTTTCATTCGTGGTACCATGATTCATATAGTTGTTTAAACGACTAAGGGAGCAAAACTATGGAAGAGGCCTATCGTCAAGCACGCAAGCGCGGCGAGCAAGGACGTCGACGCGCCATTAGTCAAAGCGAGCATCCGTACCTCACGGACCTCGATAGCTTAGTTGCTCAGCTCCCCTTAGGCCAGCGAGAGAATGTCGGCCTGAGAGACATTCCGCTCGAAATGGTCGTCGGCACGGTTACCAAGGGCCGTCAGTCCGCCTTTTCATGCAACTTTATGCCCTTGCTGCCGTTTGGCACCGAGTTCGCCCGCAAATGGTCCAACCTCTACGACATCCAGGTGACCGAGGGCTATCGCGACCCCATCATCGTCACCGAGTTCATGCATCGGTTCTATGTCCAGGAAGGCAACAAACGTGTCAGTGTCCTCAAATTCCTGGACGCCCCGACGGTTTCGGCCAAGATTACCCGTCTCTACCCCGGCACATGGGATTCCGTCGAAAGCCGCCTGTACGGCGAGTTCTGCGCGTTTTGGCGCGTCTGCCCCCTATACGAGATCGAGTTCTCTCGCGAGGGAAGCTACGAAACGCTCGCCAAGATGCTCGGTCAGAACCTTATCGAAAAATGGCCGCAGAAAAAGGTCGACTACCTGCGCCACACCTTCCTGCTCTTTAAGCGTGCCTACCTTCGCGCGGGCGGCGACCACCTGGACATTACGCCCGCCGACGCCATGCTCGTCTACCTCAATGTGTACAACCAGGACCGCCTGCTGGATACGCCAACGGATATCGTCGTAAACCGCCTGTGCAAGATCTGGCGCGAGCTGGTCATCGCCGGGAAAAGTGACGAGGACAAGGTCGATCTTGTCGAAGCGCCGAGTGTCGATGAGGAGGAGTCGCCCGCCAAGTCCACCTCCGGTGTGCTCAACTTCTTTATGGGCAAGACCGTCTATTCGGCGGCCAATCCCCTGCGCATCGCCTTTATCCATGAGTTCCCCTGTGCGACGTCGAGCTGGGACAGCCTTCACGACCAAGGGCGTCAGTATCTCGATGAGCACTTTGGCGGCATCGTGCGCACCGAGGCGTTCGAGGACTGCCACGATCCGGACGTGTTCTACGCCGCCGTGGAGACCGCCGTCAAGCACGGGGTGAACGTCATCTTCTCGACTTCACACCGCCTGATGGAATATACGCTCAGAGCCGCCGTTGAGTATCCCCAGGTGCGATTCCTCAACTGCTCTATCGGCCTTCCCCACCAAAGCGTCCGTTCGTACTTTGGCAAGATGTACGAGGCCAAGTTTCTCCTGGGCGCCCTTGCGGCCAGCATGGCGGACAACCATCGCATTGGCTACCACGCGTCGGTCTTTGCGTCGGGAGCGCTTAGCGAGATCAACGCCTTTGCCATCGGCGCCTCGCTGCTCGACCCTCGTGCGCAGGTAATCCTCACCTGGGGCGATGTACCCGCCGGCGGTCTTGCCGAAGCCATGTGTCGCGAGGGCGTGAGCGTCATGACCGGCGCCGATATGTCCAAGTCTCTCGAGGACCCCACCGCCTACGGGCTTCACCGTCTGGTAAACGGCAAGGAAGTTACCGGTATTGCTATGCCGGTATGGAACTGGGGCCGTTACTACGAACTCATCGTACGCAGCCTACTGCACGGCACATGGGACGAGACCGCCGATGACCAGCAGGTGCGCGCCGTCAACTACTGGTACGGTATGAGCTCCGGCGTCATCGATATTCGCTACGCTCCGGGCCTACCCTATCAGACGCGTAAACTTGTGCAGCTGCTTCGCAACGGCATTGTCGAGGGCTCCATCAACCCATTTGGCGGCGAGCTCCACAGCCAGGACGGCGTGGTTCAGATTGAGGGCTTCCCTCCCCTGCCGAGTACGCAGATTGTCGAGATGAACTGGCTGGCTGACAACGTTATAGGCTCGATTCCGCAGCTCGATAACGAGCCGGAGGTCCGTGCCCTATGAATATCCTAGCCATTGCCGATGTAGAGGAGCGCTGCCTGTGGGAATGTTTTCGCAAGGAGCGCTTTGAGGACGTTGACCTGATTCTATCCGCAGGCGACCTGGATCCGGACTATCTTGAGTTTTTGGTCACTGTCATCAACAAACCGCTTGTGTACGTTCGTGGCAACCACGACGACCGCTACGCGCGCCATGCACCGGGCGGGTGCATTTGTGTTGAGGACAGCGTATATGTGTACCGAGGTATTCGCATTGCGGGTCTGGGCGGTTCCATGCGCTACCGCGACGGCGCGAACATGTATACCGAGCGCGAGATGGCAAAACGCATGCGCAAGCTATCGCGAAAAATCGCACTGGTAGACGGATGCGATATTCTACTTACCCATGCACCCGTCGCAGGCATGGGCGACCTGGACGACCTGCCGCATCGAGGATTCGAGTGCTTTAATGCGGCTCTTGAGTCTTGGGGTCCCGACTATATGATTCACGGGCATGTGCACCAAAGCTACGGCCCCAACTTTCAACGCGAGCGCCAACACCCATGCGGAACGAAGATTGTCAACGCCTGCGGCTATACCAAGATCGAAATTGACGAGGCGCGCTACCCCACGCGCGGTTGGAAGGCCGCTTGGCTCAACTCGCAAACCATGCGCCGCGAGCTCAAACGCCACGAAGCAATCGAGTCTTCAACCGCCAGAACCCCCTGGTAACTGCCAACAACCACCACGAAGGGGATAGGCACCTTTATGGTGGTTTTGCTGACTCGTCCGACCTGTCCATCACGGTGCTTGTGTAATTAACGAGAACACTCATTGTTTTGTAAGGACGGCGCTCACGTGCCGTCTTTTTTTGTCAACTTATGCAGTCTCGACCGTGTTGTATGTAGAGGGACCTCGCGAGACGCCTTCCCTATATCCACCACGACCAATTGGAGGTGACACTATGCCTGCACGCCGTAACCGCAATAGCACGCTCCGATGCGATGCCGATCAGATCGAGCGGGAAGCAAAGCGCTTGGTCGACACGTATTCCGACCTCATCCTTCGATTGTGCTATTCGGCCCTTGGATCCGCTGACGACGCTCAAGACATCTGCCAAGACACGCTGATCAAGATTCTCCAACGCACTCAACCGTTCGACTCGCTCGAACACGAACGTGCTTGGGTGATCCGAGTCGCACTGAACGCATGTCGCGATATCGGCCGTACGCACGCGAATCACCCGGTTGTCGACCTCGATTCGCTCCCCGATTTCTGCGCACCCGTAACACATACCGAGCAAGAATTCGCGCAACGCGACTGCGCCATTCTTTCCGCTGTCACGGCCCTGCCTCAAGCACAGCGCATCGCCATCTTTTTGCACTACTACGCAGGCATGAGCATCAGGGAAATCGCAGACGCCGTTCACGCGACGCCAGCTGCAACCGCCCAGCACCTTAGCCGCGGACGTGCGTCACTTCGGCTTTCCTTGAAAGGAGACCACAATGACTACGAATTCGAATGACTATCGCCACGCCCTGGAGCACATTTCGTTTACCGATAATGCGAAGCAGCACATGGCAAACTCGATTGCTCAGTCCGTCGCCTCGAGCGATGCGGCGACCGCTCAAAGCAACTTTAATGGCACGCGACGCAAGCCGCGCATCGCCCGCCATCCCGTAAGAACAGTCGCTCGCATTGCCGCTGTAACGGCAGTCCTCGCTATCGTCATTGGAGGCGCTGGCACGGCTATGGCAACAGGCGTCCTGCCGCTTCCTTCTGACATGCTTTCCGACATCTTTGACGGACCTGCTTCTCAAACCGAGATCATCGACCGTATTGGCCGGCCCGTCGGTGCTAGCTGCTCCAACAACGGAGTCACCGTGACCGCCGACGCCATCATGGGCGACAAGGATATGGTTACCATCGCCTATACGCTTACGTTCGACGATCCCGCTGCCCTGAAAAAGCTTTCCGAGCCGGGCGAGAACGGAACTATCGCCGGAAGTGTCGATGGAAACGTATACGTTGATGGCGAGCATGGCGGCCAAGGCCAATCATGGCTCATTGACAAGAACCCCAATGACTCCAGCATTCAATACTTTACACAGTTCAGCGTTGAATCACCCGGCCTTATGGGCAGGACCGTCCGCACGCATATCAACTCTCTCGTTGTGCCACGTGCTGGCAAAGAGCTTCCCGAGTATAAGAAAATACTTACGGGCCCATGGGATCTTAAGTTCCAGCTGAATTACGAAGATACATCCGTTACGATTCCCGCGCCCAAATCGGTCAACTTTAACGGCACCAAGGCGACGATTCAAGAGGCCACCGTATCCTGCGTTGGCGTTTCAGTCCGCTACAACATAGATCGTTCCATCGAACACGACAACAACAGCGGCAAGATGTCTCAAAACATGGAGGAGTCTATGGATGCCGTTGGCAACATACCCCTCATCGTGACGTTCAAAGACGGTCATGTTGAGGACGCAACCAGCCACAGCGGCTATTTCGCAAATAAACTGGATAACGGCACCACTGATGTCCACAAGACCTGGCCGTTCTCGCAAGTTTGTGACACAGACAAGATTGCAAGCGTACAAATTGGCGATACGGTCATTCCCATGAATTCGTAACGCTACGCGGCTCGTATATGCACCCGGTTCCGCGCTTCGCGTCTAAAGATGCGCTGTCATCGAGCAGCGTGAGCGCAAGGCCGCCCGTATGGTCGGCTGGGAACACCTCGTTGCGCTAAAAACCACCACGAAGGGGACCGGCACCTTTGTGGTGGTTTTGCTGACTCGTCCGACCTGTCCCAACGGTTTGTCTCAATCTGTAACAGGTAGGGCCCAAATAATCGGTTAGCTGTTACAGATCGAGACAGACCACGGATGCTCAGCCGAAAATCTCAATCTGTAACAGGTAGGAACGATTTTGCCCCTTAGATGTTACAGATTGAGATATTTGACAGCTTGAATCGGCATCGCCTACAGCGCGGCGACGACCTTGTCGCCCATCGTCGTGGTGCCGAGGATCTTATCTGCCGGGGTGTTGACATCGGCGATGTCACGGGTGCGCCAGCCCTCGTCGAGCACGCGCGCCACGGCGCTCTCGATCCACGCGGCTTGCTCGCCCATGTCGAGCGCGTAGGTCAGCAGCATCGCCACCGACAAGATTTGAGCCAGCGGATTGGCCACGCCGAGCCCCGCGATGTCAGGAGCGCTGCCAGCGCTCGGCCCAAACAGCGATACGCCATCATCCAGCGAGGCAGAGGCAAGCATACCGAGCGATCCGGTAATCTGAGCCGCCTCATCGGACAGGATGTCGCCGAACATGTTCTCCGTCACCACGACGTCAAAGTCTGCCGGTCGACTGATGAGCTGCATGGCGGCGTTGTCGACGAGCAGGTCCTCAAGCTCCACGTCGGAGTACTCCTCGTCTTGCACGCGATGCACGATCTCGCGCCACATGCGGCTCGTCTCCAGCACGTTGCGCTTATCAACGCTCGTCACCTTGCCGCGACGTTTGCGCGCCGCCTCAAATGCCTGGCGCGCAATGCGCTCAATCTCGTACTCGCGATACTCCATCACGTCGACCGCACGCTGACCGGCCGCACCCGCAGCGCCCGCGCAGGTCACGGATGCGGGCGCCAAAGTCCCACGGCATGTTGTAGCCCATCGTATCGGGGATGTTCACGACCGTGGCACCGGCCTTTACGGCCGCCTCGATAATGCGCACCAGAAACTCCTGATCGGAGCGGCCGGCATCCTCGGCATAAAACTCAACATCGTCAACGAACTTGCGAGCATGTTTGACGGCATGGATCGCTCACTCAATTGCCCTTTCCTCAGTCATATGGAGCTTGTCGCGCAGGTGACTGGTGCTCACACCCAGCCCTGTATGGATACGGGGCCTCTGGGCCGTTTTGAGCGCCTCTGCAGCCACTTCGATACCCCTGTCGACAGCGCGCGTCAGGCCGCATACCGTGCATCGGTCGCCCGCAATCTTGCCAATCTCCTGTACGGAGCGAAAGTCACCAGGACTCGAGATGGGAAAGCCCGCCTCGATAACGTCCACGTTCATGCGCACCAGCTGGCGGGCGATGAAGAGCTTTTCCTCGGTATTCATGCTGGCGCCCGGCGACTGCTCACCGTCGCACAGGGTGGCGTCAAAGATTGTGATTTTGTGGCTTATATGTTCCTCCTGATTGACCGTTTTATGACAGATGGCTTTCAGGAGAGAGAGAAGGCCTAGAGATAGAAAAATACCCGTGTCGCTCATCACGCCTGAAAGCGGCAGACGATAGCGCACCCGGGTACAACAAATCGTTATAGCGAGATTACAACCCTAGCGCGCTATCCAATCTAGTAGCGCTAGGCCTAGGAGCTGTTGCGTGTTCTTAAACATGTTGGGCTCCCTTCGGCCTCGGGTAGTACTACATCGCGCTAAAGTACAACACAAGTAAAACCACCACAAGGGTGCCTGTGAACTGCGCCCCGAAACTTGGACTGAATAAA
>CABJFQ010000001.1 GCA_902364975.1 Coriobacteriaceae bacterium | reverse complement strand
TTCCCGATGTCCAAGAAATGGGAGGCAGTTCACAGGCACCTTTGTGGTGGTTTTTGTTTTAGGCCGAGGGGAAGGCCTTGGCGGCAGTGCCTATCCTCGGCTTTTGCATAGTCTCGATCTGTAACACCAAGCCAGCGAAAATGGCTCTAACTGTTACAGATTTAGATGAACCGTTCGGCCGTCAGCCCAACGTCTTGATCTGTAACACCAGGCGGCATATTTGGTCTCTAACTGTTACAGATTGAGATGCGGCGTGGGCGGCCGGCACAATATCTCGATCTGTAACAACTGCAGGGCTCAACGGACTCCAACTGTTACAGATTGAGGCAAAACGATCAGGCAAGTCCAAAACCACCACAAAGGTGCCTGTCTCCTTTGTGGTGATCTGGGGTCTGGCATAGAAAAAGTCCCCGCCGGGCGTGTGCTCGACGGGGACTTTGCCGTTTGATGGCTAGCGCTGTGGGTGATTACTCGCCCAGCAGGCTCTTGGTGATGGAAGCGGCGGCCTTCTTGCCGGCGCCCATCGCCAGAATGACCGTGGCGGCACCGGTGACGATGTCGCCGCCGGCCCAGATGCGGGGATCGGTGGTCTGGCCGGTCTCCTCGTCAGCGACGATGTAGCCCCACTTGTTGAGCTCCATCTTGCCGCCAATCTTGGCAGCGAAGGGGTTGGCGTTGGTGCCGATAGCCGAGATCGCGACGTCGCAGGGGATCTCCTCGATGGCGCCCTCGATGGGCACCGGGCGACGACGGCCGGACTCGTCGGGCTCGCCGAGCTCCATCTTCTGGACCTTGACGGCGCACACGGAACCGTCCTCGCCAGCGACAAACTCGAGCGGGGAAACGAGCGGTAGAACCTCGACGCCCTCGGCCTTGGCATGGTGCAGCTCGGCGCGACGGCAGGGCATCTCGTCCTCGGTACGACGGTAGGCGATGATGGCGTGCTCGGCGCCCAGGCGCTTGGCGGTACGGACGGCGTCCATAGCCACGTTGCCGCCACCAAAGACGACGACGTTCTTGCCGTGCTTGGTGGGGGTGTCGTACTCGGGGAACTTGTTGGCCTTCATCAGGTTCACGCGGGTGAGGTACTCGTTAGCGAAGAAGACGTTGGGCAGGTTCTCGCCGGGGACGTTGAGGAACTTGGGCAGGCCAGCGCCGGTCGCCACGTAGATGGCGTCGAAGCCCTGCTCGAACAGCTCCTCGGCCGTGGCCATGTTGCCCACGACGGAGTTGTACTCAAACTTGACGTCCATGTCCTCCAGGCCGTCAATCTCGCGCTTGACGACTGCCTTGGGCAGACGGAACTCGGGGATGCCGTAGACCAGCACGCCGCCGCCGGTGAAGAATGCCTCGAAGACGGTGACGTCAAAGCCGTTGCGGGCGAGCTCGCCGGCGCAGGTGATGCCGGACGGGCCAGAGCCCACGACGGCGACCTTCTTGCCGTTCTTGGGGGCCATCTTGGGCGTGGAAGCGAGCTCGGGGCGGTCACCCAGGAAGCGCTCGAGCTGGCCGATGGCCACGGGCTCGGACTTCTTGCCACGGATGCACTTGCCCTCGCACTGGTTCTCCTGCGGGCAGACGCGGCCGCAGATGGCGGGAAGCATGGAGTCCTCGCGGATGGTATCGAGAGCGCCGCCGAAGTCCTTCGCGCGGATCTGCTCGATAAAGCGGGGGATGTTGATGTTGACGGGGCAGCCCTCAACACAGAACGGCTTCTTGCAGTTGAGGCAGCGCTCGGCCTCGGCCAGCGCCATCTCCTCGGTGAAGCCCTTGTCGACGGGGCGGAAGTCGCAGGCGCGCTCGGCAGCCGGCTCCTCGTTATCGGGGGTGCGGGGCGACTTCATATCGGCAACGAAACGACCGTTAACTAGTGGCATGCGCAGCTCTTTTCCTCATAGGCCTTGAGGGACGCGCCCTCTTCGGAACGATAAGCGGCCTGGCGGGCACGAAGGTCATCCCAGTCAACCAGGGTGGCATCGAAGTCGGGGCCATCGACGCAAGCGAACTTGGTCACGCCGCCCACCTCGACGCGGCAGCAGCCGCACATGCCGGTGCCGTCAACCATGATGGGGTTGAGCGACGCGGTGATGGGGGTGTCGTACTTCTGGGCGGTGAGGGTCGAGAACTTCATCATCGGAACGGGGCCGACGCAGAAGACCTGGCTCACGGCCTTGTCCTGCAGCAGGCGCTCCAGCGGAGCGGTGACAACGCCCTGCTCGCCGTAGGAGCCGTCGTCAGTGGTGATGTGGATGTGGTCCTCGTCGAGGAGCTCGCGGAACTGGTCCTCCATGAGCAGGAGGTCCTTGGTGCGAGCGCCCATGATGGCGTGCACCTCGTGACCGGTCTCGACCAGGTGCTTGGCGACCGGGAAGGCAATTGCCAGGCCGACGCCGCCGCCAATGACGGCGCAGGGGCCCTCGGCCATCTCGGTGGGAACGCCCAGCGGACCCACGACGTCGCGCAGCGACTCGCCGGCCTCGTAGGTGGAAAGCATCTCGGTGGTCTTGCCGATCACCATGAAGATGAACTCGACCCAGCCCTCGTCACCGTTCCAGCCGGCCAGGGTAAACGGGACGCGCTCGCCCGTCTCGTTGGCGCGAACCATGAGGAACTGTCCAGCGTGCGCATGCTTGGCGATTGCGGGCGCCTCGATGCGGAACTTGAACACCTTCTCCGAGAACTGCGTCTTCTCCAGGATCTTATACATAGAACCCCTCTCTTGTTAGGGCGGCCGAACCGTGCCTCCACGGAAATGGACGGCAGCCCGAATAAAACCGTACGCGCACAGGCGTTGTGCAGACATACGGTACGAATTATACCCTCATGGACATGCCGTTTACGTGTATCTTCGGCAGGCGGAAAAGTGACCTGCCAAAAAAGGGACAGGTTTATTTCGGCAGGTTTTATCAGGCAAAACGAAAAAGGGGGCCGGCCTCAGGTTGTGATGAGGCCGGCCCCCTTTGGGGCGCTATGTGTGTATGGCAGTGCGGGGTTTATTTCGATGTGGCCACCGGGGCGTTTTCGTAGATAAAACCCGCCAAAATAAACCTGTCCCTAAATAGTAGGTTTTAGTGCTTGCCGTTGGCGGAGGCGGCACCGTTGACGTGGTCGCGGGCGTAGATTACGCCGTGGACGATGGCCAGACCGGCGGCATCTGCGGCGCGGGCACAGGTGTCCTGGAAATCCTCGGCCTCGCGGGCGCGCAGCTGCTTAAGCACGTAGTCGGCGACGGCCATCTTGCCGGGAGGGTTGCCGATGCCGGTGCGGATGCGGCTGAAGTCGCGGCTGCCCATCTTGTCGATGATGGAGCGCAGACCGTTGTGGCCAGCATGGCCGCCGCCCACCTTAACACGCACGTCGCCGGCGGGAATATCGAGCTCGTCGTGGATGACGAGCAGCTCCTCGGCCTTGATCTTGTACTCGCGGCAGAGCTTGGAGATGGGGCCGCCCGAGGTATTCATGTACGACTGCGGCTTGACCAGTACAATCTGGCGCTTACCTCCCTCTTCCTCGGGATCGTTGATGTTGATGAGCGCGACCTCGGTGCCTGCCTGGTTTTTCCAGTACGTGACGCCGGCCTGACGGGCCAGCTCGTCGATCGCCTTAAAGCCGGCGTTGTGGCGGGTCTCGGCATATTCCTCACCCGGGTTGCCAAGTCCGGCAACCATGCGAATCTTAAGCGGCTGTGCAGCTGCCATGTTCATCCTTTCGTTGATTTGTCGCCTGCTATGGTGAGCGACCCTGTTGCCGCTGTCAAATGGAGGGCAATTGAGGTTGTTTGGGGGCGTTTGGACGGCCGTCAAAATCCGAGGTGGACAGTTAGTTCAGATACGTATAAGTTCTGAGGACTCGAAGTGCTTAATTCGATGTCGATACGTTGTTTTGGAGCTTTAGTTAGTCCATATGGCGCTGTTTTGAAGTCTACCCTGCCTTTAAATAGGGCGAATGGTATAGAGATAGCTGCAAAATAGCCTAATTCAATGTGTCCATTCATACGTATTTGAACTAACTGTCCAGCCCTGCTCGACGGCGCACGGGCGATTCGCCGTTTAGACCGGCGCAAGGCCGATTCCGGCCCGCAGAGCGTTGAGCCAAGCGGCCTGACGCTTGCGATAGCCCTTGATGCGATATCGGAATCGGACTCCCGCGAGTCGATGCATCGTTTGGGCGAAGGCTTCGAGTGCAACAAGGTCTTTCATTTGGTCGCGATTGATAACCAGGACGTGGATGCCCATTGCCTTGAGGCCATTATTTCGATTGCCGTCGTGAATGCGAGCGTTTTGAAGCTCATGCCCAATTCCGTTGTATTCGTTGTCCACTCCGGCGGCAGGACAATATAAGTCGCAGATTGCATAGGGGATGCCCGAGGACATGTTGACCGCAAGGGTGTCGAAGTCGATTCGATAGTTGAGTAGCAGGCCTCCCATGGGCAGGCTGCAACATCCAAACCCGCCAAAGCGCATGGGCGCGCCTAGGACGGCAAACATTAAGGATTCCGCTGGGGATGCTGATCCGGCTCGGGCGAGTTTAACGGCCGTGCGAAACGAGGCATAGGAGCTGCTTTTGGCGAACCGCGCGATTGCCTCGAGATCTTCGATGGTTGTAGCAGGTTCGCATTTGTAGTGTGCCTGTTCGTAACGGGTTTCGGCTTGTCCTTCGGGTGCCGGTTGGCTGCCCTGACAATCAAGATCGCCCATCGCTTCGAAGCCGTCGGCCTTGGGCCACGTATCGTCATAGGCGATGGGGTAGGTTGCCTCGGGCGGAAGGGAGTAAGTTCCGAGCAGCTCCATAAGGAGCATCAAGGTTTTGGCGACCGATTCATTTTTGGAACAAAGCATGGCCGTCATGGCGGGAGACGTTGCGTAGATGTCGGCCTCGACGTGCATAATTGCACCTTCAGGAAGAGGAGCGGAGAGAATATGCTGAAGAAGTCGCTTGTCGGGGCGTCTGTTGTCTTCGCTTGAAACGAGAAGATCGAGCAGTTCGGAATCATCTTCATTCCAGGCGTCGAGCATCGAAAGTGCGCCAAAGTCTATCGCGTCATTATTGGGAATGCAGCTAGCCAAGGCCTGTGCTTGCTGTTCACTATCAACGGAGTCCCAAGGAAGGGCAGAGTACGCCCGTCGTGCGCGGCGAATTGCGCGGAGGGCGGAGAAATGTGAAATCACGGTCGTCATAGCTATAACGTACTAAGTTGCCGGCAGAATGCGACAGCCATACCGTTCTTTTCGCTCAGCGGGCCGCTGCGCGCCATGAACGGCTGGGTGTTATGAAATCGGTGGAATCGGTTGAGGGGATTGCAGGAAATTGAGCTCTGCCGCGAAGGTTGACGATAGTTACTGGACAGTTGGTTCAGATACGTATAAGGCGGCGGGCGTTCGAGGCGTTTCTAAGGGCCTTTGAGGGCGATTTGAGGATAAATATGCAGCGGTTGTACTCGAAAACGATGAGCTTTGGACGGCATGGCATCCGCCGGGGAGCTCAGAAGGCTCCGAACGGCCCTTTGGGGCTTTAAAAAATACGTATCTGAACTAATTGTCCAGGAAAGGTTGGCGAGGGATAGAAAAAGGGTCGGAAGCGAGCTTCCGACCCTTTAAAAGCATCAAAGATGATGCGATGCGTGGCAGGCTACAGCGCGAAGTCGCCGCCGACGAGCGTGGAGACGGGCTCCTCGTGGTAAACGGCGGAGATGGCCTGAGCGAACTCCTCGGCGACCGAGATGGTCTTAATCTTGCCGCCGACCTCGACGGGAATGGCATCGGTGACGACGCACTCGACGATGGGGGCGTCGTTCAGACGCTCGATGGCCGGACCGGAGAAGATGCCGTGGGTGGCGCAGACGTAGATGTCGCCAGCGCCCATAGCCTTGAGCTCCTTGACGTTGGCGCACAGGGTGCCAGCGGTGTCGATCATGTCGTCATTGATGACGCAGGTCTTGCCCTTGATGTCACCGATGATGCCCATGACCTCGGCGGCGTTGTGGCGCGGACGGCCCTTGTGGGCGATGGCCAGGTCGCAGCCGAGCATGTCGGACAGCTTCTTGGCGGCCTTGGCACGACCCACGTCGGGGGAGACGACAACCAGGTTGTCGGTGTCGAAGTTCATGGCGTTGTAGTACTGGCCAAACAGCGGCAGTGCGGACAGGTGGTTGACCGGGATATCAAAGAAGCCCTGGATCTGACCCTGGTGCAGGTCGAGGGTGATGATGCGGTCGACGCCGGCGCGCTCGAGCAGGTTGGCGACGAGGCGGGCGGTGATGGGCTCGCGCGGGCCGGCCTTGCGGTCCTGGCGGGCATAGCCGTAGTGGGTGATAACGGCGGTGATGGAGCGGGCGGATGCACGCTTGGCAGCGTCGGTGGCGATGAGCAGCTCCATGAGCATGTCGTTGACGTTGCCGCCGGCCACGGACTGAATCAGGAAGACGTCGGCGCCGCGGACAGTCTCGTCGTAGCGGGCGTAAATCTCACCATTGGCGAACTGCTTTAGCGTAAGGCCCGAAAGCTCGACCCCAAGGTACTCAGCGATCTTCTGAGCGAGGGGACGGTTGGAGGAACCGGAATACACGCGGATGGACTTGCGCATATTCTCCGACTTCTCGGGATCATTAATCGGCATTACCCTTCTCCTTTATATCGAATGCCATATAGATGCCTTGTTGCATTGTAACCGCGCGGCGGGGTTTATCGGGTCCTGATAACGTCTTTACCGTCAACGGACACGAACCGACCACTCATCCGGTCGCGCAGGTCACGATAGAAAAAGGAGCCGTCCCCATGGGAACAGCTCCTTAGATGCTTGGTAAAACGTTATACCTCGTCATCCTCGTGCAGACGGCGGCGATAATCGGCGGCCCAGCCCTCGATATTTACCTGACGGGCGCGGCCCAGACCGAGTGCGTCGGCCGGGACCGGCTCGGTGATGACGGAGCCGGCGGCCACGAGCGCGCCGTCGCCGATCTGGGCGGGCGCGACCATCATGGTGTCGGAACCAATGAAGGCATCCTTGCCGATGACGGTCTTGTGCTTGTGGACGCCGTCGTAGTTGCAGGTGATGGAGCCCGCGCCCACGTTGACGCCGGAGCCCATGGTGGTGTCGCCGATGTAGGACAGGTGGGGCACCTTGGAACCCTCGCCAATCGTGGACTTCTTGATCTCCACGTGCGTGCCGGCCTTGGATCCGTCGAGCATGTGGGTGCCCGGGCGCAGGTAGGCGCGCGGGCCGCAGTCGACGCCGTTCTCGATGACGGCCTCGATGGCGATGGTCTCATCGATGGTGCAGCCGCTGCCGACGGTGGTGTCGGTGAGACGGCTGTTGGGGCCGAGCTGGCATTCCTCGCCCACGGTGACGTGGCCGATCAGGTGCGTCTGCGGCCACACGACGGTGTCGCGGCCGATGGTGGCGTCGGGGCCGATCCAAGCCTGCGTGGGGTCGATGAACGTGACGCCCTCTGCCATCCAGTGCTCGTTGATGCGGTCGCGCGCGATGGCGGTGAGCTGCGCGAGCTGGATACGACTGTTGACGCCCAGGCCGTCGCGGTAGTCGTCGCAGTGGAAGATGGAGGCTGCCTGGCCGTGACCCTTGAGGATTTCGAGCATGTCGGGCAGATAGTACTCGGACTGCGCGTTGTCGTTGCCGATCTCGTTGATGTGGGCGGCGAGCTGCGCGCCGTCGAAGGCGTAGCAACCGGCGTTGCACTCCAGCAGCGTGGCGGCCTGCTCGGGTGTGCAGTCCTTCTGCTCGATGATGCGCTCGATCTGACCGTCGGCGCCCAGCTTGATGCGGCCGTAGCCAAAAGGATCGGGCGGGGTCATGGTCATGACGGTGCAGGCGAGCTCGCCGGTGGCGACGGTCTGCGCGAACTTGGCGACGGTGTCGGCGGTGATGAGCGGCAGGTCGCCGTTGAGCACGACGACGGGGCCTTGCGTGATGCCGCAGGCCTCGAGCGCGACCTTGACGGCATGGCCGGTGCCCAGGCGCTCGGTCTGCTCGACGCACTCGACCTTGGTGGCGCTGTTGGCGTAGGCGCCATCGATGAGGGCGCGCATCTCGTCGGCGTGGCTGCCGATGACGACCACGACGCGGCTGCAGCCGGCCTTGATGGTGGCGTCGACGATCCACTGAACCATGGGCTTGCCCAGGATCTTGTGCGAAACCTTGCAGTGGTTCGACTTCATGCGGGTGCCCTCGCCGGCGGCGAGGATAATTGCGGTTGCGTCCATGTGATCTCCTGTTACGTTATTAGAGACGTGTGTTTGGAAACGATACACGGCGCAATATGATACCGCAGGCATATGATGAGCGCGTAACGATTGGTTTGCGGCAGCTGATGCTTGGGCCGGCGGTGCGGCGTTTGCGCTGGTTGTGTATGGCGGAGGCGCTGCGGCGTTGTCGTTTGAGCGAGGGGACGGGGGTGCCCGTGGATATCATGCGAGAGGAATCGGGCAACGAGCCCGTCGCGGCATTCTCGATGTCGCATCCGGCGGTGCCGGCACTCTACATGGTGCTGACGTTGGGGCTCACCATGTTCTCGATGCAACCGGTGCTGATCGCGCTGTCGCTCGCGGGCGGGTTGGCATACGGCTTTGCGACCCGCGGGGCTGCCCGCACGTTGGGCTCGCTTCGCTGGCAGCTGCCGGTGATTTTGATCATTGCGCTGGTCAACCCGCTGTTTAGTGCATCGGGCTCGACCGAGCTTTTCCATATTGGCATGCGCGCAGTGTATTTGGAGAGCATGGTATACGGCCTGTGTATGGGCGGGCTGTTTGTGGCGAGCGTGCTGTGGTTTGAGGCTGCGGCGTCGATGCTCGAATACGACAAGGTGCTCGCGTTGCTGGGCAACGCCGCGCCGGTGCTCGCGCTCATGATCTCGATGTGCATGCGGCTTATCCCGCAGTTTTTGCGCCGCGGCCGCACGGTGCTGGCGGTGCAGGACGCGATCGATGTGCCGGGGCGCGCGCCGGCTGACCCCGTGCGCTCGCGCCTGCGGGCGTCGAGCGTGCTGATGGGCTGGGGCATGGAAGATTCGCTTGAGCGCGCGGATGCCATGCGCTCTCGCGGGTGGGGTGCTGCGTCGCGCCGTACGACGTATGCGCGGTATCGGCTGAGGCGCGGCGATGTTGCCGCGCTGGTTGGACTTGCAGTGTTTGGTGCCGCCGCGGTGGCGGTGGCATGGACCGCGACAACGCAGTATTCGTTTTACCCGCAGCTTTCGGTGCCCGCGCCGTGGCTGGGCTATGTCGTGTACGCTGCCTGGATGGTGCTGCCCTGCGTGCTGCATGCGATCGATGAGAAGAGGTTCGGCTGATGGCTCGGTTGGATAGTGGCCCGGTGTCGGGCGCGGCGTGCGACCCGGATATGCCGGCGATTGAGGTGCGGAGCCTGAGCTTTACCTACCCCGGGGCTGATGCTGCGGTGCTCGAGGGGCTCGACTGGTCTGTCCCCCAAGGTGCATTTGCGCTGCTTGTTGGCGGTACCGGATCGGGTAAGTCGACGCTGCTGTCGTTGCTCAAGCCCGAGATCGCTCCGGCGGGCGAGCGCACTGGCGATGCGCGCGTGCTGGGCGAGAGCGTTGCCGACATGGACGTGCGCGCGTCTGCGGAGCGCATGGGCTACGTGTTCCAGGATCCCGAGAACCAGATTGTGTGCGAGACCGTGTGGCACGAGATGACGTTTGGCCTAGAGAATCTGGGTGTGTCGCGCGACGAGATGCGCCGCCGTGTTGCTGAGACCAGTTATTTCTTTGGTCTGGAGGATTGGCTTCATCGCGATACCGATACGCTTTCGGGTGGCCGCAAGCAGCTGCTGTCGCTTGCCGCCGTCCTGGCGCTGCGTCCGCGTGTGCTGCTGCTCGACGAGCCCACGTCTCAGCTCGATCCCGTTGCCGAGAAGAATTTTCTGCACGCGCTGTTTCGCGTGAACCGTGAGCTGGGCTGCACGGTTGTTGTGGCTACGCATCAACCGCGGCCGATGCTCGAGTATGCGACGTGTGCGTACCGGATGGAGGGCGGTCGCGTGCGCGAAGTGGCAGATATGGCTTCTTTGGGACGCCGAGAATCGCTGTTTTCCGATGACATGTTGGGGTGGGGTGCCATCCGATGTGCAAAAAACGGAGTATTCAGCAGGCGTGAGGACAATTTGGGCTCTCTGGAGCCGCCCGGGGACGTATCGAGCGCGAAAAAAAGTTCGGAATTGGACAAATCGTCCGAATTTGTGGCGCAAACGTCACTCGAGAACGGCTCGGAAGCCTTCCCGCGTACGGATGGAGGCAGAATACTCCAAAAAATGCACGGCGGGTCGGCTACCACCCTGTCGGAAGGCTGGTTTCGCTACGATCGCGTTGGCGGTTGGGTGCTGCGCGGGCTCGACGTGACGTTTTCGGCCGGTGCGGTGCATGCGATCGTGGGCGGCAACGGATGCGGCAAGTCGACGATGCTCTCGGTGCTGGCCAAGACGGCTAAGCTGCAGCGTGGCCGCATAGTGCGTGGGACGACTTCGGCGGCGCTGCTGCCACAGAATCCCAAGGCCCTGCTGGTCGCCGAGACGGTTCGCGATGAGCTGATGGAATGGGCCTCGACCTGCGGATATGACGAGAACTTGGCGCGGGAGCGTGCGGCGCAACTGGGATTGGACGGCCTGGAGACGCGCCACCCCTACGACCTCTCGGGCGGACAGCGCCAGCTGCTCGCGCTGGCAAAGCTGCTGCTGATTGGCCCCGAGCTGCTGCTGCTTGACGAGCCCACGAAGGGCTTGGACCTGGAGAGCCGCCGCATCATCGCCCGCGCCCTGCGTGACCATGCGAAGGCCGGTGGCACCGTCGTCATTGCCACGCACGACTTAGACTTTGCCGAGCAGGTGTCCGACGACGTCGCCATGATGTTTGACGGCGAGATTGCCTGCATGGAGCCCCCGGCCGACTTCTTTGCCGACAACGTGTTCTATAGGGCGTGATGGGATGACGGACTGTCGTTTCTCGCGCTTGCTTGCAAAACTGGAGATCCCGCTGCTGCTGGCGGTGCCGGCAGTGATGACTGCGGCGTTGCTGGTGGGCATTGAGCAGGCGGCGCTTGCCATGCTGGTTGTAGTGGCGCTCGTGCTCGCACTGTTCTTTGCGGGCTATGAGACATCACGTCCGGGCCTGCGCCAGATCATGCCCACGCTGGTGCTGGCGGCGTTGGCCGCGGCGGGGCGTATCTTGTTTGGCCCCATTCCCGACTTTAAACCGGTGAGCGCCATCGCCATTATCGCGGGGGCGACGCTTGGTCGCCGCAATGGTTTTATGGTTGGCGCGCTGGCGGCGCTGACCAGCAATTTCTTTTTTGGACAGGGCATGTGGACGCCGTGGCAGATGTATGCCTGGGGTCTGGTTGGCTATGTTGGCGGCGCGCTGGCGCATGCGGGCGCGTTCGACCGTGCGGATGGAACCGTGCGCATGCCGGCGCTGATGGCGTACGGCTTTGCCTCGGGCTTGCTCTACGGCGTTGTGATAAACGCGTATGACATCATCGGTTTTGTTCAACCGCTCACGTGGGCGGGCGCCATAGCGCGTCTTGCTACGGCGGTGCCGTTCGACATCACGCATGGCCTCGCGACCTGCGTGTTCTTGGCCGCTCTGTACAAGCCCTGGTGTCGCCGCATCAACCGCGTCGTCGTGAAATACGGGCTGTAGGGCTGGTTGCGCCGGGGCGGGAATCAATGCTGCCGAAGTGCCATTTCAAAACTATGCCGGTTTACGGGGCTAGATTGGCACAGGCAGACCATACCGGCTTTTTTCGAAATAGAGCAAGCCGTTTACCTGCGGTTTTATTATTTCGGAATTGCGTATGGTTGGGGGTTTGCGATTTAGCCCCGTAAACCGGCGTAGTTTTGAAATGGCCGGTTGATATGACGGGCATCATAGCCCTCAGAGGGTCAATTGATCCGTTTTCTTCCGTCCCCAGACGTCCCCAGGGAATCAGTTGACGGCGCTCGCCACGAAACTGGCCCATCTACTACGTTTAGCCCGACACCCCCAAGCACAACCGCGTTTTATGAAAAACCGCAGGCTTTCTACCTGCGGTTTTCTTTTTGCGTTGTTCGCTGTGGTTGAGGATGGCGGCCTAAACGTAGTAGATGGGCAGGTTTCGTGGCGGGCGGGGTGCGCGAACACGCTCGCAAGACGAAAACGACCCGCCTTTCTCCGCCTTTGGGAGATCAGTTGGGCTAGAGCTCCAGGGCGAGCGTGACGGGGCAGTGGTCGCTGCCAAAGATGTCGCCGCGGATGCCGGTGTCGCGTACGTTGCCGGCGATTGCGTCGCTCACCAGGAAGTAATCAATGCGCCAACCTGCGTTGTTCTTGCGGGCATTAAAGCGGTAGCTCCACCAGCTGTAGACGCCCTCGACGTCCGGATTGGCTGCGCGCCAAGTGTCGGTAAAACCGGCGTTGAGCAGCTCGGTAAACTTGCCACGCTCCTCGTCCGAAAAGCCTGCGTTGCCGCGGTTGGACTTGGGGTTCTTAAGGTCGATCTCCTCGTGTGCCACGTTAAAGTCGCCGCAGGTTACGACGGGCTTGCCGGTTTCGCGCTCAAGCGCGCTCAAAAAGCCGCGATAGGCATCGTCCCAGGCCATGCGCACGTCGATGCGCGCGAGCTCGTTTTGGGCGTTGGGCGTATAGACGTCCACGAACCAAAACTTGTCGAACTCGAGCGCGCAGACGCGGCCCTCGGTTGCGGCTTGGGCGACGAGCTCGGCCGCCTCGCCCTCGCCGGCGTAGGGCAGCAGTGCATCGGCGCGCAGCACGCGCAGCGGTTCCTGGCGGCTAAAGACCGCGGTGCCCGAGTAGCCCTTGCGCTCGGCGTAGCTCCAGGTTTGGTGATAGCCGGCCAGGTCGATATCGACCTGGCCCTCCTGCAGCTTGGTTTCCTGCAGCGCTAGGATATCGACATCGAGTTCCTGTGCGATCTGGGTAAAGCTCGGGTCCTTTTTGAGCACGGCGCGCAGGCCGTTAACGTTCCACGAGGCGAAAGTGTAAGTCTGAGGCATGGTGTCCTTTCGACGGGGTTGGCAGGCTTAAGATTAACGCAACTAGAGCGGGGCGGAGTCCGCGAGTGATAGTGCGAACGCCGCCGTCCCGGAGACACGGACGGAGGGCTCATATGACGCAGGCAATATCGGATCCCAAGCAGGCCTCCGCCGCGCTGGCGGAGCTTTTTGATACCCACAAGCGCGTGGTCTTCTTTGGCGGCGCGGGTGTTTCCACGGCAAGCGGCATTCCCGATTTTCGCAGCGTGGACGGCCTGTATCACCAGCAGTTTGCCTATCCGCCCGAGACCATGCTGTCGCACAGCTTTTACGAGACACATCCGGCGGAGTTCTTCGACTTTTACCGAACCAAGATGATCGCGCTTAACGCTAAGCCCAACCGCTGCCACACCAAGCTGGCCGAGCTGGAGCGCGTCGGCAAGCTTGATGCCGTGGTGACGCAAAACATCGACGGCTTGCATCAGATGGCGGGCTCGCAGCGCGTGTTTGAGTTGCACGGATCGGTCCATCGCAACATTTGCCAGTCGTGCGGAGCGGTCTATAGCGCCGAGTGGATTTGCTCGCGCGAGCACGAGGACGCCGCGGGCGTGCCCGTGTGCCCCGCGTGCGGTGGTCGCATCAAGCCCGATGTGGTGCTATACGAAGAGCCGCTCGACGAGCATGTGCTGACCGGCGCCGTTGCCGCCATCGCCGCGGCCGATGCCCTCATTGTGGGCGGGACCTCGCTCGTGGTGTATCCGGCGGCGGGCCTTACGCGCTACTTTACCGGCGATACGCTGGCCATTTGCAATCTTGCTCCCACCGATCAAGATGCAAATGCCGACCTGCTGATTTCTTGCGACATCGCGGCCGCGTTTGCGTTCTAGCCCGTGTGCGCGGATACAATAGAAAGACTGATTGCAAAGCGACCCCGCCGCCTGCGCCCGAGCGCGGCGGCGCGGGCATTTGAGGAGGATGTTCATGGCGAACGATAGCAAGACATGGCGGTGCGGAAAGTACGAGCTCAGCTTTGACCGTCCGCGCATCATGGGCGTCCTCAACGTGACGCCCGATTCGTTTAGCGACGGCGGGGAGCACTTCGACCCGGATGCCGCAATCGAGTACGGCCTGGCGATACTCGACGCCGGCGCCGACATCATCGACGTGGGCGGCGAGTCCACGCGCCCTGGTTTTACCCCGGTCAACCCCGACGAGGAGGCTCGCCGCGTGCTGCCCGTGGTGCGCGCGCTGGCCAAAGAGGGTGCCATCGTCTCGATTGACACGCGCCACGTGGCGGTTGCCAAGGCGGCCGTGCGCTGCGGCGCCTCTATTGTCAACGACGTGACGGGCTTCACCGACCCCAAGATGGTCGAGTTTGTTAAGACGAGCGCCTGCGGCGTTATCGTGATGCACGCCGGCGAGGTCGCCGCCCCTGCTCGTACGCACGCGACGGTGCAGCTTGATACCTCGGCTGCGGCGTTTGTTGCCGAGAAGGCACGCGAAGCGGCCGCCGAGGCCGCGCGCGAGGCCGAGAAGCCAGCCCGTCGCCGTCGCGGCAAGTTGCTGGGCGAGTCCAAGGTTGAGACCAAGCTTCCGGGCGGTGTGGTACAGCCCTCGCTGCCGTTTGGCGAATCAGAGCCCACGCCCGAGCCTGTTGCCGAGTCAGAGACGCCGGCTACCGAGCAGGCTGCCCCTGCTGCCGTTGCGCCCGAGGCCGTGCCCGCAGCTACCGAAGTCGCACCAGAGCCCAGCGACCACCTGGCCGCCATGATGCGCCGCAGTGCCCGCCGTGAGGAAGCCTATGTGCCCACCTCGCAGCTCCGCCGCTTTACCCTGCCCGATTCGGCGCCCATCATGCGCCGCGTCATGGGCTTTCTGTCCGACCAGGCCCGCGCGCTCATCCATGCCGGCGTGTCGCGCGACCGCATCTGCATCGATCCCGGTCCGGGCTTTGGCAAGACGGCCAACGAGGATATCGTCATCCAGCGCGAGACCGCTAAGATGGCGTCGCTGGGCTATCCGCTCATGTGCGCCGTGTCGCGCAAGCGCTTTGTGGGCGCCGTCTCGGGCGTGACCGATGCCGCCGCGCGCGATGCCGCCACGTTTGGTGTGTGCCTGGGCGCCATCCAGGCCGGCGCCAACATCGTGCGCGTGCATGACGTTGCGGGCTTTGCGCAGTTCCTGAACGGGTACTGGGCTGTCGCCAAGCCGCAGCCGCGCCGCGCGTTTGTGGCCGTGGGTTCCAACCTGGGGCATCGCTGCGCCAACATCCGCGCCGCACGCGACATGATCGCCGAGATTCCACTTACCTGCGTGTCCAACTCCTCCAAGATCTACGAGAGCGAGCCGGCCTACGAGACGCGCCAGGACGCGTTTGCCAACGCCGTCATCGAGATCAAGACCGAGTTGGCGCCGCTGGTGCTGCTCGACGAGCTCATGAAGATCGAGGCCGAGCTGGGCCGCGACCGCTCCAAAAAGGCCAAGGCCAACGGTCCGCGCACCATCGACTTGGACCTGCTGTGGATGGACGGCGAGACCCACGGCGGCAAAAAGCTGCGCCTGCCGCATCCGCTGATCGGCGAGCGTGACTTTGTGCTGGTGCCGCTCGAGGACCTGATGCACGACCCGGCGCGGTTCTTCCGCTATAACGGTGTCGAGGTCAAGGAACCCGAGGATCGCGTGGGCCATATCGTGGGCGAATTGGGGCGTATGTAGATGATCGAGATGAATGCTGTTGTCGCCGGTACCGAGCTCGACGCGGCGCGTGACGCGGGCCGCGAGGGCGTGTCCGCGGGCTGGTGCGCGTGGAGCGTGGGCGATGCTTCGCTGACGTTTTCGCTGGTTGTGCGCCCCGATGTGAACATGCATGCCTTCCACGGCCTGCCGTTTGTGGCCGCGATGGGCATGATGGACGCGCTCGTGGGCACGGCTTCGACGCCGGGGTTGGGCCTTGCCGGTAAGGTGGGTATCCAGTGGCCGAGCGATATCGTGTGCGGTGCGCCTGCGTTTGAGGCGTCGCTCGCGCGTGTTGCCGTGAACGGCGGTGCCGGTGCTGCGGGCATGTTTGCCGCGGTGACGGTTGATATTGAGCGTGCGGCGCTGGGTGAGCTTGGCGTGGATATGGCAGATGAGGCGCTGATCGAGGCATTGGCCGCCGCTGTGCTGACCCGCGTTGACGCCTGGGCGGTTGCCGCCAACACGCCGCAGGGCGCTGCCGGCCCGCTGGCTCCGGTGCTGGGCGAGTACTTTGACATGGTGCCACTGCTGGGTCGTCAGGTCGCGGCGGTGTCGCCCAACGGCTTGCCGCTCGCAGTCGGTGTGTTTGCGGGCCTGGACATCTGGGGCCGCGCGACCATCAAGACCGATGCCGGCGAGCAGGAGTTTCCGCCCGAGGCCGTACGGATTCGCGGACTGTAACGCGAGGCGCCCGCGCTCAAAGATAACGATGACAACGAAGCCCTCTTCGGCCTGTGCCGGGGAGGGTTTCGCCTATCTGGTGAATGGGTTGCCAGCGCCCTATTCCTCAAAATTGAAAATTTTTCAGTTTTGAGGAATAGGCTTGGCGAACGTTTGCGGGGCTGTGACATCGGGCGTGCTCGACTTATGTCCCTGTTTTACCCCCAGCTTCTGCATGCGGCGGTAGATTTCGCAGATGCCCTTGATGGTGAGCTGCCCGTCGACTATGTCGAAGGCGTCGGTCGAATCGGCGACGATGCTGGCGAGGCCGCCCGTGGCGATAACGGTGGCGTCCTCGCGGCCCAGCTCGCGCTTCATGCGCGCGACCAGGCCCTCGGCCATGGCGGCAGCGCCCACCACGGCGCCGACCTTGATGCACTCTTCGGTGTCGCGACCGATGGCGTGCTCGGGCGCCTCGAGCGGCACGCTGGCGAGCTTGGCGGCACGGGCGGCAAGCGCGTCCATGGAGATGCGGATGCCCGGCGCAATCGCCCCGCCAATGTAATAACCGTCCTCATCGATGACGTCGATATTGGTCGCGGTGCCAAAGTCCACCACGATCGCCGGCGCGCCGTAGAAAGTCTCGGCCGCAACGGCGTTGGCGACGCGGTCGGCGCCCACGGCCTGGGGGCGCGCCGCGCGCAGCTTGGTCACGGCGGCCGTCTGCGGCCCGATGACGATGGCGTCTGCGGCAATGCGGTCGGCCACGGCGTGCCACTCGCGCGAGAGCTGCGGCACCACGCCCACAAAGGCGATCGCGTCAACCGTATCGAGCGAGAGGCCGTACATCTTAAAGAAACCCATCAGGCGCACGTGGATCTCGTCGGCGGTATAGGAGCGGTCGGTGGGCATACGCCACGACTGCACCAGCTCGTCTCCGTCAAACAGGCCCATGGCCGTCTGCGTATTTCCCATATCGATAGCGAGCAGCATGTCTACTCCCGGTGTTGGCATAAAAGGACGCGCACCATTGTATACGTGCCGTCGACGGCGCTCGGCTGCAATTCGTTTACGGTGATAGGGGCTGAGGGGTTTAAATATGAAGGAATTATGCTCTACGAGATTTTCCTTGCCGTTTACCGAACTCCCGCGTAATATTCTTTCTTGCGCACATGAGGCGCCCAGACATTGCGGGGTGGAGCAGTCTGGTAGCTCGCCGGGCTCATAACCCGGAGGTCGTAGGTTCAAATCCTGCCCCCGCGACCAAGAACTTGCAGCTCGTCGGCCTAGCCGGCGAGCTTTTTTGTTATTCCGGGACTGTTCTCTCAGCCCAATTCCCAACATCTCAAACAAAATCTCGATCTGTAACATCTAGACCCGATTTGGGCGGCCAGGTGTTACAGATCGAGATATACCGGTGGGTTGGGTCCCGTTTGTCTAAATCTGTAACACGAGGGACGGATTTTGCCGAGTAACTGTTACAGATTGAGATTTTCTGCCGGGACGGTTTTGGTTTGTCTCGATCTGCTCCAATGTGCCCTGCGTCTTTATGGGTCTTGCCACGTCGTTCTTCACGTTTATGCTGCAGCAGCCGATCAACTTTGGCCACCTCTTCGCATTCTGGGCCTTTGGAATCGCGCTCGCGGTTTGCCTGGTTATGTCGGGAACGCTCGTGTGCTCGGCAATCTTTGGAAAAGAGCGCGCTATTCAGGCGCTTACGCCGCTCGATGTGCTCGAGGCACAGCGGAACCATAAATAAGAAAACTCGATTATCAGGGGCGGACGCCGTGAAGCACACCGCCCCCCTGTACGTGTGGCGTCAGGGCCATGCGCTCGAAAGCGTCGCCCAAACGCATGGTTCATCCGCACAAAGCCCATGGTCGCTATGGGCAAACATCGGTGCGCCTGCACATGGCTTTGAGTCTGTTTTCGAGCGAAAGTATGGCTGTCGATACGCATGCAATTCGCATGAAGTCCGGGTTCGTCCAAGAGCCCTATAAAGGAGGATTCGCATGAAACAGTTAGAGACCGACGTCGTTGTCGTTGCCGCGGGTCTGAGTGGCCTTGCCGCAGCGGTCGCTGCAGCCGAGGCAGGCGCTCGCGTCATTGCCCTAGAGAAGGCCCCCATTACCGGTGGCGCCGCCAACATGGGCATGGGGCCTGCCGCCGCTGGCTCTCCGCTTCAGAAGGCTTCGATGATCGAGGTCACGCCTGGCGAGCTCTTCCGTCGCCATATGTTCTACACCCATTACCAGGTCGATGCTCGCCTGGTGCGCGACTACTACTTTAAGTCGGGCGACACCATCGCATGGCTGCAGGACATGGGCGTGGTGTTTAACTCCGTGCGTCCGGCGTTCCGCGCCCGCGAGCGCACGCGTGCCTATTCCGACGGCGAGTACACCTGGCATGTCGTGCAGCCCGAGGACGGCTCGGAGCCCGGTCCTCGCGCGGCGACCACGATGACCAAACGCATGACCGAGCGTGCCCAGGACCTGGGCGTCGAGTTTATGTTCGAGTGCCCGGGCACCGGCCTTATCAAGGGCGAGGACGGCGCCATCTGCGGCGTGACCGCCAAGGACAAGGACGGCGAGGAGTACCAAATCTCGTGCAAGTCTGCGATTGTCGCTACGGGCGGTTTTGGCCACAACGCCAAGCTCATCAAGGAGAAGCTCGACTTTGAGTGGGGTAAAGACCTGTTCTCGTTTGCCATTCCGGGCATGGACGGCGACGGCATCAACATGTGCCACGAGGTCGGCGGCGGCCACACCCCGGTGACCATGGAGCTCATGTACCAGATCCCCGACAACATGAACCACTTCTATGTCGAGGGCGCATTCCGTCAGCCGTGCTACTGGTGCAACCGCCTGGGGGAGCGCTTTATGCCGGAGGACGAGATCTTCAACACCACCTTTGTCGGCAACGCCATCAACCATCTCCCCGGCAAGGTCGCCTATGCCATCTTTGATTCCCGTATGCTCAAGCACTGGAAGAAGGATGGTCCGGATATCGTCAGCCACGTTCATCCGCACGACCTG
The DNA here is from genome assembly GCA_902364975.1 of Coriobacteriaceae bacterium. Taxonomy (GTDB): domain Bacteria; phylum Actinomycetota; class Coriobacteriia; order Coriobacteriales; family Coriobacteriaceae; genus Collinsella. Next base: position 389,744 of record CABJFQ010000001.1, on the reverse strand, counting down.
TACGACGGCTTTGAGGAGCAGTGGAACCGCGACCTGGAGGCCGGCTATCCGGCGATCTGCCAGGCCGATACGCTGGAGGAGCTTGCCGAGAAGGCGGGTATCGACGTGGAGGGTCTGCTCGCTAACGTCGACGAGTACAACGAGATGTGCGACAACGGCTGGGACGACATCTTTGAGAAAGAGCGCGAGTTTATGAAGCCGCTCGAGAAGGGCCCCTTCTATTGCTGCAAGCAGTACTGTGGCGCCTACGGCACCCTGGGCGGCGTGCTCATTAACCACAAGATGGAGGTCATGACCGACGACTATGAGGTCATCCCTGGCCTGTACTGCGTTGGCACCGATGCCTGCACCATCTATGGCGACTCCTATAACTACTGCATTCCGGGTAACACCATGGGCTTCTGCCTTAACTCGGGTCGCATCGCCGGTGAAAACGCCGCCGCAGCCCTCTTTGAGGACGCGGGCGACGAGGAGTGGTCGTAACACCGCAGCTATTCGCGCCTGCAGACACCCACGCGTTGGGTGCGGGCGGGGATTTGCCCTACAAGCGAGGCGCTCGGGATCGCTTTGGTCCCGGGCGCCTTTCTGGACAAGAGCGACGTTTTGAGGGGAACGAATGAAGCTAACGATTAATGGAGCCGAGGTCGAGGCACGCGAAGGGCAAAATGTCCTGGAAGCCGCGCTCGATGCCGGTATCTATATTCCGCATCTGTGTAAACATCCCGATCTTGAGGCCGTCGGCGGATGCCGTCTGTGCATGGTCGAGATCGAAGGCCAAGATGAGCCGGTGTGTGCCTGCAAGACGCAGGTTGCCGAGGGAATGGTCGTCAACACGACAGGCGAGCAGGCCGAGCGCGTGCGCAAGCTGGCAATGGAGCTTATCTTGGCCACGCATCCCGCCGATTGCACCGGCTGCCCCAAGTATGGCAAGTGCGAACTGCAGTCTATGTATCAGTACCTGGGAGTTTCGCCTGCGCACTGGCGCGCCAAGAGCCGTCCGGTCGCAACGGACGAATCGAACCCGCTGATCACCCATATGTTCACCCGCTGCATTCGCTGCGGCCGCTGCGTGCGCGCGTGCCGCGAGCTGCGCGGCGCCGGCGTCTTGGACTATCAGCGTACCGAGGACGGCATTCGCATTGGTACCGACGGCAGCGTGAGCCTGCAGGAGGCCGGATGCCGTTTTTGCGGCGCCTGTATCGAAGTGTGTCCCACGGGCTCGATCGTCGACACGCTCAATATGTTTGACGAGAACAAGTCCTATGCCGATAACGTGGTTCCCTGTCGCTCGGGCTGTCCCGCCCACGTGGATATCCCGCGCTACCTGCGTCACATCCGCAACGGCGAGTACACCCGAGCCGCCGCGGTGGTGCGCGAGAAGGTCCCGTTCCCCGAGAGCCTGGGCGACATTTGCGTCCATAGCTGCCAGGATGCCTGCAAGCGCAACGAGCTCAACGGCACGCCGGTTTCGGTTTGCCGTCTTAAGCGCGCCGCGGCCGTGCGCGATACGGGCGACTGGAAGGCCAACGTGCGCCATGAGCCGTTGAGCGGCAAGAGCGTCGCCGTTGTGGGTGCCGGTCCCGCCGGTTTGACCGCCGCACTCTATTGCGCCGAGAAGGGCCACAAGGTCGTGGTGTTCGAGGCCAACGAGAAGGTCGGCGGCCAGATGCGCTACGGCATTCCGGCGTATCGCCTGCCTGATGCCACGGTCGATGCCGAGGTTGCGACGATTTTAGAGATTGCCCAGGGTGATGACGCCGAGCCGCGCATTGAGCTGCGCTGTGGCGAGCGAATCGCCGAGCCCCAGGCGCTTTTGGAGCAGGGCTTCGATGCCGTGCTGGTTGCGGTGGGCACGCATGACGGAACGGTGCTTCCCATGCCCGGCCACGACCTCGAAGGCGTGCTGCGTAACACCGATTTTCTGAAGGCCGCCCGTATGGGCAGCGCCCCGGACCTGACGGGCAAGCGCGTCGTGGTGCTTGGCGGCGGCAACGTGGCGTACGACTGCGCCCGCACTGCCGTGCGTCTGGGTGCCGCCTCGGTCGATGTCGCCTGCCTTGAGGCCCAAGACGCGATGACCTCGACGCCCGAGGAGCGCGCCGAGGCTGCCGAGGAAGGCGTGGTCCTGCACGATGCCTATGCCTTTACCAGCATTAACGAGACCGAGGACGGTTCGGGCAAGGTCGGTTCCATGACGATCCACAAGATCGAGCGGTTCTACTTTGACGAGAACCACCGCGCCGTCACCGAACTGCTCGACGGCGGCGAGAAGACCATCGATGCCGACTGCGTGATCTTTGCCGTGGGTCAAAAGCCCGAGGGCACGGCCCAGATGGGCCTTGAGCTTACGCACGGCCCGTATATCGTGGCCGATACCGAAGGCAAGACGAGCGTTGAAGGCATCTGGTCGGCGGGCGACTGCGTGACGGGTACCAAATCGGTGATCGCGGCAATCGCTGCAGGTCGCACGTGCGCCTCGGCCATCGACCGCGCTTTGGGTGGCGATGGCAACATCGACGAGGAGCTGACCGAGCATGATGCTCCCGAGCAGTGGATTGGGCGTGTCCCCGAGGGCTTCTACGACGATGCCGTGCAGCCCGAGTTTGTCGATGCCCAGACGCGTAAGGACAACTTCGATACGTTTGAGTGCCCCTATACCGACCATGAGGCAACGTGCGAGGCGAGCCGCTGCTTGCAGTGCGATTTGCGCCTAACGATCAGCACGCCGCGCCTGTGGAACGAGTACTAGGAAAGGAGCGATAACTCATGACGATCATCAACTTTATGCCTGCGCATAAGCAGGCCCCCGTCGCGCTCTGGCTTCTTAAGAAGGACGTGGCGGCCGCCGCGGAAAAAATTGCAGGGGCCGGTGCCCAGGCGGTTTTGGTGCCGGCAGGCGATGAGGTCTCTGCCGCGCTCGCGGATGCGTTGGGCGAGTCCTGCCGCGTGATCGAGTGCGACCCGAGCCTGGGCTTTGTCCATGCCAACGGTTCGGCCGCGGCCAAGATGCTCGACGGCGAAAAGCCTCTCCCATCTTGCTGTGAAGGTGAAGGCGATGACCACTGCCTGAGCGGATCGGAGTTACTTGCCGCCGAAGGAAAACGCTGGGTGTGGTTTGACGGGGCCGATGAGCCCGTTGAGGTCGACCGCGTCGTGAGTGCGGAATCCTTGGTTGCCGCGGCGGGCGTCGACGACGCCAAAGCGGTGGGGATTGGCTATCCCAGCGGTCTGCTGCTGAGGCCCGACGACACCTCAAAGATTGAGCTATGCAGCGACTACGTGTGCGTCTATACCTCCAAAAACTGCATGGCAAAGGCGCTTTTGGACATTTGCACGCTGTATCGTCACGAGAGCTGCGGACGCTGTGTCTTTGGCTACGAGGGCTCGCATCAGATTGCGACGATTCTTGCCGATATCTGCCGCAAGAAGGGCAAGCCGGGTGACTTGGCGCTCTTTCGCGACCTTTGCCCCGTGATGCAGACGCAGTGCCTGTGCGAGCAGGGTCGCGTGCTGGCGCGCGCGGTGCAGTCGTTCCTCGACCTGTTCGAGGACGAGATTGTGCAGCACACCACCAAGAAGGTCTGTGCCGCCGGGGAATGCCAGGCATTCTTGACCTTCCATATCCTCGCCTCCAAATGCCAGGCATGCAACAAGTGTGTCGATTCGGGCGTTTGCGAGGAGGACGCGATTCTGGGAAGGCCGCGGTTCATCCACGTGATCGACCAAAAGGCTTGCACCCAGTGCGGTGCCTGCCTGGATATCTGCGACAACGGCGCGATTGTTACGGCTGGGGCCGTCAAGCCCAAGTGCCCGCCCAAACCCATTCCCTTTAAGCGCAAATAGCGCGATTCCCCCTCTCGTTTTGCCCACATTGAGCAGGGCGGGAGGGGACTTTGTTTATCTGCACGAGATGCCCTGCAGACTATCGCATGAGCCTTGGTTGCCTGGACGGTGCGCATGTTTTGCGTCTGCCGTACGCTTTTTGCGAAGTACACACGGGCAGAATCCGTGTCCAAAATGCTCTGGAGAGGAGCGACCATGTCGTTTAAAGTGATGGCGATTTGTGCCGGCAGGCACGGTGGCAACGGCGAGGCTTTGGCCAAAGAGGCCCTTTGCGCGGTGCGCGAGGCTGGCGGCGAGGTCGAGCTGATCAATTTGTTCGACTATAACATCTTGCCCTGCACCGGTTGCGAGGGCTGCACCATGCAGATGGGAAAGATGGGCGCCGGCCTGCAAAAGGAATATCACGGCTGCGTTCTTAAAAACAAAGACGATGTAGATGCGATTATTCGCGAACTGCAGACCTGCCAGGGCGTGATCTTCTCGGTTCCGACCTACGACCTTACGCCCAGCTCGGTGTACACCCGCTTTGCCCAGCGCTTCTTGGCATACGAGCTTTCGTTCTTGCTTGCCATCGGTGCCGTAAAGGAGAATCCGCATACCGTTGCCGGCCTCATCTCCGTCGGCGGCTCCATGCACGATTGGCAGTCCCTGGCACTGGAGAGCCTGCAGGCGACTATGTTTACCATGTCGATGACTGTCGTCGATCGCTATATGGCGCAGCGCGACGGCCGCCCGGGCAATGCTTTTGTGTGGGGAGACGACGTGGAGTGGGGCGGACAGATCGCCCGCGCCCACAAGATGGGCGAGAACATCGTCAAGGCCATTCGCACGCCTGTTGACGAGCGCTGCTGGCTGGGCGATCCGGATGACGGCGTGTGTCCCAACTGCCACAGCTCCCTGGTGTACCCCGGCGACAAGCATTGGGATGGGGTCGAGTTTCCCTGGGAGTGTGCGGTCTGCGGCGCGGGCGGCGATATCGTAACCGACGAGCGCACCGGTCGCCCCAAGCTCAAGATTGCCGAGAACGGCCTGATTCGCGACCGCAACGACGACCACGCGCGCGCCGAGCACCTCAACGAGATCAACAAGACCCGCGACGAGTTCTTCGCCCATATGGACGAAGTAAAGCCGCTCATGGAAAAGTACGCCAAGATGACGTTCCCCACGCTGGAGATTAAGCGCGACTAGTTTTGCCCAAGCCCCGCCCGGCCTACTTGCGGCAGTGCAGGTCGGCGCTGGTGCGGGGCTTAATCCTCGGCTCAAGAAAGCCAAGGTAGATTAGGGTGCGAATCGAGAGGTGGAACAAAAAGAGGTCCTCTCCCGATGCCAAGTCGTTACCGGTGATTTCCTTTATGCGGTTAATGCGATAGAGCAGCGTGTTTTTGTGAAGCGACAAGATCGCGGCGGTGCGCACCGTGTTACAGCTGTGCTGCATAAAGGCAAAGAGCGTCTCGACCAGCTCGGAATCGTGCGACTGGTCATGCTTCCAAAGTGCCCAGATTGCCGGATGGCAGTAGTTTATAAGGTTGATGTGGTCGTTGCAGATGTCGAGCATTTCCATGTAGGTGTATTCGCAATAGCGATACACATGGGTGTCTTCGAGGATTTTGGTAAAGGTCGAGCCGTATCGAATGGCGGCGCGTGCCTGATTGAGGTGCGAACGCACATCGGTTGCCTGGGAAAACTCGTTGCTGATGCCAATGAACAAATTGTTCGTGGCAGCAACGCGGGCAAGGATCGCCTCATCGTTGGCGGGTAGCTGCGTGGAGGGCGGACGGCTTACCAGCGCCACGAGCTCACCTCCGTACATGGTGATAAGGCTATGGTGCAGTAGCGGCTGCAATTGTCCTCGGATGCTCTCCGCCTCGCGCGCCTCGAGCTGGGAATCTTTTTTGAGCAGGCATACAACGTAGAGGGCGGGAAGCGGCGCAAAGCCGACGAGCTGCATTTTGCGTGTGCAGGTGATGGGGTTGGGGATTTCGTCGTCCAGGAGGCGCGAGAGAAAATATGGCCCCTGTTGCGGGCCGCCCAACGAAAGAAAGCCGCCTTTCTGCAGTTCTTGCGCGAGCAGTCGGACAAAGAACTCAAAGACCTCGCGATCGCTATCGCCAAAGGCGTGATTGCGTTCGATCATCATCGCCCGGCCCAGACACGTGCCGTGCACCTTGATCGCATCGGTCATGGTGTTGAGGCGGAACATGTCGTTATAGCGTGTAAGCGGGCCTGTCGAGCGGGCAATCTCCTCGTCTAAGCCGCATTTGATGATGTATCGCACGGCTTCGTCCTGCAGCATGTCACCTTCGGAGAGCTCGGCGCGGGTGATGGCTGCAAAGGGGGAGTCGTCGTCATCGTCGAGCTCAAAGCCGCCGCGGGCGGCATAGCGGTACACGGGATCGACGACGAGCACCGGGTTGTCCATAGCGGCAGAGGCCGTTTGCGTGAGGCTCTTGAGCCCCGCGTCGCTCAAGAGCGCCTCGAGCAGCGCTTGCTTTGCGGTAGACGTATCGGTGGTACTCGGTTGCATGGGTGTCCCTTCTGCCGCGTCTTCGCCGTAGTCGACGCGTGACCAAATTATTATCGCAGGCTGAGCGGTGCCAGGTTGTTTAAAACGGTGAGTGTGGCGGTCGTTTCCTCGAACGGGGACGGTGTCGTTGTTATTGGGGTTTGTCTCGATCTGTAACAGGTGGGTCCGGTTTTGGTCTGTAGTTGTTACAGATTGAGATGTTTCGGCAGGACGGTCTTCGTTTGTCTAAATCTGTAACACGAGGGACGGTTTTTACTGAGTAACTGTTACAGATCTAGATCTTTCGGCAGGCTAGATTGGTTTGTCTCAATCTGTAACAGTTGCTCGGCAAAATAGGGTCTTACTGTTACAGATCGAGACAAACCGACGGGCCGCCCCGCCCCATCCACCTGCCGCTACCTGCTGTCTGCCGATTTCCGTTGCGCCACTGTGCTCCCATGCCATATCCTCTAGACAACTACGCGGCACCATCGCCGCCGCGCCTATAAGAGAGGAATGTCCATGACCGCACCTGCATCCAAGCTGCTCCAGCCCATTACGGTTGGCCCCCTTGAGCTCAAAAACCGCATTATGTTCCCGCCGCTGACCACCGGCTACGAGGAGCGCGACGGTTCCATCGGCGAGCGCAGCCTGGCTTTTTACGAGCGCCTAGCCCGTGGCGGCGTGAGCTACATCGTCATCGGCGACGTCGCTCCCGTTATGACCGCGAGCCCCACGCCCAAGTTGGCGACCGACGCCCAGATCCCCACGTTTAAGGCGCTGGCCGACGCCGTTCACAAGCACGGCGCCAAGGTCGCGCTGCAGCTGTTCCACCCCGAGTACGACGTGCCCGGTGTCGGCCGCATGGTCATGGGTTCCATGGCCGCCGCCAAGGCTGCGCAGGAGGCTAAGGCCGCCGGCGACGAGGAGACCTTTGCCGCCAAGATGGCCGAGTCCAACGAGATCCGCAAGCAGGCCTACGCCAAGTTGCACCACGATATGCAGCACTTTGTGAACGAGGCGAGCGTAGAGCAGCTCACCCAGATCAAGGAGGCCATCGCCGCCTCGGCCGCTCGCGCGCAGCAGGCCGGCATTGACGCCATCGAGGTCCACGGCGACCGCTTGGTGGGTTCGCTATGTTCGGCCATCCTCAACAAGCGTACCGACGAGTACGGCGGTTCGTTCGAGAACCGCGTTCGCTATGCGCTCGAGGTCGTCGCCGCCATTAAGGAGGCCGCGCCGCAGCTGATGGTGGAGTACAAACTGCCCGTGATCATGGAGAACCCCGACGGCACGCCGCGCGGCAAGGGTGGCCTGCAGCCCGACGAGGCCTGCGAGTTCGCCAAGCTGCTCGAGGGCGCGGGCATCGACATGATCCAGGTCGCGCAGGCCAACCACACCGGCAACATGGGCGACACCATTCCGCCCATGGGTGCCATGCCCTACAACTGGACGCTGCCGGTGGCCGAGCGCGTCAAGGCCCTGGTCTCCGTGCCGGTGGCCACCGTCGGCCGTGTTGTTTCGGTCGAGGCCGGCGAGAAGATTCTTGAGGACGGCGCGGCCGACATTATCGCCTATGGCCGCTCGCTCATGTGCGACCCCGACATTGCGCTGAAGGCCGCGACCGGCGAGCCCATCCGCGAGTGCCTCAACTGCAACAAGGGCTGCGTCGATGCGATTCAAAACCGCAAGTACATCTCGTGCGTGCTCAACGCCGAGAACGGCGACGAGGCGACCATCGCCATTAAGCCGGGCGAGGGCGACAAGAAGATCGCCGTGGTGGGCGGCGGTATTGCCGGCCTGGAGGCCGCACGCGTGGCGGCCAAGCGCGGCTACGACGTGACCGTCTATGAGGCGAGCGATCACTTGGGCGGCCAGATTGTGCTGGCGGCCGCGCCTCCGCGCAAGGATGAGATTATGCGCTCGGTCGAGTATTACGAGAAGATTCTGCCCGGCCTGGGCGTGAAGGTCGAGCTCAACCATGCCGCTACGGCCGAGGATCTCAACGCCGCCGACGCCGCGATTGTGGCCGTGGGCGCACACGACGTGGTCATCCCCGTTCCGGGTGCCGACTCGGACAAGGTCGTCTCGAGCTGGGACGTGCTGGCCGGCAAGGTGGAGCTCAGCGGGCGCGTCGCCGTCATTGGCGGTGGCCTGGTGGGCACCGAGACTGCCGAGTACCTGCTGCAGCACGGCTGCGAGGTGGCGATCGTCGAGATGCTCGACAAGATTGCCGCGGGCGAGTCCGAGACCATTCTGCCGCTGATCATGAGCGACTTCGCCGCCCACAACGTGGAACAGCACGTTAAGACCCGCCTGACCGCCGTTACCGACGAGGGCGTGGAGGCCGTGCACACCACCGAGGACGGCCCCGAGGAGCCGGTGAAGATCGCCTGCGATTACGTGGTGATGGCCGTGGGCTCCAAGGCCAACGCGTTTGACCTGGATGGCGTGACGGTGCCCGTGACCTGCGTGGGCGACTGCTCGGGCGAGCGCACCGCCGACATTGCGAGCGCCATTCGCACGGCGTATCACGCGGCCAACGAGCTGTAGTTGAACATCGCGGCCAGGCGGGGCGGTAGCACGGATCCGCCTCGCCCGGCTGTGTCCCGTCGGGTGTCAACCGGTGCGGGGCCTGCAAGCGCAGCAGGCCCCGCCCTTTTTGTTTTGCTTCGGTGGATGGCAATGCGCGGTAATCATGAGGAGTAAGGACGTCTACTGCCTTGCCGATTACTCAAAATTATTGGGGGAGGGGTTAATAACTATATCCTCTATGCCAAAGGACATAAAGAGGTGTCAATTTTGTTGACAGGCGAATGACGATTGGCTGCGAGTCAGCTACCAGCGTAAATAATCGATAAAGAAATGTCGTAAATTGGTGCCAAATGCCCAGATAACGCCGCGTCTATTTTAATTAACTGCTTTGAGCAAACAGTAAAATGCTACTATCTAACTTGCACGTAAGAAAGCAGATTAACGGTTAAGGCTAAGAAGTGGCAGGTATGTCGGAAGCAACTAGGACTCGCACGCATGCGCCCGAGGTTAGGCAGCGCGCCGTCGAGATCCTCCAAGAGGGGGTCGGTCATCGCGCCCTCGCCGCGGAGCTTGGCATTCCCCAGGCCACGGCTCGTCAGTGGGCCCGCGCGTATGCCGTAGGCGGTGCCGACGCCGTTCTCAACGCCGGTTCGCATCATCACACCTATTCGTACGAAGTTAAGCTCGCCGTGGTCAAGGACCGCTTGGAAAACGGCTTAACGGTTCGCGAGGCCATGATCAAGCACAAGATTCCCAGCGAGTCTTCGGTCAAGGCTTGGTGCCGCCAGTATCGCGAGAGCGGTGAGTCCGCGCTGGTTGATAAGCCGCGCGGTCGCAAGCCGCGCGTTAAAAAGGCGGAATAGCGAACGGGATGGTGCGCCCACAGGGGCGCATTTTTCTTGCCGCGCCAACTTTTTGGACCGTCGTGAGCCTACTGGAACATCCTCCAAAGTGGTTAATAAACCGCGCGCAGTGGCCCGTGCGCCCGCCGCCGCGATAGGGGGAGCGTCGCCTCTCTGCTCCAAAGCGGACAGACTCGTTACCCCGTACGCCTAAAACTCCCCAGTTGACCGAAAACCCGCCGCCGCTACTCCTCAACTGAGCTATAACGTTAAACAATTGCAGCGTTTTTGCATGGGGGAGTGATGGTATGACGCTACTGTATTTCCTTACCCTGTTTCCGCTGGTACCGGCGCTGGGCATGCTGCTCGCGCGCGGTGACCGCGCCCGCGATGCGCTAGGGCTTGTAGGCTCTGGCATCATTATGGCGGTGACGGTTGTAGTCGCCGTCATGTTTTTTGGCACGGGCCCGCAGAGCTTCGAGGTTGCCCCCGGCACCTCGCATGTGCTCTCGATCATCAGCTCCGTCATCGACGTGATCCTGTGCGCCGTCATCCTGTACAACGCGCGTAAATATAAGAGCACGCTCACCACGGTGCTCGGCGTGGTGCAGCTGGTGGGTTCGGTTGCCTTCGCTGCCATGACGCTGCCCGCGGCCGAGGTTGTCACCGCCACGCCGCTCTACCTGGATTACATGAGTGTGATCATGGTGCTTGCCGTCGGCATTGTCGGCAGCCTTATCTGCGTGTACGCCCTGGGCTACATGAAGGACTTCCAGGCCCACGACGAGCACGAGGCAGCGCTGCGCGGGCAGGCGGCGCCCGACCGACGCCCGCAGTTCCTGGCGCTTATGTTCCTGTTCCTCTCGGCCATGTTCGTCATCGTGACAAGCGACAACCTTGAGTGGCTGTTCTGTGGCTGGGAAATCACCACCGTGTGCTCGTTCCTCATGATTGGCTACACGCGCACGCCCGAGGCCATAAAAAACGCTTTCACCCAGATCATCCTCAACATGCTGGGCGGCATCGCGTTTTTGGCCGGACTCATGTACCTGCACGTTAACGGCATGCCGCTGACCATCTCGGGCATGATCGAGCTTTCCAGCGCCGGAACCGCGCAATCCGCGCTGCTGGTGATGCCGGTCCTGTTGCTGTCGCTTGCCGCGCTCACCAAGGCCGCACAGATGCCGTTCCACACTTGGCTATTGGGTGCCATGGTTGCCCCCACGCCCACGAGTGCCCTGCTGCACTCGTCAACCATGGTCAAAGCCGGCGTGTTCCTGATGGTCAAGCTCAGCCCGCTCTATGCCATCTATCCCGTGACCGGCTTTATGGTCACGAGCGTGGGTGCCATCACGTTTTTGCTCGCTGCCCTCATGGCCATCTCGCAGAGCAACGCCAAACGCGTCCTCGCGTACTCCACCATTTCCAACTTGGGCCTCATCAGTGCTTGCTTGGGTGTCGGCGCGCCCGAGGCCGTATGGGCCGCCATCTTCCTGATCCTGTTCCACACGGTGGCCAAGTCGCTGCTGTTCCTGTGCGTGGGCACGGCCGAGCATCATATCGGCAGCCGCAATATCGAGGACATGGACGGTATGTTCAGCCGCATGCCGCACCTTACGCGTCTGATGATGCTGGGCATCATGGGCATGTTCGTGGCACCGTTTGGCATGCTCGTGTCCAAGTGGGGCGCCCTGGTGGCGTTCGCGCAGACCGGCAACGTGCTCATGATCATGGTGCTTGCCTTTGGCTCGGCCGCGACGTTCTTCTTCTGGGGCAAGTGGCTTGCCAAGCTTTCGGGCGTCGACCCCACGGCTCAAAACGTTGAGGTCAATGTCCATAAGACCGAATGGATGGCCCTCAACACCATCGCCGCGCTGCTGATTCTTTGCTGCGTGGCGTTCCCGCTCATCTCGAGCGGCCTGGTGTCGCCTTACTTGGCCATGGTGTTTGGCCGCGTGCCGTACGTTATTGGCAAGGACTCCATGTATCTGATGGTGGTTATCGTGGCGTTTATCGCCGTGGTGCTGCTGACTTCATTCCGCGTGAGCAACAAACCGCACGTAAACGTATATCTTTCGGGCGTGGGAACCGACAATTACCGCCATTTCCGCGGCTCGATGGGACACGAGGTGAAGGCCGAAAAGCGCAATTGGTACTCGGAGGACGCCCTTGGCGAGAAGCGTATTGGCCCCGCGGGTAGCGTCGTGTGCTGCAGCATTATCTTGTTTGCGCTGCTGTGTTGCGCGTGGATTGGGCCCGAGAGACTTGCCATGAGTGCGCCCTCGGTGCTGCGCGGTAAGTATTTTGAAGGTTCGGGTGTCGTGGGCATATTTATTGGTACCGTGGCGTTTGCCTTGATTGCGCCGCTTGTGGGTGGCCTGATCGACGGCCTTGACCGCAAGCTTTCGGCCCGCATGCAGGGCCGTGTGGGCCCGCGCCTGCTGCAACCGTTCTACGACGTTGCCAAGCTGCTGCGCAAGGCTCCTGCCAGCGTAAACACCATGGACGATACCTATATGGCATGCGCGCTCATCTTTACCGTCGTGGGCGGCGGCATCTTTGTGTCGGGTTCCAACACGCTGCTGTGCGCTTTTATGGTTACGCTCGCCGCGATCTTTGTGGTGCTGGCGTCCGCCTCGACGCAAAGCCCGTTTGCCCAGGTTGGTGCCGATCGTGAGTTGCTGCAGGTCATGAGTTACGAGCCCGCCGTTCTGCTGATGAGCGTGGGCCTGTACCTTGCCACCGACAGCTTCGATTCCATCGCCGTGACGGGGCAGTCGGCCCCCATCATCGTGTACAGCGCGCCCATTTTCCTTGCGCTGCTCGCGGTGCTCACCATCAAGCTGCGTAAGTCGCCGTTTGACCTTTCGTACTCGCATCACGCGCATCAGGAGATTGTCCAGGGCGTCGCCACCGAGATGAGCGGCAGCACGCTGGCCAAGATGACCCTTATGCACTGGTGCGAGACCGTGCTGTTTTTGATGTGGGTGGGCATGTTCTTTGTCTGGGACAACCCGGTGAGCTGGGTGGTCGCCCTGGTCGTGATGGTCGCGACGTATTTTGTCGAGGTACTGATCGACAACACCTTCGCCCGCAGCACCTGGCGCAGCTGCTTTAAGCTCGGCTGGGGCGTGGCGCTGGTGTTTGGCCTGCTCAACCTTATGCCCATCCTCGTCGACGTGTTTATTTAGGAGGCGGCATCCATGGATCATAAAATGTCGCGCTCGCCGTGGGTTATTCATTACGACGGCTCGAGCTGCAACGGATGCGATATCGAGGTGCTGGCCTCGCTCACGCCGCTGTTCGATGCGGAGCGCTTTGGCGTGGTCAACACCGGCAACCCCAAACATGCGGACATCTTTTTGGTGACGGGCTCGGTCAATGCCCAGAACCTGCCCGTCGTGCGCCAGATCTACAACCAGATGCTCGAGCCCAAGTGCGTGGTGGCGTGCGGCATCTGCGCGTGCTCGGGCGGCGTGTTCCGCGATGCCTATAACGTGATCGGCGGCGTGGACCGCGCGATTCCCGTGGACGTGTACGCGCCCGGGTGCGCCATTCGCCCCGAGACGGTGATCGATGCCATCGTGGAGGCGTGCGGCATCTTGGACCAGAAGGAGGCCGTGATGCGCGCCGGCGGCGACCCGCTCACCGTGGGCGGTGCCGCTACCTGGGACGGTGGCGTTGAGCTGGGCGAGGACGGGTTTGTGGCCGCGGGGGCCGGGACTGATGGCGCCGGTGACGCGCCTGTCGGGAAGCCCGCCGCGCCCGCCGCTGCGAAGGAGGCCGAGTAATGCAAAAGGCAATCTATACCACCGTCGGGATCGACGAGCTCCTGGCGCATGTACAGGCGCTCAAGGGCACCGGCGCGCGCTTTGTGCAGATGCATGCCGAGCGCTGTGTGGACGACGGCACGTATCGCTTGGTCTATACGTTTATCAACGTTCATGCTGCTCAGGAGCATATTGCGCAGGACGGTAGCTATGCGATCGAGAACCTGGTGGTTGAGGGAATTGATCGGCACCAGGAGATTCCGTCCATCAGCTCGTACTGTCCGGCGGTATTCCCGTTTGAAAACGAAGCGCACGACCTATTCGGTCTTGCCATCACCGATATGCAGATCGACTTTAAGGGCTTTTTCTACCAGGTCTCGACTGCCGAGCCCATGAGCGTTATCACGCCCGAGGTGAAGGCTGCGCGAGAGAAAGCCATGAAGGTCCGTGCCGCTGCCGAGGCCAAGGCGCGCAAGGCCGCGGCCGAGAAGGCCGCCGCTGCTGCGGCTGCTGCAGGGGAGGGCGCTGCCAGCGCCGGCGATGCCGCGGGCGCCGCTGCTCAGCCCGCTGCGGCTGCCGGCTCCGATGCTCAGCACGATGGGGCTGCTGCGAAGGCGGCGCTCAAGGCCGCCGAGATGGAGGCAAAGCTCGCCGCCATGGATCCCGAGAAAGCGGCCAAGGTCCGCGCGGCGCTTGCCGCCAAGGCCGCCCGCGACAAGCAGAAAAAGGAGGCGTAAGGTCCATGGCACATCGCTCCGTTATTCCGTTTGGCCCGCAGCACCCGGTGCTGCCCGAGCCGCTTCATCTGGACCTGGTGATCGAAGACGACCGCGTCATCGAGGCAATTCCGCAGATCGGCTTTGTGCACCGCGGACTCGAGAAGCTCACCGAAAAGCGCGACATGCATCAGTTTGGCTACATCGCCGAGCGCATCTGCGGCATCTGCGCCGTGGGCCATAGCTGCGGCTACGCCAGCGCCTGCGAGCGTATGCTCGGCATCGAGGTGCCTGGTCGCGTGCAGTATATCCGCACCATTCTGCATGAGCTTTCGCGCATTCATTCGCATCTGCTGTGGTTGGGTCTGCTTGCCGATGCCTTTGGTTTTGAGGCGCTGTTCTATCGTTCGTGGACCCTGCGCGAGCAGATTCTCAAGATCTTTGAGAGCACTTGCGGCGGCCGCGTGATTTTGTCGATCAACGAAATCGGCGGCCTTAAACACGACATTGAGGACTCTGAGCTGGCGGGCATTGTCCAGGCGCTCGATGCCATGCGCCCCGACTACGAGGCCCTGGTGCATACGTTTTTGGACGACAATAGCTGCGGCGAGCGCCTGCATGGCGTGGGCGTGATCAGCAAGAAGGACGCGCTGGAGCTTTCGATGGTCGGCCCGTTTGGGCGCGCCTCGGGCGTGGACTACGACGTGCGCATGTTCGGCGACGGTGCCTATGCGGACCTGGCTGCGTTTGAGCCCATCGTTGCTACCGATGGCGATTGCTATGCCCGCTGCCAGGTGCGTTGCGCCGAGGTCACGCAGGCCATGGACATCATCAAGGAGCTTGTGGGCAAGATTCCGCACGACGGGATCGGCGGGCGCGCCAAGCTTACGCCGGCCGACGGCGCACGCGGCGAGGTTGTGATTGAGCAGCCGCGCGGCGAGGCGTATTACTATGTGCGCGGCAACGGCACCAAGAACTTGGACCGTTTTCGCGTGCGCACGCCGACGTCGCAAAATCTGGCGGGTCTGACGCATGCGCTGCAGGGCGTGCTCATTGCCAACGTGCCCATGATTATCCTGACCATCGACCCCTGTATTAGCTGCACGGAAAGGTAGGCGCGGCATGAGTTTGCTGACATTTGCCAAGACGGCCTTGGGTTCTATGGTCAAGCAGCCGGTAACGGTGTGCTATCCGCAGGAGAAGCTCGCGGCACCCGAGCGCCTGCGCGGGCATATCGTCAACGATATGGACGTGTGCATCTGCTGCGGCATGTGCGCGCGCCGTTGCCCGGCGGGTGCACTTGCGGTCGATCGCAAGGGCGGAATGTGGTCGATTGACCCGTATGCCTGCGTGGTGTGCGGTGAGTGCATCGAGAGCTGCCCCAAGCACTGCCTGACTATGGACACCGCCCGCACTCCAGTCGCAGCGGACAAGACTCCCACGGTGGAAACCAAACCGGAATAGGGCTGGGATAGGGGCCGATGGGGCAAATGCCCCACCGGCCCCGCGCTTAAACGAGCGGTGGAGCCGCCGCGAACAAAACTATGCCGGATTACGGGGCTGGATAGCGAACCTCCGACCATACAGAAAATCGCAAAAACAAAACCTCAGGTAATTAGCCTGCCGTTTTTCAAAAAATGGTGGTATGGATAAGGGCCCCGACATTAGCCCCGTAATCCGGCATAGTTTTGAAATACCACCATATCCGTAGCATCCCTTGATCTCCCGTGGACAGAGGGAAACGGATCATTTTGGCCTTGCGAGGGCTGCCGCGTGACCCGTCTGCCACGAAATGGGCCCATCTACTACGTTTAGGCCGCTACCCTCAACCATAACGAACAACGCAAAAACAAAACCGCAGGTAAAATGCCTGCGGTTTTTCATGAAATGCGGCTATGGTCAGGGGTATCGGGTCAAACGTAGTAGATGGGCCAGTTTTGAGGCGAGCACCACCAATTGATCCCCCGGGGACGGAGGAAAACGGGTCATTTTTGCCTGATGGCTCGAGTCGCACCCGTTTTCCTGCGAAAACGCCGTGTCTCAACTTTGGTGAGACATTTGTCTCACGCCCAAAACACAATCTGGAACATGTGTCACCTGCCCTAATTGTGTCTCATTCCGTAACTTTAGGCTGATGCAAGGTCTGAGACCGCGAGAAGGGAGACGTGATGAGTAAGTACACGAGGGGTCTCTTGGCGGTGATACTTGCCGTAGTGCTTGTGTTGCCGGCTGCAGCATTTGCCATGCTGCCCGAGGCCAACGCCAGGTCCAGCACCGGAATGGACGGGCCGACAGTAAGCGGAACGGTCGTCGACCCCGACACCAGCGGACGCTGGGAAATCTGGGCGGCCGGTCACAACGGTAACAAAGTAACGACTCAAAACGTCGGCCGAATCTGGACCGACAAGACGGTCAAGAAAGCCGGAGAAAACGAAGCGTCAGATTTTGTGACTACGCTTTCGGCGATGTCCTCGACGTCTAATTCAACCGTAACGGTTACCACGCCACTCGACATCGTGATGGTGCTGGACGCCTCTGGCTCGATGGATGATCATATGGGCGGTATAGACTCACCTAAGCGTATCGATGCGTTGAAGAACGCTGCGAATAGCTTTATCGATACCATTGCCAAGCAAAACGAGGGCATCGAGGGCGTCAATAGGCAGCATAGGGTTGCCATTGTTAAGTTTGCGGGCAAGAAGTCCAACGATATCGGCAACAATATGTATCGCGACGGAGGGTACTCCTACAATTACACCCAGGTTATGAAAGAATTGACCTACTGTTCCGGCAGCAATGCGGATGATCTCAAGAAGAATACAATTAATCAAATTCAGCCTGCCGGCGCCACGCGCGCCGACTATGGCCTAGAGCTGGCCGAGGGAATCACTATCACTTCTGGCCGCAAAGACGCCAAGAAGATTATTGTGTTCTTTACCGACGGTACGCCAACAAAGCAAAATAAATTCGATGCGGGTGTCGCCAACGCTGCCGTGACAGCTGCTAAGAACATGAAGGACAGCAAGGCCACCGTTTATACTATCGGCATCTTTGATGGCGCGGACCCCAGCGCTGGTATCCAGGATTCGGGAAAAAGCCAAAAAGAGAACAAGTTCATGCACGCCGTTTCGAGCAACTACCCCAATGCCACGGCATGGGATACTCATGGTGCACGCGCGGAAAACTCCGACTACTACAAGTCGGCGACCAATGCCGAAGAGCTCAAGAAGGTCTTCGACGACATCTCGCAGGCCATCACATCGGAGGCGCCTTATCCGACCGAAATCCATAAGGGATATGACAAGACCAAGTCTGGCTACATCACGTTTACCGACGAGCTGGGCGACTTTATGCAGGTCGATGGATTTACCGAAGTCGTCATCAACGGCACGCCGTTTACCGAGGCGAGCAAGACGTTCAATGAAGAAACCAATACCGACACATATGAGTTCACCGGCAAGGCAAAAGACCTGCTCATTACCGTGCAGCGTGCCGGCGATGACAATCCCCAGAAGGGCGATATCGTAACGGTTAACATTCCTGCATCGTTGATTCCGCTGAGCCACTTTAAGACCGTAGACGGCAAGCTTTCGGTCGACAGCGTTAAGCCCATCCAGGTGAAGTATGCTTCGAGCGTGAAGAGTGTTGCGCTCGACAACCTATTTACGCCTGAGAAGGTCACGGGGCTCAAGACTTACATCGAAAAGAATACGACCGTTGCCGACGATGACAGCAAGACCGTGAGCTTCTACGCAAACAAGTGGAAGACCGGTGCGTTGGGTGATACGGTTGCGACCTTTGAGCCGGCCGATACCAACCGCTACTACTACTTCCAGAAGCAGACTCCCATTTACACCGATAAGGAATGCACGCAGCCTGCAAAGATTTCACTGGCAGAAAAAGGCACCTATTACTACAAGGATGAGTTTGAGGAGCAGGGCGAGAACAACGAGGCCAAGTCCGCCACTGCCGTCATCGAGTTTATCGGCGGCGACGCTGCGAAGTTTGACGGCGCCATAGTTCGCGACAAGGACGATAACCTTTCGTTTAGCGTGGGAACCGCGCGCCTGGCCTTTATCGACGAGCTCCACACCACCAAGGAGGGTGTGGGCGGCAACTTGACCGAGACCGCGCTCGACGTGCTCAACCCCAGGTGGAACAACGTGTCCGCCAAGGCGGGTGCTACGCATGTCAATTCCTACTTGGGCAACAACGGCAAGATCAGCTATAAGTACGACATGACGCCGGCAAAGGTTGACACCAAGGCTAGCTTTGGCCTGACCAAGGTGCTCGAGGGTCGCGAGTGGACGAAAGAGGACAAGTTTGAGTTTGGTCTGACGTCCGAGAACGGTGCCCCGATGCCGAAGTCCACGACCGCGGTCGCGACCCAGGGCAACAAAGCCATCGATTTCGGCGAGATTACCTACACCGAGCCCGGCACGTACGTTTATAAGGTCAGCGAGAAGAACGCCGGCCAAACTATCGATGGCATCACTTACAGTGGGAATGTCGCGGAGATTACCGTGACGGTAACGCCCAACAAGAAGGGTGAGCTCAGCGCTGACGTACAGGTGACTTCGGGCGAGACTGAGTTCAAGAACACCTACGCTGCAAATTCCGTCGATTCAAGCGTCACCGACAAGATCAAGGTGACCAAGGTCCTGACCGGACGCGACCTCAAGGCCGGCGAGTTCAGCTTTGAGCTGCGCGAGGGTCTCGGCGAAGACGCGAAGGTTATCGAGACCGTCAAGAATGACGCCAACGGCAACGTTACGTTCAAGGCTATCAAGTACACCGAGATCGGTCAGCACATCTACACGCTGCACGAGGTCAAGGGCAATGCCGGCGGCATCACCTACGATGGCACGACCTACACCATCGTGACGACCATCAGCGATAACAACAAGGGCCAGCTGGTGGCTACGCACGAGCTGCAGGGCGCCGCCGAGGACGTTAAGAGCATTAAGTTCGAGAACTCCTACACCGCCACGCCCGTCGCGGCATCGCTCGTGGGTAAGAAGAACCTGCAGGTTCCTGATGGCTTGACCCCGGCCGATATTGCCGGCAAGTTCACCTTTACCGTGACCGGTGAAGAGGGCGCACCCATGCCCGCGAACGCGAGCGTGACCAATGATGCCAAGGGCAAGGTCGACTTTGGCAAGATCACCTTTACGCTCGACGACCTTAACAAGGCCCTGGGCGAGAAGCCCGAGAAGCGCGAGCACACCTTTACCTACACCGTGACCGAGTCTGGCGAGGTCGCTGGCGTGACCAACGACGCTAACGCCACGCGCAAGGTTTCCTACACCGTGACCGATGACGGCAAGGGTAATCTGAGCGTATCCCACAAGCCGGACGGCGATGCGGCATTTGCGTTCACCAATACCTATAACGTGAAGTCTGTCGAGACGAGCGTCACCGAACAGATTACCGCGACCAAGTTCCTGACCGGCCGCGACATGGCTGAGGGCGAGTTCTCCTTCGAGCTCGTCGAGGGCGGGGACAAGGACGCCAAGGTCGTCGCCACCGGCAAGAACGCCGCCGACGGCACGATTACGATGAGCCCCGTGAAGTACGAAAAGGCCGGAACGCACACCTACACGCTGCGCGAGGTCAACGGTGGAACCACTAGCAAGGGCATTACCTACAGTGACGCCAAGTTCACCATCGAGACGACCATCACCGATAACGGCGACGGCACGCTCAGCGCCCAGCATGTTCTGAAGAACGCCGAGGCTGCAATCTTCAAGAACACCTACAGCGTGACCCCGCTCGACACTGAGCTCGACTTTGGCCTGAGCAAGGCCATTGACGGTCGCGACTGGACGGATGGGGACGAGTTCAGCTTTACCATCACCGCCCCCGAAGGCACCCCGCTGCCCGATCCCGCAACCGTAACCGTGAGCAAGAGGGACGCGAAGGACGGCATCGCCGCCATCAAGTTCGGTAAGATCCACTACGCCGCTGCCGGAACCTATAAGTACGAGATTCGCGAGAACGCGGGCAGCACGGTCGGCATGACGTATGACGCGCATGTCGCAACCGCCGAAGTGACCGTGACCGAGGACAGCGATGGCACCCTGACCGCCAACGTCACTAAGAAGGAAAACGGACGCTTTACCAACACGTACCGCACTGAGCTCGATTACGCCGCGGCCGGCGGCCTCAAGCTCAGCAAGACCCTCTACGGACGCCCCATGACCGAGGGCCAGTTCACCTTTACCGTGACGCCCGCCGACGATGGTTCGGCTAGCGCACTTGGCCTGCTGCCCGGGGCCAACAACTATGAGTCCCCCGCAACGATAGAGGGAACAGTCGGCCAGATTGACATTCTGGCGGGCCATGAGGTCAAATTTACGCAGGCTGATGCCGGCAAGACCTTTACATACACCGTTGCCGAGAAGAATGACGGCCAGCCGGGTTACACCTACGACGACGCTGTCCGCACCGTGACGATCGCCATCGCCGACGACACCGCCGGCACGCTCACCGCCACGACGACCGTCTCCGGCGGTTCCGAGGGCACGCTGGTGACCGAGTACAAGACCGGCGCGGCCGCGGTCGAGAGCGCCGTGGTCCCGTTCGTCAACAGCTATAGCGCTACGACCAACACGCCTGGTGGCACCGCTGCTCAGGTCGTTGCCGCCAAGACCCTGACCGGTCGCCCGATGGTTGACGGCGAGTTCTGGTTCGGTATCGCCTATCAGGGTGAGCTTGTGGGTTATGAAAATCTCAAGCCCAATATCGGTGGGCACGTGAGCTTTGATGCGCTGCACTACGACACCAAGATGCTTGCCGATCTTGAGTCTGCCGGGCTTGCCCATCGTACCGACAAGGACGGTAAGCTTGCTTGGACCATTAACTACACGGCCTACGAAGCTATACACGGGCTGCCGAACGGCGTTTCTGCTACAACGTGGTACTTTGGCTTTAAGGTTATCGTCGTCGATAACGGTGACGGTACCCTGACGGCAACGGTCGACTACGGTGGCATCGAGCCCTTGTTCGAGAACGTCTACGGCGCCGATGCCGTTGACGCCGCGCTTGCCGGCACCAAGAAGCTCCAGGCTGCCGAGGGCCTGACCCCGGCCGACATCACGGGTAAGTTTACCTTTACCGTGGCCGCCGATGAGGCGGGTGCCCCGATGCCCGAGCGCACGACCGCAACCAACGACGCGGCCGGCAACGTGGACTTTGGCAAGATCCACTTTACGCTCGAGGACCTCAACCGCGCCCTGGGCGTGACGGACGATGCGACCGATAAGGCCGAGGCAGACGAGGCCGACGAGGCAGAGGCTGAAGAGGCCAACGCCGACGCTGATGCCAACGCCGACGAGCCCAGCGACGAGTCCGAGCCCGCAGGTCCCGCTGCCCCGCGCTCGCACACCTTTACCTACACGGTGACCGAGTCCGGCACCGCCCCTGGCGTGACTAACGACGCCAATACCGCGCGCAAGGTTTCCTACACCGTGACTGACGACGGCGCTGGGCACCTGAGCGTCAAGCGCGACGGCGGCGACGGTGCGGACTTTACGTTCACCAACACGTACAGCGTGACGCCTACCGATTCTTCCGTGACCGATCAGGTCACGACCGTCAAGCGTCTGACCGGACGTGATCTTGCAGCTGGCGAGTTCACGTTTGAGCTGCTCGAGGACGGCGTGACTGTCGCTAGCGGCACCAACGACGCTAACGGCACCGTTACGCTGAGCCCGATCCGCTACGAGGCACCCGGCACGCACATGTACACGCTGCGCGAGGCTTGCCCCAACGCGCTCGGCCTGTACAAGGGCGTCACCTATGACGGTACGACCTACACCGTCGTGACCACCGTCTCCGACAATGGTGACGGCACGCTGACCGCGACGCACAAGCTCGAGGGAACCACCGAGTCGGCTGGCTTTACCAACAAGTATCACGCCATGCCCACGCAGGTTTCCATCGGCGCCATCAAGGTGCTCGAGGGACGCGAGCTCAAGAAGGACGAGTTTAGCTTTAAGCTCGTTGGCGAGGACATCGAGTCCACCGTCACCAACGATGCCGACGGCAAGATTAACTTCGACAAGTTCGAGTACGACGAGCCTGGTACGTACGTCTACACCATCAGCGAGGTCAAGGGCGACGAGGCCGGTATGACCTACGACAAGTCCGTCTTTACCGCGACCGTCAACGTGGTCGACGACGGCGAGGGCAACCTCAAGGCGAACGTCACCTTTACCAAGGGCGACAAGAGCGTCGAGGGTATCGTGTTCAACAACACGTACAAGAAGCCCGAGACGCCCGTGCCGACGCCCGATCCCGGCACGCCCAAGACCGTGACGAACATCGTCAAGACGGTCAAGGGTTTCCTGCCCACCACGGGTGACCAGCAGGCCGCCGCACTGCTCATGGCATTTGTTATTGCCATGGCCGGCGTCGGAGCCCTGGTCTGGGGTATCCGTAAGCGCTAGGCACGCTGGCAGCGCCCGGGGCCAAAAGGCCCCGGGCGGCCGGCGGGGAGCCAGAACATAGCCCCACCCCCACCCCCAGCCGCCACGGAGACGTCTCCCTTCTCCGTGGCGGCACTTTTGTGCGCAGGGGAGGAAGGGCCGCCACGAAATCGGCCCATCTACTACGTTTATCCCCTTACCCCCAACCATGCCAAAAAACGCGAAAACAAAACCGCAGGTAGAACGCCTGCGGTTTTCTGGAAAACAGGGGTATGGTCGGGGGTATCGAGTCAAACGTAGTAGATGGGCCGATTTCGTGGTTGGCGCCGCCAAATGATCCCCCGGGGACGGAGGAAAACGGATCATTTTTGGCCCCACGCGGCTGGTGGGTGCGTTCGCGCAGGACCGTTCAAACAAAACTATGCCGTTTTCGGGGCTAAACTCAGGACTCCCATCCATACCCGCGTTTTCTGCAAAATGACGGCTCGTCTACCTGCGGTTTTATTTTCACGAATATCGGCATGGTTGGGGACTCGTGACTCAGCCCCGGAAACCGGCATAGTTTTGAAATGGCATTAAATCGGTGGCAGCCATTTTGCTATGCCGGAGCGGTTGATCGTCGGGCAACTACCCTCGCAGGTAGGCGATGGCGATCTGCGTGCGGTTGCGCAGGCCCATCTTTGCCAGGATCGAGCTGATGTGGTTGCGTACGGTGCCTTCGCCCATATAGGCGGTGGCGGCAATCTCCTTGTTGTCGAGGCCGCGGGCGATGAGCTCGGCGACTTCGAACTCGCGGTCGGTTAGGCTGGCGAAGGCCGCGGGCCGGCGGGTCGTGCCGGCATCGACGCCCGTCCCATCAAAGTTGATATCTTCGATCGCCTTACCCTCGAGCACGCGTTTGCCGTCCATGACTTGCGCCAACGCCGGAGGAATGACGGCGACATCGGTTTTAATCAGGTAGCCGCGGGCGCCCAGTTTGAGCGCCGACACAATGTACTCGTCATCCGAGAATGTCGTCAGAAACACCACGCGCGCCGAAGGGTCGCGCTCAAGGATTTCGCGCGCCGCCGAAAGGCCGTCGCGCCCCGGCATCTGAATGTCGAGCAGCGCGATATCGGGCGCGTGCTCGGCGTAGAGCGCCACCGCGTCGTTGCCGTCGGCTCCGGTGCCCACCACTTCGATCTGCGGCTGGGCGCCCAGGATAATCTTGAGCGAATCGACTACCAAGCGGTCGTCGTCGACAACTATGAGCCTCATCGGGCGTCATCTCCTTGCTGTTTGGGGACGGTGGCAAACACGCGCCAGCCGGGGGCGCCGGCGCGCAGGCCGGCGGTGAAGGTTCCGCCAAGCGCCTCGACGCGCTCGCGCATGGAGACGAGCCCCATGCCTTCTGCGACGTTGCTGCTGCTCGCCGGGGTCGCGTCTGCGCCATCATCGGTAACGATGAGCTGGTAAAACGACGGATGCTCCATGCACCGCACGGTAATGGTTTTGGCATGGGCGTGGCGCATGGCGTTGGAAAGCGCCTCGCGCAGCACCGCCGCAAAGCAGTTGGCGACGTTGGCGGGCGCATGCTCGGTCAAAACCTCAAGCTCAATCTGCGGACCGCTGTCCGAGCGTGCGCCTTCAACGATGCGTTCGAGCTGCACGGAGAGGTTGGTTGCATTGTCGTTGAGCGCGTGGACGCTGGCGCGCACGAGCTGGAGCGCCTCGTCAACGGTGTATTTGACGTCGGCGAAATCGGCGGCAACGCCGGGCTCGTTGGCATGGACCACGCGCAGGGCTTCGGTTTGAAGCGAAGCGCGCGTGAGCTGGTGGCCCACGTTATCGTGGATTTCGCGCGCGATGCGGGCGCGTTCGGCGAGCGTCGCGAGCTCGACTTCGTAGTCCTGGCGGTCGGCGAGGTCGCGGTTGCGTGCCTCGAGTGCCAGGGCGCGTTCTTGCAGCTTGTCGCGGGTGCGACGCATGCGTTCCTGTTCGCGCTCCAGCTGCGCGGTGCGCAGCGACAGCAACGTGGCGGCGACCGAAAGGATGGCGGTCAGCAGGAGCGTTCGGGCGGTGAGCGCGTCGGTGCGAAGGTCCGCGACGAGCGCAAAGACAAAGGTGGCGCCAATGCCCAGCGCGGCCCAGGCGTGCTCACGGCGCGCCCGCCGCGCGATGTCATAGAGGGCGAGAGGCGCAAACGGCACAAACGGCGGCACGAAAACGGCCGCGATGACGTAAGCGCAGCTCGCGGTCTCGCTCGCGCGCCGGGCGCTTTTCCCCTGCGCGAGCTCAGCCAGCGAGGTGGCAATAACGCCAAGGCAAAACGCCGCGACCAGGCGAGCATCCACAGCAAGGCCCGTGGCGGCTGCGATGCAGCACGCCAGCACGATCGATTTGTCGAATAGCCTGTTCATACGGGTATTGTACGCGATGCCGCGCACGGGGGAGGCGCCACTCAGAGCAAGCGTGACATTCCTCCCACGCGGCGGGGCGGTCGCGTCAGCAGGCCACGCGACCAAGCCCCGCACTCGTGACAAAGCTCACTGGTGCGCGCCGGCGGTTCCTGCGATGATGCAATCGTACCGGGCCGCAATCAACAGAAGGGCCGCCTCATGACAGACATCGTCCACGTCGAAAATCTCGTCAAGCGCTACGACGATCTTATCGCGCTCGACCACTTTAACCTGTGCATCGCCCCTGGCGAGATCTTTGGCCTGCTGGGCCCCAACGGCTCGGGCAAGACCACGTCCATCAACTGCATCCTGCAGCTGCTCGCCTACGACAAGGGCACCATCGAGCTATTCGGCGAGCGCATGACGCCCGCCCGCTACGACCTCAAGCGCCGCATCGGTGTGGTGCCGCAGCAGGTGGCGGTGTTCGACGAGCTCACCGTGCGCGAGAACATCGACTATTTCTGCAGTCTCTACGTCAACGACCGCAAGCGCCGCCGCGCGCTGGTGGACGAGGCGATCGACTTTGTCGGCCTGGGCGACTTTACCAAGTTCCGCCCCGGCAAGCTCTCGGGCGGCCTGGCGCGTCGTCTCAACATTGCCTGCGGCATCGCGCACAAGCCCGAGCTCATCTTTTTTGACGAACCCACGGTGGCGGTCGACCCGCAAAGCCGCAACGCCATCCTGGAGGGCATCTGCCGCCTGCGCGACGAGGGCGCCACGGTGGTGTATACCAGCCATTACATGGAGGAAGTCGAGCAGATCTGCAGCCGCATCATGATCATGGACGGCGGCCGCGTGCTGGCGCAGGGCACTAACGACGAGCTCAAGCGCATGATTCAGATGGGCGAGAAGATTGTAATCGAGGTCGGCGAGGTTCCGAGTGCGGCGCTCGGTGCCGTCGCAAGCCTGCCGCACGTTCTGGACCTTTCGGCAACGGCGGGACAGCTCACGTTTTCGTGCGAAGCGAGCCCGCACAACCTGACGGACATTCTCGATGCGCTGCGCTCGCATGACGTGCCGCTCGGCCGCATCTATTCCGAACCGCCGACCCTCAACGACGTGTTCCTCGAGATCACCGGCCGCGAGCTGCGCGACTAGGGGGCGGCCATGTTCAACACCATCATCACCACGGTCAAGACGCTGCTGCGCCGGCCGAGCACGTGGGTCTGGGGCGCTCTCTTTCCTATTGCGCTTTCCACGATGTTCATGTTTATGTTTGCGAACCTCAGCTCCGACGGCACGGTCGACCCGGTGCCGGTTGCCGTCGTGGCGGACGAGGCCTGGGATGCCTCGACCTTTAAGGACGTGGCAGCTTCGCTTGCCAAGGCAAGCGACGATCAGCTGCTCGATGTGAGCGAGTACGAAGACTTGGCTGTCGCGCGCAAAGCACTCAAGGCCGGCGAGGTCGCGGGCATCTATACGGTTGATGCCGCGGGCACGCCCAGGCTCACGCTGCTGTCGAGTTACGACAGCTCGCGCGCCTCGTCGGTGCTCACCGACCGCAGCATCCTTGAAACGGCGGCAAGCTCGTATACGCAAAATGTCGAGCTCATGCGCCAGATTGCCCAGGACAACCCGGCGACGCTCGCCGATCCGGCGGCGGTTGCGCACGCCCTGTCGCTCGAGGGCGGAACCCGCCGCGTGAGCCTGACTCGTGCCACGCCCGATGGCACGGTCATCTACTACTACGCGCTCTTTGGCCTGGTCGCGATGATGTCTGCCGAGTTTGCCGCCTTGAGCGTCGTCGATTTGCAGCCTAATCTGTCGGGCCTTGGCGCGCGCCGCTGCGTGGGCGGTCTTTCCAAGACGGCGTCGCTGGCCGGCATTTTTGTCGGCTCGTGGCTGGTTTCCTTTGCATCGATGGCGGTTGCGATCGGCTACGTGCGCCTGGTCGTGGGCGTCGACTTTGGCGGGCGCGAGGGGTTGTGCCTGCTGGGCGGGGCTGCATCCGCGCTTGCCGCCACGGGCCTGGGGCTTTTTGTGGGCACGCTTCCCGTTAAGGGCGGCAAGGCATCCAAGTCGGGCATCCTCACGGGCTTTGCCACCACGTGCGCCCTGTTCGCCGGCCTCTACGGCGAGCCGGCGATGGCGCTTGCCGACGACGTCGCCCGCGCTTGTCCGGTCGAGTGCTGGCTCAACCCCGTCAAGCTCATCTGCGACATGTTCAATCGCCTGTATTTCTTTGAGGACCTGGGGCCCTTCGCTGTTCGCGCCGGCGCGCTCGTCCTGATGGCCCTGGTGTTTGTCGCCGCCGCTACGCTGATCTTTGGAAGGAGCCGCTATGAGCACCTTTAAGACCGCGCTTCGCATGGCGCTGGCGCACCCGTTTTACCTGCTCATCTATACGGTGTTCATCTCGCTCATGGGCGTATTCATCGCGGCTTCGGTGAGCTGGAACTCGTCGCAGCTTACCGAGTACAAGCCCTACGACACCAACGTGATCGTGGTCGACCGCGACAATAGCGACCTTTCGCGGGCACTTACCAAGCACCTGGGCTCACGCTTTGACCTGGTCACGGGCGTCGGCGACGACACGTACGACCTTGCGGATGCGCTCGCCAAGAGCAACAGCGCCAAGGGCAGCGCCGATTGCGTGTTCTTTATCCCGGAGGGGTTTGAGGACGATCTTGTTGCAGCCGCCCGCGCGGGGGAGGCCCTGCCCAAACTCGACGTGACGTACGGCTCCGGCACCATGGCGGCAGCGCTTTCGTCTGCCGAGGCCTCGCGCTGGATCTCGCTTGCGGGTGCTGCGGCGGCACTTGAGCCAGCTGCTTCCGACAGCGATGTCGCCAAAGCTGCCGAGCATGCCGCTGCAAAGCGCGCGGAGGTCCAGATCGAACAGGTCAAGGTCGACTCGACTGCCGCCGCCACGCTCGAATCGTACTTCAATTTTGGCGCGTACGCGATCATCTCGTCGGTCATCGTGTCGGTGGGATTGGTGTTCTCGGGCATGAATGAGCCCGAGCGCGTGCGTCGTATGGATGCCGGCCCAATCCCCGAGCGCCAGCGTTCGCTCGCTGTGTTCGCGGCCGCCGCCGTGCTCACCGTCTGCATCTGGCTCGTGTCGAGCATGATGGGCGTCGTGGGCTTTGCCAGCGCGGTTGCCGAGGTCGGCGTGGGTCGCGTGTGCCTGGCGCTGGCGGCAACGTTTGCCCTGGCGTGCACGCCGCTGGCCGTTGGCTTTACGCTGTCGAGCCTGGGCGCGCGCGAGGAGCTGCTCAACGGTGTGGGCAACCTGCTCGGCATGCTCATGACGTTTTTGGGCGGCGCCTGGATGCCGCTGTCGCTCATGGGCTCGGCCGTGCAGACGGTGGCGCACTTTGTGCCGACGTATTGGGTGAACGACGCGATCGGCAAGGCGCTCGCCGCGGACCTGACGTCCACCGTGCTGGGCGACATCGCCTGCGATCTGGGCGTCACGGTGCTCTTTGCCGCGGCCATCGCCGCCGTAGGCCTAGCCCTCGCGCACAACAAATCCCACGCCTAGCCACCTAGTCATTGGGGACGTTCTTAAACGACTGGTCGCTGGGGACAGTCTTTGCCGATTCGCCGGCTCGCCGGCCGGGCTGGCAAGGACTGTCCCAATATGTCGGCACTTGGGGACGTTCCTTTCCTGCCGGCACTCATTGGGGACAGACTTAAATGAGCGATTTCACTCATTTAAGTCTGTCCCCAATGAGTAGGTTGGAAAAAATTGCGCCTGTCGCTTAAAAATAGTTCACCTGGGTTTACTATTACCTTAGAAAAGTAGCAGAAGGCTAACAACGGGGGATAGCATGGCGACAAAGCGTGCCTACGTCCAGGTCAACGGACTCAAGAAACACTATGGCGACGGTGATGCACGCCTGACGGTGCTCGACGGCATCGACACGTCCATCAACCGCGGCGAGATCTGCGTCATGCTGGGGCCCTCGGGCTCGGGCAAGTCGACCTTTCTCAACCTGATCGGCGGCCTGGAGGATGCCGACGGCGGCTCCATCATGGTGGACGGCTGCGATCTCACGGCGCTCAAGCCCGCCGATCTGGGCGAGTACCGACGCCGCGAGCTGGGCTTTGTCTTCCAGTTCTACAACCTGGTGCCCGACCTTACCATCAAGGAAAACATCGAGGTCATGGCGCACCTGTCCAAAAACCCGCTCAATGTCGACGATCTGCTGCGCTCGCTGGGCCTCTACGAGCACCGCAACAAGTTTCCGCGCCAGGTCTCGGGCGGCCAGCAGCAGCGCTGCGCCATCGGCCGTGCGCTCGTCAAAAATCCGGGCCTGCTGCTGTGCGATGAGCCCACGGGCGCGCTCGACTACAAGACATCCAAGGAAATCTTGCGGCTCATGGAGGATGTCAACCGCACCTACGGCTGCACCATCATCATTGTCACCCACAATGCGGCCATCGCGCACATGGCAAATCGCGTGCTGCGCCTGCGCGACGGGCGCATCGTCGAGGACGAGCTCAACGAGTCGCCCGTCGCGGCCGCCGAGCTCGATTGGTAGGCGGCGCCATGACACCTCTCGCAAAACGTCTCCCGCGCGAGCTGCGCCGCAATATCGGCAAGTACCTGGGCATCTTTTTGCTTATGTGCGGAAGCATCGCCCTCACGTCGGGCTTTTTGCTCGCGGCGCATTCCATCGGCTGCCTCATTGACGACATGCGCGACGACTACACGATTGAGGACGGCCGCGTGACTACCTCCTTCGAGGCCACCAAAGATCAGCTCAAGGCTGCCGAAGACGCGGCTGAGGACGTCGGCGGCGTTACGTTCTACAAGAATTTCTCCATCGACGCCATCATCAAAAAGGCGGCTGGCGACGACGGCACCAAGCGCACCCTGCGCACCTACGCGCATCGCACCAAGGTTGACATTGCGTCCTACTGCGAAGGCAGGCAGCCCAAGACGGACGATGAGGTGGCAATCGACCGTGTTTTCGCCACCAACAACGACCTCGCCGTGGGTGATAAGGTCGAGCTTGAGGGCCGCACCTACACCATCTGCGGCATCATGACCCAGCCCGATAGCCAGGCGCTGTTCCTCGACAATTCGGACTTTACGGTGAACACCATCACGTACGGCGTGGCCGAGGTCACCGACGCCGGCTTTGCCGCGCTTGAGGACGCCGGCGGCGCGCCTGCCTACACCTACTCCTTTACCTTTACCGATCGCGACCTCCCCACCGCGGATCGCATCGATGCGGAGCAGGATATGGTCGAGGCGCTGACCGATGCCGATGCGCGCGTGGACGATCTGATCGATGCCGATTCCAATCAGGGCATTGGCTATGCGCGCGACGACGTGGACGGCGACTCCATGATGTGGATGACGTTGCTCGACATCATCATCGTGATCATGGCGTTTGTCTTTGTGGTGCTCACCGACGCCACCATCGAGGAGGAGAGCGCCATCATCGGCACGCTGCTCGCCAGCGGCTATCGCCGCCGCGAGATCGTTCTGCACTACCTCGCGCTTCCCGCCATCGTGGGCGTGCTCGCGGCGCTTTTGGGCACCGCGCTCGGCGTCGCGTTCTTTACCGAGCCCATGCGCGGCCTCTATTACGGTTCGTATAGCCTGCCTCCCTTCCAGGTGTACTGGAGCTGGGAGATCTTCGTGAAGTGCGCCGTGGTTCCCGCCGCCGCGCTCATCCTCATTACGCTGGTGGGCCTGCTCCGCAAGATGGGCAAGACGCCGTTGCAGTTCCTTCGTCACGAGGCGAGCGGCAAATCGGGCACCAAGCGCGGCCTGCAGCTGCCGGAGCGCATGGGCTTTGTCTCGCGCTTTCGCCTGCGCATCTTCCTGCGCAACCTGGGCAACTTCGCCACGCTCTTCGTGGGCATTGCGTTTGCGTCGCTGCTACTGCTCTTTGGCCTGGCGATTTTGCCCACGATGACGCACTACGCCGACAACCTCGAGACGAGCCTGGTCGCCGAGCATCAGTACACACTCAAGGCGCCGCTGGAGCTCGAGGGCACTACCGAGGAGCGCGAGCAGTGGTCGGCACTCGAGCGCTTGCAGTCGGTTGACGGCGCGCTGCTTTCTGCCGCCCAGGATGCCGATGACGAGCTTGACGGCGCGGCCGATGCGGCGCAGACGGC
Organism: Coriobacteriaceae bacterium; assembly: GCA_902364975.1. Lineage (GTDB taxonomy): Bacteria > Actinomycetota > Coriobacteriia > Coriobacteriales > Coriobacteriaceae > Collinsella. Next base: position 358,584 of record CABJFQ010000001.1, on the reverse strand, counting down.
AGCCGATGCCGCGACCGCATCTCCGTCTGCCGAGAGCCTGACCGCAGCGCAGGATGCGCTTGCCAAGGTCCAGGACAAGAAGGATGCGCTCTACGCGCGCCTTGACGATCTTGCCGATGCCCTCGGCTGCAACCGCGATGAGGCCATCGATCTGATCGACAAGGCCTCTAAGATCGACACTGACAACGACGATATCCACCCGGTCAATACGACCGACAACGGCGCGGGCGCAATCGCGCAGGCCGAGAAATATGCCGTTCACCAGCTGCAGTACGACCGTGGCGACGGCAATGGCGAGGAGACGATTTCTGTCTACGGCATCTCGTCCGATTCGCGCTACTGGAAGGGCCTCAACATCGGCGATGGCCGCGTCGTCTTTGGCGGCGGTCTGCTCGATAAGTTTGGCTGGAGCGAGGGCCAGAAGGTCACGCTCAGCGACAAGTACGAGGGTGAGCATTATTCCTTTGAGTACGCGGGCAAGGACTGTGCCTGGGGCTCCAAGTCGGACATGAACATCTATATGAGTATCGACGACTTTAACGAGCTGTTCGACAACGACGCCGCCTACTTTAACGGCTATGTGAGCGACGAGAAGCTCGACCTCGACGCGCGCTACTTTGCCGGCGACACCACGCCCGACGACATGCGCGCCGTGGGTGACCAGTTCATCGGCATGATGAGCAAAATGATCGGCATGATGGTCGGGCTCGCGGTGTTTATCTTCCTGCTGTTTATGTACCTGCTGACCAAAGCGGTGATCGACCACAGCGCCCGTTCGATCAGCTACATGAAAGTCTTTGGCTATCGCGATAGTGAGATCTCGCATCTGTACATCCGCTCGATCACGCTGTGCGTGGCGGCGTCGCTCGTGCTGAGCCTGCCGGTCATTATTGGCTCGCTCACGGCCATCTTCCGCTCGATGCTGCTCGCCTACAACGGCAATATCGAGATTTACGTGCCCACTTGGTCCATGGCGGCGTGCGTGGGCATCGGCTTTGCAACTTACCTGGTCGTGGCGCTGCTACACACGCGCTCTATCAAGCACGTCAGCCTAGCCGAGGCCCTCAAGGTGCAAGAGTAGTCATCGGGGACGTTCTTGAACGACTAGTCATCGGGGACGGTCTTTGCCGATTCGCCGGCTCGCCGGCCGGGCTGGCAAGGACTGTCCCTGACGGCACCCATTAAAGTCTGTCCCCAATGAGTGGCCGTGCTTGACTTCAACCCCACTTCACCGGGTACCATCCTCTATGTCTGTAACGCCATATAGACCGAGGGGATATATCTATGACCGCAACCGCACCCGCAGCACCGGCAAAGGTGTACTTCACCAACCTGCGCACGCATGCTCGCGAGAGCCAGCTCGACAAACTCAAGCGCCTCATTCGCCGCGCCGGCATTGAGCAGATCGACTTCGAGAACAAGTTTGTCGCCATCAAGATTCACTTTGGCGAGCTGGGCAACCTGAGCTTTTTGCGCCCCAACTACGCCCGCGCCGTCGCAGACGTCGTGAAGGAGCTGGGCGGCAAGCCCTTCCTCACCGACTGCAACACGCTCTATGTGGGCAGCCGCAAAAACGCGCTCGAGCACATCGATACCGCCTACCAGAACGGCTTTACCCCGTATGCCACGGGCTGCCAGATCATCATCGCCGACGGCCTCAAGGGTACCGACGAGGCGCTCGTCCCGGTCGAGGGCGGTGAGTACGTGCGCGAGGCAAAGATCGGTCAGGCGCTCATGGACGCCGACATCGTGATTAGCCTCACCCACTTTAAGGGCCATGAGCAGGCCGGCTTTGGCGGCGCCATGAAGAACCTGGGCATGGGCGGCGGCAGTCGTGCTGGCAAGATGGAACAACATGCCGCCGGCAAGCCGAGCGTCGATACCACCAACTGCGTAGGTTGCCGTGCCTGCGAAAAGATCTGTGCGCACAACGCCATCACGTTTGACGACACGCGCGAGCGCGAGCTTGCCAACGGCAGCACCCGCACGGTTCGCGTGGCTGCCATCGACCACGATCGCTGCGTGGGCTGCGGACGCTGCATTGCGGCGTGCAACCAGGACTGCATCAAGCCCGACTATGATGCCGCGGCCGACGTACTCAACTACAAGATCGCCGAGTACACCAAGGCCATCGTCGACGGCCGCCCGAGCTTCCACATCTCGCTCGCCATGGACATCAGCCCCAACTGCGACTGCCATCCCGAGAATGACACGCCCATCGTCAACGACATCGGCATGTTCGCGAGCTTCGACCCGGTCGCCATCGACCAGGCCTGCGCCGACGCCGTCCTGGCATCCGAGCCGCTGCCTAACACCGAGCTTACCGACAGCGCGGCCAAGATGGAGCATAATCACGAGCATCTGGAGGGCGAGCAGGCCAAGGATCCCTTCTGCATCACGCATCCCGACACCGACTGGCGCGCGTGCATCGCGCATGCCGAGAAGATCGGCCTGGGCACGAGCAAGTACGAGCTCATCGAGGTCAAGTAGCACCTAACTATTGGACATATCAAGCGCTTTTGTAGTGCAACGTTAGTAAAAGCCGCCCGCGAGCACAGTGCCCACGGGCGGCTTTTCGGAAGTGCGGTGAAAAATCGAATACCGCCGACCACAAACCGTTTTTTGACAACAAAACCCCTGATAAATTGTTGGTAAAACTGTGGTCTGGTCGGGCTTCGTGCGATTTCCCCGCACTTCCGAAAACAGGGGGTCAGATAGACAAGTAAACCGTACTATTTGCCTAAAAATTCTCGTCGAGGAAGCTGTCGACCGTGTTCCAGTAGAGTTCGGGGTCGACTTGCGCGCTCTTGGCATGGGTGGCGCCGTGGATAGTGAGCTTTTGCTTGACCTTGCTGGCGCACGCCTCGTAGTTTTGGTCGAGCATGCTGTACGGTACAAAGGTGTCTTGGTCGCCGTGGATAAATAGCATGGGAACCGTCGCGTGTTTGAGTTGCTCCACACTGCTCGCCTTATGAAAGTCGTAGCCCGCGCGCACGTTGCACACCAAGTTTGCTACATCGAGCAAGGGAAAGCTGGGCAGGCCGAACACGTCCTTGAGCTGCAGAGAAAACTCGTCCCAAACACTCGTATAACCACAGTCCTCGATAATGCATTTCACGTTGGACGGCAAAGATTCCCCCGCGACGTCCATGGCGGTTGCCGCACCCATCGACTCGCCAAAGACCAGGATGCGCGCCTCGGGGTCAGCCTGAACGATCCGCCCAATCCATGCAACGACATCGAGCCGCTCGGGCCAGCCCATGCCGATATAGTCGCCGCCGGAGCGCTCGTGGGCACGGGCGGCAGGCGCGAGCACGTTCATGCCGCGGTCATGGAATCGTTTGGCGTATCGGGCCATACCGATGGGCTCATCGGTGTATCCGTGTAGGCAGATAGCGTAATTGTGCGTGCTCTCTGGGGCGGCAAAATACCAAGCGGAGAGCTCGGTTCCGTCATCTGCGGTGAGGCTGCTGCTCTCGCGGTTCTCTTTAAACCATGCCCGCGCCTCGGTTCCCTCGGCATCCGGCTGCTCACTTTCTTTGTCGTCCTTGCCGTCCTGCATCATCTTCATGGTGTATGGCGCGCGGGGATTCAGCGCGAAGTCAAACAGAAAGTTGCCGGCAAATCCGAGCAGCACAATGACAACCACCAGTGCAACGATGCCGGCTATCTTGAGCTTTCGATGGGAATGTTCGTTTTGAGCCATGCGGTATTCTCCTATAAGATGTTAATACATCAACATTTAAAACAAGCGCATTATGGATGTTCGCCGTTGATGCGTCAACAAGCAAAGAATGGGTAAACAAAGGGTCACGTATGGTGCAAATTTCGCACGTACCCAGACGCTTTGATATAGTGTTGAGAACTCTTTACATTGGAGGATGTAACCGGCATGTCCGATTCGAGCGACAGTTCCAAGCCGCGACCCAAGATCGCGGCCGTTCCGCACTACACGGTGGGCGAGGAGATCATGAACTCCGTCACCCATGGTGTCGGCTGCTTGCTGGGTATCGCGGGTCTGGTGCTCCTGATCGTATTCGCTGCACTGCGCGGCGGTGGCCCGGCCCACATGGCCGCGGCAATTGTCTATGGCGTCAGCATCATCCTCGAGTACCTAGCCTCCACGCTCTACCATGCGATTCAACCCGCGCGCGCCAAGCGCGTGTTCCGCATCATCGACCACAGCTGCATCTACCTGCTCATAGCCGGCAGCTATACGCCGTTTTGCCTCATCACGCTCGCAAACGACGGCGGCGCTGTGCTGTTCTTTGCCGTATGGGCCATCGCCATTATCGGCATCGCCCTCGAGTGCTTTATGCGCGAGCGTCAACCGCACTGGGTAAGCGGCCTGGTCTACCTGCTGATGGGCTGGCTCGTTGTCTTTAAGCTGCCCGAACTTGTGGCGCTGCTCAACCCCGTGGCACTTGCCCTACTCGCCGTCGGCGGCGTGTGCTACACCGCGGGCGTGCCGTTCTATATCGCCAAAAACGTGCGCTATCTGCACAGTGTTTTCCACTTGTGGGTGCTCGCCGGCAGCATCTTCCAGTTCATGGCGGTGATCCTCTTCGTAATCTAGCGACCGCGCCCACGGCCCCGCTCGCACGGGCGACCGGCGCAATTGCCCTATCCGTCACCTACGCTTACTACCCAACGTCCCGAATCTTGGAGGTTCGAGAAACTCCCGATGGACATAACCATCTCCCTTATTACCACGCTCGTTTTAACGCTTATCAACGGCTACTTCTCCATGTCCGAGATGGCTCTCACCACGGCTAAACGCGCCGTGCTGGAGCACGATGCCGAGGAGGGCGATAAGCGCGCCGAGCGCGCCGTCCAGCTCGCCGCCGACTCCGATCAGCTGTTGGCTACCATCCAGGTCGCCATCACGCTCGTGGGCTTCGCCTCGTCCGCCGTCGCCTCGACGAGCCTGTCCGACCCGCTCGCCACGTGGCTCATGAGCTTTGGCATCGCGCCGCTTTCCGCCATCGCACGCGGCCTGGCGCCGGTCATCATCACCGTCGCCGTCGCCTTTGTGTCCATCGTGATCGGCGAGCTCGTCCCCAAGCGCATCGGCCTGGCCAATGCCGAGGGCGTGTCCAAGCAGGTCGTGGGACCGTTGTCGTTTTTCCAAAAGATCGCCCGTCCGCTCGTGTGGCTGACTGGCGCTTGCTCCGACGGCCTGGCCCGCATCCTGCGCATCAAGAGCGCCGACGACCGTCAGAACGTCTCGGAAGAAGAGATCAAGTACATGGTCTCGGAGCAGGACGACCTGCTCGACGAGGAAAAGCGCATGATCCACGAGATCTTCGATCTGGGCGACACCGTTGCCCGCGAGGTCATGGTGCCGCGCGTGGACACCACCATGTGCGAGGACGACGAGACGGTCGCCGACGTGCTGTCCACCATGCGCCAGACCGGCTTTAGCCGCATCCCCGTCTATCACGAGGATCCCGACAACGTCGCGGGCATTGCGCACATCAAGGACCTGATCCAGCCCGCGCTCGACGGCAAGGGCGACCAGCCCATCGCCGGCTTTTTGCGCGACGCCACCTTTGTGCCCGACACCAAGGACATCCTGCCGCTGCTGTCCGAGATGCAGACCTCGCACGACCAGATCGTGGTCGTCGTGGATGAGTACGGCGGCACGGCCGGCATCATCACCATCGAGGACATCGTCGAGGAGATCGTGGGCGAGATCGAGGACGAGTTCGACCCCGACAACAAGTACCTCACGCGCCTTTCGCGCCGCGAGTGGCTCGTCGATGGGCGTTTTTCGTGCGATGACGCGATTGAGCTTGGTTGGCCGCTCGAGGAAAGCGATGATTATGAGACCATCGCCGGCTGGATTTTGGAGCTTTGCGACTCGGTGCCCGACATCGGAGAGGTGTTTGAGGTCGCGGGGTACAAGTTTAAAGTGCAGTCGATGCGTGGCCAGCGCATCTCGCTCATTCGCGTGATCGCTCCGGCCGAAACCGATAAGAAGGATTCCGAGTCTTCGGTAGACGAGCCGACGACGTCGGGTGCGGGTTCCGCGAATCCGCACGACGGCGACGAGTAGGACAAGGAAGAGTAGGGGAGAGTTATGGCAGGCCTGTTCAACATCCTTAAGGTCACCGTCAGTGAGGACAAGATCTGCGCGCATGTGCTGGTGAACCCCGGCATGCCGCTCATGACCTCGGAGGACATCGAGGCCACGGCGCGCGTGTACTACCTGGTGCCCGCGATTGCCAAGCACCTGTGCCTGGGCGATTCCGGCCGCGAGTTCCAGGACTGCATGGGTCAGACCGAGCTCTGCCACCTGCTGGAGCACGTGACGGTCGAGCTTATGAACGAGACCGGTCTTGCCGGTAGCATCTCGTGCGGCCGCACGCGCGTAAGCGAGCATGACGAGCGTGTCTTTGAGGTCGAGCTTTCGTGCCCCGACGACGCACTGGCCATCGGTGCGCTGTCGTCGGCCACCTTTATGATGGACTGGGCGTACCTGCACGCCGACCAGCCTGCCCCCGACGTGGAAGGCACGGTCGCGGGCCTGCGCAACCTGGTGCTGGGCATGCGCGCCGAGGCCGAGGGCAAGGATCCTCACGAGGCCGTCGCTGCTGCGAACGGCGAAGATGCTGCCGAGGACGAGGGTGCTGACGAGGGCGATGTGCCGGTCGACGCCGAGCCCGTTGCCGATGCGACCGCCGAGCCCGTTCCCACCGAGCCCCAGGGCGCCCCCAACTTTGACGACGAGCCCCAGGTGGCGATTGATACCGAGGGCGCGGTTGCCGAGAACCACGAGGCCTCCGCTGCCGTCTTTGGCGGTGCTGCGACGGTTCCGGTAGGACCTGCGCATGAGGGCGGCCTGCCGCTCGTGGACGGCGCCGGCGAGGACCCGGGTGCCACGGTGGCCATGCCGGCTATGCCTCAGGAGTAGGCCTACGCGTTTATCGCCATCACGTACCTGCGCCTTTGCCGTACGCAGATGAGCGGAGCGGCAAGTGATGCGCTGCGGGTATAATGGACAGCATTCAAACGGTGGGCACCGACGTGCCCGCAGGAGAGGAATGATCATGGGTAAGACTTTCAGCTTTGTCTCCGGCGCACTTTTTGGTGCCGCTGCCGGCGCTATTATCGGTGTTGCTCTGGCCCCGCGCTCGGGCGCCGAGACCCGCGCCATGGCTGCCGATATCGCCAACGACGCCTGGGACAATATGCGCGACACCTACGAGCACAGCGCCGAGGAGGCCCGTGCTGCGGTGAATGACTTTGGCCCGATGGTCGACGCCAAGACCGACGACCTGCGCGCCAAGGTCGACCTGGCCCGCGAGCGCATGGACCAGCTGCGCGAGCAACTCAACGACGCCATTTCGGGCGGCAACGTGACGCCTGCCGCCGACGTCGTGGTCGAAAACGCCGTCGAGGCTGATACCGAGGCTGCGGAGCCCTCGACCGAGGCATAATGCGCGCCGGGGATTTTGTCGGCGCCAAGATCTATCGCAAGCCTACCGAGGACAAGCGCACCAAAAAGGACGGCACGCCGCGCAGCCCTAAAAAGCTCGGAAAGATTCACTTTCCGGTCTTTACCCCGGGCGGTACGCGCGTGGTCGGCTTTATGGTCCGCCAGTCCGATATCGCGGGCATGATCGAGCGTCCCGATCGATTCGTAGCGCTCGACGCCATTGGTGTCTACGAGGGCGCCATTGCGGTCGATGACGTCAAGGACACGTACGATGCCGCCGCCGCCAAGCGCCTCGACATCAACCTGGACGATTGCATCATCTGGGTCGGTATGGACGTGCGCACGGAATCGGGCGACGTCGTGGGCTATTGCTCGGACGTTGAGTTCAAGCCACGTTCGGGCATCGTGCAGGCATTCTATGTGACCGCCGGTGCTGCTTCGAGTGTTTTGGTTGGTGACACGCAGGTGCCGCCGACGATGCTACGCGGCTACGAGAACGGTGCGATGGTCGTCTCGGACGAGGTCAAGTCGCTTGGGTATTCGGGCGGTGCGGCCGCCAAGGCCGCCGAGGCCAGCGTCGTGGTGGGCGACAAGGTCAAAAAGGGCGCCAAGGTGCTCGACGACAAGGGATCGGTCGCCGTGGACAAAGGCAGTCGTGCACTGGGCAAGCAGCTCGGCAAGACGCGCGGCATGTTCAAGGCCTTTAAGGACGAATACCAAAAGGCGAGCGGAGGCTCGTCAAAAGCTACAAAATAGCGACGTACCAAATGATGGGAGGCAAGCCGGAGACCTGTTGCTCCGGCTTGCTGTGTTTATGGGGGAGGGCACATGCGCCAAAACGGATCCAACTTAAACGGGCGTTCGGGTGCGCGTCCGACGGCGCGCCGCGACCTGGGGCAGCTGCCCAGCGGTCAGCGCCGTCGCCGCCGTAAGCCCGGCGCGATGTACCTCAACCATAGCCGCGGGTTTAGCGACCGCAGCGCGCGCATCGGCAACGGGCGCTCGCCGCGCCGACCGTCCCGTCTGCCCTATGCGCTCATTGCCGTGGGCTGTGCGCTCGTGCTGTTTATCGCTGCCGTCGTGGGCTACGTCAACCGCAGCGTGGACGTGGAACTCAACGGGCAAAAGACCGCGGTGCGCGTGGGCTCTACGCTGCAGAATCTCATCGACGACCAGGAGTTGACCGATACCTACGACGCAGGCGACCTGCTGGCCGTCGATGACAGCGTGCTCAAGCGCCATGGCGGCGAAAAGCTGTCGGTTAAGGTGGACGGCAAGCGCATAAAACAGGGCAAATGGGATAGCCGCGAACTTGAGGGCGGCGAGAAGGTGACGGTCAAGGATGGCCGTAACACCTACGAGAAGCACGAGGTTCAGGCTACGGTTATCGAGCCCAAGCTCAAGGTCGAGGGCACGGGCGCTATCGAGTATGTGCAGACATGGGGTGTCCAGGGCCGCTCCGAGGTGTGGGTTGGTGAGCAGTCGGGCAAGACGCAGGACCGCGGCGAGGTTGTGCCCGCCACCGATTGCGTCGTTGCGTGCGCCAGCGTGGCGCCCAAGGGCAACAAAAAGTACGTGGCGCTGACGTTTGACGAGGGTCCGAGCGGCGCCACCAAACAGATCTTGCAGGTGCTCAAGGAAAAGGGCGTTACCGCGACGTTCTTCCTTTCGGGCGATGCGGCCGAGGCCTCGCCTGCCACGGCCAAGGCGATTGTCGATGCCGGGTGCGAGATCGGATCCAACAGCTACAGCGACGATTCGCTCAAGGGTCAGGACCGTGAGACGGTACGCGAACAGATCACGAAAGGCACCGATGCGATTAAGTCGGCGACCGGCGTGAAGACGATGCTGCTGCGTGCTCCCTACGCTGCCTTTGACGAGCAAAACTGGATTGATGCGATGGACCTGGTCTCCGCCGTGGTCTCGTGGAATATTGACTCGGGCGACTGGCTGCTCAACGGTGCCGACGAGCAGGTCTCAACGGTGCTCGATTCGGTGACGCCGGGCAATATCGTGCTGCTCACCGATAGAGACGAATGCGCCGAGCAGACGCTCGAGGCGCTGCCGCAGATTATCGACGGTCTTGTCGCCGACGGATACAAGATCGTGACGCTCAGCGACCTGGTCAAGACGGACACATCGCTCAGCAAAAAGCTCACCTCGCTGACGAAGGTCACCATGCCCAAGGACGCCGTGTTCCCCCAACTTGCCGAGGACGATGACACCACAGAGTAGTCATTGGGTAGTCGTTTAAGAACGTCCCCAAGGGCTATGTCACGGATACGTCAGCGTTTGGTATGCCTGCAATGTGCAGCGCATAAATTCGATGCCGCAGGGCGATGCTGATGCTATAGTTACTGCGGTTAATGAGGGTCAAGAGAAAGGTTACAGGTGAAATCCAAACCTCGACCATACAGTCGATGACCCCATGCAGGTGCTTTTTGCGCATGCACGGGGTGTAAGCGTCGAGCGGCGTGCCGCCCGCGCATGCGTATACATATCCAGAAGCCCCCGGACGCCGCACGCGCGGCCGCGTCCGGAGGAATAATGATGGGGAGCACCATTGAATTATCTGAGTGAGATGCTCAAATTGCCGGTCTTGGACGTCGACGGCGAAAAGCTCGGCGTGGTCAACGATTTTGGCATTGCTACCGGCGAAGTTTTTCCGCACGTGACGTCGCTCGCGTTCCGCGGCCCCGGCAAGACGCCGTTTATGATCAGCTGGCGCAAATGGGTCGACCGTATCGACGAGACGGGCGTGTATCTCAACACGTCTGCCACCAATATTCGCTTCTCGTACCTGCAGCCGACCGAGCTCCTGCTGGCGCGCGACGTGCTCAATAAGCAGATCGTCGACACGCAGGGCATGAAGGTCGTGCGCGTCAACGACATCAAGTTTTCCATGTCGGGCGAAAACCAGCTGCGCCTGTTGGGTGCCGAGGTCGGTGCCCGCGGTCTGCTGCGCGCGATCAGCCCCGCACTCGAGCACGTCGTCGAGGGCTTTATGAAGCACCTGGGCAAGCCGCTCAGCGAGGACATCATCGCTTGGTCCTACATGGACCTGCTCGACCGCTCGACTAAAAACATCCAACTCTCGGTGTCGCACAAGACGCTCGGCGAGCTGCACCCTGCCGACATCGCCGACATTATCGAGCAGCTCGACCCGCGCCTACGTGCGCAGGTGTTTGCGCAGCTCGATACCGCCCAGGCAGCCGAAGCTATCTCGGAGTTCGATGACGACGAGCTTATGACCGAGATGCTCGAGGGCCTGTCCGACACGGACGCATCGTCGATGCTGGCCATGATGGACCCGGACGACGCTGCCGACCTGATCGACGAGCTTGATTACGAGAAGGCCGAGAAGCTCCTGCGCCTGATGGGCGTCAAGGAGGAGAAGGCGATTCGTAACCTGCTGGGGTATGAGGACAACACCGCCGGCCGCATCATGACCTCGGAGTTTGTCTCCCTGCCCGCCACGGCAACGGTCGGTGACGCCATCGAGGCGATTCGCGAGCTCGACGAGGACTTCGAGAGCGTCTACTACGTCTATACCGAGGATCCGAGCGGCATGCTGACCGGTGTGCTTTCGCTGCGCACGCTGATCGTAGCCGACCGCGACGCCACGCTGGGTCAGCTGGCCTATCGCGACCTGGTCTACGTGTCGCCCGACGAGGACCAGGAAGACGTGACGGACGAGATGACCAAGTACGACCTGGTCGCTATCCCCGTCTGCGACGAGAACCGTCATATCCTGGGTATCGTAACCTTCGACGACGCCATGGACGTTATCGCCGAGGAGCATCAGGAGGACCTGCAGATCGCCGGTGTCGGCTCGGGCGACAGCGCGTCGGACGACTCGACGAACGTGCTCAGCTGGTTCGTGCATCGCCAGTACTGGGTTGTTGTATGGGGCATCGCGTCGTGCATCATGGCGACCGTGCTGGGAACGGCGCTCGGCTCCGCGCATCTGGTGGTGTTCCCCATGTGCGCCATGCCGCTCGTGCTGCTGGCGGCCTCGCGCATGGTGTCGTTCGTCAAGAACTACTTCCTGGAGTATGACGGTCACGACGACGAGCCCAAGCCGTATCTGGGGTTCTTCTTCCAGAGCACGGGCATGGGCCTGATTCTGTCGCTCGTGACCTACCTGTGCGCCCAGCTGGTGCGCACCGCTGCGTTCCTCGATGCGCCCATGTTTGAGGAGCAGCTCTTTACCGGGTGCTTTAATATCGCTGCCATTATTTGCCTGGTTGGCAACATGAGCGCCGTGATTTACCTGATGGTGCTGTTCTGGCGTGACGAGCATGACCTCAACACGTCGGGCACCGCCATGAACGTCATTGCCGTCATGATTTCGTGTGTGGCGTATTGCATCGCCGCGGTGCTGCTCGCCATATCAGTCATGGGTTAGGTGGTCGCGTGCAAAATACCAAGCAAAAGTCGGGCACCAAGCAAAAGTTGACCATCGCGGCCATCTTTGGCGCTATGGGTCCCGGTCTGCTGGCGGCGCTTTCGGGCAATGACGCCGGCGGCATTGCAACGTATTCCAGCGCGGGCGCCAGCTATGGCTACAAGATGCTGTGGATGCTTCCTGTCATGACTGTGCTGCTCATCGTGACGCAGGAGACCGCGGCGCGCTGCGGCTGCGTCACGGGCAAGGGCCTGGCATCGCTCATTCGCGAGCGCTTTGGCGTGCGCAAGAGTGTACTTGCTATGGCGGCGCTGTTGATCGCCAACACGGCTGTGACCATTTCGGAGTTTGCGGGTATTGCGAGCGGCCTTGCCCTCTTTGGCGTGCCGGCGAGCATCTCGGTGCCGTTGGTGGCGCTGCTGGTGTGGATGCTTACCATGTCGGGGAGTTTCCAGCGCATCGAGAAGATTCTGCTGCTGGTGAGCTGCGTGTTCGTGACCTACATCGTCGCCGCGTTTATGGCTGGCCCCAACTGGGGTGAGGTCGCGGTCGACCTGGTCGTGCCTAACATTCAAAATGACCCCAGCTACGTGTCGCTCGTGGTCGCAACGATCGGTACCACCATCGCGCCGTGGATGATTTTCTTGGCGCAGAACAACGTGGTCGATAAGAACGCGGGCGAGGACGACATCGTGCTGCAGCGTATTGATACCGTGAGCGGCTCGCTTGCCGCCGATGTTATTGCCGGCTTTATTATCATCACGACCGGCACGGTGTTGTTCCCGGCGGGTATTCAGATTAGCGATGCTGCCGATGCTGCCCGCGCGCTGGAGCCTATTGCGGGTCAGTGGTCTACGGTACTGTTTGCCTCGGGCCTGGTCGCGGCGAGTTTCTTGGCTGCCTGCGTGCTGCCGGGCGTTACGTCGAGCGCTATCTGCGAGGCATTTGGCTGGGAGCGCGGTGCCGACCGCAGCTGGGACGAGGCCCCGGTCTATCGCGGCATCATTACGGCCATCATCGGTATCTCTGCCGTGCTGGTGCTTATGCCCGGCGTCGATCTGTTCCAGATTATGATGACCTCGCAGGTCATCAATGGCGTGCTACTGCCCGTGGTTCTGGTGTTCCAGGTGGTTATCGCCGCCGACCGTCACATTATGGGCGCCAACCGCAACGGCCGCGTATGGAACGTGCTCACGTGGGCGACTATCGGCGTGATTACGGTGCTCACGGTCGTCATGTTTGTCCTGCAGGCGATGGGCTACAGCGCTTAACGCCCACTTTTGCTTCCGAACAGGCCGCAGCGATGGACTGCGGCCTGTTTTTTGCCCGCTATAGGGCATTAGTTATATGGCAGTGGACAAAAAATGCCAAATATGAGTACTGTTGCTAAGTGAATAGCATTTACATCCAAGAAGATAATGGACATAGCCGATAGTATGTTCATTAAAATTGGCTCCAATATGTCTTAAACCAGTCAGGTTGGCTGCTTTAGGGGGTTGTAGGGGTCGCTCGGACGTCATTTTGGGTGGTTTTGCCTGCTACTAAAATGGTAACAGTACTCATATTTGCCCCTTTTTGTCCACGACCCCTTGGAGCCGGCTCGAAAAGAGTGATTTTGGGTTGTTTGCTGCGGGTGTGGGCTTGGAAACAACGTTCGGGGTGGCGAGGCGCCCAGAATTTGGTCGCAAGGAGGGCGTTCCTCGGCTGTGTCAGGAGTGTCCCTGGGTGCCGGCACATAAGGAACGTCCCTAACTGTCGGAGGGGGTGCCTGCCGTGGCGCACCCCTCCGGATGTGGGAAGTTTGCGCTGCAGGTTACTTGTCGGTGCCCAGCTTGTGCGGCTTGAGAGCGAGCGCATTGACGAGCGCGTCGGTGGCAGACTTGACGGCCGCCGGCTGCAGATCGTTGACGTGATCCTCGGGATGCACGGGCAGGTCCTTCTTGACTGCATCGTGGATCAAGTTGAGGTACTCAGTCACGCCAGTGGTCGACAGGTGCGTGCCATCGCCATCGAACAGGTCGTTGCGATTGGCACTGTATCCGTACCAGTCGATAACGCGCACGTTCTTGTAGCGCGTAGCAGCGTTGGCGATGGCCTGGTTGGTAGAGCCAACCCACGGCTGCGGGCTGCGCGTGTTCACAAACACCACAATACGCTTATCTCCTGCATCGGTCATGATGGCGTCGATCTGGTCGTCGGTTACCAAGCCGTTGGTGCCCAGTGCAAAGACCACGATCTTGCCGGCAAGGTTCTGTTGGAGATAGCCCTCAAATGTCGCGCGGCCCGCATCAAACTGGCGGCCCTTTTCGGCATCGATATGGCTGTGCGGGAACACGCCGTCAAAGGAATCAACGGCGCGCAGCGACACGGAGTCACCGATCATCAACAGGTCGTAGGAGCCATCGGGGAAGCCGTCGTTGTCCTTGTCGGTGTCGTCGGCCGCCTGTTGGTCTGTGGGCGCGGTGTTTTTGGCTTCCTTGTTGAGGACTTCGGCGCCCTCACCGCTCAGTGCGGAGGTCTCCGGCACAAAGATCAGGCCGCCCAGTGCAACGACCAACACGACAGCGCAGGCTGCGCAGACAGGGACGTGCGCGCGCACCCAGTTGGCGGGCGCGGTGATGCCGTCGCGGAACTCGGATACGGTGCGCCCAAAGGCGCCCTTTCTAAACGGCGTCTCGATAAAGCGATATGAACATTCGGCTACGGCGACCACCAACAACACCTGCAAAATGTACTGCCACCACGGCGTATCGTTGATGTTGGCGACCGGGTTCATGAGCAACAGTAGCGGATAGTGCCACAGGTAGATGCTGTACGAGCGCTTGCCAACCCACACGAGCGGCTCGGCGGACAGTGCGCGGGCAACCATTCCCTGGGGCTGCACGCAGGCCGCGATGACCATGAGCGTGAGGATGGAGCATAGCAGCGTGCCGCCGCGATACTGGAACGCGGTGTAGCCGTTGGTGAGCGCGACCATGGCGGCAAGGCCAACCAGACCCACGACGCCCAACACATCGATGGATGCGGGCGAGGACCAAAAGCGCACGAGGGCGCTCGGCTGTGCCGGGACGGTCTCGGCTGCGTTGTCGGCCTTCTCGCCAGGCTTGCCCTCGGCGTTCTTGCCGTGCTTGGCGGCGCCAGCCAGGCGATTGAGCCCCAAACGATGAGCGAGACACACCGGCGCCAGGTCGCGATCGGGGATAAAGGCCATCCAGGCGCCCAGCAGCAGCGAGAAGACGCGGGTGTCGGTGCCGTAGTACACGCGGCTGGGGTCGGCGGCAGGGTTGTAGAGCACCATCATGGCAAGGGCGGATACCGCTGCGAGTCCCAGGACCATACGGCGCGTGTTGGGTTTGCTCACATGCATGGACACCATGGCAAACAGCAGCGGTGGCCAAACCAGGTAGAATTGTTCCTCGATGGCGAGCGACCAAAAGTGCGTAAGCGGCGAGGGGTCGCCCAGGGCGTTGAAGTACGAAACGTCCTGCATAATCTGCCACCAGTTGTTAAAGAACAGCAGCGACGGCAGAATGTCGGGACGCATCTTGGTGAGCATCACGTGGTTGAAGACGGTGCACAGCGCACAGGTTACAACCACAACGGTCACCACGGCGGGGACCAGGCGACGGATGCGGCGGATCCAGAAGCTCTTGAGGTCGATGCGGCCGGTCTTAGCGACTTCGTTGAGTAGCAGGCGTGTGATCAGATAGCCCGAAAGCACAAAGAAGATCGTGACGCCAAGCAGGCCGCCCTGAGCCCACGTGAGGTTGAGGTGATAGAGCACCACCGCGACGACGGCAAGCGTGCGCAGGCCGTCGAGCGCAGGGATGTAGCGGGACTTGGGGCGAGCAGGCGTCTGCTCCGCGGCGGGAGTGTTGGCGCGGCCCGCGTTGTTGGCAGAAGCGCGATGGGGGCTCGCGGTGCGTCGCGGCTCGTTGGCACGGCGCTCGCCCTTCACGCGTTCGTGCGGCGCCGGCTCGTTGCCCGTGCGGCGTCGACCGCGCGAGCCCGATTGCGAGAATTGTTCCATAAAACATCATCCAATGACGAGAATAATCAGCACGTATTCATTGTAGCTGCCTGCCCCTGTGAATGCTTGCTGCTGGCGCAAGCTCAAGCGCGCGTCCACATCAAAGTGGACTAAAGTTATAGGGGGTGCGAGAGTGCACAATCGTTGGTCGATGGTGGGCGCAAAGCCTGAAGACGAGGAGGTTTCCATGGCGGATCACAGCATCGTTGCGGTGTTCGGCAGCATGAACATGGACCTTTCGGTGGCGTGCGAGCGCATGCCGCGCGCGGGCGAGACGGTCGATGGCAGCGGTTTTATCACCAACGCCGGCGGTAAGGGAGCCAATCAGGCCGTTGCCGCTGCGCGCATGGGTGCGCGCACGTGCATGATCGGCGCTGTTGGGCGCGATACCTTTGGCGATGCGCTTGTGGCAGGGCTCCAAGATGCCGGCGTGGGCGTTGAGTCCGTGACACGTCTCGACGACGTGGAGACCGGTACTGCGACTATCATTCGCTGTGAGAGCGACAACCGCATCGTGCTGTCGCCGGGCGCCAACCATGCGCTTGCGGGCGAGGACGTTGCCCGCGCACTGAGGCGTTTGGTGGCCGACGAGCTCGACGGCGATGCCAGCGAGATTGCCCCGGCTGCTGGCGGCGTCTTTATCGCCCAGGGCGAATGTGACCTTGCGGCGACGGCCGGGGCGCTTGCTTGCGCTCACGAGCTGGGGTTCTATACGATCTTTAACCCGGCGCCCGCCTGCGACCTGCCGGCAGGAGCGTGGCCAGCGGTCGACCTGGTCTGCCCCAACGAGACCGAGTGCCAGGTACTGACGGGCATTCTGCCCACGGATGATGCGAGTTGCGTCGCCGCGCTCAATGCGCTGCTCGACAAGGGCGCCGGGGCTGCGGTCATCACGTTGGGCGGCGCCGGCTCGGTTACGCTCGGCGATGGCGGTGAGCCGCTGCGCATGCCGGCGCTTTCGAGCGCGGTGGTCGATACGACGGCCGCGGGCGATACGTTTATCGGCGCGTTGGCGGCGGCTCGTCTGGAGGGCCTGCCGCTCTTTGAGTGCATGGCGGCGGGTGCTCGCGCCTCGGCGGTGACGGTGTCGCGCCTGGGCGCTCAGCAATCAATTCCCACGCGTGCGGAAGTCGAGCACAAGTTTGGTTTAGACGGTTTGGATGTAGACGGAGAAGCGGAGTAGAACAATGGCAACCAAGAAGCTGATCCTTGATCTGGATATGGGTGTGGATGATGCGATGGCGCTTGCCTACGCCATCGCGAGCCCCGAGGTGGAGCTCGTCGGCATCACCACGTGCTTTGGCAACGTGCGCGTCGAGCAGTCGGCGCACAACTGCTTGGCGGTGCTCGACCTGTTGGGTCGTCCCGAGGTGCCGGTGTACCTGGGCGCCGATCGTCCCATGAAGGCGACCGAACCCTACACGCCGCCGGCGTCCACCACGCTTATCCACGGCAAGAACGGCATCGGCGGCGCAAGCGTGCCCGCCTCGCCGTACGAGCCGGTGGGCGCGACGTCGGCCGACGGCAATGCGGCGGTCGATTACCTGATTGATGCCGCGCGTACCTATGGTCCCGATCTGGTCTACGTTGCGACCGGCCCGCTCACCAATCTGGCGCTTGCCCTGGAGCGCGATGCGGCGGCGATGATGTCTATCGGCCGCGTGGTCGTGATGGGCGGCGCCCTTACCGTGCCCGGCAACGTGAGCGCGGGCGCCGAGGCCAACATGGCGGGCGACCCCGAGGCTGCCGACGCTGTGTTGCGCTCGGGCCGCAAGCTCACCATGGTGGGCCTGGATGTGACGCACCGCGTGGTGCTCACACGTCGCGACGTTGCCGGCTGGACGGGCTCGGGCACTATGGCTGGCTGCGCGTTTGCGAGCATGGTCGAGCACTATATCGGTTCGTACGAAATGAACGCGCCCTACCTGGGCGGCTGCGCGCTGCACGATCCGCTGGCGGTTGCCGTGGCGATTGATCCCACGCTCGTGGGTGCGCTCGGCTGTAACCTGCGTGTCGACCTGCTGGGCGAGTATCGCGGCCGCACCATCTGCGACGAGCACCGTCTGTCCGATCCAGATAAGAGCGCGCTCGTGGCGCTCACCGTGGACGCCCCACGCTTCCTGTCCGAGTTCAAGGCGCGTATGGCCCGCGTCCTGGGCTAAATGTTTTTCACGCCCCGCCCCAAGTAGTCAATTTGGGACGGGGCTTTTTTAGCTACCGAGCAAATGTGCCCGTTGGGGGAATAGTCGCGTCGCTTCGCTTGACAACAGGCTAAACTAGCTATTAAACATTTACTATTCTGTTTAGATTGAATTTGCGGTCGTTTAGTTGTCGAGTCACGGGGCGGTCAGGCCACGATGCTCGACCGCGACCGCTACTAGGGGGAACAATGGCCAAAGCAAGTGTTCGCGAAATCAGCCGCATCACCGGTTTTTCGCCTGCGACCGTGTCCAACGCGCTTAACCGCAAGCGCAGCGTGAGCGAGGAGACCGCCAAGGTCATCCTGGAGTGCGCGCGGTCGCTCGGCTATCAGCAGTCGACGCAGCTCGAGAGCATCCAGTTTGTGCTCGCGCGCAAGACGGGCGCCATCCTGGACGAGAGCACCTTCCACCCCGCGGTCATCGAGGGCGTGGAGCGCCAGGCGCGTCGCCACGGCATGAGCACGAGCTTTGTCTCGCTCGACTTTAGCGACCTGGACGCCGTGCGCCCGCAGGTCGAGGGCCTGATCGCCGACCCGTCGGCCGCCATCGTGCTGATGGGTACCGAGCTGGGTGAGGAAGACTATGCCTTGTTCGCCAACGCTGCCGCCCACTTGATCGTGCTCGATGGCTGGAGCGATCGTCAGTACTTCGATGCCGTAGTCATTGCCAACACCGACTCGGTGCTGCGCGCCGTGGACTACCTTATCGAGAAGGGTCACAAGCAAATCGGCTATCTGGCAGGCGACCTTCGCATCCGCAACTTTAAGGATCGCGAGCGCGGCTATCGCCAAGCGCTTGAGGATGCGGACCTTGAGGCCAACCCGACATGGCGCGTCACATTGGGCACCACGCTCGAAGGTGCTTATCGCGACATGGGCGCATGGCTCGACAGCGTCTCGCGCGACGACCTGCCGACGGCTTTCTTTGCCGAAAACGACGTGCTCGCCGTAGGCGCCATGCGCGCGCTGAACGAGCACGGCATACGTGTCCCCGAGGATGTCTCAATCATCGGCTTTGACGATCTGTCTTTGGGCGCCTTCTCCAATCCGCCGCTCACCACGGTGCACGTTCCCAAGCACGAGGTGGGCGAGATCGCGGTGCGCCGCCTGGTGGGCAACATCCGCAATCCCAAGAGCTATACCTGCAAGACGGCCGTGTCGACCTATTTTGTCGAGCGCCAAAGCGTGCGTGAGATCTAGGCAAAGGCAACGCTGGGCCGTAGGGAGGCAAAGCTCGCTAAGGCAGCCATACATAACGCTACTAAGAGAGGGTCCTTTGGGCCCTCTTTTTGATGCCCTTGTATGTTCAGTTTGTTTACATACCGTTTAGGCTGATTTCTCTACCGTCTACGGGTATTTCGCGTTAAACTTCTAAACAGTAGAGTAAAACATTTAGTAAACAGAACAAAACGAAACATGCGTCTGTTTACTGAACATGTGATTAGGGGAGGACGTACATGGACAAGATCAAGCTCGGCTTTGTGCCCACGCGCCGCAGTATCTTTAGCGCGCCGGACGCAATCAAGTATCGCGGCCTGACGGCTGATCGCCTGCGCGAGATCGGCGTCGACATCGTGGATATCGACGACATCAATGAAGAGGGCCTGCTGTTCGACGACAGCCATATCGAGCCCATCGTCAAGAAATTCCGCGCCGAGGGCGTCGATGGCATTATGCTGTGCCACGCCAACTTTGGCACCGAGTACGTTTGCGCTCGCCTTGCCCGCGAGCTCGGTCTACCCGTACTGCTGTGGGGTCCGCGCGACGAGCGCCCCGAGCCCGACGGCACACGCCTGCGCGATAGCCAGTGCGGCCTGTTCGCCACCGGCAAGGTCCTGCGCCGCTTCCAGGTTCCCTTCACCTACATGACCAACTGCCGCCTGACCGACCCCGAGTTCGAGCGCGGCGTTTGGGACTTTTTGGCCGTTTGCAACGTGGTCAAGACCTTCAAGCACACCCGCATCCTGCAGATGGCCACCCGTCCGTTCGACTTCTGGTCGACCATGTGCAACGAGGGCGAGCTGCTCGAGAAGTTCAACATCCAGCTTTCGCCTATCCCCATGACCGAACTTGTCCAGGCTGTGCGCGACGCCCAGGCCGACGAGCAGGCCATGGCCGCCATGCTTGCCCACATCAACGACAGCTTTGAGATCTGCATCCCCGAGGACAAGGTCCCCGCGGTCGCCGGTCTTGCCATCGCCATGAAGCGCTTGGTCGAGAAGTATGGCTGCAACGCCGGTGCCATTCAGTGCTGGAACGCTCTGCAGGACGAGCTGGGCATTATGCCCTGCGCCGCCAACGCCATCCTCAACGAGATGGGCATTCCTATCGTATGCGAGACCGATATCCACGGCGCCATCACCGCGCTGATGGTCGAGGCCGCCGACCTGGGCCGTCACCGCGGCATGTTCGCCGACTGGACCGTGCGCCATCCCGATAACGAGAACGGCGAGCTGCTGCAGCATTGCGGCCCCTGGCCCTGCAGCTGCGCGGCCGTCAAGCCCAAGCTCACCTACCCGCTGGCTTTCGATCACCCCGGCGCGCTGACGGCCGAGGCCAAGCACGGCGACCTCACCCTTGCCCGCTTTGACGGCGACAACGGCGAGTACTCGCTGCTGCTGGGCAACGCCCGCGGCATCGACGGCCCGGCCGGCATGGGCACCTACCTGTGGGTCGAGGTCGACAACCTCAAGCGCCTCGAGGCCAAGATCGTCGAGGGTCCCTACATCCACCACTGCGTCGCCATTCACGCCAACGTGGTGCCGGTGCTCTACGAGGCGTGCAAGTACATCGGCATTGTCCCCGACCTGTACGACCCCATCGAAGAAGACGTCAAAGCTTACCTGCGAGGAGAGTAGAAATGGCAACTATCGAAGAGCTTGAATCCCTGCGTTGGGACCTTCGCCGCGATTGCGTCGATATCATCATGGCTGGCGCCGGCGGGCACATCGGCGGCGACATGTCGGTCATCGATGCGCTGATGACCCTCTACGCCAATCACCTCAACATTTCGCCCGAGACCGTCGACGATCCCAGCCGCGATCGCTTCGTGCTCTCCAAGGGCCACGCCATGGAGGCCTACTACGCGGTGCTCTGCCACGAGGGCTATCTGGACCTCGACGACGTCAAGGCCCGCTTCTCCAAGTTCGGCAGCCCCTACATCGGTCACCCCAACAACAAGCTCAAGGGCATCGAGATGAACTCCGGCTCGCTGGGCCATGGCCTGCCCGTGGCCGTCGGCATGGCGCTTGCCGGCAAGATGGACGGCCGCGACTACCGCGTCTACACCATCATGGGCGACGGCGAGCTTGCCGAGGGCTCGGTCTGGGAAGGCGCCATGAGCGGTGGCAACTACCAGCTCGATAACCTGTGCGCGCTCGTGGACCGCAACCGCCTGCAGATCAGCGGCAGCACCGAGGACGTCATGAAGCAGGATTCGCAGGAGGAGCGCTGGGCTGCCTTCGGCTGGAACGTGCTTTCCATTCCGGGCAACGACATCCAGGCCATTGACGCCGCGCTGACGCTTGCGGCCGAGACCAAGGGAAAGCCCACGGTCATCATTCTCAACACGGTGAAGGGCTATGGCTCGCCCATTATGGAGGACAAGGCCGCCTGGCATCATCACCTGCCCAACGATGAGGAATACGCCCAGATCATCGCCGATTTCGCTGCCCATAAGGAGGCCATCAATGGCTAACAAGATCGCCAACCGTAAGGTTATCTGCGACACGCTGCTCGAGGCCGCCGAGACCGATAAGGACATCGTCGTCCTGTGCTCCGACTCCCGCGGTTCCGCATCGCTCACGCCGTTCTTCGATCAGTATCCCCAGCAGTCCGTCGAGGTCGGCATTGCCGAGCAGGACCTGGTGAGCATCGCCGCCGGTATGGCTTCGTGCGGCAAGAAGGCCTGGGCCGCCTCGCCGGCGTCCTTTGTGACCACGCGCTCGTATGAGCAGTGCAAGGTTGATGTCTCGTACTCCAACACCAACGTCAAGCTCATTGGCATCTCGGGCGGCGTGTCCTACGGCGCCTTGGGCATGAGCCATCACTCCGCGCAGGATATCGCTGCCATGAGCGCGATTCCCAACATGCGCGTATATCTGCCGAGCGATCGTTTCCAGACTGCCGAGCTCGTACGCGCCCTGGTTGCCGACAACAAGCCGGCCTATATCCGCGTGGGCCGCAACCCGGTCGAGGACGTGTACACCGAGGACGAGTGCCCGTTCCAGATGGACCGTGCCACCTGGGTACGTCGCGGCACCGATGTGACGATTGTCGCCACCGGCGAGATGGTCCGCCATGCCGTTGACGCCGCCGATCTGCTGGCCGAGCAGGGTATCTCCGCTACCGTGCTCGACATGTACTGCGTCAAGCCGCTCGACGCCGAGGCCGTGATTGAGGCCGCCGGTGCCACGCGCGCCGTCGTGACCGTCGAGGAGCACAGCCCCTTTGGCGGCCTGGGCTCCATGGTCGCGCAGGTCGTGGGCGAGCATTGCCCGCGTCCGGTTAAGTGCCTAAGCCTGCCCGACGCGCCGGTCATCACCGGCACGAGTCCCGAGGTCTTTGCGCACTACGGTCTCACCGGCGAAGGCATTGCCAAGACGGTTACCGAGTTCCTGCCCGCAGAGTAATTGGAATGTGACAAAGGGACAGCCCCTTTGTCACATTCGATTTGACGGAAGGAATGGGAGAGTACATGAGCAAATACATCATCGGAATCGATCAGTCCACGCAGGGCACGAAGGCGCTGCTGGTGGACGAGGGCGGCCACCTGATTCATCGTGCCGATCGCTCGCATCGCCAGATCGTTAACGGGGCCGGCTGGGTGAGCCATGATCCGGCCGAGATTGCCGCCAACGTGTTGGCCGTGGCACGTGCCGTGGTGGAGGAGACCGGGGTCGATCCGGCCGATATCGCCGGCATTGGCATCTCCAACCAGCGCGAGACCACCGTTGCCTGGAGCCGCACGACGGGCGAGCCGCTGTGCGACGCCGTGGTGTGGCAGTGCGCCCGCGCCCGCGAGCTGTGCGACGAGCTTGCTGCGCGCGAAGGCGTGGCCGAGCTGGTGCGCGACACGACAGGCCTGGTGCTTTCGCCCTACTATCCGGCGGGCAAGATGGCCTGGATCCTCGCGAACGTTCCGGCGGCTGCCGAGGCAGCGGCGGCGGGCGAGCTGTGCCTGGGCACCATCGATGCCTGGGTTGTCTGGACGCTCACGGGCGGCGCGGAGTTCCGCTGCGACTGGTCCAATGCTAGCCGCACGCAGCTCTTTGACCTGCGCCATGGCTGCTGGAGCGAGCCGGTGTGCGAGGCCTTTGGCATCGATCCGGCTTGCCTGCCGCAGGTGACCGACTCCGACGGTCTCT
Source organism: Coriobacteriaceae bacterium (assembly GCA_902364975.1). GTDB lineage: Bacteria > Actinomycetota > Coriobacteriia > Coriobacteriales > Coriobacteriaceae > Collinsella. The sequence goes on along the minus strand of CABJFQ010000001.1, from coordinate 335,139 downwards.
TTGGCACGACGGACCTGGACGGCTTTTTGCCCGCGCCCGTGCCGGTGCACGGCGTGCTGGGCGACAGCCATGCGGCCCTGTTTGCGCAGGGTTGCCACAGCCGCGGTATGGCCAAGGCAACGTATGGCACCGGCAGCTCGGTCATGATGAATGTCGGCAACGAGTTTGTCGCCAGCTCGCACGGGCTTTCGAGCTCGCTTGCGTGGCGTATGAACGGCGTGACCGAGTACGTGCTCGAGGGCAACGTGAGCTACGCCGGCGCCGTCAAGACCTGGCTGCGCGACGATTTGGAGCTCATCAACAACCCCGAGGAGGTCACCGACCTGTGCTACGCCGCCAATCCGTCGAGCCGCGTCTACTTTGTGCCGGCGTTTACCGGCCTGGGCGCGCCGCACTGGGCGAGTGATGCCGAGGGCTGCGTCTTTGGCATGACGCGCACCACGGGTCGTGCGGAGTTCGTAAAGGCCGCCGATGAGTCGATCGCCTATCAGATCTTCGACGTCATTGATGCGATGGTCGAGGATTCGGGCGCGGCGCTTGCCGAGCTTCGTGTTGACGGCGGCCCCACGCGCGATGCGTACCTGATGCAGTTTGAGAGCGACTTGGTCGGCTCGCCCATCCGCATTGCGAGCAATGACGAGATGAGCGGTCTGGGCGCAGCTTGGGCCTGCGGCATTGCGCTGGGCATGTACGCGCGCGATGTCGTCGACGTCTATGGCGCCCGCGGCATCGTGGAGCCTGCCATGCCCGCAGACGAGCGAGCCAAAAAGATCGTCGGCTGGCGGCATGCCGTCGATGCGACCATCGCGTACACGGCCTAAAATGATTTTTCTGGGACGGGGATTAAAAACTCATTGATCCTCGTCCTAGGCAGCTCATTTGGGACGGGGCTTTTTTGACTGGTATGATTGGTGCGACCATTCGAACCAGCTAAAAGAGCCCGTCCCAAATTGACTATCGAGAGGATCTGCCATGGAGCGCATCGCCAGCTTTTCCGTTGACCATCTGCTGCTTGAGCCCGGCGTTTATGTGAGCCGCATCGACCGCGATCCGGCGACCGGCGCCGCCGTCACCACGTTTGACCTGCGCCTGACCACGCCCAACAAGGAGCCGGTCATGAACACCGCCGAGTGCCACACCATCGAGCACTTGGGTGCGACGTTCCTTCGCAACCATGCCGAGTGGTCGCGCCGAATTGTCTACTTTGGCCCCATGGGCTGCCGCACGGGCTTTTACCTCGTCGTATTTGGCGAAGTGACGAGCGAGGAGATCCTGCCGCTCGTGCGTGAGCTGTTCGAGTTTGTCGCCGACTTTGAGGGCGATGTCCCCGGTGCCGCTCCCGAGGAGTGCGGTAACTACCTGGACCAGAACCTCCCCATGGCAAACTGGCTCGCGCGCCGCTACCTCGACCGCGACTTGGCCGATATCGACGAGAAGCACCTGCACTATCAGCAGGCCTAAGGGCTATATCGCCTAAAACGCGCGCATTGGGCGCCTTCGCTTATACGGGGGCGCCTTTTTGTTGAGTGGTCGGGACGAGCGTTCAAAATCGCTCATGTTTGTTCTAGAATGTTCGTATAGTCATATTTACGAACAGGAGCGAACATGCATATCTACTCTGTTAACGATCCCGAGTTCAAATCCTATGGCAACGTTTGGGATGACGTTCCGTCCGAGCTCACGTCGCCCGTGCTCGAGGCGCTCTCTGCCACGCCCATTCCTGAGGGCAGCAAGTACGTAGCGAGTGCGCCGGAGCTCGAGGGCGTCAAGGATGCCGACAAACTGGGTTTTCTCATGTTTGGCGGTCGTCCCTTCCAGCTCGGCTGGTGCAATGGCCACAACACGAAACTCAACTGTCTGGAGTATCACCGCGCCAGCGAATTCAACCTGGGCGCTCGCGACTTTATCCTGCTTGTGGCGCATCGCTGGGAGATCGAGGACGGCAAGCTCGACACCGCGTGCGTCAAGGCGTTCCGCGTGCCGGCGGGTACGGTCATCGAGGTCTTCAACACCACGCTTCACTACACGCCGTGCATGGTCGACGGCGGCGGCTTCCAGGTGATGGTGGCGCTGCCCGCCGGCACCAACGGGCCGCGCCCCGAGGCCGCGGCCGACATGCCTGCGGTCGGCGACAGCTACTGCTACTGGAAGGCCGACAAGTGGGTTCTCTGCCACGCCGACAGCCCCAAGGCAGCCGAAGGCGGCTACGTAGGCCTCATCGGCAAAAACCTCGACATCACCTGCGACTAGAATCTTCTGTCTCGATCTGTAACATCTAGCGGGCTAAATCGCCTCTACCTGTTACAGATCGAGACAAACCGTAGAGGGCCGCCCGAAAAATCTCAATCTGTAACACCAAACCCGATTTTGACGGCCTAGCTGTTACAGATCAAGACAAACCGGCCCAAACCACCACAAAGGTACCTGTCCCCTTTGTGGTGGTTTGGGCAGGCGGGTATCAAAAAGTGTCAGACGGGGGCGGCCGGCAGGCGCCTGCGCGCGAAAAGAAGTATCGACTTGTGCTGTTGCCGTTGAGCGACGCACTGTTTGCAGGGATACTGAGCCTACGACAAACAACGTGTGAAAGGATCGATGCATGGCTTTCCGTAACGACTTCCTGTGGGGCGGCGCAACAGCTGCCAACCAGTGCGAGGGCGCCTACAACGTGGACGGCCGCGGCCTTGCCAACGTGGACGTGGCTCCGCACGGCCCCGAGCGCTATGCGGTGGTCTCCGGTCAGCGCAAGATGCTCGACTTCGAGGACGGCTATTACTATCCCGCGCAGACCGGCATCGATTTCTATCACCATTACAAGGAGGATATCGCCCTCTTTGCCGAGATGGGCTTTAAGACCTTCCGCATGAGCCTGGCGTGGACCCGCATTTTCCCCAACGGCGACGAGACCGAGCCCAACGAGGCCGGCTTGGCCTTTTACGAGGACGTATTCCGCGAGTGTCAGGCGCACGGCATCGCGCCGCTCGTGACCATTACGCACTTCGACTGCCCGATTCACCTCATCAAGGAGTATGGCGGCTGGCGCAATCGCAAGCTCATCGACTTCTACAAGAACCTCGCGACCACGATCTTCACCCGCTACAAGGGCCTGGTGAAGTACTGGCTCACCTTCAACGAGATCAATATGATTCTGCACCTGCCGTTTATGGGTGCCGGTCTGGTCTTTGAGGAGGGCGAGAACAAAGAGGCCGTCGAGTACCTGGCCGCCCACAACGAGCTCGTCGCCAGCGCTTGGGCAACCAAAATTGCCCACGAGATCGACCCCGAGGTCAAGATCGGCTGCATGCTCGCCGCGGGTAGCTACTACCCCTACAGCTGCCGTCCGGGCGACGTGCGCCAGGCGCAGCTCGATAACCAGAGCAACTACTTTTTTGTCGACGTCCAGAGCCGCGGCTACTACCCGGCCTATGCGCTCAAGAAGCTCGAGCGCCTGGGCATTGACGTCGGGATGACCGATGAGGATCGCGAGATCCTGGCCGCCAACACCGTCGACTTCATCAGCTTTAGCTATTACAGCACCCGTTGTTCCGCCGGTGCCGATAACCCTGATGTCGAGCGCACCCAGGGCAACGCCTTCGCCGGCGCCAAGAACCCCTACCTGCAGGAGAGCCAGTGGGGCTGGGCCATCGATCCGCTGGGCTTCCGCATCACCCTCAACGACCTGTACGACCGCTATCAGAAGCCGCTGTTTGTGGTCGAGAACGGTCTGGGCGCCAAGGATGTTGTCGAGGAGGATGGCTCCATCAACGACGACTACCGTATCGACTACCTGCGCCAGCACATCGCCGCGATGCGCGATGCAGTGACCGAGGATGGCATTGACCTGCTGGGCTACACCACCTGGGGCCCGATCGACCTGGTGAGCGCCGGCACGGGCGAGATGTCCAAGCGCTACGGCTTTATCTACGTCGACCGCGACGACGCGGGCAACGGCACCCTCAAGCGTTCCAAGAAGAAGAGCTTTGACTGGTACAAGCACGTCATTGAAACGAATGGTGAGGATCTGTCCTAAGGAAGCCGAGACACTCAACTTCAGAGTTTCCTAACCAAAACGCCCGGCGAGCAGTTAATGCCCGCCGGGCGTTTTGTTAAAAGAAGTGAAAGCACTCATTGGGGACGTACTTAAATGACCAGTCAAACAAGAACGTCCCCAACGACTACTCATTTAAGTCTGTCCCCAATGAGTGCCCCAAAGTGAGAGTGGATAATCTGCCGTTTTTGGCCTGTTTGGGGGCTCAAAGTGGGAGATTATCCACTCTCGTCATTTGGCCGGCACTTGGGGGCACTTCTTGTTGAGTGTGAGCGCCGTCGCTGCTACGCGACGGTGATGGCGACCTGGCCGTAGCGGGTGCAGGGGCGCTCGGCGCGCGTCTGCACGGTAAGGGTGAGCACAAGGCGGTCGCCGGGCCGCGCGTCGGCGGGCACGATGAAAGCGGTGTCTACCGTGCATTCTTGCCACAGCGACAGATCCTGGGCGCCTGCATAGCTCGACGGGTCCACGGCGACATCCCAATGCACATCGAAGCCCTTGCCGTCGGGGTCGACGATGGTCGCTGTAAGGTCGACGCGCTCGCCGGCTGTGGCGCTGCGGTCGGCCGTGACCTCGACAACATGTGCCGGATGCGAGCAGGCTGCCGGATCATGGGCACACCATTGCACGCGGGCGGCAAAGTCTTCCTGATAGGCACGCAGGTAGGGATTGAGATTGTCGTCTGCGGGCGTGCCGATGGAGGCAAAACCGGCGGGCGCGTTCGCATCGGGATGCCCATCAAAAAACATGCGGCCCAGCAGCGTATCGAAGTCGCGGTCGTCGATACCGCGCAGGCCAAACGGAAGCAGCGGAATATAGGTCATGCTGTCGCCTTCGGCCATAAAGTCGCCGCGCTCAAACTGCACCGCGGGCCTGCCTTCTAGGCCCCAATCCAGACGGGCATGCTTGCCAAACTGAAAGCGCTCGGGCTCGTTTTCGTAGACCTTACCATCGCCATAGAGCATATAGCGTGCCATGAGGGGTCCGTTGCCCTGCGTGAGATTCCGCTCAGGCCAAGGAGCCTTAAACAGCGGCAGCGTATCGGGCTGAGCTGTTTTGGCGTCGAAATAGTTGCCATACATATAGGGCGTACGCCAAAAGATGAGCTCGGGAAAGAGCTCGCGTCCATGGTCGAGCCACGAGTTGTCCTGCCCCACGCCATCGGCAACGCCCATCACGCGCACCTTCTGATAGACCCGCTGCCGTACGGCGGGCCACTCGGGCGTGGCGCGATAGCGCTCGGCAATACTCATGAGGGCGCGAACGATCGTATTCATACCACCCCAGCTGAGCAACCATAACGTACGCGGATCATCATCCAGAATCGCCTGCGCAATTACGCGAGACCCCTCAGTTTCCTCAGTCACATCACCCTCAAAGGCAACATTTCCCACAAAGGTGCGCTCGATCATCTGGGCGGGCGTGGGAAACGGCGGCTCACCGGCAGCGGCCGCATTTGCTTGCAACTGCGGCCAAGCCTGGGCATATTCATTACTCCAGAGACTCTCAATCCAATGCTCGGGAAACGGCCGATACTCACGAAGCTCGCCGGCTAGCGGATCGGGCTCATGAGGCACAACAGCCCACTCATAAGAGCGCCGCCCTTTGGTCCGCCAATGCGAATTCACCTCGCCGAGCGTATGAACCCCATCCCCAAGAAAGTGATACTGCGAAGCCGTATACACCACAGCCTGAACATCAAGCAAGTTGAGATACAGAGCCAAATGAACAAGCGAGTTCATATCATCGACTTCCATATCAGTGGTAACAATCACCCGAGTCAACTTCTGGGACATAGGAACAGCTCCAATCAAAATCAATTCAGCCAGTTACGCGCAAGGCAAGACGGGACCCATGCCCCCATCGCCACCGACCCGGCGGCCCGCTAGAAGCGGCCGGCCAGGGTCACAGCAACGTCAACGCAGCGGAGACCGGGGTTTAGTCTTGCAAACATTCCGCAGGGGGCATGGGCAGGCGCAGCGCGAAGCGCAAAGCGCCAGCCCATGCATGCCCGAGGACGTTTGCAAGACTAAACCCCGGTCCCCGCGATGGGAGGGCTTAGCGGTCGACCCTGGCCGACCACTCCCAGCAGCCCACCGGCTCGCCGTCGATGAGTACGTTGCCCCCGTCGAAGTCTTGATAACACAGGTCGTTGAATTGGTGGATCCACACGCCGTGGTTGAACGTCTTCTTGGCCGAGCCGTCGGCCTCGCGATACACGCCGGTCAGGTCCTCGACATGGCTAAAGTAGGTGAGATGCACGTTGGCGCCGGCATCGCGCAGGCGCGCGAACAGCGGCAGCACGGTCTGCTGCGGGCACACGAGCTCGTCGCCCTTGGAGTGCGTAAACCACAGCGGCGTCTTGGCGAGCGCGGCTACGTCCTCGTCCGTGGCGTTGTACCACGGGGCGCAGCAGGGAAGGCCCGCGGCGAAGAAATCGGGGTAGTCGGCGCACAGGCGCAGGGTCATAAAGCCGCCGTTGGAAAGACCGGCGACCACGATGCGGTCGGTGTCGATGCGGTCGGCATGCTCGGTGACAAACTCATCGATAAGTGCCTTGAGCACGGGGGAGTAGATGCTCTGGTTGGAGTGACCAAGCTGCTCGACGCCGTTGTCCATCCAAAACGTGGGCGACTGCGGCACGAGCACCCAGGCAAAGCCGCCAAAGTAGCGCTGGATCTGCGCCTGGCTGATGGCCGTCACGCGGTTGCCGATATAGGCGCGCGTGGCGCCTTCGCCCTGCGTGGCGCCCTTGCCCTCGCCGGCGCCGTGCAGATACACCACGAGCGGTGCCTTTTGGGGCACGGCCGTGGCCTCGGGCGCAAAGGGGTTGAAGCATGCCGAGTCCTCGGCCTTAAAGCTGGGCTCAAAGAAGCCGTATTCGAGCGCGATACCGTCGACGGCGGTCTTTTGCGTGTCGTTGCTCCAGCCTTTGAGCGCAGGGCAGATATCGCCACGGCAGGTGTCGAAGACCAGGCCGCAGGTGGGATCGTCGCCGTCGTTGCCGGGAAGAGCCGCGAGCTGCGTGATGCGCAGCTGGTCATCGAGCATGCGCGAGCCCATGACGCCGCCTTCGATGGTCTTGGTCAGGCGCTGCTCGGCGACCTCGAGCGCCACATGGGTGCCCACGGCGAGCTTACGTCCGTTTTCGTCGCACGGATATGCGGCGAGAACGTCGATGTAACCCACGGAGGGCGCGGCATGGTCGGCGCCGCGCTCCTTGCGCATCAGAACTTCGCCCGAGCGTTCGTGACGCTCTATATATATATGGAAGGTGTTCGCGTCGATGTCGTTGGCGCGCACGGTGCAGGGCAGGTCGAGTACGACCTTGCTGATCCAGGGGCCAAAGTCGCCCAAGGTGGTGACGGTTGCGTAGGTACACAATTTGAGTTCCATGAGCTGCCTCCCTTGCGCCGCTAGTGGGAAACAAAAGCGGCAATACAATCTAAACATGTTTAGTTTAATCCAGAATTGCAGAACAAGCTGATAAACTCGGTAAACGGCAAAATTTAACACGCCATGAACTACTAAACATATGTTTACTAGCTTCTAGCAGGGCTTCTGTTGATGAGTTAACAGGTCATAGAGGTGTTTATCAAAATAAAAGCCCACGTAAAGAGCCATTTATCAATAGACAGTCAAAGAGACTATCTCCCGCCATTGGAATACGTTCACCCCCGATTTCCTACCGTTCGCCGGACTCTGCACGGTAAAATTGCCACAAATGAGGCGCTCCGTGTAAACTAAAGCCCGTAAACGTTCAGTAAACACTTTGTTTACGACAGCGTATCCAAGGGTCCGGCAACCGTAAGGGGTTATAGTCGCCGGGCCAAAGGCGTGCCTAAGCCCAAGGGGGCTGGCACACGAAGATATGGGGAGGGGTCCCATGGCAGTAGATAACAAGCAGATTGCCACCGATGTCCTCGAGCTCGTGGGCGGCGCGGAGAATGTTTCCGTTGCCACCAACTGCATGACGCGCCTGCGTCTGACGCTCAAGGATAACAACAAGGTCGACGTGGAGAAGATCAAGAAGGTCAAGGGTGTTCTGGGTTGCCAGTTCGCCGGCGCCCAGCTCCAGGTCATCATCGGCCAGAACGTGCCCAAGGTGCTCGCCGAGTTCGTCGCCATCTCCGGCGTCAAACAGGGCGAGGCGGTCAACGAGAACCTCGACGCTCCCAAGGAGAAGTTCGAGCTCAAGAACCTGCCTAACATCATCCTCGACTATCTGTCGGGCTCCATGACCCAGCTCATCCCGCTGCTCATGGCCGGTGGTCTGTTCCGTACCATCGCGGCCGTCCTCGGCCCCACCATGCTCGGTGTGCTCTCGGCCGACGACCCGACCTATACGTTCCTCTACACCACGCTGTACGAGGCCACGTTCACCTTTATCCCCATCTACCTGGGTTATGCCGCCGCTAAGAAGCTCGGCGCCAGCCCGGTGCTCGGCATGCTGCTCGGTGGCGCCCTCATGGCTCCTTCCGTGGTGAGCGTCGCCACCCAGGAGGGCGGCGGAATCATCTCCGTCTACGGCATCCAGATCGCCGCTGCCAACTACCAGCAGTCCGTCCTGCCGATCATCCTTTCGGTGCCCGTCCTGTACTTCATCGAGAAGTTCTTTAAGAAGGTTATGCCCGACGTGCTGTCCACGGTCTTCACGCCGTTCTGCACCATGATCGTCACGATCCCCATTGCCTTCATCGTCCTCGCTCCGATCGGCAACGAGATCGGTACGCTGATCGCCAACGCCCTCTTCGGCCTTGCTGACCTTGGCGGCATCGGCATCCTGATCGTCATGGCCATCCTCGGCGCCTTCTGGCAGCTCTTCGTGGTCTGCGGCATGCACATGCCCGTCATCCTGCTCGCCCAGGTTCAGATCATCGCTGCCGGTTACGATCCCTTCGTCTTCGTTTCCACCAACTGCGCTATGGCCGCTGTCTGGGGCTGCGCCTTCGGTGCCTTCCTCAAGATGAAGAACCCCGACGAGAAGTCTCTCGCCATCGGTTACGTCATCTCCGCCATCGCCGGCGGCGTCACCGAGCCCGCGCTCTTCGGCATCCTCATGCGCTTCCGTCGCACCATGTTTGGCATGTTCATCGGCGGTGCTATCGGCGCTGTGTTCTCCGGCCTCATGGGTGTTACCTACTACCTCGCAGGCGGTGCCTCCAACTTCCTGGTCTTCACCAACTACCTGCAGGGTGGCCAGATGAACACCGTCTGGGCTATCGTTGGTATGGCAATCTCCTTTGTCATCGCCGCTGCCGTCGTCTTTGCCTGCGGCTTCTCCAAGGAGGAACTCGCCGAGATGGAGGCCTAAGGCCAAACCATTCGGTTGCATATGACCTCACCTACACGACAGGGCCCCGTCAGGCGCAAGCCCGGCGGGGCCCTTCTTGCAAGGTAGACTGATGGGGGGCGGGTGAGATTCGCCCGCGAGGGTTTGCCAAGCGGCGGGGGCTTTCGCGCGGGGTTACCGCGAAAGTTTCCGGCGGTTCGCAAATCCTTTATCGAACGAAAGGACATGCAGATGAGTTTGGGAACGCTGACCGTCAACGGTCGCCAGGATGGCTTTTTGTGCGAGGGCAAACCGTTCTTTTGGTTTGCCGATACGTGCTGGAGCGCGTTTACGAGCATTGCCGAGGCCGATTGGGACTACTATCTGACCCGTCGCGCCGAGCAGGGCATGAACGTGCTGCAGATCAACACGCTGCCGCAGTGGGATCGCTGCTGCCCCGATCTGGGCATTTGGCCCTATGCCAGCGAGGATGGCGTGCATTTTGATTGGTCCCGACCCAACCAAGCGTACTGGGATCGTGCCGCCGCCATGTGTCGCGCTGCCGTCGAGCACGGCATTCGTCCGGCACTCGTGCTTATGTGGTGCAACTACGTGCCCGGTACCTGGGGCGCCAAGATTGCCGAGCATTGCGGTGCCGAGGTTATGCCGCGCGAGGAGGTCCGTGCCCACGTTGCCCGCGTCGTCGAGAACCTGGGTGAGTTCGACCCCGTTTACGTGGTGACGGGCGATACCGACTTTACCAGCGACGAGGCGATCGCCTATTACGAGGATGCCCTCGACGAAGTCGTCAATCGCGCGCCCGAGGCGTTGCGCACCATGCATATCAACCGCGGCAACCGCACCATCCCGGCACGGTACCTGGACCGCTTGGACTTCTACATGTTCCAGCCCGGCCACAACTACGAGGGCCAGCCCGAGGCTTGGCACTTGCCGCAGGACTTTATCGCCAACTATCCCAAAAAGCCGATGGTCAACTCTGAGCCTTGTTACGAGCAGATGGGTGCGTCGCGCAATGTGTACTGGCGCTTCACCGCGCAGGACTGCCGCGCGAGTGTGTGGTCGTCGATCCTTGCCGGCGCCAGCGCGGGTGTGACCTATGGCGCGCACGGTGTTTGGAACTGGCAGACTAGCAAGAGCCAGGGCTCGGTGCTGGGCGAGGGCTTCGATATGCCGTTCCGCTGGCAGGAGTGTCTGCAGTTTGCGGGCGTTTGGGACTTTGGCGCGATCGAGCATGTGCTTGCCGGCCTGGGTGCTACGGCTGGCGACGACGCACTTGCCGTGGTTCCGGCGCAGGAGCTCCTCGATGACGCGCGCGAGGCCATTCGTGTGGCGCGCGTTGGCGATCGCGTCGTCACGTACCTGCCGCGCACCACGGCGCTCAAGTTTAAGCTCGACGGCGCGCGTGGCTGGACGGCGACGGTTCTCGACATGGAAGACAAGCGCGTCGCCAAGCTGCCCGTTCGCGACAACGGTGACGGCACCGTGCGCGTGGCTCAGCATCCCTTTGAGCACGACGCCCTGGTGATCCTGACCCCTGGGCGCTAACGGCTCTTCTCCAACATTTACAACCCAGTCCCTTTCATAAGGCTGCGACGGAATGGTTCCTGCATGACGGCTTTAAGCTGTCAAGGGGAGCCATTCCGCCGCACTCATTGGGGACGTACTTAAATGAGTGGTTTAACTTGAGACGGGACTTTTTGACCGCCTGATGGGTCGCGCGCCACAATTCGGGCGCTACAGTAGCTCGCCGTGGCGGGCGATGTAGCGGCGCTTGACCAGCTGGGTGAGCGCGATATAGGCGGTGACGATGCCGACGAGCAGCGCGAAGAAGCTCGGCGGCAGCGGCATGAGGCCCAGCGCATCGGCGATGGGGCTTGCCGGCAGCCAGGTGACGAGTGCCAGACCCAGCACGGTGAGGGCGCACAGCGCGGGCGCGGCGTGGTCGCGCGGGCTCGGCAGGCGCGGGGAGCGCAGCATATGGATCACGAGCGTCTGTGACCACATGGACTCGACAAACCATCCGCTCTGGAAGAGCGCCGCAAAGGCCGCCATGCCTGCGACGTTGCCCGCGGCGGCAAGCTCTGCCCAGCTCGCGCCCACGGTTGCGGGGCACACCACAAAGAAGAGCGCGGCAAAGGTCACAATGTCAAACAGCGAGCTCACGGGGCCCAGCTCGAGCATAAAGTCCCTAATGGACGTGGCATCCCAGGCGCGCGGGCGGGCAGTCCAGGCGTCGTCGACGGTGTCCCACGGCAGCGCGATGCATACGATCTCGTAGACCAGCGACAGCAGCACCAGCTGCAGGGCGCTCAAGGGCAAGAACGGCAGGAACAGGCTCGCGACGGTCACGGACAGCACATTGCCAAAGTTGGAGCTCACCGTGGTCTTGAGGTACTTGAGCAGGTTGCCGTAGGTGCGACGGCCTTCGATGGCGCCGCGCTCGAGCACGCCCAGATCCTTCTGAAGCAAGATGATATCGGCGGATTCCTTGGCGATGTCGACGGCGGAATCGACCGAGATACCGCAGTCGCTCGCGCGCATGGCGGCGGCGTCGTTAATGCCGTCGCCCATAAAGCCCACGGTGTGACCGAGCAGCTCGCGCATGACGCGCACCAGGCGCGCCTTCTGCAGCGGCGAGAGCTTGGCGAAGAGATGGGTGTTCTCGGCGCGCTCGGCAAGCTCGGCGTCATCGAGTGCATCGATCTCGGAGCCCAGCAAGACGTTGCTCGCGTCGACACCGATTTGCTCGCAGACGGTGGCGGCGACACGGTCGTTGTCGCCGGTCAGGACCTTGACCGCCACGCCCTTGGCCTCGAGGGTGGCGACAGCGCCGGCGGCACTTGCTTTGGGCGGATCGAGGAAGGCCAAAAAGCCCATCAGCACCATGTCGCACTCGTCGGCGATGCCAAACTCACCCACGCAGCGCGGATTGGTCTTTTGCGCCACGGCGATCACGCGCAGGCCCTCGGCATTGAGTTCGGCGACCTGCTTGCGAATCTGGGCGAGCTTGTCTTTGGTAAGCGGCTGGGCAGTGCCATCGACCTCGACAAAGGAGCAGATATCGAGCATTTCCTCGGCAGCCCCCTTGGTAACCATCTGGGTTTTGCCCTGGGTATCGGCGACGACTACGCTTAGGCGACGGCGCGAGAAATCGAAGGGCACCTCGTCGACCTTGGTATAGCGGTCGCGCAGGCTCTGCCCCAGCATGGCATCGGGCACGACGGTCGAGGGCGTCATGTCGGCACGGTCGATGACGGCCAGGTCTATAAGGTTCTTGAGGCCGGTCTGGAAGAAGCTGTTCAAAAACGCATGGCGCAGCACGCGCGCGTCCTCGTTGCCGTCGGTGTTGAGGTAGCGCTCCAGCACGATGCGGTCTTCGGTGAGGGTGCCGGTCTTGTCGCAGCACAGGACGTCCATCGCGCCGAGGTTTTGGATCGCCGGCAGCTCCTTGACGATAACCTGGCGACGGGCGAGGTCCTTGGCGCCCTGCGACAGGCTCGTGGTCACGATGACGGGAAGCATCTGCGGCGTGATGCCCACGGCTACGCTCGTGGCGAACAGCAGCGCGTCGATGACGTTGCCCTTGGTGGCGGCGTTGATGGCAAAGACGGCCGGCGCCATAACGAGCATAAGGCGTACGAGCAGTATGGAGACGCTCGAGACACCGCGGTCAAACGCGCTCTTCTCGCCGCGCCGGTTGAGCATCTTGGCGATGCCGCCCAGGTAAGTGTCCGAGCCGGTGGCTACGACAAGTGCCATAGCGGTGCCGTTTTGCACGGAGGTGCCGGTAAAGACGATGTTCTTGCAGGCGGGGAGCGGCAGCGCGGAGCTGCCGGCACCCTCGGCGACGGTGATGGCAGCGATCTTTTCGACGGCCTCGCTCTCGCCGGTGAGTGCGGACTCGATCACAAACAGGTCGCGCGCGGTGATGATGCGGGCATCGGCTGGCACCATATCGCCGGCAGAGAGACGGATTACATCGCCGGGGACGAGCTCGTCAAAGGGGATCTCGATACGCTCGCCGTCGCGCAGGGCACAGCAGGTGTTGGAGACCAGGTCCTTGAGGGCCTCGGCCGCATTGCCGCTGCGGGCTTCCTGGATAAACTTCATGCCGCCCGATACCAGCAGCATGATGCCGATGACGATGACCGTGGAGGGATCGCGTTGCGGCTCGGGCACGGCGAGCACGTCGATGTAGAGCGAGACCAGCGCGAGCGCGGCGAGGATACCGGCGAAGGGATCGATGAACGCGTTGGCGATGCGGCGGGCGAGCGTCTTGGTCGGCGCCTCGATGGTGTTGGGGCCGGAGGCGTCCAGGCGCTCGGCGGCGTGCTCGGCAGTGAGTCCGTCGGCCGTGGCGTCAAGCAGCACGAGGGCGTCCTCGGCGCTATGGGCGGCGGCGAAGATGGTGTTCTTGGATAGGCCGGTGTGAGCGGCGGGGCGCGCCGTGCGGCGGCGCTTGGAGATGGCTTCGAGTACCGTGGCGGTTTTGAGCATCAGCATAGGGTCCTCCTTGTTGAAGGGAGTTAGCGTACGTGTCGTATGTGCTTCAAAAAACCTAGATGTCGCTCACGTCATGCTTTCGAACCACCACAAAGGGACAGGCACCTTTGTGGTGGTTTTGACGATCGGCTGTTGGCGCTTATGCGTGCGCGGAATCCTCGCGGCGTGCCGAGAGCGACATGCAGGTTTTTCGACTATGACTGCCTTCCATGGCACACCTCCTTAAGGCCGGGCGCGGCGCGCTTTGGGTATCTCGTACCCGTTACAATCCGCCCGTATTCTTGATGAGGGGGTTTGCCGTGTCAACCCCAATGTTTGGAAAACCATTGCCCCTGACAAAGCCTTTACAGAATGCCGAGGCCCCAAAGCGCGCCCGCAACGCGCCCTGCCTGCGCTAAACTGGAAGGCACGTACGCGATTACGAGAGGAGCCCGCATGGAGGCTTACAAGCAAGAGTTCATCAAGTTCATGGTTGAGTCCGACGTTCTTAAATTCGGCAGCTTTACGCTCAAGAGCGGCCGTCAGTCCCCGTTCTTTATGAACGCCGGCGCCTATGTGACGGGCTATCAGCTCAAGAAGCTGGGCGAGTATTACGCCCAGGCCATCCACGATAACTTTGGCGACGACTTTGACGTGCTGTTTGGACCGGCCTACAAGGGTATTCCGCTGGCCGTCGTGACCGCAATTGCCTACCACGAGCTGTACGGCAAGGAGGTCAAGTACTGCTGCGATCGCAAGGAGGCCAAGGACCACGGCGCCGACAAGGGCAACCTGCTGGGCTACGAGCCCCAGGACGGCGACCGCGTGGTCATGGTCGAGGACGTCACTACCAGCGGTAAGTCCATCGACGAGACCTATCCCAAGGTCAAGGCTGCTGCCGATGTCGAGATCAAGGGCCTCATCGTGTCCCTCAACCGCATGGAGGTCGGCAAGGGTGGCGTGACCACCGCGCAGAAGGAGATCGAGGCCAAGTACGGTTTCCCCGTCGCGAGCATCGTCTCCATGGCCGAGGTCGTCGAGACCCTCTACAACCACGAGATCGACGGCAAAGTCGTCATCGACGACGAGCTCAAGACCGCTATCGACGCCTACTACGAGCAGTACGGAGCTCGGGAGTAGTTACGCGGGTTTACCAACCCGCGTAACGGCTCGACGCTGCAAACCCGCCAGAGCGGCAATCTGCCTTTCAACTTCGGCGGCATGATCGAAAGATCAATGCCGCCTCGTTTCAAGGCACCTTGCTCGCTCTGGCGGGTTTTCGCTGTCGTTGCCAAAACATCGGCGTTGCCTTGGTAGTCATTGGGGACAGACATAAATGAGTAGTCATTGGGGCGTTCTTAAATGACTACTCAGGATGAGCGTCCAAAAATCCGCGCTCGTTCGATTGGCGCATGTCTACGCAGCGTAGGTTGTCGAGCCTGGCCTTCAAATGGATACTGACTGTCGAACCGGTTCACTCCATTTCTTCAATTTGATTGGACAGCCCATGAACCAGACACGGCAAACCAATGCCTCCCATACTTTTTTGGCAGCGCATGCCATCAAGCAGCTGCGCGAAGAGCGCGGCCTCACCCAGCGCGCCCTGGCGGAAAGCCTTGGCGTGACCGATAAAGCCGTCAGCAAGTGGGAATCCGGCCGCGGCCTTCCCGACATTTCCCTCGTTGAGCCTTTGGCCCAGAGACTCGGCATAAGCGTGGCCGAGCTTTTGGCTGGTGACATTCGGGCCAACGCCAACCGTGCAGGCAATATGCTCAAAGGCGTCTTTTACGTTTGCCCTATCTGCGGAAACGTTGTGCACGCGCTCGGAGAAGGCAGCTTTAGCTGCTGTGGCTCCACGATGTTTCCCCAGGAGGCCGAAGAGCCGGACGCGGACCACGCCTTTTCCATCGAGCGCATCGAGGACGATTGGTACGTCACGCTCGATCATCCCATGACCAAGGATCACTACATTAGCTTTGTGGCATATGCGACTATGGACGGCATCTGCTTTAAGAAGCTCTATCCAGAGCAATCGGTGCAGCCGCGCTTCCATATTACCGGGCGCGGCAGGATATATCTTTACTGCAACCAACACGGACTCTTTACGTCGCTGACGCCTCGCAAATAACGGCTGTCTTCCGCCCTCCTCATGCGTTCCCAGGGGACCCAAAATGAGCGTGGATAATCTCCCGGTTTTGGCCTGTGTGCGGGCTCAAAGTGGGAGATTATCCACGCTCGTTATCTGAGTGTCCAAAAATCCACGCTCGTCGCTACTTGAGTCCGGGCAGGCGGGTGTAGGGGAACGAGCGCTCTAGGAACTCGGAGCAGCGGGCGTAATCTTTGGCAAAGTAGCTGCTATAGAGCGAATCGAGTACGTATTGCACGGCGATATGGCTGGCGAACTGCGTGATGCGGTGCGTCATGCTCTCGTGGTCGCTTACCGTGAGATAGGCGGCAAAGCCGGGGTGAATGCGGGCACAGTACGGCGTGCCGATGACGATGACCGGGACATGTCGACTGCTGAGGATTGGCAAGATCTCCCTGAGGTTGGGGGCAAGGCCGCTGTAGGAGATAACGATTGCCACATGGTCGGGGCCCGAGGCGAGCGCCGTACGCACCTGCGCCTCGACACTGTCGTGGCACGTCGCGCTTTTGCCGGACGAGAGCAGGCGATCGCGGAACATTCCCGCTGGATACAGGTTATGCGAGCCCGTGTAGATGTCCACGGTGCCGGCGCGCATGATGAGCTTGGCGGCGTGGTCGAGCTGTGCAGAGTCGAGCAGCTCCTGCGTTTCGGCCAGCGTGGTCTGGTAGAGCCCCTCCATGCGCTCCATCACCTGCGCAGGGGTGGAGGTTGCATCGAAGGGAAAGTTGATATCCACCTCGGCGGCGGAGTCTGCGCGCAAGGCTGCGCGTACCAGCTCGACCTTGAGCTCCTTAAAGCCCTCAAGGCCGAGCTTTTTGCAAAAGCGGTGGATGCTCGCGACGGAGACATTGGTCTGGTGCGCAAATTCCTTGATGGAGAGCCCGCGAACGTTCTCACCCATGGCGAGAACCGTCTGCCCGAGCTGCTGCTCGGTGGGGGTGAGCCCCTTGCCCTGGGTGATTTTGCGCTTGATATCCATATGGCTCCCATGCATTCGTATCGCGATGTATCAATCATAACGGTAAATAAAACGCCCGGCTAAGCCGGGCGTCTCGTAAGGGGCTGTTGCGCGGGGTCGCTACCCGAGCACGCGGACGGGACCGAGTAGGCCGCTGGGATCGGAGGGTTCTGTCATGCCGAACATGTCGGGGACGGCGTGGTCGAGGGTGTTGATGATATCGATCGTAAGCGCGTGCTCGCCGGCCAAAAGCGCGCCGGCCTCAAAGCGGTAAGGCGGACAGATGCGTGTGCCGAGGGATTTGCCGTCGAGGGTGACGGTTGCGGTCTCAAAGACCTCGCCAAGGTCGATGACGGTGCGGGTGGCCGCTTCGCCCAGGACAAAGGAGGCCCGGTAGCGGAATGTGCCGGCCTTGCCGGGGAACTCGGCCGAGGAAAGGTCGCGCAGGTCTGCAAGCTCAACAGACTCGCCAAAGGCATCGGTGCCAGGGGCAGAGAAGGCAACCGCCCAGGGCCCGTCGACGCATGTGGCTTCGTCTTCGGCGGTTGCCACAGCAACGGAACCTGTAGCCCCAAGGACCACGATGCAGCTCTCGTAGGGAGCCAGCTCGAGCGTGCCGTCAAAGGCGGCGGGCTCGGTGCCGTTGAGCAGGTCGAGGCGCGCGCCTGCAACGGGTGTGCCGTCGGCAAGCGCAATCTGAGTGGAGATACCCTGCTTGGGATGCTCGTTGACGAGCATCAGATAGCTCTCGCCCGCCCGCTCGTAGCGCAGTGCGCGCAGCCAGGACTGGGGCTCGGCGCAAACCACGGTCTGCATGCCGGTATTGGCAAGTGTGTCTGCGAGCTCGGTGGTCGCCAGGAGCTTGATGTCGGCGACCGCGGCTGCATCCAGGGAGGCAAAGCCCTCGCGGCCTGCAGTGTCACCGTCGTAGCGCTTGTTCGGCAACTCATCCAGCGCGTACACGGCAACACCTGCGGCTGCGGCGCGCGCGGCAAAGTCGAGCACGGCTCCGCCGACAAACTCGGCTCCGGGCATCACCAGGCAGCGGTATGCCTGGCCGTTCACGCTAAAGCCGCTACCGTCTGCGGCAATTTCAACGGCATAGCGCCCTGCGTCCTCAAATGCCTCTGCCGGCACGATGTCAAAGTCGACCTGCGCGCGCAAAAGCTCGGAGGCGGCATGCTGCATAAAGTTCGCCTCGCCTGCCCACTCGGCGTCCGCATGGTAGAGAAGCGCCACCGGGGTCGTTGCGCGCCCGCCGCTCAGCAGGCTCGCCGTACGGTTCATGTAGCTCATGAGCTGCCCAAAGTGTGCAAACTGGGGGTTTTGGCCATGCGCATAGAAATGCGGCGGGCAGTCCCAGTCGGGGAAGGCGGCCATGCTAAAGGCATGCGGCACAAACCAATTGACGCCGCGCACCAAAAAATGATCGGCGATCCACTTCATCTCGCGTAGGCCTTCGTGCCATCCAAATGCGCCAAAGACCTCGGCCATGCAGCGCCCCTGCTTTTTGGGATCGAGGTGTGCTGCCGAGGAGCCCAGCTTGGGCAGCACGTAGTTATAGAACTCGAGGTCCCACACGCCGCGTCCGTAGCTGTGAAGGCCGCGGTCCATGCCGGGTACCAGCTGGTTGATCACGATGTCGACGCCCGCCATGTCCTGACCGCCCACGGCGCGGAAGTAGTGCCCGGCGCCCACGCCCAGGCGCGCGTGGCAGTCCTTGTCCTCGATAACGTGGCCGATGTACTGCACGCCGCGCGCGCGGCACCAGTCTCCGAGCTGGTCGCAGAAGCACTCCTTATAGAGGGTGCTCGCGATGTCCATATAGACGTGGCGTACGTGCGCGCCGGCCGGCTCGCGGTCCCACAGGTGCGGGAGCTCGGCCAGGTAGCGCTCGCCCAGTGCCGCGCGTAGGCGACGCTCAAGCTCGGCCGACCAGGGTAGGGGCGCGGTGGCCTTGCCGATGAGCGTGTCCGAGATGCCATCGGGGCCCGTGGTGCCCTTCTCGTTGGCAAATCCGGGCTCATCGGAGAAAAAGCCCAGGATCGTCTTGCCAAACTCATCGCCCAGATGCTCAAAATGCGGCTCGTAGACAGCATCGATGAGCTGCGCCACCGAGGCGCGGTCGACCATATTGATGTAGTCCTCGTTGTAGGAGGTCTTGCCGCTCGTGAACATCACGCATGCCTGCGTGAGGCCCGCAGGTGCATCGAAGACCAGGCGGCTGGGGTTGCCGTCTGCATCGTCGATTACTCGGTAAGCGACGTCGACGGGGCTGCCGTCCTGCATAAATGTCACGCCGTGGAAGCGCTCCGTTTTGTCGAGCATGTTGGCGAGCGCGATGCTCGCGGCGGACGTGGAGCCCACGATGTCGAACGTGCGGTGCGTGAGCACGATCTTGCGGAGCTCGGGCACGGCCTCCTTGACGGCGCCGTTGGCAAAGCCCGTGGGGAAGTGCGCGTCGTCCAAGATCCAGAGCTTAAGGCCCAGCTGCTTGCACTCGTCAATGACAAAGCGCAAGTCGCGCCACCAGCCCTCGCCGCAAAAATCGGGGTGTGGGCGGCTTTCGAGACAGACCTCGTGGATGTCGGCGCCGGCGATCTTTTCCAGATACTCGGCAATGGTCTTATGGCTCTCGCCCTTCATCCACAAAAACGGAAGCACGTGGTTGTCGTATGTGCCCTCGAGCACCTGCTGATAGTACGCGGTCATGGATCCTCCTTGGCTCGATCGATCTGCTGCATAGCACAGATTATGGACGCGTCGGCGCGTTCTGCTAATATCTGAATCACGACGAACTATGACCAAATCAACGATTGGCAAGCCATGGAGATCGACGAGCTCGAGCGTAGGCTCAGCGAACTGAGCACCAGTGAGATCGCTTATAAAGACGGCATGGCATTTGATTGGTCGATTATGACCGAGCATGTCGAAATCGACGGATGCCCAGTGCGCAAGATTGGGCAGCCAGGGTTTGCCTATGCCCAGCCCGGCATGCCGCGTGGCCTGACGATAAGGAAAAACTCGCGCTTTAATGCAGTTCCCGAGCACGTGCATGATTACGTGGAGCTGAGCTATGTGTATCGCGGACGCTGCCCGCAAACGGTGGCGGGGGAGAGGCTCGAGCTGGGCCGCAACGAGGTGCTTTTGCTCGACGCCCTCTGCCCGCATGCCGTGGCGGCGCTTGGTGAGGACGACATCATGCTAAGCATGACCGTTTCACGCTCTTTTTTGCGCCGGAGTCTCGAGTCGAGCCTCTCGCGCGAGAGCGCGGTCTCGCGGTTTTTGTTCAACGCGCTCAACAGCGAGACGGACCATCGGGGCCATGTCCGTTTTCATTGCGGCGAGAGCCGTCGGATTCGGCGCTACATGCAGGAGATGCTCTGCGAGCTGTACGACCCGAGCCCCAACGGTCCCGAGATCGTCTTGCGTCTGTTTCAGCTGTTTTTGGCCGAGCTCATGGATTGCTACGAGCGCGAGCTGGTGCGCGGCGCGGCGGACGGCGCGGCGGGGCCCACTGCCCTGGTGACGGGAATGCTCGGCTATATCGATCGCGAATTCGCCGCGTGCTCCCTCGAGGGGATGGCGGCGGAGTTTGGCTTGAGCCCTAATTATGCGACGGCGCTCCTCAAGCGGCATGTGGGCAAGACCTTTAGGCAGCTTGTGCAGGAGCGACGCCTGGTACGTGCGGCCGAGCTTCTGTGCGGCGGCGCCACGGCCGGGGCGGCTGCGCATGCGGTGGGCTATGAAAACATGAGCTTCTTCTACCGTAAGTTTCACGACAAGTATGGCTGCACCCCCGCGGCATACCGCCGGTAAGCGCGGAGCGGATCGTCTTCGCTCCTTCGGTGTCAAAAAGTTTCAGCTGCAGCGCTGTTGCAGCGCGCGTCTGCGAAAAGAAGTGTCGGGTTTGGCACCCCTGCCCCTGTCTGTCGCGTGCGTGGGCGATACTCGGCTTATCGACCCGCGATGCAAAGGAGATGCTCATGGCAAACATCAAGTTCCCCGAGGGCTTCTATTGGGGTGGCGCCACCGCCGCCAACCAGTTTGAGGGCGCTTGGAACGTGGACGGCCGCGGTCCTTCCGTCGACGACCATTTCTTGGGCGGCAGCTACAAGGAGCCGCGTCAGATTACGATCGACATCGATCCCAACCGCTTCTACCCCAATCATGACGGTATCGACTTCTACCATCACTACGAGGAGGACATCGCGCTGTTCGCCGAGATAGGCTTTACCATGTTCCGCATGTCCATCTCTTGGAGCCGTATCTTCCCCAACGGCGATGACGCTGAACCCAACGAGGCCGGCCTTGCCTTCTACGACCGCGTTTTCGACTGCCTGCGCGCTCACAATATCGAGCCGCTCGTGACCCTCTCGCACTACGAGATGCCCTATCACCTGGTCGAGAAATACAACGGCTGGGCGAGCCGCGAGCTCATCGGCTTCTTTGAGAAGTACTGCCAGACCGTCTTCGACCGTTACCAGGACAAGGTCAAGTTCTGGCTCACCTTCAACGAGATCAACTGCGGTACCCAGGACATGGGCAACCTCTTTGAGACCAGCATGATCCAGGGCTTTGAGGGCCCGGCTTCGGCGGTCCACACTACGCCGCAGGAGCGTATGCAGGCGCTGCATCACCAGTTTGTTGCCAGCGGCCGCGTCGTGCGCTACGCCCACGAGCACTACCCGCAGTTTAAGATGGGCAACATGGACTGCTTCATCCTGTCCTATGCCGCCACGTGCGATCCGGCCGACGTGTTCGCCACACAGCAGGAGATGAATACCATGAACTGGTACTGCTCCGACGTGCAGGTGCGCGGCAAGTACCCGTTCTATGCCAAGCGCTTCTGGGCCGAGAACGACGTTGAGCTCGTGATGGAGGACGGCGACCTGCAGGATATCGCCGACGGCAAGGTTGATTTCTACACCTTTAGCTACTACATGTCCGGCACCGTGGGCACCCACAAGGACCACGAGATGACCGAGGGCAACATGACCTTTGGCGGCAAGAACCCCTATCTGGAGTCCACCGACTGGGGCTGGCAGATCGATCCGCTGGGTCTGCGCATCGCCCTCAACGAGATTTACGCCCGCTATGAGATTCCGCTGATGGTGGTCGAGAACGGCATGGGCGCCTACGACGAGGTCGAGGAGGACGGCTCCATCCACGACCCGTACCGCATTGCCTACCTGCGCGGCCACATCAAAGCCATGGGCGAGGCCATTGCCGACGGCGTCGACTTGATCGCCTACACCTGGTGGGGCCCCATCGACCTGGTGTCCGCCGGCACCGGCGAGATGCGCAAGCGCTACGGCTTTATCCACGTCGATAAGTACGATGACGGCACCGGTACCTACGAGCGCCGCCGCAAGGACAGCTTCTACGCCTACCAGAAGATCATCAAGTCCAACGGCGCCGAGGGCCTGGAGTAATCGACAATATGAGTGCCGCTGGGGAATAGCCTTGGGATGGGCTCGCGATTCGAGTCCCCACCTTAGCATTTGAACCATTTGGCACTATAATCACCATAGGCATGCGCATAACGTTGCGCTTAATCAAGAGGAGAAAACGCATGGGTCTGTTTGATATGTTCAAGAAGAAGGCTGAGCCCGCGGCTGCCGCTGCTCCTGCCTCCATCTCTGCTTCTGCCGGCGCCGACGTGCTGTGCTCGCCCGTCAAGGGCAAGGTCATCAAGATGGCCGACGTGCCCGATCCCGTCTTTGGTGGCGAGGTTCTGGGCAAGGGCTGCGCCGTGTGGCCCGAGGACGATCTGGTCTACGCTCCCTGCGACGGCAAGGTGACCGTCACCATGGGTCACGCCGTGGGCCTGCAGTCCGATAGTGGCATCGAGGTCCTGGTGCACGTTGGCGTCGATACCGTCAACATGAACGGCGACGGCTTCGAGGGCTTCGTCAAGGCCGACGATGTCGTTAAGGCCGGCCAGCCCATACTTAAGATTGACCGCGCCAAGATCGCCGCTGCCGGCTACAAGGACTGCGTCGTCGTGGCCGTGTCCAACACCGCCGAGTTTGCCGATGTCGAGCTCGCCGTCGAGGCCGAGTCTGCCGTTGCCGCCGGTGACGCCATCGTTAAGGTCGTCCGCAAGTAGTCTGCGGCATCCAGAAGATGCACAAGGGTGGTCGGATTATCCGGCCACCCTTTTTTAATGGGCCAAGCAGGCGCATTTTATTGCAGAGGGGCTTGCTTTATGGGCCATTCGTTCGTCAAATTGAGCCGCCTGCGCTTTTGCGACGCAGAGGGTTGGGCCGGGCTGCTAATATGGACTTGCTGTTACGACGTGCGCTGCGCAGGGAACGCGGCGCCGCTTGTTTGGAGGAATGTCATGAAAAAGAAGCTGCTGCTTGCGCCCCTGATGGCTGCCCTGGTCGCGTGCGTGGTTTTGCTTTCCGGCTGCGGAGGGCCTTCGGTGGAGGAGCTCATCACCAACGACCTTACGAGCCAGTTTGACGAGATCAAGAACGGCGGCGATGACTTCCTTGCCGGTCTGGAAGAGGCTTCGGGCGACGAGTTTGAGCAACTGGGCATCGATCCCAAGGAGTACGCCAAGAGCTATCTCGAGGGTTTTGATTACAAGATCGGCGATGTGACGGTCGATGAGGACAAGGGCACCGCGACCGCCGAGGTTACCATCACCTGCAAGTCCATGAATAAGATCGTCGAAGATTTCGCCACCCAGTATCAGGAGAAGGTCGCCGCACTCGATACGATGCCTTCCGAGGACGACCTGTACAAGATGGCCGGCCAGGTGATGGTCGACGTGACCAAGGCCGCTAAGACCAAGGACACCAAGGTCACCTTTAAGTATTCCGCCAACGAGGATAACGAGTGGTCTGCCGACGATTCCGCAACCACCGAGATGATGAATGCGATGATGAGCTAGTTTGTTACGCGGTTTTGCCAAACCGCGTAACGGCTCGACGCTGCAAGCCCGCCAGAGCGGCAATCTGCCTTTCAACTTCGGCGGCATGACCAGAAGGTCAATGCCGCCTTGTTTCAAGGCACCTTGCTCGCTCTGGCGGGCTTTCGCTGTCCGTCCTCTACCTGCGGCGTTCTCGTTGCTGGAAGGTGGCAGTTGGGGACGTTCCTTTTCTGCCGGCAGTTGGGGACACTCCTTGTGCCGACGTTGCATCGAGTGGTCGGGAAAATGCGACCCGGTTTTTGGCCGAATAATGGGTCGCGGTTTCCGGATGGGGTGGGTTGCGGAAACCGCGACCCGGAATATTGCTCTGAAACGGGATGCCGTTTCCCCGATGGGGCTCAACCGGAAAATGCGTCCCAGTTTGAGGCATCAAAACGGGACGCATTTTCCGCACGGCAGCATCGCCGCGACCGAGCAGCGCGTCAGCTTCGTTACTCGCCCAAGATTAGCTCGGCGAGTTCGTTCTGGGTGTCTACCACGCAGTCGGCGCCGGCGGCTTCCAGCTCTGCGCGGCCGCGGAAGCCCCAGCTGACGCCCGCGCTCTTAAGGCCGGCGTTGTGGCCGGTCAGAACATCGACATTCGAATCGCCCACATAGAGCGTGGTTGCCGGATCGGCGCCCAGCTCTTTCATCACATGCAACGTGACGGGTGCTTCGGGCTTGGGCGGAAATGCGTCCACACGGCCCTGTACCAGCGCAAAGCGATCGGGGCCAAAATATTTCTCGATAAGCGGGGCTGCCGAAATATGATCCTTGTTGGTGAGCACGGCAAGCTGAACGCCCGCTGCGCGCAGACGGTCGAGCATCTCAATCGTGCCGGCGTAGGGTGAGGTGTGGTCCTCCTTGTGCTCGCCGTAATAAGCTCTAAACTCGGCAAGCGTTTGCTCAAACATACGGCCGTCGCCCGCATACTCGGCGGGCATAAAGCGCTCAACCAGCTTGAGCATGCCGTTTCCCACCTTGTAGCGGTACTCGTCGACGGCAAACGTGGGCCAGCCGTGCATCTTGCAGGTATGGTTGCCGGCGGCC
Source organism: Coriobacteriaceae bacterium (assembly GCA_902364975.1). Lineage (GTDB taxonomy): Bacteria > Actinomycetota > Coriobacteriia > Coriobacteriales > Coriobacteriaceae > Collinsella. The sequence continues at coordinate 310,243 of CABJFQ010000001.1, read as the reverse complement.
GCCAGGTCCTCGAGCGTGTTGAGGATGGTGCCGTCAAGGTCAAAGATCACGGTGGAAAAAGCTGCCATAGGTACGCTCCCATCTATATAGCTCACGCAAACGGCAACCATAATAGCGCGTGCCGCCCAGCCGGGAATGGGCGGGTCAAAAGTCCCGCGGGGGCATTCGGGCCACTCAATCTTGTGGGCGGGTTTGGTTCGTCAGCGGCCTGGTGGCGATAGAGGTTGCCTATAGGCGGTTATCCGGGAGCCATATGGCTCGGATATGGCGGTTTTTGTGTAGTGCATTGACCGATTTACCTGCGGTAACGTACACTTCCTCCGTTAAAAAATAGAAGCCGGAGCACGGGTGCGCGCGAGCGCATAAAGGGGAATCGGGTGAGAATCCCGAGCAAGGCGGTTACTGTGTGCGGGCGCGCCCGCGAGCCAGATTACCTGCCCGCGCTCTTCTCGAAACCGAGGGCCTCTCTGCTTGCCGCTGGATTCCGGTCTACAAGGGGTGCTGCTGAGCGTGCGTTTTGCTGCTGATAGGGTGGCTGGCGTGCGCTTTTGTGCTGCCGGGGCATCGCCTGCCCCGCCTTCTTCGCCACGGCTCTATTGCAGGTTCGCGAAAGAAGGAGAACGGGTGACGCGAAACAACATTATGCTCAAGCGCCTGGGAGCCGCTGCTTTCTCGGTGCTACTCGTCTGGTCGATGCCGGGTACGTCGGCATTTGCCGAGGGCGTGGCAGAGATCGCTGTGCAGGCGCAGGCCCAGGCCTCGCAGCAGGCGGATACTGCCGAGAACGCCGACGAGTCGGGTTTCACTGCGGACGAGCAGACGGGTGCTGAAGGCGCCGAGGCGTCGGCGGACGAGGCAAGATCCGACGTTGCTCCGTCTGCCGATGAGGGGCTTGCCGCCATGCTGAGTGCGGACGGGCAGAACGCCGCCGCGGTGAACGTCGACGATGACGACGCCGATGTTCAGCAGGCACGTGACGTGCGTGTCGCCAAGGCCGGCGAGACGGTGACGGTCTCTTCTGCCGATGAGTTGCCTGCCACCATCGAGGCCGGGGCTGTCGTGAAGCTCGCGGCGAATATCAGCCTTGAGGCTGACCAACAGATCGAGACCGTGGCCGGTACGCTCGATGGCCGGGGCCATAGCATCGTGCTCAACGGCAAGGCGTTGGCGAAGAGCGTGACCGGTACAGTGCAGAATCTGGGCGTGACGGGCCGGGCAACCATGGGCGATTATGAGGGCGCCCTTGCGATCAATTGCTCGGGAACCGTGCAGATGTGCTGGTCGACGGTCGCTTTGAGCGATGGCGGCTCTTGGGCCGATTACGGTGGCCTGGTGGGAACGCTCAACGGTGGGTCTGTAATCAACTCCTATGTTTCCGGATCGATGTCGGGCTTTTTCGCTCATGGTCTCGTTTGCCGGTATAGCTCCGGTGCTATGGTCAACAACCTCTTCACCGCGGGCGACCAGGCTTGCGGTTTTGGCAATGATTCTTCCTTCGGCACCAAAATCTCGACCGACGAGCTCAAGACCCAGGCCTCGGTCGACAAACTCAACACCGACGCCCCCGCCACCGGCTTTAGCTGGTCTGCACGGGGCGGTTTGCCCGTGCTGGTTTCGGGCAGCGCCGTGGTCGTCGTGAACAAAGATGCCCTCAAGGCCGCCATCGACGACGCCAGCGCCAAGGTCGAGAACGACTACACGGCCGAGAGCTGGTCGAAGCTCGCCGAGGCCCTTGTGAGCGCTCAAGACGTCTACGCAAACGATGACGCCAAGCAGGCCGAGGTCAACGCTGCAACCAAGACGCTTACCGATGCCATTGCCGCACTCGAGAAGCCCAAGCCCACCGAGCCCGTGGCTCGGCCGCAGAACGTAGTGCGCCTGAGCTCGCAGAGCGACCTCGAAAACAAGTTCAAGCCCGCCGACGCCGACGCCTACTACGTGCTCGACAACGACATCACCATCGATGACAGCTGGTTCTTTGCCCCCATGGGCATGCTCGCGGGCACGCTCGACGGCCAGGGCCACACCATCACCTTCGCCAACGGTGGCGGCGTGAAGTCGCTCATGGACGGCGTTGCCTCTACGGGCGTGGTGCAGAACATCTCGTTTTCCGGTGAACTCAAGCAGGCGACGGACGGCAAGGCGTTCGGCCCCCTGGGCAACAAGGTTCAGGGTGCCGTGCTCAACTGCTCCACGAGTGTGACCGGCAAGGGCGTTGCGGGCTTTGCGCGTACGCTCGACGGCGGCATCGTGTCCAACTGCGTGTCGACCTCCGAGGGCACAGCGGGCGCGCTGTTCGCGACCTATAGCGCGGGCCAGCTCGTTAACACCTACTGGGGCGCATTCCTCACCAACAAGATGGACGCTCCCGCCTCGGCACTCGTCAACTCCTATGCCGTCGACCCCGCCGACATGGCCACCGATGCCTTCGCCGATCTTATCAACGCCAACTGCGGCGCCAACGGCAGCAGCTGGGGTATCGATAAAAGTGGCACGCCGGTCTTTGGCTCGGGCAACAGCTACCAGGCGCCCGAGGACACCGCGCCCGACGACGCCTACACCGTGAGCTTCACGGCCAACGACGGCACCAGCCAGACGGTTGCCGGCCATATGCTCGAGGTTTCGCCTGATGCTGTGGACGCCTACCGCAAACTTGGCGTCTTTGCACTTAAGGGCGTCCCGGCCACGAGCACCATCACCTAGGGCACCGATGACGCCAACCGCGGCAACATCGGCATCAACGAGTCCACGGGAGAGCTCTACGTCTACGACAACGCTACCGGCACGGTGACCGCCACCGAGCGCAAGGTCGATGGCTCCGAGCAGACCGTGGCTACCATCAAGATCAAGGCCAAGGCCAAGCAGTTCGACGACTTTGAGCTGTGGTATCGTGCCTCCGACGGCACCGTGAGCAACGTGACCGATGGTGCGGCTACCGTCCAGGGCTCCGAGGTGCGCAACCTCGAGATTCGCGTGCATTACGTCGACGCCGATAAGGGCGAGTACGTGCCCGTCTCGTTCAGCCGCTTCCACTTTGCCTCGAGCGATCCTACGACCATCTACAGCAACGACTACTCGGCCTGCTTTTACTTCAAGCATGCCGGCAGTGCCACGATCACCGTTACCCCGCGCGACGCCGCATCTGCGGGCGCCGGCTCCAAGAGCGTGACGCTGACGTCAGAAGCCGTGGCCGCCACGTCCATCTCGATGGGCTATAACGAGGACGGCGCCACCGTCTACCTGCAGGGCCGCAGCCCACTCTCCGAGCGCGGCGCGTTTTTGACCGATCACGCACGCCCGGTGGTGGTGCCCGACAACGCCACCAACCGCGACAACTTTACCGTGACGAGCAGCGATCCTGCCGTGGCGGCCTACACCACCGCGGGCGAGATCGGCTACACGGCGTACAAGGCTGGCACCACCACGTTTACCGCGACGCTGCCCGACACGGACGCCGATGGCAAGGTCATCAGCGCGTCGTGCGACGTGACTTATGCTTACCAAAATCCGCTTGCCAGCGTGACGGCCGGCACGGACAGCCTCTACCTCAAGGCCGGCTCGGCGCAAAAGCTCGACCTGGCCTTTACCGGCAAGAACGACGCGGACGGCTGGAGCGTGACCGAACCCGGCCTCACTTGGACGTTCAAGACACTCGACGGCAAGGACGCCTCGGGTATCGTGGGCATCGACCGCAACGAGAAGGGTGCCTGGAAGCACGTTGACGGCGCTCCCGATGACGGCCTGTACGTGGCCTCGAGTGACTACACGGTGACGGCGCTTTCGGCCGGCACGGTGATCGCGACGGGTACGCCGGTAGACGCGACCGCCGGCGCCGAGCCCGTGACACTTACCATCACCGTGGCCGGCGTGGCCGCGAGCCCCGCTACGAGTGAGTCCGCCTCGGCGGGCATCGATGCTGCTGCTGCGTTCATCGACGCACACCGCAGCTCTGACGCCTTCCAGTACGGCGACGAGTGGGAGATTTACGACTTTGCCAAGGCGGGCCGCACGATCGATTCCGGGCTGCTCGACAATTACCATGCCTCGCTGGCCGAGCACAAGGCCGAGTGGGGGAGCGCGACCTGCGCTCTGACCGAGACCGAGCGTGTGGCGCTGGCTCTCTCCGCCATCGGCGAGGACATCACCGACTATGACGGCGTCAACCTGGTCGAGCTCATTTGCAGTCGCACCGATATGATGCGCGCCAACGAGAAAATCTTCGCGCTGATGGCGCTCAATGCGAGCGGCTCGGATGCACCCGCCGGTTCCGCCTGGACGCGCGCGAGCCTCGTGGACGCCGTCTGTGAGCTCCTCGGTAGCGGCGACGCTGTGGAAGGTGCGCGGCTGGGCGACGTGGACCTGACGGCCATGGCGATCCAGGCCGTGGCGCCCTATGCGGGCGACACCAAGGTCGATGCTGCCATCGAGAACGGCCTCTCCTACCTCAAGGTCAAGATGAGCGCGGGTACCTGTGACTTCGGCTCTGCCGAGGCCAATGCCCAGGTGATCCTCGCGCTGCTTTCGCTCGACCGAGACCCGGCCAACCCCGTCAACGGGTTTGCAAATGCTGTGACCAACGTGGTCTGCGCGCTGGACCTGTACCGCGTGGACGGCGGCAACGGCTATGCGCACAGCAAGGGCGGCGCGGCCAACGGCATGGCGACCGAGCAGGCGCTCCGCGCGCTCACGACGTATCGTGTCTCCTCGGGAGAGACGATTGCCTGGAAGACGGCCGTGACGGCGGGCAAGGGCTCGAGCAGCAAGGACCCGCAGAAGCCCACGGTGGCGCCGGGCGTTCTGACGCTGGGTACCGGGTCGGCCAGCGGTGCCGGCAACGGAACCGGCGGTTTTGCGGCCGTGATGGCTCCTGTGGCCGCCAAGATGGCCGGTGCTTCCTCGAGCGAGGGCGCCAAGGCAGCTGGTGATTCCAAGGTCGAGACTGAATCCGGCAAGAAGGATTCGACGGAGTCTTCCGTCGCCGGTAAGACAGACAAGAGCGCCAAAAAGTCGGGCACGTCCGGCAAGACCGCCGTGTTGAGCGCCGGCGCCGCCAACAAGGCTGCGGACGCGGGTTCAAACGGCTTTGCTATCGCTGGCGTTGCCGTGGGCATCGTCGGTATCGGGGCCGTCGGCGGCTGGTTTGTCTACACCAAACGCCGCGCGGCGTAGCGAGCCTCTGCCTACCAGGTAAATACTGCAAGGAGTATGGTCTTGCAAAGCGAAGGGCCCTCCTGCCGATTAGCTCGGCAGGAGGGCCCTTCCATCTCCCCACAGTTTGAGTGGGGCAACGTCCCAGTGAAAATGGGCGGGCCGATTGTGGCCGGATGCTGGGCAGCTTGCAGAGCAGCCGCTAGCAAATCCTAGGCAGCTGCTCTCCCACGAGCATGTCGAGGATGCGGGTCGATCCCCAGCCGGTGCGCACGCGCACAGCGGGGCGGGCGTCCTCGGCAAGCGGCAGCACGCGACCGATAATGGCGGCGTTTTCGCCGTAGCGGGCGGCGCGCATGGCGGCCAGCGCGGCATCGGCCTGCTCAGCAGGCACCACGGCGACCATCTTGCCCTCGTTTGCCACCTGCAGCACATCGTAGCCGAGCATCTCGCAGGCGGCCTGCACGTCGGGGCGCACGGGCACGGCATCCTCGTCAACTTCCATGGCAACATCGCTGGCCTGGGCAAACTCGTTAAGCGTCGAGGCCAGGCCACCGCGCGTGGGGTCGCGGAAGCAGCGTGTGTCGGGGGCGGCGGCGAGCACATCGGCAATCAGGTGGTTGAGCGGTGCGGCGTCGCTTTCAATCGCGCTCGAAAACGCCAAGCCCTCGCGCTGGCTCATGATGGCGATGCCGTGGTCGCCTAGCGTGCCTGAGACCAGGATGACGTCGCTGGGGCGGCAGTTGGCGCCGCTGAGCGCCACGCCCGCGGGCACCTCGCCCACGCCGGCGGTATTGATGTAGACGCCGTCGGCACCGCCACGCTCGACCACCTTGGTGTCGCCGGTGATAATCTTCACGCCCGCCTCGCGCGCCGTTTCGGCCATGGTCTGCACGATCTGGCGCAGCTTGTCCATGGGATAGCCTTCTTCGAGGATAAAGCCGCATGAGAGGTAGCGCACGTTAGCGCCCGAGGTCGCGACGTCGTTGACGGTTCCGCATACGGCGAGGCGGCCGATATTGCCGCCGGGGAAGAACTGCGGCGTTACCACAAAGCTGTCGGTCGACATGGCGATTCGCTCGCTTGCGGGCAGCGCGGCGACACCAGCATCGTTGCCCGCAAGCAGCTCGGGCGACCCAAAGGCATCCAGAAAGACCTCATCGATAATGCGCTTCATCATCTGGCCGCCGGAGCCGTGGCCCAGCAGGACAGTGCTATCGGTGGCAGTACGGGACATATCGAAAACTCCAATCGTGGGTGGTGTCAGCATGCGGGCGCGTCCGGGTTAGTCGCGGTAGCGGTAGTACGCCGCGCAGCTGCCTTCGGAGCTCACCATGCACGGGCCGACGGGGTGCTCGGGCGTGCAGGTGCGGCCAAACAATGGGCAGTCGCTCGGCGTGATGGCACCGCGCAGCACGTCGCCGCAGCGGCACCCGCGCGGCTCGACCGTCGCCTCAATGGGCACGTCAAAGCGGGCGCCGGCATCAAAGCGCGCGAATTCGGGTCGGATGGAAAGACCCGAGTTGGCAATCGGTCCCAGCCCGCGCCACGTGGTGTCGCACGGCTCAAACACCTGCTCGACCAGCTGGCGTGCCACGGGGTTGCCGTCAGCGTTGACGCCGCGGCGGTAGGCGTTGTCGATTGCGGGCCTGTGCTCGACAACCATCTGGACCAGCATGCTGATGCCCTGCAAGATATCGACCGGCTCAAATCCCGTGACCACGCCGGGGGTCTCGAACTCATCGACCAAAAACCTAAAGGGTGCCAGGCCCGTGATGGTAGCGACGTGACCAGGCAGGATAAAGCCGTCGATGGTCGTCTCGGGGTCGTTGGAGATCGCACGCAGAGCCGGCGGCGTGGTCTTGTGAGCACAGTAGACCGAGAAGTTCTGGAGCCCGCGCGCGTCGGCCTCCAGGATAGCGGCGGCAATGGTGGGCGTTGTGGTCTCAAAGCCGACGCCCATAAAGATGACCGGGCGTTCGGGATTTTGCTTGGCAATGTCGAGTGCGTCGAGCGGAGAGTAGACGATGCGGATGTCGCGCCCCGCCGCCTTTTGCGCGGCAAGCGAGGTGGACGATCCGGGCACGCGCATCATGTCGCCAAAGGTGGTGATGATGGCGCCGTCCATGTTGGAAAGCGCGATTGCGTGATCGATGTCGCGGTTGGCGGTGACGCAAACGGGGCACCCCGGGCCGCTTAGCAGTTTGAGCCCCGTCGGCATAATGGAGCGAAAGCCATAGCGGCCAATGCTCACGGTATGCGTACCGCAGACTTCCATAAGGTTGATGCTGCGGTTGCCGACAAGCTCATGAATACGATCGATGAGCTCGCGGGCCAGCTTGGGGTCGCGAAATGCCGAAAAGTCGATACCGGAGCGAACCGGCTGCGCCGCCGCCACTAGTATGCCTCGGCTGGGTTGGTGGCGAGTTGGTCCTCTTTGGCCAGCTCGGTCATGGTATTGACGAGCTCGAGTGTCTCTTGGGCTTCCTGCTCGTCGACAATCTGAATGCCAAAGCCGGCGTGCACGAGAATATAGTCGCCTACCTGTGCCGTCGGCACGAGGCGCAGCGAAACGGGGCGCTCGATGCCCATCATGTCGACGGTCGCCTTAAGGTCGTCGTCGCGTTTGACCACTTTACCGGGAACGGCAAGGCACATAATGTTCCCCTTTTATACGTTTTGCGCTGGATAGGCGCCTAATTACCCATCAGTTGATGGTAGCGCTCGCGGGAGTCACGAGCAAACGCGTTACACCTGTGAGACGGCGGCGCGCAGGCTGGCAAAACAGCCTATCGCAACGCCGTCTGCGCGAGGCGAGCGCGAGCGATGGCGGCCTGACCGTAGGCGATGCAGCCGTCGTTGGCGGGTACAGCGTGGGGGACCAAGACGGCAAGACCGGCGTCTTTGAGTTCGTGGGTAAGGAGCTGAAGCAAAAGCCGGTTCATGAACACACCGCCCGAGAGCGCGACGGTATCGAGGCCTTCGCGCGCGCAGATTTCGCGTGCGATTCGTGCCGAAGAGCGCACGATGGCGATATGGAAGTCGAGCGCGAGCCTGTCGGCCGGCGCGCCTGCCTCGATTCCATTCAGAAGAGCTTCGATGAGCGGTTGGGGGTCCAAGATGGGGGAGTCGTCGGCAGACGTGAATACGCCCGTATGATTGCCGTCGAGACGAACGGTCTTACCGTCGAGCGCGCGCCAGGCGGCGGCTTCGAGTTCTATGGCGGGTTCGCCTTCGTAGGTTGCCTTGTCGCAGATGCCCAGAATCGCTGCCGCGGCATCAAAGAGACGCCCCATGCTGCTGGTACGCGGGCTGTTGATGCCGCGCTCGATCATGGTGGCTGTCACGCTGCGTGTTTGCTCGTCGAGGGTGCCCAATAGCCCCGCGGCACCCGGATGCTCGAGCAGGCCGAGCTCGCTCAGCAGGGCAAAGGCATTGCGCCGGGCATCGCGCACGGATGTGGCTCCGCCTGGCAGCGCCCAGGTGCGCAGGTGCGCGGCGCGTTCAAAATCGGCAAGGCCGGCGATAAGAAACTCACCGCCCCATATGGTGCCGTCGGTGCCGGCACCCGTACCATCGAAGGCAATACCGAGGACGCGTGCATCAGGCGCAATCCGGCCAGCGACAATCGCCTCTGCCATTACGCTCGCGATGTGCGCATGATGATGCTGGATTTCGATTAGCGGCAGACTGTGCTCCCGTGCCCGCTCACGCGCCCACTGGCTCGATAGATAGTTGGGATGCATGTCGCATGCCAGGGCGGCAGGCGTCAGGTCAAAGAGGTTTTCTAGACGTGCGCGGGCGGCGCTCCAGGCATCGAAGGTCGCGCCGTTTTCGACATCGCCGATATGCTGCGACACAAAACAGGCCACATGGCCGTCGGCGTCCTCGCGCGTGAGCGCGATCGTGGCTTTTTGCTGCGGCCCGCAGGCGAGCACGCAGGGTGCAGTGCCGTCGAGCGCCGGCAGCGACAACGGTTGCGGCGCATATCCGCGTGCGCGACGCACAGGCATGACGGTGCCGTCGACCACACGTACCACGGAGTCGTCGTAGCGTGAGAGAATCGCACGGTCGTTGCCAAGTAGCGCGTCGGCGATGCCGGCGGCAACAAGATGTTCCCATGCAAGGGCATCGTCGGTCTCGATAGGTTCCTCGCTCAGGTTTCCGCTGGTCATGACCAGCGCGTGCATGCCATGCGACGAGGCAGCTGCAAGCAGCAGATGCTGAAGCGGTGTATAGGGGAGCATGACGCCGAGATCGGGTAGATCGTGCGCGACGGATGGCGCGAGTGTAAGGCCGTCGGGGGAATCTCCCTCGCCAACAACACGGCGGCGCAGCAGCACAATGGGGCGGATGCTGCCGGCCAGCAAGTCGCGCTCGGCATCATCGACATGGCACAGGCGTTCAGTATCGGCAAGGCTGCGCACCATAACGGCAAGCGGCTTGTTGCTGCGGCGCTTGCGACGGCGCAGCTCGACCACCGCCTGCTCATTGGCGGCGTTGCAGGCCAGATGGAATCCGCCCAGCCCCTTGATGGCGACAATACCGCCGCTGGCCAGCAGCTCGACACAGCGGTCAATAATGGCATCGCTGGTTTCGCGCGTGCTGCCGACGGCCGGCATCGCCCCCGAGCCCTCGAGCTCCATGTCGCCCGCCGCCTCGCGCCAGGTAATATGTGGCCCGCAGTCAAAGCAGGCATCGGGCTGCGCATGAAAGCGCCGGTCAAGCGGGTCGCCATACTCTGCAGCGCACTCGGGGCACATAGGAAAGCAATCCATCGACGTGGCCGCTCGGTCATAAGGCAGCGACCGGATGATGGTAAAGCGCGGCCCGCAGTTGGTGCAGTTGATAAAGGGGTAGTGATAGCGACGGTCGGCGGGGTCGAACAGTTCGCGCAGGCAGTCGTCACAGGTGGCGATATCGGGGGAGATGAGCGTCGTGTGCACGGTCTGATCCTGTGACGCTACAATACGAAAGACCTGCTCATCGTCGGCATCCCAAGCGTCGGGCTCCAGGTCTGCAACAGCGACATGCTCAACGCGGGCTGCGGCCGGCGCGTGCTCCGACAGCGCGGTGACAAATTCGTCGAGCGCCTCGCTCAAAGCATGCGCCTCGATGTGTACGCCATCGCCCGCGTTGAGCACCCAGCCACAGATGCCATGCGCCATAGCCTCGCGATACACAAATGGCCGCATGCCAACGCCCTGCACAATGCCCGTCACATGAATATGCACATGCCGCATGTGGCTTCCCCTCGTCAAAACCGACCAAAAAGGGACAGGTTTATTTTGGTCGGTAAAACTTCTAAACCTGCCAAAACAAACCTGTCCCTTTTTGGCAGGTGCGCTGCGGGAAATCCCGCTACAGCCCCAGGCTCTGCTTGGTGGCGGCGCAGGTGAGCTCGCCGTGCTTAACGCCGCGCAGTCCCAGCAACCGGTCCGCTAGCTCATAGACGCGTTTGCCGCGACCCTTGAGCGCCAGAATCTCCAGGCAGTTGTGGTGGTCCAGATGCACGTGCATGGTCGAGACAATCTCGTCGGTGTAGTCGTGCTGCACCTCGTCCAGACGGCGCGTCAGATCGCCGGTATGGTGGTCATAGATCATGGTGAGCGAACCGATGACCTGCTCGTCGGGCGTGCGCATCTGCTCCTTGGCGATCGAGGCGCGAATCAGATCGCGTACGGCCTCGGATCGGTTAGCCACGTCACCGCGGCGCGCGATCTGCTCGTCAAAGCGGCGCAGCAGGTCGTCGGGCGCGGTGACCGAAAAGCGGACCAGCTCGGAGCTGGAGCCGCTGTAGCGGCAGCTTGCATCGTCGTCCGCACCGTGATTGTGCGCGTGCTCGTGCTCGGCCACGTTACACCAGCTTCACGGAGCCGACGGAGTTGTGGTCGGCCTCGATGGCCTCTTCGTAGCCCTCGAGTGCGTCGTGGGCCTCGTGCAGCGCGGCCATGGCTGCCTCGAGCTTGGCGCCGATGCGCTCCATGTCAAAATTCTCGGTCGCATGCAGCAGCTGATGGCTCCACTCGTGAGCGAGCTCGATGGTGTCGTCGACCTGCTTGACGCTCATGGCAAGCTGGCTCATGTTCATTCCAACATCATGCATGGAAAATCTCCTTTTGTATGGGGCAGTTCAGTGGTTCAGATTTTACTACGCTCGCTCTATGCGCTGCTGCATAAGAAAACGGGTACGAGTCTGTGTGACTCGCACCCGTTCACTGGGGGCTGTTTGTAACTACCATACTATCCGTGGTCGCACGCGCCGCACCCGGCAGTCCGGCGAGCGGTGCAAAACCGCTCATGGACGGCGGGCAAGTAACAAGCGTATTACAGATGCTTCTCCAGCAGCGCCTGCAGCCTCGCCTTGGGCAGAGCGCCAACCGAGCGGTCAATCTCCTCGCCGTTCTTAAACACAATCAGCGTGGGGATGCTCATGACGCCATACTTCATGGCCAGGTCCTGGTTGTCGTCGACGTTGCATTTGGCAACGGCAAGCTTGCCCGCCAGCTCATCGGCTACCTCGTCCACGATGGGCGAGAGCGATCGGCAGGGCCCGCACCAGGGCGCCCAAAAATCGACCAGCACGGGCAGGCTGTCGTTAACGATGGAATCGAAGTTCTCGGGGGTAATCTGCTTAATGTCAGCCATGGTGACCTCCATAATACGACGCGGCTCGGCCGCGTAAAACTCAGTACGACCGTGCTTATACCCAGCCGCCCGCAAAGCAACCACTCGCGGGCAGCTCTTTTATATAATGGTGGGCACGCAAACGATTGGAGAGCGCATGTCCACGTCACAAAGCCAGAAAAAAGAAGCCATCGCCCAGGCGGCCGAGCAGGAGCTCACATCGCTTGCGGTCCGTGGCGTGCGCATCGTGGGTAACGCGTGCTCGCCGATCGTGCTGGTCAAAGGCGATTTGGACGAGGCCGAGCGTTCGGGCGGCGAGCTGGCTGCCGGTCCGGACGGTGCTGCGCTGCGCAAGGCGCTTGGGGCCATCGGCTACGCGCCCGAGGATTTTTGCGTGCTGGCAAGCGTCGCCGGCACAGGTGACGGAGCGGTCGCGGTGGGCGAGACTCTGCCGTGCGAGCTGTTCCGCGAGGCGCTTGAGGCTCTGGATCCCGAGGCGGTGCTGCTGCTCGATAACAGCGCGGCCGATGTCATGCGCGAGACCTATGCCGATATGCTTGTGGCAATTGATGACTTTGACACCGCCATGCTCAAGCCCGGCCTGGTCGCCCATGTGCAGGGGCGCCGCGTGCTGGCGCTCGACGGTTTTGAGGCGGCGCTCACCGACAAGGCCGCCAAGCAGCGCATGTGGGCCTACATTAAGCAGCTGACCCCGGCGGCTGCACCGCTGTAGCGAGGTTGGCGGCAGCCCCTACATCACGGCGCGCAGCTCAAACCGGTCGCCGTTAATGCGGAACTGGCAGTTGCCGTTCATGCGCTCGACGGCAAGCATAATGCTCTTGGTGCCAAAGCCGTGCCCAGTGTGCTGAGTCACGGGCATGCCGTCGACCATGTGCGGCGCACGGCCAAACGTGTTGGAAACCAGCAATAGAAGCTGACCGTCTTCGTAGCGAAGGTCCAGGTCGACAAACCGCTTGCCTTCGGGGGCGGCGCTCGCCGCGGCGATGGCATTGTCCAGGGCGTTCGATACCACACTGAATAGATCGACATCGCCCACGTGGACGGTTTCGGGCACGGCGGCGTGCAGGTCGGCGGTGATGCCGTGCGCGTTGATGTCCGCGGAAAGCGACGAGAGCGCAATGTTGACCGTTTCGTTGGCGCAGTAGCGGCGCACGGCGGTGCGGTCGTTGGTCTCGCAGAGCGCGTCGATGCGCTCGAGTGCCTCATCGGTGTGACCCTCTTCGATCAGGGCCGCTAGACCGCGCAGGTAGTGGCGCATGTCGTATCACATTGAGACCAAGTCAAGAAGAATCGCTTCGGTCGAATCGCGTCTTTTGGGTGAGTTCTCAACGTCCGCTGCCGCTGGTTTCCACCGTATGCCGAAAACACCCGGACGATGCCGTGCAGATCGCTTCGCTCTGCTATAGTCTCCCAAATTCACGTTTTCTATTGGGATGGTGGTTAATATGGGCGACATACTCGAATCGTTCCTGCGCGTGGCGATGGTGGTGTTCATCGTCGGTCCGCTCACTGCATGGGTCGCCCGTCGCGGCGCGCGTGAGCGCAGTGAGGCGACGGACAGCCTCGATCGCTTCACGGTGCGCGTGCCCGCTGCCATCCGCACGATCATCGCCTGCTGCGCGGTCGCGTTCGAGCTGCTCATGTTGGGTGTTTACGTCTGGCAGGGCGTTTCGCTGGGCGAGTGGGGCCACGAGCTTGTGTGGTTCGGCCACGCCATGGCACTTGCGGGCATGGCCATCTGGGCCCTGCTGAGCATCCCGCGCATCGACGTGGACGGTGAACGAATTCTCTCGCGTAACGCCTTCGGCATCCGCAAGGAGACGACGTTCGGCAACATCACCCATGCAACGCTTCACACGCAGATGATGAGGATCGACCTGTTCGAGGGCGATCGAAAGTTCTGCTCGATAAGCCTCGAGGGGGTGTGCTCGCTCAACCTCCTCGCCCGTCTGGAGGAAGAGGGCATCGAAGTCTCGGACGCCGTCGACGGTCCCATGACCAAGGCGGGCCTGTGTTGGTCTGCCGTCAAGCCGTTGACGATTGTTTTCAACGGCATGGCGCTCGTCTTCTCGCTCGTGATCGCCTTCATGGCTGTTTTCACCGATGCCGGAGCCCGCTTGCTCTTGCTCGTTCCGTTCCTCTTCCTGTTCATAGGGGGACTCCTGCCCCTGCTTATGCTCAGCATGCCCGCCCGTGGTATCTACGAGATCGGCAGGCAGGAGCGCGAACTCGGTTTCTCCTTCGCCGAGGAGATGGCAAGTCGAGGTGCCACGGGCACTTCGCTTGTCGACGACGATTGGTTCATCGAGATCAGCAATGCCCGCGTCGTGGCGTTCCGTCGCGATTACCTCAAGAAGGTCACGGCGCACGAGAACAGCGAGAGCGGCGACCGTTGCACGGTGACCACGAAAGGCGGTCGCAAAATCAAGGTGTATGCAGCGGGCAGCACGCTCGAGGACCTGCGCTCGTGGTTCAAACAGGGTGCCAAGGCCAGAAGCACGCTCGACCGTGCAGAGGACGCGCTCGAGACGACGTCTTATTGGGTTGTCTGACCTGTATCGTCTTTTCGGACACGCATGCTAGAGGCCCAATCCTTTAGAATGCATTCATCGACGACCGAGAGGACGGTATGCTATGTCCAACCCAGCCGCCAAGTACACCGACGAGTTCAGGCGCGAGACCGCCGACTACATCATCTCGACGGGCAGGCCGATAACGGAATGCTGCGCAGAACTGGGCCTGAATTCCAAGACCGTGAACAAGTGGGTGCAGAACCGCCGGCGCGAGCTTGCCGGCGGGCCCGACCCCAAGGCCGAGGACCGCGAGCTTCGCGAGGCGAAAAGGCGCATACGCGAGCTCGAGATGGAGAACGCCTTCTTGAAAAAAGCCGCGGCCTTCTTCGCCAAAAGCCAGGCGTAGCCGCATGCTACCGGATGATGTTGGCGGAGAAGGCCGAATTCCCGGTGAAAATGATGGCCCGCGTGCTCGGCGTGAGCCGATCGGGCTTCTACTCGTGGCTCTCCAACGGCTGCCCGCGAGAAAACTGGTCGGCCGAGCGCGAGGCGGTCCGGCGCGTGTGGCTGGAGTCGGACCGCAGGTTCGGCTTCCGGTTCGTGAAATGCTTCCTGCCCGGCGAGTTCTCCGGATTGACCCTGTACAGGGTGCGCAAGCTGATGCACGAGCTGGGAATACGCGGCTGCACGCCCAACGCCAGGAAGCGCACCACCATCCCCGACCCGAAGGCCAGGCCCCGGCCCGGCCTGGTGAGCCGCGACTTCACCAGTCCCGTTCCAACCTACAAGCTCGTGGGCGACATCACCTACCTGCGCACCGGCGAGGGATGGCTGTACCTGTCGACGGTCATCGACCTCAACACCCGCATGGTGGTGGGCTGGTCGCTCTCCGAGCGCATGACCGCCGACATCGTGGTTTCGGCGCTGGCGTCGGCCAAATCGCGCGGCTACGTGGCCGGCAACGCGATATTCCACGCCGACCGCGGCGCCCAGTACACCAGCAGGCTTCTGGCCGAATGGGCGCGCGACAACGACGTGCGGCTGTCCTGCAGCCGCACCGGCAACTGCCACGACAACGCGGTGGCTGAGTCGTTCCTCGCCACGCTGAAGAACGAGATGTACTACAGGCGCAGCTTCCCGACCAGGGATTCCGCCAAGCACGCGGTGGTCGAGTTCATCGAGGCGTACTACAACCGCCGAAGGCCCCGCTCGACGATCGGCTACAAGGTGCCGGCCGAGGCCATGGCGGCCTTCTTCGAGAGAACCGAGCCCAAGCCCGAGGCCATGCCTATGGCCGCTTGATTCCTCGAGCTTGCGTGTCCGAAATCTTGACACAGGTCAGAAGGCCTCGATGCCAGCGCTGCGCCGATATGGGGCAGCGGCCCCCCCGTTGGCCGCCATGGCCCTGACTTCCGAGCGTATGCTGGCGCCGCTCGTCTTAAGACGTCGACCTCCATCCGGAGCCTGCGGTTCTCGCGCTCGGGCTCCAGGATCCGGTTCTACTCGGGCGTGCGGTTGTCGGCGGCGCGCGGCGAGCCGGTCTCGTTTATCGACTTGACCCGCCTCTCCACGGTGCTCTTGTCGAGGTCGCACTCGTCCATGGCCTCGCGCCTGGGCTTTCCGGCGTTGTGGAGATCGACTATCTTCCTCTTGAACTCGTCGGTGAAATGCCTCGGTCTGGGGCCGGTCGAGGCCGAGCCCCCGGTCCGGCTGGGGTAGCATGTCGCTGCGGACCACTGTCTTTCCTCTCGTTGAATATCTAGGCGCTGACGATTCTAGGCGATGGCCCTCTCTTGCTTCTTACACCTCGATTGTGCTCGCTACCCCCAGCGGGTCCGGATCGAGCGATCCGGCCCCGCTTTTGGGGTTTGCCGGAAACCCGGTGGTCAAAAAAGGCCAAATATGAGTACTGTTACCAGTTTAGTGGCAGCCAAATGGCCTCCAAAATCGGTGCCAGCGGCCAAAAGTGCATCGATTTTCGTCCTTCAGAGTCGTGATCGGGCTCCAAACAAGGCGATTTTGCTGCTCTGGACCGGAAAATCGATGCTACCAATTTGGTGACAGTACTCATATTTGGCCTTTTTTGACCACCGCCCCTTGGTCCAGGACAATGCGGGCCGCTCGAATCTTGGGGCGGGTCCATTTTCGACTATCCTCAGCTTGCCAGTTCGAAAATGGACCCGCCCCATGATTGAATCTTTATTCCAACTTTACACCTGGCTTTACAGCTGTCTTGTCAGCTGTAAAGCCAGGTGTCATACTAAAGCCCCAAGATTCGCCAAAAGAGAGGGGCCTTGATGGCACAGAGCGCGAACATGGATGCGTCGGAGCTTGCACGCGATATCGCGGCCGGCCTAGCATCGGCAACGACGGCAACGGAGCGCGCGGCACTGGTGCCCGCAGAGCTCGTCGAGGCCATTCAGCAACTAAAAACCCAACGTGACGCGGTGATCCTGGCGCACTACTATGTGGCGCCCGAGGTCCAAGCCGTTGCCGATTACGTCGGCGACAGCTTCTACCTGGCAAAGCTCGCCAAGAGCCTGCCGCAGCAGACTATCGTGCTGTGCGGCGTGGAGTTTATGGGCGAGAGCGCCAAGCTGCTCAACCCCACCAAGACCGTGCTGCTGCCCGAGCCGGGCGCGGACTGTCCCATGGCGCACATGGTCAAGCGCGAGACGGTCGACGCGGCGCGCGCCGAGTATGGCGACGACCTAGCTGTCGTCTGCTACGTCAACTCGACGGTCGAGATCAAGAGCTGGAGTGACGTGTGCGTTACCAGCTCTAACGCCGTCAAGATCGTGTCCGAGCTGCCGCAGCAGCACATCTTGTTCATTCCCGACCAGAACCTGGGCCGCTTTGTGGCCGAGCAGGTGCCCCAAAAGCACGTCATTCTCAACAACGGCTACTGCCCGCGTCATCACATCATCACCGTCGAGCAGATCGTCGACGCGCAGGAGGCGCACCCCGACGCGCTCGTGCTAGCGCACCCCGAGTGCAAGGCCGACGTCCTGGCTGAGGCCGACTACATCGGGTCTACTGCCGGCATCATCAAGTATGCCGAGGAGTCGGACGCGAGCGAGTTCATCATCGTGACGGTCCGCGGCGTGCTCTACGAACTTGAGCGCCGCTGCCAGGGCACCGGCAAGAAGTTCTACTTCCCTGCGGTGCAGCCCACCTGCGTCAACATGGATCTCATCACGCTCGAAAAGCTCGTGCGCTGCCTGGAGACGGGCGAGGGCGAGGTGCGGATTGGCGTGTCGGACGAGGCCGCCGATCAGGCCAAGCTCACGCTCGACCGCATGCTCGAGTACGCGGCGCGCTAAGCCAATGTGACATGAGGGACCATCCCTTATGTCACATTACAAGGGAGAGGATTCCTGTGGAAACCAAACAATACCCCGATATGGAGTGCGATGTCGTCATTGCCGGTTGCGGCGTGGCGGGCCTGTATGCGGCTCTCAATCTGCCGACGAGCACGCGCGTAATCATGCTCTCCAAGGGCGCCGTCGACGAGTGCGATTCGATGCTCGCGCAGGGCGGTATCTGCGTGCTGCCCGAAGGCTCTGACTACGATGCCTTCTTTGAGGACACCATGCACGCCGGCCATTACGAGAACCGCCGCGAGAGTGTTGACATCATGATTCGCTCGAGCCGTTCGGTCATCAACGACCTGCTGGCCATGGGCGTGGACTTTGAGCGCAAGGCCGACGGCAGCCTCGACTTTACCCGCGAGGGCGCGCACAGCCGCCCGCGCATCGCCTTCCATGCCGATATTACGGGCAAGGAGATTACGACCAAACTGCTCCAGGCTGTCCGCAAGCTGGACAACGTGCAGATTCTCGAACACGTTGCCATGACCGATATCCTGACTGCCGAGCGCGATGGCGCCACGGCGTGCACCGGCGTCGTCGCCGTTTCCGTGGACGAGGACGATTCAGCTCGCCCCGCCGACGAGCTGACAAATGCCGCTGAGGACGTGCATGCCGGCGAGCCCTTTAAGATCCATGCCCGCCATACGCTGTGGGCAACGGGCGGCATCGGCGGCGTATACGACCACTCGACCAACTACCCGCAGCTCACCGGTGACGCCTGCTACATCGCGCAGGAGCACGGCATCACGATGGAGCACCTGGACTACGTGCAGATTCATCCCACGGGACTGTTCTCGCCGCAGCCGGGCCGCACCTTCTTGATCAGCGAGAGCTGCCGCGGCGAGGGCGCGATTTTGCTCAACGCCGCCGGCGAGCGCTTTACCGATGAGCTCCAGCCGCGCGATGTGGTCGCTGCCGCCATCCGCGAGCAGATGAAGCGGGACGGCGTCGAGCACGAGTGGCTGAGCTTTGCCCCCGTCGAGCGCGACGTGGTGACCGGGCACTTTGCCAACATCCGCGCGCGCTGTCTGGAGGACGGCCGCGACATCTTGGACGAGCCCATTCCCGTCACACCCACGCAGCACTACTTTATGGGCGGCGTGTGGGTCGACAAGGACGGCCGCACCTCGATGCCCGAGCTCTACGCCGCCGGCGAGACGGCTTGCAATGGCGTACACGGCAAGAACCGCCTTGCATCGAACAGCCTGCTCGAGGCGCTGGTCTGGGGTCGTCGCGCCGCGTGGTACATGCGTGCCGGCGAGTCACTGGCCGTGGAGCAGGCCGGTGAGCCCGCGCTTGACGGGCGTCACCGCGCCCTGAGTGCCGATACCCTTGCAATCGATGATTTGGCCCGTGCCGCCGGCACGCAGGCCGTGGAGGAGTAGACCATGAATCCCATTACCATGAAGCTCGTCGTCGATGATCTGATTCTGCAGGCTCTGCGCGAGGACATTACCTTTGAGGACGTGAGCACGGCGAGCGTGTGTCCCACGGCGCGTCCCGCCACGGTGGAGCTTATCGCCAAGGCCGATGGCATCATCGCGGGCTTGGATGTGTTCGCTCGCACCTTTGAGCTGCTGGATCCGCAGAGCTCTGTGTTGTTAGATGTCGCGGACGGCGACGAGGTGCACGCCGGCGACCACGTGGGCCAGGTGCGCGGCGATGCGCGCGTACTGCTTTCGGGCGAGCGCGTGGCGCTCAACTACCTGCAGCGCATGAGCGGCATCGCTACTTACACGCATCGGATGGCGGCTGCGCTCGAGGGCACCAAGACCGTGCTTGTCGACACGCGCAAGACCACGCCGGGCATGCGCGTCTTTGAGAGGGCCGCAGTCGAGATCGGCGGTGGCAGCAACCACCGCTATAACCTGTCGACGGCTGTCATGCTCAAGGACAACCACATCGACGCCGCCGGTGGCGTGGCGCGCGCGATTGAGGTGGCGCGCGCCCATGCGTCGTTTACCACGACGGTCGAGATTGAGTGCGAGAACCTGGACATGGTACGCGAGGCCGTGGAGGCCGGTGCCGACATCATCATGTTCGACAACATGACCCACGATGACATGGCTACTGCGATTGAGCTTATCGCCGGTCGTGCCAAGACCGAGTGCTCGGGCAACGTAGACGCCGACAACATTCGCGCCCTGGCCGACCTGGGTGTTGACTATATTAGTTCGGGCGCTCTGACGCACTCTGCGCCGATCCTCGACCTCTCGCTTAAGCACCTGCGTCTACTGGACGGTAAATAATGGACGCCCGCGAGCGTCGCCGTTCCATCATGGCCGTGCTCGAGGAAGCCAAAGATCCTGTCTCGGGCAGTGCGCTTGCCCGCGAGGTGGGCGTGAGCCGTCAGGTTGTGGTGCAGGACATCGCCCTGCTGCGCGCCGACGGGCACGATATTGTCGCCACCAATCGCGGCTATGTGCTACAGGAGGCAGCGAGCAGCCCGGCTGTGCCCACGCGTCTGGTCAAGGTACGCCACGGCGTGGATCAGGCGGGCGATGAGCTCACGAGCATCGTCGACGCGGGCGGCGCCGTGCTCAACGTGATCGTCAACCACCGCGTGTACGGTAAGATCACAGCCGACCTGGACATCCGCAATCGTCGCGATGTTGAGCGCTACCTGCACGATATCGAGAGCGGCAAGAGCTTTCCACTATTAACGGTGACGAGTGGCTATCACTTCCATCGCATTGCGGCAGATGACGAGCAAACTCTCGACGAGATCGAGGCCATGCTCAAGGAGAAGGGCTACCTTGCCGATTTAATGCCCTACGAGGACGATCTCTCTTAGCCGACGCTGCAAACGCTCCTAAGCGGCAATCTGACGTTCAATCGTCGGTCGCGTACCAAAGTACGCTTCCCTCCTCTTTCACGTCACCTTGCTCGCTTAGGGGCGTTTTCGCTGACGTGAGCTCAACCTGCGACGGTGCCAAATTAGTTATCCGCACAAAAAAGGAGGCCTCCGCGGCGATGCGGAGGCCTCCTTTTTGTGCACGGTGTACTTTTGAGTGTGCAGGTGGGGGAGCTGTTACTCCTCGACGATCTCGGTGATCGCGCCGGCGGGGCAAGCGTCCTGGCAAGCGCCACAGGCGACGCAGGAATCCTCGTCAGCGACGGTAGCGACGTCCTGGAGCTCCAGAACGCCAGCGGGGCAGGAGTCGACGCAAACGCCACAAGCGATGCACTCGTCGGCATCAATTACGGGATGAGCCATGGTAGTTTCCTCTCTGTTGACCGACGCTACAGGCGATGCGCGTCGGTTTGATTCGGGCAAAAACATACCACGGGAGCGACCGTTTGCAATACCCTCTGACCGGCATCTTCATACCGTTCGCCGAGTATGCCACGGCTTACTAAAAAACATGCAGGTGAGGCCGTTGAGCTGCGCAAATGTTAGCTACAGGTGACTTGAAATATAGGGCGATTGAGCGTGCTTGCGGAAAGCGCATCCCGTTATTTAGCCGAGAAACGGGTCGAGCTTTCCCCAGGGAAGCCCGGGGCCGCCATGTGCGCTCCCAAGCCCAAACCTCAGTCATCTCTACATAGATCTCAGTAGATTTGCCGAGAACTCAAATAGCGCTTCTACCTGCGCATTTGAGAACCTAAACTCTCAGAGATAAGAAATCTTATATGAATTGACTTAGATTTTGTATATTCCGGCCCATAAGGGGATACACTACATCCTGAAAGACAAGCCGAAGCGCCGCGCGACAGACCGTCGAGGCGGCGCGAACGCAAAAGAGAGAGGGAATTTCTAATGAGTAAGATTCTTGGTATCGACCTTGGTACTACTAACTCCGCTATGGCCGTCCTCGAGGGCGGTTCTCCGACCATTATCGTGAACGCCGAGGGCGACCGCACCACCCCGTCCGTCGTGGGCTTCCGTGCCGACGGCGACCGCGTCGTGGGTAAGGCCGCTAAGAACCAGGCCGTCACCAACCCCAAGAACACCGTGTTCTCCATCAAGCGCTTCATGGGCCGCAAGTACTCCGAGTGCACCTCTGAGATCAAGACCGTGCCGTATGAGGTCAAGGAGGGCCAGGGTGGCCGTGCCGTCGTCGATATCGAGGGCAAGGATTACACCGCCGAGCAGGTGAGCGCCATGACGCTCGCAAAGATGAAGGCCGACGCCGAGAAGTATCTGGGCGAGACCGTCACCGACGCCGTCATCACCGTCCCGGCCTACTTCAACGACGCCCAGCGTCAGGCCACCAAGGACGCCGGTAAGATCGCCGGCCTCAACGTCAAGCGTATCGTCAACGAGCCGACCGCTGCTGCTCTGGCCTATGGCCTGGACAAGCAGGGCACCGACCAGCGCATTCTGGTCTTCGACCTGGGCGGCGGCACCTTCGACGTCTCCATCCTCGACCTCGCTGACGGCGTGTTTGAGGTTCTGTCCACCTCGGGCGACAACCACCTGGGCGGCGACGACTGGGATCAGCGCGTCATCGACTGGATGGCCGATAAGTTCCAGCAGGAGAACGGTGTCGACCTGCGTCAGGACCCCATGGCCCTGCAGCGTCTGAAGGAGGCCGCCGAGAACGCCAAGAAGGAGCTCTCCGCAGCCCAGCAGTCCACCATCAACCTGCCGTTCATCACCATGAACCAGTCTGGCCCGCTGCACCTCAACTACACGCTGACCCGCGCAGAGTTCGAGAAGATCACCCGCGACCTGCTCGAGCGCTGCAAGCAGCCTGTCACCAACGCCCTGCGCGACGCCAAGCTTAAGCTCTCCGATCTGACCGAGGTCATCCTCGTCGGCGGCTCCACCCGTATGCCCGCCGTCCAGGATCTGGTCAAGACCATGACCGGCAAGCAGCCCAACATGTCCGTGAACCCCGACGAGGTCGTTGCCGACGGCGCTGCCGTCCAGGGCGGCGTGCTCACCGGCGACGTCGAGGGCATCCTGCTGCTCGACGTTACCCCGCTGTCGCTGGGCGTCGAGACCATGGGCGGCATCATGACCAAGATGATCGACCGCAACACCACGATCCCGACCTCCAAGACCGAGGTCTACTCCACCGCTGCCGACAACCAGACCAGCGTCGAGATCAACGTGCTCCAGGGCGAGCGCGAGCTTGCCCGCGATAACAAGTCGCTCGGTAAGTTCCAGCTGACCGGTATCCCGGCTGCCCGCCGCGGTGTGCCGCAGATCGAGGTCACCTTCGACATCGACGCCAACGGCATCGTCAAGGTCTCTGCTAAGGACAAGGGCACCGGCAAGGAGCAGCAGATCACCATTTCCGGCTCCACCGCGCTTTCCGACGACGAAGTCGATCGCATGGTCAAGGACGCCGAGGCTCATGCCGAGGAGGACAAGAAGCAGAAGGAAGAGGTCGAGGTCCGCAACCAGACCGACAGCCTGTGCTACTCCACCGAGCAGACCCTCAACGAGCTGGGCGACAAGGTTTCCGCCGATGTAAAGTCCAAGGCCGAGGCCGCTATCGCCGACGCCAAGAAGGCGCTCGAGGGCTCTGACGTCGAGGCCATCAAGGCCGCTGGCGAATCCCTGCAGTCCGTAGCCTACGAGCTGGCTCAGGTTGTCTACGCCGACGCTCAGCAGCAGACCGACGGCGCCGCCGGTGCCCAGCCTGCCGACGATGACGTTGTCGACGCCGACTACGAGGTTGTGGACGACGAGGACAAGTAATCATGTCCGCCCGTAAAGCTCGCACGGAGGCGGCCGCCGCTGGCGCCGCCCCCGTTGACTCTGAGGAGAAGGACGTGAAGATTCCCGTAGAGGCCGTCGACGATACCGAGGCCAACGAGGCCGAGGCCGCCGAGGCTGCCGAGAACCAGGTAGAGGATTCCAACAAGGAGGCGACGATGACCGAGGACGAGATGGTGGAAGCCGCTATCCGCGCCGGTGAGGAAGCCGCCGACAACGACTTTAAGCTTAAGTTCGAGCAGGCCCAAAAGGAGCTTGCCGACGTGCGCAATGAGCTCGATGCTGCGGCAGAGGCTCAGAAGGCCGCCGAGGACAAGGCGAAGGACGCCACCGAGCGCACCGCCCGTCTGCAGGCCGACTGGGAGAACTTCCGTCGCCGCACCGCCAACGAGCGCATCGCCGAGCGCGAGCGCGCGACCGAGAAGCTCGTTACTGCGCTGCTGCCGGTGGTTGACGATATCGAGCGTGCGATCGACCATGCCCGTAGCCAGGAGCTTTCCGACGACTTTAAGCAGTTCGTCGATGGCGTCGATGCGGTGCATGCCAAGCTGCTCGATGTGTTTGCGCACGAGGGCGTTGAGCCCATCGACCCCAAGGGCGAGGCGTTCGATCCGCTCGAGCACCAGGCCGTGGGGCGTGTCGAGGACGCATCGCAGTACGACGAGACTGTCAACGACGTGTACCAGAAGGGCTACCGCATGGCGGATCGCATCCTGCGTTCCGCGATGGTGACGGTGACCTACGGTGGCGAGAAGCGCCCCGCACCGGAGCCCGAAGCGGCGCCCGAGGATGCTACGGCCGATACGGCCGAGAGCACCGAGGAGTAATTGAGAAGGGCCCCGGGGCAACACCCGGGGCCCTTTCTGGCCTAGTGCCATATGAAAGCATGAGCCGCCGCCCGCTGGGCGGCGGATGAAACAGGAGAGGAGCTACGATGGCTGCAGGCAAAACCTTCTATGACATCCTGGGCGTATCCAAGAGCGCCTCCGACAAAGAGATCAAGAGCGCGTTTCGCAAGCTCGCGCAAAAATATCACCCCGATGCCGGCGGCGACGAGGCCAAGTTCAAGGAGATCAGCGAGGCCTACGAGACGCTTTCGGACGAGAAGAAGCGCAAAGAGTACGACCAGATGCTCATGTTCGGCGGCATGCCGGGCGCGGGCGGCGCGTATGGCGGCGGCTACGGTGCCGGCGCCGGTGCGAGCGGCTGGGGCGATATCTTCGACAGCATCTTTAGCGGCAACGGCGCCTGGGGCAGCGATTGGGGCTCGGGCTTTGCCGGGGCTGCGGGTGCTGCCGGTGCCGGCGCGGGCCGCAGCCGTGCTCGCAAGGGCGGCGACCTGTCGCTGACTGTCGACGTGACGGCCGAGGACGCGTTCCGCGGCGTGACGCACAAGGTCACCTACCGTATTCCCTCGACGGGCGAGCAGCAGACCATTACGGTCTCGGTGCCTGCGGGCGCCGTGGATGGCGGCAAGCTGCGCTACAAGCGTCGCGGCGAGTATGGCGTTGCCGGCGGCGAGCGCGGCGACCTGGTCGTGACCACGCACGTGGAGGAGCATCCGCTGTTTAAGCGTAAAGGTGCCGACGTGACCATGGAGGTGCCGATCTCGGTCTATGAGGCGGCGCTCGGCTGCACGGTGGACGTGCCCACGCCCGGCGGTGCGACGGTTCGTCTGAAGGTGCCCGCGGGTACCCAGACGGGCAAGAAGTTCCGCTTTAAGGAAATGGGGGCGCCCGACGTTAAGCACCGTGGCCGTACGGGCGCGCTGCTCGTCGAGATCAAGGTGCAGGTCCCCACGAACCTATCCGATGACGAGCGCGATGCCATGACCAAGCTGCGCGAGGTCGACACGCGCGATTATCGCGAGAAGGTCAACCGTTACAAGGCGACGTACTAGGGCGGTCGTGGCGCACACCCGCGCCCGCGGGCTTATGATGGACGATAACGAGACGGAAAGGGGTCAGGTAGCATGGCCGAGGACAATAGGAATAAACCGCTGTACATGATCAGCGTGGCGGCCGAGTTGACCGGCATGCATCCGCAGACTCTGCGCGTCTACGAGTCCAAGGGCCTGGTGAACCCCCAGCGCTCGGGCGGCAACACGCGTCTGTATTCGCGTGCCGATATCGAGCGCCTGGAGCTCATCAACCAGCTGACTGACGAGGGCATCAACCTTGCCGGCGTGGTGCGCATCCTCGATATGAAGGAGCGTGCCGAGGAGCGCGAGCGCGAGAACGAAAGACTCCGCGCACGCGTGCGCCAGCTCGAGGACGAGCTGCACGAGTACAAGATGCAGAAGAAGATCACCGCCCTGGCCCCGCGCGACGGCTCGGTCAACCCCGAGCAAGTCATGCGCAAGCTGCTAGGTACGGGTAGCGACCTATAGCTCCGCCGACGCTGCCGGGCACTCATTGGGGACAGACTTAAATGAGTGCCCGCAGAATGAGAGTGGATAATCTCCCGTTTTTGGCCTGTTTGCAGGCTCAAAGTGGGAGATTATCCACTCTCGTCATTTCGGCGTCTAAGTCTGCCCCCGGCACCCAACTCGTTCTTTGCTTTACTGAGATAAAGTGAACGCGCAGATTCGTAGCCCACTCGCAACCGTTCTATGGCACGATATTGAACGAATGTATGCTATGCGCCCAAATTGTTTGGGCAGAGTGGGAGACAGTATGGTCAAGCTGTACGAGGACGGCATCTACCTGCGCCGTGGCAGCGAGGTTGTGCCTGCGGCCGAGGCTGCTGAGCGCGGCATTACGCAGACGCCCGAGGATGCCAAACGTGGCACCATCGCGTATTCGATCCTTCAGGCACACAATACGTCCGGCGACCCCGAGGCGCTCAAGATTCGCTTCGACGCCATGGCGAGCCACGATATCACCTTCGTCGGCATCATCCAGACGGCGCGTGCCTCGGGCATGGAGCAGTTCCCGCTGCCCTACGTGCTCACCAACTGCCATAACTCGCTGTGCGCCGTGGGCGGCACTATCAACGAGGACGATCACGTCTTTGGCCTCTCCGCGGCCAAGAAGTACGGCGGCATCTTCGTTCCGCCGCACATCGCGGTCATCCACTCCTTTATGCGCGAGAACTTCGCCGGTTGCGGCAAGATGATCTTGGGCTCCGACTCGCACACCCGCTACGGCGCCCTGGGCACCATGGCTGTGGGCGAGGGCGGCGGCGAGCTGGCAAAGCAGCTGCTGCGCGACACCTACGACGTCGCCTATCCCGGCGTTGTGGCCATCTACCTCACGGGCGCCCCGCGTCCCGGCGTCGGCCCGCACGACGTTGCGCTTGCCATCATCCGCGCCGTCTTTGCCAAGGGCTACGTTAAGAACAAGGTCATGGAGTTTGTGGGCCCCGGCATCGCGAGCATGACGACCGATTACCGCAACGGCGTCGACGTCATGACCACCGAGACCACCTGCCTTTCCTCCATCTGGGCCACCGACGAGGACACTCACGCATTCCTGACCATGCACGGCCGCGGCGACGACTACCGCGAGCTCAAGCCCGCCGATGTCGCCTACTACGACGGCTGCGTCGAGGTCGATCTGTCGAGCATCAAGCCCATGATCGCGCTGCCGTTCCATCCTTCCAACGGCTTTGAGATTGACGAGCTCAACGAGAACCTCGAGGATATTCTGCACGAGGTGGAGCTCGAGGCCGCCAAGATCGGCGAGGGTAAGACGCACTTTAGCCTGCTCGACAAGATCGTCGACGGCAAACTGCACGTGCAGCAGGGCGTTATCGCCGGCTGCTCGGGCGGCAACTACGACTCCGTGGTCCAGGCTGCCCGCGTGCTCAAGGGCGCCAACACCGGCTGCGGCGAGTTCTCGCTGTCGGTCTATCCCACGAGCCAGCCCGTGGCGCTCGAACTCACGCGTCGCGGCTATATCTACGACCTTATGGAGGCCGGCGCGATCGTGCGCACGGCGTTCTGCGGCCCGTGCTTTGGCGCCGGCGACACGCCTGCCAACAACGGCCTGTCCATCCGCCACACCACGCGCAATTTCCCCAACCGCGAGGGTTCCAAGCCGGGTAATGGCCAGCTGAGCGCTGTGGCTCTGATGGACGCCCGCTCCATCGCGGCGACGGCTGCCAACGGCGGCGTCCTGACGCCGGCGACCGACCTGCCCGAGGAGACTTGGGACGAGGCCTGCGAGTACACCTTTGACGACGCTCCCTACAAGAAGCGCGTGTACTGGGGCTTTGGCAAGGCCGAGCCGGCAGACGAGCTGGTCGAGGGTCCCAACATCAAGCCGTGGCCCGCGATGGAGCCGCTCGGCGACGACATCCTGCTTAAGGTGTGCTCCAAGATCATGGACCCGGTCACCACGACCGACGAGCTCATTCCCTCGGGCGAAACGAGTTCCTTCCGCTCCAACCCGCTGGGTCTGGCCGAGTTTACGCTGAGCCGCCGCGATCCGGCCTACGTGGGTCGCTCCAAGGAGGTCGACGCCGTGGAGAAGCGCCGCGTGGCCGGCGAGGCCACGGGCGACCTGGCGGCGCTCAATGCCGAGCTTGCCGGTGTGTTTGAGGCGCTGGCCGGCGCGGGTGTCGCGGCCGATGCCAAGGCGACCGAGTATGGCTCCATGCTCTATGCCAAGAAGCCCGGTGACGGTTCTGCCCGCGAGCAGGCTGCGAGCTGCCAGCGCGTGATCGGCGGCCTGGCCAACATCGTCCACGAGTACGCCACCAAGCGCTATCGCTCCAACGTGATGAACTGGGGCATGGTGCCCTTCCAGATGGAGGCCGAGCCCAACTTTGAGGTGGGCGACTACGTCTTTGTGCCGGGTATCCGTGCTGCGCTCGATGGCGACCTGAAGGACATCGCCGCCTACGTGGTGCGCGCCGACGGCACGGTTGAGCAGATTGAGCTCTACATTGCCGATATGACGGCAGAGGAGCGTGCCATCGTCAAGGCCGGCTGCCTGATCAACTACAACAAGTTCAAGGCCGCTGCCGAGTAACGCACTTAATTGTCCGCCCGGGGCTTACCCTTTCCCGCTCGCTCACGCGCTTCGCGAGGGTCGCGTTCGGGAAAGGGTAAGCCCCGGGCTACATTTCTGCGTTCTCGTTGGGTCTTGAGGGACGCTAAAAAAGACTTGCTTGAAGCCGCTTCTCTTAATGGGGCGGCTTCTTTTTGTCGAAAACCGCCACAAAGGGGACAGGCGCCTTTGTGGTGGTGGGGCGAGCTCGATATGGCCGCGCTCGTTGAGGGACAGTTCAATAAATGTCCCTACAGGATTTCATCCGGGTTGGCGGGTTTGGTTGTTTTGGGGATGCCGAGTTTGGATGACGCGAAATCGTCAACATTGTCCTTAATTCCGTCTTTGGTGTAGACAGTGACCATATAGGTGCTGTGTCCGAATTCGCCCTTGTCGCGTGTTGCCCAGGCATCCCAGTAGGCGGCCCCGTTTCGCCCTTTGATTTTTCCGACACGGCGGAGTTCTGTTCGCTTTAATTTCTGGTTGCTATAGATGGTTCGACCGGCCTCCTCGGTGAGCCCGCACTGTCCAAGCATCTTGTCGAGGACTTGGTTCATGTGGCGCTCATCGGTGTTTGGTGCGTAGTCGTAGGCGAGGGTGATGAAGTCGAGTGGCTGGTCGTCGATTAGATAGTTTAGCGTCTGAGGTCCAAGGCAGAAATAGGGGGAGCATCCGTCGATCTGACCGAGCAGTGGCAACTTTGACTGCCAACTTCCGGTGGGAATTCCATCTTCGTAAAACACGCCGCGACAGATAAAGGAGAGCGAGGTGGCACGCGAGCCGGCGTCGACCATTCCGCATAAATCGAAGGGCGAGGTGATACCAAGGGAAAAGGGCGTGATGACGATAAGGAAGAGCATCACGATGGGTATGGCGAGAATGGCGATGACGTTGCGACCGGTGGAATGAGGCGGCTTCATATGCGCTCCTCGAGACAAAGATCTGTTGAGGATAGGCAGAAATGGATATGTTCAGAGAGCAATTCAAGTTTAATCTCATTGCGCGAGATGGTCGACCGTTAGCGTCGAAAACCACCACAAAGGTGCCTGTCCCCTTTGTGGTGGTGAGGAGCGCGCGGCTTCTTTTGGTAATAGTGTTAGCTGGCGGTATCATTAGTGCAGGTGGCGAAGGTTTGCATTGTGGGGTGTTTTGCCGTGAGCCGTTCTGCCCGTATTGGATTGATTGTCTTGGCGCTTGCGATCGCTGTGGTTGGCGCGGGCGCTGTCGGTATGGCATTTCTACCTGCTGCGGTGACGGAGCCGGTGGTCAAGCCTGTGACTCAATCTGTCGAACTTCTGACCGGCGACGACAAGCCCGAGACCATTACCGTTGATTTTGATGAGCAGCCGGCTGTGCTGGGTATTAGCAATTATCCGCGTATTCAGCTTGGGGCCATGCGCTATACCACGGATACAAGCCTGATCGATAGGGCGTCCGAGCTACTCAAGGGCAAAACCTTTAAGCGTTGGTACGGATATGCGTCCTATCGGGCAAAAGCGAACGACATGGTTGGCGGATGCCACTCGTCCATCGAGCTGGACACTGCAAACGGCGCAAAGTTATGTGATGTCTCGTACGATCCGGGCTACGAGGGCAATGAGGGTCCGGGCATCTACATCATGGACGGCGATGTCGCCTATGTCATGGAGGGCGACCAGACCGAGCTCAACGATTTTATGGGTCAGTGTATCCAAGATGCCTATAAACAGACCTGCTTGCCTGACCCGCAGACTGCACGCGATAGTGGGTCTGCCCGTACATGGCTGTTCGAGGATGAGATGCCCTGGACCGTCGAATCGGGAAGTACGGGTTCGGCGAAGGAGTAGAGACCGCGACCACCACAAAGGTGCCTGTCCTCTTTGTGGTGGTTTTCGGTCTGTCTCGATCTGTAACATCTAGGATCAAAAATGGCTGCTAGATGTTATAGATCGAGATGGTAGTGCGCCTGGGCAGCGACGGGCTGACATCTCAGTACCCTATCCATCAATCACTCAGAAAATCTTATATATAGAGACTTAGATTTGTGTATAAGATCGTACAAAGCTGGCAACAATACTTCTCGAACAACGTGAAGCCGCCCCGTAGGGCGGCCGCCCCAAGAGAGGTGATTCCATGAGAATCGATAAGCTAGCAATGACGTCGCGCGAGGCGCTGCAGACCGCCATGAGCACGGCTGCCGACGCGCAGGCCGGCGCGGTGGAGCCGATTCACCTGCTGTCTGCCCTGCTTGGTGCCGGCGAGCGCAATATCTCCGTGATCATCGAGCGCATCGGCGCCGACCCGGCCCAGCTTGCACGCTCCACACAAGATGCCATCGACCGCGTGCCCAAGGTTTCGGGCGAGGGCCAGCAGATGGGCCTGTCCAATGAGCTCGTCCGCGTTATCGAGAAGGCCGAAAAGAAGGCCACCAAGATGGGCGACAGCTTTGTGGTGACCGAGCATCTGCTGATGGCGCTTGCCGAGGACAAGGGCGAGGCCGGCCGTGTTCTGCGCGACGCCGGCGTCACCAAGGAGCGCATCGAGCAAGTCTACGAGGAGCTGCGCGGTGATGACCGCGTGACGTCTGCCGAGGACAAGACCCAGTTTGAGGTGCTGGAGCAGTACGGCCGCAATATCTGCGACCTTGCCCGTGCCGGCAAGCTCGACCCGGTCATCGGCCGTACCGACGAGATCCGTCGTACCATTCAGGTTCTGTCCCGCCGCACCAAGAACAACCCCGTGCTCATCGGCGAGCCGGGCGTCGGCAAGACGGCCATCGTCGAGGGCATCGCCCAGCGTATCGTGGCCGGCGACGTGCCGAGCACCCTGCGCGATCGCGACCTCATCGAGCTCGACATGAGCGCGCTGGTCGCCGGCGCCAAGTATCGTGGCGAGTTCGAGGACCGCTTGAAGGCCGTGCTCAAGGAAGTGCAAAAGTCCGAGGGCAAGGTCATCCTGTTCATCGATGAGCTCCACACCATCGTGGGCGCGGGTGCCACCGAGGGCTCCATGGACGCCGGCAACATCCTGAAGCCGGCGCTTGCCCGTGGCGACCTGCACGCGATCGGAGCGACTACGCTCGACGAGTACCGCAAGTACATCGAGAAGGACGCGGCACTCGCCCGTCGTTTCCAGACTGTTATGGTGAGCGAGCCTACCGTCGAGGACACCATCTCCATCCTGCGTGGCCTCAAGGAGAAGTACGAGATCTTCCACGGCGTGCATATCACCGATAGCGCGCTCGTGGCAGCTGCCGACCTCTCCGATCGCTACATCGCCGACCGTTTTCTGCCCGACAAGGCCATCGACCTGGTCGATGAAGCGGCAAGCCGCCTGCGCATGGAGCTCGACAGCATGCCGGTCGAGATCGATGCCACCACGCGTCAGCTCACTCAGCTGCAGATTGAGGAACAGGCGCTCATGAAGGAGACCGACGAGGCCTCCAAGGAGCGTCTGGAGGCTCTGCGCCAAGAGATCGCTGAGGTCCAAGAAAAGCTCAACGTGCAAAAGGCCGGCTGGCTCAACCAGAAGAACGCTATCGACCACGTGCAGGAGCTCAAGGGGCAGCTCGACGAGGCCAAGAGCGAAGAGGAGCGTGCGACGCGCAACGGCGACCTGGGCCGTGCGTCCGAGCTGCGCTACTCCGTGATTCCGGGCCTGCAGCAGCAGATTCAGGATTCCGAGGCTGCGCTCGAGGCGCAAAAGCAGCAGGACGGCGAAGGCCTCAACGAACAGGTGACCTCCGATGAGATCGCTGAGGTCGTGAGCGCTTGGACCGGCGTGCCCGTCTCCAAGATGATGCAGGGCGAGCTCGACAAGCTGAAGGGCTTGGAGGGCGAGCTGCATAAGCGCGTCATCGGCCAGGACGAGGCGGTCTCCGCTGTCGCCGCGGCCGTGCGTCGCAGCCGTGCGGGCCTCTCCGATCCGGACAAGCCCATCGGCAGCTTCTTCTTCCTGGGCCCCACCGGCGTGGGCAAGACCGAGCTCGCCAAGGCGCTTGCCGAGTGCCTGTTCGATGACGAGCGTGCGCTCGTGCGTATCGACATGTCCGAGTACATGGAGAAGTCCAGCGTCCAACGTCTGATCGGTGCGCCTCCGGGATACGTGGGTTACGACGAGGGCGGCCAGCTTACCGAGGCCGTGCGCCGTCGTCCGTACTCCGTGATTTTGCTCGACGAGATGGAGAAGGCTCATCCGGATGTCTTTAACGTGCTGCTGCAGGTGCTTGATGACGGCCGTCTGACCGATGGCCAGGGTCGCCAGGTGTCCTTCAAGAACACGATCATCATCATGACGTCTAACGTGGGCTCCAAGGCCATCGCCGATCTGTCCGGTAAGGACGAGGAGGAGATGCGCCATCAGGTCGACGCCGCCATGGCTCAGACCTTCCGCCCCGAGTTCCTCAACCGTATCGACGATATCGTGGTGTTCCATCCGCTCGGCATGGCGCAGATCGAGAAGATCGTCGACATCCAGCTTGCCGACGTCCGCGCGCGTCTGGCCAAGGAGCGCATGACGCTTGCCATCACCCCGGCGGCCAAGCAGATGCTCGCCGTGGGTGGCCTGGACCCCGTGTTCGGTGCCCGTCCGCTCAAGCGCCTGGTCCAGCGCGAGGTCGTGGACGCCATCGCCGCCGCCATCATCGACGGTACGGTGCGCGAGGGCGATCAGGTGACGGTCGATGCCGACAAGGACGGCGGCTTTACCGTCGTGTGCGACAACACGCCGTCTGCTACCTACGAGGTCCCCGACGCCGAGTAGATTTATGGGACATGCCTTAAAATCTGCCAGCCGTCTCTAAACGCCAAGGGCGGCGGATCCAATTGGGTCCGCCGCCCTTTTTCGTGCGACAATCGATAATGTTGAACACGATTGCATGGCAAGGAGATATGCAGATGATAGACAAGAACAAGACGAATGCGCCGGTCGCCAACGCCGCGCCGGCCGCACCCAAGTCTGTGCCCAAGCCTGTGCCCAAGCCGCGCGACCCCTACATCCGTGCCGAGAACGAGGATGACGACGGCTACGATCCTTATAGCGATCGTCGCCCCGAGCGCGAGCCCCTCTTCGAAGCCGACCCCTGGCGTTAAGTAGCTCATTTGGGACGGGGCTTTTTTAGCTACTTTGTTTTCGGCTAGAGGCGTTCATGCCTGCCCCCCTCGGCCGCTCGATATCCTCCGGGAGCGGCCACTAATAGAAAACTTGCTTATCCATTAATCAAGATACGCATAATCTTGCTCTCCTGCTAATCAAGAATCGTTATAATCTTGATTAGCAGGAGAGCAAGATTGGAGAATTATGGCATTCAACGACTTGGTGGCTCAAAAAATAAAGGACTTTGAGCAACAGGGGATTCCGCAGGTCTTTGAGCGCGACCTTGATCTGGGCAACCCGCAGGAGCCAAAGCGCGACAACATCGTATATGTGATTGTGGGCGCCCGTCGTTGTGGAAAGACGTATCGCCTGTATCAGGAGATACGGCGGCTTCAGGGCCAAGGCGTCGAGCTTGACCGGATGCTATATTTCAATTTTGAGGATGAGCGCTTGCGTCCGTATGAGCCATCGCTACTAGCGGACGTGCTCGATACATTCTATGCACTATATCCTGCTGCTCGAGGCGAGGGCGCCTACCTTTTCTTTGACGAGATCCAGGAAATACCCGAATGGGGTGCGTTTCTGCGACGCGTGGTCGATACGGAGAAGGCGACCGTTTACGTGACGGGATCTTCTTCTAAGATGCTGTCCTCAGAACTTAAGAGCGAGTTCAGGGGCCGTTCTCTTGTGCGAGAGCTTTTTCCGTTGAGTTTTTCGGAATACGTCCGATATAAGACGGGGAGCGTTCCTGAGTCGAACGCACCCTTCTCCTCGAGCGATGCAGCGTTGCTCCGACACCATCTGGTCGGATATCTCGAGCGAGGGGGATTCATCGCGACACTTGAGCAGACGCCCGCAGACGCGATTCAGCTGCTACAGGAATATGCGTCGCGAACGGTCGCCATGGACGTCGTTGAACGTTACGACGTCAAGAACCCCCGTTTGGCCTCGCTGTTTCTGGCGCGGTGCATGGCATCTTCGGGACGAGAGCTGTCAGTGAACAAAGTGTACAACGAGTTCAAGAGCAGACAGATATCCGTCAGTCGAAATACGCTCAGCGACTTACTTGAGTATTACGAGGATGCCTACCTGCTGTTTTCGGTGCCGGAGTTCACGCGTTCGCTTGCAAATAATACGCGGTCTGCGTCTAAGGTCTACGCCGTCGATCCTGCGATGTTCGGAGCGTTCTCCCCCGCATCGGCATTGGATCATGGTCAGAGGCTCGAGACCGCGGTGTTCAATGCGCTCAGAAGAAGGACCCCCGCCGTGCGGCCCGGTTCGGTTTGCCGCCTGCTGATTAAAGATAAGAATAAAAGCCATGAGGTGGACTTTGTGGCTGGGGATGCACTGCTCATGCAGGCTTACGGCCTGATTCAGGTAAGTGTGGATATGACAAGCGAGAAAACGCGCGAGCGCGAAATTGCCGCGCTCGATGCCGCGATGGCCCAGTTTGATCTTGGCGAGTCGGTAATCGTTACCATGGATGAGCAGGCCGATATTCCATGCAAACACGGCGTGGTACATGCTGTGCCCGCATGGAAGTGGCTCCTTTCCTAATCGTCTATGGATTTGCGAGGCCAGGACTCAGGTGTCATGGTCCGCTAGTCCTGGGCCTTGATGCTCGGCAACAGAATCTGGGCGAGGTAGTCGGTCTCGAGTTTGGTCGCGGCGTCGGCCTTGCCGTCTTTGCCGACCAGTACGTTCTTGATCTGGCTATAGGTGTAGCGGTTGCCGGTCGTGAGCTCGACAAGCTCAATGGCCGAGTCCATAGGGTAGGTCGACACGGGATTCTGCGTCCGTCCGTTGATGGTCTGGGGCACCACGTACGGATAGACGGGACCGCTGGCGTAGACGGTATAACCGTTGCCTAGGTTGGCCGCACCCAAAACCGTATCGCCCTCATCGGGCGTAAAGCTCTCGCCCTCGCGCACTGCGACGAGCGTCACAATCGGTGTATCGCTGTCGCCGGCAAGATAGATGCATAGCGTGCTGCCATTTTGCCAAGTCTCGACCTTGCCGTACCACTCGACGGGGATATCGAGCTGGTAAAGGTCGGTTGCCTTGTGGCGGGCGTCGGCATCACGGGCCGCCTGTGCCTTTTGCGCGCTCACGGCATTGACGGCGGCATCGCGCCGCGCGGTTGCCGCCTGCTGGAGCACCTTGGCGGTGGCGGCGGAGCTCGCACCTCCCTCCTCGGCATATTTGGCGGCGGCATCGATCTGGTCGTCGGTTACCGTGTCGGCCGAAGGCACCTTGAGCTTAAAGGTAGCCTGGGCACTTAAATCCTGTCCATCGCTCTTAACGGTGACCTGCGCCTTGGTGGTCGGGACGGTATAGATAGTGCCGTCGGCCGCGATGGGGGAGGCAGCGATGGAGAGCGTGTAATCGCCGGGCAGCAGTTTGATGCCGCGGCCGTGCTCGTCAACATAGAGCGTTTCGCTCACGGAGGAGCCGTCAGAATCCTGACCGCTCACCTGTACGGGAATCTTGGAGCCAGTGGAACAGTTGAGGCCCGCGGCATGCACGCCAATCTGCACTGACATCATCGTGTGGGCATTGGCGGCGACAGCGGCAGCCTGCTCTTGCTGATATCCGTTCCAGGCAGCATAGCCTGCACCGCCGGCGACGAGCGCGACGGCCACGACACCGGCGACCATCAGATTGCGGCGCTTGGGCGACATCTTACGATGACGAACCTCGGCTTCGTGTGCCGAGGGAGCGGACGGCAGGGGAATATCTCCCATGGCGATGGTCTCGTCGACGACTGGCGCAGAGCCCAAGCCGGGGAGCTCGCGGGTGAGCGATTCGTCGACGGGCAAGTCGCCAAGCAGGGAGGTCTCATCTCCCGCGTTGGGTTCCGGTTGGCCATTGCCCTCGTCATCGCCTTTTTCGACATCGGCTTCATCGCGAGCATCCTCGACGTCGTCGCCCGTATCCGGTATGCCATCGCCCGCCGCGTCCTGCATGTCGGCGATTGTCTCGTCAAACGCAACTTCGTCCAGCGAAAACCGGTCTAGGCTCTCCAAGGCCTCGGCGCACGCCGCTGCATCTTGGGCCGCGTCCTCTTGGCCCCTCGTCTCATTTTCCATATATCCCCCAAGCTCAATATCGGGACAACAATGTACCCAAAATTAAGGTCACATAGAGCTGGCGTGCAGTCGGAAATTCGATTTTATCTGCGCGATACATTGTGAATATGTGCATGAATGCACGCGCGACAGCAAAAAGCCCCCGGAAAGCAAACGAATTGCTTTCCGGGGGCTGCGCATAACGCGAGATTACGGAGCCAAAGAGACGCGCCTACATCCAAATGCGGACGGCAGCGAGCGCGTTACTCGGCGTGTGCGTAATCCACCTTGGCGCGGCGAGCGGTAGCCTTCTCCCAATCGCTGGTGCCCTCAAAGACATCCTGCTTGTAGGGATTGCGGCCGAGCTTCTTGGCGCGGTAGGCGATGTAGATGATCGCGGCGATGTTGGCGACCAGTGCGGCGATCGAGACCGCAGTAGCGGCGCTGGGGTCGAGCGTGGAGTGGGTCACAAAGATGGACTCCTCCTGGAAGTACGGGAACACCTGGGCAAACATGCACCAAATGGCCAGCGTAAAGGCGCGGTTCTGGATCCAACCGCCCTTGTTCCAGATAAAGGCGGCGACGGTGGGCGCCAGCAGCAGCGCAAAGCCGCAGAACCAGGAGTGGGCGGGCAGGCAGTTGTAGGTGTAGCAGAAGTTCCAGATATCGTAGGCGATGATGTAGACCCAGGTCATGTCGGGCCACAGCATGTCGGTCTTGTCCTCGGAGGCGTAGACGCTCCACCAACCGGTCATGCAGAAGATGTTGATGATACCGGCGATGCCGTTGAACACGTTGTTCCAGCCAGCAAGCTGCGTAGCACCTTCGGAGGTGACCCAAGTGGACTGGCCCAGGACAAAGAAGTGATAGGCGCTCTCAAAGTCGGACACGACGGCGATCATGATGTTGATGGCGACGATCACAAACGGCCACGCGCGGAACCAGTGCGCCTTGCCGATCTTGCCCCACTGATACTTAATGGCGATGAAGCCCCAGCAACCGGCCAACGCCGCGTAGACCTTGGCGTAGTGGAACCAGCTGTTCTGGTACACATGGGTGGGGTTGGTGAGCGCCCACTCGGCGCCCTGCGAAACGCCGATGGCGATAGCGACGCAGTAGATGGTCATGGCCAGCGGAGCCACGCCAAAGATGATTGCCGCGCCCAGCTTGGTGCGGCGGCCGATCTCGTTGAGCACGATCAGGCCAATAAAGACCATGGCCCAGCCGGCCCAGTGGATAAGGGTATCGCTACCCCAAACATCGAACAGCATGCTGCTCTCCTTTCACACGCCCGCGGCCCCTCTTCTGATCGCGGGCAGTTTGGCCAAATGTCGTCAGTTCTGGGGCTTGCGCTCCGGATACTTGGCGGTATAGCCCTCGATGTGGAGTGTCGAGGCGATGATTTCCTTGACCGTCTCGTCGGGCACATCGGGGTGCGTGCGGATATACATCAACAACCCCATAATGAGGGTGTAGAACGTCTCGTAGACATGGTCGATGCGTAGCTCATGATGGGCGACAAAATCCACCACGGTGGTATCGCAGATATACTGCGCCACGCGCTGGACCACGTTGTGCAAAAAGCCGCCGTAGAGCGCGCCGCTGCTCGAGGTGAGCGTGCTCGGCAACTCGTGGCCGCTCACGACCAGGCGCTTAAAGAGCGGAGCAACGGTGTCGAGTGCGCCTTCGATGTCGCCAACCGTGCGGCTGGCGTTCCACTGCTCGAGCTCGGCGATAAAGCCGTCGATTGCCTCGTCCATAACGGCGGTGACGGCGGCATCCATATCGGCAAAGTAGTGGTAGAACAGCGAACGCGTGCAGCCAGCCCGCTTGGTCACGGCCGATACCGAAAGATGGGACACACCAAGCTCGGCGCTCACGGCGCGCACAGCGGCGAGGATCTCGCGACGGCGCTCGTCGCCCGTCAGGCGTTTTGCCGCGCTATCGGATGCGGGGACGGCATCGACCACAGAGATATCTGCTGCGTTGTTGCCCATGTTTTGCCGCCTTTCATCCTCTTTTGCCTGACCGTTCGCCTAACAGTCTTGAATATTGTTGACGGTTCGTCAATACTATTTTTGACACAATGTCAACAATGGCGGGTGAAAGGCATGGGGGCATGCCCGGCCTGCAAAAAAAGAGGGGCGCTGCGGTCTCGCCGGGCTGTGGCAAGAGAAGGGACGACTATGATTCTCAACGGACCGGGGATTAGCTATACCGAGCCCGATATCGGCGCGGAGTTCGTGCCGCCGATACCGGAGCATCCGCGCGAGGCCATCGTCAAACTGTGTGAGCACTGCACCAACCGCCTGCTGCACCGCGACGAGCTGCTGGGCTACGAGTACTGGTCGTTTGCCGAGGCCGCAACCGACGAGCAGGCCGAAGTGCTCTGCAAGATGAAGATGCGCCGTCCCTATACGCTGCCCGAGATGGTCAAGCTCACCGGCATGCCCGAGGCCGATATCGAAAAAATGCTCGACGACATGAGCTACACGGGTCTGCTCGAGTACAACTGGGAAAACCCCGAGCGCGCCAAGCAGTGGGTGCTGCCCATGCTGGTGCCGGGTTCCGCCGAGTTCCTCAACATGCGCGTGAGCCAGCTCGAGGAGCATCCGGTCTATGCCAAGTTCTTTGAGCAGGCGTCCAAGGGACCGCTGTCCAAGGCCACGCCGATGGTGCCGCCCGGCGGTGCCGGCATCGGCATGCATGTCATTCCGGTCGAGAAGGCCATCGATGCCGCGAGCACCTCGGTGCCGATCGAGCATATCGAGCATTGGCTCGACAAATACGAAGGTAAGTATGCCGCTAGCACCTGCAGCTGCCGCGCGAGCCGTCGCGTGATGGGAGAGGGCTGCGCCGACGACCCGGCCGATTGGTGCATCGCCGTGGGCGATATGGCCGACTACGTGGTCGAGACCGACCGCGGCCATTATGTGACGCGCGAGGAGGTCTACGACATCCTGCGCCAGGCCGAGGACAACGGCTTTGTGCACCAGATCACCAACATCGACGGTGAGAACAAAATCTTCGCCATCTGCAACTGCAACGTCAACGTGTGCTACGCCCTGCGCACTTCGCAGCTGTTCAACACGCCCAACCTGTCGCGCTCGGCCTACGTCGCCAAGGTCGAGAAGGACAAGTGCGTGGCCTGCGGTCGCTGCGTTGAGGTGTGTCCGGCCGGCGCCGCCAAACTGGGCCAGAAGCTCTGTAGCAAAAAGGCTGGCGGACAGGTGCCCGAGTATCCGCGCCAGGAGCTGCCCGATGCCACCAAGTGGGACCACACCAAGTGGTCGCCCAACTACCGCAACGACAACCGTATCGAGACGCATGAGTCCGGCACCGCTCCCTGCAAGACGGCCTGCCCCGCGCACGTTGCCGTTCAGGGCTATTTGAAGCTCGCGGCGCAGGGCCGCTATGACGAGGCGTTGGCGCTCATCAAGCGCGAGAACCCGTTGCCCGCTATCTGCGGCCGTGTGTGCAACCGCCGCTGTGAGGATGCCTGCACCCGCGGTCGCGTGGACGAGGCCGTGGCCATCGACGAGGTCAAGAAGTTTATCGCCCAGCGCGATCTGGATGCCGCGACTCGCTATGTCCCACCTGTGGTGACCCCGACGCGTGCCGGCGGCTTCGACCAGAAGATCGCCATCATCGGCGCCGGTCCGGCCGGTCTGTCCTGCGCCTTCTATCTGGCCGAGAAGGGCTACAAGCCCGTCGTGTTCGAGAAAAACGAGCGCCCGGGCGGCATGCTCACCTACGGCATTCCCAGCTTTAAGCTGCAGAAGGACGTTATCGAGGCCGAGGTCGAGGTCATTCGCCTGATGGGCGCCGAGTTCCGCTATGGCGTGGAGGTCGGTCGCGATGTGACGCTCGACGAGCTTCGCGCGCAGGGCTTTAAAGCCTTTTACGTGGCCATTGGCTGCCAGGGTGGCCGCCTTGCCGGTATTCCGGGCGAGGATGCCGAGGACGTGACCGTGGCCGTCGACTTTTTGCGCGAGGTCAACAGCGGCAAGATCGACGCGCTGCCCGGGCGCACCATCGTGGTGGGCGGCGGCAACGTGGCCATCGATGTCGCGCGCAACGCCTGCCGTCTGGGTTCCGAGCACGTTGAGATGTTCTGCCTGGAGAGCGAGGTCAAGATGCCTGCCAGCGAGGAGGAGCGTCGCGAGGCCATTGAGGACGGCGCGCACATTAGCTGCGGCTGGGGCCCCAAGGAGATTCACCTGGACGAGGCCGGTCGTGTGTGCGGTATCACCTTTA
The DNA here is from genome assembly GCA_902364975.1 of Coriobacteriaceae bacterium. Lineage (GTDB taxonomy): Bacteria > Actinomycetota > Coriobacteriia > Coriobacteriales > Coriobacteriaceae > Collinsella. The sequence continues at coordinate 269,500 of CABJFQ010000001.1, read as the reverse complement.
AGCGCTGCACGCGTGTCTTTGACGACGAGGGCCGTTTTGCGCCCGAGTATGACGAGAACGACTTGCGCCGTGTCGATGCCGACCGTGTCGTCATGTCGATTGGCCAGTCCATTGTGTGGGGCGACCTGCTGGCTGGCTCCAAGGTGGAGCTCGGCCGCAGCCAGGGTGCCCTTGCCGATCCGCAGACGTACCAGACCGCCGAGCCCGACATCTTTGTGGGCGGCGACGTCTACACCGGTCCCAGCTTTGCTATCGACGCCATCGCCGCCGGTCACGAGGCCGCCGTGTCCATCCATCGCTTTGTGCAGCCGGGCTCCACGCTCACCATCGGCCGCAACCAGCGCCGCTACGCCGCGCTCGACCGCGACGATGTCGTGATCGAGAGCTATGACAACGCGAGCCGTGAGGTTGCCCACGTGGACCACGAGCGCGAGAAGGCCGCGCCCTTCAGCGAGTACGTCGAGACCTTTACCGAAGAGCAGGTGCGCGCCGAGACCGCCCGTTGCCTTGGCTGCGGTGCCTCAATCGTCGACCCCAACAAGTGCATCGGCTGCGGCCTGTGCACCACCAAGTGCGCGTTCGATGCCATCCATCTGGATCGCGATCGCCCCGAGTGCTCCACGATGGTCAAATACGAGCAAAAGCTCCCGAGCCTTGGCAAGTATGCTTTAAAGCGTGCAATCAAAATCAAGTTCGGTCGTAAATAGGTAACCATGGCGGGTAAGGGGACGGCGCAGACTAGATTTCGCTGTCCCCTTGCTTTGAGTTTGCATCGCATCAACCGTTGTTGAAAGGTTTCTACCTTGCATGAATTGGGAATCGTTTATCACATTATTCGCGATGTTGAGAACGTGGCGCGCGCCAATGGCGTGCGTCGCGTTTCGAGCGTCACGCTGCTGCTGGGCGAGGTCTCGGGCGTCGTTCCCGACTTGCTGCTCGACGCTTGGCGCTGGGCGGCAGATAAAAAGTCCATCACGCAGGGCGCGGAGCTTATCGTGGAGCCCGTCGAGGCCGTGACGCATTGCGAGGCGTGCGGCTGCGACTACGCGACGGTCGAGCACGGCAAGACCTGCCCCCATTGCGGTAGCGGCGAGACCTATCTGCTGCAGGGCCAGGAGGTCATGATCAAGCAGATCGAGACCCCCGACGAGGACCCGACAGACGCTGCCCCCGACGGCCTCTCCGATGCCCCCGATGCCGTCGACGCCGCCAACCCCCTCCACATCGCCTAACTTAGTCGTTGGGGACGTTCTTAAACGACTAGTCATTAAAGAACGTCCCCAACGACTACTTTCCTAGAGCATATTCCTTACCATTAGTCAAGCACCATCTGTTTAAACGAAATAGCCTCAACCCGAGCACATTTGTGTCTGTTTAAAACCGGCAATAATGAACAGCGTGCTCAATTCGGTCATGTAAATAGATCAGCTATCAATCCTCAGCAGCAAATCAGCCAAAATACTGGAATGTAATCAGCTTGTAACAAAACAAGACGTTTAAACAAATAATGCTACCTTTTGCAGTTTTTCAAACAATTCTGCTGTATTTGCAGCTATACTCCATAACTGTCGTGTAGGAATTACGTAGACAAAAAGGAGGTTATGTGATGGTAAGTATTGTTCTTGCTAGCCATGGTGACTTGGCGGCTGGAATCAAGCAGACGGGCTCGATGGTCTTTGGCGATCAGCCGTCTGTAGCCGTGGTCTCGCTCGAGCCGAGCATGGGCCCCGACGACTTCCGAGCCAAGGTCGAGGAAGCAGTCGCTTCCTTCGAGGACCAGGAGCAGGTGCTCTTCCTCGTTGATCTGTGGGGCGGCACGCCCTTCAACCAGATTAGCGGTCTCATCGAGGGCCATGATTCCTGGGCTATCGTCACCGGTGTCAACCTGCCTATGCTCATCGAGGCATATTCGCAGCGCTTTGACGCAAAGAACACTGCACATGCGATCGCAAAACATCTCGTGACTGAGGCTAAGGCCGGTGTGCGCGTCAAGCCCGAGTCTCTGGAGCCCGAGGAGAAGAAGCCGGCTGCGGCCGCCGCTGCTCCTGCGGGTGCCATTCCTCCGGGAACGGTGATCGGCGACGGGCACATCAAGATCGCCCACGTCCGTATCGACACGCGTCTGCTGCATGGTCAGGTGGCCACCACGTGGACCAAGCAGATCAACCCCAACCGCATCATCGTGGTCTCCGACGGCGTTGCTCACGACGAGCTCCGCAAGACCATGATCGAGCAGGCTGCCCCTCCGGGAGTCCACGCCAACGTCGTGCCCATCAAGAAGATGGCCGAGGTCGTCAAGGACACGCGCTTTGGCGACACCAAGGCGATGCTGCTGTTCGAGAACCCGCAGGATCTGCTCAGGGCCATCGAGGCCGGCGTCGACATCAAGGAAGCCAACATCGGTTCCATGGCCCACTCCAAGGGCAAGGTCGTCGTCACTAACGCTGTCGCTATGGGCGATGACGACGTCAAGACCATCGAGGCTCTCAAGGCCAAGGGCGTCAAGTTCGAGGTCCGCAAGGTTCCTTCGGATTCCTCCGAGGATCTCGACGCCATGTTGAAGAAAGCTAAGGCCGAACTGGCCGCTCAAGCATAGTAAAGGAGGGTCCGATACATGTCTGCAATCACTATTCTGCTTGTTGCGATTGTCGCGTTGCTTGCCGGTATGGAAGGCATTCTGGATGAGTTCCAGTTCCATCAGCCGCTCGTGGCATGCACGCTTATCGGTCTCGTAACCGGTCACCTTCAGGAGGGCATCCTCCTGGGCGGTTCGCTCCAGATGATGGCCCTTGGCTGGGCTAACGTCGGCGCCGCCGTCGCGCCTGACGCCGCTCTGGCCTCGGTCGCTTCTTCGATCATCATGGTGCTCGCCCTCAACGGTGGCGCCACCGATTCGGCCAAGGCCGTTACCGCCGCCATCGCCGTCGCCGTCCCGCTGTCGGTCGCTGGTCTGTTCCTGACCATGATCTGCCGTACCCTGGCTACCGCTATGGTTCACGGCATGGACGCCTGCGCCGAGAAGGGCGACTTCGCCGGCATCGAGCGTTGGCAGTACGCCGGCATCCTCATGCAGGGTGTTCGTATCGCCATCCCGGCAGTACTTCTGTGCATCATCCCGGCCGAGGCTGTTACCAACGCGCTTAACGCTATGCCCGATTGGCTGTCCGGCGGCATGGCTGTCGGCGGCGGCATGGTCGCTTCCGTCGGTTACGCCATGGTCATCAACATGATGGCCACCAAGGAGACCTGGCCGTTCTTCATCCTCGGCTTTGTCCTTGCTGCCATCCCTCAGCTCACGCTGATCGCCCTTGGCCTCATCGGCATCTCCCTTGCCCTCATCTACCTTGGCCTTAAGGATCTGGCCAAGCAGGGTGGCGGCATGGGCGGTGGCTCCGGTGACCCGCTCGGCGACATTCTGAACGATTACGAGTAGGAGGGGAGTGATACATATGGCAGAGAACAAGATTCAGCTCACCAAGGCTGACCGTAAGAAGGTTTGCTTCCGTCATCAGTTCCTTCAGGGCTCGTGGAACTACGAGCGTATGCAGAACGGCGGCTGGTGCTTCGCAATGATCCCTGCGATCAAGAAGCTCTACACCAGCAAGGATGACCAGATTGCCGCTCTTAAGCGCCACCTGGAGTTCTATAACACCCACCCCTATGTTTCCGCCCCCGTCATTGGCGTTACCCTCGCCCTCGAGGAGGAGCGCGCCAACGGTGCTCCGATTGACGATGTCGCCATTCAGGGCGTCAAGGTCGGTATGATGGGCCCGCTCGCCGGCGTCGGCGACCCCGCCTTCTGGTTCACCCTTCGCCCGATTCTGGGCGCACTGGGCGCTTCCCTGGCCCTGTCCGGCAGCATCGCCGGTCCGCTGCTGTTCTTCTTCGCGTGGAACATCATCCGTTACGCTTTCCTGTGGTACACGCAGGAGTTTGGCTACAAGGTCGGCTCCTCCATCGCCAAGGACCTCTCCGGCGGTCTGATGGGCAAGGTCACCGAGGGTGCTTCCATCCTGGGTATGTTCATCATCGGCGCCCTGGTCGAGCGCTGGGTGTCCATCTCCTTCACCCCGGTCGTCTCCAAGGTCACGCAGTCTGCTGGCGCCTATATCGACTGGGCCAACCTGCCCGCCGGTTCTGAGGGCATCAAGCAGGCACTGACGATGTACAGCTCTGTCGGTGCCAACGCACTCGACCCGGTGAAGGTCACCACGCTTCAGGCCAACCTCGATCAGCTCATCCCCGGCCTTGCCGCCGTGTGCCTGACCCTTCTGGTCTGCAAGCTCCTCAAGAAGAAGGTCAGCCCGATCGTCATCATCCTGGCTCTCTTCGCCGTCGGCATCATCGGTCGCGTCTGCGGCTTCATGTAAGCACGCTTCGGCTTAAGACCGAGAGTTGCTAGGCAAGGGCTTTTGAGCCATTGAAACGGACCGCACCCGGTGGGTACACTGGATGCGGTCCGATTGTTTTTATTGGAGGGCGAGGCGCGTATGGCGCAATCTCAGAACAGCACGGTCGATTTGGCAACGCCGGCAACCTGCCTGATGGGGCTTACCAGTCACGGTAATGTGATGGTGGGCAATAAGGCGTTTGAGTACTATAACGAGCGTAATCCCGAGGATTATATCCAAATCCCGTGGGACGAGGTCGACTATATTGCCGCCGAGGTTTTGCGCGGCACCAAGAAGATTACGCGTTTTGCCATCTTTACCAAAGAGAATGGCCACTTTACGTTTTCGACGCGCAATGACAAGGAAACGCTTCGCGCGGTGCGTAAGTACATTGACGAGGACAAGCTCGTTCGTTCGCCCGACTTTATCGATGTGACGGCCAAGGGCGCCAAGAGCATCCCCTCCGTCATCAAAAGCCTCTTCCATAAAGGCGACTAGTCGCCTGGGACGTTCTTAAACGACTAGTCATTAAAGAACGTCGCAGACGACTATCTCGAAGAGTGGCTATGCGCTGCATGGTAGTGGCGCAAATCTGCTACACTAGTACAACATGCCTCCGTAGCTCAGGGGATAGAGCACCGCTCTCCTAAAGCGGGTGTCGACGGTTCGAATCCGCCCGGGGGCACCAGAGGAATATCGAGCCCGGTACCGCTACGGTGCCGGGCTCTTCTGATTCATGCCATGTCAAAAATGAAGCGCCCGCTTGCTGGGGGAGCAAGCGGGCGCCTGTGAGCGAATATGTTTGCGGCGAGAGCCGTAATGAGCGGTTGGGTTGCGACTAGTTGGTCGTACCGGAATCGTCGCCCGTGCTCGTGCCTGAACCCGAACCCGAGCCAGAAAGTGCAACCGTCAGCGTAATCGTGCTGTCGGTGGACTGCTTGCCGGTGGGGGAGACGCCCGTGACGGTGGCGTTTTCGTTGCCACTCACGGGGTTGCCGTTCTGATCGCAGAATGCGATGTTGTAGAACCCGGCGTTGTTGAGCGCGGTGACGGCCGCGGAGATGCTCTTGCCGTACAGGTTGCCCGGAACGCTGGCCTTGCCGGACTTCTTGGCAATGACGACGGTAATCGTGGCGCCAGGCTTCTGCTTGCCGCTGGGGTTCCAGCTAATCACGGTGCCCTCGGTAACCGAATCGTTCTCCTGGTAGCTCACGTCGACGCCAAAGCCTGCCATATCGAGGGCGTTGCGCGCCTGGGCCTCGGTCATGTCGGTCAGATCGGGGACGGAGGTGGTGTCAGGACCGCTGGAGACCTTGTACGAGATGGTCGTGCCCTTCTCGACTTCCTTACCGGGTTCGGTGCCCTGCTCAAAGACCTGGCCCTCATCGGCCTCGTTGGCCTCCTCGGAGGCGTTGCCCTTCAGGCCAACGCTTGCCAGCGCGGCTTCTGCCTGGTCCTTGGTCAGGCCGACAAGCCGGGGAACCTCAACCTTCTCGGAGGGCTTGGGGCCCTTGGAGATTACCAGGTTAACCTTGGTGCCCTTGGCCTTCTTGGTTTTGCCGTTGGGCGTCTGCTCGGCGACCTTGCCCTCGTCGATATCGTCGTTGTAGCTTTGGTCGATGGTGCCGACCTCGAGGCCGGCTTCCTTGATCTGCTCGACGGCAGTCTGCTGGTCCTTGCCCAGCACATCGGGCACGGTGACCTGCTCGCCGCCAAAGAGTCCTGTGGCAAAGGCCACCACGATACCGATGACGGCAACGGCTGCCACCACGGCGGCGATGATCTTGTTCTTGTTGGATTTGGGCTTTTCGACCTCGTAGGAGCCGGTGGAGCCCGAAACCGAGCTACGGGCGGTATTCTGGCCGCTCACGCCCGAGACGGGACGTACCATGGCGCGCGTCTGATCGGAAAGCTCGCGAGTCTTGGTGGCGCCCAGTTCACCGGGTGCACCGATGATGCGCGTGGGCTCCGAGATGTTGACGGCACGGCCCGACAGGTAGCTGTTGAGCACCTGACGAAGCTCGTCGGCGGTCTGGAAGCGGTTTGCCGGGTCCTTCTCCATGCACTTGAGGATGATGCGCTCAAGGTCGGCGTCGACACCGGAGTTGATCTGGCTCGGCGGAATAGGCAGCTCGTTGACCTGCTTGAGTGCGACTGAGATGGCGTCATCACCGTCAAAGGGCACGCGGCCGGTGGCGCACTCGTACATCACGACGCCCAGCGAGTAGATATCCGAGGTGGGGCCGAGGTCCTGACCACGGGTCTGCTCGGGACTGACGTAGTGGGCGGTTCCCAGCACGTTGTTGTCTTGCGTGAGGTGGCTGTTCTTGGCGCGCGCGATGCCAAAGTCCATCACCTTGATGTTGCCGTCGGGCAGCACCATGATGTTCTGCGGCTTGATGTCGCGGTGGATGATCTCGTGCTTGTGGGCGACCGAAAGCGCGGAGCTGATCTGCGAGCCGATCTGGGCGACCTTCTTGGGGTCGAGGGCGCCGTGGCTCTTGATGCCGCTCTTAAGGTCGGTGCCGCGCAGGTACTCCATGACGATGTAATAGGTGTCGCCGTCCTTGCCCCAATCGTAGACGCCCACGATATAGGGGGAGGAGAGACCGGCTGCTGCCTGGGCCTCCTGCTTAAAGCGTGCGGCGAAGGTTGCGTCGCCAGCATACTGCGGCAGCATGATCTTGACGGCTACCGTGCGGTCGAGGACCTGGTCCTGCGCACGGAAGACGGTCGCCATGCCGCCTGTCCCCACCTTATCCTTGAGGAGGTATCTTCCCCCGAGGACCCTCTGTTCCATTCCTGCTCCTAACATAACTATTCGCTCAACGATGTGTGTAGTACCTACGATGTGGCCGCTGGGGCCGTGTGGCGCGTTGCCGCTAACTCTTCGGCCGCGGCGCGCCTCGGGTGTCCGATTCAATCATGGGCATCACGCTCCCTGTGCGGCGAGCGCCGCGGTCAGGACGATGCCGGCAATCTTGGCCGCCTTGACGTCGTGTTTGTCGTAATCCTCCAAGGCCACCGAGATGGCGACCGTGGGTGAATCGTAAGGTGCAAAGCCAACGAACATCGAGTTGACGTTGGTGCCGCCGGTCTCGGCCGAGCCGGTCTTGCCGGCGACCTTGACGCCGGGGACCTGGGCATCGGTGCCGGTACCGGACTGGACGACGGCGAGCATGGCCTGCTTGACCTGGTCGGCCGTGGCGGAGCTGACGGCCTGACCCAGCGAGCGGGACTGCGTGGTCTTGACCACAGTTCCGTCCGGGGCGAGTACCTGGGCTACAAAGTACGGGTCCATGACCACGCCACTGTTAGCGATGGCGGCGGCAATCACGGCGTTTTGCATGACGGTGGTCTGCGGGCCGGGCGTGTGGTCCATGCCGACAGGCTGGCCGGCGCCGGCCCAAGCGGTCTCCCACTCGGTCATGAGCGACGGGTCTGCCATGATGGAGGCCGCGGAGGTCAGGTCCTGGCCGAGCTTTTGGCCGTAGCCAAAGGCGTTGGCAAACTGCACGAGCGTGTTTGCGCCAACTTCGTTTGCCACCTGGCCAAAGACGACGTTGGAGGACACGGCAAAGGCCTGCTGCAGGCTGATGGTGCCGTAGCTCTCGTTGGCATAGTTGGTGACCGGCGCGTTGCCGATGTCCATGGAGCCGGGCGCCTGGTAGGTGCTGGTAAGGCTGGCGGTGCCGGTCTCGAGTGCCGCGGAAAGCGTAACGACCTTAAACGTGGAGCCCGGCGTGTACAGCGCGTCCATGGCGCGATTGTACATGGAGCCGTCCTCGCCGCCGCCCGCCTGCAGCAGGGCGTCGATGTTGGTGTTGTCATAGGTGGGCGAGCTGGCGCATGCGAGCACCGCACCGGTACGCGGGTCGATGACCACTACAGCGCCCTTAAAGCCCTTGAGCGCCTGCTCGGCCGCCGTCTGGATACGCGAGTCGATGGTGAGCTTGGCGGTGTTGCCCGGCTGGGTCTGGCCCGCGAGCGACGCGATGGCGTTGTTCCAGCTGGAGTAATCCTTAGAGCCGGTGAGCGTGTCGTTCATGACGCTCTCGATGGCGGTGGTGCCATACTGCTGGCTCACGTAGCCAACTACGTGCGCTGCCAGGTTGCCGTTGGGGTAGGAGCGTACGTAGGTGCCGTCCTCCTGCTGCAGCGACTCGGCCAGCGTCACGCCGTCGGACGTGATGATAGAACCGCGCTGGATGTACTTGGAGCGGGCGATAGTGTGGTTGTTGGTCGGCATATCCTGATAGTCCTTGGCCTTGATGACCTGGACATAGGTGAGGTTGCCGATAAGGATGGCGAACAGCGCCGTAAAGGCGAGCACCGCACGGGTTAGACGGTTGGCGAGCGCAACGCGGCCGAGCACACCGGATTCAGGCGTGTCGAGCAGGCGACGGCGCATGCGCGAGCCGACGGAATGGCTGCCGCTGCCGTAGGAAGACGAGGTGGCAAAGCGCGTGCCCGTCGGGGCGGCGGCGGATGCGACCTGATCATCGGTGATGGCGGTCATGGTGCCGGTGCCAGTAAGCTCGGCCTCGCGTCCGGTCGCTTCGTCACCGGCGCGCAGCAGGAGCGCGACGATGATAAAGCTTGCCAGCAGTGAGGAACCGCCCTGGCTCATAAAGGGCAGGGTGACGCCGGTCAGCGGGATCAGGCGGGTAACGCCGCCCACGATCAAGAAGGCCTGGAAGCTGATGGCGGCCGTAAGGCCCGTGGCGCTAAAGGCGGCGAGGTCGGATTTAGCGCGGGCAGCCGTGGTGAGGCCACGCACGGCAAAGAGCATAAACAGGATGAGCACGGCGCCGCCGCCCAAAAGGCCCATCTCCTCGCCGATGGCAGAGAAGATAAAGTCGGACTCGACGACAGGGATGTTGTTGGCCATGCCGTTGCCGATGCCAACACCGACCAGACCGCCATCGGCAAGCGAGAAGAGCGACTGGACGATCTGGTAGCCCTGGCCCTGGGCGTCCTTAAACGGATCGACCCAAACCTGGAAACGCACCTGAACGTGCGACAGGAACTTGTAGGCGCCCACGGCTCCAACGGCTAAGAGCGCAAGGCCGATAACGACATACGAAAAGCGCCCCGTGGCAACGTAGAGCATCAGCAAGAAGATGGTGTAGAACAGCACGGCCGAACCCAGGTCGCGTTCGAAGACGACGACGAGCAGGCACACACCCCACACGGCAAACAGCGGCAGCAGCAGTCGCAGGCGAGGGATCTTAAAGCCCAGGATCTTGCGGTTGGAGATGGAGAGCAGCTCGCGGTTCTCGGCCAGGTACCCGGCCAGGAACAGCACGATAAAGACTTTGGCGAACTCGCCGGGCTGGATGGTAAAGCCCGCGATGCGAATCCACAGCTTGGAGCCCGAGATCGTGGTGCCGATAAAGATAGGCAGCATCAGCAGAATGATGCCGATAATGCCAAAGGTGTACTTGTAGCGCATGACTACGTCGAGGTTCTTAACCAACGCGAGCGTTCCCACCATCAGGGCCACCGAGACAAACAGGATGATGAGCTGTGAGATCGCGAGAGCGGGTGCGAGACGCGTCACGAACGTGATACCGATGCCCGAAAGCACAAAGACAATGGGCAGGATGGCGGGGTCGGCACCGGGCGCCAAGATGCGCACGGCAATGTGGGCCGCAGCAAAGGCGGCAAAGAGGCCGATCGGTACGGCGAGCGTCTCAAAGGAGATGGCAGCGCCCGCGGTGAGCACGTACATCGCATACAGCAGGATGACGGGGAACGCCGAGGCGATGAGCAAGAGCAGCTCGGTGTTGCGGCGACTCATAAGCGGCACTCCCTTTCTAATTCTTATCGGAGGCTTCGGCCTCGGCGGACTGTTCGGCGGTTTTCTCGGAATCTGATTCGGAGGTCGATCCCTGATTGGTGTTGTCGCGAATCGTTTGCGCGTCGATCACCTGGCGGGTCTGCTCTTCATCGATCTGGTGGCGGTACTTGGATATCGTGTCCTGCGCATCGTCGACACTTGTTTGCGGAATGCCCGCCTTGAGGCGGTTTTGCGTGTCTTCGGGCAGGTCGGACAGCTTAATGCTGGTTTCGCTTTCGAGCCAGTGGAGCTTGAGTCCGAGCGGCTTGCCGGGCAGGCCGCGCCAGACGGCGACATTGCCCTGGTAGGTACCCAGGTAGTACGAGCCGGTGACACCCGTGTAGGCCCAGATGCCAGCTGCCAGCACAAAGACGAGGGCCAGGATGGCGGCGATAGTAATGTTGCGGCGACGCACGCGTTGCGCCTCGCGCATAACGCCATCGTCAACCAGGTCAACGACTACTACGGTCACGTTGTCGTGGCCGCCGGCGGCAAGCGCCGCGTCCACTAGGTTGTCGACGCAGATTTGCGCGGTTGAGGACTGCGTGGCGATGTTCTCGATATCGCTATCGGGAATCATGCTCGAAAGGCCGTCGGAGCACAGGATCAGGCGGTCGCCTTCCTCGATATGCAGAGTGAAGTGGTCGGCATACATGGCGGGGTCCGAGCCCAGCGCACGGGTGATGACCGAGCGGTTTGGGTGGACGCGAGCCTCGTCTGCCGTAATCTCACCGGCGTCCACGAGCTCCTCCACGTAGGAGTGGTCGCGGGTCACGCGGATGAGCGTGCCCTCGTGGAGCAGGTAGGCGCGAGAGTCACCCACGTGGGCGATGGCGAGCGTGTCGTTTTCGATATAGGCGCAAGTGGCTGTGCAGCCCATGCCGGGCTTGCCCAGGCCGTTCAGGGCCGCCTCGATTACGGCGGCGTTGGCTGCCTCGACGGCTGCGGCCAGGCGTGCTGCGTCGGCGGACTGCGGGGCCGTCTTGGCAATAGTCTCGACGGCAATGGAAGAGGCTACCTCGCCGGCGGCGTGACCGCCCATGCCGTCGCATACGCAAAAGAGCGGCGACTGCACCAGGTAGGAATCCTCATTGTGCGGGCGTACGCAGCCAACGTCAGAGCGGGCGCCCCACATGAGTTGCGTGGTGGTGCCGGCATCATAGGTCGAGTCGGTCTCGATGCGCTCCTCGGTCAGGGGCTCAAAGCTCATGGTCGAGCCGGGGTCTTTGAGCTTGGTCTCAACGGCGGCAACGTCGATCTCGGCTGTGTCACCGGGAGAGACGGTGTCGGTCTCGGCGTTTGATTCGGAATCGCCGGTGTCCGGGGAGCCGGGCTCCTCGGGCGCGCGGGCGGTCGACTCGTCGTCTTGCGGGCTGACGTCTATAGGCTCGGGCGCCGGCGTAGACGCGGGCGCAACCTCGGATGCCGGGGCTATGGGAAACGCCGGCGCGGCGGGTTCGGGTGCCGCAAACACCGCAGCGCTCTCGTTGATTGCCGCGGCGACGGGCTCTGCAAAGTGAGCCGGCGCCGGGGTTGCTTCGGGCGCTGTGGGCTGTTCCGCAGCATGTGCGCCGATGGGCGCCGCTACGGCATCCTCTTCGTCCTCGTTATCGGCGAGATCCGAAATATCATGCGTTACATGCGAAAGAGGCAGGGAGAACACGGTGTCCTCGGGCTCCACGGGCGCGGAGCCCGCCGGAGCGGCGTGGGCCGGCGCAGCTGTGGCGGCGGCCGGTGCCTCGGTCATAGTTGCGGACTTGTTCTCCTCGTCGATCATCGACGGTTCACCTTCATGACCACGTCGCCAATCTGGACTTCGTCGCCCTCACGCAGCGTCGCGGGCTCCACGAGCTGGCGGCCGTTGACGAGCGTGCCGTTAAGCGAGTTGAGGTCCTCGATGATGAGCGCCGGGCCCTGCAGCGAAAAGCGCGCATGCGAGGCCGAGACGAACGGTTCGTTGATGCAGATGTCCGAAGATGGCGAGCGACCGACGATGACGGGGCCGAGCATGTCTACGTGGATGCCGCGGATACCGCGCGGGCCCTTGTCCACATCGATCGTCCAGATAGCCGAGTCGCGGCGCTGCCCGCGCACGAGTCCCACGCCGGTCTTCATGACGGCGAACAGGAAGATATAGAGCAGGGCGACCAAGACGATGCGGCCTGCAAAAAGGACGATATCGATGTTCATAAGCGACTATCCCCTAAATTCAAAGGTACTCAGGCCAAACGTCAGCAGATCGCCGTTGCGCAGCGGGCAGCGCGTAATGCGGCGGTTGTTGACGAGCGTGCCGTTGGTGGAATTGAGGTCCTCGATCGACCAATCCGAGCCCGTAAAGGTGAGCTGGGCGTGGCGGCGCGACACGTTGGGGTCGCGCAGGGCAATGTCGGAAACTGAGCGCTCGCGACCGATGGTTACCTGTGCGGAGGTGATGCTATGGCTCTCGCCGCTCACGACGTCGACGAGCTGGGCGAGCGGGCGCTGCGGGGCGCGAGTGCTTGCCATGTTGGAGGCGATGCCGGCTGCGGCGCCTAGGCCCACGGCGGCACCGGTCGCGGCGGCTCCGCCCATGCCGGCAAGCGCGTCGCGCGAGACGGTCTGCGGCACCGGGATAGGAGCGGCGGGGTCGGGGACGCTAGGCGCGAAGGGATCTGCTACGGCAAGCGGGTCGGGAGCGGCGGCGCGAGGCGTCGGCTGCTGCTGGGGCATGGCGGCGGGGCGCTGCTGCTGCGGGGCAGCAAACTGCTGCTGGCCGGCGCGCGGGGCGCTGGCGGCACGGCTTGCCGCGGAGTTGTTCTGGCCCAGGCCGTTTTGATAGGCGCGCTCTTCTTCGTACAGGCGGCCGAGCGTGGGGGCATCGACGTTCTCGGCAAAGACCGAGAACTTGCCGGCGCGCAGCTGCGGATCGATCATAAAGCGCACAAGGGGCTCGCCGACAAAGACATAGCGGCGCTTTTCGGCCTGCGCTTTCACAAACTCGCGGACCTCGCGCGAAAGCTCGGGGTAGAACGGGGCGAGCATGGGGTCGTCGTCGGCGGCGATCAGGATGGTATAGAGTGCCGGCGCCGTGTTGACGCCGTTGATCACCAGAGTCTGATCCTCCATGTCGCGAGCGGCCTGCTTGGCAAGCTTCTTAAAGGAGAACGGGGCACGGGTGGCACCGAAGATGCCGGCCACGTGGTCCTCGAAGATGTTCAGGAAGTTCACGAAAGATCACTCTCCGTATAGGTTCTTTGGTATCCGAGCAAATATAGGCATATCCCAACGATTATAGAGGATAGGGTTCCCGCAACCGCCGCCTTGGCGACGACCGCGGCTGCAAGGCTGGCAATTTCCATATGGTGTGCAAGACAGGACGCCGCTGCGCAGCCGATGCCGGTGACAGCGATGGCGGCGATTGCGGCAAGGTTTGAGCCCTGATCGGCACGCTTGGCACGGGCATTGAGCAGCGCGGATGACGCTGCGGCAGTTGCCGCAACCAGCACAAAGGCAGCCCAAAGGAGCGGGTCTCCCAGCGCTGCGGCAACGTTACCGAGCCCCAGCACGCCTCCGGCTGAAAGCGCGACCGTGGCCAGACGGGCAAAAAGCGCGCCCATGCCCGTTGCCGCGGCGGCGCTTGCCGGGCCGAGCCAAAATGACGCGACGCCGGCGGCGACCCCAGCTGCCAGGAAGGTATTGCCGGTCAGACAGCCAAGCGCGAGTGCACAGGTGAGCGCGGCGCTCGCGGCAGCCTCGGTGCGACCCCAGGCGATCCACCAACCGGACATGGCGGCGGCAAAGATCACCGCGACGGGCAACATCGACAGGATGCCCTGTGCCTGCATGGTGGCGTTTGCCATGAGCACCAAAAAGCCCACAGCCGAGATGGCCGAGCCAATCTGGGGGGCCAGGCCGGCCGCCGCTCCGATCGCGATAGCCGCAATGACCAGGCCGGGAAGCGCCGCAACCCCAGCCGTTTGCATCAGCAAAAAGCTAAAGGTGCCGCACGCTAGCGCCGAGATAGCGCGCATGGTGTAGTCGCGCGCATGGCTCCAGCGCGTGCCCGCCCAGCCGAGTGCGGGGTCGACCTCGATGGCGTCGTCCTCGTAGTACGACGGCTCGATATCGTCGAGCTCCTGCTCGTCATCCGAAAGTTCGCCAACCATTTGCTCCAGGCTGCGACGGCCTTCGCGCACGCTGCCCAGACCGGCAAGGAGCTGGTCGCAAAATGCCTCGATGCTGTTGGGGCGGTCCTGCGGCATGGGGGAGAGCGCGCTCATGAGCGCGGCCTCGGCTCCCGGGGGAAAGTGTGGTATCAGCTCGCTGGGATAGGTGGCGCCGCCGATGATGCGGCCGAGCGAGTCGGCGGGCGTGGCCGCCATAAAGGGAGCGCTGCCGCACAGGCCCTCGTAGATCACACAGGCGAGGGCAAAGACATCGGCGCGCTCGTCGACCGTGCCGGTCTCGATATCGAGCTGCTCGGGCGGCATGTAGCCGATGGTGCCGCCGCGTGAGCCGCCAAAGCCACCGGCAGACGACAGTCGCGCCATGCCAAAGTCGGTGAGCTTTACATTGCCCGAGTGGTCGATGAGCACGTTGGCGGGCTTAATGTCCAGGTGGAGTACGCCATTACTGTGGGCGAAGGTGAGCGCCTGGCCCAGGGCATCGGCAATGGCCGCGGCCTCGTCAAAGGTAAGTGAGTGGCCGTCCGCGCGGTGCAAAAACTCGGCCAGCGACATGCCATCGACATATTCCATAACCAGGTAGGCATAGGCTGTGTCGTGCGTAAAGTCGATGACCTGCACGATGTTGGGATGTTGAAGCATGGCGGCAGTGTGCGCCTCGCGCAGGACATCCATGATGTCGCTAGCGGGCATGCCGGCACCGTTGATAAGGGGGATGCGTTTAATGGCGACGCGGCGGCGCAGGTGCGTGTCGCGGCAGATCTCGATGGAGCCAAAACCGCCGGTCGCAAGTGTCTCGAGCGGCTGGTACCGCTTGAGCAGCTCGCGAGAGCTGGTGCCCTCCAAAGGAACGTCCGGCGAGAACCGGGCGGTATGTTGCGAGAAAAGCGGCATGGCCAACCCTCGTGCGTTTAAAGTTCGTTTGCGAGCGGCGGGCGTGGAGCCGAGCCGTTCGCGGTGGCATAGATGCTGCTAGTGTAGCACGCTCGGGCAGATGGCGAGGAAACGGGGATGAGGTGGTCCGATCGATTCGGGCCGTTTCGGCTCGTTCGGAAAGCGCACCCCAGTTTTCAGCCAAATAATGGGATGCGCCTTCCAAATGGGGTGGGCTGCGGAAACTGCATCCCAGAATATTGCCCTGGAACGGGACGCGCTTTCCGAACCGGCGTCCAAAAGGAAACCGCATCCCGCTTTGATGTGGGGACTGCGAACAAAAGCCGGACCGTGATCTGGCGCGGATTGGAGTTCGCCTGAATCATTGATGCTGGCTGGTGTGAGAACAGAGATAAACGAGCGGCTCGAGCGATATAATGACACGCTATGGAGGCCATATGCTTTTTTCCCGCCGTTCTGCTACATCTGCCTGCACCATTGCGCTTGTCGTAATGGCGGCCACCCCTTATCACCGGTTTTCATCTTCAATCGGCCTGGCATCAGGTGCAATGACCTGGCTCGTTATCCTGGGCGCAAGCCTCGCGGCGTTTGTTCATGGTGCTGCGCTATGCAAGGGGGGAGAAATGAGACGGCCGAGGCATCTCGGTGCCATCGGTGTTTTCCTTGGTGTTATTGCAACGGTTCCCGAATGGGCCGACCTGGCTTTCTATGCTCGCGGAGACTCTATTCCAATCGTGTTTGCACCGATTTGGTTGTTACATGGCGTTTCGTGTGTCTCGTGCTTTGTTGGGTCGCTGCTTCTCTCATATGTTATTTGGGGCACGGCGGACTCTCCTTTGACGCAGAGGTCGACACGGACTGACGAAAGGGAAACTCGTCACCCGCAGGACGCGATTTTTACAGAAACAATAGCCGTCATGTCTTGCCTGCTGTTTTGCTGTCGAGTTTCATGGAGAGTCGTTCCCGAGCCATGGGGGATGCCCCCTGTAACGGCCGCGTCAATTGGCCTTGCGCTTTTAATTCCGTTGGTCTATCTCGCATTGACTGTGGCCCCGCCGTTTTGCCGCCCTCGTGCCTTTGGCCATGGGCGGCGCGACGTGTTTGCCTGTTCTGTGCTCGTAGCAGTTCCTATTGGTCTTATTCCGGCTGTTGAGGCGGCATACTTCGCAAGCGATGCCGTGGTCATTGCATTGCTGGCGATGGGGTCCGTTATCGCTGCTGCCTTCGTATGCATGTTGCTAAGGGGGAAACGGGACAACAATTCGGATATCGCCTGTGCGTCCGACACATTCGATGCGGGGGTGTTTTCCCCTGCCCTGTCGCCTAGAGAAGAGCAGTTTGTTCGACTGCTGCTCAAAGGGAAAACGCCGGCGGAAATTGCCAAGGAGACGGATACGAAGCCATCGACGGTGAGAACAACGCTTCACCGAGCATACGGGAAGGCGTCGGTTGCGGGCTCACGCGAGCTCGTGGCGCTGTTTGCGGGTGAGGGCGATACTGTAGGGCATGAGCTACCGCAGCGGCATGCTGACGATATAGTGGCATCAGCTCGAACGCGCCGGCTGTTTCGATACCTGCTCACATTATTCTTTATCCTCCTTGCGGCGGGGCCCTTGGTAATGGCGGATAGCGATTGGGGGTCCGGTGTTTCGCGGGCTGTCGCCTTTTCCCTCTTAAGCTACGCATTGGGTCTCGGACTGCTTCTGTCGCTACGCTACGCGGGTGGAAAAGCGAATCGTGGCGCTGCGCTGGATAGAGCGGGTGAAGCGATTTGGCTCGGAAGCCCGTACGTATGGGCGGTGCTATCTGCTGTGGAATGGTCTTTTATCTATATCGCGGCATTGATGTGCATACGCGTTCCGTTGATGGCTGTGCCGGTCCTGTTTTGCGGCGTGGCGTCTACGGCTTCGCTCGCTGTTGGGCTGCGTCCGTTTAAGGTGCATGCCCATGCTCGGGCTATCGTGCCGTTGGTGTCAATGGGCATGGTTGCCTTAATCTATGCGGTCGCTAGGGGGCGAATCCATGGACTTGCGGTGCTGACGGGGGTGCTGCTCACATATATAGTGATGCGAAGCTGTCCGCAGCGCAAAATGCTTGGGATATGGATGCTTTGCTTCGGGGCGACGGCTCCTGTTTGGGCTGTCTTGCTCAATATGGTGCAGGATCTGACGGTTTTCGAGCCGTTGTTCCTCGCGTCGTTGTTGGGGCAAAGTTCGGCTGTCAATGTCGTCGTGGCAACGGTGATTGTTTGCTGGTCTGTGCCCATGTTCGTTACGCACATCGCGCTCGCCCGCTCGGTTGAGGACGAGAAGGCCGTCTTGGAGTACCGGGCGAACGGGTCCACCGAAACGGCCCGCGTGCGCCAGCTGGCTCTGCTTACGTCGCGCTCCCTTTCCGATGTTCAGTCGCAAATCTTGCTGATGACGGCAGAGGGCGCAACGACAAAGGCTATTGCGGAGGACGTCGGTTACGCTGCATCTACGGTGCAAGCACTGCGGTCTGCATCTTACCGCCAGTTGAGGATCAAGAATAAAGCGGAGCTTGTTTCATTGTTATCGCAGGTAGATAACGTGTAAACGCCTGAGCGATTAACTCAATAGCGGGTGTTTACAGACATCATTCTCTATTCATGCAAAGGTTGCCGTGCGCCGACGCATCATTAACCGCTTGTGATTAGGGCCGGGTCGAGCGTTGCTGCTCGGCCTGGCCAATAGGAGGGTGATGTCGCTTGAATGGAAATCTATTACGGCACGAGTTGTCCAAGATATTTGGCAATCCTATATTTGCGTTGACCCTTATGGTTGCAACTGCAATTTCGATGGCGGCTGCCATTGAGGCATGGTGGACGCTCGAGACTGAGCGCAAGCAGCTGTTATCGCTTGGCTATGGCGTTGGTTTGCAAGCCCAGGCATACCTCGGCCAAACGCGTGAAAGTAGCTTTGGTAACTGGATCGTTGTGAGTGCAAATGCACCGCTATCGGCATCAGTGTTTTTCTATGCGCTGCCGTTGCTTGCCATGCTGGCCGGGTCGTGGTCATGCCTGTCCGAGCGTTTGGGCGGTTACGAGGCGCAGATCTGCACACGTGTTTCTAGAAATGCATACGTGAACGTGAAGATGCTGTCTGCTTTCCTCTCTGCGTTTGCGGTCACGGCTATTCCGCTACTCGTGAACTTCCTGATTGTCTCAATGCTGTTTCCCGCGTATCTCCCCCGGGTCGACGAATCGACTTACGTCGGGCTCTATCTGCATAGCTATTTTTCTGGCCTGTTTTATTCCCGGCCTCTGTTGTACGTGCTGGTTTATACACTGTTCGATGCGGTGACGCTGGGGGCTCTATCCATGGCCGTGACCGGTCTGTCGGTTGTGTTTCGCAGCAGAATCAAGGCGATGGTCGTTCCATATCTGATTATGGTTGCATGGCACTTTGTTAACGACTGGATTTTTAGCGTCCTTTCATGCGTCGGCTTTAACTGCAACATTCTTAACAGCATCAGGTCGGAATCACTAAATAACTGGCCCGACATTCGAGCAGGGTTTGCAGAAATCATTTTGCTGTTCGTCTTTTCTTTGATTTTCGCGAGATTCTTAAAAAGACGCGAGGTGGTCTGATGCTGTTTAGGCTGGTCGCCGCGGACCTGAGGACCGTTTTGAAGAAGAACATCATCACTTTTATTGCAATTGCGGCAGTGACCGTTGCGAACTTGGTGTACGCCTACGGATTGTCTTCTGTGTATGGGGTTAGAACGGATACCTTGGGGTTTGCGGATAATCTTGCGCTCGTGTTTGCCGGATCTGCTCCGTTTGAGCCTAGGCCCGGGGTCATGTTTGTGCCTCCGCTAGGATGGCTATTTCTCATTCTGCTTATTCTCTATACAACACTCGACTATCCGACCGAATCGTTGCACGGGTTTGGTTTGCAAGCGCTTGTTCGATGCCGGGCAAGAACCCTTTGGTGGGTCTCGCGTTTTATCTTGGTGGCGGCAGTAACGGCATTTTCACTGCTCGTGGTGGTTTGCTCTGTTGTGATTTGGAGCTTGGTGGTGAGCTCCTCGTTCAGCGCGGTCATTCATGGTGAGTCGCTTCAGCTGGCTAATTTGGCGCCGTGGTTTCTCAAAGCTGCCGAGGCGGATGCGCTGCCGTTTTTCGTAGGACTCTTTTTTGCTTTCGAGGCGCTTGCGTTTGCGCAGGCAGTGATTGGCTTTGTACTTGGGCCGTCGGTCTCGTTTGTGGTTTTAACGAGCTACCTGATCTGCTCGGCATATGCGCGACATTGGGCGCTATTGGGTAACGCCTTGATGCTGTTGCGCTGGGGCGGAATTGTCAAAGAGGGAATCGCGGCGGGCTCGAGTGGCTTGTTTTCAATTGTGATTATGTCGTTATGCCTATCGTTGGGTGGACTGTGGTTTCGAAGGGCCGACCTTATAGAAAAGGGGGACAAGATATGAGCGTGATCGTTAGGGACGTATCGAAGCGCATGGGCAAAAACGATGTTCTGCGCAACGTGTCCATCGAGGTTGACCCTGGGACTGTGGTCGGGCTTCAGGGGATAAACGGTTCGGGTAAGACCATGCTCATGCGAGCGGTTTGCGGGTTGATCAAGCCTACCGAAGGCGAAATCTCTATCGATGGCCAAAGGCTTGGGGCGGACATCTCGTTCCCGCCGAGTCTGGGGATGTTGATCGAGGCGCCTTCCTTTTTGGGATATCTGTCTGGCTACGACAATCTGAAGCTCATCGCTCAGATCAAGGGCGTTGCCACCCCCGAGGACATTCGCTCTGCCCTGCGGCTCGTGGGGCTCGATGCAGACGAAAAAAAGAAGTTCCGAGCATACTCGCTTGGGATGAAGCAGCGTCTGGGGATAGCTGCGGCAATTATGGAGAAGCCGAAGCTGCTTGTTCTCGATGAGCCAACGAATGCCCTCGACGAAGCGGGCGTTGAAATGCTCAAGCGCGTTGTGGCGATGGCGGCATCAACGGGTCGTGAGGTCCTTCTGTCCAGCCATGACGGAGAGGTGCTCGAGGAACTGGCCGATCGGGTTTACTGCATGCGCGACGGTGCCGTTGTGAAAGTTCGGGAAAGGTCGTGAGCGCGATGAAGAAGACCCTGTGGACGAGAAGATCGGCGCTCGCGCTTTTTTGCTGTGCTGCTGCCGGCCTTGCGGGCATGAGGGTGAGCGTCGTTAACGGGAACCGGACGGTCATTCCTGAGAAATATTACGCGGAGGGCGAATGGCTCTCGATGGATGGAGCGTTTCTGGGGTCGAAGGATGTGGTGACTGATGGGTATTCGTTTTGCATAGACGGGGCAGAGTTGCTCACGCCGCGCGAGTATCTCAAACGAGCACATGACGATTATTCAAAATATGGCACCGTGGATACGAAAACGAGACTGAAGGATGCCGACATCACGTGCGTTATCGCCGTAAAGATGCGTGTCAGAAATAGGGATAATATCGACGGTGGAATCAAAGCGTATGTTTGGCATCTGGTTCCGGAGTCTGCGCCAAACTATGATTTTGTAGTCAATACCGATCTGATAACGCAAGCCATGCCGGTCCTTGGCGGCTCTGCTGCGTTTGCCGTGGAGGTTGGGGCAGAAAACGAGTTGCTCGTCCCATTTATGATGCAGAACACCAACGACTATTTCGAAGGTTACGAGACCGTCCGTTTTGAGAAAGCATTTCCCGGGACTTACACGATGAAGATGACCGATCTGCCGGAGCGGAGGCTCTTAAGGTTTGAAGTGAAATAGCTCGAGAGCAAGGCAAAACGGGTCCATTGGCGGTACGCGCGCCCGATTCCAGGCGCCCCGGCCCGGAATCGGGCGCGGGACGAGGCGCCTTCGGTGTCGGCCGGCCTACCGCTTCTTCTTGCTCTTCTTCTGCTTGCGCTGCTTGCCCTTGGTCTCCTGGGGCTTGTCGCCCTGTTTTGCTTCGGCAGCGGCCTTTTCTGCCTTCATCTTCTTGCGTTTGGTCTCGATGCGGAGTTTTTTGTTGATGCGCGCCTTAAGGAAGGGACCGAACTGCTCGGCATCGCCGCGGACAAAGGTGTCCTTAGGGATCGTCACGCCCTGGTCGGCGAACATGGCCACAAAGATGCGCTCGCCGTCGAGCACGTGGTCGAGCTTTTCAAACGGGAAGAACTGCGACTTGCCGCTCGTGCCCCAAACCATCAGGCCGTCCTCGTTGGCGGCGACGCGGCGATAGCGGCCACCCATGGACTCGTCGGCCTCAACGGCGTCGATAAAGTCGCGGGCGAGGGTGTGGTGCAGGTTTTTGCTCCACCAGGCCAAAAAGGCGCCGAATACGATCAAGACGACGCCAAACTTGATCCAGTTGCCGCCGGCCACCAGCATGCCGATGCCGATGAGCGCGGCAATTGCCGCGGCGACATACAGCGAGCCGCGACGCCTGGGCGAGGCGACCAGGCGGGCGAAGTCGGTGACGAGGTCGTTTTCGTATTGGTACTCGTTGAGGTACAGGATGCCGTCGTCGGCTGCGGCCTGCTCCTCGAGCGCGACCTCGACCTGGTCGGCTGCTTCGGAGGGAACGAGGTTGCTCTCTGCGTCTGCCATGCTCTTTGGACTCCTATCGCGGCGGGCTCGCCGTACGGGTTATTATGGAATGCAGTATGCCGTGCGACCGCATGGCCGCCGCGGCAACAAGACTCAGTATACCCGGGGGAGCACCCATGGAATCGTTGTACCGAAAGTATCGCCCGCTCACCTTTGACTCCGTGGTGGGCCAGCAGCATATCGTCTCGACGCTCGAGCACGCCATCACCGAGGGGCGCCTGTCCCACGCCTACCTGTTCTGCGGACCGCGCGGCACGGGCAAGACCACCATGGCGCGCATTCTGGCCAAGGCGCTGCTGTGCCGCAATGCCGAGGCGGCGCGCGCCGAGGGTGCAAGCGGCTGCATGCCCGACGGTACTTGCGAGGAGTGCGAGCTCATTGCCGAGGGTAACCACCCCGATGTCTACGAGCTCGATGCCGCCTCCCGCACGGGCGTGGACAATGTGCGCGAGGAAATCATCAACTCCGTCAACTTTGCCCCGGTGCGCGGCAAGTACAAGATCTATATCATCGACGAGGTCCACATGCTCACGACGGCGGCGTTCAACGCGCTGCTCAAGACGCTCGAGGAGCCGCCGGCACACGTGATCTTTGTGCTGTGCACCACCGACCCGCAAAAGATTCTGGAGACCATCCTCTCGCGCTGCCAGCGTTTCGATTTCCATCGCATCGGCAACGAGGATATCGAGCGTCGCCTGGCATACGTGTGCGAGCAGGAGGGCTTCGATTACGACGATGAGGCGCTGGCTATCGTGGCGCGCCATGCCAAGGGCGGTATGCGCGACGCGTTGTCCACGCTGGAGCAGCTGAGCGTCTTTGGCAACGGTTCTGTGCATGCGGACGACGCCCGCTCGCTTTTAGGCGAGGTTTCGGACCAGATTCTGGGCGAGTTTTCCCGCGCCATTGCCGATCGCGATGTTGCCGAGCTCTATGGACTGATCCGTGCGCAGGTCGAGGAAGGAAACGACCTGCTGGAGCTGACGCGCGACCTGGTGGCGCATGTGCGTGACGTGTACGTTGCCTGCGTTGCCGGTGCCCGTGCCGAGCTGTTTGAGGGCGGCTCCGAGCAGGCCGAGGCGCTTGCTGCCGAGGCCGCTGCCTTTGGCGAGCATCCTGCCGACCGCCTGGCCCGTGTGCTGACGGTGCTCGACGATGCCGCACTGGAGATGAGGGGCGCGAGCGACGTGCGCCTGGTGCTCGAGATCGCCTGCACGCGCCTGGCACGTCCCGAGGCCGATTTAACGATTGAGGCATTGGCCGAGCGCGTGGCCCGCTTGGAGGCCATGGTTGCCAACGGCGCCGTGCCGGCGAGCGTGGCTGCTGCTCAGGCCGCCGCGCCTGCAGCATCCGTACCCGCTGCTGCCCAACAGCCGACGCTAATTTCGGGCGCTCGTGCTGCCGCTCCGGCGGCATCCGCTGCCCCCGCTGCTACGTCCGCGCGCCAGGGCGGTATGCCTTGGGACCGTGGTGCTGCTGTTCCGGCTGCCCAGCCTGCGTCCCGTTCTGCGTCCGTGTCAGCTTCCAAGCCTGCAGCGCCTGCACCTCAGCCTGCGCCGACTCCGACGCCTCAGCCCGTTGCGGCTCCCGCGCCTGCCACCGCTCCGGCACCTAAGCCCCAGTCCAACAATGCCGCCCAGGTTGCCGCCGCCGGTACTGCCGAGACGCCCGCGGTCGAGGATGCCGGAGAGCTGCAGCGCAAATGGGCCGAGGTTGTCGAGCGTGTCAAGGCGCGTCAGGCTTCCTACGCGGGGCTTTTGCTCAATGCCCGCGCCACGGCTGACGACGGCTCCAGGCTCACGGTCTCGTTCCCCGCGGGCTCGACCTTTGCCATCAAGATGCTTGGACGCGCCGACACGCAGTCGGTGGTCCTGCCGACAGTCAGTGCGGTCTTCGGTCGTCGTACCGTCGACTATGTCCTGGATGGGGGTGGCACGCCGGCTCCTCAACATGAGGAGCATTCTCCATCTGCACGGGCTGCGGTATCTGCGGACCCGCAACCCGTGTCCTCGGCGGCCCCTGCATCCTCGAGCGCCAGCGCGACGCAGCCAAAAGCAGCACCGATAGCGGCGCCGACCCCGTCGGCGCCTAAGCCCGTCATGGCCAAACCGGCTGCTCCGACACCCGCGCCCAAGCCTGCCTCGCCCGCGCCCAAGTCGTCTGACCTGGGCAAAGCCCCCTGGCTGCGCTCCGACAACCCCGCCGGCGCTCCTGCCACGGGCAAGCTCCCGACCGAGCCCGCGCCCCGAGCGCCCGAGCGCGCGTCCGCTCCCAAGGCTCAGCCCGCCGCGCCGTCTGCGCCATGGGAATCCGAGCAGGTTCCCTACGACGATGCCATGGTTGGCGGTTTTGTTGCCGATGCTGGTGGGGACGATCTGCCTCCGTTCGACGTGCCGGGTGCGGCGTCCGCGCCCAAGTCCGCTGCAACTGCCCCCAAAGAGGAGGACGCTCCTGCAGCTCCCTGGGAGTCCAACTCCGGTGCGGGCGGCCCCTTCGGCCATCAGGGTGCAGCCCCGAGCATCCCGCAGACCGAGGACGAGGCCAAAGCCCTCATCCGCAGCGTCTTCGGCCAGTCCACCATCTTCAAGCCGGTGGAGTAGCTGCGCAGGCGGGTATACTGCTCAAGAAGAGAACCCCTTGCCCGGGCGCATCTGTATTTCGGACATGTGCAACGTGGTGCCGCGTATATCGCATTCGAGCAGACAGGCGCGTGACGGTCGGCCTAGGATGCTGAGGTCGATACGATACGTCGCATGGCTGTCCGTGTACTCGACTTGCTCGGCGTTGACGGTTGCTCCGATTGTAAATAAAGAGCCCAGTTCGGCATCGACAATCTTGGAGTCCTTTATCTTGACCTTGAACTCTTGGTAGAGGGACGGGCTGTTGTAGTAAATGGTTCGGGTTCCGTCGGTGCATTCATCGGTCGTCTCCCATTTGACGACGGGCTGGTCCGAGCTGGCTATCAGCAGTTCTGCTCCAAAAGCTATGGCATGGGTGATGATAACCAGTAATACCCAGACGACAAAGAGATAGAGAACCACATATGCAACGGGGTGTTTTGAGCGGATGTTTTGGAGTACGGCTGGGACATTCACGAGGGCACCTCCAAATCGTCATCTATGACAATCAAATTATACCCAGCCGCCATGCGTGCCGCCTCGAGCAGCGGCTCGGCATTTTGCCATGTAGCCTTGTAGCCCTACGCATAAACTGCCTGGTTCCAGCTCTGCTAGATGTAGCTTGAGATAATTATGCAACCTTGCATAATTCGACCTTGCATAATCTTGGGCGTGCGTCACGCTCAAGGACATGTATATCGACTGAGGTAGCGTGTCCGCCCCGTTCGCTGGCCTCACGCCGTGGTACGATTTTTGAGCTTGAAAGTCCCGCCGCGCTCCGGCTGCCCTTGCAGCTCGGCGTGCGGCCGCACGTAAAGGAGCCATTATGGCCGGTATGAACATGCAGCAGATGATGAAGCAGGCTCGCAAGATGCAGGAGCAGCTTGCCGCCGCGCAGGAGAACCTCAAGTCCCAGACCGTCGACGCCTCTGCCGGCGGCGGTATGGTCAAGGTGACCGTTAACGGCGAGATGGAGCTCGTCAACCTCACTATTGACCCCGATGCCCTCGATCCCGAGGACGTCGATATGCTGCAGGACATGATCATGGCTGCCGTCAACGAGGCCGTCCGCGGCGTCAACGAGCTCGCCAACAAGCAGATGGGCGCCATCACCGGCGGCCTCAACATCCCGGGCATGCCGTTCTAAGACACGCATATATATGAGTGCGAATCACAGTCTGCAAAAACTGCTCGATGAGCTGGGCCGTCTGCCGGGCATTGGTCCCAAGTCGGCCCAGCGCATCGCCTATTACCTGCTCGAGGCCGATGCCGAGGAGGCCCGCCGCCTGGCCGAGGCCATCCTGGAGGTTAAGCAGGAGGTCCACTTTTGCAGCCGTTGCTTTAACTACGCCACGGCCGACGAGTGCTCCATCTGCCAGGATTCGATGCGCGACACTACTCGCATTTGCGTGGTGGGCGAGCCGCGCGATGTCCAGGCGATTGAGCGCACGGGCAGCTACCACGGTCTCTACCACGTATTGGGCGGCGTGATCAGTCCCATGGACAAGATTGGTCCCGAGCAGTTGCACATTCGTGAGCTGCTGGCACGCTTGGGCCACGAGGACATCCACGAGGTCATCATCGCCACCAACCCCAATATCGAGGGCGAGACCACGGCGAGCTACCTGGCCCGCACTATCAAGCCGCTGGGCGTTGAGGTATCGCGTCTGGCGAGCGGCCTTCCCGTGGGCGGCGACCTGGAGTATGCCGACGAGCTTACGCTTGGGCGCGCCATCGAGGCCCGTCGCACGATTTAGGTGGCGAGCCTGCTCCTGCCGTATGTCTTCATCGCGACGCACGGGGTAGCCATAATTTCCCCGTGCGACTGTAAGTTTGTTGTGCAACAAAGATGCTTTGTATCCGCTTATCGCATGGATGCTTCCACTCGCATCCTTAATTTGCCCATTCGTTGCGCAACCTTTTGGGTTCGCTGATACACTCAAATATGGATTCGAATGAATGCGCCGCTCCCGAGCGGCGTGTTTTTGTTGGAGGAGAACGCATGCGGCCCGGTGGCACTCAGACAAAGCGCGGCGCCGCGGTGCGCATGCGACGCCGACTGGGCTTGGCGCCGCGGGCGTACGCACTGCTGTCTTGCTCGCTGGTGCTGGTCATAGCTGGCGTTTCTGCCTATGGCATGACCGTGCCGTCCATGATGCAGGCACATGCCGCACGCGAACCGCGCGTGGGGCATGAGGTCAAAAGTGACCTGGGGACCACGACTGGATATGCTTGGGCAAGTGTGGTCGCGCATATTGTGTTTGGCACCGGCGACGCGGACGGCGCCGAGGCCCCGGACAACGAAGTCACGCTTGCCAATGGCAAAACCATCGTGCTCACCAACACCAAGATCATCGATCGGTTGTCCAACAATAGCGTGGCGGCAACGGTGAATAAGGTCGAGCAGCAGAAGGAGCAGGACGCCCAGCAGTCCGGAAAGCCCGGTAGCTCGGATACTTCTGGCTCCGGCTCGGATTCGTCGAGTTCGGGCGGTGGCTCTGGGTCGGGTTCCTCTGCCGGAGGGTCTGGAAACGGCGGCTCGACGGGCGGCAACACTGACAACGATGCAAACTCCGGTGGCCTTTCCGCTGCTGAGGAAGAGAGCATTCACAGCTGGCTTGTGACCAAGTACAACATGCTCGACGGCTATGTTTCTCGTGCCAATGACGTGGTCTCGACCTATAACTCTACGGGAGATCCCAGGCCGTGCGACAGCCTGGTCGGGGAGATGTTTGTCATTCGAGCCGAGTTCGGTCGTCAGACATTCTCGCCCCGGTCAAAGTGGTATCAGCAGTATGCCAATCTGTGGGGCTGTTACACCAACCTATGTCAATGGGTCGGCCATTACGGCGATGATGACGTCGCGCTCGGTAACTTCAACAATAACGTGGCGGCGCTTGCCCTATGATGACCGATCTTGCATCCACCACACCACAATCGCTCGGTCGCGATCCCATGGTCGGCCTGCGCCTGGCGCGTGTCGACGGGTTTGAGCCGGCCATTGCGCTCGGTCAGGACGAACTGCCTGCCTATCTGCGTCGTTTTACGATACTGTTTGCCGACGATGCCACCATGCGCCGTGGCGGTATCGGCCGCGTGACGCGTGCCGTCAACGCCCAAGGCGAGGCCGTGGCACTCAAGCAGCTCATCTTGCCAACGTGCGATGAGTTTGACGATGCCGCCGCCCATGAGGCGCTGGTCGCCAAGTTCAAAGCGGCGTTTCGCGAGGAATACGAATGCCATCGCGCCCTTTCGGGCCTTAAGGGCTTTCCCCGCCTCTATGGCTGGGGCGAGGTCGACGGTGTGCCTGCAATTGTCATGGAATGGGTCGAGGGCGAGACGCTCGCCCGCTTGCGCTCGCGCTTTGCCGTGGACGATGCCGGCCGCCTATCGCCGCTTGTGGCGGCGCGTCTGGGTCGCGACCTGTTCGATCTGCTCTGCCGTATGAGCCTGGTGGGCGAGGGCTTTGTCCATCGCGATATCTCGCCCGCTAATATTATGGTGCGTACGGCGCGTCTACCGCTTGACCGGCAGCTTGCCGAGGGCACCTTTGACCTGTGCCTGATCGACTTTGGCTCGTCGCTGACGCTTGAGCCTGCGTCGGCCGTGGCCGGTACCGGCGGCAAGGCGTCGTTTACGGAGCGCTATGCCACGCTGCGTCGCGCGACGGTTGCCTATGCCCCGCCCGAGATGCTCACCGACGATATTCCCGACCTGCGCGCTTTGCGTATGTCGCCGGCGATCGACGTCTATGCCGCAGCAAGCACGGTTTACGAGCTCATTGCCGGCGCCGCGCCATACGAAGCCGCGCCGAGCACTTCGGGCACCTCGGGTTCGCGCAAAAAGACGCGCGACATCGCCAGCCCCTACCGTCTCAAGATGGACACGCTGCCCGACTATCCCATTGGTGCCCATGCGCCCGGTTGCGATTTGACTCAGCTGCTTCGTCGTGAGCCCGATGTGGCGCTCGCTGCGGCCGAGCAGGCCCAGCAGCTGGGGCTTGAGCCGGATTCCGAGGAGCTACGCGATGCGCTGGCGTTTGTCGATGCCCAGCTGTTCGACGTGGTGATGGCCTGTCTGTCCAGCCATCAAAAAGATCGTCCCGAGCCGGCGGCGGTCGAGGCGGCGCTCTCGGCGTTTTGTGACCACTATGCGCAAAATGTCGGTCGTTCGCTCCGCGGCGAGCCGCTCACGCCGTGCCCCATGGATGCGTCTGGCCGCGCGGTTCGTCGCGCGCTGATGGTCGGCGCGACGGTCGTCTGTGGCGTGGTTTGGGCTGTGGTCGTGGTTTCGGCCGCGCTGCTGGCGTCGGGCGCTCGCGTGACGGCGACTTTGGGATCGCTCGTGTGGTCTGGGTCGCTACCGGGTATTATTGCCGCACTGGCGTTGGCGCTGCCAGGCATAGCCGGCGTTGCCGCGGGGGCACTTGCGCGCGATCGGCGCTCGGGCTTCCTGCAGGGTGTGCTTGCGCTTTCTGCCTGCGAGGTTCCGGTGCTGGTTGTGGCTGCATGTAGCGTATTTTCCCAACGCGCCGTGATGGGCGGCCTTGTTGCCGCTCTGGTTGCAACCTATACGCTTACGTGGTTTTTGCTTGCGATGGGCTTTGCCTTTGAACTTCCCGTTTCGGCACCGCGACGCACAAAAGCCCAGATGGCGACTCCGCTTGCCGGTGGAGCCGCAGCTGTCCGTACTTTTGGCGGACCTGTCGAAGTATCGTCCGATTCTATTTCTACGACCAAGGAGGCCTAGGTCATGGCATCTCAAGTTGAGCTCACCCCATGCGGGGCCATGTTTGACATCTTTAAGCGCGCAGCGCATCTGAGCCATATCGAGCTGTGCGGCTTGGTGCTTTCGTCCCGTCCGCTCGCCGACGGCCGCAGCCCGCAGAGCCGAGCCGCCGATCGCTCTTGGGTTTCCCGCTTTATCGTTCGCGCGCCGGTCGGCACGCTTCAGCAGCGCTACTTTGCCGAATACGGTACCTCGGCTGCGCGTATTATGTCGCAACTGGCCCTGCGCCAGCGCAATCCCATGGACTCCACGGCTGTAATCAATATGGTGTGCGGTCCTGCAGGTGAACCGATGGTACGCGCGCTCGAAGAGTGCCACCAGGACACGAATCTCTATCGCAACGCGCTCGATCGCCTGTCCCAGGCGGCGGAACTCATGCCCGCCGAGCGCGCCGAGGTCGTGCTGGTGCTGTTTGTCGCCGTCGGTTGTTCGGCGGATGTGCGGTCCTCGGTGAACTATGCCATCGACTACGCGAACGCGACCTGCGGCGGAGGCACATCCACGCCGCGTTCGCTTGGCATGTCGCTGACTGCGGGCGAACGCGAACCCGCCCCGGCGCACCCTTTGGGCTTGCTGCGCGTGCAAAACAGTTTTGTCGTGAGCGCCCCGCGCTGGATTCAGCCGAGTGAGCAGGGTGTTGAGATTGGTGCGCTGGCCACTGGTGAGGGCGACATTACCGACGTCGGCGACGACGTCTCGGCCCGCCATGCCCATATCTGGTGCGATGCTCAAAATATCTGGCACGTCGAGGACTTGTCGTCCACCAACGGAACCATGGTGGTAAACGGCGCGACGAACGTCTGCATTCAGGTCGAGCCCGGCCGTTCCGCCCAACTCAATCCCGGCGACGAGCTCAAGCTCGGCGAATCCACTACCTACGCCATCCTCTTCGGTGCCCTCTAGCCGGCAGATAGGGACGTTTCTTTTCTGCCGGCACTTGGGGACACTCCTCGGCGCGCCAGAGCCAGTCGCCCGGGGATGGAGGGGCCATTTTGGCCCTTGGCGGTCAGTCGGGGCGAAACTAGAAGATCTTTCCGATTCGCGGCTGTTCATGCTTGTAGAGCATCTAAAACAATAGGATGTTATTCTGGAATATGCCGGGTGCGTGAACTTGCCTGTCTTAGCCTTAATAAGGTATAGGGGAGTTTGGCTCAGGGGTTCCGTGTTGTTCTTCAGCGCAGTATTGTGGGACAGATTTGCTGAGATTGGCGCCTTACACCGCAGAGCGCACGGAAGGCTCTCGATTTGTGTTCTGGCCCCAGAATACAGGGCCTGATACTTACCAACTGTGGCATGGATGTAACATCTGTAGAAATCAACCCTTTTGTTGTCGACCTTTGTAAGAAAAACACTGCCATCAACTCTTTGGATGACGAAACTAGGGTGCTTGAGGGGAGCCTTTACTCCCCTCTGAGAGATGACTCATGTTTTTCGCTTGTCGTTGTGAATCCTCCGTTACTGCCGATTCCGGATGAGATTCCTTATCCCTTCGTTTGAGATGGAGGACAATCGGGTCTGGATAAAACACTTCGTATTCTTAAGGGTGGCGATACGCATTTAGAGAAAAACGGTAAATACTGCTAATAGGGGTGACGACGATGGTGCGGGGGCGACCCGCGATGCTCTCATCAATACGTCGGATACTTGGGAAATCAGGTCTAGATGCATGTATGATGATGCTGTGTGGCTATTCAATTAATCCGCGTTCCGAATGGGTGCAGGGTATAGCTGCGACATCGTATGCTTTTGACCCGGCGCGATACTCAGATATTTCTGAGGCGGTTGACGAAGTTTATACGCACTATGCCGCGCAAGGCGTTTCGGAAGTTTGCACATCTACGTTACGGGCTTAGGTTTCTTCAAGCGAGCAGGCCGGTTGAGTTATTTCGAGCGATTTTTCTAGTCTAGACGACAAAAGGCAAAGGATTTGATGGGTATAAAACGCGGACGTTTGTGGGCGGATGCTCAAATCTATTGTGGCAATCGGCCGGTTGAAAAAGATATTTCAACCGCCCGATTGCCAGGTTCGTCGGAGGAGATGTCCGATTCCGACTCTCTTGTAGGAAGAGCTTGAGATCGTATTGGCCCAAGGCAATCTTAAAGCAGTCTCATTGGCAAATCTTCGCTCCTGTTGTGTTGAGGTGTAAGGTATCAGTGATTGATGTTTTGTGGCGGGTAGATTGGGGCCTTCCTTGATTCGATGCGTTCTCTCGAGGTTCATCAGAGCAAAAGGGGCTTTCGTCTTCATTGCTATCACGGTGATTGGAACCGCTCTCTCCTATGCCATGCCATACGTGAACGGGAAATTCTTAGATTTTCTTCTCGGTAACCGCAGCGAAAGAGACGCCGTACTCTTCGCGCTCCTGGTTGCGTCAATAGGAGTTTTCTCCACCCTCTTTACTTATTTTGCAGGAACACTTTCCATTCGCATAACCACGAGACTTTCCTTTGATCTTCTCAGGGAGGCCGTCTTGCGTTTTGAAAGAGACGATTACTTGGTGAGTCGGACCATCGATCCAGCCTATACAACGCAACGGATTATTTCCGACTCTAGCGTGGTCTCATCCTTCGTTTTGGCGAATTTTATCAGTGCGCCGCTGTCCATTGTAGCCATTCCCATCGTATTGCTTATCATATGGTCAATTGATTCAACTCTCGCGGTGTTTTCCATCATTCTCCTCATCGTGTATTTCTGTGTAATTACTGGGTTGAGGAAACTTTTGTATAGGGTCACGTATGAGAAGAAAGAGGCGGACAGCGCCTTTTACGCCGCAATTGCATCGCAGCTTAATCAGATTCTCAACATTCAACTGACATCTTCGTACGGCAAGAGCGAACAAGCGCTCGACGCTGGGTTTAAGAGCTATTTTCCCAAAGTTTTGCGCTCCGGAAAGCTATCATATTCTCTGACATCGCTCGATGGTCTTTTCGCAGCGTTGTTTCAAGCGGTGATACTTGTTGTTTCCGGAGTACGAATCATTAACGGAACTATGTCAATAGGCGAGTACACTATCATCGGTACATACTTCGCGGTTCTCTTTAAGACTTTGAAAAGTATGATGTCATTGTTCAAATCCTATCAAGATGCCAAAGCATCATGGGATAGGACGGCTATCGCGACGAGAGAAAAGGAGAGATCGGGGTGGAATCGGACCGATTTAGCTAAACTCGATGAAATAAATGACATTTCGGTATCTGATTTGGAATTCTCGGTTGCCCTTCCAGACGGATCTGTCCGAGAGGTCCTCGGCGGGTTTTCTTTCAAGTTTTCCGGTCCTGGTACATATTGCATAGTTGGGGAAAACGGAAGAGGCAAGACGTCACTTCTTTACTTGATGCTCGGGCTATACTCATCGAAAGGCAAAGTAAAATACAACGGCGTGCCAATCGAAGAATGCGACTTGGATTACATACGTGCGAGAGAGATATCGTGCTGCCCACAGTCGTGCTTCGCGCCGGACGAAACGGTGAAAGAGCTGTTAGAGTATTTCGACACGCCCTTTTCTTCCTATCACCGGGGTGTAGATGGCCTACTTTCGCTGGAAAACAGCGTGAAGGAGTTGCTCGGGAAACGTTGCTCCGCGCTTTCGGGCGGTGAGCTGCGCCGAGTGTACTTATGGTCGGCGATTTCACGCAAGTCGTCAGTTTTGGTACTCGACGAGCCCACGACTGGGTTAGACGCTGTAAGCCGCGCCGAGCTTGCGGCCTATGTTAAGCGCAACAAGCAAAGCCAGCTGATCATCATTGTCTCTCACGATGACGAGATGGTCGGCGCGGTAGAAGGGGTAGTGGATTTAGGCAGCATGTACCGGGGTAAATGCTGACAAGTGTAGTGCTACCCAACTGACAGAGATAACAAAAAAGCGATGCAGATGCACGTAGCATTCAGTCGGTTCGGACTCGGTGCCTTCACGCCATCGCAACGCTTTCAGATATAGTTCTCATTCTCTTACTAAAGGAAACTTTAGTCTACGTTGTCTTGTCGAGACAGAGGTGAAGCGAAGTGTTGTCGCGACGTATCTTATTCCAGGTGGCTCAGTATCATCGTGAGAATCACACCAAAGTGTACTTACAATTCTCGTGTCCCACGGACAACATGAGCTGAGCATTGAGGTTCCACCCTTTGCTGCAACTACACGGGGTTGGACGGCAATGAATATGCCGGGCCGCATGCCACGCGCAGCGGGGGTCCATGCCCCAGTATGTTGCCTACAGCAGCCTCGATGTCCACGCACACATCATCTCTGCCTTCGTGTTCAATCCGTTTGCCGGAGAGTGCGAGGGTTACAAGGCCGTAGAATACGAGCCGAACAAATGAAATGCGGTATCGACGCATAGGATTAAACTGACGATTGCTTTGCACCGAAAATACGCCCGGAAAGCCGCTATGGGTGGCGGCCCGGGTTAAATTGAGAGGCCCGTCCGATCACTTTCATGTGACGAACGGTCGGGCTTCTTATTCCACTTGCCAATGCTCGGCTCATATTGGAAGAAAGCTACGCTAATGTTTGCGTGATACTCCTATTTTTTCCGAAGAAAGAATCGGATAATGAAGAATAACAATAAAAAAGGTGCCAGATATAAAGCAAGTACAAAGGTTAATCCAACGAGACCTTGCAATAATGGCATAACTCCTCCCAGACACGAGATTTTGGTATTTGTCCCCATCTTATTTTGAATTGGACCAAATAGTTCCTAGACACAAAAACTACTCGTCAACTGGATCGCACCAATCTGCTGGCAAAACACAGCTTGATTCTTTATCGACATAGCACCAATCCGCAACAGGGCACTCGGCGATGTCGTAAAAATTGCATATATCAACTCCAAGACAACAAGGCTCAACGGGAGTATGTTCATTTGAACCAACAGGATGGATATGCTTCATAACAGCTCCTCACCTTAATCCAATTAGAGACTACGTTTGATCAATGCCACAGTGATCTACAACGCAGATGCTGCCGCCATCCATGTCATAGTCGCAGTAATCGTATGCACCACAGCCATCTGCTTTATCATAAACAGTACAGATGTCAGTAATGCCCAAGAGGCAGTCAAAAGACATCGGCTTCACGCCTGCCTCGTCGCCACTTCCTGGATTAATCGGATGAATATGCTTCACGACTACCTCCCTTTGAGTGCAGAAAAACCTCAATATTGTGTATAACAAACCAAGATGTCTAGTTCACCATATTTCTAGAATGGTTTCGGCGAACGTAGCAATAAGCTTCGCAGACGGTAATCAGAAGAACGAACACCTCCACAATGGTGACAGCAATGCGCTGAACCGCTTATTCCGATACAGTAGCTTCTCGTTGATTTTTCTCCTGCGAAGATGAGTGGCGGGAAATAAGGTCAAAAGCCATCTCGTAGCACATTTTTCTATATTCACATGATGCAGGGTGTAGACTCTTGGGCAAGTAGCCGTGCTCGTCTGCAGCCTCCCAGCTACAGCCCCCACCACAGAAAGACCGAGCCCAACAGTCCGTACAGTCAATTCTTTTTTCGACACCCTGACTCCAGTTTTCAATATACCTAGTTTCGTCAATTCCGGTGACGATGTTGCCCATTTTGAATCGCATCATCCCGACAAACCTGTGACAGGGGTATACGTCCCCTTCGGGAGTCACGGAAATAAAACGCCTGCCAGCCCCGCATCCGACAAAGGCGATCCTGTTGCTCATAATCAAATCAACTGCAGTTTTCAATGTTCTAAACAAGGGCTTTTCCCCTTGATCAATCTGTTTGAGATATTGATCCGCCAAATCTATTAGGCCCGCCCTGATTTTGTTTAATGAGTGTTCGTCGAGTTTGATATTCTCATCGAATGAGCTCACGGGCGAGAAGTAAATCCTTCTGAAGCCCATCTCTTTAAACTGAAGATAGTCTTCAACAAGGTTACAGTTATTATTTGTTAAGGTCGCTCTTGCGCCGAAGGGGAACGACTCGGAAAAACGACGAACGTTTTTGTCGATATCGGAGAAAGAGCCGCCTCCCGTCTTGTACGGGCGCGATGCATCGTGCTTGCATCCTGTACCATCGAGACTAATCAGAACAGAAAACCCGTGCTCCTTGAAAGAATTCACAGCAGTGTCATTCAAAAGCGTTCCGTTGGTCGTAATAGAATAGGTAAAGTTTCTATTGGGGTATATTCTTTTTGAATAGTCGACCGTTTTCCATATCAGCGGCTCGTTAATCATGGGTTCCCCACCAAAAAAGACGATTGCAAGCGTTTCGTTTTCCGATGAACTTGCGACGAGGTAGTCGACCGCCTTGAAGGCTATCTCGTCTGTCATCAGCAGAGGAGACGTTCCATAATCTCCTTTACCGGCAAAACAGTAACTACAACCAAGGTTGCATGCATGTGAAACGTGGAGTTCGATGGATCTAAGTTTTCGAGGCGTGTCTTTTGTTAAGAAAGTCCGCTCAGACAATCGTTGATACTCATCAATGTCGTCTTCAAGTTCTGCTATGGTCGTTTGGTCGTAGCCTTTCGCAGCAAGTGACTTTGTTAGCAACTTCGAGTTGACCGTTCTTCCCGATGCTTCAAATATGCGAAGCGCATCTTCTGATGCTTGGTCAACCTGAAAGCAATTGCGAGTGACCTCATCGAAGCAGTAACGACGATCACTTACTGAGAAAAAATGCATACGTTCCTCAATTTCATGCTGGACTGGCACTAACCTTGTTTATTGTTGCGCAGCTATAAAAAACCACCAGCGGGGATTCGGTGTGCGGCCCAATCGGACTCCCAAAAGGTTCTATTTGAGACTGGCAAGCTTTGTGTTGTTGGCACTTCGACAGCGCTCTTTATTCCAACATGGAGCCTCGCAGTTTGAGTCGACTTGCCTCTGGAAGGTCCGATCTTAACTTGATTTAGGATGAAAACAGATTACAGGCGCGCTCCTCTAGAAAGAAAGGAAACCAATCGCCGCCTTTCACCAGGAAAGTTTTTATAGCCCACCTCGAGCAAAATGAAAGATGCGAGAGCGATTGGGGAACAACGCGAATCTCCCCTTTTGGGTGGGAGCGAGCCTTCAGCCACCGGCGAACGACTCGCCCTGGTCAGAATCTGGAAGTGGTGCCGGGCCGCTTGGGCCTCCCCGGTGACTTCGTGGGGCTTACCTGCCTGACGTCGAGGAGTACATCCGCAAGATTCGTTCCCTATGCCGTTTGCTCTCACGCCCGCCTTAGTTCCAAGTCGGGCGAGCCGCCGCGCTCATGCGACCCGTGGCGGCGACACGTCGACGCCGCGCTCGCTGAGCACATCTTCGGTCGCGGGCGAGCACGAGGTCGCGCCGGCGCATCCGCTGGGACTGCTGTGCGTGCAAAACGGCTACGTGGTGAGCGTCCCGCGCTGGATTCAGCCGAGTGAGGAAGGCGTTGAGATCGGCGCGCTGGCAACGGGGGAGGGCGGCATCACCGACGACGTCTCGGCCCGCCATGCCCATATCTGGTGCGATGCTCAAAATATCTGGCACGTCGAGGATTTGTCGTCCACCAACGGAACCATGGTGGTAAACGGCGCGACGAACGTCTGCATCCAGGTCGAGCCCGGCCGCTCCGCTCAGCTCAACCCCGGCGACGAGCTCAGACTTGGCGAATCCACCACCTACGCTATCCTCCTCGGCGTCGGCGCCCTCTAGTCGGCAGATGGGGACGTTCCTTTTATGCCGGCACTCCGGGACACTCCATGGCGCGCCAGGGCCAATCGCCCGGGGACGAAGCGTTCATTTTGGCCCTTGGCGGTCACCCGAGGTAAACCTTTACCGCCCACCTATATTTGTCGAAATTACACTTGGCGGCGGGGTACAATAAACCCGCATGCGGATTTCCGTTGCGGGTGCCTCCCATCGCCGGGGCGTGCCCGGGAGCATCCGGCATGCGGCCTTTGCGGCGCTCGGTCATGTGCAAGACGGGCGGTCGGGTCTGTGGGGCGCATCAGTTGCCCCTCGCCTCGGCATGTCTTCTCTCCACGCCACGTACCTGCTGCTGAGCCTGCCTGCCAGATGATTGGAAGCAACAGCGTAAATCCCATCACGCCAACATCCCGGCGATCGCCGGGGCCTGTATACCTATATGAGAGGAGAGGGGTATATGGCGCGTAAGTTTAAGTCTATGGACGGCAACGAGGCGGCCGCATATGTTTCGTATGCGTACACCGAGGTAGCGGGAATCTATCCCATTACGCCGTCCAGCCCGATGGCCGACCATGTCGACCAGTGGGCGGCCCAGGGTCGCAAGAACATCTTCGGCACCCCGGTCAAGGTCGTCGAGATGGAGTCCGAGGCAGGTGCAGCCGGTACCGTTCACGGTTCGCTGGGCGCCGGTGCTCTGACCACCACCTACACGGCTTCTCAGGGTCTGCTCCTGATGATTCCGAACATGTACAAGATCGCGGGCGAGCAGCTCCCGGGCGTCTTCCACGTCTCCGCGCGTTGCGTCGCTTCCCACGCCCTGAACATTTTTGGCGATCACTCCGACGTCATGGCCTGTCGTCAGACCGGCTTCGCCATGCTCGCCGAGGGCAACGTCCAGGAGGTCATGGACCTCTCGCCGGTGGCTCACCTTGCCGCCATCGAGGGTAAGACCCCGTTCCTTAACTTCTTCGACGGCTTCCGCACCAGCCACGAGATCCAGAAGGTCGCCATGTGGGACTACAAGGATCTGGCTGAGATGTGCGACATGGACGCCGTCCAGGCTTTCCGCGATCACGCGCTCAACCCTGAGCACCCGCACACCCGCGGCAGCCACGAGAACGGCGACATCTTCTTCCAGAACCGCGAGGCCTGCAACAAGGTCTACGACGAGCTCCCTGCCGTCGTCGAGGGCTACATGAAGAAGATCAACGAGAAGCTCGGCACCGATTACGGCCTGTTCAACTACTACGGCGCTCCCGATGCCGACCGCGTCGTCGTGTGCATGGGCTCCTTCTGCGACGTGCTCGAGGAAGTCATCGACTACCTCAACGCTCACGGCGAGAAGGTCGGCCTGGTCAAGGTTCGTCTGTTCCGTCCGTTCTCCATCAAGCACTTCGTCGACGTTCTCCCCGAGACCGTCCAGAAGGTCGCCGTCATGGACCGTACCAAGGAGCCGGGTTCTATCGGCGAGCCGCTCTACCAGGACGTCGTCTCCGCTCTCTACGAGGCTGGCAAGACGGGCATCAAGGTCGTCGGCGGCCGTTATGGCCTGGGCAGCAAGGACACGCCTCCCGCGTCCGCGTTCGCTGTCTTCGAGGAGCTCAAGAAGGACGAGCCCAAGCGCGAGTTCACCATCGGCATTGTCGATGACGTGACCAACCTGAGCCTGCCCGAGGCCGAGGATGCGCCCAACACCGCAGCCCCCGGCACCATCGAGTGCAAGTTCTGGGGTCTGGGTGGCGACGGTACCGTCGGCGCCAACAAGAACTCGATCAAGATCATCGGCGACCACACCGACAAGTACGTCCAGGCCTACTTCCAGTACGACTCCAAGAAGACCGGCGGCGTCACCGTCTCGCACCTGCGCTTTGGTGATTCTCCGATCCGTTCGCCGTACTACGTGACCAAGGCCGACTTTGTCGCTTGTCACAACCCCAGCTACATCGTTAAGGGCTTCAAGATGGTCCGCGACGTCAAGCCGGGCGGCACCTTCCTGGTCAACTGCCAGTGGAGCGACGAGGAGTTCGCCGAGCACATGCCCGCCGTGGCCAAGCGCTACATCGCGAACAACAACGTCAACGTCTACCTGATCGACGCTATCGACCTGGCCGCTAAGGTCGGCATGGGCAAGCGCACCAACACGGTGCTCCAGTCCGCCTTCTTCGCGCTGGCCAAGGTCCTGCCCGCCGAGGACGCCCTGCAGTACATGAAGGACGCGGCTACCAAGTCCTACATGAAGAAGGGCCAGGCCATCGTCGACGCCAACCACAAGGCTATCGATGCCGGCGCTACCGCCTTCCGTAAGTTCGAGGTTCCGGCCGACTGGGCAACTGCCGAGGATGCCGCTCCCGTCGAGCTCTCCGAGGAGACCAAGTCTGCCATCGCCCAGCAGGTCAAGAACCTGCTCGAGCCCATCGATCGCATGGATGGCGACAGCCTGCCCGTTTCCGCCTTT
The DNA here is from genome assembly GCA_902364975.1 of Coriobacteriaceae bacterium. Taxonomy (GTDB): domain Bacteria; phylum Actinomycetota; class Coriobacteriia; order Coriobacteriales; family Coriobacteriaceae; genus Collinsella. Next base: position 230,138 of record CABJFQ010000001.1, on the reverse strand, counting down.
GTCGATTGCGCCGACGGCCAGTTTGAGCTGGGCGCCTCCGCATACGAGAAACGCGGCGTCGCCGTGGTCGTTCCTCACTGGGACGAGACCAAGTGCATCCAGTGCAACCAGTGCGCCTATGTGTGCCCGCATGCCACCATCCGTCCGTTCGCGATGACCGAGGACGAGGCTGCCGCCGCGCCCGAGGCTACCCGCACGCTCGACGCCATGGGCCCCAAGGCCAAGGGCATGAAGTTCACCATGGCCGTGTCCCCGCTCGACTGCATGGGCTGCACCAACTGCGTCAAGGTCTGCCCCAAGGGTGCCCTCGAGATGGTTCCCACCGAGCAGGAGATGGACCAGCAGCCCGTTTGGGACTACATGGTCGAGAACGTCTCCGAGAAGAAGGAGCTCATCGCGGCCAACGTTAAGGGCAGCCAGTTTAAACAGCCCTACCTGGAGTTCTCTGGCTCCTGCGCCGGCTGTGCCGAGACCGCCTATGCACGTCTGGTGACCCAGGTCGCCGGCGACCGCATGTTCATCTCCAACGCCACCGGCTGCTCCTCCATTTGGGGCAACCCCGCTGCCACCGCTCCTTACTGCAAGGACAAGGACGGTCACGGCCCGGCGTGGAACAACTCCCTGTTCGAGGACAATGCCGAGCACGGTCTGGGCATGGCCGTGGGCTATGAGGCTGTTCAGCACAAGCTGATTGCCGCCACCCAGGAGATCATCGCCGCCGATGGTCCGTCCGACGAGCTCAAGGCTGCCGGCCAGGCTTGGATTGACTCTGTCAACGACGCCGAGGCCTCCAAGACCGCTGCCGCTGCCTACGTTGCCGAGCTCGAGAAGTGCGGCTGCGAGGCTTCCAAGGCAATCCTCGCCGACAAGGCTTACCTCACCAAGAAGTCCTTCTGGATCTTCGGCGGCGACGGTTGGGCCTACGACATCGGCTTCGGTGGTCTGGATCACGTCCTGGCTTCCGGCCACAATGTCAACGTCTTTGTCTTCGACACCGAGGTTTACTCCAACACCGGCGGTCAGGCCTCCAAGGCCTCGAACCTGGGCCAGGTCGCTCAGTTCGCCGCTGCCGGTAAGGTGACCAAGAAGAAGTCCCTGGCCGAGATTGCCATGAGCTACGGCTACGTCTACGTGGCGCAGGTCGCCATGGGCGCCAACCCGGCTCAGACCCTCAAGGCCATCCACGAGGCCGAGGCCTACGACGGCCCGTCCCTCATCATCGGCTACAGCCCCTGCGAGATGCACTCCATCAAGAAGGGCGGCATGCAGAACTGCCAGGCCGAGATGAAGAAGGCTGTCGAGTGCGGTTACTGGAACCTCTTCCGCTTCAACCCCGAGGCTGCTGCCGGCAAGAAGTTCTCGCTCGATTCCAAGGAGCCCGCGGGCGGTTATCAGGAGTTCCTGATGAACGAGGCCCGTTACGCTTCGCTGACGCGTTCCTTCCCCGAGCGCGCCGAGGAGCTCTTCAAGGAGAACGAGCAGGCCGCTATGGATCGCTACGCTCACCTGCTGAAGCTCAAGACGGTGTACAACGAGGCCTAGGTCTCCCACCGCAGGATCTGAGGGCTAACCTTCGCGGACGTCCTCGGACATGAAAGAACCCCCGCTGCGCACTACGTGCGGCGGGGGTTCTTTCGTCCTGCGGAGTGTCCGCGAAGGTTAGCCCTCAGATCCTGCTACGACTACGTCCTCGGATTGTGGGGCTGAATGAAGGACGTGGCTGTGGGGGTGCCTTGTCCCGGTCGCTGTTTCGCGGCGTGGCCGCGAAACCACGCGCCACTTTGGGCATGGAGGGCTAGCTGATTGTGGCCTTCTGCTGCCCCAGTGCTGTTTCGCGCTTTGCGCGAAACATCGCAGCACTTTGGGCATAGTGGGGGAGTTGGTTGTCGCTGCCTTCTATCCCCTTGCTGTTTCGCGCCTTTGGCGCGAAAGGCGCAGTACTTTGGGCGTGGGGGCTGGCTTGCGGACTCAGATGACCTAGAGAGATATGGGTGCAAACGAGAAATCGTTGTTGGGGTCGTCCTTTTCCATAAACTCATCGAGACAGAATGTCATATAGATTGGAACGTAAAGGATCTTGCCCTCTTTGCAAAGGTTTTCGTGGCTCAGCACAACGGCCTCGGGAATTTTGTACTCGCCCACACTCATCAAACGGTCGAGGGCTGCATGTGCTCGAACTTTCTTGCCCGATTTGACTTCGATTGGGACAACATGCCCGCGGGCACCTTCGATTACAAAGTCGACTTCACCGACCTCACGCGTTTGGTAGTACCACGTATCTGCTCCGAGGGCAACGAGTTCCTGTGCGACCACGTTCTCATAGAGGCCGCCGAGGTTGGGGGTTTTCATGTCAAGGTAGACGGCGCGTGCCGTGCTGCCGGGATACCGCGATGCGAGCATACCTGTATCGGACTCGTATAGTTTAAAGGCCGTCGTTTTCTCCGTCCTCTTGAGAGGACTTCGTGCCTCCGTCACCTGGGGGGCCATCAATCCAACGCCTGCGTTCACCAGCCATAGGAAATCCTGCTCGTATTTTTGAAGACGAGCTCCCTTGCCTAGAGACGAGACGATAAAGCGATGGGACTCCGCCTCAAGCTGAACGGGAATTTGCTCGAAAATGGAGCGAACGTTAAACGCTCGAGTCGATGCATATTTAGAGATATCGCTTTTGTACTGATCGACTAGCTGAATTTGAAGCTCACGCGTTCTCACGAGCGAATAGCCCGAATCGATATAGTTCTGAACGACCTCCGGCATGCCGCCGCAAACGATATAAGCTCTAAAGTTTTTGAGCATCGCCTCATGAATAAAATTTTCGACGGGACGCCTCTCGACAAGGCAGCTGCGGATGTCTGCAAGCACATTCTCGCTGATGCTGTTTGCCCAACAAAACTCTTCAAAATCCATTGGCCGCATAACAATGTGCTCGACATACCCCACCGGGAAAGAAGAGATCCCCTTAAACTCAGTCCCAAGCATAGACCCCGAGAAGACATAGCTAAAGCGTCCGTCCTCGACCAGCGCCTTCATAAGTGTAACGATCTGCGGATACTCCTGAATCTCATCGACGAAGATAAGCGTATCTCCCTCAACAAGCGGTGCATCCGCAAGAAGGGCCACACGGTTGATGAAGTCAATGGAGTTCTTAGCGCCAACAAGTACGTCTCTTGCCTCGGCATCAAGTAGCAGATTGACCTCATAATACGAAGCGTAGTTGCTCTTTCCAAACGCGTGAATCGCATAGCTCTTGCCAATCTGACGCGCACCGGTAACAAGCAGGGCCTTATGGGAGTTATTCTTCCAGCTCAAAAGCCTATCAGTGACCTTGCGGCGTAGCATTAAAACACCTCATTGACAAAAATTGGCAAATAGATTTGCCCCTAATCATACAAAAATTGACAAATAGATTTGACCCAAATCATACAAAAATTGGCAAATAGCAAAGCTCACTTAGGCCTCAAAGCCAGCGAGCCAGCACGGTACTTTGCGAAAAGGCTGGCGGCGCCGTTGTTGAGGGTGGCCAGGTTGACAGTGGCGCCGTTAGCGTTCTCGGCTGCTTGGGCGCGCAGGAGCGAAAGGGCGTCGGCAGCGTTCATGCAGAAGCCGACGGTAAAGTTCCATACTGCGAACTCGCAGTCGCTTGCCGCGGGGTGAAGCGCGATCGGGTATCCCTTATGTTGGATGAAAAGCCCCATGTTTTTGCAGGGGTGCATACTCGTCAAATTAATGTATAGAATCGCGTATAGTGCGAGTAAGATATTGCGCTGTCCGTTTTGTGTTTAGCAAAGATATAGTTTGCATAATCTGGTCTAATCCCTGCTCTATTTAAATAAAGTTGCACGTAAATGGCGTAGATATGCCTGAACTGGGCTTCTTTACGCTGAGCGGGTAAAATCGACCGTTCGCCGCTTAGGTATTTTCAAAATGAATAAAATGAGCGATAAAGAGAATATAAACCTTAATAAACTCGCGTATCGCACGGACGCGGGTTATTAATGGGTTGTAGGCCTTTTACAGAAAGGATTCCAGCAATGTCTAAGCCTCTTGGCAAGCCCGATCGTATTGTCGTCGCCCTCGGCGGCAACGCCCTCGGCAACAACCCCGTCGAGCAGATCGAGGCCGTGAGCAACACCGCCCACGCTCTCCTCGGCCTCATCGAGCAGGGCAATGAGATCATCATCACCCACGGCAACGGCCCGCAGGTCGGCATGATCCAGAACGCCTTCGCCGCTGCCCACGATGCCATCGGTACCCCCGAGATGCCGCTGCCCGAGTGCGGCGCCATGTCCCAGGGCTACATTGGTTATCACCTGCAGCAGGGCATCGGCCGCGAGATGCACAAGCGCTATAAGCGTTGGCACGCCGCCACCGTCGTCACCCAGATCGAGTGCGATCCCGACGATCCCGCGTTCAAGAATCCGACCAAGCCGATCGGCCCCTTCTACACCGAGGAGCAGGCCAAGGAGTTCATGGCCGAGGATCCCTCCAAGGTCTTCGTCGAGGATTCCGGCCGCGGCTGGCGTCGCGTCGTCGCTTCCCCCGATCCCAAGAAGATCGTCGAGGCTGACTCCATCCTCAACCTGCTCGACAACGAGTTCATCGTCATCGCCTGCGGTGGCGGCGGCATCCCCGTCGTCCGCGACTACGAGAACAAGGGCTGCTACAAGGGCGTTCCCGCCGTCATCGACAAGGACCTGGGCGGCGAGCTGCTGGCCGAGGACTGCGATGCCGACGTTCTGTTCCTGCTGACCGCCGTCGAGCATGTCGCCATCAACTTTGGCAAGCCCAACCAGGAGGAGCTCGAGGACCTCACCGCCGACGAGGCCGAGCGCCTGGCCGACGAGGGCCAGTTCGGCAAGGGTTCCATGGAGCCCAAGGTTCGCGCTGCCATCAAGTTCGCCCGTTCCCGCAAGGGCCGCACCTGCATCATCGGTGCTCTGGACAAGGCCGCCGAGACCATGGCCGGCCTCTCCGGTACCCGCATCCACGAGTAGTCTCTACTCTGTTGCCTCTCTCGTGGGCGCCAGGCAAAGCGCCCACAAACTAGCCTCTCTTCATGAGCCCCGCAGTCCGCTCCGACTGCGGGGCTTTTGGGTGGTCATTGGGGACAGACTTAAATGAGTAGCACCAATCAACTGCGGAAAGTGCATCTCAGAATGAGCGTCCAAAACGGGGCACAGTTTCCCCGGGGTCCTCTACCGGAAAATGCATCCCGGAATTATGCCGAAAAGTGGGGCACAGTTTCCCAAGCAGGCCGCTAACGGAAGGCACATCCCGTCATCGAACTCCAAAGCGGGATGCACTTTCCGAGCCGGCAGTTCCGGGCAGCCTGGGACCACTCATTTAAGTCTGTCCCCGATGAGTGGGTACTCATTTAAGTCTGTCCCCAATGAGTGCCCAATGACTAGTAGTAGGCCCACATGGCTTCGACTTCGTTAAGGACCTCTACGACGCCCCAGCGGCGGGCGCTGCGGCTGGCCGAGTTGGGATCGAAGACTTCAATCTGGTTGGCATCGTCGATGCCGTAGAGCACGATGTAGTGGCCTACGTTGGTAAACGTACCGGGGCGCACTGCGGCGATAACGGGCGCACCCGAGCGAAGTGCTTGGGTAATCGATTCGCGATCGTTATAGAGCTGTGTTCCGTTGAGTCCCAGCTGCCACGCACCGCCTGTCATAAACGACCACTCGGTGGCACCAGTGGGGGCGTAGTTGCCGGCTTCGGCCAGTGCGCATATATCGACCGGCGTCTTATCGGTGTGGCCGGTCTTAAAGATATAGACCATGGTGAGGCAGGTGGGACCGCAAGCGTTTTCGCGAATAGTGCCACCGGCATAGGGCAGCTCCGACCATGCGGGGTCAATTTGGTAGATGTGGGGCATGGTGCCGGCCTGCCATTGCGAGCGTGGGGTCGAGAACGCAAAGGAGTAACCGGGCGCGACGGGAGCTTTAAGCAGCCTGTCCTCGGCAGTGGGCTCAAGACCGGCTGATCCGTGGGAGATACAGGATCCCAAAAACACAAAGACAAGGCAGGCGGCGATGGAGCAAAGCGTAAGGCGTAGGCGGCGGGCCGGAAGCGCGTGGCTTGTGGCGAGCGACGCAGGGCGAGGGGCGGAATTGCCGCGATCGCGTTGAGGTCGCGAAAAGGAGCGCTTGACGTAGTAGTCGGTCGTACGGAGATCGTAGCGGCGTGGCTGCGATGTGTCGATCTGGCGTTGGCGTGCGCTCGTGCTCACGCGGTCTGACTGCTGCACGGTACGGCTTTGTTGCCGCGAAGAAGCCCCGAGTTGCTCTTGGGGGCGCTGCGGGTTGTCGTTGTCGGAGGTGCTTCTGGGCGTTGGCGTGGTGCGGCCGGCAAGGCGCACGCTTTGTGGCCGTTGGTCGCCGTCATTGTATCCGTATGCCATTCGAATCACCTTGCCTCATGTGTAACTTGTCTATCCTACATAAAAAGATGCACGACACATGGGTATGTGCGCCAAAAGCCTGACAAATGGTATGAACGTTGCCGCGCCGCGCGCCAAGCGTCACGGCAACAGGTATTCAAAAGCAGACAAGATGAAAGCGTCCAAGACGAATGACGTCTCCCGCCGTTCGTCCCAAAAACGGTGCCGCTCGTTTTGCAGTTCTGCCTTCGGTCGAGCTGCGAGCGGCGCTGCTGCGCCAAGGCCGTATCTTAAAGCCATGGAATAAAAGCGCGCGGCAAAACGGACCGCGCAAGGGGTGACGCCAAGGGGCGTCAAAAAGGAAAGGAGGGGAACAATGGCGGACAAGAATGCAGAAGTTGCAGTCGAGGATAACGGCGGCATGAAGAAAACGCTTTCGCTCTGGAACTTCTTCACCATCGGTTTTGGTGCCATCATCGGTACCGGTTGGGTTCTGCAGGTCGGCGACTGGATGGTCGTGGGCGGCGGTCCCGTTCCCGCTATGATCGCATTCCTCTTGGGTGCAATCTTCCTCGTGCCCGTCGGAGCTGTTTTCGGTGAGCTCACGGCTGCTATCCCCATTTCGGGCGGCATCGTCGAGTATGTCGATCGTAGCTTTGGCCGTACGATGAGCTACATCACCGGCTGGCTCCTGGCCCTGGGCAACGGCATCCTGTGCCCGTGGGAGGCCATCGCCATCTCGACTCTCGTGTCCGAGATGTTCGGCAGCCTGCCAGGCCTTGAGTGGCTGCGCGCCGTCAAGCTCTACACCATCCTGGGCGCCGACGTTTACCTGTTCCCGACGCTGATCGCGCTCGGCTTTGCAACCTACGTCATCTTCCTCAACTTCCGCGGTGCCAGCTCGGCCGCCAAGCTGCAGGCCTTCCTGACCAAGGCTCTGCTCTGCGGCATGCTGCTCGCCATGGGTGTCTCGCTGTTCACCGGTTCGCCGGAACACGCCATGCCCGTGTTCTCCCAGGTCACCGGTGCTGGCGGCGGCAAGCCCGCTACCGAGGGCACCAGCCTGTTCGCCGGCATCGTGTCGGTCCTGGTTTTGACCCCGTTCTTCTACGCCGGCTTCGATACTATTCCTCAGCAGGCTGAGGAAGCAGCCGAGGGCCTCAACTGGAACAAGTTCGGCAAGATCATCTCCCTGGCCCTGCTGGCCGCCGGCGGCTTCTACATGGTCTGCATCTACTCGTTCGGCACCATCCTCGACTGGCATGAGTTTGTTAAGAGCCCGGTTCCCGCGCTGGCCTGCCTCAAGGGCATCAACATGCTCCTGTACCTGGCCATGCTCGTCATCGCCACGCTTGGACCCATGGGCCCGATGAACTCCTTCTACGGCGCCACGAGCCGCATCATGCTCGCCATGGGCCGAAAGGGCCAGCTGCCCGAGAAGTTCGCCGAGGTCGATCCCAAGTCCGGCGCTCCCAAGCTCGCCTGCGTCGTTCTGGGCGTCATCACCGTCGTCGGTCCGTTCCTGGGCAAGAACATGCTCATCCCTCTGACCAACGTGTCGGCTCTCGCCTTCATCTTCTCCTGCGGCATGGTCGCCCTCGCTTGCCTGCGCATGCGCTTCACCGAGCCCGACCTGCCTCGTCCCTACGAGGTGCCCGGCGGCAAGTTTGGCATCTGCCTCGCTGTCGCTGCCTGCGCCGTCATCATCGGCTTGCTCGTGATCCCGTTCTCTCCCGCCTCCCTCAACATGGTGGAGTGGAGCATCGTGATCGGCTGGCTGGCCATTGGCCTGGCCCTCATGGCTTTCACCAATTCCCGCAAAAAGTAACGCCTGGCCGGGGCGGATCGGGTGCGCGGAATCCTCTCTCCCGCGCACCGAACCCGGCACCACTTGGGTAGCTTTGTGAGGCCTTAACCCAACACGGCCTCGCCCACTATATGGATCCATAAGGAGGAACCATGTCCACTAAGTATGCAATCGTTGGCGGCAAGCTCATCGACGGTACCGGTGCCGAGCCGGTCGAGAACTCCCTCGTTCTCGTCGACGACAACGGCAAGATCGAGTACGCCGGCACTATGCAGGACCTTCCCGAGGGCGTTGAGGTTATCGACGCGGCCGGCAAGACCGTCCTTCCCGGCCTGATCGACACCCACCTGCACTTCTCGGGCAACCTGACCGACGATGACACCGACTGGGTCATGCAGCCGCTCCTCGAGAAGCAGGCCGTCGCCGTCAAGCAGGCCTACGACTGCCTCACCCACGGTCTCACCACCGTCTGCGAGATCGGCCGCTTTGGTATCCAGATCCGCGACTGCATCGACAAGGGCGTCTTCAAGGGCCCGCGCGTTCTGGCCACCGGCCTCGGCTTCTGCCGCGTTGCCGGCCACGGCGACTCCCACCACTGCAGCCAGCAGCTCAACAAGGAATCGCACCCCTGGGGCGACCAGGTCGACGGTCCTTGGGATCTGCGCAAGGCCGTCCGTCGTCGCCTGCGCGAGAACCCCGATGCCATCAAGATCTGGGCTACCGGTGGCGGCATCTGGCGCTGGGACTCCGGTCGCGACCAGCACTACTGCTCCGAGGAGATCCAGGCCGTGGTCGAAGAGGCAAAGATGGTCGGCATCCCCGTGTGGAGCCACTGCTACAACAACCACGCCGCTGCCTACGATTCCGTTCGCTTTGGCTGCGAGCAGCTGATTCACGGCTTCGATATCGATGAGCGCACCATGGACCTCATGGCCGAGCAGGGCACCTTCTTCACCCCGACGATCGCCTTCCTGCCCACCTGGTACGCCACCTATCCGCCCGTCTACGTCCCCGAGCTGCACGACAAGTACGAGGGCACCCTGGTCGAGAAGGAGCTGCAGCGCAACTACGACTGCCTGCGCGAGGCCAAGAAGCGCGGCGTCGTCATGACGATCGGCTCCGACTCCTTCTCCTTCGTCACCCCGTACGGCACCTGCTCCATCGAGGAGATGTACGAGTTTGTCGACAAGATCGGCTTCACCCCGGTCGAGACCATCACCTGTGCCACCCTCAACGGTGCCAAGATGTGCCACATCGAGGACGAGACCGGTTCCATCGAGGCCGGCAAGTGCGCCGACCTGCTGGTCGTCAACGGTGACGTCGCCGCCGACATCCACGTGCTCAACACCGACAACATGGACGTCATCATGAAGGACGGCTGGATCGTCGAGGCTGGCACCTTTGGCGAGGCCAACAAATACAGCGCCTAAGATACCGTTTGTCGATGGCTGGATGTAAAACACAGTTTTTGATTGCATAATGCAATGGAGAGGGTCGCTTGCGGCCCTCTTTATTGCTATGGGTGCGGTAGATAAAAGGGGATGACGGTGGATTTAAACAGGCTGATTCTGGGCAAGAGCTACAACTCTACCAAGGTCTTTCGTACGGCCCAGCATGTGGTCCAGGCCATCTTGCTCGGTATTGTCGTTCCGCTGCTTATCCTGCTGCTCATCTGGGATCTAACCGATAATCCCAATCCCGTTCCGGCCGTTGTCGTCATTGCCGGCTTGGTCATGCTATGCTTCTTCTTCTCGTACGTCTTTGTCGTTCCCGACGACCTCACGTCGAGCGCTACCGACCGCACGCTCGCCATCGCATCGAAAATATTCGCCTATACGTCGCGAGGCCTTACGCCCGAAGCGGCCCTGGGCGCTTCCAAAATCATCCTTTCCGAGACCATTGCCTCGGCCATCTGCTTTACCGACGGCAAGCAGGTGCTGGCGAGCTGGGGCGAGGACTCGGCAAAATGCCCTGCGGGCACTCCGGTTGTGCTGCGGACTACGCTCAACGTGATCAACAGCGGTGAACAAAGCGTGTTCTCGCGCGATGCCTCGACCGAGACGGGTGGCTACTTTCCGCGCCTGCGCGCCGGTATTGTCGCACCGCTTACCGTGCGCGGGCATTGCGTGGGCACGCTCGAGCTGTATTATCCCCGTCTGAGCAGCATCGATATGCGCCAGACGGCGCTTGCCTCGGGCTTTGCCGACCTCATTTCCACGCAGCTTGCAAGCTTTGAGCTCGAGCGCCAGGACGAGCTTACGGCCCGCGTGGAGCTGCGCGCCTTGCAATCGCAGGTCGATCCTCATTTTCTATTCAATACCATCAGCACCATCGTGTCGCTCGTACGTACCGAGCCGGACAAGGCCAGGTCGCTGCTGATCGACTTTTCCAATTACTACCGTCAGACGCTTTCTGATTCCGATACCCTCACAACGCTCGAGCACGAGGTGGAACAGGGCACTCGCTATATCAATCTAATGCAGGCTCGTTATGGCGACGGCCGTCTGCGCGTCTCGGTCGATATCGACTTTGAGGTGCGCGATTGCATGGTGCCGCCGTTTATCTTGCAGCCGTTGCTCGAAAACTGCATCAAGCACGCGCAGCGCGAGACCGAGCCGCTTTCTATTCATGTTAGGGCTTTTGAGACCGATGACGGTTTGGAGATCATCGTCGAGGACGACGGCATCGGTATGAGCGAAGAGGTCTGCGCACATCTGTTTGAGCAGCATCGCCTGGAGGAGCCCGAGAGCATTACCGCCGACGGCTCCGTCAAGCGAGGTTGCGGCCTGGCGCTCTTCAACGTGCTTCAGCGCATCCATTTCTTTTACGGAGAAGATTCCGGCATGCGCGTGAAGTCCCAGGAGGGCGTGGGAACGCAGGTCATCGTCGAGCTGAACGGCGAGCCGCATGAGCCCGCGCCGTTGACGGCGTAGCACGCGGTTGGATTGAGAGAAAAAGAGGGGAAGCACATATGTCCGAAGGCTGGAACATCTTGGTGGTTGATGACGAGCCCCCAATTAGGGCTGAGCTACGCTATCTATTGGAAAAGGATACGCGTGTGGGTCATATTGCCGAGGCGGGCAATGTCACCGAAGCCGTGGAGTCGATTCTGTCGAACAAGCCCGACGTGTTGTTTTTAGACATTACCATGCCCGGTCGCTCGGGAATTGAGCTTGCCGAGACGCTGCAGAACCTAAAGACGCCGCCGGTCGTGGTGTTTGTGACGGCATTTGCCGAGTATGCGGCTGATGCCTATAACCTCGATGCCGTCGATTATGTCGTCAAGCCGGTTGAGGACGCACGCCTGTCAAAGGCACTCGACAAGATCGAGGCGGCCTTGGGCGTCCGTCGTGTTATCCACGCTCCGCGCCAGCCTTTGCGTCTGACGGTGGACCGCGGGGGCAAAAAGGTGTTCATTCCCGCCGCAGACGTTTGCTACTTTGAGGCGCGCGCCGATTTTTGCAACGCCATCTGCGCCGAGGGAACGTACCTGATCAATGAGTCGATCTCTTCGCTCGAGCGTCGCTTGGACTCCGAGGGCTTTATTCGCGTTCATCGCAGCTACCTGGTCAATTTGGAAGACGTGCACAATGTTGAGATTGGCTCCACGGGGTTGATGGAGCTCAGGCTCGACCGCGTGAACTCGACGGTACCGGTGTCCCGTCGTCGTGCCGCCGAGGTCAAGTCGCACCTGGGGCTTGCGTAAGAGGCTTGCGTGCTGTCGTTTACCATCGCAGGTTTGGCATGGGCGCGCGGTGGGCATAATGGGTGGCATCGAATGAAATCGAAAGGATCATTATGCCCGCGCTTATCACCCATCATCTGTTTGGCGAGGAAAGCATCGACCGTCTTCCGCAGGGCGTCATCACGTCCGATGAAGAGCGCATTGCCTTTATCTTGGGCAACCAAGGCCCCGACCCGTTTTTCTTTCACATTCTGACACCGCGTGTTTCCGACTGCACGCTGCTGGCGCAGGTCATGCATCGGTCGCGCATGTCTCGCCAGTTCGCGTGCCTGCGCGACGGCGTGTCGCATCTGCTGCCGCGCGATGCCAGCTTGGGTCGTGCCTTTGCGCTGGGCCTGCTGTCTCATTACGTGCTCGACCGCAACGCTCACCCCTTTGTCTATGAGCAGCAGTTTGGCATCGTGGAGTCCGATTCAGAGCTTGAGGATTCGAGCAGTCAGGTCCATGCCGTGATCGAGAGCGACCTGGATGTACTGATGCTGCAGCTTAAACGCGATGGCGCTACGGTCGACGATTACCCGCCGGCGGGCGAGATCGTCACCACCGATCGCATCAATCGCGTGGCCGGCGTGCTGATGAGCTATGTTGCCGGACGCGTGTACGGCATTGACATTCCGGCGGGGGAGTACGGTGCTGCCGTTGCCAATATGCAGCGACTTTACCGCGCGATTGAGCCGGCCGGCTCCGCAAAGACGCGCGCGATCTCGCTGGTTGAGGGCTTGGTGCACGACTACTCGCTGCTCGACGGCCTTGCGCACCGCGTGACGACCGAGCTGCCCGAGCGTACCGGCAACCTGGGCCACTTGGCATGGAAGAACCCCTTTACCGATGAAGTCTCGACCGAGAGCTTCCCCGAGGTCTTTGACCGCGCGCTGCTCGATTACGAGTGCACGGTTGCCCGCTTTATCGAGACCGGCGATATGGAAGCCGTGACCAACCATGTCAATTACAGCGGTCGCGTGCTCAATGCCGATGAGGAGTTCGACCGCGAGGAATAGGGCTCATGCGTGCCCCTTTGCCGAATCCTTACCGGTGCTTCTGGACAATTGGGGTACGATGAACTAACTGCATATCGGGCAAATACGAAGGGTCCCTGTCCATGAAATACACCAAGCTCGAGCGTAACTGGGTTATGTACGATGTGGGCAATTCGGCCCTCGTGCTGCTCAATACCTCGGTGGTGCCCATTTACTTTAACGCCATCAATACCGGCGCTTCCTCGGCCGACCTGGTGGTCGCTTGGGGCAATGCGCAGACGATCGCCTCGCTGGTCATCGCCATGCTCATGCCCATTCTGGGCGCACTTGCCGACTACGCCGGCAACAAGATCAAGTTCTTCTTGGGCTTCTTCCTCACGGGCCTGGTGCTTTGCCTGGCGCAGGCTATCCCAATGTCTGCCATGGCATTTTTGACCGTGTACGTGCTGTGCACCATCGGCCTTAACTCTTCTATGACGTTCTACGACGCCATGCTGCCTGACATTACCACCGACGAGCGCATGGACGCCGTGTCCAGCTCGGGTTATGCCTGGGGCTACATCGGTTCCACCGTGCCGTTCGTCATCTGCCTGGCGCTCATCATGGGTGGCCCCGCTCTTGGCATCCCCACCATGCTGGCAACGCGTCTGTCGTTTATCATCACTGGTGCCTGGTGGCTCATCTTTACCCTGCCGCTCATTCGCACCTATAAGCAAAAGTACGGTCGCGAGCGCGGTCCCGAGGACACCATCGGCCACATCGTGGGCGGTGTGTTCTCCGAGGTCGGACACACCATGCGCGAGATTGCCCACAATAAGACCGTGCTGGTCTACATGATCGCGTTCTTCTTCTATATCGACGGTGTGCACACGGTCATTTCCATGGCCACCAGTTACGGATCGGCCTTGGGCATCGATTCGACGCAGCTGGTGCTGGCGCTGCTCGTTACGCAGTTCGTGGCCTTTCCGTCCGCCATCATCTACGGCAAGCTCGCCGGACGCGTGGGCACGCTCAACATGATCCTGGTGGCGGTCGCCGCCTACATGGGGATTGTGCTGTTCGCCGCGTTCTTCCTAAAGACCGCCTTTGAATTCTGGGTGCTTGCCATTATGGTCGGCCTGTTCCAGGGCGGTGTGCAGGCGCTCAGCCGTAGCTACTTTGGCCGCATTATCCCCAAGGAAAAGTCCAACGAGTACTACGGCTTCTTTGACATCTTTGGTCGTTATGCAAGCGTTATGGGCACCTTCCTGGTGTCGGTCGTCACCTCGCTGACCGGCAACCCGTCGCTGGGCGTCCTTTCCATTGGCGTGCTGCTGGTCGTTGGCTTTATGCTACTGGTCCGCCTGTCCCGCATGACTCGGGCGGCAGAGCATGCCGCATAGGAGCGAGCGGCTATTGTGCCTGTCCACGGTACTCTTTTGGGGTTATCCGCAATAAACATTGCGACTTGCGAGCAATGATTTGCCCAAGTGGGTATGATGGAATCAGCTAGGTCGCGGGGCGTCGCCTGTGTTTGGCGGCGTCCCGTTTTTGTGTTGCAGGGAGGGTAAGGCATGAACGCCACGGTCGTGATTCCAACGTATTGGGCGGGCGATGACGCTTGCGCAAACGCCCCTGGCACCTATGACCATTCGACGCGACTCAACGCAGACAATCCCGAACTCGACCGCTGCCTGGCCTCGCTTGAGCAGGTGTGCGACATCCCGCGCATCATCCTTTTGGTGGTCTGTCCTGTTTCTGCCACAGCCGATGTGTCGCTGCGCGTGCACGAGATTGTCGACGCGCATCCCACGCTCAAGGTCACCGTTGTCACCAACACCCAGGCCTCGCGCATCGCAGACCGGGTTGCTCAGATCGCGCCCAAGGGTTCGGGCGAGTGCGTGAGCCTGCGAGGCTACGGTGCCATCCGCAACATGGGGCTAGCCTGTGCCGCTGTGCTGGGGCATGACGCGGTTATCTTTTTGGATGACGATGAGACTGTCATCGACGCCGACTTTATGAAGCGCGCGACCTATGCGTTGGGGCAGCAGACGCGTCAGGGCTTGCCGATCTTGGTCAAGAGCGGCTATTTCTACGATCGCGACGGCTCGCCGCTGGCTCCCACGGACAAGGCGGGCATCTGCCATCGTTGGTGGACCAAGCGCATCGAGTTCAACCGTTGGATGAAAAAGGCGCTCTCGGGCACCCGCATCTCGCGCTCCAACTACGTGTGCGGCGGCCTGATGGCCCTGCACGCCCGCGCCTTTACGCGTGTGGCCTTTGACCCGTTTATCACCCGCGGCGAGGACTTGGATTACCTCTTTAACATGCGTATGTTTGGCTACGACGTGTGGTTTGATAACGAGTGGACCGTGCGCCATCTGCCTCCGGAGTCCGAAAAGCGCTCACCGCGCTTTATGCAGGATGTATACCGTTGGTACTACGAACGGGCCAAGTTGACGTTCGCCGCGCATCAAAAGGAGCTCATCCCCGTTACGGCGGCATCGCTCATGCCCTACCCGGGCCCGTGGATTTCGCGCGAGCTCGACGACCGCGTGCGCAAGACCGCTATGGTCCGCAGCGTGTTTACCCGCGAGCATGAGGGCTACCTGCGCATTTGGCGCCATGGTATCGGCGAGGCAAAGGCCTATGCGCGCCAAAACGCTGCAAGCTACCTGCGTTTCCAGAGCTTTTGGCCCAAGATCATGGACGGGCTTTGGCGTGACGCACAACTGATCAGTATCCTGGAGGGGGCCGAATGATCGACCGCCGCGCCCAGCGCGATAGTTCAATATCAATCTTTCGCATCATTGCCGTTGCATGCGCCATTTGCGTGCTGGTGTACTTTATTTTTGCCTTGGTGACCGGTATCGAGCCGATCGCCACGGTGATTGCCTGCGCGCTGCTGTGCATCTTTCTGTGCATCTTTATCTTTTTGACGCTCAATCCCGATTCGGTGCGCTCCCAGTACACCGAGGAGACGCTCTCGGTGGCCTCGGCCATGCTCGAGGACATTAAGGGCGGTCTGACGCAGGAGTCGGCGCGTTTGGTGTGCCGGCGCATTTTGCCCGAGACGCGCGCCATGACGGTGGCCATCACCGACGAGGACAACGTGCTTGCCTGCGCGGGCGAGTTTGAGGAAAAACTGCTGCCCGATACTCCCATCCACACGCTTGCCACACGCTACGTTATCGAACATGGCATCGTGCAATCGTTCAACCGTATGGTGGATGTCGTGGGCTCGGACGGCTCGCACAACCAAGTCCCCGCCGGCATTATCGCCCCCATCAAGGTGGGCGATCGTACCGTCGGCACGCTCAAGTTCTACTACAAGACCCCGCGCGCCGTCGACCGTACCCAGTACGCGCTTGCCTCGGGCTTTGCCGAGATCTTGTCCACGCAGCTCGCCATCCACGAGCTCGAGGTGCAAAAGGAACTCACAGCGCGCGCCGAGGTGCGTGCGCTGCAGGCGCAGATTAACCCGCACTTCCTGTTCAACACGCTGAACACCATTGCATCGTTTACGCGCACCGACCCGCTGCGGGCCCGCGAACTGCTTCGTGAGTTCTCATCGTTCTATCGCGCCACGCTCGACAACTCGGGATCGCTTATTCCGGTCTCGCGCGAGGTCGCACAGACCAAGCGCTACCTTACCTTTGAGAAGGCCCGCTTTGGCGAGGACCGCGTGCTTGCGACGTTCGATGTGTCCGAGGACGTGGAAGATACGCTGGTGCCGGCGTTCGTGATCCAGCCGATTGTCGAGAACGCCGTGCGTCATGGTATGGGCGATGACGACGCCCTGAGGATCGACGTGACCGTTCACCAAGACGGCGAGGATGCAATCTTGATTGCCGTGGCCGATAATGGCGTGGGCATGGATGAGGGTACCGCCGCCAGACTGTTTGACGAGCGCTCTGCCCGTCCCGACGCCAGCTCTCCTCAGGGTGGCGGCGCCGGTGTGGCCATGCACAATATTTCGGAGCGCATCCATCGCTTTTTTGGGCCGCACTCCTATACGCGTGTCGAATCGGCGCCGGGCAAGGGCACCAAAGTGCTCCTTCATCTTGATTTGTCAGAGAGCATCTTTGACATTCAAGAGTAAAATAAAAAGCTACGGGCTCAACGTCATGCGACGGACGCCCGGCGTAGTTAGTTGACGAAAGGTTTTATCCCTATGCTGCGTGCGATGATTGTGGATGATGAGGCGCCGGCTCGCTCGGAGCTTCGCTTCCTGCTCGAGCAAACGGGCAAGATCGGCACGATCACGGAGGCGTCGAGCGTCCGCTCCGCCATCGAGATGCTTATGGAAAGTCGCGTGGATGTCGTGTTTCTCGATATCTCGATGCCCGGTGCCTCGGGCCTGCAACTTGCCGAGGCGCTGCATAAGCTCAAAAATCCGCCGGCGATCGTGTTTGTGACTGCGTATAGCGACCATGCGGTCGAGGCATTCGACGTCGATGCCGTCGATTATCTGATGAAGCCTGTCGAGGAAGCTCGCTTGGATCGCGCGATCGAGAAGGTCATGCAACGCGCCAAGCCGGTTACGGACAGCAAAGTGACCATCGAGCGTATCCCGGTGGAAAAGGGCGGCCGCAAGGTGCTCATTCCCGTGGATGACATCCGCTTTATCATGGCAAAGGACGATTACTCCTGCATCTATACCGTCGATGATCGCTTTTTGTCGACGACCTCGCTGGCGCAGTTTGAGGCCAAGCTCTGCGACTTTGGCTTCTTCCGTGTTCACCGCCGCTATATCGTCAACCTAGCGTGCGTCACGGACGTTGAGACGGTGCCCTCGGGCGCCATCCAGCTGGGCATTACGGGCGTCGACGAACGCGTGCCGGTTTCGCGCCGCCGCGTCGTGCCGCTCAAGAAGGCTCTGAGTCTCTAGCACACTGGCCCCGCAGCCCTGTAGACCCATCGTCTGCGGGGCCGTGGGGCCTTTTTTGTATGTATCTGCCGAATCGTTTTTTTGCGGAAGGGATCCCATGAACAGTGCAAGCGCCAAGCGTATCGACATCATCTCGGACACCCACGGCTATTTATCGCCTGCGCTCTTGGATGAGCTTGAGGGCGCAGATCTGATCATCCACGCCGGCGACCTTACGTCAGAGATGGACTACGAGCACCTATGCACCATCGCCCCCGTGCGGGCCGTCTTGGGCAACAACGATTACTACCGCGACTACGGTCCCGATGTAGACCGTCTTGCGCTCTTTACCTACGAAGGCCTCAAATTCGCCGTAGCCCATTACCGCGAAGACCTTCCGGTGGGATCCGTAGACGTAGCCATCAACGGCCACACCCACGTAACCAAAGAAGCCCAGGTGGGCCGCTGCCTAGTCCTCAACCCGGGCAGCGCCAGCTACCCCAGAGGCAGCCGAGGCCCCACTATGGCCAGAATGCTAGTAAAAGACGGCCATGTCATAAGTACCAAGTTTATTGACCTAGACTAACCGCAACAAAAACGGGGGATGCACAAGGCATCTCCCGTTTTTCTTTGAGCCAAAGTAAGAAGTCCAACCAGAACAATCAGACCACCCCCGCCGAGGAACACGCGGGCTAGCCGCGCAGCGGCGCACGCCCGCAAAACTGGTTGAAGAAAGTGACGGCAGGGAGGGTCTCCGGGGCTGGGGGCGGGGGTTAAGTTTGTCGCGAGTTCCGCACGCAAAGGAAAGCACTTAATGTGCTTTCCGTCTTGCGCAGGACTGTAGAGCAGCAAACTTAACCCCCGCCCCCAGCCCCGGAGACCCTCCCGGAGGGACCGAAAAATTTTTTCAAAAAAGTTGTTGCGCGCCGGACAGACTTCTGTGTATACTAATCCCCGCAGCGCACGCGAGCGGAAACAAACGCGAACGTCTGCCTGGGGAGTTAGCTCAGTTTGGTTAGAGCGCCGGCCTGTCACGTCGGAGGTCGCGGGTTCGAGCCCCGTACTTCCCGCCAACGCAATTAAAGCCACGTCTTCGGACGTGGCTTTTTGCGTTTGATACACTTTGTTTCGATAGAACGATCGCCCTGATGCATCTTTGCCCAGAATCCCCGCGCCTTCGGGAACGCAAGTAAAATCTAATAAGTCTATCTGTCTGAACAACAGCTTTGTTGCGCAACACCTGTTCAACGAGACAGGGGGTTAGGTTATACTAAATTGCACTGTAGGCCGCATCTGATGCATTTCGCTCCAAGCGCGGCACTCAGTGGATATCCGATTTACCATTTGGATGTCCTGCGGTCATTTAGCGTCTCGACACAAGCTCGGCCCCGGAGCTCGTTCGAGCTGTTCGTATTCCTTGAAAGGGGAAAAATGGACATATCGAGGAAGACTGATTACGCCCTTCGTATGCTGGCGATGCTTGCCGAGGATCCGGAGCGTTTGCTTTCTGTTCGCACCGCTGCCGAAGAGGTCAATGTTCCGTATTCGTTTGCCCGCTCGATTCAGCACGGTTTGGTCCAGGCCGGTATTGTGGAGAGCCTGCGTGGCGTCCACGGTGGCATGCGTCTCAAGGTCAGTCCGGACGACGTCACCATCCGCCAGGTCGTCGAGGCCGTTCAGGGCCCTATGGTTATGAATGATTGCACCGCACCCGATGGCGACTGTGCACGCATGGGCACGTGCTGCTATCATCCCCTGTGGGCCGGAGCTCAAGCGTTGATGCGCGATTACCTCGATTCCGTTTCGCTCGGCGACATCGTCGCTCACCGCCAGTTCCCGGCCGTCGATCCCAAATTCGCCGACCGCGAAGCGTTTCCCGAGTACGCCACCTGCGCGTGCGCTTGCCGGGAGGAATAGCGCCGCATAAGGAGCATAGATATGATTCAGGACCCCTTTCGTTCGATGATTCGTTCGGAAGGGGTCCTGCGTTATCGCGACCTTCCGTGGCGCCGCACGCGCGATCCGTACATCATTTGGCTTTCCGAGGTCATGTTGCAGCAAACACAGGTGCCACGCGTGGAGACGCGTATGCCGGCGTGGCTCGATCGCTTTCCGACCGTGCAGGCGCTTGCCCAAGCCGCGCCTTCCGATGTTTTGGACGCTTGGCAGGGCATGGGCTACAACCGACGCGCTCTGGCGCTCCACAAGGCCGCTCAGCGCGTTGTGGAGGACTGGGACGGTGAGTTTCCGCGTGAGACGCGTGACTTGGTCGCTCTGCCTGGTATTGGCCCGGCAACGGCGCAAGGTATCCGGTCGTTTGCGTTTGACCTTCCAGGCGTGTATCTGGAGACCAACGTGCGCACGGTCTTTCTGCATCACTTCTTTCCCGATGTACCGGCTGTTCCCGACCGCGAGCTGGTGCCGCTGATTCAGGCGGCCTGTCCGGCGGTCCCCGGTGCGGCGACCGACGAGATCGCTCCCTTTGCCGTGCCGCTCGATGATGCCGACACGCCGCGCGCGTGGTATTACGCGTTGCTGGATTACGGCGCATATCTAAAAAAGACGTTGCCCAATCCGTCCAGGCGCTCGGCGGGCTATAGCCGTCAATCAAAGTTTGAGGGCTCACGTCGCCAAAAGCGCGCGCATATCGTGCGCATGTTGCTGGCAGCGCGCGATGGCCAACCGGCGGGGATTACGCTTGCTGATGCCGTGGTGGGCGTTAACGATATGGAAGCGGCGGCTGGGCGCGGGCCGGTCGAGCGCGAGCTTGTCGCGGGCATTCTGGCCGACCTGGAGCGTGAGGGCTTTTGCCGAGCCGAGGGCGATCGCTGGCTGAGCATTTAGCCCGTGGAAATCTGAAGAACAGGATTGTAAGGTTTAGATTTCCGACATGAGGGCATCCTAAAGACGAGGCCGCTCGAAGCCTACGGGCGGCATGCGTTGAAGGGAAGTACACCTATGGATTTTGAGAATTCCCAAACCAAGAAGAACCTCGAGACCGCTTTTGCCGGTGAGTCCCAGGCACACACCAAGTATCGCTACTATGCCTCCAAGGCAAAGAAGGACGGCTACGTTCAGATCTCGAACATCTTTGCCGAGACGGCTGGCAACGAGTCCGAGCACGCCAAACTGTGGTTTAAGTATCTGCACGATGGCGCCGTCCCCGATACCCTGGACAATCTGCGCGATGCCGCCGCGGGTGAGAACTACGAGTGGACCACGATGTACGACGAGTTTGCCAAGACCGCCGAGGAAGAGGGCTTTGCCGAGATTGCCGCAAAGTTCCGTGGTGTCGCCGCCGTCGAGAAGGCCCACGAGGAGCGCTACAACAAGCTCGTCGAGCGCATTGAGTCGGGCGAGGTGTTTGAGCGCGAGGGCGTAAAGGTGTGGAAGTGCCTGAACTGCGGACATCTGCACGTTGGTGCCGAGGCACCTGAGGTGTGCCCGGTGTGTAACCACCCCAAGGCGTACTTTGAGGAGCAGGTGGTGAACTACTAGCGCTTGGCGCTGGCTGCTGCGGAGCGCAGGGCGGGGAAATACCTTTCCCTCTCGCTCACGGCTTCGCAGAGTCGCGCGAGGCAAAGGTATTTCCCCGCCTTGCGCTCCGGCGTTGGGTCGTCGCGTGCTCGATACAGAAAAGCTGATAAAAAAGGTTGTGTGCCGCCCCTTTTTGGGGCGGCACGTTTTTGTGGGGTCCTGGTCTCCACAATTTTCGTCAAGCTATTGGTTAGATTTTGGTCAGTTGGCGTAAGGGTGGAAGGCCAAAAGATTGTTGGCGAAAAAAGCTCAGAGAAAGTGCTGGTAGGGGAGTTGTTGAGCTTTTCGACAGCTTTTGAGCAAAAGAAACTTTGTGGCTATTGCCGGCGATTGCGTTGTCGCGGTCATGGCGGTGCGGGATGCTGGTCGTAAGCGTCGAATGCTCCGATTTTGGAGGCCAGCATGGATCTGTTTCTTGAGACTCCGCAGCAACAAGCTGAGCGCATGCTGCGTCAGCAGCAACGACTCATGGAGATGCAAATGCAAGGGGTTGCCAACCAGGCGCCCGTGCAAAACGTCGTGCCCGCTGCTGTACCTGCAGCTGTGCCCGGGTGTGAATCGGCGCCAGAGGCCTATTCCGTACAGCAAGATTCATATGCGCAGGAGCTCGCGTTCGACAAGCATCGTGCGCGTCGCCGTCGCTGGGCCCAGCGCCTGCGTACGTTGGCGATGATCGTGCTCATCCCGTTGGGGCTTGCGGCCATCTTTCTGGCGTCGTATGCCCTCACGTGCATCCTCAACGGTGCATCGCCCAACGAGGTGCTCCAGCATCTAGCGGCCCTAGGCCAGCGCTTAGGTGACGTCATAACAACCATCCGCGCCGGCTGGGAGAGTTAGCGTTTGTCACATTAG
This sequence comes from Coriobacteriaceae bacterium, assembly GCA_902364975.1. Taxonomy (GTDB): domain Bacteria; phylum Actinomycetota; class Coriobacteriia; order Coriobacteriales; family Coriobacteriaceae; genus Collinsella. The sequence continues at coordinate 207,986 of CABJFQ010000001.1, read as the reverse complement.
GACTTCTAGGGTGTAGGGATTCTCGCCACGAGTAGGATTCTTGCATCCTGTGGGTCCTGTCGTGCGACTGAATAGTATTATTGAAGATGAATAATAATAGGATTTGCTATGTATAAGCAGGATTTAGAGCAGACTCTTTTGGATATTGACGAAGAGGCGGAGCTGGAAATAGGTCCAAGAGACGATAGGCCGAGCGTTGTATTGGTGGGAGGAAGCGCCTTCATGCTAAACGATGTGACGAATCGGTCGGTTACACATGACATTGATGTGTTTGAGGCAGACAGGTGCCTCCGCGAGATCATAGCTCGATACCCCGAGGTGAATGGCATGGTAGTGGCATATTGCAACCAGATGCCATTCAATTACGAAGATCGACTGATCCCATTGGAGATCGGGGCGCATTTTATCAGGTACTTTACGCCATCTTTGGAGGATCTGGCGGTGATGAAGCTTTATGCCTATCGTCCGAACGACATCGTCGACCTCCATAGTCGAACATTTATCGACCGACTTGATTGGGATCTGCTCGAGCGGCTTATATTCGATGAAGGAGAGGCGTTGGCCTCGTCGCCTTCAGAGCGGAGTTATCAAGAGATGGTCTGTGCATACAGGCAATACAAAAAGGAGGTGCTCGGTTGAATCTGACTTTTGAGGGATTTTTGAAAGGCTATTGCCGAGAGCTGTCCGGACAGCAGTCGCTGAGTTTTAGGAAGCTTGTAAAGCAGGCAACAACGGTTGAGCCGCGTGTGGCGGAGCCTCTGTTTTTGCTCGCTTTGGCGCAGGGTAAGGCCGAATACGTTCTGGGTTTATCCGAGGGCTCGTGGATGGAAGAGGGCTATCGAGGTGTTTTGTCTCTGTATGGCCAAGCGAGTAGCCTGGCATCTCTATGCTCCGAGGATAAGCTCCCCAATCGTTACGCCAACGTTTGGCGTGCGTATAGAGGGGTGAAAGAAAAGCCAGCGGCCGACAGAAGGGTGAACGCCCTGATGAGAAAGAGAACACTTAAAGCATTGGAGGAATCGGGTGTAACGCGCTACGGTCTCTGCCGCGATTTGAATCTGAATAAGGGAAACGTGTACGCATACTTAGCCGGTGATGACTCGAAGGTGAGCAGGAAGACAGCGCGTCGCATTATGGAATATGCGGAGGAGAGAAGCACCCAAGAAGGGGCCGGGCGCCCGGTGCGTGTGGCGGGGTAAGATTGATCGCGGTTTTGATTGATAATCGATTGGGTTTGTTGGGCGGAGTCTATGTCTGCTATTGATATTGCGCTTGTTGTGATTGCCTTGGTGGCGGTGGGAGTTGCTGCGGTCTGCGCCCTGCAGCTTAAGGGCCTTCGTGCCGAGTTGCGAGAGCGTGGCGGCAACGAAGCGGAAACGCTCGCGGCACTCGAGCAGGCCAACAGCGCGCTCGATGCCCTGAACGTCGCGCTGACAGAAACCCGCCGCACGGCAAACGCCATCGCGCAGCAGCAGACGACCGATGCGGCCGTGGAGCAGCAACGCTACCTGACCATCGCGCGAGAGTTCTCGCAGGCCGGCGACCGTATGGATGACCTGCGCCGCGAGACGGCCCAACAGCTCGGCGCCAACCGCGAGGGCATCGAGCATCGCCTGGACAAGGTGCGCGAGACGGTCGATGCCCAGCTGGGCGCCATCCGCAAAGACAACAACGTGCAGCTCGATCAGATGCGTGCGACGGTGGACGAGAAGCTCTCTCGCACGCTCAACGACCGACTGTCGGCATCGTTTAAGCAGGTGAGCGACCAGCTCGAGGCCGTGTACAAGGGTCTGGGCGATATGCAATCTATCGCCACCGGCGTGGGCGACCTTAAGCGCGTGCTGGGCAACGTCAAGGCGCGTGGCATTTTGGGCGAGGTGCAGCTGGGTGCAATCCTGGCGGACATCCTCACACCCGACCAGTATCTGGAAAACGTCGCCACCAAGCCCGGCGCCTCGGAGCGCGTTGAGTTTGCCGTCAAGCTGCCGGTGGACGAGGGCGATCCCGTGCTGCTGCCGATCGACTCCAAGTTTCCGGGCGACGCGTACGAGCACCTGCTCGACGCGCAGGAGTCGGGCGATGCGGAGGCCGTGGCGGCTGCGCGCAAGACGCTCGACACCATGGTCAAGCGCGAGGCTAAAGACATCTGCGAAAAGTACCTGAGTGTGCCGACAACGACCAACTTTGGCATCATGTTCGTGCCGTTTGAGGGACTGTACGCCGAGGTCGTCAGCCGCCCCGGGCTTATCGAGACCCTGGGCCGCGACTATCACGTCAACGTAGCCGGTCCCAGCACCATGGCCGCCATTCTCAACAGCCTGCAGATGAGCTACCAGACGTTTAGGCTGCAAAAACGTACCGACGACGTACTGCGCGTGCTCTCCGCCGTCAAGGCTGAGCTGCCGCGCTATCAGGCGGCGCTGCGCCGCGCCCAGCAGCAGATCGAGACCGCGGGCAAAACGGTCGAGGGCATCATCACCATGCGCACCAACGTCATGGAGCGCAAGCTCAAGGACATCGACGCGCTGGAAGACGCGCGGGAGGCCGACGAGATTTTGGGCTTGGAGTCCGCGGACCTTCCCACAGACCAAGAAGACGAGGACTAATTGCAACAAGACGGTGGGGCACCGGCGCAAACGCGGGCGCCCCACCGCTTTTCGTATCGCACTTGTCTGAAGCGTGCTCCAATGTGCAACAATGGCGTTTCGCCCTGTCAGACGCGAAAGGAAGCCCATGTCTCAGAGAAGCACCAGTCCGCTCAAGCGTTCCACCGTGCGCCGCACGCTGCAGCGTTTTTGGGATGTCACGCGCACGCAGCCGCTGATTGTCTTTCTCTCGGTGCTCTCGTCGGCGGGCTACATCTTTTTGCTCACGTTTGCCAACACCTACGTGATGGCCCTCATCGTCGACCGCGTCCAGGCCGGCCCCGTGGCGGGCGATCAAGTATTCGAGGTCTTCGGCCCCTATATCCTGGCGCTTGTACTCGTTAACCTGGTGGGTCAGATCCTCTCCAAGCTACAGGACTACACCGTCTACAAGCTCGAGATTGCGGGCAACTATCACCTGGCGCGCCTGTGCTTTGACACGCTCTCCAATCAATCCATGACATTCCACACCAGCCGCTTTGGCGGATCGCTCGTGAGCCAGACGAGCCGTTTTATGAGCGGCTACACGGGTCTGGTGGACGTGACGGTGTATTCGCTCATCCCCACTATCACCTCGGTCATCTGCACCGTGGCGGCGCTCGCTCCGGTGGTGCCCACATTTACCGTGATCCTGGTGTGCATCATGGTCGTCTACATTGCGTTTGTCTGGCTTATGTACAAGCGCATCATGCCGCTTTCGGCCGCGACGTCCGCCGCGCAGAACAAGCTCTCGGGCGTGCTCTCCGACGCGGTCACGAACATCCTGGCCGTCAAGACCTGCGGGCGCGAGGACTTTGAGCACGATCTGTTCGATGCCGCCGACCGCGCCGCGCGCGATGCCGAGACGGTCTCGATGCACGCCATGATGCAGCGCAACTTTACGACCTCGGGCCTTATCGTCATCACCATGGCCGTGGTGAGTGTGTTCGTGGCGGGTGGCAATGCGTGGTTTGGCATCTCGGCCGGCTCGCTCGTCATGATCTTTACCTACACCTATAACCTCACCATGCGCCTGAACTACGTGAGTTCCATGATGCAGCGTATCAACCGCGCTTTGGGCGATGCGGCCGAGATGACGCGCGTGCTGGACGAGCCACGCTTGGTGGCAGACGACCCGGATGCCCCCGAGCTCAAGGTGAGCGAGGGCGCGATTGATTTTGAGCACCTGAGCTTTGCGTACCGTGACGCTGCGGCGGGCGAGAACGTGTTCGATGACCTGACACTTCATGTGGCGGCGGGCCAGCGCGTGGGCCTGGTGGGCAAATCGGGCTCGGGTAAGACGACGCTCACCAAGCTGCTGCTGCGCCTGGACGATGTCCAGGGCGGCCGCGTGCTCGTGGACGGTCAGGATGTCTCGCGCTGCACGCAGCAGAGCCTGCGCCGCCAGGTTGCCTACGTGCCGCAGGAAGCGCTGCTGTTCCACCGCTCCATTCGAGAAAACATTGCCTACGGTCGTCCCAGCGCCACTGATGAGCAGATTCGCGAGGCTGCGCGCCTGGCCAACGCCCTGGAGTTTATCGACCGCTTGCCTCGTGGCTTTGACACCATGGTGGGCGAGCGCGGCGTCAAGCTCTCGGGCGGCCAGCGTCAGCGTGTGGCTATCGCCCGCGCGATTCTCACCGACGCGCCGATTCTGGTGCTCGACGAGGCGACCTCTGCCCTCGACAGCGAGTCCGAGGCGCTGGTGCAGGAGGCGCTCGAAAACCTGATGCGTGGACGTACCTCCATTGTGGTGGCGCACCGCCTGTCCACCGTGGCGGCGCTCGACCGCATTGTGGTGCTGGCCGATGGTGAGATCGTCGAGGACGGCACACATACGCAGCTTGTCGAGGCGGGTGGCGAGTACGCGAGCCTGTGGAGCCGTCAGACCGGCGCATTCTTGGAGGCGTAAGCGTCTCGGACGTGGGACAATTGTGCCCATAGGTTTGTTGTGCCGTTGAGCCAAGGAGTCGTTATGCCACGCGAGACCAATGCTGCCAAACGCGAGCGCGCCGTTGAGGTGTGCGAGCGCCTCAACCGTCGCTATGGCCCGGTCGAGTGTTTTTTGGACCACGAGAATCCCTTTAGGCTGCTCATCGCGGTGCTGCTCTCAGCGCAGACGACCGACGCGCAGGTCAACAAGGTGACGCCGAAGCTGTTTTCCCAGTGGCCCACGCCCGAGGCTATGGCGGGGGCAAGCGTGGCCGATGTGGCCGATACCATCAAGTCGCTTGGCTTTTATAAGAGTAAGGCCAAGCACGCCGTGGAGGCCGCGCAGATGATCGTTGCCGATTACGGCGGCGAGGTACCGGCCGACATGAAGGAGCTCGTCAAGCTGCCGGGCGTGGGGCGCAAGACGGCGAACATCGTACTCAACGTGGGGTACGGCATCGTGGAAGGCATCGCAGTGGATACGCACGTCAACCGCATTGCGCACCGCCTGATGCTGAGTCCCAAGACGCATGCCAAGGAGCCGCTCAAGACCGAGCAGGATCTGCTCAAGATTTTGCCGCACGAGTATTGGGAGTCGGTCAACCATCAGTGGATCACCTTCGGTCGCGAGATCTGCGATGCCCGCAAACCCAAGTGCGACGAGTGTCCGCTGGCAGATTTGTGCCCCAGCGTGCGCGTAGCGGGGTAGGGCGGAATGCATCTTCGTCTGGCGTTTTTTGCAGGGCCGGGTTTGCCCTCGAGCAGGAGTCCTCTCCATGCGCTACCATGACAAACAATGATCTTTGACGTACGACCCGCCGAGCTTGCCCCGGCGGGCTTTTGGCGTTGCGATGCCGGAGGAACAGCATGCTCATTCACCGTATAGCCGCGCAGCTCTACACTGCCGAGGCCTTGCAGGCCGTCGAGGCCGGACTCGATGCCGGCGAGGACGTGACGCTGGCCGTGTCGCAGTCGGGCCGTACGCTTATGGCGGCCGCCCAGTTTGCGCGCCGTCCGCGCCCGACGGTCTACATCGTGAGCGGCGAGGATGCGGCCGATCGCGCTGCGCGCAGCCTTGCCGCCTATGTGGGGCTGGCGCGCGTGTGCCGCTTTCCCGAGCGCAAGGACTATCCGTGGCGCGAGCAGGCGCCCGACGATGCCGTGGTGGCGCAGCGCTGCGAGGCCCTGGGACGCATCGTGCGCGGCGACAACTGCATTATGGTCGCCTCGGCCCGCGCACTGCTGCGCTGCGTGCCGCCGGTCGAGAGCCGCTACTGGGAGTCCACGACCTTTGCGGTGGGCGAGGAGATCCCTTTTGACGAGGTGCCGCAGCGCCTGGTGGGCATGGGCTACACCAATGCCGGCGCCGCCGATGCACCCGGCCTGTTCCGCGTGCACGGTGACACCGTCGAGGTGTTTCCCGCACAGGAAAAGGCGCCCGTGCGTATCGAGTTTTTCGGCGACGAGATCGACCGTATCCGCCGCATGGTGAGTTCCACGGGCCAGACCATCGGCAACGAGGACAGCATCGAGATCTTCCCCTGTCGCGAGCTCGCACTCACCGACGACGCCGTCCACAACATGCATGTGGCGCTCTATCGTGCCAGCCAGGACGACAGCAAACTGGCGGCGCTGCTCGAGATGGTGGATGCGCGCATCGTCACGCCCGAGCTCGACCGCTTTTTGCCGGTGATGTACGGCCAGACCGTGAGCCCGCTGTCGCATGTGAGCGGCAAGGCGCTCGTGGTGCTGTCCGAGCCGCGCTCGCTGTTCGACGATTGCCTGCGCGCCTACGAGGATATCGAGGCACGTGCCGGCGAGGCGGGGGTCGACCGTCTGGACGGCCTGTACGTGCGTGCCCAGCAACTCGACTTTGGTGCCCAGCAGCGCCTTAACTACGTGAGCTTGATTCGTGCCGGCGGTGCGGTGACGGCAGAGCTCAAGATTGAGCAGCCGGCCATCGCGGGCTCGGACAATCGCTTTATGACGCGCATCCAGGAGGTCGTGGGCAAGCGCTATGCCTGCGTGTTTGCCATCCCCGACCGCGGTGCGCGCGAGTCGATGGAGCTCACCTTTGGCGATGAGGGTATTACTTTTGAGGAGTCGCTGACGGCCGCGCCCGAAAACGCGGGCGCTATTGGCGACCGCGTGCGCGTGGCAGCGGCAGATTCTGCCGATCGTGCTGTCCGCCAGGATGCTCATGCTGCAATTCGCGAACGCAAGGCCGACGCGCTCAACGCCCGCTCGCTCGAGGCAGGTGCCGCCCAGGCTGCCGCCGGTGCCGCCGTGCCCACCATCTCGCGCGGACGCGTGACCTTTGTCGATGCCGCCTTGCCGCAGGGCGTGGTGGTGCCCGATGCCAACCTGGCCGTGTTCTCGATTGCCGACCTCAACGCCCGCATGGATGCCAACCGCGCGCGCAGCCGCCGCAAGGTGGACATTACGCAGATCACGTTCCCGTTTAAGCCGGGCGACTACGTGGTGCACGCCACTCACGGCATCGCGCTCTTTAGCGAGATCGCGCGCCAGGAAGTGGGCGGCAAGGAGCGCGACTACTTTTTGCTGGAATACGCCGATGGCGACAAGCTCTACGTGCCGCTGGAGCAGGTCGACCGCATTACGCGTTATGTTGGCCCCGACGGTGACAAGCCACGCCTGACCAGGCTCAACACCGCCGACTGGACGCGTGCCACCAATAAGGCGCGCAAGAACGCCAAAAAGCTGGCGTTTGACCTGGTCGATCTGTATACGCGCCGCTCTTCGATTACCGGTATCGCCTGCCCACCCGATACGCCCGAGCAGATTGAGATGGAGCAGAGCTTCCCTTACGACGAGACGCGCGACCAGCTGGAGGCCATCGCTGACATTAAGGCCGACATGGAGGCGCCCAAGCCCATGGACCGCCTGCTGTGCGGCGATGTGGGCTTTGGCAAGACCGAGGTCGCCCTGCGCGCGGCGTTTAAGTGCGTGGACTCCGGCCGCCAGGTCATGGTGCTCTGCCCCACGACCATTCTGGCCCAGCAGCACTACGAGACGTTCTTTGAGCGCTTTGCCCCGTTTGGCCTTGAGGTCGAGGTGCTCAGCCGCTTCCGTACGCCGGCGCAGCAAAAGCGCGCGCTCAAGGCATTTGCCGAGGGCACGATCGACGTGCTTATCGGCACGCATCGTTTGCTTTCCGCCGATGTGAACCCCAAGAACCTGGGCCTGGTGATCATTGACGAGGAACAGCGCTTTGGTGTGCAGCACAAGGAGCAGCTCAAGAACCTGCGCGAGCAGATTGACGTGCTTACGCTTTCGGCCACGCCTATCCCGCGTACCATGCAGATGGCCACGAGCGGCGTGCGCGACATGAGCCTGATCACCACGCCGCCGACTGGGCGTCGTCCCGTGATCGTGCACGTGGGGGAGTACGACCCCGACGTGGTGAGCGCGGCGATTCGCCTGGAGGTGGGCCGCGGCGGCCAGGTGTACTACGTGTCAAACCGCGTCAAGACCATCGACGACGCCGTGGCGCGCGTGCACGAGGCCGCGCCCGAGGCGCGCGTGGGCGTGGCGCACGGCAAGATGAGCCCGCGCGAGGTCGAGGACGTGATGATCGAGTTCGCGACCAAAAAGATCGACGTGCTCATCGCCACGACCATCGTGGAGAGCGGCATCGACAACGCGACCGCCAACACGCTCATCATCGAGGACTCGCAGCGCTTGGGTCTGGCACAGCTCTACCAGCTTAAGGGCCGCGTGGGCCGCTCGGCCACGCAGGCATACGCGTACTTTATGTTCCCCGGCGAGCTGCCGCTCACCGAGGAGGCAACGGCGCGCCTGACTGCACTGTCCGAGTTCCAGGACCTGGGCAGCGGCATGCGCATCGCCATGCGCGACCTGGAGATCCGCGGCGCCGGCTCGCTCATGGGCGCCGAGCAGCACGGCAACCTGTCGAGCGTGGGCTTTGACCTGTTTACGCAGATGTTGGGCCAGGCCGTGGCCGAGGCGCGCGGCGATGACGACGCCGGCGTGGAGGCGGCGAGCGTGGGTATTAATCTGCCGGCCGATTACTTCTTGTCCGAGGAGTACCTGCCGGCGGTGGACCAGCGCGTGCTCGTGTACCGCAAGCTCGCAGCGGCTGAGGACCTGGAGAGCATCGACGAGGTGCAGGAAGAGACCGAGGCCGCGCATGGCGAGCTGCCGTTGGCGGGACTCAATCTGTTCAACCGCGCGCGTATCCGTATCCGCGGCGAGCGCCTGGGGCTCGAGAGCGTCACGCTCAGCGGTGGACGCATTACCTTCCTGGGTGTTGACGTGCCCAAGAAGGTGGCCTTTGAGCTTAAGACCCGCTATGGCGCGGTGAACTTTCCCAAGAGCCGCAAGCTGTCGGTGCCCTACAAGGCGGGCGCCGGCGCGGGCAGCGGCCTGGGTCGCGGCCTCGACGCCAACGACGGCACCGGCCCCGTGGCCGCGGCACTCATGCTGCTGCAGCAGTTGGGTGCCAGCGACGACGACTAACGGGTCGACGCTGCAAACGCCCCATTTGGGCAATCTGACCCTCACTCGTCGGTTGCGTACGCAAGTACGCTTCCCTCCTCCTTCGGGCCACCTTGCCACAAATGGAACGTTTTCGCTTACTTATGCTCAACCTGTAAGGGTATTTACGGGACAAAGCCATCTTCGTCTCACCCACATTGCAGGTTGACTGCCCTTCGCCCGACCGAAAGGAAAGCATGTTCGGATACATCTATAAGAAAGATGTCGCCATTATCGCGGCCGTCCTGTGCCTTTGTCTGGGCGTGGGCAGCTTCTTTGATTATCAAATCTCGAGTGCGCTGTTCAACATCGGCAGCATGTACGGTCGCTTTGTCGAGGCGGCCGGTGAGCTGCCGTTCGAGCTGACGGCGAGCATCGCGGGCGTTATGCTCGTGCGTTCGGCACGCCCCGATTCCAAGACGAGCAAGTGGCTTGCCGCGCTGGGCGTTCTGGTCAACGTGGGCCTGACCGGCTACGAGATCGTTTCGTCCCTGAGGGTTGGCGGCAAACTCATCGCGGCTCAGTTGGTGCTGACGTTTGTGCTGGTCATCGCGGTCAACCTCATCGCCTATCGCCTTACGCGTGACACCGACCCCGACGAGCTCACGCGCTGGGCGCTGATGGTGCTTGCCGTGTGGGTCGCTCAGGCCATCATCCTCAACGTGGTTGTCAAGCCGCTGTGGTCGCGCCCGCGCATGCGCGTGATCGAGGTCACGCCGGGGCTCAATTTTCAGCCGTGGTGGGTGATTGGCAACCCCGACAAGTGGACCTATATCGCCGCCGGCGTAATCAAGGACGGCTTTAAGTCGTTTGCGAGCGGACACACGGCGCACGCGGCGATCGGCCTTATGCTCGCCGGGCTTCCCGCGGCGGCTTTTACGGAAAAGCCGTCGCGACGCCGCGTGGTCTTTTGGGTCGCTGCCGTGGTCGCGGCGCTCGTCGCCTTTGGCCGTATCGTGATCGGTGCACATTTTTTGACTGACGTGAGCTGCGGCTTTGCCCTGGTGTTGGCACTTGAGTGCCTTGCCGCGCGCATTGCCTATCCTCACGGCGTACAATAGCCCCACCTGAATCATCTGGCCGATACCTGGTAAGAGAGGATTGCCATGCTCGCGTTCAACAACGACTATTCCCACGGCGCACATCCGGCGGTGCTGCAGGCGCTCGTCGACACCAACATGGAGCCGCAGCCTGGCTATGGCACCGATGCGCACACCGAGCGTGCCAAGCAGCTGATTCGCGAGGCCTGTCAGGCTCCCGATGCCGACGTATTTTTGCTGGTGGGCGGCACGCAGACCAACGCGACGGTGATTGACATGCTGCTCGCGCCGTACGAGGGCGTGGTTGCCGCCGAGACCGGCCACGTTGCCTGCCACGAGGCGGGCGCCATCGAGTTTGGCGGCCACAAGGTGCTCACCATCCCCGGCTACGAGGGCAAGATGCACGCCGAGGATCTCGAAAACTATATCCAAGTGTTCTACGAAAACGAGAGCTGTGAGCACATGGTGTTTCCGGGCGCCGTGTATGTGAGCCTGTCGACCGAGTACGGCACGCTGTACTCCAAGGCTGAGCTCGCGGCAATCCATGCGGTGTGCCAGAAGCGCGAGATTCCGCTGTTTGTGGATGGCGCCCGCCTGGCCTATGCGCTGGCGGCCGATGAGTGCGACATTACCCTGCCCGAGCTGGCGCAGCTGTGCGACGTATTCTACATTGGCGGCACCAAGTGCGGCGCGCTCTGCGGCGAGGCTGTGGTGTTCTGCGGCATGCACGCCCCGGCGCATCCCATTCCGCGTATTAAGCAGCACGGCGCGCTGTTGGCCAAGGGCCGCCTGACGGGCGTGCAGTTTGAGGCGCTCTTTACCAATGGCCTGTATTTTGAGATCGGTCGCCAGGCGATTGAGACGGCTCAGGCGCTGCGCCGCGTGCTGCATGAGCGCGGCTACGAGTTCTTCTTGGAGACGCCTACGAACCAACAGTTCGTGATTCTGCCCAACGAGGATATGGCCCGCATTCGCGAGCATGCCTCGATCGAGTACTGGGAAAAGTACGACGAGACCCACACGGTGGTGCGCTTTTGCACCAGCTGGGCCACGACGCAGGAGGACATCGACGCGCTGGCGGCTGTCCTGTAGCTTGATGCAATGACGAGGGCCGCCTTGCGCTTGGGTTTGGCGCAAGGCGGTCTTTGCTTTTGAGGGGGAGGGGCTGTATGCCCGAGATGTCCGATCCGACGATTCGCCTGGCGACGCCCGAAGACGCGCCGGCGTTGCTTGCCATCTATGAGCCATATGTGCGCCAGACGGCGATTACCTGCGAATACGAGGTACCGAGCGTTGAGGAGTTCGCCGGGCGCATCGAGCGTACGCTCAAGCGCTATCCGTATTTGGTGATGGAGCTGGACGGGCTTCCGGTAGGCTATGCCTATGTGAGCCCGCTCAACAACCGCGAGGCCTATGACTGGTCGGTCGAGACGTCAATCTACCTGGCGCGCGACGTACGTCACGGCGGCCTGGGCCGCAAACTGCACGATGCACTCAAGCAATGCCTGATCGCGATGGGCATCACCAACATGTGCGCGCTCATCGCCGTGCCGCACGACAAGGACGACGAGTACCTGACGCACAACAGCCAGGACTTCCATGCTCATATGGGGTATCGCCTGGTGGGCGCCTTTGACCGCTGCGCCCAAAAGTTCGGCCGCTGGTACGACATGTGCTGGATGGAGCTGGTTCTAGCCGAGCGCATTCCCAACCAACCCAAACCAACCTGGTTCCCCGACCTCCTCAAACCTACCATTTAGGGACAGGTTTATTTTGGCAGGTTTTTGGCTGTCTTGTGGTATCAAATCGCCGCAAGAAGCGTGGCGTTTGTACGCTATTTTGACCTGGATTGTCCCCTCGGGACGCCTTGCGGGCTAAGTGAGTAGACTTTTTGGCGCAGGCCGAGCACAAAGCGTATCTGCCTTAGTAAAACCGCAGGTCACGGAGGTGGCTGTTTTGAATGTGCTCGGCAGGTCGCGAAAAGTCTACTCACTTAGATTTACGGTGCTGGATATTTTGGGCAGGAACAGTTGAGCTTGGGCGGCGAGTGTTGCCAGGCGATGTTGGCATTTGCGCCATGCCGGCTTGAGATTTAATAAAAACCGCAGGTAAAACGTTTATTAGGTACATTTTGCCTCGTTTGGTGCGCTAGCCGATGGGCTCGGTGTATTTGGCGCGGTCGGTGCGTTGGATGCGCTTGGAGACATGGAGCGGACGGCCGTCGGTGTCGTAGACGTAGTCGGTGATCAGGATCAGCGCCTGCCCGCGCTCGACGTTGAGCAAAAATGCCTCGTTTTGCGACGCATAGCACACCTCAAAGGTCTTATGCCCCTGCGCCGGCGCACGATGGAACTCCTGGCGCAGCGTGGCGTAGAGCGAACCGTTGATATCGCGATCGATGAGCGACCCAAAGCTTGGCGGCAAATAGGTGGTCTCCAGGCACAGTGGCGCATCGTCCAGGTAACGCAGGCGGACAAGTTTGACAAGCTTGCTGCCCACGCTAGCGTCAAAGAACTTGGCCACGCTGCCCATTGCTTTGGCAAAGCCCGAGTCCACCGTGCGCGTGGTGGGCTTCATACCCTGGCCTTCGACCTGCTTGGTATAGCTCGAAAACACCAGGTTGTTCTCGTGGAGCGCCGGCGTGTCAGCCACAAAGGCGCCGCGTCCGCGCTCGGTGCGAACCAGACCCTCGTCAACAAGCACCTTAAGCGCGTGACGCACAGTGCTGCGCGACAGGCCCGATTCGCCCATGAGCTCCATCTCGGACGGCAGCTTGTCTCCGCGCGCGTAGATGCCGGCGGCGATGCGGTCACGCAGCGTACCCGCCAGACGCTCGTATTGGGCCAAGTTCTTTTTCGACGAAGTGCTCATGCGAACAACCTGTATCTAACCTGTATGCTTACTGAACCAAGCATGTATCCAACATGACAACAAAACCGCTGATAATGGATTGCCGAAAACTTTACAGCAAAATATCTAAGACAAATATAGCATACAACTAGTCGACATAACCAAAACATGTATGTAACTTGTATGCCATCAAGAGCATCAAACGAGAAGAAAGGCTGATGCACGATGACTACTCAGGAACAGGTTAAGGATGTCGTCTCCCAGGTTTTGGCTGACAAGGCAGACAAGGGCGGCATCAGGCGCGTCGTGTGGATTGGCGCCGGCGGATCCAACGGCGGCAACTATCCTGCTCAGTACTTTATGGAGCACGAGGCCACGCAGGTCGTGAGCTCCAGCTACACCAGCAACGAGTTCGTGCACGCAACCCCTGCCTACGTTAACGAGAACACCCTGGCCGTCGTCGTGTCCATGCGCGGCACCAAGGAGACCATCGTCGCCGCCCAGGTCGCCAAGGACCACGGCGCCAGCACCATCGCCATCTATGTTGACGAGTCCGGCCTCACCGAGGTCTGCGACTACAAGATCCAGTACGACAGCTTGGCCGTTGACGAGTCTTGCATGGGCCGCACCAACTCCGCCGTCGTGACCATGATCGCCATGGAGCTCACGCAGCAGACCGAGGGCTATGCCGAGTACGAGACCGCTATGGCCGCGTTCGACTTGGTCGACCCCATCTATCGCAAGGCCGTCGAGTACACCCGTCCGCTCGCTGCTAAGTGGGCCGAGCAGAACGCCGACAAGCCCTGCATCAACGTCATGGCCCAGGGCCCGCTCTTTGGTGCCGCCTACGTCTTTAGCATCTGCAACGTGCAGGAGATGCTGCAGATCGACTCCTGCACCATCAACACCTGCGACTTCTTCCACGGCCCCTTCGAGATTCTGGACAAGCGCACCTCGCTGTTCCAGCTCATCAGCGTCGGCCGCAGCCGCTGCAATGACGAGCGCGGCATCCGCTTCGTCAACCAGTACGGTGGCGAGCGCGTCTATCAGCTCGACGCCAAGGAGCTCGGCCTCAACGACATCAAGGACAGCGTGAGCGAGTACTTCAACCACCTGATCTTTGCCCCGATTCTCAACAACGTGTACATGCGCGCTCTCTCTGCCGTTACCCACAAGGACTACATGACGCGCCGCTACATGTGGAAGCTTGAGTATTAGTTACGGCGTTTACCAAACGCCGTAACCGCTCGACGCTGCAAACCCGCCAGAGCGGCAATCTACCTTTCAGCTTCGGCGGCATGACCAGAAGGTCAATGCCGCCTCACTTCAAGGCACCTTGCTCGCTCTGGCGGGTTTTCGCTGACATTGCCAAAACATCGACGATACCGTGGCTGGCGGGACACTCCCTTTGTCTAGAGATTTCCCGTTTGCCGATTTGTGCCTTGAAAAATGTATATAACGACTATAACGTAGTGTGAAACATATTGGAAACAATACCGAGGAGGCTGCGTTGAAGAAAAGCAATCTGGGCTATGTGCTGGTGCTGATCGCCGCGCTTATGTGGGGCAGCATCGGAATCTTTGTAAACGGCATCTCGGCCATGGGCGTTACGTCCCAGAGTATGGCTGCCTTTCGCTTGTTGTCGGGTGCCGTCTTAATGGCTCCGGTCTTGGCATTCATGGGTTGCCAGGGAGGTGCTCGTGAGGGAAAGGCATCGGGTCCCCTGGCACTGTTCAAGGCAAGTCCTAAAGAGCTTGTTCCTTGTGCGCTTCTTGGCATTATCGGCCTCGCCACCGCTAACACGCTTTATTACGAGTGCATGGGCGAGGTGGGCATGTCCACGGCCTCGGTGCTGCTTTACACCTCGCCGGTGTTTGGCGTCATGCTCGGTCGCGTACTTTATCGCGAGGATGTGACTCCCAACAAGCTCGTTGCCATCGCTTTTAACATCGGTGGCTGTGTACTTGCAGTGACCGATGGCGACCTTTCCGGTTTTCATTTTTCGGTTTGGGGCGTCACGTCGGGCGTGATTGCGGGCTTTTGTGGCGCGTCGCTCGCGGTGTTTAGCCGGATAGCAACCAAGACGGTCCACCCGCTGGCTGTCACGTTTTGGGGCCTTGTTTTTGGCGGTGCGGTTATGGCGGCTATCGCGGCTCCGTGGCCAGATGTCGCCGCAGCAATGTCGCCACAGCTGCTGCTGCTGTTCCTTGGCTTTGGACTCATCCCCACAGCCGTGGCCTATGTCTTATATATGCAGGGTCTGTCCATGGGGCTCGAGACGTCGAAAGTTCCCGTCGTAATGTCATTCGAGACGGTCGTCACCGTGCTGCTGGGCATTGGTGTCTACGCCGAGCCCGCCGGTGCGATCAAGGTTCTGGGCATCGTTTTGGTGCTCGCGTCCATCGTGATCATGAACACCGACTTTTCCAAGCTGCGCAACAGTGTGTTTGTCGACCATGTCATTGAGAGCATGACCTTTAAGCCCAACGCGTGGTGGACGGAGAAATCGCAGGACATGGATCTGTTCCGCGAGCGCACGGGCATTACGCTGGAGCCCACCGTGCAGGAAAGCCCCTGGTACTTCGTGCGATAGGGGATTGGCGGAGTGTTTGAGCAGGTAGCGCCCGGCGTTTGGCCGGGCGGTGCCTAGCCAGCGCCGACCTACCCAAGACCATCGTTTCGATTGCGTTAAACCCGCCAACGGTCGTTTTTCACCCGCGAACGGTTTATATACTAATTAGCAAAATAAGCAACGTATAAGACGTTATAATGACCATAACGAAAAGGAGGAGGCAAGATGAATCAGATCATTCTCGCATCTCATGGCGGCCTGGCCGCAGGCGCCAAAGACACGCTCGAGATGGTTCTCGGCGACGTGTCGAACGTCCACGTCGTGTCGCTTGCTCGTGACGACAAGGAGCCCATCACCAATAAGGTGGACGCCATGATCGCCACGTTCAACGCGGACGACACCGTCTATGTGCTGACCGATATGCTCGGCAGCTCGGTCAACAACAGCATGGTCGAGCTTTCCAAGAACGGCACGAAGTTCACGGTTGTCAGCGGTTTCAACATTCCGCTGGCACTGACGCTCGCTATGAGCCCCGCCCCCGTCAAGGGTGCCGAGCTCGCGGCCCTCATCAACGAGGCCCGCACCGGTCTGACCAACCCCAACGCACCGG
This sequence comes from Coriobacteriaceae bacterium, assembly GCA_902364975.1. Classification (GTDB taxonomy): domain Bacteria; phylum Actinomycetota; class Coriobacteriia; order Coriobacteriales; family Coriobacteriaceae; genus Collinsella. Next base: position 191,840 of record CABJFQ010000001.1, on the reverse strand, counting down.
TCGAGGTCGCCGCGGCTCCCGCCAAGAAGGCCAAGGCGTCCCGTCACAGCTCCGGTCCCGCCAAGATCGTCCTCGCACGTCTTGACTACCGTCTGCTGCACGGCCAGGTCGTCTTTACCTGGACCACCAAGGTTCAGGCCGAGCGCATCATCGTCGTCGACAACGCTGCCGCCAACGATGACATCAAGAAGGGCGCTCTTAAGCTGGCCAAGCCCCAGGGCGTGCGCCTGAACGTCTTCACCGTCGAGCGTGCCCTCGCCAAGATGGACAAGCTCAACACCCTCGGCGAGCGCGTCATGTTCGTCTTTGGCAACACTGCCGAGATGCTGCAGTTCTGCCAGGGCTACAAGCTCGACGCCATCAACCTGGGCGCCACCGCCAACCACGACGGTGCCGAACAGGTCGGCGGCAAGGACAGCTCCGTCTTCTTCGACGCCACCCAGAAGGCCGACGTCAACCAGCTGCTCGACATGGGCATTAAGCTCTATGTCCAGCAGACCCCTACGTATCAGAGCGTCGACATCGACGCCAAGCTGTAATCAACCAGGCTTTTGCCTGACTGAAAGGAGAAGGGTATGAATACGTTCATCAGTGCGGTGCTCGTCGGCCTCGTCGGCGTGTTCTGCATGTGGGACTCCCGCCTGCTCGGTCGTCTTAACTTCGAGCAGCCCCTCGTTGGCGCTACGCTCGTCGGTCTGCTGCTGGGCGATGTGCCCACCGGCCTTGCCGTCGGTGCCGCCGTCGAGCTCGTGTCCATGGGCCTGGTGCAGGTCGGCGCCGCCGTTCCGCCCGATATGGTCCTGGGCGGCATCGTGGCCGCTGCCTTTGCGTGCCTGACCGATGCTTCCGCCGAGACCGCCATGACGATCGCCATCCCGGTCGCCGTCCTGGGTCAGCTCCTCGGCATCGTGTTCCGTTCCATCATCGCCGCCCTCACCCATGTGGCAGATAGCGCGATCGATAACGGAAAGTTCAAGACCGCCTACCGTATGCACATCTGCGCCGGCTCCGGTCTGTACGCCATCATGTACTTCCTGCCGATCTTCCTCGCCGTCTTTGTTGGCACCGACCTGGTTCAGGCCATCGTCAACATGGTTCCCGAGTGGCTGTCCACTGGTCTTAACGTTTCGACCAAGATCATGACCGCCTACGGCTTGGCCCTGCTGCTCACCATGATGATCAAGAAGGGTATGACTCCGTTCCTGTTCATCGGTTTCCTGCTCGCCGCTTACCTCAACCTGTCCGTCATCGCGGTCGCTCTGATCGGTGTGTGCCTGGCTGTCGTCTTCATGGGCTTCAAGTTCAACGGTTCCCATGCAGCCGCCGGTGTCGATTCCGACTACGATCCGCTCGAAGACGACGAAGACTAAGGAGGAACACACTATGGCAACCGCAACCAAGGACGTGTCCCTGAACAAGAAGGTCAGCCAGTTCTTCTGGCGCTCCTGGGCCATCCAGGCCTCTTGGAACTACGAGCGTCAGATGAACATGGGCTTCCTCTACGGCATGGTTCCCACGCTCGATCGCCTCTATCCGGATGAGTCCGACCCCAAGCAGCTCGCTGCTAAGAAAGAGGCTTACCACCGTCACATGGCGTTCTACAACTGCACCCCGCAGACGAGCGCTTTTGTCCTAGGTCTCGCCGCCTCCATGGAGGAGGAGTACGCCAAGGATCCCGAGAACTTCGACCCCGATTCGATCAACGCGGTCAAGACCTCCCTCATGGGTCCGCTTTCCGGCATCGGTGACTCCCTCTTCCAGGGCACCATCCGCGTTATCGCCTTTGGCCTGGGCGTTCAGCTGGCTCAGCAGGGCTCCATCATGGGCCCGATCCTGGCCATGCTCATCTCCATCGTCCCCTCTGTGCTGATCACTTGGTTCGCAGCCAAGATGGGCTATCAGGGCGGCCACGAGTACCTGAGCAAGCTTCAGGGCGGCGACCTCATGGAGAAGCTCATGTATGTCTGCGGTATCGTGGGTCTTATGTCCGTGGGCGGCATGATCGCCACGCTGATCGGCGCCACCACCCCGCTGCAGTTCGCTGACGGCACCGTCGTGATCCAGGACATCCTGGACGGCATGATGCCCCAGATGATCTCCCTCGGCCTCACCGGCCTTATGTACTGGCTCATCAAGAAGAACGTCAACACCGGTTGGCTTCTCGTGATCGCCATCGTGGGCGGCATCGCCCTCTCCGCGGCCGGCATCCTGGCCTAGTCGCGACCCAGCGTCTAACCGCTTTCCCCCGGGGGCCTGTCTGGCATCCCATACCCCAGGCAGGCTTCCATCCCTATACGTGACAAAGGACAGTCCCTTTGTCACATCCTCAACGGGCCGGCGACTCGGTCCAAACCACGGTAACCCTGCGAGCGCCCGGCAATGTGGCGCCGCAAAAAATCGAAAGGAATGTGTCAGATGTACGAGATCGACCTTAACCTCCCTAAGCAGATCGTCGCTGACGTCCTGTCCAACCACGAGATCCACAGCGTCGCCTTCGTCGGCTGCGGTGCTTCCATGTCCGACCTTTACCCTGCCAAGTACTTCCTGGCCAACAACACGGACAAGCTGAACGTTCAGATCTTCACCGCTAACGAGTTCAACTACGACACGCCTTCCTGGGTCAACGAGCACACCTTCGTGATCACCTGCTCCCTCGGTGGCTCCACGCCCGAGACCGTCGAGGCCAACAAGACCGCCAAGAAGCACAACTGCCCGGTCGTCTCCCTCACCAACAAGGCCGGCTCCGCTCTGACCGTCGACGCCGACCACGTCATCGTTCACGGCTTCCATGCCAACTACGCTGCCAAGTGCGAGAAGCCTGGCTACGCCATCGCTCTTGCTCTCGAGATCCTTCAGCAGACCGAGGGCTATGACCACTACGAGGACATGATCACCGGCCTCACCAACGTTTTCGATCTCTGCGAGAACGCCGCTCAGCACTGCAAGAAGCTCGCCAAGAAGTTCGCCGAGGACTTCAAGGACGACAAGATGATCTACTTCATGGCTTCCGGTGCCTCCGAGAAGATGGCTTATTCTCACGCCGCCTTCCTGTTCACCGAGATGCAGTGGATCGACGCCGCCGCCTACAACACCGGCGAGTACTTCCACGGCCCGTTCGAGGTTTCCACCGAGGGTAAGCCCTACGTCTTCTTCATGTCCGATGGCGCTACCCGTCCGATGGACGCCCGCGCCCTCACCTTCCTTGAGCGCATGGGCGCCAAGGTCGCTCTGATCGACTCCAAGGACTACGGCCTGGCTGACGCCGTGCCCGCGAGCGTCATCACCTACTTCAACCCGCTGCTGCACCTCGCCGTTATGCGCGAGTACGGCAACCAGATCGCCGAGGCTCGTCAGCACCCGCTGACCATGCGTCGCTACATGTGGAAGCTTTCCTACTAATCACAAGTAAGTAGACCTTACGGGTTGATTGAGAGGGGATGGGGTTTGCGCCCCGTCCCCTTTTTGCTTTGGGGGCGTGTCTGTCGCGTCGCAAAACACCAGATAAAACCTACCAAAATAAACCTGTCCCTTTTTGGCAGGTGGGAGGAGATGCGTATGATCAAGGCAGTGCTGTTTGATATGGACGGCGTGCTGGTCGATACCGAGTGGTTCTACAACCGTCGCCGCGTGGCGTTTATGGAGGAAAAGGGGTTCCACTTTGACGAGATCCCCGATCTTTCGGGGTCTAACGAGCCTGCCATCTGGAAGTCGCTGGTGCCCGACGATGTTGAGCTGCGCGAGCGCTTGCGCGTTGAGTACAAGCAGGTCTACAGCCCGGTTCACCCTGTTCCGTATGCCGAGCTGCTCAACGAGCAGACGGAGCCGGTGATGCGCGAGCTGCACGAGCGCGGCGTCAAGTGTGCCATCGCGAGCTCGTCCTATCGCGAGCTCATTGACGAGCTGGTGGAGATTGCCGGTATCACCGACGTGCTGGACTACACCATCAGCGGTCACGAGTGCAGTGCATTTAAGCCCGACCCCGAGATCTACCTGCGTGCCATGGAGGCGCTGGGTGTGGAGCCTACCGAGTGCCTGGTTATCGAGGACTCGCCTTTGGGCATCGAGGCCGGCAAGCGCTCCGGCGCGCGCGTCCTGGCACTGCGTCCGCACGAGGGCGTTAACCTGGACCAAACGGGAGCCGACGCCGTCATCGACAACCTCGCCGACATTCTGACCGCTTTGTAGCGTCAATTCGCCGCAAGAAGTGCGGATTCACACGTCTCTTGCGGTGGATTGGCTCATTTTGGCTTCGATTTAGATCCGTTTGGCTTCGACTCGGACTAAGTGAGTAGACTTTTTGGCACATGCCGAGCACAAAGCGTATCTGCCTTAGTAAAACCGCAGGTCGGAGAGGTGGCTGTTTTGAGCGTGCTTGGTAGATCGCGAAAAGTCTACTCACTTAGAATTTGGCTCTTTGGTTGGGGAGCTGCTGGCTCGTTTTGGTTGTCGAGAGAGGGTGAATTGAAGCGCCCTCTCGCGCTCCATGCTACAATCGCCGGCATGCCCCACAATTACATCTGCCTTCGAAAGGAGCCTACGTGGCGAACGCCATCGATCAGCTCACGGACCGCGTGCTCGTGCTCGGCCGTCTCACCATCGTCCGCCGCGCCATTACTGCCGTGGCGGTCACCATCTCCGCCGTTCTCCAGACATTTCTGATTCAGGCGTTCATTCGCCCCGCCGACCTGCTTCCGAGCGGCCTCACCGGCGTCGCGGTCCTGCTCGATCGCGTCACCTCGCTCGGCGGCGTTCATATCGACATCTCGCTCGGCATGCTCGCGCTCAACATCCCCGTGGCGCTCCTTTGCTGGAACGGCATCAGCAAGCGCTTCGTCATCTTCTCGATGATGCAGGTCATGCTCTCGTCGCTGTTCCTCAACATCTTTCACTTCGCCCCGTTTTTGGGCGACAAGATCATGCTCATCATCTTTGGCGGCGTGGTCTCGGGCCTGGGCGCCGCCATCGCGCTTAAGTCCGGCGCATCCACCGGCGGCACCGACTTTATCGCGCTGTGGGTTTCCAACCATACAGGCAAGACCATCTGGGGCGTCATCTTTGGCTTTAACTGCGCTATCCTGGCGATCTTTGGCTTTATGTTTGGCTGGGACAATGCGGCGTATTCCATCGTGTTCCAGTTTATTTCGACCAAGACCATCGACAGTTTCTACCGACGCTACGACCGTGTGACGCTGCAGATCACGACATGCAAGGCAGACGAGGTCATGACAGCCTATGTTGACCATTTTCAGCATGGCATTAGCTGCGCCGAGGTCATTGGCGGATACAGCCGCGAAAAGATGTATCTGCTGCACGCCGTTGTCTCGACCTACGAGAGCCAGGACATTATCAAGCTGGTGTGCGATATTGATCCCGGCGCCGTGATCAATGTGTTCCACACGCTCAACTTCGTGGGCGGCTGGTGGGGCGGTCATGTCGACGAGCCCATGCCCACGGCCGTACCCGATCCCGACAAGCCCGCGCGCATGGCCAGCAGGCAGGCGCGCCTCAGCGAGCAGGACAGTCTGCAGCAGGACGACGGCAAGTAAGGATTTGCTGTATGTGGTGTATCGTTTTATCAAACTGAGATAACATATAAAAAGACGTTATATACGTATTAGTTATTTCGCTATTTTGATAAGAGTGATCAGATATGCCCGCACCCAAAAATGCACCACTTTACCAGCAGATTTACGACGAAATCAAGGATGCGATCGAGAAAGGTGTTTATGCACCCAAGGAGCGTATCCCGTCCGAGCTTGAGCTTGCCGAGCAGTACGAGGTAAGCCGCATTACGGTGCGTCGCGCCGTTGAGGAGCTGTGCTCCGATGGCTACCTGGTTAAGCAGCAGGGCCGCGGCACCTTTGTCTCCACGCCGCACATCAACCGCCAGTTCCACGCCTCGACGTTGCAGACGTTTACCGCGCTGTGTGCCGACAATGACATGAAGGCGGGTGCACACGTGGTCGATCGCCAGATTGTGCCGGCACGTCAAAACGAGATGGAGTTCTTTGGCCTGCAGAAGGACGCGCTGCTACTGCACATTAAGCGCGTGCGTACGGCCGACGGCGAGCCCATCTTTGAGGAAAACATCTTTGTGCCGTTTGATACATACCGTGAGCTGTTGACGGCCGATCTTGAGGACAAGTCGATTTTTGCCGAGGTCGAGCGTGTTGGCGGAACGCCGATTGTCTCGGTTGGCTACCGTACGGTCGAGGCCGTTCGCGCTAACGCCGAGCAAGCGGCCGAGTTGGGCATTGCTCCGCACGATCCACTGCTCAATCTGCGTGCCGGCTTTATCGGCCCCAATGGCGAGCCGGTCCTGATGGGTAAGCAGTACTACGTGGGCAGCCGCTACGTCATGGTGATGTAGCTCTAGTTGCGCGGTTTTCCAAACCGCGCAACGGCTCGACGCTGCGCCTTTGGTTCCGCCGTTCTGACGAACGGCGGACCGGTCGACGCTGCAAGCCCGCCAGAGCGGCAATCTGCCTTTCAACTTCGGCGGCATGACCAGAAGGTCAATGCCGCCTCGTTTCAAGGCACCTTGCTCGCTCTGACGGGCTTTCGCTGACTTTGCCAAAACATCGACTACCCGCAGAATGAGCGTGGATAATCTCCCGTTTTTGGCTCGGTGACGGGCTCAAAGTGGGAGATTATCCATGCTCATCAGGAAAGTGTCCAAAAATCCACGCTCGTTCCCTCGGATCGCGTTGCTTGTGGCCGGCAGCCGTGCGGCACCGGTCCGCGTGGCGGCGTATAATCGGCGGCAGATGACTTGGACGTTAGGAAACCATGACCGATAGCATGCAGCAGACGGCGCTCGACACGCTCGGCGCCTATTTTGGCTACACCTCGTTTCGCCCGGGGCAGGACCGTATGGTCGATGCGATCCTTGCCGGCTGCGACGCGCTGGGCGTTATGCCCACGGGCGCCGGCAAGTCCATTTGCTACCAGGTACCCGCGCTCATGCTGCCCGGCATCACCTTTGTGGTGAGTCCGTTGCTGTCGCTTATGGAGGACCAGACCCGCGCGCTGCTCGCGGCGGGTGCGCGCCCCAGTTATCTCAACTCCAGCCTTACTCCGGCCCAGCAAAACACCGTGCTCAAGCGGGCGCGCGAGGGCCGCTACCAACTTATGTACGTGGCGCCCGAGCGCCTGCTCGAGCCGCGCTTTTTAGCCTTTGCGCAGGAGGCCGCGGCGGACGGCGGCATTGGCGTGCCGCTCGTGGCCATTGACGAGGCCCACTGCGTGAGCCAATGGGGCCAGGATTTCCGCCCCGCCTACCTGCAGATTCGTGAGTTCATCGATTCCCTGCCGCAGCGCCCCATCGTGGCGGCCTTTACCGCTACGGCGACTGAGCGTGTGCGCGCGGACATTCAGCAGATGCTCGGCCTGCAAAATCCCGCGACGGTGGTGACGGGCTTCGATCGCAAGAACCTCTACTTTGGCTGCGAGGAGATGGGCGACAAGGCCAAGGCAGCGTGGGTGCGCGACTACGTGATCGCGCATTCGAGCGAGAGCGGCATCGTGTATTGCTCGACCCGCAAGACGGTCGATGCGCTGGCAGGCGAGCTTGCCGAAGCGCTGGGCCCCAGCGGCATTCGCGTTGGCCGCTACCATGCCGGCATGGGTAACGACGCCCGCCGCCAAAGCCAGCGTGCCTTTATTGACGACGATATCCAGGTGATGGTTGCCACCAACGCCTTTGGCATGGGCATCGACAAGCCCAACGTGCGCTACGTGATTCACAACAACGTGCCCGAGAGCATCGAAGCCTACTACCAGGAGGCGGGCCGCGCCGGCCGCGATGGCGACCCGGCCAGCTGCCATCTGCTGTGGAACGGTAACGATTTTCGCATGCGTCGCTTTTTGATCGACCGCGGCGATGCTGCCGATGAGGCGCTCGACGACGAGCAGCGCGCGTGGGCGCTCCAGAATCGATATCGCCTGCTCAGCCAGATGGAGGGCTACTGCAACACCACCGGCTGCCTGCGCGAATACATGCTGCGCTACTTTGGCGACGAGGCCGCGGCCGAGCATGCGGCAGCCGCCGCGGGCGGCACCGCCACGGACGAAGCCGAGGGCTGCGGCAACTGCAGCAACTGCCTCACGCAGTTCGAGGTCGAGGACGTCACCGATATGGCCCGCGCTGCCGTGCGCTATGTGGCCACGCGTCCCATGCGTTTTGGCAAGTCGCTGATCGCCGACGTGCTCCACGGCGGCAACACCGAGCGCATTCGCCAGATGCATCTGGACGAGGACCGCGGCTACGGTGAGCTGTCGAGCGAATCGGTCGGGCGCATCAAGGACATCATCGGCCAGCTGTGCGGCCGCGGTTATCTGGCCACCTCGCAGGGGCAGTACCCGGTCGTTGGGCTGGGCCCGCGTGCCGGCGAGGTCGAGGATGAGGCGTTCGCCTTTACCGTTAAGCGTCGCGCGTCCAAGCGCAAGGCCTCGGCCCGCGCCCGCCGCGCGGTGGATCTGCTGCGCGAGGAGGCTGAGCTGGATCAGCGCCCGCGCGTGGGCGACGATGCCGAGCTGTTCGAGCGCCTGCGTGCCTTGCGCAAGGAGATCTCGACCGAGCTGGAGATGGCGCCGTATATGGTCTTTTCCGACAAGGCTCTGCGCGGCCTGTGCCGCCTGCGCCCTCAAACGCGCGAGGAGCTGATCCGGGTCAACGGCATTGGCGAGAAAAAGGCCGACGCCTTTGGCGAGCAGTTTATGGCGGCGATTGAAGAATTTGAGTCCGAGCATGCGCGGGATGGAGCGTAATGATGGCAGCCGATAGCAAGACCGAACGTTCCGAGCGCGCCGAGGTGTCCGCCGTGCCGCTGTACCAGCAGGTTATGGACGACCTAAAGGGCGAGATCGCGCGCGGCGTGTACCCTGCCGGTTCGCGCATTCCTGCCGAGATGGAGCTCGCGAAGTCCTACGGCGTGGGGCGCATCACCGTGCGCCGTGCCATCGAGGAGCTGTCGCGCGCGGGGTATCTCCACCGACAGCAGGGGAGGGGCACCTTTGTGTGCGCTCCCAAGCTCAAGCGCAAGATTGTCCAGAAAGGCGACGTCCAGAGCTTTTCCGAGGGTTGCGCCGCCAACGACATGGTGGCCGGAGCGCGCCTGGTGTCGCGCACGGTGGTTGCGGCGACGCACGAGGACGCGGCATTTTTTGGCGTGGAACCCGGCTGCGAGCTCATTGTGGTCGAGCGCGTGCGCACGGCAGACGGCGTGCCCGTCATGCTCGAGAACAACGCCTTTGTGCTCGCCGACCATCCCTACCTGCAGACGCTTGCCGATAAGGACCTCGCCGACAACTCGATCTTCTCGCTCGTTGCCGAGCATTCGGGTCGCGCGCCGCTCAAGTCCGACCCCTGCACCGTGGAGATTGCGCTGGCGGATGCCCAGGCGGCCCCGCTGCTGGAGGTGCCGGTCGGCGAGCCGCTCTTTTATATGGAGGGGTATTTTACCGATGCAGACGAGCGCCCCCTGCTGCTCGGGCGCCAAAAGATCGTGGGCTCGCGCTACGTGTTCGACATCTAACGTCCACAGATAGAACAACATAGAACAAATTTGCCGGGATGACTTCACGGGCGTTATTACACGTGCTATAAATAGGACAACATAGAACGACCGCAGGTACGAGCTGTCGTCGTTCGAAACCGCCACACAAGGAGGGACATCACCATGAACGCACACGATCTGGTTCAGGAAATTATCGAGCGCAAGGGCAAGATTGAGAACGTCTTTTGGATTGCTTGCGGCGGTTCGATGATCGACCTGATGCCGGCCAACGAGCTGCTCAAGCGCGAGGCGACCACGTTTACCTCGACGGTTTACACGGCGCGCGAGTTTTGCCTGATGGCCCCCAAGAGTCTTGGCGAGAAGTCACTCGTCATCGCCTGCAGTCACAGCGGCAATACGCAGGAGGTCGTCGACGGTTGCGAGATGGCGCTGGCAGCCGGCGCCGAGGTCGTGGCCATGACCGACTGCGAGGGCTCCAAGATTGATAACGGCAAGTGGACCACCTGGGTCTATCCGTGGGGCGAAGGCGTGCCGCAGGCCGAGGTTCCGCAAGGCATCGGCGTCCTGATGGCTGCCGAGCTGCTCGACCAGCAGGAGGGTTACGAGGCGCTCGCCGATATGTACGCCGGCCTTAAGCAGATGGATGCGCTGTTGCCCGCTGCCCGCGAGAAGGTCAATGCCGAGCTGGGCGATCGCTTTGCCGAGCTCTGCCAGCACCACAAGTTCTTCTATATCCTGGGCTCCGGCCCCAACTTTAGCCAGACCTATGCCATGGCCATCTGCTCGCTCATGGAGATGCAGTGGCAGCACTGCTGCTACATCCACTCCGGCGAGTACTTCCACGGCCCGTTCGAGGCTACCGAGCCCGGCGTGTTCTACTTTGTGCAGCTCGGATCGGGCGAGTGCCGCCCCATGGAGGAGCGCGCGCTGGCGTTCCTCAACACGCACACCGATACGGTCATGGTGCTCGACGCACTCGAGTACGGCGTGGGCGACGTGCCTGCCAGCGTGCGTTCGTACCTGGAGCCGATCTTCTTCTACAACATGAGCTGCGAGCTGCGCGCCGCCCGCGGCAAGGTGTTCGACCACAGCCCCGAGGTTCGTCGCTACATGGGCATCGAGCAGTACTAGGTAACGGGAATTATCTTTTTTGACGGGGTCTGCGCTGCGCGCGGGCCCCGTTTTGCGTTGTGGCGGCCGGATTCGTGTCTGCGCGAAAACGAAGGTGAATACTTTTCCGCGAAGTGAACGACCTATTTTGGACCCCCGAAGCATCCACACTTTTTGACGCCAAAACTGCAGGAAAAACTCGGCGAAACCGCAGGAAACGGCGTCTGAAAAGTGTCGATGCTTCGGGGGCTCGTTTTTGCTCGTTCACTTCGCGGAAAAGTATTCACCTTCGATTCGCAAGGGCACTGCGTGAGTCAAAAAAGCGGGCCGCGCCGGGGATTTCCGGCGCGGCCCGCTTAGTATCGCGCTTAGATTCGCAAGGTTGCGGCAGCCATCGGCCTACTTTGCATCGTAGGCCTCGGTGTCCCACCAGTCGAGCTGGGCGATGTTGTCGCGGATGTGCTGGCAGCTCTTGTGGAAGCCCTCGAGCTCGTACTCGGACAGGTCGAGCGTGTAGACCTCCTCGACGCCCTCGGCACCGATCACGCACGGCAGGGAGGTAAAGATACCCTCCTCGCCATACTGGCCGGTCATGAGCGTGGAAGCGGAAAGCACGGCGTGCTCGTTGTGCAGCACGGCGGCGCAGACGCGCGCGGCGGAGTTGGCGACGGCGTATTCGGTGCACTGCTTGCCCTGGTAGGTCACATAGCCGCCCTTACGCGCGAGCTCCTCGACCTCCATGTGGTCAAAGGAGTACTTGTCGGGGTTCTCGGCCTGAAGCTCGTTGAGGTTTTTGCCGGCGATGGTTGCGGCCTTAAAGGCGGCAAGCTGGCTAAAGCCGTGCTCGCCGATCATGTAGGCGTCGATGGACTTGGGGCTCACGCCGACCTTCTTGGAGATCTCGGTGCGCAGGCGGGCGGAGTCCAGGCCGCAGCCCGAGCCGATGATCTTCTTGGGATCGTAGCCGGTCAGGTGCCACAGCTCGGTGCACACGACGTCGCAGGGGTTGGAGATGCTCACGAAGATGCCGTCAAAGCCGGCGTCGACGATGCGCTTGGCAAAGGTGCGGGCGGCGTCGGTGGTAAAGAACAGCTCGCCGTCGCGGTTGCCGGCGGCCAGCGCGACCTTGCCGGCGGCGTTGACGATGACGTCGCAGCAGGCCAGCTCCTCGTAGTGGTCGTAGCAGTTGACGATCTTGGTGTTGTACGGGACAAACGAGAGGGAGTCGCGCAGGTCCTGGACCTCGGACGTCACCTTGGCCTCGTTGATATCGCACAGGTACAGCTCATCGGCAATGCCCTGCATGAGCAGGCTGTTGGCGACATGTGCTCCTACGTGGCCCTGGCCGACCACACCGATCTTACGCGTCTGGTACATATATGTATCCTTTCGGCCGAGTTTTTCGCGTCGAACCATTGTAGCCTCCTGCCGTCACTTTGCTAGGCTAAAGCGAAGTAGATTTTTGGGACATGCTTTAATCTCTACTTTTGGAGTGATTTGGGCCGCCGGCGACATCGCCGGGCGATGTGCTCGCGCGGATGGGGCCGGTCGTTGTACCATAGCTGCAACTGACTCGTAAGGAGCATCCATGCCCATTCGCATCCCCGACGCCCTCCCTGCCGCCGCGCAGCTCGAGAGCGAGAACATCTTTGTCATGACCGAGTACCGCGCGCTGCACCAGGACATCCGTCCGCTGCGCGTGCTCATCCTCAACCTCATGCCCACCAAGATCGCCACCGAGACGCAGATCATGCGCAAGCTCTCCAACACGCCGCTGCAGGTGGAGGTGGACCTGCTGCGCACCAAAACGCACGAGGCCACCCACGTGAGCGCCGGCCACCTGGAGACGTTTTACCGCACGTTCGACGACATCCGCGACATCCACTACGACGGCCTGATCATCACGGGCGCGCCGGTGGAGCAGATGCCGTTCGAGGAGGTCGACTACTGGCCCGAGCTCTGCCAGATCATGGATTGGTCCACCACGCACGTGCACTCTACGCTGCACATTTGTTGGGGCGCGCAGGCCGGTCTGTACCATCATTACGGCATTCAGAAGTATGACCTGCCGGCAAAGGCGAGCGGCGTGTTCGAGCATTATCTGGTCAAGCCGCAAAGCCCGCTGGTCCGCGGCTTTGACGACCGTTTCTATGCCGTGCATTCGCGCAACACCGATGTGCGCCGCGAGGACGTGGAGGCCGAGCCGCAGCTCGAGGTCGTGGCCGTGTCCGACGAGGTGGGGCTGTACATCGTCAAGTCGACGGACAGTCGTCGCTTCTTTGTCTTTGGCCATCCCGAGTACGATACCGATACGTTGCGCCTGGAGTACGAGCGCGACGTGAAGCGCGGGCTCAACCCTCAGGTGCCGGCGCATTACTTCCCGAATGATGACCCCACTGCCGAGCCGCGCAACGTCTGGCGCAGCCAAGCTCAGCTGCTCTACACCAACTGGCTCAACTATTACGTCTACCAGACCACGCCCTACGACCTAGCCCGCGCCGGCGAGGAGCACTAGGCTGCGATGGTACTGCTGTAGCCGTGGTTGATGTGGCGGCGATTAGGCGCTGATGATGTTGGGCAGCGGCAGGTCGTGGGCATCGGTGGGGACGTGGTTGATGCGTTGTTCGTCAAAGGCGATGCCGATGATGTGGCAGTCGGGACGAAGCGTGGGCAGGTAGCGGTCGTAGCAGCCGCCGCCGTAGCCCAGGCGCGCGCCGGCGCGGTCGAAAGCCACGAGCGGCACGACGATCATGTCGAGAGCTTCGGCAGGCACAATGGGGAAGCGGCTGCTGTCGATGTCCGTGGCCGCAAAGGCCCGCGTGGGGTGGGCGATAAACGTAGCCGCGTCCGCGTCGCCGGCAGCAACTGCCCGCATACACATGCGCTGGCCACAAGCTGCGGCGTCTGTTGCCGAGAGCATGCACGGATAGGCCACGCGCCAGCCACGTTTGGCGGCAGCTGCGGCAAACGCGGCTGAGTCGACTTCGGAACCCATCGCGGCATAGACGGCAACGGTGTGCGGCGCCGCGGCATCCAAGCGGCCCAGCAGCTCAACCAGCCGCGCACAGATATCAGCAGACTTCGCCGCCCGCAAGTCCAAATCAAGAGCATCGCGCCGAGCAATCACCGCCCGCCGCAACTCAGCCTTGTCCATCCCGGCTTCCTCTCCCAAACCTACCAAAAAGGGCAGGTTTATTTTGGCAGGTTTTATCTGGGCAAATGTCGAAACCACCACAAAGGTGCCTGTCCCCTTTGTGGTGGTTTTGGCCCATGCGTTAACGCTATAACGCCGCGGCGATTGCTTCGGTCACAAACTTATTGAGTGACTCGCCCTTCTTTGCCGCTGCCAGCGCCGCCTGTTTGTGGAGCTCAGAGCCCGTTCTTACGTTGAACGAGCCCTTAAAAGCCCGCTCGGGCTCTTTGCCCTTCTCGGCGCAAAACTCAAGGTAATCGTCGACGGCGTCGTGGAAGCATTGTTCCACTTCTTCAGCCGTGGAGCCTTCAAATACGATTGCGTCTCTAATGCCGGCGACCATACCTGTTAGTACACGCTGCTCGGCATCGAACTCGACTGGGGCGAAATAGCCCTTGTATGCCAAAACGTTACTCATGACTGCCTCCGACATCCTGCAGAAATCGAACGATGTTTCGAATTGTCCCCGCTGTCAATTCGTCAGATGGATGAGGCGCGTGCATCACGAACATCCTGCCATCTGAGGGCCTGTAGAAGCGAACGCGCGATCCGGAAGTCTTGCCTTTGCTGTCCATTTCAAAGCCATATGAGACCATGACTTTTAAAAAATCGGCATACCGATACGTCGAAGGGCAGCTAAACAGTTGGGCGATGAGTTTATCGGCTCGAGTCATCCCGCCTCACATTCTGCAACTATATTCTAGTTGCAATTTAAGTCCGATGCAAACACTCATAATATAGAACATGTGTACGTATAGAACAAGTGTTCGAATCACCACTGAGAAAGGGGACAGGCACCTTTGTGGTGGTCTGTGCTGTGGAGTGGGCGTCTGCGGCAGTTCGTCTCGATCTGTAACAGTAACTCGGCAAAAATGGGCCTAGCTGTTACAGATCGAGACAAAGAGCCGGCGACATTCGGAAACGTCTCGATCTGTAACATCTGGAGCCGATATTGCCGTCTAGATGTTACAGATTGAGACAAACCGCCGCGGTGGGCTGCGCCGCCCCGCCCAAGCCGCAGAAAAAAGGTAGATTTTCAGGCATGTCCCAAAAATCTACCTTTGCTGTGCGTTAGCCCAGCAGGTCGATGACGTTAAAGCCGGCGTTGCTCTTGGCGATGACGTCGCGGCCGCCAAAGACGCAGGTGGGCGACGCGGCTGCGATGCGCGTCACATCGGCGCCGAGCGAGCGCAGCTCACCGGGTGTGGCCGCAAGCATCTGGGCGCGGCGCTCCTCGCGGGCGTGCGGATCGAGTCCAGCCAGGTAGGTCGTGTTGCGGCGTTTGGTGAGCGCGTACGGCTTCACGGGCGCGTCCATGCCGCTCACGCAGCTCACGATAAAGCCCTCGAAGGCGGCCTCGTCAGGTTCAAAGCTGCCGAGCCATTCGCCTGCGCGCGCCACGCGCTCAATCGAGGGGTCGATTGCTGGGTCGCGGTAGGTGTAGAACGCCGCCTGACGCTCGCCGGCAGCGCGGAATCCGCAGCCGTACGCACCGCCCTTCACGCGGATCTCGTTCCACAGGTAGTCGTAGGAGAGCGCGTTGGCGGCAACCGCCCAGGCGCCCGTCACGTCGAGCCCCAAGCGACGCGGGTCGCACGCGCTTGCCGCAAAGCAAATGTCGCTGGGGATGACGAAAGCCTCGTGACGGTCGCGCGGCGTCGGCACCACGAGCGCGTTGCGGCCGGCATCGGCGCCGTCGCCTGCGCCAAGCTCCAGGTCGCCCGCGGCATCCCAGTACGCGTCAAAGTCCTCATCGCTGCCGGTAAAGCTCGCCATGCAGCCGTCGACCACAAAGATACGACCTGCCAACTCGGCAAGCTTGGCGCGCAGGTCGTCCAGTCGCTCGTCAAAGTGCTCGAGCAGATCGCGCAGGAACAGATAGAAATCAACGCCCGAAAGCTGCTCGCGCACCACGGCCGAAGGCGAGCTGTAGCTCATCGCGCGACCGAGCGCCGCCGAGTGACCGTTGTTGATAAAGCCCTGCTCGAGCCCAATGCGAATCTGCGTGAGCACGTCGCGCACGCGGTCGGCGTCGGCATCGAGCAAAAGCGTGCTCGACCACACCTCGCGCGGCAGGCTCGCCAGCGCATCGATCTTCTCGGACAGGGCGCCGGCGCTCACCAGCAGGTAGGGGCGCACGCCGTCCACGTCGGGCTGGGTCATGACCTCGGTCGTAAAGCTCAAAAAGCCCAGCTTGCCGGCAAGCAAGTTGTCGAGCTCCTCGGCCGAGTGCTCGCTCGTGGGCAGCTGCTTAAGCAGGCGGCAGAGCAGCGTCACATAAGGCAGGTCCTCAAACGCGACGCAGCTCAGGTCGAAGTACTGCATGGCGTAGGCCAGGCGGTTGGTGGGGATGCCGTGGCGCAGGCAGGGGATGGGCGCGGTCGTGTCCACAACGAGCGGCGGCTCGGGGCGTGCCTCGCCAATGTCGGATACACGCAGGCGTGGCAGCGTGGCCTTGGCCTCGGGCGTGTCTTCCGCCTCCTGTGCGGCACGCAACGCGGCCGTGCGCTCGACCACATCGGCCAGCTCGGCATTGGTCATGGCATCGCGCTTGGCTGCCAGCTCGGCGGCCTCGACGCCCTCCGAACCCTCAGCGGCGTCCACCGGCACCAGCTCGACCAGCGCCATGTGGTCGTTCTGCAGCACCAGCTCGCGCAGCAGGTCCTCAAAGTAGCTGCCGTCCAGCTCGCTACGCAGCTCCTCGTACACCGGGCCGTACTTGAGCGCCAGCGTTGCGGCGTCGTCATCGTAGAGCCAGGTGCTCAGCGCGTCGCACGCAATGGCCACGCCGTCGGCGATGCCGTAGTCGCGCTGGCGCAGGTCGTATTCGTTGCTGCTGATGATGGCTTCCAGGCGCTCGCGCGGAATGCCGTGCTCGCACAGGTCGCGGCAGGCGTCCTGGAACACGCGGCGCAGCTCGCGCGCCACGCCGGGCTGCGCGTTTTGCAGCATGATGAGCTCGTAGGGCTGCAGGCTTTCGGCCGCGGTGTAGCTCACCACGTTGCCGCCCAGGCCAGCGGCCAGAATGGCCTTCTTAACCGGCGCTTCGTTGGAGCCCAGCAGCGCCTCGAACAGGATGTCCGCGGCGATCGTGCGCTTGCGGTCGAGTGCGCTGCCCAGCACAAGGCCCAGGCCCACCAGGGCGTTTTCGGGCGTGGTGGACATCTCGACGCGCTTATACTCGCAGGTCACGGGTGTCTGCACGACCAGCGGATTGGGCGCCAGCGCAGACGGGTCCTCGCCGGCGGCGACGGCTGCGTCCATGCGGCGGCTCGCGGCGCTCGACTGCGACAGATAGCGCTCGTCCAAAAAGGCCAGCGCGCGGTCCACGTCCAGGTCGCCGTAGAGCGTGATGTAGGAGTTGGAGGGGTTGTAATGGCGCGCGTGCGTGTCCAGGAACTGCTCGTAGGTGAGCGCGGGAATCGCGCGCGGATCGCCGCCGCTCTCGTGCGCATAGGCCGTGTCGGGGTAGAGCGCGGCGTTGACGGCGTCGTCCAGCACGCTCATGGGGTCGGACAGCGCGCCCTTCATCTCGTTGAACACCACGCCGTTGTAGCGCAGCGTTCCCTCGCGTAGATTTTTGGGACATGCCTCAAAATCTACCTCGCCGGTGTCGTCATCGGCGCCGTCGCCCTCCGGCAGGTCCAGCTCGTAGTGCCAGCCTTCCTGCTCAAAAATGGTGGGCTTGGTATAGATGGCCGGGTTGAACACTGCGTCCAGGTACACGTCCATCAGGTTGTACAGGTCCTGTTCGTTGGTGGTGGCAACGGGGTAGATGGTTTTGTCGGGGTAGGTCATGGCGTTGAGGAACGTCTGCATGGAGCTCTTGATCAGGTCGACAAACGGCTCCTTGACGGGGAACTTGGCCGATCCGCACAGCACCGAGTGCTCAAGAATATGGAACACGCCAGTGGAATCGGCCGGCGGCGTTTTAAAACCGATGGCAAAGGCCTTGTTTTCGTCGTTGCACGCCAGGTACAGCAGGCGAGCGCCCGAGGTGGTATGGCGCAGCACGTAAGCGTCCGAGTCGAGCTCGGGTACGGTCTCGCAGCGCTCGACGGTAAAGCCGTGGCAGGTAGTGCCGGGCACCAGCAGCGCGGCAGCAGCGGCGCGCGGGTCGGTTGAGGTAGTGGACATATGCAGTCTCCTTTGACGCCCCAACGGGGGCGAATCGAGTCGAATCCCCGAGAGTATACCCATATGGGGCCGCGGCTCTGCATCGAACTGAAGACGATGTGGGTGGACTAGCCTAACTGGGTTGACGGCGGATGCCGCGGGTAGCCGCTGTATCCCGCTAAAGTGAAATAACACCCCGTTTACCGAATCATTTAGGAAATATATGGACTCCTAAAAAGTTCTAATACAATATAAGTCATCTATCTATAAACTGCTGATTTCTTGTAAAGGTATGGTTGATATGGTTGAGGCAAATAGCGTTATCCCCCTGTACAAACAGATTGTTCGTGCGCTTTCTGATTCAATCGCCAACGGCACGTACCGCCCGGGAGATAAGCTTCCGACCGAGGCGGAGCTTATCGAGCAATTTGGCGTGAGCCGAATAACGGTTCGCTCCGCAATTAAAGAAATGGAAGATGCTGGGCTTGTTGAGAGGGCCCGCGGCAAGGGCACGTTCGTTTCGTCGGACACGCAGATGTATGCCGCGGACGACCGTGAGAGCTTTACCCATTCGTGCCAGCTTGCGGGCAAACAGGCGTCTACCAGGGTTCTCGAAATGGGCTGGGACTTCCCAAGTCTGCGAGACGCGAAGTTCCTGGGCGTAGACGATACCCAAAAGGTATTGCGTAGCCGTCGTCTGCGCCTTGTGGATGGCAAGCCCACGATGCTGGAAACCAATAGCTATTCCGCTGCGCTTTCTTTTTTGGAGCATGAGTCCCTCGATGATTCGCTGATGGCGGTACTCGATCGCCAGGGGATCAAGATGGGTCCCAACACGCGTACGCTCGAGGTCTGCTATGCGAGCGAGCTCGAGGCGGCATACCTTAACGTGGAGCTGGACTCTTCGCTGCTTCTGTTTGTCGATAGACGTTATGCCCCAAGTGGCGAGCCGCTTTTCATCTCCCGTCAGGTGTACTGCACCGAGCGACTGAAGTTCTATTTGTAAATTAGAGATAGATTGGTCGATTTACCGACCAATTGTTACCGTTCGCGGATTTGGAAAATAGACACACCACGTAGGGTAGATTGCTAATATACTTTGTTATGACAATATAGTACGTCCTATTGGTATTGGAGAACTATGAATAGGATATTGCTAGCGAGTCATGGTTATCTCGCCCAAGGCATGAAAAGCTCTCTGGAGATTCTGATGGGCACCAACGACCGAATCGAGTGCCTGTGCGCCTATGTCGATGACGATTCAAGGGACGTCGCGGCGTTGATTGATGCATGGATGGAGACGAGGGACCCTGCCGACTCTTGGTTTGTCGTGACTGACATCTTTGGCGGCTCTGTAAACAACGAATTCATTCAGAGGCAGACCGACGGATCGTTTACGTTAATCGCTGGAATGAACTTGCCGCTGCTGGTGGAAATGGTTACACAGCTGGACTCCCTGGATGCGGACAAGGCCAAAGCCGCGGTCGAGGGATCGCGTTCGTTTATTCAGCTTTGCGAGGCGGCGGACATGCTTGCCGGCGCCGAGGAAGAAGAGTTCTAGTTAGTTCTGGTTCGAGCCCTAGCTAGGGGCCACACCTGTCATTCCCTTTATCACGTGCGGAGATGATAACGATGATTAAGCTTACGAGAGTTGATTACCGACTGATTCACGGCCAAGTTGCCATGTCCTGGACTCACGCTTTGGACGTAGATTGCATCTTGCTTGCCAGCGATGCTGTGGCAAAAGACGACATGAGGAAGGCGGCCTTGAGGCTCGCCCGCCCCAACGGCGTTAAACTCGTCATCAAGGATGTTGACGCTGCTATCGAGGCACTCAACAGCGGCGTTACCGACAAGTATTCGCTGTTTATCATCACTGAGACGATTGAAGATGTCTATCGTCTCGCTAAGGGTTGCAAAGACATCAAAGAGATCAATCTGGGCGGAACCCGAAAGACCCCTGAGACCACGCTTCATCCGACCCCTGCGATCTTTGCGACCGAGAAAGATGCTGAGCATATCCAAGAGCTCCTGGGCGATGGCGTGGCCATCGAAATCCGTCAGGTCCCCAATGACGCTAAGGTGTTTGCCAAGGACGTTTTCTAGCCGGAAACACGTTGATGCTCGGCATTTATTGAACCAATGCTTTATGCCTATGCCCGTCGATCATTTGATCGGCGGGCTTTTTATTAAAGAAAAATCAAAAAAATCTGAAATAGTTCTTGCATAGTTAGTTATATAAAGTATTATAACGTTATGGGATGAATGAAGGGTTCATCTAAGTGAGTTAGGAGTAAGGGATGTTCAATTTCGATGAGCCTCGTTACGAGAAGGTTGTGAGCGATGCCCTCGCTCTCCGTCCTCAGATTGAGGCTGCCGTGGACGAGGTCTGCGAGCAGGGCTATTCCAACATCTTCTTCATCGGCTGCGGCGGCACCTGGGCCCACACGCTCCCGATGAAGTACTGGGTCGAGACCACCACGGCCGACGTCGACGTCCACTGCGAGATCGCCGCCGAGTTCCTCGCGTGCCCGCCCAAGGCCTTCACCAAGGACTCGGTCTGCGTCTTCTCCACCCGTACCGGCACCACCCCCGAGATCATCGAGGCCGCCAAGTTCTGCCAGGAGCAGGGCGCCCGCACGCTGATGTACGTCTCCAACGACAACACCCCGGCCACCGAGTACGCCGACTACAAGTTCTTCAGCTTCGCCGAGGACGACGTCCTGTGCGAGGCCATCTACACCTACCAGATCACGCTGGTCGCCCGCTTCCTCAAGAACGCCGGCGCCTTCCCCAAGTACGACACCTTCATGGAGGAGTTCGGCAACATCGCCCCGTACCTCATCAAGGCCAAGGACGCCCAGGACGAGCGCTGCGCCGCCATGGCCGAGGACTTCAAGGACACCGACTACCACATGGTGATCGGCTCCGGCATGCTCTGGGGCGAGGCCTACGACTACGCCATGTGCATCCTCGAGGAGATGCAGTGGATCAAGACCAAGTCCATCCACGCCGCCGAGTTCTTCCACGGCACCATCGAGCTGTGCGAGGAGGGCACGAGCCTCATCATGCTCTACGGCGAGGACGACACCCGCAAGCTCATGGACCGCGTGGACAACTTCACTCACATGCTCGCCGACGAGAAGGGCGTCCATGTCCGCGTGAACAAGTTCGACACCGCCGAGGTCGAGCTGCCGTTCAGCGACCCCGAGTTCCGCAAGATCGTCTCCCCGATGGTCACCTACACCATCACCGAGCGCCTGAGCTGCCATCTCGAGCACGTCCGCAACCACCCGCTCACCACGCGTCGCTACTATCACCAGATGAATTACTAATCCTCTCAAATTGCTGCGGTTGTCTGCAGGCGAGCTGCGCAGAATGCCTCGCCTGCAGACCTGTTTCTGGGGTTGATCGAAATGGTTGTCCAGTATCTTCTAGTTGCACTGGTCGCATTTATTGCGTCCATGGACGAGCAATTATTTGGCATTACGATGCTTGGTCGTCCGCTGTTTACGAGCCTGTTTGTCGGCTTGATCCTTGGCGATGTCCAGCAGGGCGTTATCGTCGGCGCGGCTTTGGAGTCCATGTTCATGGGCGCCATCATGGTCGGCGCGGCGGTTCCTCCCGAGGTCTATGCCTCCGGCGTGCTTGGCTGCGCGTTTGCCGTCATTACGGGTACGGGCACGGCAACTGCCGTCGCGCTCGCCCTTCCCGTCTCCGTCTTCCTTCAGGTGTGGCGCAACTTCTGCTACGCCGTTCCGGGTGCCTTTGCCTGCAAGAAGATTGAGACCGCTCTGGCAAATCGCGATCTTGCCAAGGCGAATCTGTACCATCTGACTATCGTGCCGCTGTCGATTGGCATTCCGTCTGCACTGCTGGTGTTTGGCTCACTGTTCTTTGGTGCCGACCTTATCAACAATGCGCTCAACGCGATTCCGCAGTTTGTGATGGACGGCCTCAACGTTGCGTCCGGCGTCATGGTCTGCATCGGCTTCGCTCTTCTTATCAGGACCATGGGCGATAACAAGCTCCTTCCCTGGCTGTTCCTGGGCTTCATTATGGTCATCTACCTCAAGATGGACGTGGTCGGCGTCGCCGCAGCTGCCATTTGCGTCGCGCTGCTCCTGGCCTTCCGCGAGGGCTCGTCCGGTCCGCAGACGGTTGCTGCAGATGAAGAGGAGGACTTCTAATGGCTATCCAGAACACCGACCTCAAAGAGGCCAAGAAGGACGCGATTATGACTCCCGATATGTATCGGAGCATGTTCCTTCGCCAGTTTACGAGCCAGTGCTCGCAGTCGTACGACAAGATGATGGCAATGGGCTTCATGTACACCATTCAGAAGCCCCTGCGAAAGATCTATCCCAACGACGACGATTACTATGCGGCGCTCGATCGCCATACCGAGTTCTTTAACATCACGCCTCATGTGCTTCCGTTTGTAGCCGGCCTAACGGTTTCGATGGAAGAGCAGGCGGCTGCCGATAAGAACTTCGACACGTCCTCGATTAACGCCATGAAGGTCGGCCTCATGGGACCGCTTTCCGGCATCGGCGATTCGTTCTACTGGGGTACGTTCCGCGTGGTTGCCGCCGGCATTGGTATTGGCATCGCTTCGACGGGCAACCCGCTCGGCCCCATCGTGTACGCGCTCATCTACTCCGTGATTAACTTTGCAACGCGTATCGTCGCCGCCCATCTGGGTTACGACTTGGGAACCAAGTTTTTGCAGCAGTCCGAAGAGAGCAACCTTATGTCTCGCATGACGCATGCTGCCGGTGTCCTCGGAATGACCGTTATCGGCGCCATGATTGCGGCACAGGTCTCGCTGTCCACGGCTTTGACCTTTGACGTGGGTGGTTCGGAGATTGTCCTGCAGGATCTGTTCGATTCGATCTTCCCCGGTCTGCTGCCCTTGCTGGCAACGTTCGCTTGCGTTGCCCTCTATAAAAAGGGCGTCAAGACCATTTGGATCATCTTGGGCATCTTCGCAATCTGCATCATCGGAACGGGCTTGGGAGTGTTCGCGGCGGCGTAATGTTGACTGCTATGCTCGCGCGTTGGATAACTAACTGACCGTTTGAAAACGGGGCTCGGCGTAAGGCCGACCCCGTTTTTTGTTTGAGGGATTTTCCGACCGTCCAATAATCCACGCTCATGCATCACTCACGCATCTCTCGTCTCTCATTCGTCACTAACACGAGAGATAGATTAAAGACGAGAGATAATTACGAGAGATAGCTCAGCAGCAAAAAGACAAGCAACCATGGTATTGTCTCAATATCGATTGTTCTACCAGCAAAAACATGATTTAATGAAGCAGGTAGAGATATCTTATCTCTCATCTTTCACTCATATCTAATACGAGAGATAACAGAAAGACGAGAGATAATTACGAGAGATAACTGAGAGACGAGGGAAATCCGTCTGCGGCATTCTCCGCAGGACCGAGCGAAGGGACGTGCAGATGAACGAAAACGAGCTGGCCGGTTTGCTCGAGTCTTTAAAGCGCATGGGTTCGGATGACCTTAACGTCGAAGTAAAAGAGAGCGCCACGACGCTTTCCCGCGACGTATGGGAAACGGTCAGCGCTTTCGCAAACACCGCCGGCGGCATCATCGTACTCGGAGTGAGCGAGCGTGCGGGTTTTGTCCCAGTTGCAAACTTTGAGACCGAGAAAGTGCTCAACCAATTCGTGGCGGGCATGGGCGATGCCGGCGGTCGTGGAAAGCTGGCCAATCCGCCCAAATACACCATTGAGCGCGTGGAGCTTCGGGGTACCGTTGTTCTCGTCATCACAATCGAGGAGCTCGACCCGTCGAGCAAGCCTTGCTATGTAATAGAACGGGGCGCCCAGGGCGGCAGCTACAAGCGCATCGATGACAAAGACGTGCCGCTTTCGTCGACCGAGGTTTTGGCGCTGTCGTCATACGAACGGACGAGTCCTAGCGATCGCGATACGGTGCCCGGCACGAGTGTGGGCGATCTCGACGAGTCGCTGGTCGACCGCACGATAGAGCGTGCCTATTCGCTGACGCCTGGAGCGATGCGCGGTGCGGCGGACAAGAAGACAAAGATGGAGCGTCTGAATTTCCTCGACTTCCAGGGCAATGTTACCAAGGCCGGCCTCCTTGCCGCGGGCGTTTACCCTCAGCAGTTCTATCCCAAGCTCTTCATTGATGTGGCTGTCCACGTGGGAACTCAAAAGGGAGCTGCGGGGCCACTAAGGTTTATGGACCGCACAGTCTGCGAGGGCACCCTAGGCGAGATGATTTCGGATGCCGTCGCAGCTGTCGCCAAAAACCTGCGCCGCATCTCGACCGTCCAAGGCGTCTCGCGTATCGACTCGCTGGAGATCCCCGAGGAGGTCCTGCGCGAGGCAGTCGCCAACGCGGTTATCCACAGGGAATACGGGGATCGGTTCTGTGGGCAATCGATCGCCGTCGACGTCTTTGACGATCGTGTCGAGGTGACGAATCCTGGCGGCCTTTACGGGGGAAAGACTCGAGAGAACTTGTTTGACGGCAGCTCCCGATGCCGTAACGCGACGCTCGTGAAACTCATGTCGATTGTCCCGCTTCCGGATGGCGCAGGTTCGCCGGCTGAGGGCAATGGCTCGGGCATCCCGATGATGATCGATGCCATGCGCGCGCATGGTCTGGCCGAGCCCCTGTTCTGCCCGGGGTTCGATCGGTTCAAGGTCGTACTTTACCGTTCAAAGATCGAGCCGGTCGATCATGGCGGAGGCTTAATTGTGACGGCACTCAAACACTACGGCGAGCTGGGGACGCGTGAGCTGGCAAAACGCACGGGGCTTACAATTTCCCAGGTTAGGTCGCGCGTCAACGCGCTCATTGCTCAAGGCGAGCTTGAGCCCACGGCGCCGTCGACAAGCCGCAACCGCAAATATCGACTGTCAGAGCGCGTGGAATAAATGCGTTAGTGGACGAGGCGACCCAATAATCGACCCTCGATTGGCGCCCACTAAGGTAAAGCGGTTGTTGCCCAGTCGACGGTGATGCTAAAGACTCGGCTTACGCCGGCATGGCCCCGAACCCGTCCATCAGGAACAGCCTGAGAACCAGCTTGATGACATTTCCCGGTTTGACTTCAGCCGTGCCAAAGACGCTGCGCTCGGCGAGCTCGCTGCAGTATGCGTAGATATCGCGGATAAGGTCCGCGCCCGAAAGCGTAAACATGTAGCCTGCGTCCGAAAGCGCATTGGGTGCGGCGGGCAACTTGGTCATGCGACAAAAGGTCAACAGGTCGGGCGCCATAGCGTCTTGGTAGCCAAGATGGCCGCCGTCTTTTTGTGCGGCGAGTTCCAGCTGGCGTACTCGATCCAGCGCCGCTGCCAGCACAAAGCTCGGTGTGGGCGCATTGACGTCTTCCGTGTTCGCCACGAGTTTGCCCGCCGCCTGTGTGACAAGCCAGGCGACCTCGCGCTGGCAACGCACGGCCTTGCGCGTAACCGGCTTGATGGACGAAGAAGAAACGCTCCCCTTAGGCGGATTCGAAGCAGCCATAAGACCCTCCCATGAACAATCCGGCCCAACAAGCCCGGATGAAACACGTGCTACATCAGTATACAGGGGAGTGGGGTAGCGGGGTACAAGCGCGCCAGCGGCAAACCGAGAGCATCAACAATGTGCCTCCGCTCTATTTGGACGATGGTACGTGGGTCATTAAGTACTCGGTTCAAGCGCCGGGTACCGTTGGTTTTCGAGACCAGAATTACAACCGTAAAATGCTCAACTGCATGGAATGTGACGTCCCAGTCGGAGTCATATTTGCAACCGAGGTGGGCTATAAGGTGCTCGGCCTTGCGTTTGTTGAGCGGTTCGAGCCCGAAAACGGATGGTTTGTTCTGCACGGTCCTGTTCATAAAGGCGGACCGGACCCTCGTTTTGCGCCCGACATGAGTTATCTGAAGCACATACCCGTCGATATTGAGTTTGCCGGACAGGGTGCGACCGACGATGAAATTTGGCTTTGGCGGTCTTTTACGATCGTGCTGTTTGATCGGATCGCGTGGCGATGCAATCTCGCACACGCCTGCCGGTGCATGCTCTTCCTGATTTGTATAGCGAGAGGGGAGCGAACGTGAGCTGGCGAGGCGATATTGCGATGGGGAAGTACGGAAAACTGCCGTGCGCCCTTATAGACAACAAAATGTTTCCGAGCGTAGAAGTTGATTGCGGGTCGTTTGTCGTCGCCTGTCCTTGCTGCGGCTCGCAAATACCGTGCCTCGACATTCGGTTCATCGATGCGTGCGACAGACTTAGCGACGAAGTGAGAAAACGGACAGGCGTTCATATGCCGGTGTATCAGGAGAAATGCCCTGTTTGTGGCCTCGATATCGTGTACGACGCCGGCGACGAGGGATAGGTGATGCGGAGGAGCTGGCTGTGAAGGCATCTCTGTCCCTATAAATAAATCCCCTCACCGAGCTGCTTGTGGAACTTGGCGTGATGGTCGCGTGCCCAGGTAAAGAGCGCCTGGTCAAAGTCGGTGCGCGTGGCCGGGACGCCAAAGACGCCGGCAACTTCGACACGCACAAACTCCAGTGCCGGCAGCTTGTTGATGGCGGTGAGGGCAAACGGGGACGTGGGTTCTTCGAACAGATAGTGGCTGCCTTGCAGCGCGTCGCAACTGGTGCACGTGTTGCCGAGCGACGGGGCTTTGGAGGCTCGTGCGCCTACGGGTTTGTAGCCACAGCGCTTAGAAAGATAGTCGCGGATCTCGCCCGGGACGCAGCCAAGAGCGGGAACAATGGCGAGCGCGTTGGCATTGGCCGTGTCGATGGTAATGTGCCCGGCTTCGTTGGGCGCGTGCGCAATGGCGATGCCCTTGCCGTCATCGGTTCGATAGGGAATACCGAAGGCCGCGACCGAGGTCTCTTCGTGGCATTTCCAGCACTCGCGCTTGCCCAGTACTAGATATATATACGGCGCTGAGGGGTCAGATCGGTCAACACCGGGCAGCCACTCGGCAAAGGGCTCGGGGTTGACGCCGCTGGGTACATACCAGATCTTCTTGGTCCGGTCCCATTTGGCGCCCAGCGCCTTGGCTTCTTCTTTGTGCGAAAAGGGGACATCGAGCTCGGTGCGCATGGCGGCTCCTTGGTGCTGCAGGTGCAAGTGGCTCAAGGATACCGTAGGGCGCAGACATCGCGGCGTTTTGCTTAGAAGTTGCGGTGCGGACTGATTGGTTATGCCGATGGATAGATCGGCAAGTAGATGGTCGGCTTTTGGCCAGTTGGGCGGTTGGAGCAGCTTGCGGCGCAGTTTTGTGCCTGGCTATTGTTGATGTTGGGGTATTGAATATATTTGGCTGCCATTCGTCAGGTGAATTGTTGTTACGTTGCGATGACGGTTGGAACTGCCAGCGGATTTAGCGACATAAAACAAAACAGCCCAGAGGACATAGTCTCTGAGCTGCGAACATTTGGTGGGCGTTAGAAGATTTGAACTTCTGACCTCTTCCGTGTCAGGGAAGCGCTCTCCCCCTGAGCTAAACGCCCGATCAAGGGTGCGCAAGCGCGCAAGGGATAATATAACGGAGCCTGAACTCGGTGGCAAGAACATTTTTAAAAATCGCTTACATTGTGGAATTCGGGGGTCTTGTCATATCCATTTCAAAAGAGCCTGCTGCCGCGATTTGGCTGTCGCATAATGCAAGGCCATTGCGGTGTCGAGCTATGGAAAGACGCCTGCGGAATTGTCCTACCGATAAGCGGACAAGCTTTCGGCTGGTGCCTTCGCCGTGGTAAGGTAAGCCGAATTGCTTCCAGACTGTTTCGGGGGAGTGGAATGAGCAAAGAGTGTGTCGAGCAGGTCGAAGGCGCAGGGGCTTCGGTGCCGATGACCGATATATCGAACATTGATGTGCCCGAGGGCACCGACGAGCTCAGCCGCAACACCCGTCGCGCATGGCGCGACCGCCTGAACAGCGCTTCGACGCGCAAGATGATCACGGGCGTCTTGGCTACGCTGGTGGGCGGTTCGTTTTGGGGCTTCTCGGGCACCAGCGCGAGCTTTCTGTTCGATACCTACCACGTCGACACCTTGTGGCTTATGAGCGTGCGTCAGATTCTCGCCGGTCTACTCTTTATGGCCGTGGTTGTTACGCGCGACCGCGAGCGCCTGATTAAGCTCTGGACCACACCCGCCGATCGCAAACAGCTGCTGCTCTTTACCGCCTTTGGTCTGCTGTTCAACCAGTTTTGCTATCTTTCGGCCGTGCGCCTGACGAACGCCGGAACCGCGACGGTGCTCCAGTGCCTGCAGCTCGT
The DNA here is from genome assembly GCA_902364975.1 of Coriobacteriaceae bacterium. GTDB lineage: Bacteria > Actinomycetota > Coriobacteriia > Coriobacteriales > Coriobacteriaceae > Collinsella. Next base: position 163,609 of record CABJFQ010000001.1, on the reverse strand, counting down.
TATCATCATGGGCTACACCTGCGTGACCGATCGCCGCATGCCGCGTACTCGCGAAGTCATCGGCATTGGCCTGGCTCTGGGTGGAACCTTTTTAATCGCCACCGGCGGCGACCCCACCAGCCTGAATATCTCGCCACTTGGCCTGGCAGCAGGTCTTATGTGTGCGGTCAGCGCCACGTGTATGGCGGTGATTCCCGCCAAGATCCTGCCCGAATACGGCAGCCCAATCGTCACGGGCTCGGCAATGCTCACGGCGGGCGTGGTCTCGTGCGTCTTCGTGCAGCCTTGGGCGCATATGCCGGCACTCGACGCTGCCGGCGTCGAGGCGCTCGCGGTGTTCGTGGTTATCGGCTCGTTTTTTGCTTACATGCTCTATATGCAGGGCGTTAAGGACATCGGCTCGGTGCGTGCGAGTCTCATCGGAACTGTGGAGCCGGTTTCGGCGACCATCACCAGCGCCGTTATGCTGGGCACGGTGTTTTTGCCGACCGACCTTATCGGCTTTGCCATGATCATCGTGATGATGTTCCTCACGGTGTAGCTGGCGCCGCCGCCAAGACGGAAAAGGTGTTGTGCCGCATTTTCGCCAATTGATGTCCGTGTCTGGAGTTTAGCTGTCGATGCCCAAAATGCCATAAACTAGTAACGTTATGGACTTTTTCATTGCGACTCAATTGCGAGGATTTCTTTATGGCTGGTAATCACTTTAAGGGCAGCGATAGCGGCCGTCCTGCAGTTCCGCCGCGTCCGAACGGGGCTGGTAAGGCCGGCACGCCGGGCGGCGCTGGACAGGGCGGTTCCGGTAAGCGCGTGTCCCCGGGCGAGACGGCGATGTTTACCGCTCTGTACGAGCAGTCTCAAAAGGCAAAAAAGACCGGCCGTGCAAGAGGGAATGTCTTTGCGGGCGGTGCAACCTCCGCGTCGCAGCCGAGCGGGGCTCCTTCGGTACCTGCGAACAACGCAGGTGCTGCCAACGCCGCAAATGCCGCCGGCAACGTTAATGCCGGCAAGGCCGCCAACAATACTCCCTCTGCCGGTGGCGCGGGGCTTACGGGTAACCTTGGCACGATTTATACCGGTGCCTCCGAGACTGGCACGTTCGCCCGCCTGGATGATAGCGGTGCCGAGTTTGCGGGCTCGGGTTCCAAGGAAGATTATTACGATTTTGGCTTGAACTACGGTAGCGACGCTTCGTCGAGTTCGACCTCTGACGGTCTGGTCCGTCATCGCCATCGCAAGGGCGAACGCAAAAAGCGTCACACCGGCGCCATTATTGCCGCTGTAGTCGCGGTGCTTCTCGTTGCGCTTGGCGCAAGCGGCTTTATGCTGCTTAACTCGGCAAAGACCGTAAAGAGCGAAGCGAAGGAGGCTGTCGAGATCGTCGGTGGCCTTAAGGACAAGGTCACGTCGGGCGATTTTTCGACGCTGCCTGACGACGCGAAGAAGATTGATGAGCTTTGCGACAGCATGAAGGCGGAGACCTCGAGCCCGCTGTGGACGGCGGCTTCGTTTATCCCGGTGTATGGCAGCGACATCAATGCGGCCCGCACCATGATCGACGCCCTGTCCGATGTCTCGAGCAATGCGCTGGTTCCCATGGCCGATAACCTTTCGCAGGCCACGCCCGGCAAGCTGTTTCAGGACGGCATGATTAACGTGTCCGCGCTGCAGGCGGTCGCCGATTCGCTTTCCAGCAGCTCGAAGGTGTTCAAGAGCGCCAACGAGAAGATCCAGGGCATTGGCGATACTCATATTTCCCAGGTGACCGAGCTGGTCGATAAGGCCAAGGACGGCTTTGCCACCCTCAACGGCGCGGTTGACGCGGCGGAGAAGGTCGCCCCCGTCCTTCCCCAGATGCTCGGCGCCAACGGCCAGACGCGCAACTACCTTATGTACGCGATGAACAACGTCGAGATTCGTGCCTGCGGCGGCTTTGGCGGTTCGCAGGGCCTGATTTCGGTCACCGACGGCCAGATGTCGATTGGCGAGTTTGTTCCATGTATTGCGCTTGGCAAAGACGAGGCGGTTGAGAGCGTCGACGAAGAGGACGAGGCACTGTTTGGCGACCACAGTAACCTGTACAACTCTGGTAACGCGTATTCGCCCGATTGGCCCCGCAACTCGCAGCGTGTCGCCGCGCTGTGGAAGTCCCAGTATGGGCAGGACGTTGACGGCGTCGTGGGTATCGACCCGGTGTTCCTGCAGTATCTGCTGGGCCTCGTCGGTAATGTCTCGCTGCCCGACGGAACGGTTGTCGACGGCACCAACGCCGCAAAGGTCCTCATGCACGATGTGTACTGGAACTATCCGGTCGAGGAGTCTGACGGCATCTTTGCATCCGTCGCCAGCGCTGCCTTCGACAAGATCCTTGGCGGTATCGGCGATGTCGATGTTACGAAGCTTGTCAGCGCCGTTGAGCGCGGTGCCGAAGAGGGCCGCCTGATCGCGTGGATGAAAAACGATGACGAGCAGAATGCCATCAAAGAGACGGGCATTGACGCTTCGCTGCCCGATCCGGATGACCCGAGTGAAGATCCCGTCGCTGGTGTCTACTTTAACAACCTGAGCTTCTCCAAGCTCGACTGGTACCTGAATGCCGATACGCAGATTGGCCAGGGCGTCAAGAACGGTGACGGCACGTGCTCGTATCGCATCACCGTTACCCTGACGAACATCATGACGCAGGAGGAGGCAGGCAAGCTGCCCGACTACGTCGCGGCGAGCGCGCCCGATGCAGCGCGCGACGACGAGCGTCTGAATGTCTCGTTGTTTGCACCGACGGGCGGCAACATTACTGATCTGACCGTCGAGGGCACCCAGTTTGGTCTTGGCGCCGCTACGTGGCATGGAATCCCCTTCTATTCGGGCACCGTTGACCTGCATGCTGGCGAGACGACGACGATCACATATACGCTGACCACGTCGGCCGAGGCGGGGGACAAGTCGCTTACGCTGCGTCAGACTCCTACATGCCAGGCGGCTCGCGACAGCGCGTCGGCGTAGGGTTTTTCTGGTAGCGCAGATAATCGAGTACCATTTTGGGGCGGACAGACAATCTGTTCGCCCCTATTTTGTAAGGAGAGCGCATGAAGTACTTTGGCACCGACGGCTTTCGCGGTGAGGCCAATGTTGGGCTGACGGTAGAGCACGCTTATAAGATTGGTCGTTTTGTGGGCTGGTATTACGGCGCCAACCGCGAGCGCAAGGCACGCGTCATCGTGGGCAAGGACACGCGTCGCTCGAGCTACATGTTCGAGGCGGCGCTGGTGAGTGGCTTGGTCGCGAGCGGCGCGGACGCATATATGCTGCACGTGATTCCAACGCCGGGCGTGGCGCATCAGACCGTGGAGGGCTGCTTCGATTGCGGCATCATGATCAGCGCGAGCCACAACCCGTTTTGCGATAACGGCATTAAGCTCGTCAACAGCGACGGCTTTAAGATGGACGAGGACGTGCTGGAGCTCATCGAGGACTATATCGATGGTAAGAGCGAAGTTCCGCTGGCAACGGGCAACCACATTGGCGCCACGGTGGACTATATGCAGGGCCGCAACCGCTATATTGCTTCGCTCATCGCAAGCGCGAACTTTTCGCTGCAGGGTGTCAAAATCGGCATCGACTGCGCCAACGGCTCGGCGTCCTCGGTGGCCAAGCCGGTGTTCGACGCGCTGGGCGCCGATGTGCGCGTGATCAACGCCGCGCCTGATGGCTTTAACATCAACGTCGACTGCGGCTCCACGCATATGGAGCGTTTGCAGCGCCACGTGGTGGAGCAGGGCCTGGACGTGGGCTTTGCCTACGACGGCGATGCCGACCGCTGCCTGGCCGTGGACGAGCGCGGCCGCGTGGTCGATGGCGACCAGATCCTGTACGTGTGCGGCGTGTACCTGAACAAGCACGGTCGCCTTTCGGGCGGTACCGTGGTGCCGACGATTGCCAGCAACTTTGGCCTGGTCAAGTCGCTGGAGCTTGCCGGCCTGAGCGCCGTGACCAGCGGCGTGGGCGACCGTCACGTGTATGCCAAGATGCGCGAGGGCGGCTACAGCCTGGGCGGCGAGCAGACGGGTCATACGATCTTTGGCGATATCGAGCGCACGGGCGACGGCATCATGACCTCGCTGCGCGTAATGGAAGTGATTCGCGCCGAGCGCGAGACGCTCTCGCAGCTCACGGCTCCGTGCAAGCTGCTGCCGCAAGCGCAGGTTGCCGTGCGCGTGGCCGACAAGGATGCCGCGCTCGAGAACATGGGCGTGCAGGATGCGATCGCCGAGGCCGAGGCCGCGCTGGCGGGCGAGGGCCGCGTGCTCGTGCGCAAGAGCGGAACCGAGTCGGTGATTCGCGTGCTGGCTGAGGCTCCGGACCAATCGGCCGCCGACGCCGCCATGAAGCGCATCGCCGCTGCACTCGAGGCTCTGTAGTTACGCGGTTTCCCAAACCGCGTAACTGCTCGACGCTGCAAACGGCCCCAAGCGGCAATCTGACGTTCAATTTCAAGGGCGCGACCAGAAGGTCAGCGCCCTTTCATTTCACGTCACCTTGCTCGCTTGGGGTCGTTTTCGCTGACGTTTCCAGAACATCGGCGTCAACCTAGACGTTTAAGAACATCCCCAATGACTAGGTGGAAAAAGGGGGGCGCCGCGGAACCAACCCGCGGCGCCCCTTTTGCGTTGGCGTGTTGCCTAAGCTTTACAGCCCGTACAGCGTGGTGAACTTGTCCTGCAGGTAGCTGCAGTAGTAACGGGCGTCAAAGGCCATACCGCAGGCGCCCTTGATGAGTTCCGGCGCGTCTTTGGCGCGGCCCCACTGCCAAATGTGCTCGCCCAGCCAGGCACGGACGGGCGCCAAATCGCCGCTCGCGCAGGCACCGGTAAGGTCGACGCCGTCGCGGCACATGGCCGGCACAAACATAGCGTCGTAGGCGCTACCCAGCGCATACGTGGGGAAGTAGCCAAACGAGCCACCGCTCCAGTGCGTATCCTGCAGGCAGCCGTGCGTGTCGTCGGGAACGGGAATGCCCAGGTACTCATCCATAAAGCGATTCCAAAGCGCGGGGATGTCCTTGGCCGTGGCCTCGCCGGCAAACAGCATGCGCTCGATCTCGTAGCGCACCATAACGTGCAGCGGATAAGTGAGCTCGTCCGCCTCGGTGCGGATCAGCGACGGCCGTGCGATGTTCACGGCGCGGTAGAGCGTATCCTCGTCCACACTGCCATAGACCTCGGGCGCGTGACGGCGTAGCACCTCGAGCAGCGGGCCCATAAAGGCGCGGCTGCGACCCACGGTGTTCTCAAAGAAGCGGCTCTGGCTCTCGTGGATGCCCATGGAGGTGCCACCTTCAAGACAGGTGCGCGCATAGGCAGGATTGACGCCTAACTCGTACATGGCGTGGCCCGCCTCGTGGATGATGCTGTAGACGTTGGAGATGCAGTCGTCCTCGTAGATGTGCGTCGCGATGCGCGCGTCGCCCACGGCAAAGCCCTCGCTAAACGGGTGCTCGGTAAAGGCAAGCGTGGTGTCGTTCAGGTCCAGGCCGACGAGCTTCATAAGGTCGAAGCTCATGGCGCGCTGGGCGGCCTCGGGCACGCGGGCGTGCAAAAAGTCGGCAGCGGGCTGCTGGCCGCGCTCGCCGATGGCGTGCACGAGCGGCACGACCGTCGCCTTGACCTCATCGCAAAACGCATCGAAGCTCTTGGCGGAAAGGCCGCGCTCGTACTGGCCGAGCCAAACATCGTATGGGTCGCGCTTGGGGTCCATGAGCTCGGCCTGATGCTTGAGTTGGGCGACGATTCTATCCACATAGGGCTCAAAGCTCGCCCAGTCATTAGCCGTCTTGGCTTTGTGCCACACGGCGTCGGCCTCGCAGGTGAGCCTGGTCCAGGCCTCGGCCTCCTCGGTGGGAATAACGCTTGCCTCGCGCTGGTCGCGGCCGAGCACGCGGATCTCGTCGAGCAGCTGCGGGTCGTCGATCTTGCCGCCGGCGACGGTTTCGCGTGCCAGCGAGCGCACAAGTTCGACAGACTTTTCGCTGGTCAGGAGCTTATGATGCTCGCCGGCAAGGGTGCCCATGGCGTCGGCGCGCGCTGCGGCGCCGTTGGCGGGGGCAATGGTCGCGCCGTCAAACTCGGCAATCTTGAGCAGGTACTCGCGGGTCCACAGCTTGCCCTCGAGCTTGCGGAATTTCTTGACGGCCTTATCGACCTTCATGCCTTTGGGCGTCTTGCCCGCTGCGGGCTCGGCCTTCTTATCGTGCTTCTTTCCCATACCATATCCTTGATCTCGCGAGCCGAGCACCACGGATAGGCGCACGGCCAGTTTGCACAGCTACTTGCCTTGTACCCAGCACGAACAAAATGGAACGCGGCGATGCGCCCACACAATGTGCTATCCTATAGCCCAATGCGTTGACGGAGAGGGTTTTGCCCGCCGCGTCGCCGGCAAGAGAGGGAAGGTCATGGGCTGCAAGCCTTCCTGCGGTGGCAAGGGCCAAGCGTTCACTCCCGAGCAGCAACCTCAACGGGCGCGCGGCCAGTGGCGGCGATGTCCCCAGTAGGGAAGCCGTGAGCCTCGCGACAAGGGGCAAAGAGTGGGCGCGGCGGGCCAGACATCCGCCGGGTCAAACAAGGTGGTACCGCGGAATTCAACCGTCCTTGGGCAATGCACATGCCCGAGGACGGTTTTTTGTTACCGAACCGGGCCGCGTTTTCGCAACGTCAGACGGTGGCAGCCGCCTCGGCAAGCGGGGAGCGCGAGAGACGAAAGGGAAGACATGAGTCTGATTGATGATCTGGTCAAACTCGAGGAAGAGGCCAAGGAGCTCGTCGCAGGCGCCGACGACGCCGCAAAGCTCGAGGCCGCGCGCGTTGAGCTGCTCGGCCGCAAGGGCCGCATCACCGGCCTGATGCGCATGATGGGCAAGCTCGCCCCCGAGGATCGTCCCGTGATGGGCAAGCGCGCCAACGAGATGCGCCAGCTGATCGAGGGCATGCTCGACGAGCGCACCACCGAGATGAAGGCCGCCGCCCTCAAGCACGCACTCGAGCACGACGCCGTCGACATCACGCTGCCGGGCATCCGTCCGCAGATCGGTCACCAGCACCTGATCAAGCAGATCATCGAGGAGGCCGAGGACATCTTCTGCGGCATCGGCTACACCGTTGAGTCCGGCCCCATGGTCGACACCTCCTACTACAACTTCACCGCGCTCAACGCCCCCATGGATCACCCGAGCCGCTCGGCCCGCGATACCTTCTACGTGGTCGACAACAACCCCGGCAGCGTCGCGCACCCCGAGGCGCATGCCCATGGCGAGTCCGACGTACTGCTGCGCACCCAGACCTCGGGCGTGCAGATCCACACCATGGAGTCGCAAAAGCCGCCCATCTACATGATCTGCCCGGGCACCGTCTATCGTCCCGACACGGCCGACGCCTGCCACCTGCCGCAGTTCAACCAGATCGAGGGCCTGGTCGTCGACGAGGGCATCACCTTTGGCGATCTTAAGGGCACGCTCGACTACTTTGTTAAGTGCATGTTTGGCGAGGATCGCAAGACGCGCTACCGCCCGCACTTCTTCCCCTTCACCGAGCCTTCCTGCGAGGTGGACGTGAGCTGCCACGTGTGCGGCGGCAAGGGCTGCAACTTCTGCAAGCACAGCGGCTGGATCGAGATTCTGGGCTGCGGCATGGTCGACCCCAACGTCCTGATCAACTGTGGCATCGACCCCGAGAAGTACACCGGCTTCGCCTTTGGCATTGGCGCCGAGCGCGTCGCGGCCTTGCGCTACGACCTGCCCGACCTGCGCACGTTGATGACGGGCGACATGAGGTTCTTGAACCAGTTCTAGAACGCTTTCTTCTTAGTTGCAGTTTCCGGCTCAAAGCCGCATTTATGAAAGGAGACCAGTTATATGCGCGTTTCTTACGACTGGCTCAAGACCATGATCGATATTCCGGAGGATCCCAAGACCCTTTCGGACGAATATATCCGTACCGGCACCGAGGTCGAGGCGATCGACACCGTGGGCGAGTCCTTCGACCACGTGGTGACTGCCAAGGTGCTCACCAAGACCCCGCATCCCGATAGCGACCATATGTATGTGTGCTCGGTCGATGTGGGCGACAAGAATCTCGACGCCGACGGCAATCCCGCTCCGCTGCAGATCGTCTGTGGCGCGCAGAACTTCGAGGCCGGCGACCACATCGTCACGGCCATGATTGGCGCTGTCCTGCCCGGCGACGTCAAGATCAAGAAGAGCAAGCTTCGCGGCGTCGTATCCATGGGCATGAACTGCTCCGCGCGCGAGCTCGGCCTGGGCGGCGACCACTCCGGCATTATGATCCTGCCCGAGGATACGCCCTGCGGCATGCCGTTTGCCGAGTATGTTGGCTCGAGCGACACCGTGCTCGACTGCGAGATCACGCCCAACCGCCCCGACTGCCTGTCCATGATCGGCATGGCCCGCGAGACCGGCGCCATCTTCGACCGCGATTTCCACGTTGAGCTGCCCGCCATCAAGGCCGAGACTGGCCGCGCGACCGACGACGAGCTTTCCGTCGAGATCGCCGACGAGGGCCTGTGCGACCGCTACGTCGCCCGCATCGTGCGCAACGTGAAGGTCGGCCCCTCGCCCGACTGGATGGTCAAGCGCCTCAACGCCCTGGGCGTGCGCCCGCACAACAACATCGTCGACATCACCAACTATGTGATGATGCTCACCGGTCAGCCGCTGCACGCCTTTGACCTGGACACCTTTGCCGAGCGCGATGGCCATCGTCGCGTGGTGGTTCGCGCCGCCCAACAGGACGAGAAGTTTACGACCCTCGACGGCGAGGAGCGCGTGCTCGACGCCGGCATGGGCCTCATCACCGACGGCGAGCGCCCCGTGGCGCTGGCCGGCGTTATGGGCGGCATGGATTCCGAGATCGAGGACGACACCGTCGACGTGATGGTCGAGAGTGCCTGCTTCAACGCCGGTCGCACTTCGCACACCAGCCGCGACCTGTCGCTGATCTCCGATGCCTCCATTCGCTTTGAGCGCCAGGTCGACGAGACCGGCTGCGTGGATGTCGCCAACGTCACGTGCGCGCTGATCGAGGAGATCGCCGGCGGCGAGGTTGCTCCCGGCTACGTCGACGTTTTCCCCGCGCCCAAAACCATCGACAGCATTAAGCTGCGTCTGGCCCGCGTGCATGCCATCTGCGGCGCCGACATCGAGCCCGACTTTATCGAGCGCTCGCTCACCCGCCTGGGCTGCACCGTCGAGCTCGACGGCGAGGACTTTATGGTCACCCCGCCGAGCTTCCGTCCCGACCTGCCGCGCGAGATCGATCTGATCGAGGAGGTCCTGCGCCTGTGGGGCATGGGCCGCGTGACGGCGACCATCCCGGCTGCCAAGAACCATATTGGCGGCTTGACCCGCGAGCAGAAGCTCACCCGTAAGGTCGGCGAGATCCTGCGCGCCTGCGGCCTCAACGAGACCACGACCTTTGGCTTTGCCGCCCCGGGCGACCTGGAGAAGATCGGCATGTCCACCGAGGGCCGCGGTTGCCCCGTGGTGCTCATGAACCCGCTGGTGGCCGAGCAGACCGAGATGCGTCGTTCGCTGCTGCCGGGCCTGCTGCAGTCCGTGGCCTACAACGAGGCCCACGGCACGCCCAACGTGCACCTGTACGAGGTCGGCAGCTTGTTCCACGGTCGCGAGAACGCCAGCCTGCCCAAGGAGACCAAGTCCGTGGCGGGCGTGCTCTCGGGCCAGTGGAGCGAGCGGTCCTGGAATATGAAGTACCGCAAGCTGCGCTTCTTCTTTGGCAAGGGCATTGTCGAGGAGCTGCTCGCCCAGCTGCGCATCGAGAAGGTTCGCTTCCGTCCCGTCGAGGGCGAGGGCTACGCTTTCTTGCAGCCGGGTCGTGCGGCCGAGGTTCTGTCCGGCGGCACCGTGCTGGGCTGGGTCGGCGAGATTCACCCCAAGGCGCGCGAGGCGATGGGCATCGACGAGGTCGTCGTTGCCTTTGAGCTCGATCTGGACAAGCTGATCAAGGGCGCCCGCAACCAGGAGAACTACCGCGAGTTCTCGCAGTATCCGGCCGTTGAGCACGACCTTGCTATCGTGGTCGACAACTCCGTGACCTGCGAGGATCTTGAGCGCCGCATTACCAGCGCCGGCGGCAAGCTGCTCGAGGGCGTGCGCCTGTTCGACGTCTACCGCGATCCCATCCGCATCGGAGCGGGCAAGAAGTCTATGGCCTTTGCGCTTACGTATCGCTCCGACGACCACACGCTCACCAGCGAAGAGGTCGAGAAGGCGCACCAGAAGATCGTCACCAAGGTATGCAAGGGCGTAAACGGCGAGGTCCGCGGATAGGGCTTGCGCTGGGGTATGGGTCAGCGGTGGTTGCCGCCGAGTCTTACGTGACCGCTATGCTCGATATAAGGCACCGTTGAGCCTTCATATATGACACGCGCATTACATAACGGCGTGCTGCTTTGTCGGCAGCGCGCCGTTTTGCTATGATAGCCCGCGGCGTGTTACGAATCTTACAATGCGTAACACTGACAAGGTGATTTAAGCGGCGTTGCAATTCTGTGCGCCGATAACCGGGAGGCGTGCATGCACATTCCAGATAATTATCTGTCCCCGCAGACGGATGCCGTCATGGCAGTGGCAATGGTGCCCGTTTGGGTCCACTGCATCAAAAAGGTGCGTGCCACGCTCGATCGCGAGCACATGGCTTTCCTGGGCATCTGCGCCGCATTTTCCTTCTTGCTCATGATGTTCAACGTGCCGCTGCCCGGCGGCACCACGGGTCACGCCGTCGGCGGCGCGCTCATCGCGCTGCTGCTGGGCCCGGAGGCCGCGGCCATTGCTGTCTCGGTCGCGCTGGCGCTACAGGCACTGCTGTTTGGCGACGGCGGCATCCTGTCCTTTGGCGCCAACTGCTTTAACATGGCCTTTGTGCTGCCGTTTGTCGCTGCTATCGTGTTCCGTGCGCTCAACAGCCGTCTGCACGACAAGAGCTGGGGCACCTCGGTTTCTGCCGTCGTGAGCGGTTGGGTCGGCCTGTGCCTGGCGGCCCTGTGCGCGGCAATCGAGTTTGGTATTCAGCCGATGCTCTTTACCAACGCTTCGGGCGCGCCGCTGTATTGCCCCTTCCCGCTGTCCGTGGCTATTCCGGCCATGTTGATTCCGCATATGCTGGTTGCCGGCGTGATCGAGGGCGTGGCGACGGCCGCCATCTACGGCTTTATCAAGAAGACGGCGCCGAGCGTTATCGTCGGGCCCGAGGCCGTCGATGGCCAGCTTGCTGCCGAGGGCGCTGCTGCCAAGAAGACCTCGCTGGTCCCCACGCTCATCTTGGTTGCCGTGCTTGTCGTGGCCACGCCGCTGGGCCTGCTGGCCACGGGTGACGCCTGGGGTGAGTGGGACGCCGAGGGCGCCGCGACCGCCGTTCAGGAGGCTGGCGATGACAGCCTGCAGGCTTCGGTCGGTCTCGATGCCCCGACCTTTGCCGACGCGCTGCCCACGGGCGATTATCTGCAGGCCTATTCTGAGGAGCAGGGCCTTGGCTTTGCCGGCCAGGCCGCGATGTATATTCTTTCGGGCGTGATTGGCGTGGCGGTGCTCACCATCGCATTCCGTCTGATTTCGCTGACGGTCAAGGAAAGCGGTGCTCATGGCAATAGCCGAGCTGCCTAGCTGGCTTGCGGCCGAGGAACGATACGAGCCCGCGGGGGCTCGGCATCGTGTGATGCAAAAGAATGTCCTGCACCTGGCGAGCCTGCTTGAGCGGGTTCGCCTGGGTGGGGGCGCGCACGAGGGCGGGTCGATGGTCGACCGCGCCCTTTCTTGCGTTTCGGCTCCGGTGCGCCTGGTGGGGATGTTCGTCTGCGTCCTGTGCGTGTGTCTGACGCAGAGTCCGCTGTACCTGATGCTGATGGCGGCGATCGCGTTGGTGCTGGTCGCGGTGCGCCCCGCACGCGGGCTGCGTGCGACCTTTGTACCGGCGCTCTGCGCCACGGGGCTTGCGGTGGTTCTGGCACTGCCTGCCCTGCTGCTGGGCGCGTCTGCCACGAGCGCCATGCTCAAGATCGCGCTCAAGACCTTCATTAATGTGTCGCTGGTGCTGGGCGTTTCGTGGACGCTTACCTGGAGTCGCATGTCTGCGGCGCTTAAGATGCTGCGCCTGCCCGACGAGGTCATCTTTACCTTCGATATGGCGCTCAAGCATATCGAGGTGCTGGGACGCACGGCGCACGATCTGTGCGAATCGGTCATGCTGCGCAGCGTGGGTCGTGCGCCTGCGGGTTTTTCGCGCACCGACTCGCTGGCGGGTATCATGGGCATGACGTTTATCAAGGCGATGGAATGCAGCCGCGCGATGGACGAGGCCATGCTGTGCCGCGGCTTTGCCGGTACGTACCCGGCCCCCGCGCGGATCGGCTTTGGCTGGCGCGATGCCGTTTACGCGGCCGCTGTGGCGTTGCTCGCCGTGTTGTGCGCGGTGCTGTAGCGCGGGCGGTCGAACCGTCGATGTGAGTAGGGAAGGGCGACGTTTTGGCAAACGATACAAATGGCGCGATGGGTGCGAGCAGTGCTGCCGGCACCGAGGTCACGCCGCTCATCGAGTTTCGCGACGTGGTGTTTTCCTATGCGGGTCATACGGTTGTCGATGGTGTGTCGCTGCAGGTCGATCGTGGTGAACTCGTTGCCCTGCTCGGTCCCAACGGCTGCGGCAAGACGACGATTATGCGCCTTATTAACGGCCTTGAACTCGCGGACGCAGGGGCATACCTGTTTGACGGGCACGTGATCGATTCGGCGTTTCTAAAGGATTCCGCGGCCGCTCAGCGTTTTCATCAGCGCGTGGGCTTTGTGTTCCAGAATGCCGACGCCCAGCTCTTTTGCGCTACGGTGGGCGAGGAAGTTGCTTTTGGTCCCGCGCAGATGGGGTTGCCGGCAGACGAGCTCGAGCGCCGCGTGCGCGATGCCATGGGGCTGTTCCAGGTTGCCGACCTTGCCGACGCCTCTCCCTATCAGCTCTCGGGCGGGCAAAAGAAGCGCGTTGCGCTGGCCGCCGTCGTGTCGATGAACCCGGATATCTTGGTCCTCGACGAGCCTACCAATGGGCTCGACGAGGATTCATGCGACATCGTGGTCAACTTCTTGCTGGCCTACGTCGCGGCGGGTAAGACGGTCTTGATGAGCACACATCACCAGGATTTGGTGCGACGCCTGGGCGCCCGTGCAATCTATATCGATCGATATCACCATGTGGTTGAGGCGCCTTCGCCGTCGTATGGAACCGAAAGCGGTACTACAGACTAGTTGCTGCGTAGAGCGTGCGTAGCCGCCCGCGCGGCTTTGCCGTGATGGTATAGTTATCCAGGTTTTTATGGGGGTGGCTATGCCAAGCTGGAACATTCATATCGCTCAGACGGAGCGTTTGCTGGAGCGCACCGATGCGCTTGCCAATAGCGTGCGCGACCGCAATGCCTTTTTGTTTGGCTGCGTGGTTCCGGATATCTTCGTGGGCTATATGGTCCCTGGCATCGCCGATCCCATCCCGTACCGCATTACGCACTTTGCAAAGCCCGAGCCTATCCCTAAGCCACGCGAGCACGAGTTCTGGGATACTTATGTGGCACCGTTGCTTAAAAGTTCGCCCACCGGTGCGCCGGCCGCGGCGACCTCGATTATCGAGGAACGCGAGCGACTGAACCGCGTGCACTATCCCCAGCGCTACAAGGATGCCGAGCCGGTTGCCGGTCCCGGCGCCTGTGAGTTCTCGCTTGCGTCCGAAGATGTGGCGCAGTCGCTGCTCGATTTAACGCTGGGCGTCTGGTCGCATCTGGTGGCCGATACCGTATGGAATACGCGCGTGAATCAGTACCTGGAGGCGCACGGCGGCAAGCCGTGTGAGGAGTTCCGCATTAAAAAACAAGGCGACTTTGACTGGTTTGGCAAGACGCTCGGCATTGTTTCCATCCCGCGTGCGACCGATCGTCTGTATACCGCTGCGACGCGTTTTGGGCAGTATCCCATCCATAAGGAGTATGTGCTCAAGACCATCGGCGTCATGCACGAGATTGTACGCGAAAACCCCGGCGAGCCCGATCATCCGCCGTATCGCCTGCTAACCGAGGAGTTTTTCGATGCAACGTTTACCGAGGTCATCGAGCTAACCGAGGCGGGATTTGCGGCTCGCGTTGCCGCTTCTGACGTTCCCGCAGTCCCCCTGATCGCTAGCTGCTAGCCGGCCGGCTTAACGGAGAACAGTTCATCCCAATTGACCATCAGCTCCCGTCGCAGGGTTTCTGCGGTGGTGCGCTCCTGATCGGTCTTTGGGATGTAGGGGAGCCCCGCCTTTTTATGAATGAGCTCGGCGATGTTGTTAAAGCTCTTCTTGTCCTTGATCTGGTCGTAGGTAATTTGTATGACATCGTAGCCCATGCTGGTGAGCGCGGTGGTGCGCTCGGCATCGGAGAGACTTGCGGCTTCGCTGTCATGGGCGGAGCGGCCTTGGCATTCCAAAATGACGCCCATGCTGTCGGTGTTGCTCTCTATGAGGATATCGGCGTAGCAGCAGGTTTTGTCATACAGTGAGCGCGCGGCGTCGCTGAGTGGGATGCGCACGTTGTTGGTGATGCCGATACCCAGGCCGCCCTCGTCACGGGGGAGTGAGACGAGTATGGATGTTTGGACTTCGAAAGGCGAGGCGGTCTGCCCCGTCATGTGCTCGGCCGCCCAGCGCAGTTGTTTAACGCCGCGCAGGCCTGCGGCCTGCTTGGCGAACGCGGCGATATTCGCTGCGCTGAGGAGCGGTGGGCGCTTCCATAGGTCGGTGTCCTTACCGTTGACGTCGTTGATTTGCTCCCAGCCGCAGTTGGGTGGAATGAGCTTAAGCGAAATGGCTTCATCGAGTTGTTGTTGCGTTCGCTCGCAGGGCCTAAACACTGCAAAGGAGCCGCACATCTCGTAGCAAGCCATGAGTAACTGGTTGCGTGAGACCTGCGTGGCAAGGTTGAGCAGCGTAAACTCGGGCGATGTGACATCAAATCCATGCTCAGTCTGCCTAAACGACCCAGGAGGCGGTTCTTGGGTCAGGAGGTGCGATTTAAACAGGCTTCGCGATCCGGATTGTGCCCGAGTGAATACAAGCCTGTGAAGCGGTGCGTGAAGCAGGTCTTTTACAACTGCATGACTTGCGAGGCCGCAACATCTGAGATCCATGTTGCCAAGGCTAATGGCGGGGTAAAGGCCAAATACCTGCGGCGGGATACGGTGATAGTAAAAAGCGGATTGACCGCATAACGTCAGGTCCATGACGTCCTCCAGGTCGAAATGTGCTTTTGGACCGTGTGATGCCAGCGTCAATTCGGAAGTATGCGGCAAAATCTAAACCCTGTGAGCAGACCTGGCTTTTGAGGCTAGTTTATCAGGCATTTTGTTGCGAAAAAACAGGGTGTGCTCGGAGGTTTCAGAATTTGCCGCATACTTTCGAAAACGCGGTCGATTTGGACCATGCTAAAACGATTTAGCAGCCTCGGTTGGGATGTGGGTTTGCCACCGGGCGGACGCTACTGATGCTGGGAACGCTCGTTTTGGGCCTCGAAGGGTGGATTTCGCGCTTCTGGTAAAGAAATAGGTGCGTGTCATGCCGTGCGGTAGGCATCGGCGCACAGAAAAAGGGCCCGGAAGGCAAAGCCTTCCGGGCCCTTTGTAATGCAAATCTGCTTGCAAGTGCGTTTTAGCGCACCTGAGCGACGTAAGCGACGTTGGTCGAGGAGACCTTGTCCTCGAGCTGGACGCTCATGCGGGGATCGCCGGCGGTAGCGACGGTCAGGTCGCCGGCCTCGACGTAGCCGAGCTCCTTAGCGGTCTCGATCGCCTTGACGATCGTGCCGTTGACGGTGCCCTGGGTAATCTCGGCCTGGTGCGGGATAACGCCCCAGTACATGATCATCTGCTGGACGGCCCACTCGTGGCGGGAGAACGCGCAGATCGGCATGTTGGGACGGAAGTGCGAGATCAGGCGAGCGGTACGACCGGTGGTCGTCGGCACGGTGATGCACTTGGCGCCAACGGTGGTGGCCATGTTCACAGCGGACATACCCACAACGTTGTTGACGACGCGGGTGCCGTGAGCATCGGCCGGAACCTCGAGCGGAGCGTGAGCCGGGAGGTACTTCTCGGTCTCGAGGGCAATGCTGGCCTGCATCTTGACGGCCTCGACCGGGTACTTACCGGCAGCGGACTCGCCAGAGAGCATAACGGCGTCGGTGCCGTCGTAGATGGCGTTAGCAACGTCGGCAACCTCGGCGCGCGTCGGGCGCGGGTTCTGCTGCATGGAGTCGAGCATCTGCGTAGCGGTGATAACGGGCTTGTAGGCCGCGTTGCACTTGGCGATGATCTCCTTCTGGATGTGGGGAACGAGCTCGGGCTTGATCTCGATGCCCAGGTCGCCACGGGCGACCATGATGCCGTCGGAAGCCTCGAGGATCTCGTCGAAGTTCTCGACGCCCAGGGCGCACTCAATCTTCGGGAAGATCGTCACGTGCTCGCCACCGTTCTCGCGGCAAAGCTCGCGGATGCCGCGGACGGACTCGCCGTCACGGATGAAGGAAGCGGCGATGTAGTCGATGTTCTCGGTCAGGCCAAAGAGGATGTCCTGACGATCGCGCTCGGTGATGGCGGGCAGCGAGATGTTGACGTTGGGCATGTTGACGCCCTTGCGCTCGCCGATCAGGCCGTCGTTCTTAACGACGCAGGTCATGTCCTGGCCGTCGACGGACTCGACCTCGAGGGCAACCAGGCCGTCATCGATCAGGATGAGGGAGCCCTTCTCGACCTCGGAGGGCAGAGCCAGGTAGTCGAGGGAGATGTGCTCAGCGGTGCCGTGGAAATCCTCGGACGTGGGCTGAGCGGTGACGACGATCTTGTCGCCGGTCTTGACGGCAACCTTCTTGCCATCGACCAAAAGGCCGGTGCGGACCTCGGGGCCCTTGGTGTCGAGCAGGATGCCGACGGGCATACCGAGCTCCTTGGAAATACGGCGGACGCGCTCGATGCGACCGCGGTGCTCGTCGTAGGAGCCGTGCGAGAAGTTAAAACGGGCGACGTTCATGCCCGCCTTGATCATCTCGCGGATGGTCTCGTCGCTATCGCAGGCGGGACCCATGGTGCATACAATCTTGGTGCGCTTGTACATTCAGACCTCCATCTGACATCGTCTTGCGCTGATAGATAAACCATAAGAAATAAAACTGAGATGATTATAACGAAATGCCGACCGAATACCCCCAAAAATCGACCGTATGCCGAATTAGAAGTTCATTTTTTGCGGAAAAACGGTATATGCAAAAACTTTACCAACCGTTCTAACCGCTGCTATCTGGGCGATATTTTAGTTCGATGATGCGCCGAAGAAAAAACGTTTTATCAATCTTGAGCATCACACTGTCTGCACCGTTGCGCCTGTGCCGTGTTTCCAGATGGAATGTTTTGGCTAGACCCGTCGCTTTGGGGTACCATAGCTCCACTATCAACTGCCGCTCAGCACGGCAGCCTTGATGAGCCCTTGCCCTTCTCCTGGGAATTATGATCGGGCATCAATCTGCTGAGTGGCCCGAATCCCAGGAGGGGACTCTATATGCAAAAGGAATACCTGTCCGCCGCGGCGGAGGTACTCAGCGACCAGGGTGTCGATGAGAACCTTGGCCTGAGCAACGACGAGGCGTCGTCGCGCCTCGCCAAGACAGGCCCTAACAAGCTTGAGGAAGCCGAGAAGACGCCGCTGTGGAAGCGTTTCTTTGAGCAGATGGCCGACCCCATGGTCATCATGCTGATCGTTGCCGCCGTCATCAGCGCACTTACGGGCATGGTCAAGGGCGAGCCCGATTTTGCCGACGTCGCCATTATCATGTTCGTCGTTATCGTCAACTCGGTGCTGGGCGTGGTCCAGGAAGCCAAGAGCGAGGAGGCCCTCGAGGCCCTGCAGGAAATGAGCGCGGCGCAGTCCAAGGTGCTGCGCGACGGCAAGCTCGTGCACCTGCCGAGCGCCGAGCTCGTGCCCGGTGACGTGATCATGCTCGAGGCGGGCGACTCGGTCCCGGCCGACTGCCGCGTCCTCGAGAGCGCCACGATGAAGATCGAAGAGGCCGCACTCACCGGCGAGTCCGTGCCGGTCGAGAAGCACGCCAACGTGATCGAGCTTGCCGCGGGCACCGACGACGTGCCGCTCGGCGACCGCAAGAACATGTGCTACATGGGTTCCACCGTTGTGTACGGCCGTGGCCGCGCCGTCGTGGTCGGCACCGGCATGGATACCGAGATGGGTAAGATCGCCGGCGCCCTGGCCGAGGCCAAGGAAGAGCTCACGCCGTTGCAGGTGAAGCTCGCCGAGCTCAGCCGCATCCTCACCATCATGGTTATCGTCATCTGCGTCGTCATCTTTGGCGTCGATATCCTCCGCCACGGCGTGGGTAACGTTCTCACCGACCCGACTGCCCTGCTCGACACCTTTATGGTTGCCGTCTCGCTCGCCGTCGCCGCCATTCCCGAGGGCCTGGTCGCCGTCGTGACCATCGTCCTTTCGCTCGGCGTGACCAAGATGGCCAAGCGTCAGGCAATCATCCGTAAGCTTTCTGCTGTCGAGACGCTCGGCTGCACGCAGACCATCTGCTCGGACAAGACCGGCACGCTTACCCAGAACAAGATGACCGTCGTCAAGCACGAGCTCGCTGCGCCCAAGGAAAAGTTCCTGGCCGGCATGGCGCTGTGCTCCGATGCCCAGTGGGACGAGGAGCTGGGCGAGGCCGTGGGCGAGCCGACCGAGTGCGCACTCGTCAACGATGCCGGCAAGGCTGGTCTTACTGGCCTGACTGCCGAGCACCCGCGCGTGGGCGAGGCCCCGTTCGACTCGGGCCGTAAGATGATGTCCGTGGTCGTCGAGACCCTGGACGGCGAGTACGAGCAGTACACCAAGGGCGCGCCCGACGTGGTGATTGGCCTGTGCACCCATATCTACGAGGGGGATAAGGTCGTCCTCCTGACCGAGGAGCGCCGCGCCGAGCTCGTGGCGGCCAACAAGGCCATGGCCGACGAGGCCCTGCGCGTGCTGGCGCTGGCGAGCCGCACCTACACCGAGGTTCCCGCCGACTGCAGCCCCGCTGCGCTCGAGCACGACCTGGTCTTCTGCGGCCTGTCCGGCATGATCGACCCGGTCCGTCCCGAGGTGGCCGACGCTATCCGCGAGGCGCACGACGCCGGTATCCGCACCGTCATGATCACGGGCGACCACATCGACACCGCCGTGGCCATCGCCAAGCAGCTGGGCATCGTCGCCGATCGCAGCCAGGCTATCACCGGTGCCGACCTCGATCGCATGAGCGACGAGGAGCTCGACGCGCACATCGAGGACTACGGCGTGTACGCTCGCGTCCAGCCCGAGCACAAGACCCGCATCGTCGAGGCCTGGAAGTCGCGCGACCAGATCGTGGCCATGACGGGCGACGGCGTCAACGACGCCCCGTCCATCAAGCGCGCCGACATCGGCGTCGGTATGGGCATCACTGGCACCGACGTCACCAAGAACGTCGCCGACATGGTGCTTGCCGACGATAACTTCGCCACCATCATCGGCGCCTGCGAAGAGGGTCGTCGCATCTACGACAACATCCGCAAGGTCATCCAGTTCCTGCTTTCGGCCAACCTTGCCGAGGTCTTCTCGGTGTTCATCGCCACGCTCATCGGCTTTACCATCTTCCAGCCGGTGCAGCTGCTGTGGGTGAACCTGGTCACCGACTGCTTCCCCGCGCTCGCGCTGGGCATGGAGGACGCCGAGGGCGACATCATGAAGCGCAAGCCGCGCAACGCCAAGGACGGCGTCTTTGCCGGTCACATGGGCCTGGACTGCGTGGTCCAGGGCCTGATCATCACCGTGCTGGTGCTGGCGAGCTTCTTTGTGGGCGTGTACTTTGACATGGGCTACATCCACATCGCCGATATGATCGCCGGCAATGCCGACGAGGAAGGCGTGATGATGGCGTTCATCACGCTCAACATGGTCGAGATTTTCCACTGCTTCAATATGCGCAGCCGTCGTGCGTCGCTGTTTAGCATGAAGAAGCAGAACAAGTGGCTGTGGGCTTCGGCCGCGCTGGCGCTGGTGCTGACGGTTATCGTGACCGTGCAGCCGACGCTTGCTGAGATGTTCTTTGGCCCCGTGACGCTTGAGCTCAAGGGCGTTATCGCCGCCTTGGGCCTTGCCTTCCTGATCATTCCGCTGATGGAGATTTACAAGGCGATCATGCGCGCGGTCGAAAAAGAGTAGGTCGAAAGGCTGTCCTTCCCACCGGCCCGACCGCCTGCGGGGTTTCTTCTTCGCTGGTCCTCGCGCTTCGCGCTGCGGGATCGCTCAGAAGAAACCCCTCCCGGCGTCGGGCCTTCGGATAGCCTCTCGAGACCATTGGCTGAGGGAAAGTGTGTGAGCCGGTCGAGCGTTTGCTCGACCGGCTCTTTTTTTGTGGGTAAAATACCTGCTCAGTTGTGATTTTTGGTGCTGGGAGGCGTTTGTGGCTAAGGCTAAGGCTAAGGCGAAGAAAAAGACGACGGGGGCGCGGGCTAAGCGCGATCGTCGTCGGAAGCTCGCGACCGAAGCCCCTGCATCTGCTGAGGAGTTGCTGGCGAGTGTACCGGGGCTTGACGCGTTGCAGGATGTTCCGGCGTTCGATGACCTGCCGGTCGATGCGGCTCAGCAGGCTGCATTTGACGACTTTTGTGCACAGGCCGAGGAGCCCGAGCAGATGCAGCTCGGTGCCGTGGTGCGCCTGGACCGCGGGTTTCCGCTGGTGGCGACTGCCGATGACACGTTTCGTGCCGAGCATGCCGTAGGGTTTGCCAAGTCGCGTGGCGAGGACGAGGTCTTGCTGCCCGCTGTGGGCGACCGCGTGGCGGTTCGCCGTGCTCCCGGGCACGACATGGGCGTGATCGAGTGCGTACTGCCGCGCCGTACGAGCTTTGAGCGTTGGCGTGGCCGTGCCCGCGGTGAGCGCCAGGTGCTCTGCTCCAACGTTGACAGCGTGCTGATCGTGCAGGCGCTCGGCGCCGGCGAGGTGCTGCTCGATCGTGTGGCGCGCTCACTGGTGTTGGCGCTCGATTGCGATGCCGAGCCGGTGGTGGTGCTCACCAAGGCCGACCGCTGCGAGGTCGATGAGCTCGAACGCGATCTGGACCGCGTGCGCCGTCTGGTGGGTCCGGGCGTGCGCGTGATCGTGACGTCTTCTGCTGATGGCCTCGGCCTGGACGAGGTGCGCGCCTGCGTGCCGGCTGGGGGCTGTGCCATGATCCTGGGCGAGTCGGGCGCCGGCAAGTCGACGCTGCTCAACGCGCTGCTGGGCCACGATGCGCTGGCCACTGGCGGCGTGCGCGAGCGTGATGACCAGGGCCGCCACACCACGGTTGCGCGCGTGATGGTGGCGCTGCCGGGCGACGCCGGCGTGATCGCCGATGCCCCGGGCCTGCGCAGCCTGCCGCTTGTGGGACATGAGCGGGGTCTGGCGCGCGCCTTCCCCGAGATCGTCGAGGCATCGCGTGCGTGCCGGTTTGGCGACTGCACGCATACCCACGAACCGGGTTGCGCCGTTCGCGAGGCCGAGGACGCCGGGCAGATCGACAGCCTGCGTCTGGAAACGTTCCAAAATCTGGCGTCATCCATGCGCGTGAGCGCTCAAATGCTCGATCCCGATGTCCATCTGTAATTGATTTTTCCTATGACAGCCGTCTCCCAACTGTTCGGGAGACAGCTTTTTTGCTGCGGAAAAGCCTCGAAACATGCAGTTTGCTGACGTGCTGACCAAAACCTTGCCACGAGCTTGACGGGCTGGTCAGCTTTTGGTCAGCGATTGGTTTGACATCGAAAACCAAGATTGCGATTGCGCCGCTTTGCACTCTGGCCGCCCAGACAATGGTGGTACGGGCATTCGCCCGGCACTGCCATGAGAGGAGCGGCCGTGAACAAGAGCAAGCGCATCGCCATCAGTCTGGTCGCGGGCGTGCTCGCTGCTCTGCTCTGCATGGTTTACGGCTCGTCGATCCGCTCGCAAGCCGAACAGGTCCAGGCTGAGACCTTGGCCAAGTACGGTGGCGATCGCGTCGAGGTATGCGTCGCGGCGCGCGATATCGATGTGGGTGAGACCCTCGATGAGACCAATGTCATAACCCAGGAGTGGCTGACGAGTCTGCTGCCGCGTGACGCGGCGACCGAGCTACGCCAGGTGCGCGGCGACGTGACGACTTCGCGTATTCCCAAAAACGCCGTGATCTGCAATGTCTACACCAAGGCCGAGAGCCACATGCTCGAGGTACCTAAGGGCAAGGTCGCCGTTTCGGTGGCGGTCGATGCCGAGCACTCGGTCGGCGGTGCTGCGGGCGTGGGCAGCTACGTGGACGTGTACGTGCAAAAAGACGGCGTAACCGATCGGCTGTGCGGCGCGTACGTGATCGATACCAGTGAGGATTCCGGTTCCACGCGCGAGGGCAAGATCGAATGGGTGACGCTGGCGGCTGACCCCGAAGACGTCAAGGAACTGCTGGGAGCCTCGGGCAAGGGAACAGTCAGCTTGACGATTCCCGCCACGGCGCGCGGCAAAAAGAGCGGAGGCGACGAGTGATGAAGGCGATCTGGCTTGCGTGCTGCGCGTGCGGTGATTACGGGCTGTTGCAGCGGGAAGTCGAGGGCCGTGATGTGGGTGCACAGGTGCTTCGCGTGGGTGACCTGGACGGGCTGGTTTCCATGGCGCGGGCGTTTCCGTCGCGCCGCGGGGCTGCCATCATCGCGGCGTCTCTGTTTGATACCGAAGATGTGCGCAAGACTGTTGCGCGCCTGACGGCCGAAGGCCGCGTGAGTCGCGTGGTCGTGTTGATAGAAGCGCTCGATCCGTCGGATATCGAGGGGCTGTTTCGCGCGGGGGCGACCGAGGTCATCGCTGCGCACAGTATATGCGGCAACGGGCGTGCGGGCGAGGGAGCGGTTGATTCCGATCGGCGCATGACGATTGAGCCCGATGCTTTTGTTGATAGGGAACCCGGGGCGCCTCGCGCTACAAGAGGCCCGCGTGTTGATGATTATGGAAAAGCGGAAGCCGAGCATGGTCGGCGCCCCCGGAACCCCCTTGTATGCGATGACGCTGGAGGGCCGGCGCAGCATGCTGGCGACTCCCCGGCTGTAGATATGGGATACGTGCACGGCGTGAATCTGGTGGATGAACTCGACGAAGTTGAGGGCTTTGCCGGGTGCGGCGAGTTGTCGCTAATGCAGCATGAGCAGATTGCGCAGAACGAGCCTGCCTCGCAGACCGAACAAGCTGCCATGCCGGCTTGGACGCAGCGTGTGGTTGCGGCGGGGGAGACGGGGGCGCTGCCACCGACGCCCGCCCCGCCGCCTCCGATGCCGCCGGCAGACGCTGCCGCTCCGCCGCATCGAGCTCCGGTCATCTGCGCTATTTCGGGTTCGGGCGGTTGCGGCAAGTCGACGATCGTTGCCACCATGGCACACACATCGTCGCTGTTGGGCTTGCGTGCCGCCGTGCTCGACCTGGACCTGATGTTTGGAAACCTTTACGACTTGTTAGGCGTCGATGCTCCGCGCGATATGGCGGCACTTATCGAGCCGTCGGCGGCGGGCACGCTCACCGAGCCGGATATCGTAGCCACATCGATGCGCGTGGCGCCGGGCGTTACGCTCTGGGGTCCCGTCGCGGCGCCCGAGCAAGCTGAGCTCATGGCGCGTCCGGTGGAGCTACTGCTTGATGTTCTGCGTCGTGAATCCGACGTGGTCTTTATCGATACCTCGGTCTTTTGGGGCGACGCCGTGGCGGCTGCGGTGGCGGCGAGCGACCGTTGCCTGGTCGTTGGCGATGCGGCGGTGTCGTCCGCGACATCGGCGTCGCGCGTCATCGAACTGGCAAGTCGAGTAGGTGTGCCGCGCACGCGCATGAGCGCCGTGTTCAACCGGTTCGGTGCGCGCGGGGCAGACGAGGACGTCGCCATGCGCTTTGAGATTGCCTGTGCGTTGAGCTCCAAGATTCGTATCGCCGATGGCGGGCAGGATCTCGCCGCGCTCATGGCGTTTGGGCGCGCTGACGAGGCGGTGGGGCAGACCAGTGCTTTTGCGACTAGCATGCGCGAGGCCACGCGCGAGATGCTCGTGGAACTGGGGTGCGCCGTCGGCCCTTGGGGCGATATGGTCGCCGACCGTGCAACGCGTACCGAACGCCCGCGTATCCGCCTTCCCTGGTTGCGCGAGGGTGATCAGCGATGAGCCTGCAAACGAGGATTAAGGCTGCCGGCGCTGCAGCGGCGGCAGCGCCTGTAGATGCGGGGCGTCGCCGCGCGGTGAAACGACGCACCAAGCGCGCCGTGATGGACCGCATGGGTTACGACGAAGTGGCGCGTATCAGCGCCTATATCGACCCGGCACTTGCCCGCTCGGAATTGCGTCCTGCGGTGGAGGCGGCGCTCAATGTTGAGGAGCCGACCGATCTCGCGACGCCCGAGCGCGAAACCATCATCGACGAGATTTTGGATGACGTGGTGGGCTTGGGGCCGTTGCAGCCGCTCATCGAGGACGACACCGTTACCGAGATCATGATCAACGGCTGCCGCTCGGCTTTCTTTGAACGCGGCGGCGTCTTGTACCCCATCGAGCATGCATTTGAGGATGATGAACAGATCCGTGTGCTTATCGACCGCATCATCTCGCCACTTGGCCGCCGTATCGACGAGCGCAGCCCCATCGTCAACGCCCGCCTCAAAACGGGTTATCGCGTCAACGCGGTGATTCCGCCTGTGGCGATTGACGGACCGATTCTCACCATCCGAAAGTTCTCGGACCGTATCTGCTCGCTGGACGAGCTTGTGGGGCTGGGGTCGCTGCCGCTTTGGTATGCGCAGCTGCTGTCGTGCGCGGTGTCGCTGCGACAGGACCTGGCGGTTGCGGGAGGCACGGGATCTGGTAAGACCACCCTGCTCAACGCGTTGTCATGTGAGATTTCCACCGGCGAGCGCATCGTGACGATCGAGGACTCTGCCGAGCTCAAGTTTGCGCATCATCCGCACGTGGTGCGCCTAGAGGCGCGCGAGGCTTCAATTGAGGGTGAAGGCGCGGTGACGATCCGCGACCTGGTAACTAATGCCCTGCGCATGCGCCCCGACCGCATCGTGGTGGGCGAGGTGCGCGGTGCCGAGTGCTGCGACATGTTGCAGGCCATGAACACGGGCCACGACGGGTCGCTCACCACACTTCATGCGGGTTCAGAACAGGAGACCGTGGTGCGTCTGACGTTGCTTGCACGTTATGGCATCGATCTGCCGAGCGAGCTCATCGAGGAGCAGATTGCCATGGCGCTCGACGGCATCGTGATGTCCGAGCGCCACGCCGATGGCAGGCGTTTCGTCTCCTCGTATTCGGGGGTGCGACGCGCCGCATCGGGTGGCGTAGAGCTCGAGCGCTATGTGACGTTCGATGCCGCCGAGCGCACCTGGACGCTTGACCGCGAGCCGCCGTTTATCGCAGAAGGCCTGCGGTCGGGGACGCTCACACAAGAGGAGGTGGACGAATGGAGATCACTGTGCCCCTCGTCGTAGGGGGCTTGGCAGGGCTTTCTGTCGCGACGGCGTGCGGGGCGGAACCTCGTGTGCCGCAGGTACCGCTGGCGGAGCTGGCACGTCAGGCGCTCGAGATGGTGGCAGAGAAGCTGCCGCGTGAGCTGGTGGAAAACGATCTGCTGAAAAAGATCGCCCGTTCGTGGGCATCGCTGGCTCCGGCGCATCGCCTTGGCCTCGTGATCGAAGATGCTTCGGGACGTTTGGCGTTTCTGCTGCTATCGAGCGGTGTCTGCTGCGTTTTACTAACGATGGTGTCGTTATCGCCCCTCGGATTTGCCTTGGGACTTGTTGCTCCGTTTGCCGTTGGTGCCGCTCGGGATGGCTTTGAGAGCCGGCGCGAGCAACACGATGCAGAAGAGGCAATGCCCGAGGCGTTTACCGCACTTTCCATGTCGCTTGCCTCGGGACATTCGCTGGCCCAGGGCATGCGCTTTGTGGGCGCTCATGCGCAAGAGCCAGTGCATACCGAGTTTTTGCGGGTGGCGGCGGCGATCGATTGCGGCATCTCGGCGACCGACGCGCTCGATGACTTGCTCGTGCGTATCGACGCCCCCGGTCTTTCGCTTGTGACCTTGGCGCTTAAGGTGTCTCAGCGCACCGGCGCTCCGCTTGCCGACTTACTGTCCGAGGCGTCGAGCATGGTGGGGGAGCGCATTGAGCTCAAGCGCCGCCTGGATGTTAAGACGTCGCAGGCTCGCATGTCTGCGCATATGGTCGCGGCGATGCCGGCGGGCATGTGCGCGGTGTTGGCGCTGCTTTCGGCAGATTTTCGTCGCGGTCTTGCGACGCCTGCCGGCGCGGGCGCTGTGGTGCTGGGTCTTGCCCTCAACGCCGTTGCCCTGGTGGTTATCCGGCGCATTATGCGGGTGGAGCTATGAGCGCCCCGGTTGCAGTTGCGGCTTGCCTGTGCGCCCTGAGTGTATTTGTCGCGACGGGTTTGGATCGGGCGGATGCACGCAAGATCGCAGGGGCCTGCATGCGCGAGGCGGTGCTGGTCGCTGCCGCGGGTCGCTCGGTGGTCGATGCTCTGACCGCGCGAGTGAAGGGCGCGGTTGGAGCGGGCGGCCCGGCGCGAGTGTCGCTCGGCGAAGTGTCCGAGATGATCGATGTTGTGCGCTTGGGTCTTTCGGCCGGTCTTTCGTTTGATGCGGCGCTTGAGATTTTCTGCGCCAACCGCCGGTCAGTGCTGGCTCTTCGCCTTGAACGCGCCTGTATGGCGTGGCAGGTGGGCGTGGGCACGCGTGAGGACGAGTTGTTGGCCGCCGCGCGCGACCTGGACGTGCGAGCGCTCGAGACCTTTGCCATCACGGTGGGGCAGGCGCTCGCCCTGGGTGCCCCACTTGCCGAGACGCTGGCCGCTCAAAGTCGCGAGATCCGTGCGGCTCATCGCGCCGCGGTCGAGCGCGAGATCGAGCGTGCACCCGTCAAGCTGCTGATTCCCACCGGCACGCTCATCTTGCCGGCGTTGCTTCTGTCCATATTGGGCCCGCTGCTGGGAGCAGGCGGGATGATGTAGGGAGGAATACATGAACACGATGACTGACGCTGCTGGCAAGGTCCAGGGCTGGGCGTTTTGCCGGGCGGCACATGTTCGTCAGCGCGCCAAGGAACTATTGCAGGAGGAGAGTGCACAGGGTACCACCGAGTATGCCATCTTGGTCGGCGTGCTCGTGGTGATCGCGATTATCGCCATCGTCGCATTTAAGGGCAAGGTCCAAGATCTATGGAACGCTATCAGCGAGGGCATCAACAGCCTGTAGAGGGCGAGCGCCCCGTCGGGGTGCTGCTGGTGTTTGCTTGCCTGACCGTGGCGATAGCGGCGGTGCTTTGGGGGCTTAACGCCGCGCGGCAGCAGCGTCCTGGGACCGCCTCCGATTTGGGCTCAGATTCGGCGGTGGCGTCTCAAAAAGATGAGATGCGAGATGCGGACGATTCGGATGTCGCTGTCACGGCGCAAACCTTTCTGCGGACGCTCGACAAGCGGTCTGGCACTGCGACGGATTCGCCTGGGGGCAACGCGATTGTGGTCCGGCTTGCATGGTCCGAGGACCGACCGATGACCGAAGCGGCGGCGGATGTGCTGCGTTCCTATCGCGAGGTACCCACGGCGCAACTTGCTCTGAGCGGCTATCTCGACATCAAGGGAAACGTGTGGGGCGCCATCGTGCGCGACGGACGCGGCTGGGTCGATATGGTGACGGTTGCCGCGGATACTGGCGATGCTTCGTGTCGTCTGCGCGCCGTGCGCCTGGTCCCGCAAACAATAAGCTCAAAGGAGGGGTCGTGAAATGCATGGCGTTCTGCGTGAGGAGGTTGCCCAAGCGACTGTGGAATACGCCATCGTCACGGTGGCGCTGTTATCGATCGTGCTGGCGATTGCGGGACTTTGGCGTGCTGGCACCGATGGGCGCTTGGCGGCGCTGGTTGAGCGGGCGGCATCCCATGGCGTTGCCTCGATGTCGGTTATCGACGCCGCTGCGGGCGCTAAGGACATCGCGTTGTATTGATATCGCGTGCGAGGACCGGGCGCAGTCTACGGTCGAGGCCGCTTTTTTGCTGCCGACGTTTCTGACGCTCATCCTTCTCGCACTGCAACCGGTGTGCCTGCTCTATACGCGCGCGGTCATGGAGTCTGCCGCCGCCGAGACCGCGCGGCTCATGACCACGACGACGGCGGAGGACGACGATCTTAAGGAGTTCACCCGCCGCCGACTTGCCGCAGTGCCCAACGTTTCGATCTTTCATGCCGGCGGGCCGTTGTCGTGGGATATCGAGCTTGGCCGGGCCGGTGCGGGTGGTGTCTCGTCCGTGTCCGTTTCCGGCGAGGTCAAGCCGTTGCCTGTGATCGGTGCGTTTGCGCAGGCTATGGGTGGTACCGCCGAGGGCGGCTACGTTGAGCTCAAGGTCGATGTCTCGTATCAATCGCGTCCCGAATGGCTGGAGGGAGATTATGATTCGTGGATTGCTGCATGGGATTAAGTGTTTCTGGTCTAGACGCGTTTTGACGCACCGTCCGAGCTGCCATCGCAAGCGAGGCGGCTTTATGGGTCGAGCCGGTGTCGATCTGTTTATCGAAGACGGCGCCTATACCACGCTTTCTTCTGCCGTGGTCATCCTAGTGGTGCTCACATTGTTGTTTTCGTCGACCGCGGCAATATGGAGCATGTCGCGTGCCGGGGATACCCAGGTGGCGGCTGATAGCGGCGCGCTGGCGGGTGCCAACGTAGTGTCGTCCTATCACACGGCTGCCACGGTGGTTGATGCGAGCATCTTGAGTCTGGGGCTGGCGGGGTTTGCCACGATCGGGACGGGCCTGGTCGCCATCCTCATCCCGGGTGCCGAGCCGGTTGCCGGCAATATGGTCGACACCGGGATTGAGATCATTAAAACGCGCAACAAGTTTGCCAAAAGCGCATCGGAAGGCTTACAGAAAATCGAGACGGCTCTGCCGTATCTGATCGCCGCGCGTGCCACGCAGGCGGTGTCGGCGCAGGATACCGATAGTGTGACCTATACCGGTACGGCGCTTGCCGTGCCCAGGACATCCGAGTCTGACTTCGCTGCGCTCGAGGGGTCCGAGATCTCGACCGATGCCATTAAAGACACATCAGATGATTTAGAGTGTGCGGCCGAGGAGCTGCGGAAGGCTTCTGAGGACACGGCGAAGGCTAAAGAGCGTGCTTGGCTGGCGGATTGTGGTGGGTCTGACAAGGGCTCGGTCGGCAGCTGTTCTTGCATGTGGGAGCGTGCGAAAAGCCTAACGGATCTCTCCGGTGTTCAAAATCCGCATTACTCATCGAGCGTTACGTGGGAGCTCCAAGTTGCCCTTGATCGCGCGAAGGACTACTACCATTGGCGTCTGACAAATGAGAAGCCCCACGGCTCGAGTGTCGAGATGAAGGCAGAGTCTGCGGCGCGTAAGGCGTTTTATACCTATGCGAGCGCGGAGGTCGATCGGGCGCATATAACCGAGAACGGAGACAGGGTTTCCTCCTATATTCCGCTGCTGCCGCGCAACTCTGATGAGGTTCGGGCGACGGAACTCTATACCGATGCGGTGTGGCCGACTAGCGTGAACGATGACAAGGCGTATCTGCATTACGGGACGACCTGCCCTAACTATAAGAAAGGGACGCCGAGCGGATTTGCTTCGGTTGCCGATTACGATGGACAGGATAAATGCAGCAAATGCCATTTTGGCGTTTTGTCGCTTGGTGCTGTTGCGGCGCCTTCAACCTCTATCGAAAACGGCTTCGAATATCACTTCGACGAGTTCAAAAAGGCCTTGGAGGAATACGTCAAATGTCGGAACAAAGAGCTTGAGCTCATGCGTCAGACCGAGGATGAGGCCGACCGTGCGAGCAATGCGTTTGACCAGGCCATTAAAGCGCTTTCGGGCGAGCGTCCGCGTATCGCTCCGCCCGGTCGCAACGGCGTGGTTGCCTTTGCGGTTTCGGGTGCCATCTCGAGCCCCGATGAGCTCAACTCTTCGTTTAACACGGCAGTCAGGCTTGGCGATCGTGGTGCCATCTCTGCCGCGGTGCTGGCGCCCGATGAGGCGACGGCGCAAAACAACGTGCTTTCGCGATTTTTCTCGACATTGAAGGAACGCTCGGGTGGCGTTGCCGGCGTACTCGATGGCGTCATGGATGTCTGGGGACGGCTGCTTGTGGGATACGGAGACATCCAAGGTTCGGCCGACGAACTTATGGACGAGATGATTAAAGGCCTAGGAGGGGGCAGCGGCGCGTTGGGCTCCATCGCATCGTGGCTCGGCGATACCGTTTCGGCGTCCGTGGCGGCGCTGGGTTTGGAACCGTGCGACTTGCGCCTGCGAAAGCCGGTGCTGACTGATTCCGCCAACGTCATTAAGAGCCCGGGGTCTGACATTGCTGGTCTCTCTCAAGCGCAAGACAAACTGCGAAGTATTCCGTTGGGCGTGACCGATCCCAAGGCGCTTTGCGAGGCGTTGGAATATCAAGTCGAACGCACCATCAGCGGTACGGTGTTCACGCTTGCGGAGATTCCTCTGCCCGGCGGCGGCTCCATCCCGCTCACCGTCGATGTCGCCACGCTGGTTGGCGCTCTGGGCGGTGGGTCGTAATGAGTATCCGCATGCGTCTGCGCGAGGAGCGCGCCCAAGCGACGGTGGAGATAGCAGTGGTTACGCCCGTTTTGCTGGTGCTGGCACTCATCGTATACAACGTCATGATCTATGCCAGCGCTGTCGCGCGCTTCGACCGCGTGGTGCCCGACATCGTGTTGGCGCACGCCGTGGCGCCGAGCGGGGAGGGCGACGAAAGCTCTGTCGATGCCTCGGCGACGGTCCGGACTCAAATTCTGAATGCCATGGAAGGCTATGACTTGCAGATCGAAGTGTCGAGCGAGCAAGGCGCGGAGGCATCGGATGGTGGCCTGCTCTCCCTATCCGGTACGTTTAGGACCTACACCTGCACCATGCACTATGAGCCGTGGCCGACTTCTCTCAGCATCGCTGGCGTTCCGCTGGGGGCGCCGACAACGTTGTCGCACGAGCGCGCGGTGACGGTCGATCCATGGCGTCCGGGGGTGGTCATGTGACCGCGGTCTCGTCCTACATCGCCTACGCGCGGGCACTCAATAGGCTGGGCTGGACGCCGGCCGAGTTTGCGGTGGCGGAGTCGTTTGCCGTGCGCCTGCGCGGCATGCTGGGACGGTGTCCGGTTGCCGCCAACGGTCTGCCGCTCGTCATGGCATTTCCACGCTGCTCTTCGGTCCATACGTGTTTTATGGCCTATCCCATCGATATCGCCTTTATCGATGCACGTGGCTATGTCCTCGTATGCTACGAAAACGTACGTCCCTGGCGTATGTGCTCCTGCCCCGGCGCCTGGGCCGTACTAGAGCGTCCTTCAATCATTGTTTCGACCCCTGCTCTCCAACGCGTGCCGGCTTAAGGGACTGAGCGAAAAATTTCTTGCTGCCGGCTGATGCCTCTGACGTGCCGATTTATAGAACCGAGGCTGTGCTCAAAAACTTTTTTAAAATTCTCGGTTGACCGGAACGCGTCCTTGGTTATACTAATCAAGCCTTGAAACAAGGCACACCTCAAATGGCTGGGTAGCTCAGTTGGTAGAGCAGAGGACTGAAAATCCTCGTGTCAGGGGTTCGATTCCCTTCCCCGCCACCTTGAATTGACTAGGACCTCTGCAAAGGGGTCCTTTTCTTTTATGTAGCCCTCGCACGGAATCGAACCCCGTGAGGGCGCGGAGCTGAGTAAACGCGTAAGCGTTTGCCAGCGCAGCTCGCAAGGCGCGTAAGCGCCGCAGCGGTCCGTCCGCGCAGCGCGCGGACGCGATTCCCTTCCCCGCCACCTTGAATTGACTAGGACCTCTGCAAAGGGGTCCTTTTCTTTTATCGAGGGCTCTGCGGAAACTGCGTCCCGGAATCCGGCGTCAGAATGGGACGTGCTTTCCTTTTGCAGCCTTTGGCGGAAACTGCATCCCAGATCCCGCGCTCAGAACGGGATGCATTTTCCGGTTGAGGCCTCGAACGGAAAGCGCATCCCAGTCTTTTGCGAAAAACGGGATGCGCTTTCCGGCGCTTACTTCCGACGTGCGTGCACATCTCGGCGCACCAGCTCGTGCCCACCTGTCCCAGACATTCCTCCCACTTTCGCGTCACTTTGCAGACCGTTCGGTCGCCTGTCCGCACACGCGGGTATACTCAAAACGATACTTTTCCTATGCAATACGATGCAGGCTCGGCCTGCACGATCCGAAGGGGGCAGTGATGGAGAGGATACTCGGCGTTAATCTCTCTGGCTGGTTTATTCCCGAGCCTTGGGTGACCCCGTCGCTGTACGCGGCGACCGGTGCATCCAACGCGGCCGAGCTACAAGAGGCCATGGGTACCGCCGCCTATAACGAGCGCATGCGCCGCCATTACGAGACGTTTGTGAGCGAGGACGATTTTCGCCGCATGGCGCAGATCGGTCTCAATGCCGTGCGTCTGCCGGTGCCCTGGTATGCCTTTGGTTCGCAGGAGTCCGATGCGTCCTACATCTCGGTTGTCGACTACATTGACCGTGCAATTGAGTGGGCTGCCAAGTACGACATCCGCGTGCTGCTCGATCTGGCAACCGTGCCCGGTGGCCAGGGCGATTCCAACGATTCGCCCGCCACGCCGGAGGCTGTTGCCGAGTGGCATTCGTCCACTAACGGCCGCCATGTCGCACTCGACGTGCTCGAGCGCTTGGCCGATCGCTATGGCGAGGCCGAGAGCCTGCTGGGCATTGAGCTGCTGGACACGCCGCAGATGAGCGTTCGCAAGAGCCTCTTCACCATGACGGATGGCATTCCTGCTCACTACCTGCGCAATTTCTATCGCGATGCCTACGAGCTCGTCCGTTCGTATATGCCCGAGGATAAGATCGTCGTCTTCTCGTCGTCGGGGCATCCCAGCGAGTGGAAGCATTTTATGCGCTGCGCCAAGTACAAGAACGTCTACATGGACCTTCACCTGTACCATTACCGCGACGAGTATGCGCTCGACATCACGAGCCCTCGCGGGCTGACGACGGCGATTTCGCGTAACAAGCGCGAGCTTAAAGAAGCGATTTCGACTGGGTTCCCCGTGCTGGTGGGCGAATGGTCGGGCGCGGCGATCTTTGCCAACTCGTCGGTTACGCCCGAGGGCCGCAATGCCTACGAGCGCGTGTTTATCGCCAACCAGCTGGCTTCGTTTGCGCCGGCTGCCGGTTGGTTCTTCCAAACGTGGAAGACTGAGAAGCGCATTGCAGCATGGGACGCCCGCGCGGCGCTCGGTACGCTCGAGCGCGGCATGATTGAATAGGTTGATATGACGCAAAACAGCGCCCATACGGGCAAACTCTATGTGGTCGGCACGCCCATCGGCAACCTGGGTGACCTGTCCCCGCGCGTTGGCGAGGCCTTTGCCGCTGCCGATGTCATCTGCTGCGAAGACACGCGTGTGACGTCAAAGCTGCTGATGCACCTGGGCATTTCCAAGCCGCTTGTCCGTTGCGACGAGAATGTGATCGCCAGCCGCGCCGCCGGCCTGGTCGACCGTCTGCTGGCGGGGGAGACCCTCGCTTTTGCCTCGGACGCCGGCATGCCGAGCGTGTCCGATCCCGGCCAGGCGCTGGTCGAGGCGGCGCGTGAGGCCGATGTGCCCGTCGAAGTTATTCCCGGGCCCTCTGCTTGCGTCACGGCGCTTGTTTCGTCCGGCATTCCCTGCGAGCATTTTTTCTTCGAGGGCTTTTTGGGCCGAAAGCACGGCGACCGTGTGCGCCGTTTGCAGCGCCTTGCCGTGGTGCCCGGCGCACTCATCTTCTACGAGTCTCCACATCGCATCGTGGCGACGCTCGAGGCCGTGGCGGAGGTCTTTCCCCAGCGTGAGGTTGCCGTCTGCCGCGAACTCACCAAGCTGCACGAGGAGGTCTTGCGCGGGCCCGCTGACCAGCTTGCCGAGGAGCTGCGTGCTCGCGGCGAGGTAAAGGGCGAGATTGCGCTGGTCATCGCGCCGCCGAGCGAGGATGAGGAGGCCGGTATCGTGCCGGTCGGCGCCACGGCAGCGGATCCCGACGAGGCCCTGCGCGAGGATATCCGCGCCGCGCTCGAGGAGGGGGAGCCCGCGTCTGCGGTGGCCAAGCGCCTGTCTCAGAAGTATTCGCGCCGCAAGCGCGATGTCTATGCCATGGTGCTCGATATGCAATAGATGGAGGATATCCAGCCCTTGCGCTAGAATCATCCTCTGTATGCAACGTTTTTCTGGAGGACAAACCCCATGGATCAAAGCAAGCCTTCGTTCTTTATCACGACGCCCATCTACTACGTCAACGCCGATCCGCACCTGGGCACGGCTTATTCCACCATCATCGCCGACGTTCAGGCTCGCTATCGCCGTTCCGCCGGCTATAACGTCAAGTTCCTGACCGGCATGGACGAGCACGGCGAGAAGGTCGCCGAGGCCGCAGCCAAGCATGGCATGACGCCGCAGGAGTGGACCGATAGCCAGGCCCCGCACTTCAAGGAGCTTTGGAGCAAGCTCGAGATTTCCAACGACGACTTCATCCGCACCACCGAGCCGCGCCAGCATCATGCCGTGCAGTACCTGTGGGAGCGCATGAAGGAGTCCGGTTACCTGTATAAGGGCAGCTACGACGGTTGGTATTGCGTGCCTGACGAGACCTACTTCACTGATACGCAGGTCCAGAAGGGCGACGAGGAGTACGGCAGCGTCGGCCAGCATCTATGCCCCGACTGCCACCGTCCGCTTGAGCGCGTCCAGGAGGAGTCCTACTTCTTTAAGCTTTCCGCCTTCCAGGACAAGCTGCTCAAGCTCTATGACGAGCACCCCGACTTTGTCGAGCCCGCGTTCCGCATGAACGAGGTGCGCAGCTTTGTCGAGGGCGGCCTTAACGACCTTTCCGTAAGCCGTACAAGCTTTGACTGGGGCATTCAGGTCCCGTTCGACGAGGGCCACGTGACCTACGTGTGGTTCGACGCGCTGCTCAACTATATGACGGCCGTCGGCTACGGTGTCGATACCGATGAGGCCCGTGCCGAGCTGGCCTATCGCTGGCCCGCGCAGTTCCACATCGTGGGCAAGGACATTATCCGCTTCCACTGCGTCATTTGGCCTGCCATGCTCATGGCCATCGGCGAAGCCCTGCCCGAGCACGTCTTTGCTCACGGCTTCCTGACCGTGCGCAATGCCGAGACCGGCAAGGCCGAGAAAATGTCCAAGAGCCGTGGTAACGCCATTGCTCCGCAAGACGTTATCGACATGCTGGGCGTCGAGGGCTATCGCTACTACTTTATGACCGACGTGGTGCCCGGCACCGACGGCGCCATCAGCTTCGAGCGCATGGAGCAGGTCTACAACGCCGATCTGGCCAACAGCTGGGGCAACCTTATCTCGCGTTCGCTCAACATGAGCGGCAAGTACTTTGACGGCTGTGCACCTGCCAAGCCTGCATCGTTCGATGCGTTCGACAACCCGCTGGCAAAGATCGCCGACGGCCTGGCCGAGCGCTACATGGCCAAGATGGACGTGCTGGATTACGGCGGAGCTAAGGACGAGGTCATGGAGCTCATCCACGCCGCTAACCATTACATCGAGGACTCCGAGCCTTGGGCGCTTGCCAAGGACGAGGCTAAGGCCGACGAGCTGGCATTTGTGATCTACAACCTGCTCGAGGCCATCCGCATCGCCGCTCACCTGCTGATGCCGCTCATGCCCCAGACTTCTGCCGAGGCTCTGCGTCGCCTGTCTTGCGAGGACGAGGCCGCGAGCGACGACCTCAAGGGCATCTGCACTTGGGGCCTGCTTGCCGGTGGTCAGCCCGTCGAGAAGGGCGAGCCGCTGTTCCCGCGTCTGGGCTAAGACGCCGCGCGCCATATCGGCAATTTGCTGTGTAACGGTAAGGGCATGGCCGCAACGGTCCATGCCCTTTTGCTTTACGATGCAGCCACCATGTTAAGGAGGCAACCATGACAACTTCGCCTTTGGCAAACCCCACGGCAACGAGGGAGCTGCTAGAGGAGTTTGGCCTTGCGACCAAGCATCGCCTGGGCCAAAACTTCCTGATCGACAACCATGTGATCGAACGTATCTGTGAGCTCGCCGAGCTTGCGGGCGATGAGCGCGTGCTCGAGGTCGGCCCGGGCGTTGGCACGCTCACGCTTGCCCTGCTGCAGGAGGCGGCGTGCGTTACGTCGATTGAGGCCGATCCCGAGCTTGAGCCGGTGCTTGACGCCCACGCCGCCGACTATGCCAACTTCCGCTTTATCATGGGCGATGCGCTCAAGGTGACACCGGAACAAATCGAGCAGGTTGCGGGCGGTAAGCCGACGGCGTTTGTCGCGAATCTGCCCTATAACGTGGCGGCGACGATCATCCTTCAGTTCTTCAAGACGATGCCCGCACTTAAGCGCGCTGTCGTCATGGTGCAAAGGGAAGTTGCAGATCGTATTGCCGCAACGCCGGGCAATAAGACCTATGGCGGCTACACGGCAAAGCTCGGCCTGTATGCGCAGGTGACGGGGCGCTTTGAGGTACCGCCGCGCTGCTTTATGCCGGCGCCGCATGTGGATTCTGCCGTCGTGCGCATCGATCGCGTTGACGGCGTGGTACCCGAGGGCATCGACCGCGAGTTTGTGGCTCGTGTGATCGACGCCGCGTTTGCTCAGCGCCGCAAGACGATCCGCAACTCCATGAGCGCCAATGGCTTTGCCAAGGACGCACTCGACGCCGCCTTTGAGGCCTGCGGTATCGCACCTACCACGCGCGCCGAGGCGCTCGACGTCGCCGCCTTTGTCCGTTTGGCTCAGGAGCTTTCCCATGACGTCTAATGTCGAACGCGTGACGTTTACCAAGAAAAAGAAGACGGTTGCTTGTCCCGTGCCCTTGGCGCCGCTTGCCGATACGCACGCGCACCTGCTTTCGTTTTGGGGCAAAGAAGCGCCCGAGACGCTCGTGCGCGCCAAAGCTGCGGGCGTCGACCTGTTGGTGACGATGTTCGACCCCATCGCTGACAAACGCAGCGTGGCGGACTATAGCGACTGGCTGGTTCGCGAGATCCTGCCGATGCGGGATATTCCGCAGGTCAAGTATCTCGCTGGTGTGCATCCGTATGGTGCGCCCGACTACACCGATAACATCCATGCCCAGATTGTGACTGCACTCGATGATTCCCTATGCGTTGGCATTGGCGAGATCGGTTTGGACTACCACATGGATTACGACGACGACATCGCGCCGGCGCCCCACGACGTGCAGATCGACTGTATGGCGCGCCAACTCGAGGTTGCCGTACGCCGCAATGTGCCGGTAGAGCTGCATCTGCGTCATGAGGACACGGACGGGGAGCGCACCTCGCATGTGGACGCCTACAACGTGTTGCGCGAGGTCGGCGTGCCCCAGGCCGGTTGCGTACTGCACTGCTTTGGCGAGGACCGAGCCACGATGGAGCGCTTTGTGGATTTGGGTTGTTACATCGCCTATGGCGGCGCGGCTACCTTTAAGCGCAACGACGACGTGCGCGAGGCATTCGCGGCAACACCGCTCGACCGTATTTTGTTCGAGACGGATTGTCCCTATATGGCGCCGGAGCCCATTCGCGGTCTTGAGTGCGAGCCTGCAATGATTTCCATCACAGCAAACGCACTGGTCAACGACCGCGTCGATCGTACCGGCGAGGACCCCGAAGCAATCGCTCGAGCCGCCTGGGAAAACGCCTGCAAACTTTTTCAAAAATAGTTCTTGCGTTTGCGGTGGCGCTCCGTTATTCTAATTCCTGCACGCGGGCGTGGCGGAATTGGCAGACGCGTACGGTTCAGGTCCGTATGGGGGCAACCCCATGAAGGTTCAAGTCCTTTCGCCCGCACCATTGATTGAAAGAGCTCCCAGCAATGGGAGCTTTTTTGTTATGGGCCCATCGCGGGGACTTGAACCTGCGAAGGAGCGAGCGTAAAGAAAACGCGGAGCGTTTTAGCGAGCTGGCGAGGGCGCCGGCAGGCGGCCGAAGCCGGTGCGTATCCGCGAAACGGATACGCGGACGTCCTTTCGCCCGCACCATTGAATGAAAGAGCTCCCAGCAATGGGAGCTCTTTTACGGGCCGTTTTTGGCAGATTTGACCTATCGATTTCGCGCGGTAGATGCCCCTGTGGTCAAAAAGTGGCAAATATGAGTACTGGCACAAAAATAGAGACATTTCACGAAGCCATTTTTGCTCATTTTACGCAACAGATGTACGCTAATTTGGCTCAACCTTGAGACAAAATGAAGTAATTTCGATAGACCTCGGGTTCAAAGAGGCGATTTTGACCCAAATACGCTGCTACTAAACTGGTAACAGTACTCATATTTGGCCTTTTTTGACCACGGGCCCTCTTATTGGTGTCATGCGGCTGCCCCGTGCGGGTATCCTAGTGCCAACGTGCGCCTATCAGAGGAGAGACCATGCTGTTATCCGGTATCATCGCCGCCCTTACGAGCCTACTGTTTCCCATCATCATCTTGTTGCTGCTGCTTCCCAACGCCTGCTATGTCGTTGAACAGCAGCATGCTGTGATCATCGAGCGTCTGGGCAAGTTCAACCGCATCGTCAACGCGGGCTTCCACATGAAGGTGCCCGTGATCGACCGCAAAGCCGCCACGGTGAGTCTGCGCACCATGAAAAACGGTTTTGGCATCGACGTTAAGACCCAAGACAACGTGACTATCGGTCTTGAGGTCTCTGCTCAGTACCACGTGAGCTATGACATGGGCGCCGGCCCGGCAGATTCGGGCATCTACAAGAGCTACTACATGCTGCAGGAGCCCGTCGACCAAATGCGTGACTTCATCACCGATGCCTTGCGCTCCTCCATCCCCGTCTACACGCTCGATGAGGTCTTTGCCAAAAAGGATGACATCGCCAAGGACGTCAACGCCACCGTGTCCGAGCAGATGGCCGCCTATGGCTTCACCCTCGTGTCGACGCTCATCACCAAGATTGCGCTGCCGACGGAGGTCGAGAACTCCATGAACGACATCAATGCCGCCCAGCGCAAGCGCGCTGCGGCGCAGGAGCTCGCCGAGGCCGACCGCATCAAGCGCGTCACCGAGGCGACCGCCGAGGCCGAGGCCATGGAAAAGGCAGGCGAGGGCATCGCCAATCAGCGCAAAGCCATCGCGCTGGGCATCAAAGACTCGCTCGAGATTATCCAGGAGACGGGCGTCGGTAACGACGAGGCCAACCAGCTGTTCATGTTCACGCAGTGGTCCGAGATGATGACGGAGTTCGCTCGCACGGGCAAAACCTCGACGGTCGTGCTGCCGAGCGACTTTTCGCAGTCGGCCTCGATGTTCGAGCAGATGCTGGCCGCCGGCAAAGTTCAGAACGAGTCAAAGGAGTAGGCACGAGTGAAATACACCGTCGTTTGTGTTGGCAAGCTCAAAGAGCGCTTTTGGAAGGACGCTTGCGCCGAATACACCAAACGCCTGGGCGCCTATGCCAAGGTAGATATGCGCGAGGTTGCCGATATCGATCCGGCCAAGGCGGGCGGCGTGGATGCCGCGCGCGACAAAGAAGGCGCGGCGATTCTTGCTGCTTTGCCACCGCGGGCACATGTGATTCTGCTGGCTATCGAGGGCAAGGAGCGTTCGAGCAAGGAGCTCTCGACCCGTCTCGATGACCTCATGCTGAGGGGTAACAGCGACATCGCTTTTGTAATCGGCGGATCGGACGGCGTGAGCGATGCCGTGCGCGCCCGCGCCGACGAGATGCTCAGCTTTGGGCGCATTACCTTGCCGCACAACCTGGCGCGCGTGGTGCTGCTGGAGCAGATCTACCGCGCCTGCAAGATTAGCCGTGGCGAGCCGTATCACAAGTAGGTCGGCAATACGAAACAATAGCGTGGGACAATGACTTTCGTTTTTGAGGAACGCATCTGAGAGGACTGTGTGATATGAAGATCGGATTTGTCGGTTTTGGCAATATGGCGAGTGCTATGGCCGATGGCTGGATTGCCGCCGGCGTGGCCGCGGGCGACATGTGCGCCTGCGCAGGCCGCTACGATGCTTTGGTCGAGCGTTGCGAGGCGCGGGGCATGGCTGCCTGCCACGATGCGGCGGAGGTTGTTGCTGCGTCCGATATCGTGGTTGCGGCGGTCAAGCCGTACATGATTGAGAAGGTCTTCGCTCCACTCAAGGATGCGCTTGCCGACAAGGTCGTCCTTTCGGTCGCCTGGACCTGGGATAGCGCCAAGTGGGAACAGGTCCTGCCAGGTGTCGCTCATATCTCGACGGTGCCCAACACGCCGGTTTCGGTGGGCGAGGGCGTTATCGCCTGCGAGAAGGCTTCCACGCTTAGCGATGGGCAGCGTGCCACGGTGCTCGGTCTGCTCGGAAAGCTTGGCACGGTGGTCGAGCTCGATTCGAGTCTGCTGTTTGTGGGCGGTACCGTGGGCGGTTGCGCCCCGGCGTTTGTCGCCATGGCGATCGAGGCTCTGGGCGATGCGGCCGTCAAACACGGTATTCCGCGCGCCGATGCCTATCGCATTGTGAGCCAGATGGTACTGGGTACGGCAAAGCTGCAGCTTGCAACCGGTCAGCATCCCGCAGCGATGAAGGATGCCGTGTGCTCGCCCGGCGGTGCTACCATCAAGGGCGTCGTCGCGCTCGAGGACGCCGGCATGCGCAGCGCCCTAGTCAAGGCCATCGACGCCACCCTCCAGTAAAACCTGCCATTTAGGGACAGGTTCATTTTGGCAGGTTTTTCCTGCGGTTTTATCTCTATAGCAAAAAGCGCCCCGCAACTGGCTTAATTCCAGTTGCGGGGCGCTTGCGTTTGACCAGATAAAACCGACCAAAATAAACCTGTCCCTTTTTGGTCGGTTAGTCCCAGAAGCTGTCTTCTTCGTCCTCGGACTTGGGGCCGCGGTCGACGTACATTTTATGGGTGCGCTTCTCCATTACAAAGGCAAGAATCGCAAACAGCAGGATGCCGCCGGCGAAAAGGATGGCAAAACCGGTGCGGGTGCCAAACAAAAAGGAAAAAACTGCGTCCATTGGGTGCCTTCTTGCGTAGTTGGGTTGGGTCGTAAACGCTCATAAGTATATACTTGCCCATACATGTACAAGGTTGCAACCTAAATGGAATGTATATCGCCGGAGGATCTAATGCTTGATATCAAGTTTGTTCGCGAGAACCCCGATGCCATCGATACCGCCATGGCAAATCGCCAGACGTCTTGGGATCGTGAGAAGTTCTTTGAACTCGACGACGAGCGCCGTGCCGTCATCACCGAGGTTGAGGAGCTCCAGGCCACGCGTAACGCCGAGTCCAAGAAGATTGGCGCCCTGATGAAGGAGGGCAAGAAGGACGAGGCCGAGGCCGCCAAGGAGGCCGTGCGCGCCGTCAACGAGAAGATCGACGGTCTGGCCGAGCGCCGTACCGCTCTTGAGCAGGAGCAGTACGACTTCATGTCTCACCTGCCCAACATTCCGTGCGAGGCCACCCCGTACGGTAAGGACGAGGACGAGAACATCGAGCGTCGCCGCTGGGGCACCCCGCGCGAGTTCGACTTCGACTTTAAGCCGCACTGGGATCTGGGCACCGATCTGGACATCCTCGACTTCGAGCGTGGCAACAAGCTCTCCGGCAGCCGCTTCACCGTTCTCGGTGGCGCCGGCGCCCGCCTGGAGCGCGCCCTTATCAACTTCTTCCTGGACACGCACACGAGCCGTGGCTTCAAGGAGTGGTGGCCGCCCATCGTCGTCAAGCGTCAGACCATGTTCGGTACGGGCCAGCTGCCCAAGTTTGAGGACGACGCCTATCACGTCTCGGGCGACAACTTCCTGATCCCTACCGCCGAGGTCGTACTGACTAACCTGCATGCCGGTGAGGTTCTGGACGCCGACACTCTGCCTCGCCGCTACACTGCCTTCACCCCCTGCTTCCGCGAGGAGGCCGGTTCCGCCGGTCGCGACACCCGCGGCATCATTCGCCAGCACGAGTTCGACAAGGTCGAGATGGTTAAGTTTGCCAAGCCGGAGGAGTCCGACGAGGAGCTCGAGAGCATGACCGCCGAGGCCGAGTACCTGCTGCAGCAGCTGGGCCTGCCGTATCGCGTGATTAGCCTGTGCACCGGCGACCTGGGCTTCTCTGCCCGTCAGACCTACGACATCGAGGTTTGGCTGCCGAGCTACAACGCCTACAAGGAGATCAGCTCCTGCTCCAATTGCGGCGACTTCCAGGCCCGTCGTGCCAACATCAAGTATCGCGACCCCGAGAACTTCAAGGGTTCGCGCTACCTGCACACCCTTAACGGTTCCGGCCTGCCGGCTGGTCGTACCATGGCTGCCATTCTGGAGAACTACCAGAACGCCGACGGCACCATCACGATCCCCGAGGTTCTGCGTCCCTACATGGGCGGCCTCGAGAAGATCGAGCCGGTCGCGTAAACTAGCTGCATAGGCGATTTGCGAGGGCGCTCCTTTTAGGGGCGCCCTTTTTGTGTACGGCTATACCATGCCGTGAGGACAGCTCGATAGAAAACACACGAACAGACGTTCTGTATACATGCATTTACCTGCTATGCTTTTGCTAACTAAGAGCAAGAGAAAGGGGATGTGATGGAGCTGTTCGACGAGCGGGTTGTTTTGTTCCAGAGCGATGAGGGCGGGGAGCAGCTGCTGGTAACGTGCGAGCCGTCGGGTATGGGTGGCTTGGTGGTTCGGCAGACGAGTGAGGGACCATTGACGCAATGGTGCTATGAGGAGTCGCCGCATGTGGTCGAGACCTTTGTGGCGCACGAGGGGCTTGTGGCGCTTGAGCGATTTTATGAGGTGGGAACTTCTAACCAGGTGGCGCGCATGCTGAGTATCTCGTTTGCCGACTACGACTGTGCCCAACGGGTGCGTTCGCTTTTGAGGGAGCTCGGTGCTGGGTTCGATGTGATCGAAAAGCCAATCGATCGCACGAGAAGCGCTGATGCTTGCAGTGCAGCGTGACAAATTGAGGCCCGCGCGAAAAAAAGTTTGAGATTTCGCTTGACTCTAACGAACTAAAGTGGTTTTATATGTCTTACGCTGCGGCGTTACCTCAGCTGGATAGAGGGTCTGACTACGAATCAGAACGTCATAGGTTCGAATCCTATACGCCGCACCAATTGAACTTGAAGCCTCCGGCAACGGGGGCTTTTCTTTTATGGCAACACCGCATGGATTCGAACCTCGGTCGAGGCGCGGGCGTAAAGAAAACGCGGAGCGTTTTAGCCCGCGGGCGAGCGCGCCGGCAGGCGGGCGAAGCCGGTGCGGATCCGCGAAGCGGATGCGCGGAATCCTATACGCCGCACCAATTGAACTTGAAGCCTCCGGCAACGGGGGCTTTTCTTTTATGCCGCCACCGCATAGATTCGAACCTCGGTCGAGGCGCGAGCGTCTTAATCATCACTTCGTAAAATTTTTCCAAATTGTCGCTTGACCCATCGAGGGGTCACGTGCATAATAATCCGTGCGTTGCGGCGTTACCTCAGCTGGATAGAGGGTCTGACTACGAATCAGAACGTCATAGGTTCGAATCCTATACGCCGCACCAATTGAACTTGAAGCCTCCGGCAACGGGGGCTTTTCTTTTATGGCAACACCGCATGGATTCGAACCTCGGTCGAGGCGCGGGCGTAAAGAAAACGCGGAGCGTTTTAGCCCGCGGGCGAGCGCGCCGGCAGGCGGGCGAAGCCGGTGCGGATCCGCGAAGCGGATGCGCGGAATCCTATACGCCGCACCAATTGAACTTGAAGCCTCCGGCAACGGGGGCTTTTCTTTTATGCCGCCACCGCATAGATTCGAACCTCGGTCGAGGCGCGAGCGTCTTAATCATCACTTCGTAAAATTTTTC
This sequence comes from Coriobacteriaceae bacterium, assembly GCA_902364975.1. GTDB lineage: Bacteria > Actinomycetota > Coriobacteriia > Coriobacteriales > Coriobacteriaceae > Collinsella. The sequence continues at coordinate 119,560 of CABJFQ010000001.1, read as the reverse complement.
CAAATTGTCGCTTGACCCATCGAGGGGTCACGTGCATAATAATCCGTGCGTTGCGGCGTTACCTCAGCTGGATAGAGGGTCTGACTACGAATCAGAACGTCATAGGTTCGAATCCTATACGCCGCACCAATTGACTTTAAAGCTCCCGGCAACGGGGGCTTTTCCTTTACGGGGGCATTGCGGAGATTCGAACCTCGTTCGAGGCGCGAGCGTCAAGAAAACGCGGAGCGTTTTTAGCGAGCGGGCGAGTCCGCCGGCAGGCGGGCGAAGCCGGTGCGGATCCGCGCAGCGGATGCGCGGAATCCTATACGCCGCACCAATTGAGTTTTAAGCCTCCGGAAACGGGGGCTTTTCTTATATCGCGATGCGTCGAAGATCGCATCAAGGGGTCAAAATGAGTAAAAATCAAATTCAATAACTTTTTTTGAAAAAACGCTTGACCATTATTCAGTCGATGTGCATAATAATCAACAAGTCGCGGCGTTACCTCAGCTGGATAGAGGGTCTGACTACGAATCAGAACGTCATAGGTTCGAATCCTATACGCCGCACCAATTGACTTTAAAGCTCCCGGCAACGGGGGCTTTTCCTTTACGGGGGCATTGCGGAGATTCGAACCTCGTTCGAGGCGCGAGCGTCAAGAAAACGCGGAGCGTTTTTAGCGAGCGGGCGAGTCCGCCGGCAGGCGGGCGAAGCCGGTGCGGATCCGCGCAGCGGATGCGCGGAATCCTATACGCCGCACCATTTGAGATTAAAGCTCCCGGCAACGGGGGCTTTTCTTTTACGTAAGCACTGCATGGATTCGAACCTCGGTCGAGGCGCGGGCGTAAAGCGGACTATTTCTTATCGACTCGTGTAAGATTCCGAGTAGGTGTCGCGGCCCATCCGCGACCGCTCCTTCTCTAGACGACCGATCAGGGTGATATTTCGTGGCAGAGCGTCCGACATACAAGCTCAGGTTTCTCGATCCCAAGAAGCGCTTTCCGGCGATGCCCGAGCAGCCTGCGGGACGCTCATATGGCGTGGTCTGGAAACTCTTTGGCGAGGATCAGCATGAATCTTGTTATGTCGTCGAATTCGTTGGCAAAAGCCATGTGTCGCTTTTGGGCTACGTAAGCGTTTCGGGTGAGGTGTACAAGGTGGACCGCCCCGTCAGCGAGGCTCCGCTGCCCAACGATCCCGACATGGAACTGGTCCTTGACGAGTCGGACTCCGGTATTGGTGAGATTATGGTGAGGGGAGCAAACGGCACGATGCGCGCGTGTGCGCAAACTGTCGGCTCTCCCGAAGGCCCCATGCGCGAGCAGTCCGACCACGAGACATGGAATTCAGCCCGCTCCCTTCCTTACGGCGAGTTCATGGCATCGATGTTCCTGCGCTACGTGATATTCGCTGACTCCGAAAATGCCATTGCGAGCACGGCGGACGCCGGCGGACTCGACGAGGATATGCAAAATGTTATCGACAAGATCAAGCTCGTAAAGTTGCCCGAGCCGGTCGAGGTGTTTTTGGGCTTTAACACGGCACCGCTCCCTGATGCTATCGAGACGCTGCTTTACCGCGTTGACCATGCCGAGAATCCGAGCGGTATCGAGCGCTATGCCGCTGCCCTTATGAGTGAAATTGACTTGCCCCGCCTGCGCACCATCGCTGCCAAGTCCGAGATGAGCCTGGCTCGCATTGATCGTTCAAAGCTTTTCTATCTCAATTTTGATCGTAGCCTGCTGGACCAGGACGAGATTGACATGCTGCTTGCAATAGAGTGCCGTCTCAACCGCCTCTCCGGCATCCTTGAGCGCATCGGGGCCGGATTGGTCCCTGCGGCATCCTCGCCGAGCCTTGAGGGCTGCGCGCTCTTTGATGCGTGGCATATCGCCAAGACGACCAACGATGTTCCCCGACTGCTCGATACGGCCTCAAGCGATAACCCGTGGGCCAAACCGGGAACGGTTTCGTGCCAGCCGGGCGGTGAGTGGGATGTGCGTACCCGCTTCGCGCGTATTGTAGAAGCGCTCAACGTGGTCACAAGGCTCGACTATACCTATCGAGTAAACGTTGTCGAGGGGATTATGCTCGTTCGGTTTGGGCAGTCTGTCGTTGATGCCATGCCGCAACGTGAATACGACGCTCAAGATGACGCCTGGCGCGAGCTGGACGAGGACACGCGCGCGATCTGGGCCGCGGAGCACGATGCGCGCGTGGCGCTCACACTTGCGGCGGCGTGTTTTGCCGCGGGCACCTGCATCACGCGCTGCTATGTGCAGATTGCTGCTCCCGACAGTGAGCAGGGCGAGCGCGTTGCCGCAACGTATTTCTTTGGGCGCGCGGCCTATCTGGCCGATTGCGTGCCTGTCGCCAAGGATCTTGAGAGCATGGACATGGACGATATGCCGTGCAAGCGTGTGCTTGAGGCGTATGAGTCAACTGCTCCGGAGACGATTGAACCTGCGGAGGTTCATGCCCGTCCGCGTGATGACCATCGCACGCTGCCGCCGGCGCTGCGCGATCTGCTGCTTGCCGATACGGCTGACGAGTTGGAGGTCATGGAAGAGGACGATGACCCATACGTGGCCCGTGTTGTTGAATTGCGCGAGCAGGCAAAAGTCGACCGTACAGGTGCTTTTGAAGGTTTTTCCCGTCTTGTCGAGGAGTTGGAGGCTAAGTGCGCCGTCGCCGAGCTTTTGGCGACAGGTCCGGTTCAAACGCAGTTTTGCGATAACCAGCTGGTGCGCATGGTGCTTCCGGTGTTGGAAGAAGACCGCTCTGTGCGTATCCTTCGCGCTCCTGATGCGCTGTATTTTGCCCAGCACGAGATCTGCAGCTTTTACGCCGAACAAGAGGACTTTGAGCGTGCGCTGCCCGAGGTGCGCCATCTTTACGATTTGGCGCGCTCGTCCATGCAGTCTCACTTTGCCCTGATCAACGTGCTAGCACGCCTGGAGCGCTTTGACGAGATTATCGAGGTGGCGCGCCACGGCCTACGTATTGCCAGCGATCGTTCTGCAATCGGCTACCTGTTCTATCGCTTGGCGTTTGCCTATTGGAATTGCGATCAGCTCGACCTGGCGCTGGCTTGTTACCGTCTGGTGCCGCGCGGCGAGGAGTCGGGCAGCAGCGCGCTGGAAGAAATGCAGGGCCTTATGAACGAGATGGGCGTCAGCGAGCCTCCGACATTCGAGGAAGCGGTCGAGACCATCCGCAAGGCAGGTCTTGAGCTGCCGCCGGTGCCCGCCGTGACCAATCAACTCGCGGATGCCGCTGTGCAACTGGTCGACAACGGTTTCTTTTTCCTGGCACGCGGTTGCATCTTCCAAATGTGGCGCACCATGGGCAACGACGAGCTCGGCTCCCTCAACCGCTCGCTGGGGTAGGCGAAGCTTTCAAGGAGGAAAGGCTGCTAGGCAATTAGAAAATTTCCTCTTGCCCAACTTCGGCTGTTTGGTTACTATAGAACGGCTGTTACGGAGAGCTGACCGAGAGGCCGAAGGTGCTCGCCTGCTAAGCGAGTATGCCCCAAAAGGGCATCTGGGGTTCGAATCCCCAGCTCTCCGCCAGTACGAATTTGAAGAAGGGTCCCATTTGGGACCCTTTTTTGTGTGGAGAAAGGAGACTGGGGATTCGAACCCTCAAAAAAAGGAGGCATCCTTTCGGACGCCTCCTTTCAGTGGGCTTATTATTCTTGCGCCCTACACCTCGGGCGCCTTGGCGACGGTCTCGCTTTCTGCCGTGAGTGGGCGGTTGTCGATGCGGCGGCCCAGGCGGTCGAGCTTCACGAGTAGCCACTCAATGGGGTTCGGCCCCGAGCCTTCCTCGTCGGCAACTAGGTCCATGACGGCGATCTTGGTGCCGTCCTGCTTGAGCGTGACGCTGCCCGCCTTGTCGCCCACATGCACCGTGCCCGAAAGATCGTCGTAGCTAACCTTTTCGGTCACCTCGCCGGCAAGGGAAAACACGGTCGCTTGCGCCGTAGGATCGGCGAGTGTGGCGTCGATCGTCTTATCCGTCCAGTCGGTTTGGCCAATACGCGCCATAAGCGGGTTGCCGTTGGCGGTCTTTTCCTGCGTGTTGGCGATTGCGACCGTCACCTTGTGACCGTAGTACCAATTGGCAAGGGTTGCGGTATCGGTAAAGCGCTGGTCGGTGGTGGTGGAGTTCAAAACGACGGTGTAGATCTCGTCGCCGTCGCGGTTGTAGGCGCTCGTAAAGCAATAGCCCGCGTCGTCGGTGGTGCCGGTCTTGCCACCGATGTTGCCATCTTGGCCTAGCAAATAGTTATGCGTGTCCATGGAATGCGAATGGTCGGTGCCGTCGGCGCCCGTTATCTCGATCCAGGAATCTTCGCTCGCTACGACCTCGCGGATCGTGTCGTTTTTCATGGCCTCCTGCATCATCAGCGCTACGTCGTGTGCGGTTGAGTGCATATCGCCAGCCCACTCATCAAAGTCCAGACCATGCGGGTTTTCAAAAAGCGTGCCGGTGCAACCGAGCTTCTTAGCGCGCTCGTTCATGGCTTTCACAAATGTTGCCTCGGCGTCTTTGGTCTTAGGGTCGATCTTCTTGCCCACATATTCGGCGAGCACGATGGCGGCGTCGTTGCCCGAGGGAATCATCAGGCCGCGCAGCGCCTGCTCCACGGTAAGCTCGTCACCTTCGAGCAAGCCGGCGGTCGAATTACCCACGGTGGCTGCGGCGTTGCTCACCGTGACCTTCTCGTCCATCTTGCAATTCTCAACGGTTAGGATTGCGGTCATGACCTTGGTGATCGAGGCGATTTTGACCTGCTCATCGGCGCCGCGCCCATAGTAGACGGTGCCGTCTTTGCCCATGACGAAGGCATTGGTCGCATCGATATTGGGTAGATTCTCGGCCGTGATGCCGCGTGCATCGGCGGTTTTGCCGCAGACATTGTCGGTCGTGAGCACTTGGGCGCCGGCGACGGTGGGCGCGCCAGCGGTAAGGGCGATAGCGCAGACAAAGCCGGCGGCAAGCTGGGCTGAGCGCTTTGCAAAAGAGGTGAGGGACTTCACAGATTTCGCTTTCGACGGGATGGTCTCTTCTGGAACTAGAGTATATCGTTTGCCGGCATCGGCGATCATCGCGTGCGTGCGTGGCCCACATCCGCGCCCGAACGGGCACAAGGGTGCTTAAGGCCGACTTAATCACCCACGCTTGTTGTGTGTGACGGGCGCCCCCTCGGGCATAATGGAGCGCGAGAGGAGTACGCATGAACGAGCGCATACTGGTAGTTGATGACGAGAAGGCCATCGCCGACCTAGTTGGCATCTACCTTACAAAAGAAGGCTTTGACGTACAGGTCGCCTATAGCGGGGCCGATGCTGCCAAGGCAATCTTGGAGCAAGAGTTCGATCTGGTGCTGCTGGATGTCATGCTGCCCGATATCGATGGCTTTGAGCTGTTGCGTACGATCCGTTCCAGCCATACCTATCCCGTGATCATGCTGACGGCGCGCGATGCCCAGCAAGACAAGATCGAGGGCCTTTCGCTTGGCGCAGACGATTATGTGGTCAAGCCGTTCCGTCCGCTGGAGCTCATTGCACGCGTTCATGCTCAGCTTCGTCGTTATACCAGCTACGGCAGCCGCGCACAGGCGGCCGAGTCGCCGATCATCCAGCTCGACGGCCTCGAGATCAACCGCGACGCCCGCTCTGTGACGGTGGACGGTGCGCCGGTGCGCCTCACGCCCATCGAGTATTCCATCTTGCTGTATCTGGCCGAGCATCGCGGCAGCGTAGTGCCCGTGGAGGACCTGTTCCGCGCGGTGTGGAACGAGGACTTTATGCCCGGCTCCAACAATACGGTGATGGTGCACATTCGTCACCTGCGCGAAAAGATTGGCGACGATGCCCAGAAGCCGCGCTTTATCAAAAACGTCTGGGGCGTCGGCTACATAATCGAATAACGCCTTTGATGGTGGGGGAGTAGATATGACAAAAGACGATAGGCGGGCATTCGAGGTACCCGATCGACTCTTTGAATACGTAAGGGCGGTCGTTGACAACCGTGCGTTAGCGACGGTGCTGCTCTTTTTGCTGAGTCTGCTGCTCATCGGCATTGACAATATCGTTGGCATCCTGGCAGTTCTACTCATTGGCTTTTTGCTGATTGATCGATTCGAAATCGTTCGCCGCTGCGTGGTAATCGGCGGTGCCGCGTGGACCCTTACGCTGGCGATCGGGGCCCTGGCGCTTGGCGGTATTCGCGAGCCCGTGTTCTTTGATGCCGGCTTTGTGTTCAACATGCTTGGATTTGTGCTGGCGCTTGCCGTGTGCGTCCTGTTCTTCTGCGGACGCGCCCTGTACTACCAGGGTTATGAGCAGGGCGAGCAGCATGCCGACCGCGTGATCGCCGCCCGCATTCAGGACCGTCTGATCGATAACCCCGACACATGGGACAACATTGACGGCGACTTCCTCGAGGTCGAGGGCGCGCTCAACCGGGTGCGCGATTGCGAGCGTAGGGTTCAACAAGCCCTGCGTGACGAATCCCACCGCAAAGATGACCTGGTGACGTACCTGGCGCACGACCTGCGCACGCCGCTCGCCAGCGTGGTGGGCTACCTTTCGCTCTTGCAGGAGGCCCCCGATTTGCCGCTTGAGCAGCGCGCACGTTTTACGGGCGTGGCACTCGACAAGGCCCACCGGCTCGATGCGCTCATCGAGGAGTTCTTCGACATCACGCGCTTTGATTTCCACGATATCGTGCTCACCCGCAGCTACGTCGATTTAGGGCTCTTACTGGCACAGGTGGCCGACGAGTTCTATCCCATTCTCAACGAACAGCATAAAGAAGCCCAGGTTGATATCTGCGAGGATCTGACGGTGCTCGTGGACGGCGACAAGATGGCTCGCGTATTCAACAACATCATGAAAAACGCCGTTGCCTATAGCTATGAAGGCTCGATGATCACGATTGAGGCCAGGCGCCAAGACGATGGCGGCGTGCGCGTACGATTTATAAACCAGGGCGATCCGATCCCTGCGGCAAAGCTCAAGGTGATCTTTGAGAAGTTCTATCGCCTGGATGCGGCGCGTGCAACCAATCGCGGTGGCGCCGGTCTGGGCCTTGCTATTGCCAAGGAGATCATCGCGGCACACGGCGGTACCGTTGCATGTGAATCGACGCCCGAACACACGATATTCACCATCGAGCTGCCCGCCGCATAGCCAGCGTGCCCTTACAAACACTTGACAATGTGCTCACGTGCGTATGAGCCGCGATTCCTACTATCGATACTGCTGAATTGATATCGATATGGAGGTATGCGGTATGACGGCTGCTGCGGCTGTGGAGCCCACGGAGCTTGAAGAACTCATGGAAGCGCAGGCCGAGGCCGCGCATGAGCGCGAGGTTGGGGATGCGACTCGCCCCACGGCAGAGGATCTTGCCGCCTCGCCGACGCGCATCGATGTCGAGGGCCTCGACCTGTTCTATGGCGACCACCATGCGCTCAAGGACGTGAATATCAAGATCCGCGACAAGCAGATCACCTCGTTCATCGGGCCTTCGGGCTGCGGAAAGTCCACGTTGCTGCGCTGCTTTAACCGCATGAACGACGGCATCAAGGATTGCCGCATCGAGGGCAAGATCGCGCTCGATGGTCAAGATATCCTGGGCGATTACGACATCTGCCGTTTGCGCCAGCGCGTGGGCATGGTGTTCCAGCGCCCCAACCCGTTTCCCATGAGCATCTACGACAACGTCGCCTACGGTCCTCGCGGTATGGGTGTGCGCGAGCGCGCCGTGCTCGATGAGCTGGTCGAGGACTCCCTGCGTCGCGCTGCCCTGTGGGACGAGGTCAAGGACAAGCTCAAGGAGTCGGGCCTGGGTCTTTCGGGTGGACAGCAGCAGCGCCTGTGCATCGCCCGCGCACTTGCCGTGCAGCCCGACATTCTGCTGATGGACGAGCCGACCTCGGCGCTCGACCCCGTGTCGACGCTCGTGGTGGAGCAGCTTGCCTGCGAGCTCAAGGAAACCTGCACGCTGGTGGTCGTGACGCACAACATGCAGCAGGCCGCGCGTATTTCCGATTCGGTTGCGTTCTTTTTGCTGGGTGAGCTGGTGGAGCACGCGCCTACCGCACAACTCTTCAAAAATCCGTCCGATCCGCGCACGGCGGATTATTTGACGGGACGTTTTGGCTGATACCATCTCGTAAAGGTACCTTTAGGGTTAAGATGCGGTCATATCGGCCGCAAAGGGGTTCAACATGATCTATTACGTCGAGGACGATGACAACATCAGGGATTTGACGGTCTACGCGCTGCGCAAGCAGGGAATCGAGGCCGAGGGCTTTTCGTGTGATGGCGAGTTTAAAGCTGCCGTGGCACGACGGGTGCCCGATGCTGTGCTGCTCGATATCATGCTGCCCGACACCGATGGCTTGGCGATTATGCGTCGCCTGCGTGCCGATCGCCTGACGGCGACGGTGCCCATCATGATGCTTACCGCCAAGGACACCGAACTCGACAAGGTGATGGCGCTCGATGGCGGTGCCGACGATTACCTGACTAAGCCGTTTTCGCTCATGGAGCTTGCGAGCCGCTGCCGCGCACTGCTGCGTCGCGGCGGCATGGTCAAGCAGGCGAGCGATGTGCTCAGCGTGGGCGACATCGTGCTCTCGCCCAGCCATCGCGAGGTGACCGTTGCCGGCGAGCCGCTTAAGCTCACCCTGCGCGAGTTCGACCTGCTCGAGTACCTCATGCGCAAGCCCGGCGTGGTCTTTACCCGCGAGTCGTTGCTGCAGAGCGTGTGGGGCTGGGACTTCGACGGCGGTTCGCGCACCGTTGACGTGCACGTGCAGACGCTTCGCCAAAAACTGGGCGAGCATGCCAGCGCCATCGAGACCGTGCGCGGCGTGGGTTATCGCCTGGCCGAGCCTTCTGCCGGTGATGGTGCCGAAGGCGACGACACCGCGGCCACCGCATCGGAGGAGTAACCCGTGGTCTTCGCCCCCCAGGGAAAACATACGCTGTCGCACCGCGTTTTTGTGACGATCTTTGTCTGCGCCATGGCGGTTATCGTGGCGTTTACGGTGCTGGGTGCGTTCTTTGTGCAAAACACTTTGGCGGATGCCACGAGTGCCAATCTGGCGCAGGAAACTGAGCTCATTGCTGCCGCCCTCGACGAGCAACAGGAGCCCATTCCGTTCTTGCGAAGCCTCGATCGCGAGGATCTTCGTATCACGCTGATCAATAAGGACGGATCTGTTGCCTACGACAACGAGGCGTCGCCTTCCACACTGCCCAACCATGGCGATCGCCCCGAGGTCATCGAGGCCTTTGAGAGTGGTTCGGGTTCCGCGGAGCGCGCAAGCTCTACACTCGACGAGATTATGCTGTATCGCGCCGTCACCCTTGATAACGGCCAGGTCGTTCGCTTGGCGCAGGCCCAGCCTGGCGTTGCGGCGATTTTGCTGTCGATGCTGGCGCCGATGCTGCTTATCGCAGCAGCGGGTGCAGTACTCTCGTTTTTTATGGCGCGCCGTGAGTCCCGTGCCATCATCGCGCCGTTGCAAGAGGTGGATTTGGATCACCCACGCCGTAGCTATGAGCACGCCTATGCCGAGATGGTCCCCATGCTTGAGCGTATCGAGTCGCAGCGCCAGGAACTCAAGCGCCAAATGGCGGTGCTAGCGGACAACGACCGTATGCGCCGCGAGTTCACGGCGAATATCACCCATGAGCTCAAGACGCCGCTTACGGCGATTTCGGGCTATGCCGAGCTCATCGCAAATGGCATGGTCGAGGGCGAGGACGACCTGCGCAACTTTGGCGGTCGCATCTATCGTGAGGCGGGCCGCTTGGCAGCGCTTGTCAACGACATCCTTACGCTGTCTAACTTGGACGAGGCCGAACGTGCAACTGAGGGCGAGGCGGTGCCCATTGGGTCCACGGAGCCTATTGAGCTCTCGCGTGCGATCTACGCGGTTGAACAGCGTCTTGAACAGGTTGCCCGTCAGGCGAATGTGACGATAAGTCATGAGACCAAGCCTGTGGTCATCGAAGGCGTGTCGCGCTTGGTCGACGAGCTCATCTATAATCTGGCAAGCAACGCCATCCGCTACAATCGGCCCGGCGGTACGGTTACGCTGCAGTGCGGCACTAACGACGAAGGCCATCCGTTCCTCGCTGTCGCCGACACGGGAATCGGTATCGCGCCTGAAGAACAGGGCAAGGTATTTGAGCGGTTCTATCGCGTGGACAAGAGTAGGTCCAAGGCACGCGGCGGAACCGGCCTGGGGCTTGCCATTGTCAAGCATGCGGCCCTGTATCATCACGCCACGCTTGATCTGTCGAGCGAGTTGGGCGTGGGAACCACCATTACGGTGACGTTTCCCATACAGCAGGACGAGCCATTCGCATAGCGATACAACACAGATATTGATGTAGACGCCGCATTTGACTTTCGGGTGCGGCGTTGTTGTGCAATTTTACGATTGCTTCCGACATTTTTACAGGAGAGCCTGTTTCTTATGTATAGAGTTTGGTCTCGGTAAAAAGATGCGATAACATACGGACAGTTTTGTCAATCCGAACTGGGGAAATGAAAGGCAAGCTGCATGACCCTTCTCGAACTGTTCCAGCTGCTGAAGAAGCACCTCAAGCTGGTCATCACCCTTCCGGTGGTCTGCGCGATCGCCATGGGCATCGTGTCCTTCGTTGCGATGGACAACACCTATACCGCGACGACGAGCATGTACATTCTCGCCAAGACCGACGATAGCGGTCAGATGAGCTACAACGATCTCTCGGCGAGCCAGATGCTTTCCAACGATATCGCCACGCTGCTGGATAGCGATAGCGTTAAGAGCGGCGCCGCCAAAGAACTGGGCCTCACCGATTTGGATGACTACAAGGTGTCTGTTTCCTCCGAGACCACCACGCGTGTCATTACGCTTTCGGTTACCGGCACCGATGCCAAGGAGACGGCTGAGGTCGCAAAGGCCATTGCCAGCTCGGTGAGTACGGTCGCTCAGAACGTCGGCGCTGCCCAGAGCATCAACGTTATCGACGAGGCTAAGACCCCCGAAGCCCCCAGCGGCCCCAAGCGCACGCTGTATATTGCCGTCGCGTTCCTCGCCGGTATCTTTATCGCAGTTGCCTATGTCGTTTTGGCGGACATGCTCAATACCCGCATCCGCGGTGCCGAAGAGGCAGAAGAGCTCCTGGGTATTCCCGTTGTTGGCCGAATTCCGGCTATGAAAGGTGGTAAATAGGCATGGCTAAGGCAAAGAACACCGATAAGCTCGTTGTGCAGAATGCCGCCAAGACCCTTCTGGCCAACATCCGCTTTGCGAGCGTGGATGACCCCATTCGCACCATCACCGTTACCTCCTCGATTCCCAACGAGGGCAAGTCTACGGTTTCCATTAACCTTGCTCAGGCAATCGCCACGAGCGGCAAGTCCGTGCTCCTGGTCGAGGCCGATATGCGCCGCAGGTCCCTTTCCGATATACTCGGCGTTCGTTCGCGCGGCGGACTCTATGCGGTCCTTTCCGAGCAGATCTCCATTGACCAGGCAATTGTCGAGACGGGTCAGAAGAACTTCTACTTCCTCGATGCTGAGCCGCATATTCCCAATCCTGCCGACATCATCGTCTCCCATCGCTTTGCCAAGCTGGTCAAGGCACTGTCTGCTAAGTTCCAGTACGTCATCTTCGATGCTCCTCCGGTCGGCACCTTCATCGATGCTGCCGAGATTGCCAGCCTGACCGACGGCGCGCTGTTCGTGGTGCGCGAGGACTTTACCAAGCGCGAAGAGGCGCTCAACGCTATCGCCCAGCTTAAGAAGTCCGAGAAGGTCAAGCTCATCGGTACCGTCATGAATTACTGTGAGACCGAGACCAGCGAGTACTATTATTCTTACTACACCAAGGACGGTAAGAAGGTTAAGAAGGGCTCCGACGATCAGGGCACTTCCAAAAAGGGCATTTTCACCAACCGAGCAAACGTTTAGTTGATTAAGGCTGACCTATGCGTGACATTCATTGCCATATCTTGCCGGGTGTAGACGACGGCGCCGCCGATCTCGAAGAGAGCTTGGCGATGCTCGAGGCTGCCAAGCGGGCCGGTGTAACCAGAATCGTTTGCACTCCTCACTGCCGTGATCCCTATTTTGATTACGACAAGATGTGGGATGCCTTTGAGCTGCTGCGCGATAACGCTGACGGTTTTCCGCTCCAGATGGGCTTCGAGGTCAACCATCGAAAGCTCGTTGAGCTTGGTATCGATGCCGCGGATCACTTGCATTTCGATGGGACCAACGAGTTTCTGCTCGAGCTTTCGACGCATGCCGATGCGTATGCGTTTAGAGAGTACGAGAACACGATTTACGATTTGCAGTGCCGTGGCTATCAGGTGATCATCGCTCATCCTGAGCGCTATCGTGCGGTTCAAAAGGATGTAAGCGTGGCGGAGCGCCTGGTCGATATGGGCTGCAAGCTGCAGGCTTCGGCGGACTTTATTGCCGGCGGTCGCTTTGGTCGCGAGAAAAAGCCGGCACAGCGCCTGTTCGATCAGAACCTGTACAGCTTCATCGCGAGCGATGCCCATAACGTGGGTCATTACGACTGTCTGGCGAAGGCTCGCGCGAAGTTTAGCGTGCGCGGAGCTCATTTTCGCTAAAATCTGTCCCTAACGTTCGCGTTGAATGAAAGGGCAGCTATGGATATCCAACTTAAGACGGGATGCTTTGATGACGCGGCGTTGGTGCGCCGCGTCGTTTTTATGGACGAGCAGGGCTACGAGAATGAGTTTGACGCTATCGACGAGGATCCGAACTGCATCCATGTGACGCTCTATGTAGACGGTGAGCTTGCCGGTTGCTCGCGCGTGTTTCCCGAAGAACTCGAGCGCGCAGCTGACGCAGAGGCTCCGGTGTCGCCGGCGTGCGACTTGGACGAAGGCGTCGCGGCGGGGGAGACCTACATTATGGGGCGCGTGGCCGTGCTGCCGAGCATGCGCCGTCGCGGTTTGGCGAGCAAGATTGTCGAGGCCAGTGATACGTGCGCGCGTGATGCCGGCGCCAAGCTCATTAAGCTGCACGCGCAGGAATACGTGCTGCCGCTCTATGCCAAGGCGGGTTACACGCAGATTGCCCCGGTGGACTACGAAGACGAGGGCCAGCCCCATGTTTGGATGGCCAAGCGCGTAGATGGCAGATAGGGACGTTCCTTTCCTGCCGGCAGTCGGGGACACTCCTTGGCAATTGGCGCATCAGAGCGTTTGGACATACAGTTTTTCGATTCCGTATGTATATATGCGCGCTAATGGGTTATAAAATCTAAGTCTGGACATAGCAGGTCTGCGATGCGGCTCGGGCAACCGGGCCGTTTTTGCGGACGGGGGTAGCGCGAAAGGACTGCACATGCGTCAATTTAAGACCGAGAGCAAAAAACTGCTCGACCTCATGATCAACTCCATCTACACCAATAAGGAAATCTTCCTGCGCGAGCTTATCTCCAACGCGAGCGACGCCGTCGACAAGCTCAACTTTAAGAGCCTGCAGGACCCGAGTGTCAAGCTCGACCAGGGCGACCTGGCTATTCGCGTCTCTTTTGATAAAGACGCCCGCACCATTACCATCTCGGATAACGGCATTGGCATGACCGCCGAGGAGCTCGAGCGCAATCTGGGCACCATCGCCCATTCCGGCTCCGAGGAGTTTAAGACCGAGAACGCCGAGCAACAGGGCTCCGATGTCGACATCATCGGCCAGTTTGGCGTGGGCTTCTACTCTGCCTTTATGGTTGCCAGCCACGTAAAGGTTGTCAGCCGCGCCTATGGCGAGGACACCGCTCACGTGTGGGAGTCTGATGGTCTTGAGGGTTACACCATCGAAGACGGCGAGCGCGCCGAGCACGGCACCGATGTCATCCTGACGCTGCGCGAGAACGAGAAGCTCGACGCCGACGGCGAGGCCGAGACCTACGATCGCTTCCTGACCGAGTGGGGCCTCAAGAGCCTGATTCAGCAGTACAGCAACTATGTGCGCTACCCGATTCAGATGATGGTGAGCAAGAGCTGCCAGAAACCCAAGCCCGAGGACGCCGGCGACGACTACAAGCCCGAGTACGAGGACTACCAGGAGCTCGAGACCATCAACTCCATGACGCCGATCTGGAAAAAGCGCAGCTCCGACGTTGAGCAGAAGGATTACAACGAGTTCTACAAGTCCACGTTCCACGACTTTGACGATCCCGCGCGCACTATCAGCTTCCATGCCGAGGGTACGCTTGAGTACGATGCGCTGCTGTTTGTGCCGGGTCGCGCCCCGTTCGATCTGTACAGCAAGGACTACGAGAAGGGCCTGGCGCTCTACAGTTCCAACGTGCTGATTATGGAGAAGTGCGACGACTTGCTGCCCGACTACTACAACTTTGTGCGCGGTGTCGTGGACTCTGCCGACGTGACGCTCAATATTTCGCGTGAGACGCTGCAACAGAACCGTCAGCTCAAGGCCATTGCCAAGCGTGTCGAGAAGAAGATCACTGCCGATCTTGAGGACATGCGCGACAACGACCGCGAGGCCTACGAGAAGTTCTTTGAGAACTTTGGCCGCGGCCTTAAGTACGGCATCTACTCGAGCTATGGCATGAAGGCCGATGAGCTCGCCGACCTGCTACTGTTCTGGTCTGCCAAGGAGCAGAAGATGATTACCCTGGCCGAGTATGCCAAGGGCATGCCCGAGGATCAGAAGGCCATCTACTACGCCGCCGGCGACTCTCGTGAGCGCTTGGCCAAGATGCCCGTGGTAAAGGGCGTGCTCGAGCGCGGCTATGACGTGCTGTTGCTGACGCAGGATGTGGATGAGTTTACGTTCCAGGCTATGCGTGAGTACGTTGCCGCCGATATGCCTAAGATCTACGAAGACGACGCCGCCCGCGAGGCTGCCGAGAAGGCCGTTGCCGACGGTGCCGAGCCCGAGGTCGAGGATCGTCACCTGGAGCTCAAGAACGTCGCGACTGGCGATCTTGATCTGGCGACTGAGGACGAGAAGAAGGAGGCCGAGGACGCCACCAAGGAAAACGAGGACCTCTTTAGCGCTATGAAGGAGGCGCTCGGTGACAAGGTCGAGAAAGTTGCCGTCTCCGCGCGCCTGACCGATGCCCCCGCTTGCATCACCACCGAGGGTCCGCTTTCGCTCGAGATGGAGAAGGTGCTCCAGAAGGGGCCCGAGGGCGCGCCCAACGGCATGCCCAAGAGCCAGCGCGTGCTCGAGCTCAACGCCAAGCACCCGGTCTTTGACAAGCTTGTCGCTGCCCAGAAGGCAGGCGACGCCGATAAGATCAAGCAGTACTCCGGCTTGCTCTACGATCAGGCCCTGCTGGTCGAGGGCATTCTGCCTGAGGACCCCGTTGCCTTCGCGGCGGCTATTTGCGAACTAATGTAGCCACTCGACGCTGCAAACGCCCCTAAGTGGCAATCTGACGTTCAATCGTCGGTCGCGTACCGAAGTACGCTTCCCTCCTCTTTCGCGTCACCTTGCTCGCTTAGGGGCGTTTTCGCTGACTTATGCTCAACCTGCGGCGCCTTCGTGGTCCAAAGTAGTCATTGGGGACGCTCTTAAACGACTGGTCATTCAAGAACGTCCCCGAGGACTATTCGGATTGCTGATTTGTGCGGATTGTGGTTTTGTGACCTGCTAAAATTAAAGATACTGTACAACTGTACGTTAATTCGTCTTCGTAGTATATTGCTACCCGCAAAACTCAATACCATTGTGCTTCGAGACGCTAAAGCGCCTACGTACAATGGTTGTCGATAGTACGATTTGATTCAACGACAGGATGGATGGTCCAAGCGTGAGTCTCGGCAGCAAACTATCCAACGCAAAGGTCTCCTTTGCGATATTTAAGCGCGACATTAAGCGACTGCTTATGAACCCCGTCGCCCTGGTGGTTACCTTGGGCGTGTGCGTCATTCCCTCGCTGTATGCCTGGTACAACATCGTGGCAAACTGGGATCCGTACGGAAACACCCAAGGTATCAAGATTGCCATCGCCAACAACGATCAGGGCACCCAGAATGACTTGGTGGGCGAGCTCAATGCAGGCGATAAGGTGGTCGACCAGCTCAAGGAAAACGATCAGCTGGGCTGGACCTTCGTCGACTCGGCTGCCGATGCCAAAGAGGGCGTCGAGAGCGGGGAATACTACGCGGCGATCGTAATCCCCAAGAACTTCTCCGACAATCTTGTCTCGATGCTCGATGGCAATTACCATCAGCCGAAGCTCACCTATTACGTCAATGAGAAGAAGAGCGCCATTGCGCCCAAGGTCACCGATACCGGTGCCAACACCATCGAGGAGCAGATCAACTCGGAGTTTGTCTCCACGGTGGGCGAGACTGTTGCCAGTATCGCCAAGGATGCTGGTGTCGATTTAAAGGACAAGGCAACCCAGACTCAGGACTCGCTGACAAGTTCGGTGTCCGAGGCATCCGACACCTTGGGTGAGGTGCGCGATTCGATTGGCGATATGAATGCCGCCATCGATAAGACGAGTGGCGCTATCGCCTCGGCTGATGCGGCGCTTGCCGGCTTGCAAGGTCAGGCACCGTCGCTGACGCAGGCAATCTCCCAGGGCAACGACCTGCTGGGCGAGGCTCGCGCCACGGCGGGCAACTCTATCACCTCGCTCTCCAAGGCACTCTCGGAAGGTAGCCTTGCACTCACCAAGACGTCAGCCTCCGCGAACGCTGCGATTGGCAAGCTAACGGGTACGGTCACATCTACGACCACCCGCATCGACAACTCGCTCGAGTCTCTCCAGGCGACGATCGATCACAATAAGGCCGTTATCGGGCACTTGGAGATTCTCGTTAATGACACGTCGACAGGTTCCGAGGAAATTGACGCGCGCATTGTATCGACCATCGATTCGCTTCGCGAGCAAAACCAGAAGCTGCAGAGCATCAAGGATGGCCTTTCTGCACAGTCGAGCGCCATGGCAAACGACGCTACGGCAATCTCGAACGCGAGCAACGCACTCAACGCGGCAATTCAGACCGGTACGGCTAACCTCGGTCAGGCTCAGACCGATCTGGGTCAGAACGCACTTCCGAAGGCTTCGAGCGCGCTTGACTCCTTTGCCGCCGTTTCGGGCGATTTGACCGGCATTGTGTCGGGTATGACCCCCACGATAGCGAGCGCGCGCGGCACGCTGGCGCAGCTCGACGCCACGCTCAAGCAGGCAAAGACCACGCTGTCCCAAACCGACGCCTCCCTTGCCAAGGTTCAGGACAAGCTCGCGACCGCCGCCAATGACATTGCGGCGCTGCAGACCTCTGAGTCTATGGGCGAGTTAGCCGACCTCATGGACGTCGACGTCAATGACGTGGCAGATTTCATGGCATCTCCGGTTGAGCTGACGTCCAAGTCAATCTATCCGGTCAAGAGCTTTGGCTCGGGCATCGCGCCCTTCTACACCAATCTGGCGCTGTGGGTGGGCGGCTATGTGCTCATCGCTATCTATAAACTCGAGGTCGACCGCGAGGGCATCGGTAGCTTTACGGCGCGTCAGGGCTACTTTGGCCGCTGGCTGCTGCTGGTGATCCTGGGCGCGTTCCAGGCCATTATCGTTACGGTGGGCGACCTGGTCATTGGCGTTCAGTGCGTCAATCCGCTGCTCTTTGTACTGGGCGGCATCGCTATTTCGTTCACCTACGTCAACATCATCTATGCGCTGTCCACCACGTTTAAGCATATCGGTAAAGCCATTGGCGTCATCCTCGTCATTGTGCAGATCCCCGGCTCGTCGGGCATGTATCCCATCGAGATGATGCCCGGCTTCTTCCAATGGCTGCATCCGCTGCTGCCCTTCACTTATGGCATCAACCTGCTGCGCGAGACCGTCGGTGGCATGTATTCGTTCAACTACCTGTTCAACCTGTGCGTCCTGGGCGTGTTCCTTGCCATCGCGCTCTTTATCGGTCTGCAGCTGCGCCCGTTGCTGCTCAACCTCAATCTGCTCTTTGATAAGCAGCTTTCCACGACGGGCCTAATGATCTGCGAGTCCAACGACCTACCGCGCCAGCGCTATTCGCTGCGCACGGCCATGCGCGTCATGCTCGATTCGGATTCGTACCGTCGCGAGCTGCTCGATCATGCCGTGGCGTTTGAGCATCGCTACCCGTACTACATCAAGGGCGGTTTTGCCGCCGTGGTAGGCGTGCAGGTTCTGCTCTTTGTGCTTTCGACGGTGCTCGATATCGACAATAACGGCAAGATCATCCTGCTCGTTATCTGGATCATTTCGGTTATCGCCATCTGCGGCTGGCTCATCAACATCGAATACATCCGTGCGAGCCTCAATACCCAGATGCGTATCTCGGCGCTTTCGGACGAGGACCTTCGCCGCGAGATGCGCGAGCACACGGCGGCGATCCCTGCCGCCCGTCGCATGTTTGGTCTCAACGCCAGCGAGCGTGGCGCCAAGGGAGGCGAGCAGCCTACGAGCCGTCTGCCGCATATCGGTGCGCATCGTAAGGCTCAAGATGCCGACGGCGCTGACAACGTAAACGGAAACGACGGGGACACCACCCCGCTTGGCAAGCACTCTAAAGGAGGTGAGGCATAAATGAAAAACATCCTGCACCTGTTTAAGCGCGATGTCCAAAACGTGTCTCGCTCCGTGATCGGCATGGTCGTCGTGATGGGCCTGATCATCGTGCCATGTCTCTATGCATGGTTTAACATCGCCGGAAGCTGGGATCCCTACGGCAATACCGGCAACCTTAAGATTGCAGTGGTCAACACCGATGAGGGTTACGAGAGCGATCTGATTCCCGTCGAGGTCAACGTGGGCGAAAACGTAACCGCCACCCTGCGCGGCAACGAGAACTTCGACTGGGTCGTCCTCAACGACCGCGATAAGGCGATTGAGGGCGTTAAGTCGGGCGCGTACTACGCTGCCGTCGTTATCCCTAAAACGTTTAGCGCCGACATGATGACGCTTTTCTCGACCGAGGTGAAGCACGCCGATATCGAGTTCTATGAGAACCAGAAGGCCAACGCCATCGCACAGATCGTGACTGAAAAGGGTTCGAGCGCCGTCCAGAGTCAGGTCAACGAGACCTTTACCAAGACCATCACGACCATCGGCCTTAAGACCGTGTCCAGCCTGCTCGACTATATGAGTACCGACCAGGTGAGCAACTTTATCGCCAATCTGTCCTCGACGCTGGGCGATTCGGTCGAGGACCTGCAGGACGTTCAGACGAGTGCGACGTCGCTCGCGGGCATTTTGAGCTCCACGTCCGATTCACTGACATCGGCGGGCGGCATGCTCAAGCAGACGGGCACCGTTGATGAGTCGACGAAGCAGCTGATGGAGCACGCCAAGAGCGGCATCAATGATTCCAAGGAAGCGCTCAAGGCCGCCAACGATGCCGTTGACGCGGCGATTGACGGAAGCGCGGGCTCGTTCGACAACGTGTCCGCCGAGCTTGCGAAGGCATTCGATGCCGCGAATCAGCATGTTTACCTTACGGTGTCTCAGCTCAACGAAGCCGCAGCGGCGCTCAATACGCGTGCTGACGATATCGATGCGATGGCCGATCAGCTCCGCAACCTTGCCGACCAGGTGAGTGATGACAAGCTCAAAGACGGTCTCGAGTCCGCTGCGACGTCGCTGGGCAGAATTGCCGTGGAGTACCGCAACAATGCGAAGGACCTGACGGCGACCGCAAAGTCCCTTTCGGACGGCATGGCGGAGGTCAACAACTCGCGTGCCGAGGTCGACCAGGCCATCGCCGATGCCAAGGCGGGTATCTCGGGAGCCAAGTCCGACTACGATTCCACGTTCTCGGTTAAGGCCAAGGAGCTCAAGAAGACCATTTCGGGCGTTCTGGATTCCCTGAACGGTATCTCGGGTGACTTGGATAGCGCCGTGAGCGGTCTGACCGACGCCTCTGGCTCGCTCGCAAAGGGCCTCTCCAAGGCTGCGACGCTGGTCAACAAGGCTTCTGATCAGTTGGGCAAGGCGTCGGACAAGATCAGCGCTTTTAAGGACGAGCTTGATAGCGCTCTGATGTCGGGTGACCTGGCCATGATTAAGACAATGATTGGCAACGACCCCGAGGGCCTCGCCGTGTCGCTTTCTGGCCCCGTTGCGCTCGATCGCAAGCCGGTCTATCCGATCCGCAACTACGGTTCGGCCATGGCGCCGTTCTACACGATTTTGTCGCTGTGGGTGGGCTCGATTGTTCTGGCGGCCATGATGAAGGTCTCGGTTGACGATGAGCTTATCAACGAGCTCATCCCCGTACGCCTGCACGAGATCTATCTGGGCCGTTACCTGTTCTTTGGCGGTTTGGCCCTGCTGCAGGCAACGCTCGTGTGCGCGGGCGACATTCTGTTCTTTGGCATTCAGTGCGACAACCCGCTGCAGTTTGTGCTGGCGGGCTGGGTCGCGAGTCTCGTGTTCTCCAATATCGTCTACACGCTCACCGTGTCGTTTGGCGATATCGGCAAGGCGCTCGCTGTCGTGCTGTTGGTCATGCAGGTCGGCGGTTCGGGCGGCACGTTCCCCATCGAGATGACCGGCCCCGTGTTCCGGGCGATCTACCCGTTCCTGCCGTTTACCCACGGCATCAACGCCATGCACGCCGCCATGGCTGGCGCCTACCATATGGAGTACTGGGTTGAGCTGGGTATCTTGGCGAGCTATCTGATTCCGTCGCTGGGCCTGGGCGTCGTCTTCCGCCGCCCGGTCATCAAGGCCAACGACTGGATCATCGAAAAGCTTGAAAGCACGAAGCTTATTTAGTGCAACAGCGTGACATTGACAAAACATCGAGGTTCACTTTGCTGACGCTTTAGTGGGCTGGATTGCGGTGCAACGCTGGTTGTTGCTACAGTAGCGGGGCGTGCCGGGGGTCCGGCGCGTCCCGTTTTTATTTGACCATGAGGCGGCACGCAGCCATACGCGTGCGGACACCACGCCCAGTTTGAGTGTGAGGATGTTCCATGGCCCAATACGCTGCCAACGAAATTGAAAACATGCCCGATAGCCCTGTTGCTCGCGAGGACCTGGGTGCGGGCGGCACCTCCCGTGGTGCCGGTGCTCGTTCGCCGTTGTTCTGGAAGGTTCTGCTCCTTTCGGTGGCGGTCATCTGGGGCTACTCCTTTACCACTATGAAGGACGCACTCGGCACCATTCCGGTGTTCGCGCTGCTCTATGTTCGCTTTCTCCCGGCATCACTGGTTATGTTTGCAATTTTCCATAAGCGCATCATCGCTCATTTCAATGCCCGCAACCTGATCGTCGGGCTTGGCATGGGCGCGCTCATGTGGGGTGCCTACGGTTTGCAGACGATCGGCCTGGCACAGACCACGGCGGGCAAGAGCGCTTTTTTGACCGGCACGTATTGCATCCTTGTGCCGTTTGCAAGCTATGTCCTGAGCGGTGAAAAGCTTACCCGGTATAACCTGGGTGCAGCGTTGTTGTGCCTGGCGGGTATTGGCCTGGTAGCGCTCGATAGCGTCGAGTTCAATGCCGGCGATGTTATTACCTTGGGCGGCGCGATCTTCTTCGCCATCCAGATGGCGGTGACTGCCAAGTACGGTCGCAAGATGGACATCAACGTCATCACGTTTTGGATGTTTGTGGGCAATGGCGTTTTGAGTTTAATCACGTCGCTGCTATTCGAGACTCAGGCGCCCCTCTCTGCATGGACGCCGGAGTTTATCGGTGTGGCTGTTTTCCTCTCGGTGGGCTGCACATGCGTGGCGCTGCTCGTCCAAAACGTCGGTTTGGCGCATGTCCCCGCCTCGACGGGCTCACTGCTTCTTTCGATGGAGTCGCCTTCGGGCGTGTTGTTTTCGGTGCTGCTGATGGGGGAGGCGCTCACCTCGCGCCTGCTCGCCGGCTTTGTGCTTATCTTCCTGTCGATTATCTTGAGCGAGACTCACTTCGATTTTTTGCGTCGAAAGCCGCGCTCGCAATTGTAAACAACTTGTTGCGCCGCCCTCCTGGGGCGGCGTTTTTTATGACTCGCCTTTAAAGTTGTACCTTGCACTTTACGCTATCAAAGTGCTTACTGCAAAAACGTTACTGGAGGGCATTTATGGCACCAGCTCAGTCCGATCTTCAACCGCAATCAGCGCCCAAGGCCACCGCAGCGGCGCAGGCCGCTATCGGTGACGGTCTCGTTGCAGAAGCTCAGGCTTTTGCAGACGAGCTCGCTGCGTGGCGACACGATTTACACCAGATGCCCGAGCTGGGTAATAGCCTCCCACAGACCTCTGCGTATATTCAAGCGCGCCTGACCGAGATGGAAATCCCATTTGCCACGCTCGTCGATGGTTCCTGTGTCGTGGGCCTTGTCGGCGCCGGTGCCGCCGCGGCCCAGGGCAATGGCGTCTGCACGGACGAACAGGCCGGTACGGTCATCATGCTCCGTGGCGACATGGATGCCCTGCCCGTTGCCGAAGAGTCAGGCGAGCCTTTCGCCTCTACGAACGGCTGCATGCACGCATGTGGACACGATATGCACGCGACGGCGTTGCTTGGAGCGGCGCGCCTGCTCAAGGCCCGCGAGTCTGCGCTTGTCGACGCCAACGCCACGGTTAAGTTGCTGTTCCAGCCGGGCGAGGAAACCTTTGAGGGTGCCCGCGCCGCCATCGCCGACGGTCTGCTGCAGAACCCGCGTCCCCAGGCCGCCTTTGCCATGCATGTCAATAGCCAGTCGCCGCTTGGCCTGGTGCTCTACGGCAGCCCGGCGCTCTCGGGCGTGTACGGTTTTCGCATCACGCTTCAGGGCAAGGGCGGCCATGGCTCGAGCCCCGAGATCTGCATCGACCCCATCACGGCCGGCGTCCATGTGCATCTGGCGCTTCAGGAGCTTATCTCTCGCGAGGTGCCGGCGGCCAAGGAGGTCGCGCTTACCGTTGGCAAGTTCGCCGGCGGTCAGGCCGCAAATGTCATCCCCGACACTTGTGTGCTCGAGGGAACGCTGCGTGGCTTCGACGTCGAGCTCATGGAGCACCTCAAGACCCGCATCGCGGAGGTCGTCAAAGGCGTTGCCACGACCTATCGTACGCCGGCGACTATCGAGACACTCTCGGATGTTCCCCCGCTCGTACTCGACGACGGCATGACGCAGGCGTCGCTTGGCTACGTGGGCGCGGTGCTGCCCAAGTCCGCCTTCCTGCCGCTGTTCCACGCCATGGCGAGCGAGGACTTCGCGTTGATCTCGAGCGAGATCCCGAGCGCGTACTTTACCGTGGGCGCTGCTGTGACTGATACGGACGAGCATTTTGCTCAGCATCATCCCAAGGCACGTTTTAGCGATGCCGAGCTTCCCCTTGGCGCCGCGGCTTATGCCGCCGTCGCTTTGGGCTACATCGCCGACCACCGGTAGCACCCAATCTTGCTACTCGTTTGCTTAAAAAGGAACAGTATGTCTCAGCAACGTAAGTTCTTCCCCGGCTGGCTCGTGGTGGCCTCCGGCTTTGTGATCATGGCCACGTGCTACACCATTTTCGTCAACTGCATGAGCCTGTTCCAGCCGCTCATCGTCAGCGACTTGGGAATTTCTCTTGCGCAGTACAACATCTCCAACGCCCACGATCGCTGCGTCTAAGCAGTTTGGCATGGCCGACCTGGGTAAGGCAGCGGGCACCATCACCTCGCTCGAGATGGTTGGCGGCACGGTGGGCGCCATCGTCTCGGGAATACTGTTCGATGCCACGGGCTCCTTTACGAGCACATGGATCGTGTGCCTGGCGTGCTCGGTGGCAATGCTGGTGTTCCTGCTGGCGTCTGAGCCCATCGCGGCTAAGCTGCGCGCGAGCGTGGCGGGGGAGTAGGGACGACGTCGCTCGTAGCTCTTTGCCCCGTTTTGTCCGTGGCTGCCTTGGAAGCCGAATGGATGCTCGTACCGTCATTCGGTTTCCCATGCAGCCACGGGCTCAAGAGATGACCCGAAGTCTTTCCGTCCAACGGATTTTGTGATCCGAAGAGGCGGAAGGATTGCAGATTGCACACCGCGGCGGTGCATCTGGCCGAACGAGTCCCCATACCCTCGTTCGGTCAGATGCACCGCCGCTGTTTGTGTTTGTGCCGTATAATGACCACTACCTATGACGCGATACAAAAGAAAGGTGTTTGCCCATGCAGGCACAGAAGGCGGAGGGAACCCGCGACCTTATCGGCGCTGAGATGCGCGCCTGGCAAAAGATGCAGCAGATCGCTGCTGGCGTGTTCGAGCCGTTTGGCTTTAAGCCCATCGAGACGCCCGCCATCGAGCAGGTGGACGTGTTTGTCCACGGCATCGGCCAGTCGACCGACGTCGTGCGCAAGGAGATGTTCCGCGTGTTTAGCGGCGCCAACCTGGAGCGCGTCTTTACCGAGGGCACCGATACCAAGCTCAAGCCCAAGCAGCGCCTGGCGCTTCGTCCCGAGGGCACGGCTGGCGTGGTGCGCGCCGTCGTGGAGAACAACTTGGTGCCCCAGGGCTCCACGCCGTTTAAGGCTTACTACGCCGAGGCCATGTTCCGTGGCGAGCGTCCCCAGAAGGGCCGCCTGCGCCAGTTCCATCAGGTGGGCATCGAGTGGCTCGGCGCTCCCGATCCGGCGGCAGACGCCGAGTGCATCATTATGCTCATGGAGTTTTACAAGCGCCTGGGCTTCGATCTGTCCAAGCTCCGTCTGCTCATTAACTCGATGGGCGATGCCCAATGCCGTCCGGCCTATCGCGAGCAGGTTAAGCAGTTCATTCTCGACCACGCCGATGAGATGTGCGACGAGTGCCGCGAGCGCGCCGAGCTTAACCCGCTGCGCGCCTTCGACTGCAAGAACGACCACTGCCGCGAGATCATGGCCGACGCCCCGCTGATGGGCGACAACCTGTGCGATGAGTGCCGCGAGCACTACGAGCAGGTCAAGCGCTATCTGGACGTCGCCGGTATCGAGTACGTCGAGGATCCCACCCTGGTGCGCGGCCTGGACTACTACACCCGTACCGTCTTTGAGGTCGAGGCCCCTGGCGCCGGCGTCGGCTCCATCGGTGGCGGCGGCCGCTACGATGGCCTGGTCGAGCTCGAGGGCGGCAAGCCCACGGCCGGCGTCGGCTTCGCCGTTGGTTTTGAGCGCGCCCTGCTGGCCCTGCAGGCCTTTGGCAGCGACCTGGGCGCCGAGGAGACCCCGTGTGTCTACGTCGCCAATGCCGGCAAGGAGTTGCGCCAGAACGTCTTTGCCATTACGCAGGAGCTTCGCGCCGCAGGTATCGTGACCGAGGCAGACTATCAGGGTCGTTCGCTTAAGGCTCAGTTTAAGCAGGCCGACAAGGTGGGCGCTAAGCTCATTTTGGTCTTGGGCGGCGACGAGCTTGCCGCCGGCAAGGTCAAGGTGCGCGACATGGAGAGCCATGACGAGGCCCTCGTCGATCTGGCCAACGTGGTCGAGGCGGTTCGTGAGCGCCTGTAGCGCATGATTTTTGAGCTGTGGACTCACTAAAGCGCTCAGCTCATTGAGAGCGATTGTTACGGGGGTGTTTCGCATTTATGCGGAATGCCCCCGTTTGCATATGCCGCCCACCGAGAAATACGACCATTTGGGGCAAAAAGCCTTGCAATGCAGAAAATACTTTTGTGTGGTAAAGCGCAATCAGCGTCGAAAGTTTTTGCCGAGTGCCTATAATAAATACCGCATGTTACGTGCATAGAAGGAGGAATGGGAGGAAACGTGGCTGAGAACCTAAGCAACCAGTCTGTACCCGAAGCCGCGGCGCGCGTCGCTGCCGTGGTCAACCGCCTCGTTAACCGAATCGGCTCGAATGCCGAATCCAAGGAGCGTCTCGCCGAGATCGAGATCCCCGAGGAGCTGCGCGACAATCTGGCGCTGTTCTTGCGCCTGGAGCGCCGTGTGCTTAGCGAGTATGATCCCGAGATCGCGGACCTGTTCGACAAGATTTTGACAGCCGAGATTGTGGCCAATGCCGGAAACCCCGGCACCCGTGCTGCCGACGAGTCCGTCGACGAGCAGGGCGTGCCCACTGCCGACGAGCCCACCGCCGTGGCGTTTCGCGAGGTCGTTGATCTGATCGACAGTCTGCCGCTCGATAAGCAGCAGGTTATCGTCCGCGCCTTTACGAGCTTCTTCCATCTGGCAAACCTGTCGGAGGAGAACTACCGCGTGGCGCAGCTGCGCGAGCGCGAGGCAGGTGCGTCGACCGATACCGAGGTCGATCCCGCCAACGAACTCACCGTCGCCTATCACCAGTTGGTAAACGAGATGGGTGTCGAGGGCGCCAACGAGCTGCTCGACAAGCTCGAGTTCCACCCTGTCTTTACCGCACATCCCACCGAGGCCCGTCGTAAGGCCGTCGAGGGCAAGATTCGCCGTATCTCCAACCTGCTGGAGGAGCGTCCGCGCCTGGGCGGCTCCGACCTGGTGGAGAACGAGCGCCATATGCTGCAGGAGATCGACGCTCTGGTGCGTACGAGCCCCATCGCGCTCAAGAAGCCCACGCCGGTCGAAGAAGCCGATACCATCATCGACATCTTCGATAACACGCTGTTCGACGTCATTCCCGTTATCTATCGTCGTTTTGATGACTGGGTGCTGGGCGACAAGGCCGGCACCGTGCCGCCGCTGTGCCCGGCGTTCTTCCACCCCGGCAGCTGGATCGGTTCCGACCGCGACGGCAACCCCAATGTCACCGCCAAGGTGAGCCGCGAGGTTGCTGCCAAGTACTTCACCCATATGGTGCTCAAGCTCGAGGACAAGTGCCGCCGCATCGGCCGTAACCTGACGCTTGAGGCCACCTACAGCAAGCCGTCTGCCGAACTCATCAACCTGTGGAACCATCAGGTCGAGATGAGCACTCAGTACACCGCACGTGCTGAACTGATCTCCGAGCACGAGCCGCATCGCGCCGTTATGCTCGTCATGGCCGACCGTCTGAACGCCACCGTCCGTCGCATCACCGATACCATGTACCACAGCGCCGATGAGTTCCTGGATGACCTGCGCGTCGTCCAGCGCTCCCTGGCCGCCTGCGGTGCCGTCCGTGCCGCCTACGGCCCGGTCCAGACCATCATCTGGCAGGTCGAGTCCTTCGGCTTCCACATGGTCGAGATGGAGTTCCGTCAGCACTCCGTGGTGCACGCCCGCGCCCTCAAGGATATCCACGAGAACGGTATCCATGGCGACCTGCAGCCCATGACGCGCGAGGTTATCGACACCTTCCGTGCCATCGGTTCCATCCAAAAGCGCTACGGCAAGAAGATGGCGCACCGCTACATCATCTCGTTCACCAAGAGCGCCCAGCATGTGGCCGACGTCTTTGAGCTGGCCCACCTGTCCTTTGCACACGAGGAGGATGTCCCCGAGCTCGACGTGATCCCGCTGTTCGAGCAGCTCGAGGACCTCGAGGGCTGCGTCGACGTGCTCGACCAGATGCTTACGCTGCCCGTGGTGCAAAAGCGCCTTGCCCAGACCAACCGCCGCATGGAGGTCATGCTGGGCTATTCCGACTCCTCCAAGGATGCCGGTCCTACCACGGCCATGCTCGCGCTGCACTCCGCGCAGGAGCGCATTGCCAAGTGGGCCGA
The DNA here is from genome assembly GCA_902364975.1 of Coriobacteriaceae bacterium. Classification (GTDB taxonomy): domain Bacteria; phylum Actinomycetota; class Coriobacteriia; order Coriobacteriales; family Coriobacteriaceae; genus Collinsella. The sequence continues at coordinate 91,981 of CABJFQ010000001.1, read as the reverse complement.
GAAGAACGATATCGACCTGGTGCTCATGCACGGTCGCGGCGGTGCCGTGGGCCGTGGCGGCGGTCCGGCCAACAAGGCCGTGCTGGCGCAGCCCAAGGGTTCGGTCAACTGCTTCTTTAAGCTCACCGAGCAGGGCGAGGTCATCTTTGCCCGTTACGGCAACCGCACGCTGGCTCAGCGCCATGTTGAGTCCGTTGCCGCCGCAACGCTTTTGCAGTCGGCCCCGAGCGTCGAGAAGACCAACACCGAGACCACGCAGAAGTTCTGGGATATGGCGGAGAAGCTCAACGCAGTAAGCCATGAGCGCTATCTGGACCTGCTGAACACCGAGGACTTTACACCGTGGTTCTCGACCGTGACGCCGTTGACCGAGGTCGGTCTGCTGCCAATCGGCTCGCGTCCCGCCAAGCGCGGTCTGGGTGCCAAGTCGCTCGATGACCTGCGTACCATTCCGTGGATCTTCAGCTGGAGCCAGGCGCGCATTAACCTGGCCGCTTGGTACGGCCTGGGCACCGCCTGCGAGCAGTTTGGCGACCTTGACCAGCTCAAGGCTGCCTACCAGGAGTGGCCGTTCTTCCGCACCTTTATCGACAACATCGAGATGTCGATCGCCAAGACCGACCAGCGCATCGCCAAGATGTACCTGCACCTAGGCGATCGCCAGGATTTGTCCGAGAAGGTCTTCACCGAGATGCAGCTCACGCGTAAGTGGGTTCTTGCCATCGTCGGTGACGAATGGCCGCTGCAGCGCCGCCGTGTGCTCGGCTGCGCCGTCCGTGTGCGTAATCCCTACGTCGACGCCCTGTCCATCGCCCAGGTCCGCGCCCTTCGCGAGGTGCGTATGAACCAGGACGAGATGGCCGAGGAGAAGAAGGCCGAGTACATGAGCCTGATTCTTTCGACTGTGACCGGCGTCTCGGCAGGACTCCAAAACACGGGGTAATCGATAGCCCTGTAGTCGTCCGGGCCCGCCATCAGTTTACTTTTAGGCACGTCCTCGGACATGCAAGAAGCCCTCGCTGCGCACTTTGTGCGGCGAGGGCTTCTTGCGTCCTGCGGAGTGTGCCTAAAAGTAAACTGATGGCGGGCCCTGCGATGTCCGGTCTTCGGCGGATTACGGGCTGAGGGAATATAGTGCGCTTCGAGCGTTTTGGATGGGGTCTATCCTGGTGGCGCATTTGGCGCTTCTCGCCTTACGACTGTTCCGGCCGTGGTCCCGTTTGGGGTCGCGGCCGTTTTGTTGTGGGTCAAATATGAACGTTGTGTTAATGAGTCGGTGGACGGTGGTGTTTTTCGGTGAGCGGCGTATCCTTCCAACGGTTTATCTAGTGTGTCAGTTGAAAGGAAGAGGGCGCTCATCATTGTTTGAATGTGAACTGCCGTTTGACCACAAGACGTTGCATCTGGAGCTCGAGGATAAGAACTTCGCGGGTGTGATGGAAGGTCATCAAAACGAGTTTAAGACTACAAAATCTCAGGAAGAGCTGGTAGAGGAGTCGCTTGCCAACCCTTATGGCTCGCCTTCGCTCGAGGAGCTTTGTGCTGGCAAAAAGGACATCGTCATCATTAGTTCCGACCATACGCGTCCCGTTCCTTCGCGTGTGACGATGCCTATTCTGCTGCATCACATTCATGCCGCTGCGCCCGAGGCGCGTGTGCGTATTTTGGTTGCTACGGGTATGCACCGTCCGTCGACGCACGAGGAGCTCGTCAACAAGTATGGCGAGGACATCGTTGCCAACGAGGAAATCGTTATGCATGTCGCGACCGACGACAGCATGATGAAAAAGATTGGAACCCTGCCTTCTGGTGGCGAGTGCATCATCAACAAGATCGCTGCCGATTGCGATCTGCTGCTTGCCGAGGGCTTCATTGAGCCGCACTTCTTTGCCGGTTTCTCTGGCAGCCGTAAGTCCGTGCTGCCCGGTATCGCTAGCTACAAGACCATCATGTACAACCACAACGGTCAGTTTGTGAACGATTCCCATTCGCGTGCCGGCAACCTGTGCCACAACCACGTGAGCGAGGATATGTTTGCCGCTGCCGAGATGGCTCACCTTGCCTTTGTGCTCAACGTGGTGCTCAACGGCAAGCACGAGGTCATTGGCTCCTTTGCCGGCGACATCCACAAGGCGCACGAGGCCGGCTGCGACTTCGTGAAGAGCCTTGCCGGCGTTGAGCCCGTCGAGTGCGATATCGCCATCACCACCAACGGCGGCTACCCCCTCGACCAGAACATTTACCAGGCCGTGAAGGGCATGTGCGCTGCCGAGGCCACGCTTCCCGAGGGCGGCGTGATCATCGACGTCGCCGGTTGTGCCGACGGTCACGGTGGCGAGGGCTTCTATCACAACATCGCCGACAACGATCCGGCAGAGTTTGAGCGTGCCTGCATCGACCGTCCTAAGGACGAGACCCTGCCCGACCAGTGGACGAGCCAGATTTTCGCCCGCATCCTGGCGCATCACCCTGTGATCATGGTCACCGACCTGTGCGATCACCAGATGCTCAAGGATATGCACATGACGCCGGTCAACACTATCGAGGAGGCGCTCAAGCTCGCCTTTGAGATGAAGGGTGCCGATGCCAAGGTGGCCGTCATTCCCGATGGCCTGGGCGTTGTTGTCGCTCAGCACTAGTGCGCGGCTCAAACGAATCGTTTATAACCGACAAGAAAGATAAGGTTTTATGCTTACCAAACTCCTCTGCGAATTCGGCGCAACGGCCCTCATGATCATCTTTGGCGTGGGCGTGCACTGCGATACCGTGCTCAAGGGCACCAAGTATCAGGGCTCCGGCCACATGTTTGCCATCACCACCTGGTCTTTTGGCATCTCGGTCTGCCTGTTTGTCTTTGGCGGCGCCGTGTGCATGAACCCCGCCATGGTGCTTGCCCAGTGCATCGTAGGCCTGGTGCCGTGGAGCAGCTGCATCCCCTTCATGCTTGCCGATATGCTCGGCGGCTTTGTGGGTGCTGTGATCGCTTGGTTTATGTATGCCGATGAGTTCAAGGCTTCCGAGGGTGTCGTTGATCCCATTGCTCAGCGCAACATCTTCTCGACCAACCCCACCACCGAGGGTGCGAACTATGCCCGTAACTTCTTCTGCGAGGCTATCTGCACCTTCGTGTTTATCAGCGCCATCCTTGCTGCTGCTAGCCGTGCTGGTGAGAACGTTCTGTTGCTCGCCATCTGCGTCGGCCTGATTGTCTGGGCCGTTGGCATGGGCATGGGCGGCATCACCGGCTTCGCCATGAACCAGGCACGTGACCTTGGCCCTCGCATGGCCTATCAGGTGCTGCCGATTAAGAACAAGGCTGACAACAACTGGAAGTATGGTCTGCTTGTTCCTGGCATCGCGCCGTTTGTCGGTGCTATTGTGGCCGCGCTGTTTGTGCATGGTTTCCTGGGCATGTTCTAGTCGAAGGCTACATAGTTGTCCGCTGGCCGCATGGGGTAACTTCCCAGCGCGTCCTCGGACATGCAAAAAGGCTCGCTGCGCACTTCGTGCGGCGAGCCTTTTTGCGTCCTGCGGAATGCGCTGGGAAGTTACCCCATGCGGCCAGCTGCGGGATCTTTGCTGCGCTCGAGCAAGCAACCCAACATATATCTGAATTTGGATGGGAGGGGCTTGTTGCTGATAGGGGCGTTGAGCTGTTGTTGACACTTTGGGATGCGTGGCGCCCTAGGTTGGGGTGATGCTTTGGGATGAGCTTCTTACTTAGCTGAAGAGGGGCTGTATGGCTGAGAGGTAGTCTTTGGCTACGTTGGATTTGTTGGCTTGGAAGTTGTGCCAGGCCCACCATTGAACCATTCCTACGAAGCTTGAGGCTATGTGGTGTAGTAGGAAGCTTCGGTCCATGGTGGCGGCGGGGCCGTTTGGGTCGGTAGGGACGGTTTCGGCTGCTCGTGACATGATGGTCTTGCGTAAGCAGTCGGCGAAGACGCGTGAGCCGGCGCCGGCTACCAGCGCTCGGACGCCCTGGCGGCGCTCCCAGAGGTTGTTGAGGATATGCTCGACCTGCACGAGTGGGTCGTCGAGCGGTGTGCCATCGTCGTCGAGAGCGTGGGTGCAGATGTCGCTCACGAGCTCGGACAGTAGGTCGTCTTTGCTCTTAAAGAGACCGTAGAATGTCGCGCGGCCTACGTGAGCGCGCGCGATGATGTCGCCGACGGTGATCTTGCTGTAGTCCTCCTCGCGCAGTAGCTCGGAGAATGCTGCGACGATGGCAGCGCGGCTTTTTTCCTTGCGGGCATCCATGGCTATGCGTCCGCGTGAACGAGCAGACAGCGGAGCGTGCCGGAGCAGCCCTCGTAGGGGCGCTTACCGGCGCCGTAGCCGACGGCCTCGATGCGGTAGCGGGCCGGCAGGTGCTCGGACGTGCGCAGTGCGGCGACGATGGCGGCGCCCGTGGGCGTCACGAGTTCGCCGGCGACCGGTGCGGGCGTGAGGGCGATATTGCCTGCTTGGCATAGGTTGACGACGGCGGGCACCGGGATGGGCATAAGGCCGTGGGCACAGTGGATGGTACCGTGACCCTCGGAGAGCGAATCGACCACAATATCCTCAATGTCAAGGTCGTCGAGGCAGATGGCGACAGAGCAGACGTCGACGATGGAGTCGATGGCGCCCACCTCGTGGAACATGACGGTCTCGGGCGTTTTGCCGTGAGCCTCGGCCTCGGCGGCGGCGAGCGCGGTAAAGATGGCGAGCGCACGACGCTTGGCGCCATCGCTCAGCTGCGAGCCGTCGATGATGGCGGTGACATCCGCCAAAGAACGGTGGTGATGGTGGTGGGCGTGATGGTGGCCCTCGTGGCCATGGCCGTGGTCCACATGCTCGTGCTCGTGGCAGTGATGGTGCTCGTGCTCATCTTCGCCATGGTCATGATGGTGGTGCTCATGCTCGTGCTCGACAGTAGTCTCATTACCGTAGAGCCAGGCCATATCGTGATCGTGGTTTTCGAGCTCCTCAGCCAGCTGAACATCGAAGTCGCAGGCGTCGATGCCATGCTTGTTTACGCGCGTGACAGCGACCGCAAAGCCGTCGACCGGCAGCGTGGCAAGTTGCTCGCGCAGATGCTCCTCGCTGGCGCCCAGGTCGAGCAGGGCCGCGACGGTCATGTCGCCGCTGATGCCCGAGGTGCCGTCGATGATAAGCGTGTGCTGATGGTTGGACATGAAATGCTCCTTAGCGGGCGCAGGACGTGCCGGCGCTCAGATGATTGATAAGACTTGCCTGGTAGGCGGCACCAAAGCCGTTGTCGATATTGACGACCGAAACGCCGCTGGCGCAGGAGTTGAGCATGGCGAGCAGCGCGGCCACGCCACCAAAGTTCGCGCCGTAGCCCACGCTGGTGGGAACGGCGATGACTGGGCAACTCACCAGGCCTCCGATGACGCTCGCCAGGGCGCCCTCCATGCCGGCGATGGCGATGACCACCTGTGCCTGGGCAAGTTCCTCGGCATGCGCAAGCAGGCGGTGCAGGCCGGCGACACCTACGTCGTAGAGGCGATCGACTTCGTTGCCGTAGAACTCGGCTGTTAATGCGGCTTCTTCCGCGACGGGCAGGTCGCTCGTACCGGCGCAGGCGACGACGATGCGTCCGTTGCCGTTGGGGGAGGGCTTGCCAGCCACCAGGGCGAGCTGGGCGTCCGGGACATATCCCAGGTCGATGCCGTTGCCGAGGAGCTCCGAGGTGCGGGCTGCCTTTTCGTCGTCCAGGCGCGTGACCAGGATGCGCTCCTGGCCGGCATCGAGTAATGCTTTGATAATGGCGGCAATTTGCTCGGCGGTTTTACCGGCGCCGTAGACAACTTCGCCGGCTCCTTGGCGCACCCCGCGCGAAAGGTCGAGCTGCGCAAAGCCCAAATCGGCGGTCGGAGCCGTCTGGATGCGCGTGAGGGCGTCGGCAGGGGTGACTGCTCCGCCGGCAACATCGCTCAGCAGCTGCTCTAGATCTCGCTTATCCATATATGTTCCCTTCGACGGCGCAAAGTTTAGCACTCAAAGGGTATGTTTCCGAACACTAAGACAGAATTGTTCGGAAACTATAGGACAGACTGATTCAATTGCTAGACGGATTGGCTAGTCGCGCAGGATGATGTCAATGGCGAGCATCAGATTGCGCTCGTCGATGGCAAACGGGGCGGCCTCGCGCGTCTTGGGCTTGGCACAAAACGCGATGCCCGTGCCCGCGGCCTGAATCATGGGGATGTCGTTGGCACCGTCGCCGATCGCGACGGTGTGGGCCATATCGACGCCGCACTCAACTGCCCAGTCCAGCAGCTGGATGAGCTTGGACTCCTTGGTCACAATGTCGGCAGCCAACTTACCGGTGAGCTTGCCGTCCACGACCTCCAGACGATTGGCCAGGCAAAAGTCGATGCCCGCGGCGGCCACGATCTTATCGGCGACTTCGTGAAAGCCGCCACTCACGACGCCGACCTTCCAACCCTTGCTGTGTGCTGAGCGCACAAGCTCCAACGCGCCGGGGGTAAATGTCACGCGCTCAAAGGTGCGCTCGAACACGCTCTCGTCCAGGCCGGCGAGCAGCCCCACGCGCTCCTCGAGCGCCTGCTTAAAGTCAAGCTCGCCGCGCATGGCGCGTTCGGTGATCTGTGCCACCTGCTCGCCCACGCCGGCCTCTTCGCCCAACAGGTCGATGACCTCCTGGTTGATGAGCGTGGAGTCGATATCCATAACGATGAGGTGTGCGGTCATGACGGGCCTTTCCGAGTGCAGTTGTATTGGGGCACATTGTCGCACGTGACGAGCGCGGGCGGGTGCCGCGGCGCGTCAATTGTTTCGTCTCCGTCAAGTCTTTGGGCAGGAGCTACTTTTCCGCGGCACATCGACACAGGTGCGATAAGATAGAACGCCATGTCTGGCTGCGCGGTTTACGCAGGCCGGGCAAATCTGTACGACGCCGCCCGGAACGACACGGGGCGGCACAGATCCATAAAGGAGGATCACTGGTATGAGCCAGACCCGTCCCATCGACGAGCATTCCATGCACACCCGTACCTGCGGCGAGCTTCGCAGCGAGAACGTGGGCGAAGAGGTCACCCTCACCGGTTGGGTGAGCCGTCGCCGCGACCACGGCGGCCTTATCTTCTGCGACCTTCGCGACCGCGAGGGTATCACGCAGCTCACCTTCGACCCCGAGCACTCCGACGGCGACGCCTTTAAGATCGCCGAGACCATGCGCCCCGAGTGGCCCATCAAGATCCACGGCGTCGTGCGCGCTCGTGGCGAGGAGACCACCAACACCAAGCTCGCGACCGGCGAGATCGAGGTCCTGACCGACCACGCCGAGGTGCTCAACACGTCCGTCACCCCGCCGTTCCAGATCGAGGACGGCATCGAGACCAGCGAGGACACCCGCCTGCGTTATCGCTATCTGGACCTCCGTCGTCCCGAGATGATGGCCAACCTCAAGCTGCGCTCCGACTTTACCTTTGCCATTCGCGAGGCGCTGCACAACCGTGAGTTCATGGAGGTCGAGACGCCCTCCCTGTTCAAGTCCACGCCCGAGGGCGCCCGCGACTTCATCGTCCCCAGCCGCATCCAGCCGGGCAACTTCTACGCTCTGCCGCAGTCCCCGCAGCTCCTGAAGCAGCTGCTTATGGTCGGTGGCGTCGAGCGCTACTACCAGGTCGCCAAGTGCTTCCGCGACGAGGACTTGCGTGCCGACCGTCAGCCCGAGTTCACCCAGGTCGATATCGAGATGTCCTTCGTGGACCAGAACGACGTCATGAGCGCGCTCGAAGAGGTCCTGGCCGACGCCTTCGGCCGCATGGGTGTCGAGATGCCCACGCCGCTGCGTCGCATGAACTACTGGGAGGCCATGGACACCTATGGCTCCGACAAGCCCGATACCCGCTATGGCATGCATCTGGTCGACCTGACCGGCATCTTTGCCAACTCCAAGTTCAAGGTCTTTGCGACTGCCGCAAACGAGGAGGGCTCCGTCGTCAAGGCCATCAACGCCAAGGGCGCCGGTGCCTGGGCTCGCGCCAAGATCGATAAGCTCGCCGGTGTGGCCTCCACGTTTGGCGCCAAGGGCCTGGCCTGGATCGCATTCCGCGAGGACGGCTCCATCAACAGCCCCATCGTCAAGTTCTTCTCGGACGAGGAGATGGCGGCTCTGCGCGAGCGCATGGGCGTCGAGCCCGGCGACCTTGTGATGTTCGCCGCCGGTCCGCGCCTGCTCTCCGACGAGATCCTGGGCGGCATGCGTTCCCACATGGCCAATGCGCTCGAGATCAAGCGCGAGGGCCACGACTTCCTGTGGGTCGTCAACTTCCCGCTGTTCCACTGGGACGAGGATCGCAAGGCTTACGCTGCCGAGCACCAGCCCTTCACCCTGCCGACCGAGACCGACATCGCCAAGATCGAGGCCGACCCGCTGGCAGCCGGTTCGTGCACCTACGACTTTGTCATGGACGGCTTTGAGGCCGGCGGCGGCGGTATGCGTATCCACAACGCCGAGATGCAGATGTCCATGCTCAAGCTCCTGGGCTTTACCGAGGAGCGCGCCGAGTCGCAGTTTGGCTTCCTCATGGAGGCGCTCAAGTTTGGTGCACCCCCGATGGGCGGTTTCGCTCTGGGTCTGGATCGCGTGTGCATGCTGCTCACCGGTTCCGACTCCATCCGCGACGTCATGGCGTTCCCCAAGACGGCCAGCGGCTCCGACCTTATGTCGGGCGCTCCGAGTGCCGTTTCCGGCGCCCAGCTCAAGGATGTCAGCCTGCGCCTGATGTAAGCGAGCGGCTACATATTGCCCGCAACGAGGGAAGGACGCGTGCCTTCCCTCGTTTTTTATGCGCCGAGATTGTGAGGGCATGGGATGACCGGGCGTCGCGGAAAGTGCGTCCCGGAATCTGCGTCCAGAACGGGTCGCGCTTTCCCAAAGGGGGTCCTCTGGGAAAGCGCGACCCAGAATTCGGCAAAATAATGGGACACAGTTTCCGGTTGAGCTGTCTAACGGAAACTGTGCCCCAGAATGAGCGCTCAAAACGGGCCGGGCTTTCCACAGCAACTGTCTGGCGGAAAGCCCGGCCCAGTTTCCTACAGCGAGTCTCTCTGAACGAGCTGCATGTGCATGACGGTGGTGGTGGGCTCGGCACCCTTGATCATGTCGAGCGCAATGTTGGCGGCCATGTGGCCTTCTTCGCGCAGGGGCTGGCGGACGGTCGTGAGTGCGGGGACGCAGCGCGTCGCAATCTCGTGATCGTCGAAGCCGACGACAGAAACTTCCGCCGGAACAGATAGGCCTGCCTCGTTGAGTGCGGTGATGACGCCAGCCGCGATACGGTCCGATCCGCAGAGCACGCCATCGAAAGCAATCTTGCGCGCGAGGATCTGGCGCATGGCCTGATAGCCGTCTCCGCTGTTCCAGCCGGTATAGATAACGTTTGCGTCTGGGAGGTCTTCGCCCAAGACGGCGCGGTAGCCGCGCAGGCGGTCGACAACAGCGGGGTTGTCTTGCGGTCCCAACACGGCGACGATATCTTTGCGCCCGCACTCCTTCATGGCGTGTGCCGCAAAGCGTCCGCCCTCTTCGTCGTCAGAGTAGACCGTCGAGAACACATCGCGATAGGGGTGGCCCTCGAGCTGGCCGCACAACACGGTGGGTACGCCCAGCTCGCGCAGCACCTCGAGCAGCTCGCTGCCCTTGTAGGGGGAGACGTCGATCACGGCGTCGAACGAGCGGCGCTCAAAGTGCTCGCGTGCGCGGTTGCGCTCATGCGTAGAAGACGCCTGCAAGATAACGGGCAGATAGGACGACTCCGACAGTTCCTCGGTAATACCGCTCAAAAACTCGCTATAGGTGGGGTCGCTGAAGAGTTCACTCAGGGGCTCGGTCACGAGCACGGCGATGATTTCCGTGCGCCCGACAGCGAGCGCTCGGCCACGGGCATTGGGGACAAAATTGACTTTCTTGGCCGCCGCACGGACGCGCTTTTTGGTTTCCTCGCTAATGCGGGGCGAATCGTTGAGGGCGCGCGATGCCGTGGAGCGCGACACGCCGGCAGCTGCGGCAACCTCGGCAAGCGTAGGTGCGGTGCGAACTGGTTGGGTCATGGCGTCTCCTGGAAAATGCGGTCGATGTTGTCACTGATACGGGCTGGTGCGGATACAGCTTACTATAGTGCACCTGAACAGCGTTCATGATATCCGGTGACAGGTGTCGTTTTGCAACCAAGCCGCAATCGAATACGTCTCGTGTGGGTGAGATATCAGCGGGCGTGGCGGTTGCCTACGAGCTTAAGAACGATGTTTTGCGCTGAGTTTCGATACTCAGGGTGACATAAGTGTCGCAGCTGTACAACCGGTTGCACCGTTAATCCGACCAAATCGACCGTTCAGCGGACAACCGGTTGCACAATTTTTTGCATCGCCCGTAAGATAAGGACAACCGGTTGCACAAGAATCACTACGATGACGAAGGAGCATCACCATGGACGCCATTAACGATTGGGAAAACCAAGCGCTCACCCACAGGAACCGCCTGGCACCCCATGCGTACTTTATGGGTTACGAGACCGCCGATCTCGCCGCTACGTACAGCCGCGAGCTGTCGCGCGGGTTTGTCCAGCTGTCCGGCTCGTGGCAGTTCCGCCTCTTTGAGGGGCCTGCTGCCGTTTCCAACGAGGAGCTCTCCACGTACGAGCCCGAGTGGGATCACGTGGAGGTTCCGCACCTGTGGCAGGTGGATGGCTATGGCAACCTTGCCTACACCGACGAGGGTTTCCCGTTCCCGGTGGATCAGCCGTTCGTTCCCTCCGACGACCCCACGGGCGTCTACCAGCGCATCGTCAACCTTCCCGCCGTGCCTGCCGGCGCTCGCGAGATCATTCGCTTTGACGGCATCGAGAGCTATGGTGAGCTGTACGTCAACGGTCAGTTTATCGGCATGACCAAGGGTTCGCGCCTGTCTGCCGAGTTTGACGTGACCGACGCGCTCGTCGAGGGCGACAACCTGTTTGCGGTCAAGGCTCTGCAGTACAGTGATGGCAGCTATATCGAGGATCAGGACATGTGGTGGGCCTCGGGCATCTTCCGCGATGTGTACCTTATGCAGCGTCCCGCCGCGCACCTGGTCGACTTTAGGTTCCGCACGCACCGCGAGGGCGATGCCGCTCTGATCACGCTCGATACGGTGGCCGAGGGCGCTACCCGCGTTGTGTATACGCTCAGCGATGGCGGAAACGTGGTGGCTACGGGTGAGTGCGTCGACGGCCATGCCGAGTGCAGCGTTGCCGATGCCCACTTCTGGAATCCCGAGGACCCCTTCCTCTATGACCTTACGTTTGAGGTCTACGATGGCGACGAGGCCAGCGAGTACGTTCCGCATCGCCAGGGTCTTGCCGAGGTGACGGTCGAGGGCAATCATATCTACCTCAACGGCACCTACTTTAAGATGCATGGCGTCAACCGCCACGATCACGACGATCACAAGGGCCGCGCCGTGGGCCTCGATCGCATGCGCCGCGACCTGGAGCTCATGAAGCGGCACAACATCAACGCGGTGCGCACCTCTCACTATGCCAATGACCCGCGCTTCTACGAGCTGTGTGATGAGTATGGCATCATGCTGGTCGCCGAGACCGATATGGAGAGCCACGGCTTCGAGAATATCGGCAACATCGCCCTGGTCACCGACGATCCGGCATGGGAGCCGGCCTACGTCGACCGCATTGAGCGCCTGGTGATGCAGGAGCGCAACCACGCCTGCATCATTATGTGGTCGATGGGCAACGAGAGCGGCTATGGCTGCAACATCCGCGCGATGTACGCCAAGGCTCACGAGCTCGATGATCGTCCGGTCCATTATGAGGAGGACCGCAACGCCGATACCGTCGACGTTATCTCCACGATGTACTCCCGTGTTTCGCAGATGAACGACTTTGGCGAGCACCCATTCCCCAAGCCGCGCATCAACTGTGAGTACGGTCACTCCATGGGCAATGGTCCCGGAGGCCTGTCCGAGTACCAGGAGGTCTTCGATCGTTGGGATTGCATCCAGGGCCAGTTCATTTGGGAATGGTGCGACCACGGTTTGGCTGCTGTGACCGAGGACGGCGTTGCCTACGATATGTATGGTGGCGACAACGGCGATTACCCCAACAACAGCAACTTCTGCATCGATGGCATGGTGTTCCCCTGGCAGCAGCCGAGTCCGGGCCTTACCGAGTACGGCCAGGTTATCTGCCCGGTCCGCATGGCTTATGACGCCGAGGCAGGCGAGCTGACCGTCACCAACAAGCGTTGGTTCACCACCCTCGAGGATGTCTGCCTGTCGGCCGAGACCCTGGTGGACGGCGACGTGGTCTGCCGCAAGACGCTCATGCCCGGCGCGGTTGCCCCCGGCGAGTCCGTCCAGCTGCCACTGGTGATTCGCGAGGCCGCAGTGGGCGAGACCCTGCTGACCGTGCGCGCCTACACCATGGCCGCTCACGTCTGGTGCGAGCCGATGTTCCAGCTGGGCGCTAGCCAGTTTGCCATCGCAAACCATCCGGCGCCGACCATCGTGGCCCCCGCTCGTCCTGAGCTTACGGTTGAGGAGACCGAGCAGGAGATCCGCATCCACTCCCTCAACGGCGAGCTGACCTTCAGCAAAGTCAACGGTACCGTGAGCGAGTGGAAGGCATCCGGCCGCGACGTCATGGCCTCTGGTCCCCAGGTTGGTTTTTGGCATCCGCTCGTCGATAACCATGCCCAGGAGTATGACTCACTGTGGAAGGACAACTTCATCGATGTGATGCAGACGTCTACCCGCAAGGTTTCTTGGAAGCAGGATGGCAATGCGGTCGTCGTTACCGTGAGCCAGCGTATCGCTCCTCCCGTCCGCGCGTTCGGCATGCGCGTCGAGCTCGTCTACACCGTGCTTCCGAGCGGTCGAGTCGACCTCAAGGTTTCCGGCGAGCCCTACGGCGATTACTCGGATATCATCCCGCGCATCGGCATCTCCTTCGAGGTCCCCGGTTGCGATCGTGCCGTCGAGTGGTATGGCCACGGCCCGGGCGAGAACTATCCGGACTCGCTGCGCGCCAACCCGGTCGGTCATTACCGCACTACGGTCGACGACATGTTCACGCCCTACGTTATGCCTCAGGATTGTGCTAACCGCGAGGGCACCCGTTGGGTCGCCCTGCGCTCTAGCCACGGTGACGGTCTGGTCGTGACGCGTCCGAGCGACGCCGCCTCCAACCCGTTCTCGTTCTCGGCATGGCCCTATAGCTGCGAGGCTATAGATAACGCCAAGCACGTCTACGACCTTGTCAAGGGCGACACGGTTACGGTCAATATCAACGACCAGCTGCTCGGCCTTGGTTCGAACTCTTGGGGTTCCGAGGTGCTCGATTCCTACCGCACCCGTTTTGAGAGCTTCAGCTTTGAGGTGTCCCTGCGACCGCTGACGTCTGCCGATCTGGCTCAGGCGCTGGCACCCATTAAGGAGGCATAAGTCATGCATGTCTTTAACTCGCGCGCCGATTTCGACGCTCAGATGAAGTCCGTCAAGAAGTGGATGCGCACCGGTCAGGCGCTCGATGGCGTTGCCGACCTGCAGCACGACGTGGCTTACTCCATCGGCGACTCGTTGGTGTACTGGTGGGTCTATGCCCGCGAGGCCGCTACCGCCGATCTGGTCGGTCACCGTCGCTACCATGCCGTGCTCGCTCCGCTCGACGGCGACCTGACCGTCGAGGTTGCCCCCAAGGCAGACCTCACCTGCATCCGTGCTTACAGCGATATCGATGATCGCGAGCGCTTTGAGGGTGCGGGGGAGACCGTGACGATTCCCGCCGGCGGCGTTGCCGTCGTCGAAATTGACGAGGCCTACCGTGTCGTGGCCGATGCCGCGGATTCCCGCGTCGTGGTACTGCACGTGACGGTTGAAGGTTATTCCTTCCCCAACAAGTAGTATTCGTCCGTTTGGACGTTTGCTTCGCGCCGTTAAGGGGGATGGCTTTGTTGACTCCCTTTTCCCCATTCCCCTTAGCAGGTGCGCCGTCCACGATTGCGCTTGCAGTCCGGACGGTTTTAGATGAGATATAACGGATGATTGGGAGGGCTTATGAGCTCTGAAAAACGAGGAACGATTGGTTCGTTCGCTCTGCTGGGCATGACGGTCGCCGCCGTGTTCGGTATCAAGAACATCATCAACAACAACGCGGCCATCGGCTTGGCAGCTGCGCCGTCGTTCTTTTTCGCTACGCTTTTGTACTTTGTCCCCTATACCCTGGTTACCGCCGAATTCGTCGGCCTTAACAAGGACTCCGAGTCGGGCGTGTACGCCTGGGTCAAGACCTCGATGGGCGGTCGCTGGGCATTCCTGACGGCATTTAGCTACTGGTTCGTTAACCTGTTCTACTTTGCGTCCGTCCTGCCTAACGTCATCATCTACGCGAGCTACGTGTTCTTTGGTGCCAATGCCGAGCTCTCGCAGCTGTGGATCACCATTATCGAGATCGTCGTCTTTGCTATCGCCACGTGGGTTTCGACCAAGGGTGCTAAGTGGATCGGCTCCATTTCCTCCTTCGGCTCGACCGCGGCTCTCGGCCTGACTGCCGTGTTCATCTTGCTGTCCCTGGCTGCTGCCTTTGGCGGCGTCGAGTTCGCTACGGCTCCTACCCCCGCTAACATGGCTCCCGACACGAGCAACTTCGCAACTATGTGGGGCTTCTTCGGTACGCTTGCCTGGATCATCCAGGGCGTTGGCGGCGCTGAGTCTGTCGGCGTGTTCCTTAACGACCTTAAGGGTGGCGTCAAGGCCTTCGTGCGCACCGTCGTTATCGCCGGCCTGACCATCGGCCTTCTGTATGCAGGCGCTTCGCTGCTGGTCAACCTGTTCATTCCCGAGGGCGGCGTTGCCATCTCCACCGGTATCTTCGACGTATTCGGCGCTGTCTTTGCCCACTTTGGCATTCCCATGGAAGTGTCCACGCGCGTCATTGGCCTGATCCTTCTTGCCGCCACGCTGGGCTCCCTCATGATGTGGACCTCTGCTCCCATCAAGGTCTTCTTCACCGAGATCCCCAAGGGCGTCTTTGGTAGCAAGATCGTCGAGCTCAACGAGCACGGCATTCCTGCCCGCGCTGCCCGGCTGCAGTTCGCCATCGTCGTCCCCATCCTGATCATCCCGGCCCTGGGCTCTGGTAACCTCGACGACCTGCTCATGATCGTCACCAACATGACGGCTGCCACCGCTCTGCTCCCGCCGCTGCTGATTCTGCTTGCCTACTTTATGCTGCGCAAGAACTTCGACGCTGCGCCCCGCGACTTCCGTATGGGTTCGCGCACCTTCGGTCTGGTCATTGCCGCCTTCCTGCTCGTTGTCTTCTGCTTCGTGCTTATCTGCGGCACCATTCCGCTCGATCAGCCTCTGTGGCTGACGCTGGTCTACAACGTTGGCGGTGTAGTTGTCTTCCTGGGCCTTGCCGTGATGTGGTACAACCGCTACATCAACCGCCTGCGCGAGACCGATCCCGAGGCCGCCGAGAACGAGCTTCGCCCCTCCGTCCTCGACATGATGGAGTAGCGGCTAGGATTAATCTACGGCTGTGGAATAAATCGATTCCCTTTCCTAAGGAGGGGCCTTACGAGGCCCCTCCTTTTGTGTTTTGGGGCATGGTTTTGGACCCCGTGGTCAAAAAATGCCAAATATGAGTACTGTTGCAAAAGAGGTGTCATATTTTTCGGCCTGTTCTGAGCAAAAACGGGCTCAAAATCAATTTATCTAACCCCCTTTAAAGGGCGTTTGACGGCTTTCAACCTCTTCGAATCGCTCAAAGCAGGCACTTTGCTCGCGATTTTGCTGCTACTAAATCGGTGACAGTACTCATATTTGCCACTTTTTGCCCACGAGGTGTTCAGAGGAGCTCTCGACAAGCATCTAACGCTACAATAACTACCACGTGGTTGGGTTTGCCGGCCGAATGTGCGATGCCGCGGGAGGGGACATGGTCGAGTTTACAAAGACGATTAAAGATCCGTTGGGACTGCATGCCCGCCCGGTTGCGCTGCTTTACGACATCATTGCCAAGCATCGTAGCAACGTATCGGTCAGTATCGGCGATCGCCATACCGACGGCCGCGATGTAATGGGGCTCATGGCTCTCTACGGCGAGTGCGGCGAGGACATCATCTTCCGCGTTTCGGGCGTAGACGAGGCTTCCTGCGTCACATCGATCAGAAACCTCTCGCTCTAAGCATGACAGGGCGCGGCAAAGGACAGCTCTTTGCCGCGCCTTTTTGTTTCGTATAGGAAACTTTTTCGAAATCTAAATGGGGACCCTTTCCAAAAAGTTAACCACGTGCTAGTTTACTATAGCGAACATAGACGTGGTTAACTTTTGCTGCGTCGATGTTGAGGACGAACTGACGTTAGGAGCTCACTCATGTCTTGCGGACCGCAGATGCCGGCTATGCCGCTTTCGATGGTAAAAGCGGGCGAAACCGTGCGCGTGTCTCGCGTAAAGGGCAATGAGGATATGAAGCACCATCTCAAGGACCTCGGCTTTGTCGAGGGCAACGAGATCCACGTGGTGAGCTCGAGTGGCGCCAATATCATCGTCACGGTGCTGGGTGCACGCTTTGGTATCGATTCCAAGGTTGCCATGCACATCATGACCGTCGGTTAGTTCGTAGCATTTCGCAAAAAGCTGAAAGGGGGACAAGTACATGAAGACGTTGGGTGACGTCAAGGTGGGCGAGAGCTCTACCATCGTCAAGCTTCACGGTGAGGGTGCACTGCGCCGTCACCTTATGGACCTGGGGCTCATCAAGGGCACGTCGTTTAAGGTCGTAAAGGTCGCACCGCTCGGAGATCCGGTCGAGATCAACGTGCGCGGCTACGAGCTTTCCATCCGCAAGGAGGAGGCTGCCGTCGTCGAGGTCCAGTAAGGGCCAGCGGCATGTATTCTTGCAGGTAAAGTTAGGGTTTTCTAACTTAGCAATGCAACGTTGAAGCACAATATCCAGCCCGCTCGGAGATGACAGCGCGGGCACACAAGGAAGAAGGATTGAATGGCGGATTCTCAGATCCATGTCGCGCTGGCGGGTAACCCCAACTGCGGCAAGACCACGCTTTTCAACCTGATCACCGGCGCCAACGGCTACGTTGGCAACTGGCCCGGTGTCACGGTTGAGAAAAAGGAAGCCAAGCTCCTAAGCGACAAGAACGTTACCATCACGGACCTCCCCGGCATCTACTCGCTTTCCCCCTACAGCCCCGAGGAGCAGTGCTCGCGCGACTACCTCATGAGCGGCGAGCCCGATGTCGTTGTCCAGGTGGTCGATGCCACCAACCTCGAGCGCAACCTGTACCTGGCGCTTCAGGTTATCGAGACCGGCCTGCCCGTGGTCGTGGCCCTCAACATGGCCGACCTCGTGGAGAAGAACGGCGACAAGATCGACACGGACAAGCTTTCCAAGAAGCTTGGCTGCCCGGTCATGATGATCTCGGCCCTTAAAAACAAGGGTATCAAGGAGCTGTTCGAGCAGGTCAAGAAGTCTGCTGCTTCCAAGGGCCAGGTGCCGGAGCACAAGTTCGATTCCTCCATCGAGGACGTTCTGGACCACATCGAGAACAACCTGCCGGCGAGCGTTCCCGCCAACAAGCGTCGCTACTACGCTGTCAAGCTGTTTGAGCGCGACGCGGACGCCTGCAAGCTCATCAACCTCACCAAGGAGAAGGCCGCTCGCGTCGAGCAGCTGGTCGCCCAGTGCGAGCAGGATTGCGACGACGACGCCGAGTCCATCATCACCGGCGAGCGCTATGGCGTGATTGCCCACATTATCGACGAGTGCATGACCAAAGCTCCGGCCAAGATGAGCGCCTCCGAGAAGATCGACCGCGTGGTTACCAACCGTATCCTGGGCCTGCCGATCTTTGTGGTCATCATGTTCTGCGTGTACTACATCGCCGTTTCCACCCTGGGCGGCACGGTGACCGACTTCACCAACGACCAGCTCTTTGGCACCGACGGTTGGTATGTGCTCGGCCAGGGCCGCGACGCCTACGACGCAGCTGTCGAGGCTGCGGGTGACGCCGCCGACTCGGTCGACCCGGCACAGTACGGCCCCTATGTTCCGGGTATTACCACCGTGGTGCACGATGCCCTTGTGGCGGGCGGCACCGAGGACGGTGGCCTGGTCGATTCGCTGGTCTGTGACGGTATCGTCGGCGGTCTGGGCGCCATCTTCGGCTTCGTGCCGCAGATGTTCCTGCTGTTCGTGATGCTGTCTTTCTTGGAGGACTGCGGCTACATGGCCCGCGTCGCCTTCATCATGGACCGCGTGTTCCGCCGCTTTGGCCTGTCCGGTAAGTCCTTCATCCCCATGCTCGTGTCCTCGGGCTGCGGCGTCCCCGGCGTCATGGCCACCAAGACCATCGAGAACGAGAAGGACCGCCGCATGACGGTCATGACCACCACGTTCATTCCCTGTGGCGCCAAGCTGCCGATCATCGCTCTGCTCATGGGTTCCATCATCGGCGATTCTTCCACCACCGCCGCATGGATCAGCCCGCTGTTCTACTTCTTGGGCGTCTTTGCCGTCATCGCCTCGGGCCTCATGCTCAAGAAGACCAAGCTCTTCGCCGGTCGCCCGACGCCGTTCGTTATGGAGCTTCCCGCCTATCACTTCCCGGCAATCCGCTCTTGGGCGCTGCATGTATGGGAGCGCTGCTGGGCCTTTATCAAGAAGGCCGGCACGGTCATCTTCGCGTCCACCGTCGTGGTTTGGTTCCTCTCCAACTTTGGTAGCTACAACGGTTCCTTCGGCTTCCTGCCTGCGATGGACGGCATCCCTGAGGAGTTTATGGACTACTCCGTGCTCGCCATGCTGGGCAACCTGGTCGCTTGGATCTTCGCCCCGCTCGGCTTTAGCACCTGGCAGGCCACCGCGCTGACTGTCTCTGGACTTGTCGCCAAGGAGAACGTCGTCGCCACCGCCGGCTCGCTGCTGTCCGTTGCCGACGCCGCCGAGACCGACCCGAGCCTGTGGACCGCGTTTGCGGGCATGTTCCCCACCATGGGCGCTTGCGTTGCCTTTGGCGCCTTTAACCTGCTGTGCGCCCCGTGCTTTGCCGCCATGGGCACTATCCGCAACCAGATGGACTCCGGCAAGTGGACCGCGATTGCCATCGGCTACGAGTGCGCCTTTGCCTGGGTGATCGGCCTGTTCATCAACCAGTTCTACAACCTGCTTGTCCTTGGCCAGTTTGGTATTTGGACGGTTGTAGCCATCGTTCTGCTGGTTGCGATGCTCTTCCAGATCTTCCGTCCCATGCCCAAGCACGCTTGGACCGACGAGGACGAGACCAACACCGCTTCCGCTGCAGTTTCCGCTTAAGTCCGAATAAGGATCAGCCCCTTTCCACGAGCCCGGGTGTCCCAGCGAAACTCGGGCTTTTTGGTGAGGGAGATGTGGCGTTTCCGCAGATAAAACCGACCAAAATATACCTGTC
Source organism: Coriobacteriaceae bacterium (assembly GCA_902364975.1). Classification (GTDB taxonomy): domain Bacteria; phylum Actinomycetota; class Coriobacteriia; order Coriobacteriales; family Coriobacteriaceae; genus Collinsella. The sequence continues at coordinate 72,501 of CABJFQ010000001.1, read as the reverse complement.
CCTTATTGGCAGGTGGAGAATGGGGTAAAGTAAGTGATGGTTAACTAGAGGAGGCTTGCTATGGCACCTATCGATATTGTTGTACTGGCTATTATCGGTATTGCGTTTGTCGCCGTGTGCGTGCGCATTTATCGCAAGGGCACCTGCGCCGACTGCGCTCAAGGTGGCGTTTGCACAGGACATTGTTCCAACAAAAAGACCTGCGCCGCACTTAAGGGCGTGGACAAAATTGCCGAAGACTTGGGCCGCGGTATCAAGTAAGGTCCGTCATCCAAGCGCCCCGCGAGCATCCGTTCGCGGGGCGCTTTGCACATTTGGGGGCGAGCGTGGCGAGTTGAAGGGTGATTTTGGGGTATCGTTACCTGTACTGTTAATTGGCAACTTATCTATAACGGAGTAACCCCATGAGCGCTCGCGTAACCATGAAGGACATAGCCGCCGAGCTTGGCGTTTCCATCAATACCGTGCATAAGGCCCTGACGGGCAAGGCCGGCGTGAGCGAATCCGTGCGTGCCAAGGTGAATGCCAAGGCCGAGGCCATGGGTTACCACCGCAACACAAGTGCCTCGAGCCTGCGCCGCAAGGATATCAACTTGGTGTTTTGCCTGCCCCGCGCATCGCGCGAGGGGGCGTACTTTTTCCGTTACCTTTGGGAAGGCTGCAACCGCTTTGAGCAGGAGGTCATCGATCAGGGCATTACGGTTGAGCGCGTTGAATTTGGCGTGGGTGGCTACGCCGATGCGCTCGAGCAGATTGATGAGCGTCTGCAGGTGGGCGAGAAGATTGATGGCCTGCTTGCCTATGTTCCGGGCGATGACCGCGCAACCGAGCTCTTGAGGCAGATTGCCGAGGCGGGCGTGACAATCGAGCTCGTAGACGGCGACCGCCCGCACCTCGATCGCCTGGGTGCCAGTCTGGCGGACTATTCCGCGGCGGGCAGTCTTATGGCGGAGCAGGCGGCAAATCTGGTCCACGCTTCTGGGGCTGACGCCCGCGTGCTCCTGTTGGCGGGCGACCCTTATACCGACTCGCACTATCTGACCGCCCGCGCCTTTCATAATTACCTGCGCGAGCACGATATTCCATGGCGGGTTGAGGACCTTGCCGGTGCCCATGCGCAAGTCAAACAGCTCGAGCGCGAGCTTGAGCAGCGCTTGAGTGCGCCGGATGCTCCCGAGCTCATCTGTAGCGTTTTTGCCGTTGGTTCCGAGGTGGTCGCCGATGCGCTTGTTTCGAGCGGCAAGGCCGGCAAGGTCATGGTGATCGGCAACGACCTGTTCCCCGAGAGCGCCCTGGCCTTACGCCGTGGCATTTTTACCAATATCGTCTATAAGGACCCGGTGAGCTTGGCCTACCGTGGTGCCAAGACCTTGGGCGAGTATTTGCTGTGGGGTAAAACTCCGGCGGAGCCCGTGCAGAAGGGTGCTGTGGAGATGGTGTTTGCCAGCAACGTCGACCGCTACTGCGAGCTTGCGGGAATTTAGCCGTTTGGTCAGGTACCCCCTCTTGCGGCGTGCATTTTTTGGAGTATTCAGCAATGGCGTGTTCCGAAAGAGGCTCAGAACAACTGTTTTAAGTGCCTCCGATGGCGTAAATCGCCATCGGAGGCACTTTTTTATGCCGATCGGGCGCGATATGCGCATCAAATAGGGCGTCGAGGACGGTGCGCAGTACGCCCCGATGCTGAATATTCCCAAAAATGTACGCCGAGACATGACCCACCTGAGCAAAAACGCCCAGGTTCGGTGTTCGGGGACGTTAGTCCATCCGCAATGCATGCGTGTCACGGCTCCAGCAACCGTTGAACGGGCAAAATTGACCGTTCACCCCATGGTGGTTAGGTGAACGTTCACCTTTTAAGTCGCAATGAATTAGTATAGTGAACGTTCACCTAGAGGATAACGAGCGCATCGTGCGCCCGCTCCGCCAACAAAGGGGTTGTTTGATGAAAAACTTCATGGACGATCAGGATTTCCTGCTGAGCACCAAAACCGGCGAGGAGCTGTTCCGCAACTTTGCCGAGGGTATGCCCATCGTTGACTACCACTGCCACATTTCTCCCAAGGAGATCTGGGACGACAAGCGTTTTGAGAACATCACCGAGGTTTGGCTGGGCGGCGACCACTACAAGTGGCGCCTAATGCGTGCCAACGGCGTCGACGAGCGCTTCATTACCGGCGATGCCCCTGCTCGCGAGAAGTTCCAGAAGTGGGCCGAGACCCTGGGCCGCTGCGTGGGCAACCCCGTCTTTGAGTGGAGCCACCTGGAGCTTAAGCGTTACTTTGGCTACGAGGGCGTCCTGAACGGCAAAACCGCTCAGGAGGTCTGGGACCTTGCCAACGCCAAGCTCGCCGAGGCCAGCTTTACCTGCCGCAACCTCATCAAGCAGTCCAACGTCCGCATGATCTGCACTACCGACGACCCCGCCGACAGCTTTGAGTGGCACAAGAAGATTGCCGCCGACGACAGTTTTGACGTTCAGGTCGTTCCCGCCATGCGCCCCGATGCCGCCCTGCGCATCGAGCGTGGCCAGGAGTTCGCCGACTACTGCAAGCATCTCTCCGAGGTTGCTGGCGTTGAGATCAGCGACTTCGAGGGCATGAAGGCTGCCATCTCCAAGCGCTACGACGTTGCCCACGAGCTGGGCTGCCGCGCTTCCGACCACGCGCTCGACTACGTTATGTACGTTCCGGCTACCGCCGACGAGATCGAGACTATCTTTGCCAAGGGCCTTGCCGCCGAGCCGCTTACCGAGGACGAGGTCCTCAAGTACAAGACGGCCTTTATGCGGTTCGTCGCCGGCGAGTATGTCCGCCTTGGCTGGGCCATGCAGCTGCATTTTGGCTGCAAGCGTGACAACAACCGCGCTATGTTCGCCAAGCTCGGTCCCGACACCGGCTACGACTGCATCTCCAACTACACGCCGTCCGGCCAGCTGGCCGATTTCCTCAACTCCATCCAGGAGGCCACGGGTCTGCCCAAGACCATTCTGTACAGCCTGAACCCCATCGACAACACCATGATCGATACCGTGATGGGCTGCTTCCAGGAGGCTCCGACCGCCGGTAAGATCCAGAACGGCTCTGCCTGGTGGTTCAACGACAACGAGATCGGTATGCGCGAGCAGCTCACGGCTCTGGCTAACGAGGGCGTGCTGGGCAACTTTGTGGGCATGCTTACCGATTCCCGCTCCTTCCTGTCCTACCCGCGTCATGAGTACTTCCGTCGCGTGCTGTGCGGTGTGATCGGCGAGTGGGTCGAGCAGGGCAAGTATCCGGCCGACATGGAGCTGCTGGGAGCCATCGTGCGCGACATTAGCTACAACAACGCGGTCCGCTACTTTGGCTTTGACCTGGATACCGTCGAGGCCTAAACCCGCATCGAATCACACCGAACTCGGGAGCGCCGTTGCCACACGCGGCGCCCCCGTTTTGCCTGCACGCTAACAGCAATCTAAGGAGAGACATCGATGGAGAACATCAGCTACGAGACGCTCGAGAAGATCGGCTACAAGGGCTACCTGCTGCCCAAGGACGCGCCCGAGAAGGTTCTGCAGTTTGGCGAGGGCAATTTCCTGCGCGCCTTCGTCGACCGCTTCTTTGACATGGGCAACGAGGCAACCGGCTGGAACGGCAAGGTTGTCATGGTCCAGCCCATCAGCGGTGCCTTTGGCTTTGCCGACGGCATCAATGCCCAGGACGACCTGTACACCGTGCTGGTGCGCGGCAAGGAGAGCGGCAACACGGTCGACGAGTCCCGTGTGATCAGCGCTTGCAGCCGCTGCCTCAATCCGTACCGCGAGGCAGACTACCGCGCCATGATGGAGGTCGCCGTCTCCGACGATTTGGAGATTATCGTCTCCAACACCACCGAGGCCGGTATCGCCTACGATCCGTCCTGCAAGGCCGACGACATGCCGCCCGCGAGCTTCCCCGCCAAGCTTGCCCAGGTGCTCCACACCCGCTGGGCCGCCGGCAAGCCGGGCGTCATCGTGCTCGCCTGTGAGCTCATCGATCACAACGGCGAGGAGCTGCTGCGCATCATGAACCAGTACGTGAGCGACTGGGGCTGGGAGGACGAGTTTGCGCAGTGGATGGCCAACGACTGCACCGTCTGCACCACGCTCGTCGACACTATCGTCCCCGGCCGCATCCGCGACCCCAAGGAGGCCGCTGCCGTGGCCGAGCGCCTGGGCTACGAGGATCCCTTCCTGGCCGTGCGCGAGCCCTTCCAGATGTGGGGTATCCAGGGCGATGAGTCGCTTGCCGAGAAACTGCCCTTCGTGAAGGCCGGCCTGCCGGGCGTCTTTGTGACCCCCGATGTCACCCCGTACAAGAAGCGCAAGGTCCGCATCCTCAACGGCGCCCACACTGCCTTTGTTCCGGGCTCCTGGGTTGCCGGCTTTGACATCGTGCGCGATTGCATGCATGACGAGACCGTTCGCGGCTTCATGAACACCATGCTCTACGACGAGGTCATCCCGACGCTTGCCGCCGATCTTGATGTCGAGGACTGCAAGGCCTTTGCCGCCGCCGTCGAGAACCGCTTCGACAACCCGTTTATCGACCACGCGCTGCTCTCCATTTGCCTCAACTCAACCGCCAAATGGCGTGCTCGCGACCTGCCCACGCTCAAGGACTATGTTGCCGAGACCGGCAACCTGCCCAAGTGCCTGGCGACGAGCCTCGCTACGCTCATTGCCTTCTATACGCAGGAGCTCGTTGCTCGCGAGGGCGATGGCCTGCACCTGCGCCGCGCCGACGGCACCGAGTACACCGCTCAGGACGATGCCTTCGTGCTCGATTTCTACGCCGCCCACGCCGGTGCAGACGATGCCGAGCTGGTGCACGACGTGCTCAGCAACGAGCAGATGTGGGGCGAGGACCTTACGCAGATCGCCGGTCTTGAGGAGTTCGTCGTCAACGCGCTCGCCGTTGTGCGCGTCGACGGCGCCAAACAGGCCTTCGCCAACGCCCAGGCCTAAATCCTTCTGTGCGCCCGCCGGGCAATTGGCGGGCGCCCGCTGACTTCTGCTCAACCTGTAGGGTTAGGACTCTTTGTAATGAATACTATCCAGATCAATCCGGCCGACAACGTGATCGTCGCGCTGTCGCCGCTTGCCAAGGGCACCGCCGTCGCGGTTCCCGGGGTGGGCGAGGTCGTTGCCGCGGAGGATATTCCGCAGGGCCACAAGATGGCCGTGCGTGCCATTGCGGCAGGGGAGGACGTCGTCAAGTACGGTCTTCCTATCGGTCACGTGACGGGCGACATCCAGCCCGGTCAGTGGCTTCATACGCATAACGTCAAGACCAACCTTTCGGGCGAGGTCGAGTACGCTTACAACCCGACGCATCCGGTCGTTGAGCCGGTTGAGCCCGAGACCTTTATGGGCTTCCGCCGCGCTGACGGCCGCGCCGCCACGCGCAACGAGCTGTGGATCATCCCCACGGTCGGCTGCGTCAACGAGGTCGCACGTGCCATGTGCGAGCAGGCTCAGGATCTGGTCGAGGGCTCGCTGGAGGGCGTTTACTACTTCCCGCATCCCTTTGGCTGCTCGCAGACCGGTGCCGACCATGCCCAGACGCGCCGCTTGTTGGTGGCGCTCTCGCGTCACGCAAACGCTGCAGGCGTGCTGTTCCTGTCGCTCGGTTGCGAGAACTGCACGCACCAGCAGGTGCTCGACGAGCTCGGTGACTTCGATCACGAGCGCGTTCGCTTCCTCACCTGCCAGGATGTAGCCGACGAGCAGGTCGAGGGCCACAAGATTCTGTCCGAGCTTGCCGACCTGGCCAAGCAGGCCAAGCGTGAGCCCATTCCGGCCTCCGAGCTGGTCATTGGCCTTAAGTGCGGTGGCTCTGACGGTCTTTCGGGCATTACCGCCAACCCCACGATCGGTCGCGTGAGCGATATGGTCGTCGCCCGTGGCGGCACGTCGGTGCTCACCGAGGTGCCCGAGATGTTTGGCGCGGAGAGCATTCTGCTCGATCGCTGTGAGAGCCAGGACGTCTTTAACGCAGCTGCCGACATGCTCAACGGCTTTAAGGACTACTTTATCAGCCATGGTGAGGTCGTCTATGAGAACCCGAGCCCCGGCAACAAGGACGGCGGCATTACCACGCTCGAGGACAAGAGCTGCGGCTGCGTGCAAAAGGGCGGATCTGCCCCCATCGTCGACGTACTGCCGTATGCCGGTCAGGCTACCAAGCATGGCCTGAACATGCTGTGCGGTCCGGGCAACGACATGGTATCCACCACGGCCCTGACGGCTGCCGGCTGCCACGTAATCCTGTTCTCGACCGGCCGCGGCACGCCGTTTGGCGCACCGGCGCCTACCCTCAAGGTGTTCACCAACCAGCGTCTGTGCGACCACAAGGCCAACTGGATGGACTTTAACGCCGGCGTGATCGCCACGGGCGAGCGTACGCTCGACGAGGCTGCCCACGACCTGTACCAGCTGGTGCTAGAAACGGCGAGCGGCAAGCTTACGAGTGCCGAGCGTCGCGGCTGCCACGAGATCAGCATTTGGAAGGATGGCGTCTGCCTGTAGCGGTAAATGGGTTCGCATAGGGCGCTATTGACCATGGCCCCGTCGGGAGTGTTCCCGGCGGGGCCATGTTTGTTCTGTCTGTTCGGGCGTGTCTTCCTGAGGGTACGGGAGCGGCGAAAACAATAAACGTTCACCTAATCGACCTCAAATTTAAACCCACTCAATACCCATGTAATCGTGATTTTTTTCAAGTCAGATGTCCGTTTAACGGCAAAAAACGACCGTTCAAGGATAATATACAAGTGAACGTTCACCTATCATATGCAATCGCGCATAATCTAGCTAAACGTTCACCCTACGAGTGGGCGATATGCAGACAGACATCGGTATGGACTCCAATGTCTTGTTACAAGACAATCGAGAAAAGAGAGGGAGCTCGATGACTAACAAGATCGGTAAAAAGCGCAAGATCACATTCTGGACGCGCTTGGGCTTTGGTATGGGCGGCATGCTCAACTCCGGTGCCCTGAGCTTTACGCACAGCTACATGGTGCTGTTCCTGTCCACGGAGTGCGGTCTGTCCGCAGGCGAGGCTGCGCTGATCAGCTCGTTCGCCATCTATCTCAACGCCATTCTGTGCCCGCTCATGGGCTTTGTGGCCGATAACTTCTACGCTACTAAGATCGGCCGCATCTTTGGCCGCCGCCGTTTCTGGATCTTGCTGGCTATCCCGATGATGGTCGCCGAGCCGCTCATCTTTGTGGCTACGCCGTTTGGTTTCCCGTACTACTTTGTGTTGTACCTGATCTACAACGTCGCGTACACGTTCTGCACCGCCAACCTGTCGCCGCTTACCATCGAGATGACCGATGACTTCAAGGAGCGTACGTACCTCACCGGCTACAAGCACCTCTTTGGTAACGCCGCCGGCTTCCTGATGGCAGCACTCGTCGGCTTTGGCTTTGGCACCTTCGGCGAGACCAACCCGTTCAGCTACTTCATCATCGCTACGATTAACGCTTCGGTCATGGCAATCTCGCTGCTGTGCGTGTACCTGTCCACGTGGGAGCACACCCCCGAGGAGGTGGCTCAGGAGAAGATCGAGAGCGTCGGCGAGGGTATCAAGAAGTTTTTCATCGACGTTATCTCTACCTTCCGCAACAAGTCCTTCCGCAAGGTCCTGTATGCACAGGTCTCCACGAAGCTCGCTGCTGCCTGCTGGTCTGCCTGCCTGTCCTTCTTCATCGTCTACTGTCTGCAGATTCCTAAGTCCTACGAGTCCGTGATGGAGATGCCCGGCAAGGTCGTCGCTATCGTCTGCACCGCCATCTGGGTCGCCCTCATGGCCAAGAAGGGCTTCCACAAGTCTTGGTACCTGGCAAACGTCGGTTGCGCCGCGTGCATCATCGCCTACAACTACTTCGCCTTTGGTCAGATCAACGGCACCTCCACGGTCGCCATCGCCATGATCGCCTATCCCATCATCTTCGCCATCTGGAAGTTCTTCTACGTTGGCTTCCAGTATCTGCCCGATGTTCTGCTCAACTACATCCCCGATGTCGATGAGCTCATCACCCTGCGTCGTCGCGAGGGCATCTACAGCTCCGCACAGCAGCTCTGCCAGCAGATTGCCCAGGCTGTTGCCGTCAACGTATGGGCTATCGTCCTTGCTGCCTCCGGCTTCATTCAGACCGCCGGCAACAGCGACGCCGTGACCCAGCCCGCCACCGTGCCTCTGTACATCTGCGGCTACATGCTCATCGGCTGCGCCGGCTTCTTCCTGCTCGCGGCCGTCCTTGCCCGCGGCATCAAGATTGACAAGGAGCAGTGCGACATCCTTTGCGACGAGATCCACCGTGTCAAGGAGGGTGGCAAGATGGCCGACGTCAAGCCCGAGGTCAAGGCGCTTTGCGAGGAGCTCTCCGGCTTTAAGTACGAGGACTGCTTCGCCCACAACAATGTTGGCTTCCAGGACGGCAGCGTAATTCCCGCCGAGTAGGGCAGGCGCATCGTCCAAACCACAGGGCCGTGCCACCGGAGATCCACCGGCGGGTACGGCCCTTTTTTAAAAACGAGTAGTATGAACTTCTGATTACATTTGAGGGAGAGACCCATGGAGACGAACGTTATCTGGCGCAATGCCCGCGCGGCCGTTATCGAGCTCGACGATGGCGGCTACTTTACCTGTGCCGATACGTGGGAGATCTTTGTCAACGATGAGCCCGCCGGTACCACGAATACGGTCGAGACCTATGTCGATGGCCTGACCCCCGGCAAGCGCAACCTGATCCGCTTTGTCTGCGGCGAGCGCGAGTTGAGCGTAGGCGTCACCACGCCGGCGGAGCCCTTTACCATCAACGTTCGCGACTGCGGAGCCAAGGGCGATGCCGAGCACGATGACACCACCAACATTCAGGCTGCCATCATGGCCTGCCCCAAGGGCGGCCGCGTGCTGATTCCCGCCGGCAGCTACCGTATCAAGTCCCTCTTCCTTAAGAGCAATATCAACATCGAGCTTGCCGAGGGCGCGGTGCTGCTGGCCCGCCACGACCGCGCCGCGCTTGCCTACATTCCGGGTACGGTCGCGGGCGACGAGGGCGCCGGGTATGCCGGCACCGACATGCTGCCCCTGGGCCGCTGGGAAGGCGAGAGCTTTTCGACCTACTGTTCGACCTTTACGGGCCTGAGCGTGCACGACGTGTGCATCTATGGCCGCGGCGCCATCGACGGCCAGACCGATTTTGCCGAGGACAACTGGTGGAACAAGGACTTTAAGAACATCTTCCGTCCCGAGGAGGGCCGCGAGGTCGCCCGCCCGCGCATGATTTTCCTGTCCGAGTGCGAAAACGTGAGCCTTGCCGGCTTTACCGTGCGCAACAGCCCGGCGTGGAATATCCATCCCATTCTGTGCGAGCACGTCGATGCCCTGTGCCTGTCCATCGAGGGTCCCAAGAACTCCCACAACACCGACGGTTTCGATCCCGAGAGCTGCGGTTTTGTCCGCATCCTTGGCTGTCAGTTCTCGGTGGGGGACGACTGCATCGCCATCAAGAGCGGCAAACTGGGCATTGAACCCGAGCTCCGTCCCGCCACGCACGACGTGCTGATCTCGCACTGCTACATGCACGACGGCCACGGCGCCGTGGTGCTGGGATCCGAGGCCGCCGGCGGCATCAAGGACCTCACCGTGAGCAAGTGCCTCTTTGAGCGCACCGACCGCGGCCTGCGCGTCAAGACACGCCGCGGACGCGGCAAGGACGCCGTCAACGAGGGCATCACCTTCGAGCACATTCGCATGGATAAGGTGCTCACGCCCTTCGTGGTCAACTCGTTCTACTTCTGCGACAAGGACGGCAAGACCGACTACGTGCAGTCTCGCGAGGCGCTGCCCGTCGACGGCCGTACGCCCGGCTTTGGCGCCACGACGTTTTGCGATATCGAGGCCACCAACTGCCATGCGGCCGCGGCCTATATCACGGGCCTTCCCGAGAGCAAGGTGACGCGCCTGACGTTCCAGGATGTCCATGTGACCTTTGCCGCCGATGCCGAGCCCTTTGTGCCGGCCATGGCCTGCGGCGTGGAGCCCATGGTGCGCCAGGGCATCATCGCGCAGAACGTGAAAGTCCTCGACCTGCAGAACGTGCGCATCGAGGGTCAGGATGGCGACGAGCTGCAGCTGCAAAACGTCGACAAGGTTATCCGCGCGTAGGGTAGTGCTCCTGCACAAGTGAATACGGCATGTTGAGGCGTGCGACGGTCGGGTCTGCCCGGCTGTCGCACGCAATCTATAGGTGCCGGTATTGCACGGTGGGTGTTCTGTGACAGAAAGCGTAATGACAGATGAGTGGTAAAGAACAGCTCTTTGAGGTATCGCTCGAACGCGAAGGCGCGTATCGCAGCATTTCGGCGGCGCTCGAGGCGGCGGAGCGGTGTGTGCCCGATGCGACCGTGCCGGTGCGCGTGCTGGTGGCGCCGGGTGAGTACCGCGAACGGGTCGAAATTCGTCGTCCGCATGTGACGCTCGAGGGCGAGACGGCCGACAGCGTGCGTATCGTGGGAGGCCTGGGTGCCAAGATGCCTTCGGAAGATGGTAGCGGCCAGGATGGAAGACTCGGCACCTTCCGTACGTACACGGTGCTGGTCGATGCCGACGACGTGACGCTTGCGGGTCTAACAATCGAAAACAACGCCGGTGATGGGCGCGAGGTCGGCCAGGCGATTGCCCTGTATGCCGATGGTGACCGCCTGGTTGTCGATGTCTGCTGCATTAAGGGACACCAGGACACACTCTTTTTGGGGCCGCTGCCGCCGCGCGAGGCCAAGCCGGGCGGCTTTATAGGCCCCAAGCAGTTCGCCCCGCGCCGCGTGGGGCGGCAGTATTTTCGACGTTGCCGGATCGAGGGCGATGTCGACTTTATCTTTGGCGGCGCGCGTGCCTACTTTGAGGGGTGTGAGATTCGCTCGCTCAACCGCGATATGGATGTCAACGGGTATGTAACGGCAGCCTCCACGCCTCAGGGCGAGCCGTACGGATTTGTGTTTCATGGTTGTTCGTTTACAGCCGATGAGGGCATTGCCCCCGGATCGGTCTATCTGGGTCGTCCATGGCGCGAGTGGGCCCAGACCGTTTTGCTCGAATGCTGGCTGGGCCCCCATATTTCACTCGAGGGTTGGTGGGATTGGAATAAGCCAGCGGCACATGACGGCACCCTGTATGCCGGCGGTGCCCTGTTTGGCCCGGCGGGTGATACTGCCGCTTGGGTGCCGTGGGCGCATTGCCTGACCGGTCAGGATTCCGAACGCTATGCGCGTGACCGAGTGCTTGCCGGCACGGATGGTTGGGATCCCGAGGGCGGCGACGGTGATGCGGTAGAGACGGCCGGGCTATCTGCCAATGGCCGCACCGTGCACATCGAGACGTACTACGAGGACGAACCTGCGCTGCGCGCCCGACTGAAGCGCGAGGGGCGCTCGGCTGCATTTACGGGCAAGACTCCCACAGACTTTGAGGCATGGAAGGCTGCGACCAGGACTCGTCTGTACGATATTTTGGGTCTTTCGCTTATGGACCGCGCCCCGATTGAGATTCGTGAACTCAATCGCGTGCGGGTTGCCGGCAGCATCGTGCGTACTCATGCGGTGTTGCAGGTTGAGCACGATGTGTGGATGCCGTTTTACCTGTTGGAGCCGTCCCGCCCCAAGCTTGACGAGCGGGGACTCAAGCGCTGTTATATCTGCCCGCATGGTCACCAGGGGGCGGGTGCTGCAAGCATAGCCGGCGTTGTGGGCGTGCCGGCGGTCGACGATGCCGTGCGTAAGTTCAATTACGACTACGGTCTGCGTTTGGCGCGCATGGGTTACGTGACCGTCTGCCCCGATGCGCGTGGTTGGGGATACCGTCGTGACTGGAAGGGTCAGGGCGACGACGAGAACAGCTACCTGCGCGGTACGTGTCTGAATCAAGCACGTATGGCCGAGCCGCTGGGTCTTACGGTCGCGGGCCTCAACGCCTGGGACAACATGCGCTTGATTGATTACTTGGAGACACGCGGTGACATTGCCATGGACGACCTGGGCTGCTTTGGTTTTTCGGGCGGCGGTTACATGACGTTGTACCTGTCCGCGCTCGACCCGCGCGTGCGCAAGGCGTTTGTCTCGGGCTATCTGTACGGCGTTGATGACTCGCTACTGCACCTCAACGGCAATTGCAGCTGCAATTACACGCCTGGACTCTGGCGTCTGCTCGACATGGGCGACATTGCATCGCTTGTCGCGCCACGGCCGCTCTTGGTTCAGAGCTGCGAGAAAGACCATCTCAACGGCGCCCGCGGGCTTGCGAACGTAGACGAGCAGCTCGATATCGTTCGCGACGCCTACGCGCTGCTGGGCAAGGACGAAAACCTTCTGCACGAGGTCTGCCCGGGTGGACACCACCTGGGCGTGGCGCATCTTGCCGAGGATATCGAATGGCTCGATTCGCAAGTTGCGGAATACGCCCACGTATAGTCCCTCGGTATGTTGCGAATGAACGGTATGTACCTGTATGACCGCCGGTGTGCGGGTGAGGAGAAGAATATGGAAACGAAAAACTTGAGCGAATTGACCATCTGCTGCTTTGGCGATTCGACCACCTGGGGCGATAACGGATGCGGCGGGGGAGGCAACGATATCTCCTGGACTTCGCACCTGGGTGCGCTGCTGGGCGGCGCTACGATCGAGAACTTTGGTATTAAGGGTTCGCGTATTGCCGTCAAGGCCGACCGTAGCGATTCGTTTGTCGAGCGCTTGGACGGCATCGATCACACGGCAGATATCTGCATCGTCTTTGGCGGCGTTAACGACTTTAGCCGTAACGTGCCGCTGGGAGAGCTGGGCAGCACGGACGTGCACGAGTTCTACGGTGCGCTCGACTACCTGATCCGCACCATCACGGCGCGCTCGCCTCAGGCAAAGCTGGTGTTTATGACGCCGTGCAAGACGAGCGGCAAACACGAGAAGGATATTCCGGCAAGCAACGAGGCCAACCATCTGGGCCTGACGCAAGACGCCTATGTGCGCGCGATGCTGGAGGTCTGCGATCGCTACTCGGTGCCGGTGATCGACCTGTATGCGCAAAGCGGCATCAGCCCGTTTTTGCCGGAGCACCGCGAGCTCTACATGCCGGACGGTCTGCATTACAGCCCTGCCGGCTATGAGCGCCTGGCGCATCGCATCGCTGCGGGCCTCACCGCCGTTTGCCGTTAAAAGTTTGCCGTTCACGGGGATTATAGGGTTAACGTTCACCCTATAATCCCCGTTCGCGTTACACTAGGGGAAACGTTCACCCATCAATAACGTCAGAGGGGACAGCAATGGGTTGCAATCAGATTCTGGACCGTTATATCGAGCAGTTGATCGAGACCTCTACGCCTCAGGCGCCGGCCTGGAATATCGAAAAGCTTCGCGCCGGCAAGGAGAACACCTGGAATTACATTGACGGCTGCATGATCAAGGCGCTCATCGAGCTGTACGAGATCACCGGCGAGCAGCGTTACCTGACCTTCGCCGACGACTATATCGACTTCTTTGTCCAGGATGACGGCACCATCAAGCATTACGATCCCCAGGAGTACAACCTCGACAACGTCAACGCGGGCAAAACCCTCTACAAACTCTATGACCTGGTGGGCAAGCCCAAGTACCGTGCCGCCATGGATACCATCTACCGGCAGCTCGAGACCCAGCCGCGTACCAAAGAGGGTGTGTTTTGGCACAAAGCCGTCTACCCCAACCAGATCTGGCTCGACGGCATGTACATGGCGCAGCCGTTCTACATGCAGTACGAGCTGAGCTTCCACAACCGCCGTGCCTGCTCGGATAGCTTCCATATGTTCCAGGTGGTGCACGACCTGATGCGCAACCCCCTCAACGGCCTGTACTATCACGCCTACGACGCGAGCCGCAAGCAGTTCTGGTGCGATCCCGTCACCGGCCTTTCGGCCAACTTCTGGCTGCGCGCCGAGGGCTGGTTCGCCATGGCGCTCATCGATACCTGGGAGCTCATGCCGCCCTCGATGTCGGCCGAGAAGGACGAGATCCGCAAGATGTTCCACGACCTGATCGACGCCATGCTGCCGTATCAGGACGAGAAGACCGGCATGTGGCACCAGGTCATCAACCTGCCCAATATCGCCCCCAACTATCTGGAGGAGTCGGGCAGCGCCATCTTCGCCAACGCCATCATGAAGGGCGTGCGCCTGGGCGTGCTGGGCGAGCGCTACTACCAGTACGGCCGCCGTGCGTTTGACGGCATCTGCGACACGTGCCTGTCCGAGCGCGATGGACAGTTGGCGCTTGACAATATCTGTCTGGTGGCGGGCCTTGGCAACACCGCGCACCGCGAGGGCACGTTTGGCTACTACATGAGTGAGCCCGTCGTCAAAAACGACGCGAAGGGCGTGGCGCCGCTGGTGCTCGCCTATATCGAGACCATGCATCATGACAAGTTGGCCGGTAAGCGCGATCCGCTCGCCCCTTCGGGCGTGTGCTCCATCGATGACCCGTTTGGCGGCTACACGCCGGGCATCAATGCTCATAAGGGGCGTGAATAGCGTGGGGGCCATTACTCCGGGCGTGCGTTTACACGACCTTCCGCAGGGGACCGTCGAGGAACGCATTCGCATGGCAGGAGAGCTGGGCTTTTCGTGCATTCAGCTGCCGAGCAAGGTGCTCTACGCATCAATGGGAATCGATCGATGCGGTCTGACCCGCGAGCTCGCCGACCATTTGCGTGCGGTGCTCGATGAGGCGGGCGTTTCGGTCGCCGTGCTCGGCTGTTATAAGAATCTGGCGACGCCCGATCGACAACAGCTCACGGATAACTTTGCCGAGTACGAGGCGTGCTTGAACTTTGCTCAGATGCTCGGCGGCTGTCCGGTTGGCACCGAGACCGGTCGTCCCAATGCGCAGAACCGCGTTGCTGACGACCGTATGACCGACGAGGCACTCGATGCGTTTATGGATGGACTCGCGCGCGTCTGCGAGTGCGCCGCGGCCGTGGGTGGGCAAATACTGATCGAGCCCGGCTGGAACGAGACGGTCAACACGCCAGATCGCTGCCGTGAGGTGCTGGAGCGCGTCCCGAGCCCGGCGCTCGGCGTGATCTACGACCCGGTGTCGCTGCTGCATCCCAGCGTCGTTGGCGAGGCACAGGAAATCACCGCGCGTATGCTCTACTTATGCGGCAGTAAGATTCGCGTGCTGCACGCCAAGGATTTTGAGGTCGTCGACAACGAGGACGAAGCCGGCTGGTGCGACGGTACGGGTTCTCGCCTGGTGTGCCACGGCGTGGGCGAGACGGGCCGCTATGACTTTGAGCCCGTGGTGGCCTGGGCGGCTGCCGCCTGTTCGGGGATTCCTTGCGTGGTCGAGAACAGCGTGCCGGCGACGGCGGCTAGCTGCCTGGCGACACTCGAGCGCATGTCCGCTCGCTGCGGGGCTCCGCATCGCGAGATATAGCATTGGCTTTTGCCGTGGCGGCATATTGAGTTTGCTTGACTGGGGGCGGCAGTGAAGGGTTTTTTTATCGTCGCCTCATTGGATTACATCAAAAAGGGGAGTTGCGTGGCTATCCACATTGTCGAAGAGGCGAATCGTTGCCTAGGTTGCAAAAGGGCGTTCTGCCAGCTTAAGGGCTGCCCGGTGCAGACGCCTATTCCGCAGGTCATCGACCTGTTTAAGCAGCGCCGTCTGGAAGAGGCAGGTGAGCTGCTGTTCCAGAACAACCCCATGAGCGCGGTCTGCTCCATGATCTGCAACCATTCGGGCCAGTGCGAGGGCGCGTGCATTCAGGGCCGCAAGGGCGCACCGGTGCATTTTTCGAGTATCGAGAACTATATCTCGACTGCGTATTTGGATCGTAGGGAGTGGAAGCCTGCGCCGTCGTGCGGCAAGCAGGTTGCCGTGGTCGGTTCCGGTCCTGCCGGCATTACCGTGGCCATTAAGATGGCCCAGCTGGGCTGTGCCGTCACGGTGTTTGAACAGCGCCCCGAGATCGGCGGCGTGCTGGAGTACGGCATCCCCGAGTTTCGCCTGCCCCGTGCTCTCGTGCAAAAGTACCGTCACGTGATGTGCTCGCTTGGCGTGCGCGTTCGTCCCTCGACCACCATCGGTGGTGCGCTGCATATCGACGACCTGCTGCGCGACGGCTACGATGCGGTCTTTGTCGGTACCGGTACCTGGCGCGCCCGCAAGCTGGGTATTCCCGGCGAGTCGCGTGGCAACGTACTGTTTGGTATCGATTACCTGGTCGATCCCACGAGCGTGGCGATCGGTCAGAACGTGGCGGTTATCGGCGCTGGCAACGTGGCCATGGATGTTGCCCGTACGGCCCTGCGCTCGGGCGCTCGCAAGGTTACCGTGTATGCCCGATCGCGCCATATCTCGGCCATCGATGACGAGGTGGAGCTGACCGAGCTTGACGGTGCCGAGATCGTGCGCGGCAAGGCGATTTGCGCCATCGACGATAACGGTCCGGTGTTCGAGACGGCTATTTTTGACGAGGACGACAACGTGGTGGGCTACGAGGAAGAACTTGACCATGTGCCCGCCGACACGGTTGTGATTGCGGCCTCGCAGGTGCCCAAGGACAAACTGGTGCTTACGACGGGCGGTCTGGAGACCGACCATCGCGGTCTGCTTTCGGTCGATGAGTGCGGCATGACCACCGTGCCGGGCGTCTTTGCCGCCGGCGACGTGGTCAACGGCCCGCTCACTGTGGTCCATGCTGTAGCCGGCGCCAAGCTCGCCGTCGAAGGCATGACCAGCTACCTGGGCCTCTAACCCATCCCATCCATCAGTTGCGGTGAAATACGGACTGTTTTGGCTGTCAAAGGCCTTATCTACTCCGTATTCCACCACAACTTTTTGTGGGCTGAGTAAAAGCCGGGGGAGCGCGCACGGTCGGGTACGGCGCGGTTACTGATACGATAAGTACGTTAGCAACTGCCGCCGAGCGGCTCAAATGAAAGGAACCCTGTATGGAGTCCTCCGCCTACCCGATGCTCTTTAGTCCGATCAAGGTCGGTACGACCGAGGTCAAGAACCGCGTCTTTATGCCGCCGGTATCTACCAACCTGGCCGATCACGGCTATGTGACCGACGACTTGGTCGATCATTACCGTGCCCGCGCCAAGGGCGGCGTGGGCCTCATCATTACCGAGGTCGTGACGGTCGAGCCCACCTATACCTATCTGCCGGGTGACATGTGCTGCTACGACGACACGTTTATCCCCGGCTGGGAAAAGCTCGCCGCAGCCGTTCACGAGTATGGCTGCAAGATCATGCCGCAGCTCTTCCATCCCGCCTACATGGCCTTTAACATTCCGGGCACGCCGCGCCTGATCGCTCCGTCCTTTGTAGGCCCGTCCTATGCCCGCGAGGCGCCGCGCCCCATCACGGTCGATGAGATCCACGAGCTCACGCATCAGTTTGGCGACGCTGCCGTGCGTATGCAGAAGGCCGGCGTCGATGGCGTCGAGGTTCATGCGGCGCACGCCCATGGCATGCTCGGCGGCTTTTTGACTCCGCTCTACAACAAGCGCACCGACGAGTACGGCGGCTCGCTCGACGCCCGCATGCGCTTTTTGCTCGAGGTCATCGCCGAGATTCGCGAGCGCTGCGGCAAGGACTTCATCATCGACGTCCGTATCTCGGGCGACGAGTACACCGATGGCGGCCTGACCCTCAACGACATGATCTACGTCTCGCGTCGCCTGGAGAAGGCTGGCGTCGACATGATTCACGTGTCGGGTGGCACTACCATCAAGCGCGGCTCCGCCATTCCCGCCGCCGGCACCCAGCAGGCCTCGCACGCCGCCTGCTCGCGCGAGATCAAGAAACACGTGAACATTCCCGTCGCCACGGTCGGCCGCATCAACGAGGCATGGATTGCCGAGGAGCTGATCGAGGACGGCGCCGCCGACATCTGCATGATGGGTCGCGCTAATCTGTGCGATGCCGAGTTCTGCAACAAGGCCGCTGCCGGCAACGCCGACGACATCCGCCCCTGCATCGGTTGCCTGCGCTGCCTGAACGGCATCATGTTCGGCAAGCGCATCTCCTGCACCGTCAACCCGGACGTGGAGCGCGACGAGGCTGGCTACGAGCCTGCCGCCGAGGCCAAAAACGTACTCGTTGTGGGCGCCGGTCCTGCGGGCATGGAGGCAGCCTACATTGCCGCCAAGCGCGGTCACAATGTGGTGCTCGTGGATAAACAGGACGAACCGGGCGGCGAGATGCGCATCGCGGCCGTTCCGCCGGCAAAGCAGGAACTCACCCGCGTGATCAAGTACCAGTATCGCCGTCTTGCTAAGGCGGGCGTGAAGTGCGTCTTTGGTACCGAGCTTTCGGCCGAGGACATTCAGCGTGACTACGCGGGCTACGAGGTTGTCCTGGCTTATGGCGCCGAGCCCATCGCCCCGGCCTTCATGCAGGGATTTAAGCAGGTCATGACGGCCGACGACCTGCTGGGTGGCAAGGCCTTCCCGGGCAAGAAGATTATCATCGTGGGCGGCGGCACCGTCGGTTGCGAGACGGCCGACTACCTGGCCCCACTGGTCAACGATCTGTCGCCGGCCAATCGCGACGTCACCGTTATCGAGATGACCAAGACGCTCGCCGCCAACGAGGGTGGTGCCGGTCGCGCGGTGCTCATCACGCGCATGCTCTCCAAGGGCGTCCACGTGCTGACCGAGGCCAAGGTGACCGAGATCACCGAGGATGCCATCAGCTACGAGAAGGATGGCGAGGCCCACACCATCGCCGATGCCGATACGCTGGTGCTCGCCATGGGCTATCGTCCCAATACCAAGCTGGCCGACGACCTTGCCGCTGCCGGTGTTGCCACCCACGTGCTGGGCGATGCCAACAAGTGCGGCAACATCCGCGATGCCATCGGCGATGGCTACAAGGTTGCCTGCGAACTCTAGTCAACCCCTGGAGCTAGGGGGACAGGCTGCTTTGCACCAACGTGGTGCCTAGGTATCTGACCCCTCTGCACCATTCGATAGCAAAAAGCGGCGGCCGCCCCGGGCTTCGGGGCGGCCGCCGCTTGCGTTGGCTGCGATGAGTCGTGCGATTAGAGGCCCAAGATCTCCTTGACCTTGGCGATGATGGCCTCGTCGGTGGCGTTAGCAAAGAAGTACTCCTGGAAGTGCTCGCCGGCAAGTGCGCCCTTCACCAGGTCCTGGTCGATCTCGCCCAGGACGTCGACGAGCGGACGCATGGTCACAGCGCGCACGCCATCGAGGATCTTCTTGTTGCGCTGCTCGGGCTCAACGCGCTCGGCGGGGTAGCCGTTGCCCGAGCCAAAGCCAAAGAGCTTCTCGAAGGTGTACTCGAGGTTGAGCTCCTGGCCCCAACCGTTCTTGAGAGCGAAGGGCATGGCGACGGCGTTGCCATCGTTGACCTGAGCAAAGGTGTAGGCGTCAAGCGGGTCGGCAACATGGCCGCACAGCACTCCGGGGAAGGAGTTGCAGGCGAGCATGGCGCCCTCGCCGGTGCCGCAGCCGGTCACGACGTAGTCGGCTGCGCCGGAGTTCAGCAGCACGGCGGCAAGGATGCCGTTCTGCACGTAGGTGAGAGGCTTGGAGTCGGCATCGGCATACATGCCATAGTTAAAGACGGTGTGGCCCATGGGCTCGACAACCTTCTTAAGGGCAGCCTCGATCATAGGGTTCTTGGAGTTCTGAGAATTCTCGTTGATCAGAGCGATCTTCATGGGGGTTAACCTTTCACTTTATTTATTAGTTTTAGATATGTTGTGCGCGTCATCTTCGAGCAGTGGGCCGTTGTGCGGGCGGTCGACAGTTAAGTCTGTCGCGAGTTCCGCACGCAAAGGAAAGCACTTAATGTGCTTTCCGTCTTGCGCAGGACTGTCCGAGCAGCAGACTTAACTGCCGACCGCCTCGCCCAGTTTCCTTACTGCGGTTGCTTGCCGATGTAGGCCAGGATGCCGCCATCGACGTACAGAATGTGCCCGTTGACAAAGTTCGATGCGTCGGAAGCCAGGAACACAGCGGGACCCTTCAGGTCCTCGGGCGTGCCCCAACGGGCCGCCGGCGTCTTGGCAATGATGAACTGGTCAAATGGGTGGCGGCTGCCGTCGGGCTGCGTCTCGCGCAGCGGTGCGGTTTGCGGCGTGGCGATATAGCCGGGCCCAATGCCGTTGCACTGGATGTTGGCCTCGCCGAACTCGGAGCAGATGTTCTTGGTGAGCATCTTGAGTCCGCCCTTGGCGGCGGCATAGCCGGCGATGGTCTCGCGACCCAGTTCGCTCATCATCGAGCAGATATTGATGATCTTGCCGTGGCCCTTGGCGATCATGCCGGGCAGGCAGGCCTTGGACACGATAAACGGTGCGTTGAGGTCGATATCGACGACGCGGCGGAAGTCCTCTGCACTCATGTCGAGCATCGGGGTGCGCTGGATGACGCCGGCGTTGTTGACCAGGATGTCGGGCGTGGTGCCAAAATCTGCCTCGATCTTGGCTATGAGCTCGGCGACGACGGTCTCGTCGGTGACGTCGGCAACATAGCCGTGAGCATCAAAGCCCAGCTCACGGTAGTGCTTTTCGGCCTCGGCGACTTTGTCGGCGTGACGGGCGTTAAAGGCAATCTTGGCCCCGGCCTCACCGAGTGCCTCGGCAATGGCCATGCCAATACCGTAGGTGGCACCGGTCACGAGCGCGACTTTGCCATCTAGGCGGAAGCTGTCCATAAGATCAGACATAGCAATCCTTCCTAAAGAAACGTTCATCTTTATGAGTCCTACTTCTAATACAAGCTCAGTATAGGAGAAGCAGAGGAATTTACTCGCAGCTTTTCCTAGAATCAGGTGAACGTTCACTTTTAAAAGGCGAACGGTTGTGGCCGATTGTCGCGATGCCCGCCATTCGCTCTGTGCCTGTGCACTCTCCGCAATCATGTTGCGGTTGTAGGGCAGGTGCAAACACATCGCATCGTGTGCCGCGGTGGGCTTGCGCGCTTTGTGGCCATGCTTGCCATCTGCGGCTCGAAGGGGAGGCGACATGCTCATAACCTGTGCGGGGAGCGCCGCGGGATGCGATAGTATTACGTGGTGATATTCGACAAACCGTGAGCTTCATTCGAGGGCTTTATGGAACAACACCAGCATTATCAGAGCCTGCAAGATCAGGCATACAACGCACTGCGCTCCAAGATCATCTATGCCGAGCTCAAGCCCGGCACACGCCTTTCGGCGATTGGTCTGGAAAAGGAGACGGGGATCGGACGCACGCCCATTCGCGAGTCCTTTGTGCGCCTGCGCGAGCAAGAGCTGGTGGAAACGCGTCCCAAGAGCGGCACCTACGTCTCTAAGATCAGCATGGAACACGCCGAGAATGCCTGTTTCTTGCGCGAGAAACTCGAAAGAAGCGTACTCATAAAATGCTGTTCGGCCGCTTCACCCGAGCAAAAGCATCGGCTCGAGCAGATTCTTGCCGAGTCCGAGTCGCTCGACCATAGCGAAACGCGTCGCTTTTTCGACCTGGATAACCTGTTCCATGAGACGTGTTTCGTGATTGCTGGCCGTCACATGTTGTGGGATTGGATGAAGAGCGTCAACACGCATTTTGAGCGATACAACTGGTTGCGTATGGTGTCGCAGGATCTGGATTGGGAGCCGATTCGTCGGCAGCATCGCCGGATTCTCGAGGCCATTAAGAGGGGCGATACCGACGCGGCGAGCTATCTGGCAGAGACGCACCTGCACCTGATGCCCGAGGAGCAGGGCCCGGTTATCGCCCTGCATCCCGACTATTTTGAGCTGTCCAAAGACTCGGCCATCTAATCGTTTCCCCCATAAGTCGCGATGAAATAGGGGTTGTTGTGCTGCCCAGGTGGTGCAGACGCCCCCAGTTCACTCACGAGCTCGGGGCCTTTTTCGTCCGGATTGTTGACGTATTGCCGAACGAAAATAGTTTGCGTTTGGTAATAAGCGTACGAAAGCGCAGTTTCCATTCTCATTTCGGACGCAAATCAAGACGAAAACCGTTTTCGTCTTCTATTAATCTGTACGAAAACGGTTTTCGTCTTATAATACGGTCATGAATGGTACGAAACGAAGAGGCTGGGCGTATGGTTGTTAGAGAGAGCCCTACAGTCGAATACAAGGAAAGCGTTACGCCGACGTTTCTTAAAACGGTTAGCGCTTATGCAAACTACGGGACGGGCAAGATTGAGTTTGGCGTTGATGACGAGGGCGTGGCTGTCGGCCTTGCAGATCCGGTCGCAGAGTGTCTCCGCATTGAGAACATGATTAATGACAGCTTGGATCCCGCTCCCCGTTACACGCTCGAGCCCGATGAGAAACACGGGACCGTAATCCTTACGGTTTATGAGGGACAGGACAAACCCTATCGAAGCAAGGGAAAGGCCTACAGGCGAAACGATTCGGCAACGGTGGAGGTCGACCGGTTTGAGTATGGCAGGTTGACGCTCGAAGGCAGCAACGTAACGTTCGACGCGCTCGCGTCGACTTGCCAGGACTTGAGTTTTTGCACGCTCGAACAAAAGTGTGTCGAACATCTCGGCATATCTGAGCTAACGTCGGATATTATGCGCACGCTTCGCTTGCTCGGCAAGGTCGGCTATACCAACGCTGCGGCGATTTTGGCGGATAAGAATGATTTTCCTGGCATCGACTGCGTCCGTTTTGGTGATACCGAGGATGTGATCTTGGATCGTGAGTCGGCGACAAATGTATCCGCCATTGAACAGGTGGACAGGGCGGTGGCTATGTTTGCACGCTACTACCGTTATGAACGTATCGAAGGGATGGAACGCGTCCAAACTGATCGAATTCCTCTCGAGGCGTTTCGCGAAGCCGTTGCAAACGCTTTGGTGCATCGGACGTGGGACGTTCGAGCGAATGTTCAAATTGCCCTGTACGACGATCGCGTCGTTGTCACTTCGCCCGGATCGCTGCCCGCCGGTTTGACGACGGAACAATACCTGTATGGGCAGATATCCGTGCTCAGAAACCCAATTGTCGCCGAGGTCTTTTTAAAGCTGGATTACATCGAGAAATTTGGCACGGGAATCGCGCGAATCAGGCGTGCGTATCGAGATTCTTTAAGCCGACCGGTATTTGATGTTCGCGGCGGCATGGTGACCGTCACATTGCCCGTTATCGATGCCTTTGAGGGGTCTGAGGAAGAGGCCCAGGTTCTCAAGGCTTTGTCGGTCGGACGAATAATGTCGCGGGGCGAGATTGAGCAGCAGACGGGGTTGAGCCGCGCGCGTGCGTTGACGGCGCTTGAATCACTGATTGGGCGGAAAGCGGTTGTAAAGCGGGGGACTGGGCGTTCCACGAAATACGAGCGCGCATAGGCCAAAAGAACCATATTGCAAGACAGGCCCCAAGCCTTTGCCCGCTTGGGGCCTGTTGTATGTTGGCTGGCAGCGGTAGATTTATAGCAAGATATAGCAACGTTAGTGAGATATAGCAACGTATAGCGCTGTTCGCGGGTTCTTACGGTGGTGCTATTATCCGAATGCCGCGCGGATAAAGTGCTGGGCGAAGAGCTTGTTGGCGACGTTGATGACGTGGCCCAAGAACAGCGCCGAGATGGCTGTGGTCACGCCAAAGCCGCCTAGGTTGTGCATGAGCGCGAGCGACAGAATGAGGGACACGGCGACATGTGAGCAGTCGAACACGACTTTTACGTCGCCAAAGCGGCGTTTAAGCTTTTCGGCAATGACCTGCACCAAGCCGTCGGGCGCGTTGGGGACAACGCCCATGTTGACGACGAGACTTACGCCAAATGCGGTGACAGCGAGGGAGAGCAGCATGGTCGCAACCTGTGCGGGGAGTGCCGTGGGATGCAGTGGGTTGACCGCCATGAAGAAATCGGTGAAGCCGCCGATGAGCGTCGAGAAGCACAGCTCGAGCAAAATGCGCGGCTGGAACTCGCGTCGCAAGATGGCCAATTGCGCCAGGATGTAGGCGACATAGGTAGCAGTGATCCAAAAGCCGAGTGTCTTGCCGGTGAGCATGGATAGGGTTGTGGCAAAGCACGTGAGCGCAGCGACTCCCAAGCCGGATGCCGTCTGGAGACTCATGCCGAGTGCCAAGATGGCAACGCCGGCAAGATACATGAGCATCCTGATGACTGTGTGGAACCAATCTATATTCTCGCCATTCATTACGATGAGCGGCCGCATGTCGTGACCTTCCTTTCGGAATTTGGGAGATGCAGTAAAGGCTGCGGCGCCGCTTGGGGGAAAGATCGGAAGCAAGGATCCATTCCTCCAGACGGCGCCGCAGCTGTTTGGGTGACATGGCTTTTGTCGAAGTGGCTTAGTTGAGTGCGCCTGCCAGCCGCATAAACAAAGCGGCTCGGGTGCGTGTCGCTTCCGTCACGTTCTATCAGCATACAAGACGGTTTCGGTTCTTGTCCGTGACGGAAACGGCGCGCACCCGAGCCGTTTTAAAGGGGCGCGGCCTCGGTCGCGCCCCCACGATAGAGAGCGAGTCAAGCGGGGAAGTCAAGCAGAAAATCCACCATTTCACCCCGTCTCAGGCGGCAGGGTTAGCCGCGGACCTTCTTGACGACGTCCATGGCCTCGCGGGCGATCTGCTCGACCTTGGAGAAGTCGCCGTCGGCGAACAGGGCCGGCTTGACCATCCAGGTGCCACCGCAGGCGATGATGGCGCTGGAGCTCAGGTACTCCTCGACGTTGGCGGTGCTCACGCCGCCGGTGGGCATAAAGCGATGGCCGACAAACGGAGCGGCGAGGGCCTTGATGGTGTTCAGGCCGCCATACTGGGCCGCGGGGAAGAACTTGGTGACCTTGAGGCCGAGGTTCTCGGCGGCGGTGACCTCGGAGGGGGTCACGGTGCCGGGGAGGACGGGCAGGTCGATGTCGATGCAGTGCTTCACGACGTCCTCGTTGTAACCCGGGGAGACGATGAACTTGGCGCCGGCGGCGCGGGCCTGCTCAACCTGCTCGACGGTCAGGACGGTGCCGGCGCCAACGCACATCTCGGGCTCGGCGGCGGCCATAGCGGTGATGCACTCGGCGGCGCAGGCGGTGCGGAAGGTGACCTCGGCGGACTTCATACCAGCTGCCATAAGGGCGTGAGCGAGCGGAGCGGCGTCCTCGACCTTGTCGAGCACGACGACCGGCACGATGCCCAGGGATTCAAGCGTGGTGTAGAACTGATCGAACATGGTGTTCCTTTCGATGTGAGGCGCGCACGGGCGCGTGATTGCCAAAGAAGATTGGCCATGAGCCGGTTCCGGATTGGTTATCGGAGGCACTGCTTGGGGTTCAAGCAATTTCGGAACCGGCTACGAGGCCAGTCGTGAAGGAATGCCAGACAAAACCGGAATGGGACTAAGTGGTTCTACCTGGCCGGAGGAATCGGGGAGCGGGCTGCAGAGGTATGGGTATGGAAAGCTGCAGTCCGCGGAATGGGGAACGAATTAACGGGCGACGCGGGTGCCACCGTCGGCGGCGTTGGCCACAGCGGCGATCTCGTCGGCGGTCACCAGATTGGAATCGCCCTTGATGGTGAGCTTGAGGATCGAGGCCGCGATGGCGTAGTTGACGGCGTCCTGCGGGTCAAAGTCGTTGATGAGGGCATGGACGAGGCCGGCGTTGAAAGCGTCGCCGGCGGCAACGCCCTCGAGCACATGCACGTCGTGAGCAGGGGAGAACCAGTGCTCGCCGCTCTCGGCGTCAAAGAGCATGCCCATCCAGATGGAGCGCTCGACGCAGGAGATGTTGCGGACGACCGAGGCGACCTTCTTGCAACCGTACTCGGCGCAGATCTGACGGGCCATCTCGACGTAGGTGTCGCGCTCCTCGATTCCGTGGGCAAGGGAGCCGGAGACGCAGGTCATACCAAGGCCGGCGGGTGCGTCCTCGTCGTTGGCGATGCAGATGTCGACGAGTGGCAGGAGCTCCTTCATGGTTGCCTGCGACTTCTCGGGCGACCACATCTTGCCGCGATAGTTCACGTCGCACACGGTGGTGATGCCCTTGGCGCGGCAAGCGGTGAGGGCATCCTTGCAGGCAGCGGCCATCTCGTCGGACACGGCGGGAGTCACGCCAGAGAAGTAGAAGACATCGACGCCCTTGAGGATTTCGTCCCAATCAAAGACGTCGCGCTTGGCCATGTTGATGGCGGAATACTTGCGGTCGTAGACGCAGCCGTTGCCGCGCTGCGAGGCGCCAACCTCAAACACATAGGAGCCAAGACGGTCGCCCTGGCGCACGACGCGCGTGGTGTCGACGCCGTAAGCCTTCAGCGAGCGAAGGGCGCACTCGCCCAGGCGGTTGGCCGGAACAACGGAGACGTAAGCGGCCTTGTCGCCCTGATAGGCCAGGGAAAGCGCGGTGTTGGCCTCGGCGCCGCCGTAGCGAACGTCAAACTCGGTGGCCTGTTCAATGCGCAAGTGATCTTTGGGCGAGAGCCTCATCATGATCTCGCCGAAGGTAAGAACCGTTTTACCCATGGTCGCGCAGCTCCTTCTTGCTCGTGCGTACACCTTTGATATGGCGTTGGCACGGAGGTGCCAAGACGGTAGGGTGCATCTTTGCACCTCCGTGCCAACGCTCGCCGAAATCGGTTTACGAAATCGGTTTCGTTTCGAGTTGTAGTATACTCACCTACAGCGTTTTGCAACCGAGATTTTTAAAAAATGCCTAAAATGGCTCAGACCGCCGACAATTGGGAAACGGGGTGCGCTATGGCGCAGATGAGAATCAAGGACATTGCCGCCGCGGCGGGCGTGAGCCCGGCCACGGTCTCGCGCTATCTCAATAACCGCCCCGGGCAGATGACCGAGGAGACCCGCGCCCGCATCGCGGCGGTTATCGAGCGCACCGGCTATCGCCCACGTGCCGCCGCACGCAATCTGCGCAGCTCGCGCACCAACCTCATCGGCGTGATTCTGGCCGACATCGCCAACCCGTTCTCCAGCGCCATGCTCGAAGGGCTTTCCGCCAGCGCCGCCGCGCGCGGCTGCTCGCTCATGACGGCCATTAGCGGCAACGACCCCGCCAAGGAGGCAGAGTCGCTCACCAGACTTATCGATGCCGGCGTGGACGGCCTGGTCGTCAACACCTGTGGCGGCAACGACGAGGCAATCGCCGCGGCCGCGGGACGCCTACCCGTTGTGTTACTCGACCGCGACGTTGCCGATGGTGGCATCGATCTGGTGACCTCCAACAACCGTGAGCTGGTCGCCGGCCTGGTAGACGCCTTGACCGCTGCCGGCAGCGAGCGCCTGTGCCTACTTACCGAGGCAAGCGACGACAGCCCCGTGCGTCGCGAGCGCGCCGAGGCCTTTGCCGACGAGCTCTCGCGCCGCGACCTTGCGGGCGAGGTCGTCACCCTGGCCGACGGCGGCGCCACGGGCGTCGGCCGCCTGGACGAGACTATTCGCGGCAACGCAGGCAAAAAACTCGGCCTTATTGCCGTCAACGGCTTGGTCTTTTTGCGTCTGACCGAGGCGCTGGCGCAGCTTGGCCCCTCGCTGCCGGCGGGTCTCAAGATCGCGACGTTTGACGATTACCCCTGGAACCATGTGCTCTTTGGCGGTGTGACCACGGCCGCGCAGGACACCCTCACCATTGCCGAGCGCGTAGTCGAGCGTCTGTCCGAGCGCATCGATGTCGTTACCACTACGGTGGGCGAGGCCGCAAGGCTCGCCCCCAAGCGCATCGAGGTCCCCGGCCACATCGAACACCGCGCTTCGACCTCGCGCTAGTCTGTGTGATATTATATAGACAATGTCATACAGGAGGTATCCATGGCTGCGTCTGTGCTGAGTGTTCGAGTGGACTCGTCAATTAAAGATTCATTTGCCGAGCTGTGCGAAGAACTCGGCATGACTTCGTCCGTTGCGGTCAATATGTTCATGAGGCAGATGTTGCGCGAGCGCTCGCTGCCGTTTGTGCCTTCACTCGGTAAAAGCTCTGCGAGCGAAAGCGCCACAGCGGGCATTTTGGATACCGCTCAGATTGAGTCCGCCGTCCGCGAGGCAGCCAGCCCGATTCCCGCCATCAAAACCGTGATCCTATTTGGATCGTATGCCCGTGGCGAGGCGCGTGCAGATAGTGATATCGACTTGCGCCTCGAAGTCGATCGCGAGCAGGGCTTTGGTCTTTTTGCGTTGTCGGCGTTTGGCGAGGCAGTGCGCAAGGAAACCGGGAGGCAGGTTGATCTCGTCTCGAGTGATCATCTTGATGACGATCTTGCCGCGGTAATCGAGCGCGAAGGAGTGATCCTTTATGATCGCGCGTAAGTCAGACAGCCTGTTCGCGCACGTTTTTTGAGCGCTTGATACGCTTTAACCCTGCGGAAACATTTTTCTGCGATAGTATCTGCGATATAGACCAGTCGAAACCCGCCCGAAAGAAAGGGGAGCGACATGAACCAGCAGAACATCGATTACGTACTCCGCTCCGTAGAGCAGCGTGACATCCGCTTTGTGCGTCTGTGGTTTGTCGACATTCTCGGCCGTCTCAAGAACTTTGCCATTAGCCCCGAGGACCTCGAGGTCGCATTTGAGGAGGGCATTGGCTTTGACGGCTCGGCCATCGAGGGCTTTGCCACGCCCGAGGAAGCCGACATGCTCGCATTCCCCGATGCTTCGACCTTCCAGATCCTGCCGTGGCGCCCGAGCCACAACGGCGTCGCCCGTGTGTTCTGCGACGTGTGCACCCCCGATTGCAAGCCGTTTGCCGGCGATCCGCGCGACGCCCTGCGCCGCATGTTTCACAAGGCCGAGAAGGCTGGCTATCTGCTCAACGTGGGTGCCGAGCTGGAGTATTACTACTTCCCCGACGAGCACACCCCCGAGCCGCTCGACAACGTGGGCTACTTCGATCTTTCGGTGAGCGACGCCGCTCGCGACCTGCGCCGCAACACGGTCCTCACGCTCGAGAAGATGTCCGTGCCCGTGGAGTACACCTTCCACGCCGCCGGTCGCTCACAGCACGGCATGAGCCTGCGCCATGCCGAGGCCCTGAGTATGTCCGACGCCATTACCACGGCCAAGCTCATCATTAAGCAGCAGGCTTACGAGAGCGGCTGCCACGCCTCCTTTATGCCCAAGCCGTTGGCGGGCGAGGACGGCAGCGCCATGTTTTTGCATCAGTCGCTGTTCGACCATGACGGCAACAACGTCTTTTGGGGCGAGGGCGACGAGAGGTACCATCTCTCCGACGTCGCCAAGCACTACATGGCCGGCATCCTGGCACACGCGCGCGAGATCAGCGCCATCACCAACCCTACGGTCAACTCCTACAAGCGCATTACTACCGGCGGCGACTCCGTGCCGCAGTACGCCACGTGGGGCCTGCGCAACCGCGCGAGCATGATCCGCATTCCGGTCTACAAGCCCGGCAAGCAGCTGTCCACGCGCATCGAGCTTCGCAGCCCCGACCCCATGGCCAACCCGTACCTGGTCAACGCCGTCACGCTGGCGGCCGGTCTCGACGGCATCGAGCGCAAACTGGAACTCCCGCCCGAGGCCACGGCCGAGACGCTCAAGCTCACCGACCGTCAGATGGTCGAGGCCGGCTACACGCCGCTGCCGCGCTCGCTCAAAGAGGCGCTCGACGTATTTGAGGACTCGCAGTTTATGAAGGATGCCCTCGGTGAGCACATCCACAGCTTCTTCCTTAAAAAGAAGCGTGACGAGTGGCATAAGTTCGAATCCACGATCACCGAGTGGGAGATCAAGCACTACCTGGCGAACTCCTAATCGCGCTGGCTTGTCCCAGTACGATTGAGCTCATTTCTTTGGAGGCCGATATGTCCGAAAAGAGTGCCCTGTTCATGGCGCGCACGACGCGCTTCCACGAGTTTGCCCGCAGCTTGACGACTACCCTGGGTGTCGAGGTGAGCCTGGCCACCCCCGATTCGCCGACTGCGGCGCACGACTTCGACCTGCTGATTCTCGATTCCGATGGCATCCGTAGCGACCGCATCGATCAGATCGCCAAGTGGCTTGACGATCGCGGCGGCGTTCCCATGCTGGTGATCGTCGACGACGAGGCGCTCGGCACCCTGCGCCTGCCCAATCACGCGCATGCCGACTTTGTATGCCCCACGGCGACGCCCAACGAGCTCAAGGCTCGTGCGCAGCGCCTGATGGGCGAGGAGGAGACCGTCACCGCCGACGATGTACTCAACATCGATAACCTCGAGATCAACCTGGCTACCTACCAGGTGACGCTCGATAACGAGCCCATCGACCTGACGCTGATGGAGTACTCGCTGCTGAGCTTTTTGGCCACGCACCCCAACCGTGCCTACAGCCGCGAGGTGCTGCTGCACCGCGTGTGGGGCTTTGAGTACTGCGGCGGCACGCGCACCGTCGACGTGCACATTCGACGCATCCGCTCCAAGGTGGGCCCGCAGATTGCGGCACACATCACCACCGTCCGTGGCGTGGGTTATCTGTTTAAGGACTAGCAAGTAAATAGAGGGCAATGTGAGGGTACCGGAGATTTCACCAGTACCCTTTTCTCGTTTAGGGCGAAAAGAAGACCTTTCACCGATTAAAAGTGTGTCAGTAAAAACAATATCAAACGTATAACACTATCTAGCAAATATCATCTAGTTACCGTATCTCCCTACTACACGGATGGAGGAAGAAATGCGTTATTCGAGAAAGGTGATTGTCGGATTCATAGTGTTGCTTGCCGCCCTGATGTCTCCAAGGTTGGTTTTTGGAGACGACGACTTGGTCCGTGTCACACCGCAAATAGCTGTGGAGCAAGCGCAGGCTTTCTTTGATGATGTATCGGATGAGCCGGTGACCGCTTGTGACCCAGTAAAAATGGTGAATTCCGATGGGGAATCAATCGGGTATATCGTTCGTGCGAAGCGGGATGACGTTAACTATGGCTACGTCGTATTTGATTCAGAGCGATCTTGGTGGATCAGCGAATACTGCTTGGCTCCGAACGCTCTTTTACCTATCGAGAGTGCAAGCGAAGAAATTGCACTCCTCGCATCCTCGGATAACGTCGTTGCGTTAAAGATTGACGAGCTAACTGTTGGCGTTGCCGACTTAGATAAAAACATTGTTTTAGACGCAAGTGGAAAAAAAGTACCAAATAAATTGTCCTCGGGAGGCAATCGCAGCGGATCGCCGGAACATTTCGATGACGTTTTTGTATCTGCCAAGGATTTGTATAAACAGGGATATGTTGTTGATGCGAGCAAAACGGTTTCGGGAATAATAACGCCAACGCAAACAGAAGTTATCAAAGAAACGGGGACTTATGCTTGCGCTGTTTCGGCAATGTTTGCAGTTAGCAGTCACTATGTGACTTTGAACCGCCTTAAATTGTCCGATTTATACTCGGAGCTTTGGAGGCTGTCGGGGACATGGGAAGAAGAAGAAAAGAAATATGATCAAGCGACTGGTCTGTACTTTACTCAAGGCAAGACTTCTCCTGACAAACCCGCTCCGGCCTTAAAGGAGTTTTGTGCAAGACGAGGCAAGGAGCTTGAGACGTCATTCGTTTGGTATCCGTCATGGGATTCCTTTAGGGTGAATACCGACTCGGGGAATCTGAGTATTTTCTCTGGAAGGCTCCGGTCAAATGGCAGCGGGCACGCAATGGCAGTTGTGGGCTACGTGGCAATGCATAACACATACTCGAATGCCAAGAAGTACCTGCTTGTTGTTTGGAATGGATGGACAAACCAGCTACAGTTTCTTCCATATGACGTATCAATTTACACGTCTCACGATGGCACATATTGCAAGGGTTGATTGTACTCGTGAACGGCGACAAGTTCATTCGAAGGGCAATGCTCCTATTGGTGCTTTCCTTTGCTTTGCTCACCGCAGCGAGCTTCTTTCTGTTAAGGGCGACTAATGGGGGAGAAAACGACACGGTTGTTGCAGTCGAGGTGCGCGCTCTATCGGATGTTCATAACGGGCAATTTGAGGCGCTTATGCCAAGTGGTTGCCGTAAGAGAATCGATATGCGCCGTAAGTCAAGTTCCGGATATGTCTCAGGGTTGAAAGCAGGTGATAAATGGATTCTAGTTTTTGTGGAAGATAAGGAACTTGACGGGACTGTTCTGTATCCCCATTCAGCTGAGAAAGTCAAATCAAGTAGACAAGGGGAATGAAGAATGATTGATAGAAAGCAGTTCTTAGGTCTGATGGCGGGGGCTCCTATTTTGATGCGAGCCGGGATGGCAGAAGCCGTGGAGTTGCCGGACGCTCAGAAGCGATTGACGCTCGTGGTCGACACGGTGGTCAGAGATGAAAATGGCAATGAAAAAACGCGAACAAGAAGCAGAGAGACTATTTTCACGCCAGAGAGCAAAACTGTGTCTGCCGACGCTATGGCCGGTGATGTCATAACAATCCAGAGGGAATCAGATGAAACGTTGCCGCTGCTTGCCAAGATTGAGCTCACAGTCGCTTATTATAACGATAAAACAGAAATTGAGATTCGTTCCGGAAAGTACTCGATAGTCCAAATCGATCCGCTTGTGATGTATGCAAACGCTTGGTATGCGCTCATGCAGAAAGATAAATATGTGATGAACTACTTCGCAGAAGGCGAAGCATCATATGAAACGGGGTGGGGGCCAACGCCATACGACGCGGAGAAGGATAAGTGGACGTGCGGATCAGGCATGGGCGCGACGATTACGGACTTCATTAACGATTCAACATATAGCTTTGCTATCGACTGTTATATCGAATAGACATGACGGCATAAAACGAATTGGCCTATAAGCATGTCATTACTTAAGCAAAGCTGAAATCTTGGCATCTAGTGCTCGGGACTGCCCAGCTTGGGGTACAACTCAACGTGAACAATGATGGCCCGCCACATGTTTGGCGGGCCTTTGGTTATTTGACGAAAGGATCGCAGCTATGAGCGAGTACGATTCCCAGCGTCCCCAGGATGCGGGCAACGCCGGCGAGACCCAGCAGCAGCCGCGCGTGCAGGTGGAGTCGACGCCTGCCGATGGCAGTAACATTCCTTACGTGCAGGCCTACGACACGCAGACCGGAAAGCCGCTGGGCAGCCAGCAGGTTGTAAACAAGCACACCGTGGTCAAGACTAAGACCAAAAAGCTGCCGATCTTTATTACGGCGCTCGCCGGCTGTGCATGCGGCGCCCTGCTGGTCATTGCGCTCATTATGAGTGGCACGCTCAACATTGGCAGCGGAAAGAATGCCGTGACGGCGGGTGCTTCGGGTTCATCGACGCAAAAGATTACGATCGACTCCGAGGACACCACGCTGGCCGAGGCCGTCTCTGCCAAGGCGCTGCCCTCCGTGGTTTCCATTACCGCCACTTCGAGCGGCGGCCAGAATGGCTCGCTTTCGCAGTCTGCCGACGAGTCGGACGGCTCGGGCAGCGTCGGTTCGGGCGTTGTGCTCGATACCGAGGGCCACATCCTCACCAACAACCACGTGGTCGATGGCTATGACCAGTACGTGGTGACCATGGACGACGGCACCACCTACGAGGCCGAGTTCGTGGGCAACGATGCTTCGAGCGACCTAGCCGTCATCAAGCTCAAGGATGCTGACGCCTCTAAGCTCACGCCGATCGAGATCGGCGACTCTTCCAAGCTCAACGTGGGCGAGTGGGTCATGGCGATCGGCTCGCCGTTCGGCAACGAGCAGTCTGTCTCCACGGGTATCGTGTCGGCGCTGTATCGCTCCACGGCCATGAGCTCTACCAACGGTAACACCATCTATGCCAACATGATCCAGACCGATGCCGCCATCAACCCGGGCAACTCCGGCGGCGCGCTCGTTAACGACAACGGTGAGCTGGTGGGTATCAACTCGCTCATCGAGAGCTACTCGGGCTCCAGCTCGGGCGTGGGCTTTGCCATTCCCGTTAACTATGCCAAGAACATTGCCGACCAGATCATCGACGGCAAGACGCCGGTGCATCCGTACATGGGCGCTACGCTTTCGAGCGTCAACGCGCTCAACGCTCGCACCAACAAGCTGAGCACCGATAGCGGCGCGTACGTGGCGAGCGTTGTCGAGGACGGTCCTGCCGCCAAGGCCGGCATTCAGGAGGGCGATGTCATCACCAAGCTGGGCGACGACGAGATCACGAGCGCCGATGGCCTGATCATCGCACTGCGCAGCCACGAGGTGGGCGAGAAGGTCGAAATCACGCTCATGCGCGGCAAGGAAGAGAAGAAGGTCACTGTCGAGCTGGGCTCCGACGAGGAGCTGCAGAACCAGCAGCAGGACGACAGCTCGACCGACACCGGCAACGGCGGTATTACCGACGAACAGCTGCGCCAGTACCTGGAGGAGCTGCTAGGCCAGCAGGGCCAGGGGCAAGGCCACGGCCAGGGCTACTAACGAGCCGTTTCGCACATATCGAGGCCAGGGGGCTGTCCTATCAACGTGGGACAGCCCTTTTTTTTATTGATCCGTTGGGGACGGAGGAAAACGGATCATTTGGAACTGACAGGGGCATGGTTTGATCGCGCGATCCACCCCAGTCTGGCGGCTGCCGATTCGGTGCGGTTCGAGACCGCTATTCGGCCTCATTGCGACCGGTGGTACTCTAGTATCCGTTTGAAATCGAGCGAAGGAGTGCCGCTATGGAGCAATCGAGCCTGTTTGGTGACGGCGTGGACATCGATACCGAAACGCCCGCGAGCACGGATACCGCCGTACCGGCCGATGCCCGTGCCCAGGCGGCAGCGCGTGCGGCCGAGCTGCGCCACGAGCTCGATTACCACGCCTATCGCTACTACATGCTCGATGCGCCCGAGATCACGGACGCCGCCTTTGACAAGATGCTCGTTGAGCTGCAGGAAATTGAGGCCACCTACCCCGACCTGGTGACGCCCGACAGCTATACCCAGCGCGTGGGCGGGTACGTGAGCGAGCAGTTTACGCCGGTCACGCATATGGCGCGCATGTATTCCATGGACGATGCCATGGATCTGGACGAACTCGACGCGTGGCTCCAGCGCACCGAGGATGCGCTCGGTGCCGGCAGCGTCACCTATACCTGCGAGCTTAAGATCGACGGCCTGGGCGTGGCGCTTACCTACCAAAACGGCACCTTCGTACGCGCAGCCACACGCGGCGATGGCACCACGGGCGAGGACGTGTCGCTCAACGTCCGTACCATCAAGGATGTGCCCATGCACCTGTCCGAGCCGGCGCTCGCCCACATGGGCGCCGACCGCGAGCGCACCATCGAGGTCCGTGGCGAGGTCTATATGCCCAAGGGCAGCTTTGTGCGCCTGAACGACGAGGCCGATGCCGAGGGGCGCGACCCCTTCGCCAACCCGCGCAACGCTGCCGCCGGCAGCCTGCGCCAAAAGGACCCCAAGGTCACGGCGCGCCGCGATCTCGCTACCTTTATCTATGCCATCGCCGATACCGATCCGCTGCACGTCCACAGCCAGCGCGAGTTCCTCGATTGGCTGCGTAGCGCCGGCTTTAGCGTCAACCCTAACGTGGCTCGCTGTGCCACACCCGCCGAGGTCCACGAGTTCTGTGCCCAGGCGCTCGAACACCGCGGTGACCTGGACTACGACATCGACGGCGTGGTCGTAAAGGTCGACAGCTTCCAGCAGCAGCTCGACCTGGGCTTTACCGCCCGCGCACCGCGCTGGGCCATCGCCTTTAAGTTCCCGCCCGAGGAAAAGCAGACCGTCCTGCGCGAGATTCGCATCCAGGTGGGCCGCACCGGTGTGCTCACACCGGTCGCCGAGTTCGACCCGGTGACGGTTGCCGGCTCCACCATCGCGCGCGCCACGCTGCACAACATCGACGAGATCCGTCGCAAAAACGTGCGCGAGGGCGACACTATCATCGTGCACAAGGCGGGCGACGTGATTCCCGAGGTCGTAGGTCCGGTGCTCGATAAACGCCCGGCCGATTCGGTCGACTGGCACATGCCCGAGGTCTGCCCCGTGTGCGGTAGCCCCGTGGTCCACGAGGATGGCGAGGTTGCCTACCGCTGCGTGTCCATCGACTGTCCCGCACAGCTCAAGGAGCGCCTGCTTCACTGGGTAAGCCGCGGCTGCATGGACGTCGACGGCCTGGGCGACGAGATCGTCGACAAGATGATCGCTGCCGGCCTGATCCACGATGTCGCGGACTTCTACCAGCTCACGGTCGACGACATCGCAGGCCTGGACACAGGGCGCGTGTACGCTAGCTCCAACAGCAAAAAGGGCGTCAAGAAGGGCGACCCCATCCCGGTGGGCCTCAAGACGGCCGAGAAAATCATCGCCGAGCTCAACAAGTCCAAGAGCCAGCCGCTCGGTCGCGTGCTGTTTGCCCTGGGCATCCGCCACGTGGGCAAGAGCGTGGGCGAGGTCATCGCCGAGCGATTCCTGTCGATTGATAAGCTCATCTTGGCGAGTGAAGAGGACATCGCCGAGTGCGAGGGCATCGGTCCCAAGATTGCGGCGAGCGTCAAGCAGTTCCTGGCCGTGCCCGAAAACCTTGCCGTGCTGGAGCGTTTGCGCCAGGCGGGTCTGTCGCTCGAGGTCGACTTGGGCGCCGCGCATGCACAAGCCGCAGCCGACGCGGGCGTGGCGGGCGAGCTCGCCGATGCACAACCGCTCGCGGGTCTGACCTTCGTGCTCACCGGCACGCTCGTCAACCGCACCCGCGACGAGGCAGGCGCGGCGCTCAAGGTGCTCGGCGCCAAGGTCTCGGGCAGCGTGTCCAAGAAGACGAGCTATCTGGTTGCCGGCCCCAAAGCGGGCTCCAAGCTCACCAAAGCCGAGCAGCTGGGCGTACCCGTGCTGGACGAGGACGCCCTCGAGCAGATCCTGGCGACTGGTCAGGTGCCGGAGGCTTAAGGCGTCGATAACCAAATTGAAGAACCGCCCGGAAGCACGATGCCTTCCGGGCGGTTCTTACTTTGCTGGGGCAACCGGCACCGTGATCTGCGTCACGTAGGTTGCCGGGTCGTCGCTGATGATGTCATCGATCAGGGCAATCTCGCGTTGCCCCGCTACGCCACCAACTTGTCAAAAGCCCCGCGGCGGTTGAGTACGGTAAATGCAATCACGCAAATGACCGCCGACAGAATGGACCCGCACGGCGAAGCGATGCCCATGGGAAACAACGTATCGGAATAGGCGTTCGACAGCAGCCACGCGCCCGGCACGCGAATGAGCGCCACCGCCAGCACGTTGTGCGCAAAGCCGATGTAGCTCTTGCCGTATGCAGCGAAAAAGCCGCTAAAGCAAATGTGGATGCCGGCAAAAATCGCGTCGAAAATGTAGCTGCGCATATAGCCGGTGCCGGCGGCGACTACTGCAGCGTCCTTGGCAAAAAAGCCGATAAACGCCGGCGCCACCAGCCACATCAGCACCGTGATCAGGCAGCCGTACACTACCGAGATCGTCATGGCGTCCTTGAGCACCTGACGCGCGCGGTCGCCCTTGCCCGCGCCGGCGTTTTGCGCCGTGAGTGCGCTGACGGTGGCGCCCATGGAACTCGGCACAATGAACAAAAAGCTGATCATCTTTTCGACCAGGCCCACGGCGGCGGCGTCGACCAGACCGCGGTGGTTGGCGATGACGGTGATGAACATAAACGCCACCTGGATGCAGCCGTCCTGCACGGCCACGGGCACGCCGATCTTAAGAATGCTACCGAGCACCTCGGGCTGGGGGCGCAGGTCGCTGCGCTTAACGTGGATGTTCGTGCGGCGGCTCTTGAGCCACACGAGCGCGAGGGCAACGCTGGCCGTCTGCGCGGTCACCGTGCCGAGCGCCGCGCCCACGGGGCCGAGCCCCATGTGGCCGATAAACAGAAAATCGAGCGCGATGTTGATGATGCATGCCACGCCAATCACGTACATGGGCGAGCGCGAATCGCCCAGGCCGCGAAAGATGGCCGAAAGAATGTTGTACGCGGCGATAAAGGGAATGCCGATAAAGCAAATGCGCAGGTAGGCGGCGGTGCCCTCGACCGCCTCGGCCGGCGTGCCAATGAGTGCCACGATCTGCGGGCACAGCGCGAGCAAGATGCCTGCCAGTACCACCGAGACACCCATAAACAGCGTGATGGTGTTGCCGATGGCGGTCTCGGCGCGATCGAAGCGGCGCGAGCCCACGGCGTGGCCGACGATGACCGTCGTTCCCATGGCCAGGCCCACGAGCGTTACGGTAATGATATAGAGTGTCTGCGCGCCATTGCCCACGGCGGTGATGCCGGCGGCGCCGCTAAACTGCCCCATCATGTACAGGTCGGCCATGCCGTAGAGCATCTGCAAAAAGTACGAGAGCATATAAGGCAGGGCAAAGACCGCGATGGTCTTGGGGACATTGCCGCGTGTGAGGTCGTGTTCCATGGGCGGGGCTTTCTGGCTGGGTTTGTTTACGTACCAGTGTAGTGAAAACCCTATAACGATTGTAGAGTCAAGGTTTGTGATGACGACGGGGCGAAAATAGTCACGCTCCAAGCACGATGCTTTGACCCCTCCATGCCCCTCACCTAGCCTCAAACCATCACAACATTCGCCGTTTTTTGCCAAAATCGGGAAAAGCATCGAATGTTGTGATGGTTTTTCTGCCACTCGGCCGGGTGGAATCGCTTTCTTGTGCACGAAGGTGTGCGGACCCGTGGGCAGGGGAATAAGGTTGGTTATCCGACTCCATTGGAGGGCTCATGGACCTGCCGATCGTCTTGTCCCATAAGACTGCCTGGCTGTACCACAACGTGGCGCGCCCGTCCGAGCCGCTCTCGCGGGCAAGCAGCCTATACGATGAGGACTCGCTTGCTAACGAGGCGGAGCCGACCGCGAGCCTGCCCAAATTGGGACTCGATGCCAAGGGGCTGAGGGCTTCAACGGCAGTTGGGATCGTTACCGACTATCTGGTTTCGCTTGGTATTCCACGGGAAGAGCTCGATCATATCGACACGCTCGTCAACTTCGATTTTGAGCGCTCGACGCCGGCTGGATTTAGGTGCCACGTGTTTGGAGCGCCGGTACCTCCAGGCCATCTTATCGAGGTGGCGGAGGGCCTTCTGGTGGTTGATGAGGCCATGTGCTTTGTCCAGGCGGGTTCGTGGATGAGCGAGCCCGAGCAGCTGGAATATGGCTACGAAATCTGTGCCCGATACCATTTGAATCATCTGTCGACAGGCGATTATATCGAGATGGGGCAGAGGTATACCGTTGCCGACTTGATTGCTTATTGCAATGAGAACCGATCTCGCCAGGGGGCTACACGCGCGGCCGCCGTGCTCAAGCGCGTGCACGATGGCACGCGGTCGCCCATGGAGACGGCCACCGCAATCATGGTCGTAGCAAAACGTTCCCAGGGCGGGCTGGGATACGCCAAGATCGAGCTCAACCATCGGGTCGATGTTCCCAACGAGTTCAAGTATCTCGCAAAGGCTGGGTATTTCGAGATCGACGTATATGCGCCTGCGAGCGGTACGGGGATTGAATACAACGGCTCGGACCATCTTGATAAACAGCGCAGCGCGTTGGATGCGGAGCGTATGACCGTGCTGAGCGCGCTGGGCTTTAGGATGATCGTCCTCACCGGGACTCAGTTTGCCCACCAGCTGCAATTGCACCGGGCGATGAACGCCATTGCACTCGCTATGGGTCTCAAGTGCGACCGAAGCGAAGCGTTCCAAAAGCGGCAGAACGACCTGCGAGAATTCGTGATTCGTCACTGGGACGACGGCCTTTAGGGGCGTTCCGGCCCTTCTACGGGGTGCCGTGGGCAGGCAAACCATCACAACATTCGACGTTTTTTGCCAAAAACGGGAAAAGCATCGAATGTTGTGATGGTTTGTATGCTGAGGATGGGCTTGGAAAGTCCGTTTTGCTCGAAGCGACCTGTCCTGTCGTACGGGTGTCGGCATGATTCTCCCGTGGGGTATTATGTTTTCCGAAGAATAAAACGCCGCGTGAGGGGAGGGCTGCGTGGACGGGCACGTGCAACATGACGGCTTTGGCCGCGATATCAACTACCTGCGCATTGCCGTTACCGACAAGTGCAATTTTCGCTGCATTTACTGCATGCCGGCCGATGGCGTGGCGCCCCGCGCGCACGACGAGCTACTCAGTGCCGAGGAAATCGCCCGCTTTGTGCGCTTGGTGGCGGGAGAGGGCATTCGCCGCGTGCGCCTGACGGGCGGCGAGCCGCTGGTCAGCCGCCGTATCATTCCGCTCATTCGCGACATCCGCGCGATCCCGCAGATCGAGGACATCTCGCTCACCACCAACGGCGCCCTGCTGCCCAAGCTGGCGCCACAGCTCAAAGATGCCGGGCTTAACCGCGTCAACATCTCGCTCGACACACTCGACCCTACGCTGTTTGGAAAGATCACGCGCCTGGGTCGGCTCGAGCAGACCATGGCTGGCATCGACGCGGCGCTGGCTTGGGGCTTTGAGCCGGTTAAGGTCAACTGTGTTGTTGTGCGCCGGCTCAACCAGGATGTGGCGGCCCTCGCGCGGCTCACGCTCGACCGCCCCATCCACCTGCGCTTTATCGAATACATGCCCATCGGCGACGAACACACGAGCTCGCATTGCGCTGTGGACCCGCATGCGCCCGCGCTCAATCCCGAGCTGTGGGACGCGAGCGATACCGTGCCGAGCGACGAGCTGCGGGCGCGCATCAATGCCGGGGCCGCCGCGACGGGGCTGGGCGAGCTCGAGCCGCTCGACATCAACGACGCTCCTGCCGGCGCGGGCCCTGCGCGCTATTGGCACTTTCCGGGCGCGGCGGGAACGGTCGGCTTTATCAGCGCCATGTCCAACCATTTTTGTGCGAATTGCAACCGTCTGCGCCTGACGGCCGATGGCAACGTGCGTCCGTGCCTGTTCAGCGATGCCGAGTATTCGGTGCGTGAGGCGCTACGCCGTGGTGATGATATGCAGGTGCTTTCGATTTGGCGCGATGCCGTGGCCCACAAACCGCAGGAACACGCGATAATTGAGGGCACGCAACGATTTATGTCCCAAATCGGAGGATGATCATATGGCCAAGAGCAGGTACGCCGATGCCACCAAGGCCGCTCGCAGGGCCGCGATGTCTGCCCACAAAGTCACGGCTGCGGCCAGCGACGCCGTTGCAGGCACGCAGCCGTCTGCCAGCGCTGTCGCCGAGCCCGCCCGTGACGCCCGTCGCGACGAGCTGACGCATGTGGACGCCAAGGGCGAGGTGCGCATGGTCGACGTGTCCGACAAGGCCGAGACCCATCGCATTGCCATCGCCGAGGGCACCATCCTTATGCACCCCGAGACGCAGGCCATGGTGCTGCAGGACCGCGCCAAAAAGGGCGATGTGCTTGCCTGCGCGCGCGTGGCGGGCATCATGGCCATCAAACGCACGAGCGACATCATCCCCATGTGCCATCCGTTGCTCATTACCAAGAGCAAGTGCGACATTGCACCCATCGCTGCGGCGGGGACGCCGGCCGAGGACGTGCCCGAGGGCTGGGCGCCGGCGCGCACGGACGGGCAGGTTGGCTTTCATGTACTGGTCACGGCCGGCGTGACGGGCAAGACGGGTATCGAGATGGAGGCCCTGACCGGCGCGAGCGCCGCGTGCCTAACGATCTATGACATGTGCAAGGCGGTCGATCGTGGCATGGAGATCGTCGACGTGCGCCTGCTGCACAAGGAGGGCGGCCGCTCGGGCGTATGGGACCGCGCTGAGCGTCAGGCCGCTGCTGTTGAGGCCGTGGCCGCTGACGGTGCCGCGCCCGCGAGCGCACCCGTCGCCGTTTCGCCCGCAGCTCCGGCACCGGCCGTCCCCGCGATCGCGTTTATCGGCTACCAAAACTCGGGCAAGACAACGCTCGTCGAGAAAGTTATCGCCGAGCTCACCCGCCGCGGCCTGCGCGTGGGTTCGCTCAAGCATCATGGGCATCACGGCTTTGATATCGACGTACCCGCTAAGGATACGTGGCGCCATCACCAGGCCGGCTCCAAGCACGTGGGCCTCATCTGCGCCACGCGCTGGGCGGAGTACGCCGACACGCGCGAGGAGGACGAGATGCCCGCGCGCGAGCTGCTGTCGCGTTACAACGATGTTGACGTGGTGATCATCGAGGGCTACAAGACTGAGGGCTTCGACAACATCGTGGTCGCGCGCTCCGGTGTCGACCGTCTGCGCGGCAAGAGCTCGCTCGACCTTGTCGACGGTCACACGCTGGCCCTTGCCTGCAACGAGGCCCTGGCGCGTCAGGCCTTCGACGCCGGCTTTGCGACCCGAGCCATCAACATCAACGACGCCCGAGCCATCTGCGACCTTATCCAAGACCACCTGGCCTAAAACCTGCCAAAAAGGGACAGGTTTATTGTGGCAGGTTTTATCTGGGCAAACGTCATTTCTACCACAAAGGAGCCAGGCGCCTTTGTGGTGGTTTTTGCTTTGGTAGATGTGTGGGACATGCCTTACAATCTACCAAGTAGTTCATGCTGGGCGGAAAGACGGAAGGGGCTCGATGCGACCCTAGTCAGGCATACGGATAGATTGAGCCAATGGACAGTGGATGAATGGCCGCTGCCCGCTATTCGTATGCGATAAGGAGTCCCCATGCCCACATCTGTA
Organism: Coriobacteriaceae bacterium; assembly: GCA_902364975.1. Classification (GTDB taxonomy): domain Bacteria; phylum Actinomycetota; class Coriobacteriia; order Coriobacteriales; family Coriobacteriaceae; genus Collinsella. Next base: position 29,915 of record CABJFQ010000001.1, on the reverse strand, counting down.
TTCCCAAAAGTCCGCTCGTCGCTGTCCACGCAGGCCAAGCGCCTGGTGGCGATGCGCTTTCTCATCTACACCGGTTTTCAGACCAGCTACTTTATCGGCGTCATCGGAACGCTAACCTATGCGGACGATGCCTCGGTCGTCGCGACATCGCTGGCCGTCCTGTTTATGAACGTTTTCGTAATCCTGGGATCCTTTGCGGGCGGCGCTGCGCTCGACGCATGGGGTCCGCGCCGCCATTTCTTGCTGAGCATTGTTGGCGCTCTCGCAACTGGCACGGCAATCATCGCCTTTGGTAGCGCGACCGGCGTCGTCCTGCTCGGCGCGGTGTTTCTGGGCTTTGTGATGGGATTCGCCCAGCCCATCGCCACGTCCTATCCGGCCTACCTCACCAACGACCCCGTCGAGCTCAAAGACATCAACTCCGCCATCGCCATGTTCTCAAACGTGAGTATCATCGTTGGCCCCACGCTGGGCGGCTTTGTCGCGGCGGCTGCATCGTCGCGCGCGGTGTTCGTGCTCATGATGCTCTTTACCGTGCTGGCGTTCGTCGTCGGTTGGGGCTTTAGGCCGCAGACCAGCCATGTCGCCGGGCATGCGGATGCCGATTCGGCAGAGGAAGGGGAGCGTGCGGGACAAAGCTCCAACCCCAGCACGCCCGCCCGCGCCACCTTCGCAGCCAGCATCAAGACAGTCTTCACCAACAGCGTCCTCGCGCTACTTTTCTGCATCATTTTTCTTTCGAACTTTGGCTATGGAGCCTTCGATCCGCTCGAGTCGTTTTTCTATCGCGATGTCCTGCATGTCGGCGTTGAGTGGATGGGCTGGCTCTCGTCGGCCTCGGGCGTGGGCGCGGTGCTGGGTGCCGTGCTCGCGCTCCGCTTGCCGCCGCACCTGGTCAACCTTAAAACACTGCTCGTGGCACTTATGTCCGTGGGCCTGGGAAGTCTGCTCTATGTGGGGACACCGTACGTGGGCGTGGCCCTCATCGGCCAGATCGCCCTGGGCATAGCTTGGGGTGTCGTCAACCCGCTCCACAACACCATTGTGCAAACGACGGCTCCGCTCGAGCAGCTCGGTCGCGTGAACTCGGTTATGGGCTTTGGCAATATGTTCGCCGGTGTGGCACCGCTGGCGATTGCCCCGTGGCTGGCGGCGACGTTTGGCGTGCAGCAGACGCTCATCGGAGCAGGCATGGTCGTGACGGCGGTTCCTGCGGCGTTGCTGCTGTTTGGACGCGATCACTTGGATCGTGCCGCAAGGCAGTAAAGACCGTCACAACATTCGATGAAAATCGCGATTTTGCCGAAAAACATCGAATGTTGTGATGGTTTGGCCCGCAAACGTCGCAACCACCACAAAGGGGCCAGGCACCTTTGTGGTGGTTTTTGCTTTGACGGGCCGCGCCTGCGCCTTGGTATACCATGTACGCCGTTCACGAATACACTCCACACCGCCGTACAACCCAGAAAGGCTCCCATGGACGCCACCTTCAGCCACATCAAAGCCGTGTTCTGCGATATCGACGGCACGCTGCTCACGAGCCAGCACACGGTGTCCCCGCGCACCGTTGCGGCGATCCGCGCCCTGCGCGAGCGTGGCGTGCTCTTTGGCCTGTGCACCGGGCGCGACGCCCACGCGACCGAGGCCATGTACGAGCTCTGGGGCATCGAAGGCCTGGTGGACGTGCTCGTGGGCTGCGGTGGCGCCGAGGTCATCGACCGCGCGCACGACATCAACGAGCTGAGCTATCCGCTGCCGGGCGAGACCATCGCGCGCATCTGCAAGCACATGGCGGACCTTCCGGCAACGCCCGTCTGCCCCCGAGACGGCGTGTTCTACGTGCCCGAGAGCAACGCGTGCGTCGAGCACCTGTCGCGCGTCGACGGCGTGCCCTACCAGGTGGTCGATTTTGCCGAGTTTTTGCGCGAGCCGCAGCCCAAGGTGATGTTTACCATGGCGCCCGAGGTAATGCCGCGGGTGATTGAGCGGGCGTCGACGTTTGCCGACGACACTGTTAAGGCGGCGGCTCTGCAAACCACGCAGCGGCTCTACGAGTTCATGGATCCGCGCGTGTCCAAGACGCGCGGCCTTGTGCGCGTGGCGGAGCTCAACGACATGGAGCTCCAGGACATCTGCGTGTTTGGCGATGCCGATAACGACACCTGCATGGTGGCTGACGCCGGCGTGGGCGTGGCCATGGCAAACGGCAGCGACGCCACCCGCTCCGCTGCCGATTTTGTAACCGCCAGCAACGACAAAGACGGCATCGCGATCTTTATCGAGGAACATCTGCTGTAGCGCTGGGGGAGAACCACCGCAGAAGGGGGCAGGCTCTTTTGCGGTGGCCTCAGGCGATTTGGGCGAATTGGTACCTAAAATCTGTGGAAAAATTCAAATATTGTTGTCTGAACATCATGCTTCTAACCACCGATGGGTATAAGATATTCTCATCAATTTGGTAGGATATTCATCCCGGTTAATGACCTACCGCTCACGGTCGATTTTCGACCGTTCACAGGATGTTTGCTCTTGAGCAAAATGTTGTGCAAATAAATCTAATGCCATTAAAAAATAATAGGCAACTAAATTACCAGCAGAAACAAAAAATAGATAGCGAATAAACGAAGGTAAATCTGAGCAAATGTCAAGAGAATTGAGAACTCGCTACAAAAATGTCGGTTTTGTTGCTCAGATGTCTAAACAATCGTTATAATTGCATTACTAAACGAGTGCAATTACAGATTGCGCAGATACGTTTGATGGTGAAAGAGCAAGATCGCGGTCTCTTGGGGAGGAGACATCGATGAAAGCGAATTCAGACAAATCTAAGCAGAGTAAAAAAGCGACGCGCCGTGTACTGGCAGGCGTTTTGTGCGGAGCATCCGTGCTGAGCCTGGTACTGTCGCTCGTCATGCCCCCGATCTCGCAGGCCATTGCCAACGATGCCCAGGCAGCTCCTACCGAGAAAACTGTGATGGGGGGGGGTTCCTCAAGTGAGTCTACTGATGTAGAAAACACCAACAATGGGGATACCAAAAAGCTGAATAGCGGCGAGACCGAGGGCGGCGCGACCGAAGACGCTGCTGCTGCGGGCTCGACTGCCGATAGCGTGGAGGCCAAGGGCGCCGCACAGCCTTCCGACGCACAGCTTGCGGATGATGAGAATAACGATGAAAACGCGAACGCTCCCGCCACCGTCAGTGCCAATGACTATACCGAGGTAAGCAACGATGTTTCTGAGGCATTTGCCAATGGCGGCAAGTTCCGACTGACGGGATCTGCCTATTCGGATAAGCAGATCGATATCAACAAAGACACCACCATCGATCTTAACGGCAACATGCTCTGTAACCGTTCTGGCGGCTTAGACTCCTTCTTTGTGGTCGAAAACGGAGCCACACTCACTATCGAGGATTTAAGCAAAAAAACAAATGATTTACCAAGACCGGTCGATACGGCTAATACGTCGGCGGGTCAGCCTGCGAGGATGGAGTGGGAAAGGGGAAGCGGCTCTAATAACGGCACTCCTGAGAGTCTTACTTACTATGAGACTAAGAGCACGCCCAATACAAATAGACTTGGCACCACCGAGACTACGTACGAGCATGTCGTTACGGGCTTTGGCGCTATTGATGCAGCATCGGAAAGCGGTTCCGTAAAGTATGTGGTCAACGTTGAAGCGGGCGGCATACTCAATCTCAAGGGCGGCATGATTACCACGGCTGCCAACCTGAGTAACGACGGTCATGTGATTTTTTCTCAGGGTACGGTCAAAATCGAAGGCGGTTACGTCACCAACGGCAACGGCGGTGGCTGGGGCGGTGGTCTGTGCATAACGGGTGCGAATGCCAGCCTCGAAATGACAGGCGGCGTGGTCGCGGGAAACAAGGCAGCTGCCGGCGGCGGCGTCTTTGCTGATAATGGAGCCACTCTGAACCTTGCGGGCGGAATTATCTCTGGCAACGCAACGTATGATAAAGCTATCAATAATGGTGAAAACACACGCGATGGCGGCTACGGTGGTGGTGTTTATACCAAGGGTGCAAAAGTTACCATTAGCGGTTCTGCCTGTATAACCAACAATCGAGTCGATGCTCGCATCACAGATATTGACAACCTTGGCAACAATGGCCTGCTCGGTGGTGGTGGCATTGCGTGTACGCACGATGGCACGCTTAACTTAACGGGCGGCTTCGTTACGGCCAACTATTCCTATGAGGCTGGCGGTGGCGTCTACGCTGGTTTTTATGATAAAGATAACGACGGCGAGATCGAGAAAATCACTTTTAAAATGACTGGCGGTACGATTGCCGGCAATGTTGCCGATAACGCCGAAGGCGGCGGTCTGCGTGTCGCGGGCGGCGACAGCGCCGGCACGATGGCAACAATTAACGCCAGTGATACTGGCAGGGTTTACATTACGAACAATAAGACGAATACGGGTAGCACCAAAGGTCGTGGTGGCGACTGGGGCGGCGGTGGCGTCTTTATTCAGAAGGGCGGCAAGCTTAACATCGTAAGGACGCTGATTACTAACAATAAGGCTGGTGGTTGGAGTGGCGGAATTGGTGCTTGTCCTACGGGCGAGACAATCGTTTCGCACTCAAATGGCGCTGCTGTCTATGACAACGCAGATAACGTTGATCAAGATGGCAAAAAGCTGGAAGCGTATCATTATTCCGCTGGCGGTGACAACAAAAAAGAAGACCATGATGAAAAACAATACGTTACTCCTCTCTTCCAAAAATCCGGCCATAAGGATTTCTTCTTGGTCCGTAATAAGGAAGGCGCGGATAAGATAATCGCTGTCGTTCTTGGCAAGATGCTCGGCGGCGGCTCGGCTGGCTGGAAGGGCACCTGCGATGGCAAAGAGATCGAAATCGATGCCAACGGCGGTGCCGAGGCCAAGTACATGTTTGGCCTTAAGGCTCATCCTTCCGACCAGGCTAAAATTGATGCACAGGCAGCGGCTACGACCATCATCAGCGGTAACTACTCTTACACCCACGGCGGCGGCATCATGACCAACGGCGACCTCATCGTCGGTGAGGTTACTTCCCTGGACGTGTATCCTGCAATCAAGGTCAAGGCTAACAAGGTCCTCATGAAGGACGGCAAACCGCAAGGCCTCACGGGCCACGGCTATAAGTTCAAGCTGTTGGGTAAAGCCGCCGATTCAGCTGGGGAGCCGTATTGGAATACGGACGGCTCACTTAACGCAAACGGATGCGAGGCGACGTCCGAGGTTACCGTTAATGAAAGTGGAGAGATCGTCATTGATACGGCTGCGAACTACCAGTCGGGCAATTACGACCTCTACCTTGTTGAAGTCCCTATCAATGAGGAAGGCACGACCTTTGATAAGGCCATTTACAAAATACATATAAAGGTTGGTACGACACCAGTTAATGCGACCAACCTCTTGGGGATCAATATTAATCGTTATGAAGTTGATAAGAGCGCTTCCACAGTATCCGTTAAAAGGGAAGGCGAAACGGGCTTCACCGAGTGTAAATCTCCTGGGTTCTATAACTGGAGTGTAGATCCGAAAGACAATACAATCTCGACCGTAAAAATCGGCAACAGCTCCAAACCTGCGTTTACGAACGAACTTGCGCCCTACCAGACTTCAGGCACTTGGACACCTCAGGTGACCAAGAAGGTCGATGGCGGCGAGATGAAGAAGTTCAAGTTCGAGCTATATACCATGGATGGCAGCGAGAAAACGGTGCTTGATACAAAGAGTACCGCTGATGACTCGAACAACTTGCAGACGGTGACGTTCGCCGAGCAGAAGATCGGACCACTCAAAGTCAGCGACTTCAACGGCGGTAAGGCAACATTCACTTATTACATTTGTGAATGTGCTGCTGACGCCGGCGAAGGCACCAGCCACAAGGGCTATACCAACGACACCAAGACCTTCAAGGTTGTGGTGACGGCAACGGATGACGGCGAAGGACATCTGACCTGCAAGCCGGCCTACTACGAGGTCGACGCCAACGGTCATGAGAACGAGCAACCGACTGACAACCCCACCTTCACCAACACCTACTCCACCTCTTTGCCCCTTTCTGGTATGTCGGGCGTCACTCTGACGTACCTTGCCGGCGCGGCGGTGCTCTGCGCTGCTGCGGCCTGGATGCACATTCGTCGCAAGGCGAATGCGAAGGGAGGTGAGCGTCGTGAATAAGAAAGTTTGCTCCTTCCCGATCTTGTTTGCGCTGCTTGCCCTCCTGATCGGCACCTGCGCGGTTGTGTTCCCCGCATCCGCGCAGGCCGCGCCGACCTCGACCGGTTCCATCACGGTGAGCGGCACCGTGGCGCGCAGCTACGACGCCTACCAGATCTTTAGCGCCAACGTCGTCGACGGCGACAGCGACGCCAAGATCGCCACCGACCTCGCCTGGGCAAGCGGCGCCGCGCGCGATGCCGTGTTGCCTGTGCTGCACAGCGCCGGCATGCCCAATTCCCAGACCACCGCGCAGGAAGCTGCCGAGTGGCTCAACACCGATTCCCACCTTACGAGCGCGCTGAGCGCACAGCTCGCTCGTTCCCTTCAGAGCTCTGGCGCCGAGCCCGTGGCCCTTAACGCGGGCAAGGCGGCCGAGCTGCCCTGTGGCTACTGGCTCATCGTCGCCAAAGACGACGCCATCGCCCAGGGCGAGGCCGGCACCGCGCAGGTCATGGCCCTGGTCGGCGGCAGCGCCGTCACCGTCAAGCCCAAGGCCGCGACGCCCAAGGTGGCCAAGCACGTGCTGGAGGACAGCACCGCCGCCTGGGGCAAGGCCGCCGACGCCACGGTCGCCGACGACCTGTACTGGCGCCTCTCTGCCACGGTCCCGGCCGGGCTCACCGCCTACGACACCTATACGGTGCAGTTCGTCGACACCATGGGCGCGGGGCTCGACCCCTCCAAGGTGGCCGCGAGCATGCGCGTGTACGTGGCGGCGGGCGCGGACGGCGGCTTTGACGCGGTCCAGACCGGCAAGGACGGCCGCGCCGGCACCGACCCCGCGAAGGGCTGGACCGACATCACGGCCCAGTGCGCCACCAAGGTAGCGGCCGACGGCAAGACCTTCACCGTGCGCACCGGTGACCTGATCGCCGCGCTCGGCGGGGCCGACGCCTTTACCGTGGGCGCCCGCGTGGTCGCCGTGTACAATGCGCCGCTCAACAGCGCGTGCAACCACGGCATCGCGAAGGGCAACCCCAATGAGGTCTACCTGCGCTACCCGCGCTCTCCCTTTGCCGACCAGTCCGGCGACGCCGGCTTTACCCGCACGCCGAGCGACGATGCGTGCGCCTACACCTGGGATCTCGCGCTCACCAAGCGCGGCAGCGACGGCGACAAGCCGCTTGCCGGGGCGGTCCTGAGCATCGCCGACGACCGCGGTCGCACGCTAGCGGCCGACGGTACGTGGGATGCGGAGGGCAAGGCCACCGTCACCACGGGCGAGGACGGCCGCGTGACCGTCTCGGGCGTGGACTCGGGCAAGCTGGAGGTCCGCGAGCTCAAGGCGCCCAAGGGCTACACCGCCTTCGAGGGTACGCGTTGCGTGACGGTCAAGGCCGAGGGCCTGGACGTCGACCAGGTGGCCGCCGCCAAGCCCAAGCTCACCATCACGGCCGAGTCGCCCCTGCGCGCCGACAGCGCGGACGGGTCGACGGGCAGCCTGGAGGCCTCGCTCATCAACACGCCCACCGGCACACCCCCTAGCATTACCACCGGAGGCTTTATGCCCTCGACTGGCGATATGGCAATGTACGCCGCGGCCGCCGCAGCGGTCGCCGGAGCCGCGCTCATCGTGGTCGCGCTCCTGGTCAAGCGGGGAGGTGGCAGCCATAAAGAGTAGCTGGCAGCCCCACAGAGAGCGGGGCGAGACGTAGCGAAGCAGATGCTAAGACACAGACAGATGATGACCGATCGAATGAGAACCAACCGGAAAACGGAGGAAAAGAAGATGAGCATGAGCAAGAACATCGCACGCCTGGCAGTGACAGCAGGCCTCACCGCAGCTCTGAGCTTCGGCGGCGTGATGGCCCCGGTGACCATGGCGTTTGCTGAGGGAACGGGGTCGACCGTCACGTTCGAGGACGCCGATTACGCTGCGTCCACGACCTATAAGGGTATCCGGATCTTCAAGGCGACGGTTACCAAGACCGGCGAGAACACCACGGTAAGCGGGATTGAGTGGGCCGGTGCCGATGCGGATACGCAGCAGGCGATTCAGGATGCTGTTGTTAAGGCGATTAAAGTTAATAATAAGAATTACGACAGCACGAACGCTCAGGATGCAGCCGATTGGTTGAGTGCCCACGCTGAGGGTATTGGAACCGACTCGAAGGTCGCGAGCGACAACGTCTTCAGCTTAATCGCCGCTAACCTGAAGGACAGCACGGCTTGGCAGAAGACGACCAAGGGCGACGCATCCCTTTCTGGTCTCGATGCCGGCTACTGGCTCTTCCTCACTGATACCGCCGGTAAGCCTGCTGATAAGTCGACCGATGCGTTCACTTCTCCCGTGTACGCTGTAATCGACGGCGAGAGCACGACGACCGTCAAGCCTAAGAAGAGCGTCCCCACGGTTGTGAAGAAGGTCCTTGACGACGCCGACGCCTACGCTGCCGTCACCGACATCAAGAGCTCCGACAAATGGAAAGATGTCGCCGATTCCCAGATTGGCCAGGATGTTAACTACAAGCTTACCGGCACGATCGCCAGCAACTACGCTACCTTTGACACATATGCTTACAAGTTCACCGATAAGCTTTCCAATGGCCTTGATTATGTCAACGGCTCGGTTAAGGTGTACGCACTGAACGATGAGAAATACAGCGAGATTGATTCGAACAATTATACCGTGACGAATGCTGACACTAGCAACAACAACACGCTGACGGTCGATTTCAAGGTCGGCGAGGGCAAGAAGGGCCTCAAGGATGTTAATGGCGTGAATGCCAACACCAAGATCGTCGTTTTCTACAAAGCCAAGCTCAACAGCCATGCCGTGATTGGCAAAGCTGAAGGCAGCACTATGGGTGGCAACACCAACACCGTTAAGCTCACGTACTCTAACAACCCGTATGCCGAGGGCGAGGGCGAGACGATCGGGGACACCGTCGCCGACTTCGCCTTCAAGCTCAACCTCAACAAGGTCGACCAGGGCACCGAGAAGGGCCTTCAGGGTGCCGTCTTCACCATCCAGTCCGCTGATGGGAACTCTAATGGCCAGTATATTGCTTCGAAGCCGGACACTACTGCGGGCGTCGTCGCGGGCCAGCTCGTGACCGTTACCGATACCAACAACCTGCCTGACTACGTGATGTTCACATCCGACAAAGAAGGCAAGATCCCCGTCTCCGGTCTCGACGCCGGCTCCTACACGGTGACCGAGGTCCAGACTCCCGCCGACTCCTACACCAAGGCCAGCCCCTTCACCTTCACCATCTCACCGACGTATGACGAAATGACCATGAAGGTGACGGATCTTAAGGCAGAGGTTTCCGAATCCGATAAGATCCGCACTGACATTGCCTTCGGCACGCTCGACGGCACTGCCGGAGATAATAAGCTGACCGGCAAGGATGGCACTGGTACCAATGCCGCCGCCGGCGAAGTCACCATCAACGTTGGCAACACTAAGTCCATTGGCCTTCCCCTCACCGGTCTTAACGGTGTGACCTTTACTTGGATCGCTGGTGGCGCGGTGCTGTGCATCGGCGTGGCGCACCTCATCCGCAGCCGTAAGCAGGCTGAGGAGTCCGAGCAGGAGTAACGCTCGCTCACCCATCCCTTTGGCAGGCGAGAAGTGATGGCCATGAGACTTGCGGACACTTTTCTCGTCTATCTACGTTCTTGCTTCGCCATTCTCTTTTCTGGGCAGACTCCGCACTGGAGTCTGCCCCGTTTTTTTGGGATAACGCAGCCAGCCTCCACCGTCCGATGCGGGTACGTTCGTCATCGCGTTTCTTGACTCGTATGAGGTTCGGATTAAGGTCCGTAGGCGCACGCGCGGTGCGGACGGTAGAAGGCATTTGCGCCGCAGCAAGCGCAAACAAGAATGCCCGGGGGTCGGATCCCGGGCATTTAACAACGTCGGAAACTGGTCGCCCGCGCTCCTAAGTACTTACGCGGGGTGCATCGTTTTCTATTGACATTGTATCCCGAATCGCCCAGCCGATCCGGGACATTTTGAAAACGCAAACACGTCGGGCAAACCCGGACAATGCGGCCAGGCTCCGCTGGATGATGAATAGTGTTTGTAACTATCGAACAGATGTTTGCAAATATTGCGTTTACCAGCTGTAAGTGTGAGTGCTCGCAGTAAAATACCCTTGCGACGCATCCCGTGCGCGGGCGGCCGACGACTCGATCGGAGGTTCCCAAATGCTGAAATTCCTTAACGCGCTCGCCGCCCTCGCGGCGGTTGGCACGTTCGTCATCGCGTTTCTTGACTCGTATGAGGTTCGGATTAAGGTCCGTAGGCGCACGCGCGGTGCGGACGGTAGAAGGCATTTGCGCCGCAACAAGCGCAAATAAGAATGCCCGGGGTTAGAGGCCCGGGCATTTAACAAAACCAGAAAACTAGGCCGCCCGCGCTCCCAAACATTTACGCGGGGTGCGTCGTTTTCTATTGACATTGTATCCCGAATCGCCCCGCCGATTCGGGATATTTTGAAAACGCAAATGCAGACCCATGCTCGCGCCGCGCAATGCTGTTTAGCTGCGTTGTCTGGCGCATGAGTTCGCTAATCGGCTATTATTTGTTTAGACAACTTGAGTTGTAGAGGAGTGACCGGCGATGGTGCAGGGCGCTAAACATATGAAGAGCAATAACGCCGCGGACAACGGCGGCTCAAACCCTCAGCCCAAACCTCAACCAAAGCCCAAGCGCCGTCGCAAGCGGCTGCCGCGCTGGGCCGACCGGCTCATCACCATCGTCATCATCCTTATTGGCGTGGGCCTTATGACCTGGCCGTGGATCTTGGACCGGCTTGAGGCCTCGGGCGTGTTCAACCAGATCAGCACCGTGTCCAGCACCGTGGACGCGCTGTCTGCCGAGGAGCGCGAGCGCATCCTGCTCCAGGCGCGCTCCTTTAACGAGCAGCTGGCGGGCGAGGCCACCGAGCTTCCCGCCGACCAGATCGAGCCCTACGCCCAGCAGCTCATCTTTGACCGCGACCCCATGATGAGCTGGGTCGAGATCCCCTCCATCGACGTGAGCATGCCCATCTACCACGGCACGAGCGAAGAAGTCCTTATGGCAGGCGTCGGCCACCTGGAGGGCACGAGCCTGCCGGTGGGCGGCACCTCGACGCATTGCGTGCTCACCGCGCACTCGGGCATGCGCAACCTGAGCATGTTCGACGACATCCACTCGCTGGAGCCCGGCGACCTGGTGCTGCTGCACACCATGAACAAGACGCTCGCCTACAAGATGGTGGACTCCGAGGTCGTGCTGCCCGAGGAGATGGAGTCGCTAACCATCGAGCCCGGCGCCGACAAGGTGACGCTTGTCACCTGCACGCCCTACGGCGTGAACGACCATCGCCTGCTGGTGCATTGCGTGCGCACCAAGTACAACAAGAAGGACGTCGACAAGCAAAAGTCGCTGGCCGGTCGCCACTGGGGCAAGCGCGAGTTTGCCGTGCTCATCGTGGTCGTGGCCATTGTGCTGTTGCTGCTGGACATCGTGATCCACACGATCCGTAAGCGCCGCAAGGCCAAGGCCTCGGCATAGGACATTCTTCAGAACCACCACAAAGGGGACAGGCACCTTTGTGGTGGTCGGGGCTTCCAAACCATCGCAACATTCGATGAAAATCGCGATTTTGACGAAAAGCGTCGAATGTTGTGATGGTTTTCATTATGGACGGCGCGGTTTTCATTGTGGACGGTACGGTTTTCGCTACGGACGGCGCGGTTTTCGCTGCAGAGCCGCCAGCCCGCAGCCTGCCAATCCACCGCCCTCGTTACGTTTTCGCTGCATTTAGGTAAAGCGCCTGCTCCAAGCCGGCGCTGCCCTGTATACTAGAGCGGTTTATCTGTTATGCGGAAGGGAGCGCCTATGGCACTCAGCGAGAAAGACGTGCGCGGCATCGCCGAGTACGCAAAGATCGCACTGACCGATGACGAGCTCACCCAGATGACGTCCTATATGAACGACGCCGTCCAGATGCTCGAGCCCGTCTTGCAATATGACTTACCCGACGTGGAGCCCACGTTCCATCCCATCGGAAGCCTGTCCAACGTGATGGGCGATGACCTGCGCGAGCCCGAGCGCGACCTGCCGCTCGACGTCGCGCTCGAAAACGCTGGTAGCGCGCGCGATCGCTACTTCCGCGTGCCGTCCATTTTGGGAGAGGGGGAGAGCGAGTAATGGCGCAGAGCTTCGATTCCCTTACCGCCGCCCAGATCGCCGCGGGCGTTGCCGCCGGCGACTTTACCGCTACCGAGGTGGCCCAGGCCTCCCTTGCCGCCATCGAGGCGCGCGAGGGCGGGGTTCAGGCATTCCTGCAGGTGGCGCCCGAGCTTGCGTTCGAGGCTGCTGCGCGCGTGGATGCCGACCGTGCCGCAGGCAAGCCGCTGCCCCCGCTTGCGGGCGTGCCGCTGGCCATCAAGGACAACATGAACCTCGTGGGCACGCGCACTACCTGCGCTTCCCGCATGCTCGGGGACTACCAGAGCGTCTACACCGCCACCTGCGTCCAGCGCATGCTCGATGCCGGCTGCCTGCCCATGGGCAAGGCCAACATGGACGAGTTTGCCTTTGGCAGCTCCACCGAGAGCTCGGCGTTCCACCGCACCAACAACCCCTGGGATACCGAGCGCGTGCCCGGCGGCTCCTCGGGTGGCTCCGCTGCGGCCGTCGCCGCGGGCGAGGTCGCGCTCTCGCTGGGCTCGGACACCGGCGGCTCCATTCGCCAGCCGGCGAGCCTCTGCGGCGTGGTGGGCTTTAAGCCCACGTATGGCGCTGTGAGCCGTTACGGCGTGGTTGCCTTTGGCTCGTCGCTCGACCAGGTGGGCCCCTTTGGCCGCACGGTCGAGGATGTCGCGCTGGCCATGAACGCGCTTACCGGCGCGGGCCATGATCCGTACGACTGCACCAGCCAGGATTGCGCCGTCGACTTTACCGAGCATCTCAACGACAGCATCGAGGGTAAACGCGTGGGCATCATCCCCGCGTTTATGGAGGCCGAGGGCCTGACGCCCGAGGTCAAGGCCGCTGTTCAGCGCGCCGCCCAGGAGCTGCAGAACCAGGGCGCCGAGCTGGTCGAGGTCGACCTGCCGCACCTGGACGCCGCCATCGCCGCCTACTACGTCATCGGCCCGGCCGAGGCGTTCTCCAACTTGGCTCGTTTCGACGGCATTCGCTACGGCTATCAGGAAGAGGGCTGCGCCAACCTGTCCGACCAGAGCTCGCTTTCGCGCGCCCACGGCTTTGGCGCCGAGGCCAAGCGCCGTCAGATGCTCGGCGCCTACCTGTTGAGCTCGGGCGTGTACGACAAGTACTACTACGCCGCACAGAAGGCTCGCACACTCATCACGCAGGATTACGACGCCGCGTATGCCAAGGTGGACACCATCCTCATGCCCGCCTCGCCGCGCACGGCCTTTAAGTTTGGCGAGATCAGCGACCCCACGCAGATGTATCTCTCCGACCTGTACACCATCTCGCTCAACATTTGCGGCAACGGCGGTATCTCGGTGCCGCTGGGCCTGGGCGAGGACAGCAAGCTGCCCGTTTCTGCCCAGCTGGTGGGGCCTGCCTTTAAGGACCGTCAGCTGCTCACGTTTGCCCGCGCCCTGGAGCGCGGCTTTGCCGATGCCGCCACGGGTGCGCCCGCGCTTTCCGTAGCGCCCGATTTTGCCGGGAAGGGAGGCGAGCTGTAATGAAGGAGCTTTCCGAGGTCCTGCAGGATTGGGAGGCCGTGATCGGCCTGGAGATCCATACCGAGCTCACCGCACTCGATACCAAGATGTTCTGCAACTGCAAGCTCAGCCACGATGACGAGCCCAACGCCAACGTGTGCCCGGTGTGCCTGGGCCTGCCCGGTGCGCTGCCGGTGCCCAACAAGCGCGCCATCGAGAGCATCGTCAAGGCAGGTCTCGCCACCAACTGCGAGATCCAGCGCCACTCGATGTTCTACCGCAAGCACTACTTTTATCCTGACATGGCCAAGAACTTTCAGACCACGCAGGGTCCGGTCGCCTTTGCCATGTACGGTCACCTGGACCTGGACGTGACCGGTCGCGGTGCCGCCGAGCGCCCCGACTGCGCATTTGGCGAGGCCGAGGCCCAGAGCCTGGCGAGCGCCTCGGCCAACGCCGAGGGTCTGTCCACGTCCATGACGTCGACCATGCGCGAGGGCAATCAGCGCGCCGGTCATCTGGCCAGCTACGATGCGTCCAACCTGCAGATGCCCGAGCGTCGCGAGGACGGTTCCTACACGGTGCCCATCCGCATCCTGCGCATCCACATGGAGGAGGACGCCGCCAAGATGGTTCACGTGGGCGGCGCCGAGGGCCGCATTACCGCCGCGGCCGAGTCGCTCGTCGACTACAACCGCTGCGGCACGCCGCTGATCGAGCTCGTCACCGAGCCCGACCTGCGCACGCCCGAGGAGGCTCGCCTGTTTATGGAGAAGCTCCGTCGCATCTTTGTGACGCTGGGCATTTCGGACTGCTCCATGGAGAAGGGCTCCATGCGCTGCGACGGCAACGTGTCGCTGCGTCGCCGTGGCGAGACCAAGTTGGGCACCAAGACCGAGCTCAAGAACCTCAACTCGTTTAAGAGTCTGCACGACGGCCTTGCCTACGAGATTTGCCGCCAGGCCGAGGTGCTCGAGGAGGGCGGCATCATCTATCAGGAGACCCGCCACTGGGAGCCCAGCCGCAAGCGCACCGTGGTCATGCGTGTGAAGGAAACGGCAGACGACTATCGTCTGTTCCCCGATCCCGACCTGGCGCCGTTCGATCTGGACGACGAGTTCATCGACCGCTGCCGTGGCGAGATTCCCGAGCTGCCCGATGCCAAGCGCGTCCGTTTTGAGGCCGACTTTGGCATTAAGACGGCTGACGCCGAGCAGATCGCCGGCGACCCTGAGTTTGCCGACTTCTTTGAGGCCGCCGCTGCCGGTATGGCCGGCAAGGAGGCCCAGACGGTCGCAAACCTGCTGGTCAACGAGATGATCGCCTACCTTAAGGGCGCAGGCGTGTCGCTCGCCGAGTCCGGCATCGCGCCGGCTCAGGTGGCGGCACTCGCCAAGCTGCTGGCGACCGATGCCATCAGCTCCAACCAGGCGCACGAGGTCTTTGAGGCGATGGCCCAGACCGGCGACGACCCCAACAAGATCGTCGACGAGCGCGGCATGCGTCAGGTGAGCGATGCCGGCGCACTGCAGCCGATCGTGGACGAGGTGCTGGCAAACTGTGCCGATCAGGCGCAGCAGTATCGTGACGGCAACCAGAAGGTCATCGGCTTTTTGGTAGGCCAGTGCATGAAGGCGAGCCGCGGCAAGGGCAACCCGAAGCTCTTCAACGAGTTGCTGAGAACGTCGCTCTCGTAGCTGCGAGGCCGGGGAAGCCCCGAGTCGCCGGGGTATTTCCTCCAAATTTCAAACAGTCCTATGCAAGACGAAGGCCACATTTAGTGGCCTTCTTTGCATGCGGAACTCATTTGGAGCAAACACCCCGGCGACTCGGGGCTTCCACGATCAGACGACTCGGCCGTTCGGGTCAGGTGGGCTGGATTGAATTTGGTGAATGAGGGCGCCGTTGGCGCCTTCATTCTTTATATATGTTGGGAGCGCCAGGCGGTGGGGGTTGTGCCGGTGTGTTGCTTGAAGGCTTGGGCGAAGGCGGCCTGCTGAGGGTAGCCTAGACGCTCTGCCACCTGCGCTAT
The DNA here is from genome assembly GCA_902364975.1 of Coriobacteriaceae bacterium. Classification (GTDB taxonomy): domain Bacteria; phylum Actinomycetota; class Coriobacteriia; order Coriobacteriales; family Coriobacteriaceae; genus Collinsella. Next base: position 14,007 of record CABJFQ010000001.1, on the reverse strand, counting down.
CGTGAGCGCGCTATCGGCCAAAAGGTCCTGTGCTCGCTCTATACGGCGTCTGCGAATGTAGGCGCCCAGGGACTCGCCAGTTTGGGCCTTAAAGGTGGCGCATAGTTTGGAGCGGCTTGTGTAGAGCCTCTCGGCCACCTCGTTGATACCCACACGTCTGCCTTTGTCGAGCGCGCGCTCAATCATTGCCGTTGCTTCTTCGGCAATGGTTATGCTGACGCGTGTGTCTGCCGCCTGCCGCGCCTGCTTGTGGGCCGCGCGCGAACAGGCGAGCTCCGCGACCATGGTCTCCACGATGCCTTGCATATAGACGTGTCCGCCTACGGTACGGGCGCGTTCCTCGTTAATCCGACGCAGCGTGTGGCAGATGGCAGACGTCGCCTCCTCGTGCCATGGCTCGGCAAACGCCTCGAAGATTCCCGCGAACTCGGTGGGATAGCGGTGCTCCAGTTCGTCAAAAAATCCAGGCAAAAAGAGCACCGAGCGCGAGTGATAAAGCTGCCCTGCAAACAGCGGACTTAGCTCCTCGCCGCAGCTATCTTGGATAAAGCTGCACACCGCGCTGTTCGGCCACGGCCCGCGCAGTGGCTTAAGGTTCGCAGGCGTTATGCCAGCCTTGGGCATGCATATGAGCGTGGGCGCGCTGACCTCGCTCACGCACGCGTACGGTTCGGGCGTGTATTCGGCTAGGTGCATGTTGTGCATCGGGGTAATGAAATGCTCCATGACGATGCAGGTGGGGGAAAGGGGCATGATCCATGCGCGTCCGTGCGCCCGATCGTTTGCCACCTCACCGGTAAAGACGGCGCCCTTGCCGGAAAGCTGCAGGCCAAACTGCTCAAATTGCGGTGCGTAGAGCTCGGTTATATCGGTTGCTGCCCGCCGCATTTTCAAAAGCGTCCCCTTCCTTTGCGGAAACGTCCACGCCTGGCTCGATTGTGTGCCTCGGCTAACACGCCAATGATAAGTTTCTAACGGTTAACTCTCAAGCCGTTAGAAAGGAATCTCATGGCAAAGGGATCAAAAAGGGAAGGCGGCGGCATCGGCGAGCTGCTTGCATATGCCGGCGACCGTAAATTCCTAACATATTTGGGCATGGCTCTCTCGGCGCTCTCGCAGCTGCTGAGCTTTGGCCCGTACGTGTGTATCTGGTTTGTTGCGCGAGACCTTATCGCCGTGGCGCCTAACTGGAGCGAGGCCACCGACATCGCGATGTATGGTTGGTGGGCTGTGGGCTTTGCCCTGGCGAGCATTGTGGTTTATTTCGTGGGACTCATGTGTACGCACCTATCCGCGTTTCGCTGCGCGTCCAATATCCGCAAGGCTACGAGCGAGCATCTGCTTAAGCTGCCGCTCGGCTACTTTGACACGCATGCCACCGGTGAGCTGCGCCGTATCGTAGACGGATGCGCCGCCTCAACCGAGACGCTGCTCGCACACATGCTACCCGATATCGCCGGCGCCACCGCCATGGTTGCAGGTCTGCTCGTGCTGCTTTTCGCCCTCGATTGGCGTTTGGGCGCGGCGTGCCTTATCTCGGTCGTCGTTTCGCTTGGCGCCATGGCTACCATGATGGGCGGCAAGGGCGGCGAGTTTATGAAGGCCTACATGGGCGCGCTGGTCAAGATGAACAAGACCGGTACCGAATACGTACGCGGCATTCCCGTGGTCAAGGTGTTTCAGCAGACGGTCTATTCCTTTAAGGCGTTCCACGACGCGATCGCCGAATACGCCGACATGGCGCAAAACTATTCGGGCACGTTCTGTCGAGGTCCGCAGGTACTCAACCTTACCGCGCTCAATGGTCTTGTGGCATTCCTATTGCCCGTGGCGTTGCTGTTGGCGCCGGGCGAGACGGACTTCGCGCATTTTATGGCCAACTTCACGTTTTACGCGATATTTTCGGCCGTGGTGCCGACGGCCATGACCAAGCTCATGTTTGTGGGCGAGGCGTCTCAGATGAGTGCCGATTCGCTGGCTCGCATCCGAAGCGTCATGGATTCCAAGCAGCTCTCCGTGCCCGCTCAACCCAAGCACCCTGCCAGCAGCGACGTGCGATTTGAGGATGTGAGCTTTACCTACGAGGGCGCCGAGGCGCCTGCCGTCAACCATGCGAGTTTTAGCGTTTCCGCGGGTAGTACCCTCGCGCTTGTGGGTCCTTCGGGAGGCGGCAAGTCAACCTGTGCAAGCCTGATCCCGCGTTTTTGGGATGTTTCCTCGGGTCGAGTGCTCGTAGGCGGTGTGGACGTTCGCGATATGGATCCGAACGAGCTTATGGACCAGGTCGCCTTCGTGTTCCAGACCAACCAGCTGTTCCGGCAAACACTTGCCGATAACGTGCGCGCCTCCAAGCCTACGGCCACTGACGACGAAGTGCGTGCGGCCCTCTCCGCAGCTCAGTGCGACGACATTGTGGCCAAGCTCCCACAGGGCATCAACACCATGCTCGGCGCCGGTGGAGCATATCTTTCGGGCGGCGAGGTCCAGCGCGTGGCACTCGCCCGCGCGATCCTTAAAGACGCTCCTATCGTGGTGCTCGATGAGGCCACGGCGTTTGCCGACCCCGAGAACGAGGCGCTCATCCAGCGCGCCTTTAGCAAGCTGGCGGCGGGTCGCACGGTCATTATGATCGCGCACCGGCTTTCTACCGTGGTGGGGGCCGACAAGATCGTGGTGCTCAACCAAGGTAGCGTGCAGGAGGCCGGCACCCATGCCGAACTGCTGTCCCAAGAGGGTCTATATGCCAAGATGTGGGCCGAATACGAACAGGCCGCGAGCTGGAAAATCACTGCTTCGACCGCGGATGCCGCCGTCGCGAAAGGAGGCGAGGCCTAAATGTTCGCCTCATTCCAAAAGAAGTATTTCCTATCCGATAAAGGCATCGCCGGCGTAAAACGCGGTGTCTTCTGGACCGCGCTCACCAATCTTATTACCATGGCCGGCATGGGCTTTTTATTCCTGGTTATGGCCGGCTTTGTCGAGCATCTCGCCAGCGGGGCTGACCTGCCGGATGCCCTGCCGATCGTGGGCGGCCTCCTGGTCTTTTTCGTGTTGCTCTTTGCCTCTAACTGGCAACAGTATTACTACACCTACTGCATCTTTTACGAGGAGTGCGGCAAGCAGCGTATGGAGATCGCCGAGCGCTTGCGCAAACTGCCGCTGTCGTTTTTTGGTCGTCGTGATCTGGCCGATTTAACCGAGACCATCATGGGTGACGTTCAGACTATGGAGCATGCCTACAGCCATGTGCTGGGAGAACTCTGGGGCGCCATCATCGCAAGTGCCATCGTGTTCGTGTCGTCGCTGTTCTTTTGCTGGCAGCTGGCGATCGCGGCGTTTTGGAGCATTCCCGTGGCCTTTGCCGTGCTGTATCTAACACGCGGCCCCATGACCCCGGTGTTCGACCGCGTGCGCGCCGAGAAGGTCAAGGTCACCGAGGCGATCCAGGAGACGCTCGACTGCGTGCGCGAAATCCGCGCCACCAACCAGGAGGCCCATTATCTTGAGGGGCTCAACGCCGTGATCGATGTCGAGGAGCGCGAGACCACCAAGGGCGAGCTCGTCAACGGGCTTCTGGTCAACTCCGCCTTTGCCATCCTGCGCCTGGGGATAGCCACCACGCTGGTCACGGGCGCCACGATGGTCGCCTCCGGGCAGGTCGACTTTTTGGTGATGTTTGCCTTCCTGCTTATGGTGAGCCGTATCTACGCGCCGTTTGATCAGGCCCTTATGCTCGTGTCGGAGCTGTTTGTCGCCGAGTCGTCTGCCAAGCGCATGCGTTCCATCATGGAAGAGCCTGTGGCGCGGGGCAGCGAGAAATTTGAGCCCGTGGGCCACGATGTGGTGTTCGATCACGTGGCATTTGGCTATGGTGCGGGCGAGGACGGCCGCGCCGGCGAGAAAGTTCTTACCGATGTGAGCTTTACCGCCAAGGAAGGCGAAGTTACGGCGCTGGTCGGTCCTTCGGGTTCCGGTAAGTCTACGGTGAGCCGCCTGGCCGCGCGCTTTTGGGACGCCACCGAAGGCACGGTCACCGTGGGTGGCGTGGATGTTGCGAGCGTGGACCCCGAGGTGCTGCTGCGCGACTACGCCATTGTGTTCCAAGACGTGCTGCTCTTTGACGACACGGTGATGGGAAACATCCGTCTTGGTCGTCGCGATGCCACCGATGAGGAAGTGCTTGCTGCCGCGCGTGCCGCCAACTGCGACGAGTTTGTGAGCCGCATGCCGCAGGGCTACGACACCATGATCGGCGAGAACGGCTCCAAACTGTCCGGCGGCGAGCGCCAGCGCATCTCCATCGCCCGCGCGCTGCTCAAAGATGCGCCGATTGTGTTGCTGGACGAGGCGACGGCGAGTTTGGATGTGGAGAACGAGACCGTGGTGCAGCAGGCGCTCTCCCGCCTGCTCGCAGGAAAGACAGTTATCGTGATCGCCCACCGTATGCGCACGGTAGAAAATGCCGATAAGATCGTTGTACTCAAGGATGGTGTGGTTGCCGAGCAGGGCACTCCGGCGCAGCTCAAGGCGGCAGGTGGAGAATTCGCCCGCATGGTTGCGCTGCAAAAGGAAGCGGCTGCCTGGCAGCTGTAAGAAGGGGCAAAGGAACAGTCCCTTTGTCACATTGACAATCGGTTACTCCGCATCGTTAATTTTCAAAACCTTGATTATCGACTTTATCCGAACACCTCCCATATTCATCCGCACATGTACGGATGAATATGGGAATCCGATACCCTGAGGGCCGGACCGGCCGGCCCCGGGAGATCGGAGGACGGCATGTCCGGAAAGAAGAAAAGGGGCTCCGCAAGGGCGGTCCCGAGGGCCTACGGAAGGCTCACGAGGCACGAGCGGGACACGGTCCAGAGGATGCTGGAGCGCAGGGCGTCGTGCAGGGAGATCGCGAGGGAGCTGGGCAGGTCGCCCTCGACGGTGAGCGCCGAGGTGGCGTCGCACAGGTTCGTGACGGCGCCGAAGGCCAGGCGCGGCGAGCGCGTGGACGCCTCCGCCGACCTGTCGGCTGCCTGCCCGCGCCTGGCCGCGTGGCCGCGCTGCTGCAACGGGTGCGGGCGGTACCGCGCGATCGGCTGCAAGCGCCGCCCGCACGTCTTCTACGAGGCCCGGGCCGCGCAGCTGTGCGCCGACTCGGTCCTCGTCTCGTCCAGGCGCGGGATAGACGCCGACGAGCCCGCCGCGGCGGCCAGGCTGGAGGCGATAAGGGACTGCCTGCGCCGGGGGCTGTCGCCCGAGCAGATGGCGGCGCGCAACGGCGGCCCGGTGGACCTGTCGCCGTCGACCATCTACCGCTGGGTCTCGGCGGGCTACGACGGCATGACCAGCATGGAGCTCAGGCGCAAGGTCGGCTACAGGCCGAGGAAGCGCGCCGCGGGCCGGGCGGCGACCCGCCACTCCGCCCGCAGGTCGCATGCCGCGTTCCTCGCCCTCGGGGAGGACGCGTGCGCCGCGGCCTGGGAGATGGACACCGTCGAGGGCGCGCGGGAGGACTCCGCCTGCCTGCTCACGCTGCTGCACCGCCCCAGCAGGCTCCAGCTCGCGCTGCCGCTGGAGGAGAAGACCGCCGGGTGCGTCGCGGGCGCCCTGGAGGGCGTCCGGGCGGTCCTCGGCGCCGACGGGACGCGCCGCGTGTTCCGCGCCGTGCTCACCGACAACGGCGCCGAGTTCTCCGACGAGGGCGCGATCGCCGGGCTGATCGGCGAGGGGCCGGGCGAGACGAGGCTGTTCTACTGCGACCCCGGGCGCAGCGACCAGAAGGGCGCCTGCGAGCGCAACCACGTCGAGATCAGGAAGCTGCTGCCCAAGGGCCGCGGCCTCAGGTTCGACCGGCTGGCCCCGGCGGACCTGTCGCTCGCCATGTCGCACGTGAACTCCGAGCCGCGCGGCGCGCTCGGCTTCGCGACGCCCGCCCGCGCCTTCCGGGCGATGCTCGGCGGCGACGCGGCGGCGCTGCTGGATGCGTACGGCGTGGAGGACGTGCCCGTCGGCGAGCTCGACCTGACGCCGCGGCTCATCGAGCGGGCGCGCGAGGAAAGGGGCGATGCCCCGCTGGCCTAGCCTGAAAGGGAAAAACGGAATAGACGGAACCGACCGTTCGGCTGAGTCTGGGAAGAGGCGCCGGGCGGCGGGCGGAGCATGGCCACCGGACCCATCGAAACACATCTCCACCGTTCCTTCAACTGGGAAAACGGCGCCCCCGGGCCCCGGGAGGGGCCGCGGGGGCGTTCGGCTAGGTGCGGGAACGGCCTATTTGCTCAATGTGTTCGGCTGAGATCGGAAATCAACCCAAATAAATCAGCTAATTAGGCTACTTACAGATTGTCGGTATCGAGGACAATGGTGAACGGGCCGTCGTTGACCAGGTCGACTTTCATGTCGGCGCCAAAGATGCCGTGCGCCACGTGGTCGACGTCCTGGGCGACGAGCGTCAGAAAGTACTCATAAAGCTCGTTGGCGACATCGGGCGCGCCAGCATCCGTAAACGACGGACGACGGCCGTGGCGGCAATCGGCAAACAGCGTAAACTGCGACACCACGAGCACCTCGCCGTCGACATCGGCAAGCGCCAAGTTAGTCTTGCCGTTCTCGTCCTCGTTGATACGCAGCCCACGGAGCTTGCCCCATAGTTTATCGGCCTCGGCACGCGTATCGCCATGGCCCACACCCAGCAATACCAGATAGCCGCGCCCAATGCGGCCCACGCACTCGCCGTCGACCGTCACGCCGGCGTTGAGCACGCGCTGCACCACCGCGCGCACGGCCTACTCCTCGCCCGTGAGTTTGGCGGACAGGTGCTCGAGTGCATGGAAACGATGGCTGATGGCGTTCTTCTCGTCCGCTGTGAGCTCGGCCATAGTCTTGCCCGGCGTATCGACCGGCAGGAACAGCGGGTCGTAGCCAAAGCCGTGATCGCCGCGGCCCTCGTGTGCGATAACGCCCTCGCAGGCGCCCTCACCATAGGTGACCAAACCGTCCGTGTCGATAAGCGCAACGACGCTCATAAAGCGCGCAGTGCGGTCCTCGTCGGCCACACCTTCCAGGTTAACGAGCAGCTTGGCATTGTTGGCGGCATCGTCTCCGTGCACGCCCGCATAGCGCGCGCTATACACGCCAGGCTCGCCGTCCAGGGCATCAACGACCAAGCCCGAATCGTCGGCAATGGCCATAAGGCCCGTCTCCTCAACCGCAGCCTGCGCCTTGATGATGGCGTTCTCCAAAAACGTCGTGCCGTTTTCCTCGGGGTCCTCAAAATCGCCCAGCTGGCCGAGCGCCACAAAGCGAACCTCGGGCATAACCTTGCCCAAAATGGCCTCGATCTCGGTGAGCTTATGAGCGTTTCCGGTTGCCACGACGATGGTCGCCGCGGGGTCGAGGGTGTCGATGTCGATCTTCTCAAGTGCCATGAGTGGTCTCCTTGTCTCTATAGCAATGCCGCGCCGAGGGCGACGAGGGCCTCTGCCTCTCCCCTCTCAATCAACGGCAGTCTTGTGTCTAGACGTCTCCGCAGATAAAACCTACCAAAATAAACCTGTCCCTTTTTGGCAGGTTAGGCGAGGGCTTGGCACTGGAGCTCGATGAGCTCGGCGATACCCTTGTCGCCCAGGTCGAGCAAGGCGTTGAGGCGCTTACGGTCAAAGGGCGCCTGCTCGCCGGTACCCTGGAGCTCGATCATCTCACCGGTATCGGTGGCGACGAGGTTCATGTCGACCTCGGCATGGCTGTCCTCGGAATAATCGAGGTCGAGCAGGGTGCTGCCGTCGACGACACCCATAGAAATCGCGGCAACCTGGCCGGTAAGCGGGATGCGCTCGATCTTGCCTGCCTCGACCCACATGGCAAGGGCGTCGTGCAGCGCCACCCAGGCGCCGGTAATGCTCGTCGTACGCGTACCGCCATCGGCCTGGATCACGTCGCAGTCGACGGTGACGGTGTACTCGCCGAGCGCCTTCATGTTGACGACGGTACGCAGGCTGCGACCAATGAGGCGCTCGATCTCCATGGAGCGACCCTTGCGGTTGGCGTGCTCGCGCTTGCAGCGCTTGCCGGTCGACGCCGGCAGCATGGCGTATTCCGCGGTCACCCAGCCGGCCTTAGCTCCCTTTCGCCAGCCCGGCACGCCCTCCTCGATAGTGGCGGCGCACAGCACGCGCGTGTCGCCGAACTCGGCCAAACACGAGCCGTGGGCGTGCTTCATGACGCCACGGGTGAGCTTAACGGGGCGCAACTCGTTGGCGGCGCGGCCGTTGGCGCGGTTGACCTGCATATACTCCATAGAAATATCCTTTCGGCAAAAGGTGAAGGTGGGCCTTTGGTCGGTGACCTTATATCTATTTCAGTTCGTCGATATCGATATGCTCAATGCTCTTGAGCGGCTGGCCAAAGATAAAGCTGCCCGCCACCGCAAACTCGGCAATGTTATCGGCCGTCGTGGCAAAACGATGCTGCGGCTCGGCGGCGTCGCCCGCCAGCTGCTCGCGGCGCGTGAGGATATCGGTCAGCTCGCGCGTGGTCTCCTCGGCGGAACTCACGACGCGCACCCCAGGCCCCAGCGCATGCCGGATAGGTCCCACCAACAGCGGAAAATGCGTACAGCCGAGCACCACGGTATCGATACCGTGGTCGCGCAGCGGCTCAACCGTGGCACCCACCAGCGCACGCACGGCAGGCGTATCGAAGATGTCCTCGTTCTCAAGCCACTGCTCTTGCAGATGCGCGCCCGAGGCGAGCTCGTGTTCGACAACCTCGACAAAGCTCGAGGCAGGACAGCCGTATACATCGACGCCGGCATCTAGATCCTGAATGGCGCGCGTGTAGGCGCCCGAGCGAATGGTGAGGTTGGTGGCGAGCACGCCCACGCGACGCGTACGCGTGCTGTTGATTGCCGCACGGGCACCCGGCGCGATCACGCCGATCACGGGAACGTCGAGCACCTGCTGGGCCAGACGCAAGGCCGCAGCGGTCGCCGTGTTGCAGGCGATGACCATAATCTTGACGTCGTGCTTCGAAAGCCAACGACCCGCCTGCAACGCAAACGAGCGCACTTCATCCTCGGTGCGGGTGCCGTAGGGGCAGCGCTTGGTGTCGCCAAAGTAGTAGACGGACTCGTGCGGCAGCGCCGTCGCAATCGCGCGCGCAACCGTCAGACCGCCCAAACCAGAATCGAACACGCCAATCGGGCGCGTGTCGCCTGCCGGATTCTCGATATCGGACATTACCTCACCAGTCTCTCTCGAAAAGACATGTCCAAGTGCGGCGGCGCGCTACGAACGCGCCGCGACCAGCAGCTCTGCCGTCGCCGCCCAACCGTCGACAATTTTGCCACGCGTAACGAAAGCGTTCTCGCAAGCAGCCAGGAACTCGGGCGCGCCGGCGCTCGTCAGGCCATTCTCGACCAGGCAGAACGTGCCCACGTGATCGGCCATGTAGAAGTCGGACTCGGAATCGCCGAGCGCGAGCGTCTCCTCGCGCTCGATCCCCAGGTGCTCGCAGAAGCGCGCAATGGCGACGCCTTTGTTGAGGCCCGCGGGGTTGATGTTGAATGCGCGACCGTCCTCGACGCGATCGAGCTCGAGCGTCGTCGGCTTGGACAGATGCGTCAGGTGACCGTTACAGGCCCACACCAGGCCGCAGCCGGCCTCGTCCAGGATGGCCTGAACCTCATTGTCGGGCACATCGCCGCGCATACCGACGGTGACCTCACGGTATTTGTAGCCGGTCGACATGTCGTTGTGGTACTCGATCTTGTGCGGCCAGCGGGCAAGGATCTTCTCGCACACGCCGGTCTGTTCGATCACCTGGTGCGGAGTAAGGCCGCAGGCGGGGTCGTAAGGCATGTCACCGGTCAGATACTCCCAATCGTTGGCTTTGAGGTCGTACATGACCAGGCCGCCCATCTCACCAATGTAGGAGTTGAGGCCGAGCACGCGCGCGTCCTCGTGGATCATGGTACGGTTGCGGCCCGAGGTGGGAACCACCTGAATACCAGCGCGAGCGAGCGCCACGACGGCCTCGACGAGTTTGGTCGAGGGGTTGCCGTCGTTGTCGCGCAGCACACACGAGCCGGGCGCGAGCATCGTGGCATCCAGGTCGGTAAAGACGTACTTGACCTTAGCCAAGCGCTCGCGCATCTCGCCCGAAAGCTCGGCAACGGTCGGCAGGGTGTTGTGGGACATGGTTACTCCGTTTACGTAGAAGGGTTTGGACTTGGACGGCATGTTTTGATTGAGGGAACACGCTTATGGCGACAACGCACTCAGGGCGCCGCCGCCATCATGGTTCATTAGTCAAACTGGGTAACATCGATCAGGCGATTGGCCAACGAAAGGTCGCTCTCGATGGGCACGAACTCGTCGCCCACGTGCATGAGCTCCTCGTCACCCTTTGCCAGCAGCAAGACAATGGTGGGGGCATCGGGGTTGACGTACTCCTCGCGCGCCGCCTTGAACGCCGCATGCACAGCGGCTTCGCGATCGAGGATGATCTTGTTCGGCGTATCGTCGGGAACATGCTCGGCAAGCTCGCGACAGACCTTCATCGGGTCCTCGTGAGCCGGGTCCTCATTGGCAAAGATCATTAGGTCGGAATACGGTGCGGCCTCGCGTGGAAGCTGCTCGCGGCGCTCCTGCGCCTTGCCGCCGGCAGCGCCAAACACTGCGATGACCGGGCTGACGGGAAACGCGCGCTTCACCGACGAGAAAAGCGAGCGGAACGAAAGCTGGTTGTGTGCATAGTCGACGACGCAGATCACGCGGCCGTCCTTCGACTCCACGACCTCCATGCGGCCCGGCACACGCAGCTTGGAGAGGCCCTTCTTGATGGCATCGATACCGATGCCGATCTCGCGCGCAGCGGCGATAGCGACCAGCGCGTTCTCCACGTTAAAGTCTCCCGCAATGCCCAGCAGGACCTTCTCCCCCGCCTCGGACTCACCGGCACACAGGCCATGCAAGTTGAACTCGATGCTAAAGCCGACCATGCGTACGTCGCCCGCCCACAGGCTTGCCTCGGGATGCTCGACGCCAACGGTCACCAAGCGCTCGGCCGTCGACGCTGCCTCCAGCACACGGTCGACCTCTTCGGTGCCCAGATTCACCACGGCGGTCTTTGCCTGGTCAAAGATCCTGAGTTTGCTCTCAAAATAATCCTCAAACGTGGGGTGTTCGATCGGCGAGATGTGGTCGCGGCCGATGTTGAGGAAGCACGCCACGTCAAACGGCAGATTCTCGACGCGTTGGTACTTGAGCGCCTGGCTCGATACCTCCATGACCATGGACTGGCGACCGGACGTGCGGCAGTTGGCGATATGGCGCCAGACCTCGGGGGCCTCGGGCGTAGTATTGGTGCTCTCGTAGCACTCGATACCATCGTCGGTGTTCACTGAGCCGATCATGCCGCAGGACTCGCCCGCCGCTTTGATGATGGACTGGAGCATAAAAGCGGCCGTGGTCTTTCCCTTGGTACCGGTGATGCCCACGATCTTGACGTCGTGGTCGGGACGGTCGTAGACCTCCGGCGGCAACAGGGCCATGGCCGTGCGAACACTATCAACAACCAGCATCGCAGCACCGCTCTCCTTCGCCAGCGGCTCCAGAGACTCGACCAGCGACTCCTCGCACACAAATGCGACGGCGCCCGCATCGAGCGCCATGCTCAAAAACGCGGGCTTAAAGGCAGCACCTTTGCAAAAGAATACGTCACCTGCCGAGACCGCGCGCGAATCAAACGAGCAGCCGGTCACGGCACGCTCGTCAACCTGCTCTGATGCGCGCAGCTCGCCGCACACATCGAGAAGCTTGGCAAGCGTATCGACCGTGGTCACGGTCGCGGAATCCGAATGGTGCATCTTTCACCTTTCTCAGCCATTTGGCAGGGACGGTTTTATAGTAACTGAAACGCACCCACGCAAAAACGGCTCCCGGAGGAGCCGTTACGCGCAGGCGTTCGTAAGCCGAGGCTAGGCAGCCTGAACAGCGGGCTGGTCCTCGTCGATAAAGAAGCGCTTGTACCACACCAGGAACACGAGCGGCGTATAGATCTTGCGCTGGAAATCGCCCTTGCCCGCAAAGTGCAGATCGAGCAGGTGCATGAGCTCGTCGGTATCGAAGAACTCGCTTGCCCACGGCGCGGTGAAGTACTCCTTGACATAGTCGTACCACTTTTGCTCGCGCAGCCAGTAGACAATCGGCACCGGGAAGCCCACCTTGGGACGGGTGGCCCACTCATCGGGCAGCGACTTGTTGGCAGCGTGGCGGAGTACCTGTTTGTTGCCGTTCTCGTTGATGCGGTAGCGATCGGGAATGTGCTCGGCGAACTCCATGACTTTGCGATCCAGGAAGGGCACGCGCAGCTCCAGGGAGTGCGCCATGCACATCTTGTCGGCCTTAAGCAGAATATCGCCCGGAAGCCACATGTTCATGTCCAGGTACTGCTTCTTGACCAGCTCGGGCTGGCCCTTCACACGCGCATAGATAGGAGCGGCGAGTTCGAAGGCGCCGTCGCCGGCGTTGTACTCGGGCTTGAGCACGCTATCGACCTCGCGCTCCGGCCACACCAGAGCCTGTCCCAGGAACGACTTCTCGGGAATCTCGGCACCCTTGACCAAGAAGTTGTGGCCCTTGAAGTACGGCATGTGCAACGCCAGGTTTCCGAGCGCGCGACGGATGGGCAGCGGCACCATCTTTTTGTACTTGCGAACCGGAACCGTGTCCTCGTAGTAGGCATAGCCGCCAAACAGCTCGTCGGCGCCCTCGCCCGAAAGCACGACGGTGACGTCTTTGCGCGCCATCTCGGCCAGGAACCACAGCGGCACGGACGACAGGTTGGACTGCGGCTCGTCCATGTGATACTGGATGTCCTCGAGCGCGCCGAAGAACTCGTCGGCGGTAATCATCTTGCGAACGTTCTCGACGCCGAGCTTGTCAGAAAGCTCTTTGGCGTAGTTGGTCTCATTGAAGTTCTTGTAGTCAAAGCCCACCGAGAAAGTCTTGTCGGGCATGAGGCAGGCAGCGATGTAGCTGGAGTCGACGCCACCGGAGAGGAACGATGCGACCTTAACGTCGGCGATGCGATGGGCCTCGACGCTCTCGTGCACGACCTCGTCCAGCTCATCAACATACTCTTCGAACGGCTTCTCGACGGCAGAGTAATCGCAATCCCAGTAGCGCTCGATGTTCATCTTGCCGGTCGGGATATCGACGGTAAAGTAGTGCGCCGGCGGCAGCTTGTAGACACCCTCGAAGAACGTCTCCTCGGTTGCCGAATACTGCAGCGTCATATACGGACGCAGGGCCTTTTTGTTGACCGCCTTGTGGAAGTGCGGGTAGTCCAGGAAGCTCTTGATCTCGGAACCAAAGAGCACGCCCGGAGCGCCGTCGCCCGCATCGGCCATGGGATAGTAGTAAAGCGGCTTGATGCCAAAGATGTCGCGGGCGCCAAAAAGCTTGTTCTTCTTTTTGTCCCAGATGACGAAGGCGTACATACCGCGCAAACGATCGAGGACGGCCTCGCCCCACTCCTCGTAGCCGTGCAGGAGGCTCTCGGTGTCGGCGCCGCAGTGGAACTTGTAGCCCTTGGCCTCGAGCTCGGAACGGAGTTCTTGGAAGTTGTAGATCTCGCCGTTGAAGACAATGACGACGCTGCCGTCCTCATTGGCCATGGGCTGAGCGCCAGCCTCGGTCAGGTCGAGGATCGACAGGCGGCGGAAGCCGAGGGCAACGCGGCCGTCGATAAACTGACCGCCCATGTCGGGACCGCGATGGACGATGCGGTCCATCATCTTGGTGAGCACCTCGGATTGGTTATCCGTCCCACCGACAAAACCGACAAAACCGCACATATACTATCCCCTCTGCTGTTGCTGGGCATCAAATCGAATCAGTAGCTTTTGAGTATACCCGAGGGCGTAAAGAGGGGCGGAATGTTCAGGCAATCTCAACTGAATCAGCTCCGCTGTGACACGCGGGTTGATTTCCGATCTCAGCCGAACACATTGAG